>JAFTNZ010000024.1 GCA_017451645.1 Bacteroidaceae bacterium | reverse complement strand
CAACACATCTGCACGAGGGCGGCTATCCAATGTTTGGGAAGCGCTTCGCGGTCGGTTGTCCCATTGACAACCGGTACGGAAATGGTCTGTGCAGCAGCGCTTTTTACCTCCATAATGGCTCACTTGATAGTCGATCTCCTAGTAGGAGACGGACTGTTTATGGCGCAAAGGTACAGTTTTTTTCTGATTATTAGCACTTTTCGATTAAAAAAATTAGGAATGAAAAAGTCCTTTTTGAGGCATTTTGGCCTTTTTTCTATGTAAAATCTCCTTGCGGAAAATGATAATCCTCTGTTAATCAGATGAATGGCAAACAGTCCGTCTCCTACTAGGAGATAGACTGTTTTTTTGGCTTTATCTGCTCCGAAGGAAGAAATATTACGCGCTTATTTTCAACGAATTAGCATTCATATTCGGGTATAGAGGTATATCATCATCCTACTATCTGATTTTGCCGCACTCTCTTGTCTGGTGAGATTGTTCTTGAAGCAGAAGACTCCCCCACCCTTCTTTTACAATTTTTCCAATATTTTGCGGTTTGCCTTATCAATCACTTGCGTTTCCAATGAGGACAAATAGATGCGGGTGGTCCTTTCGGACTCATGCCCCATGCCTTCGCTGATGACAGACAAGGGAATGCCTTCGCTGCGGGCAATGCTCGCCCAAGAGTGGCGGGCCACATACATGGTGAGTGGCCGGGGAAGTCCGATGCTCTTCCCCAACCTCTTCAGTTTGCGGTTTATCAGGGTAAGGGCACTGCTGTATTGCTTGCGGCAGTCTCCATGAGAATCTCTGATGATGGCAAACAGATAGGGTGAAGAGGGAGAGGCGGCATAGCGTCCGACAATCTCATCCATACAGGATTCCCAACGTAAGGTCAGCAGCTGGCCCGTCTTCTTGCGACGGTAAGAGAGCAGACCGTTCTTCAGGTCAGTCTTCTGCAGATAGGACATATCCACAAAAGACATGCCACGGGTGTAGAAACTGAACAGAAACATGTCGCGGGCAAAGCATAAAGAGGGGTCATGGGACAAATCCATCGCCCTCAACCGGCGGATGGCTTTCAAGGGTATGGCCCTTTTGACCGTCTTCTCGGAGGAAGTGAACACTTTCCGGAAAGGATGACGGTCTTCTGTAATCCCTTCGGATACAGCCTTGTTATAGACGGCCCGCAACCGTTTCATATAAAATGAAATGGAATTGGGGACAAGCCGGCTGTTTTTCAGATGGCATTCGTAGTCGGCCAGCAGGTCGGCATCCAACTCTTCGAAGGTGATATCCACACAGCGGCGGAAGCGGCGGAAACTGACGAGCGTAGCATGATAGGTCTCGGCTGTACGGGATTGCCCATGGTGCAGCAACGTGGTGACTTGTCTCTCCATGTAGTTGAACAGGGTGGTTTCTTCCGCCTGACAACGGAAGGAGGGAAGCAATTCGCCCGAAGGGGAGAGTCTGAAGTTTAAATTGATGGTTGTCATAAGAATTGTGTTTTAATAAGAGTAGTCTTGACATTTTTTCTTATTCTACAGGCATATAAGTCGAAATTTATACCTAAATTTGCAGCCAAATTAAGGAAATAAACCATTTGACAATTAAGAAATAAACCGTTTAACGAATAAGAAAAGATTATGGCAAAGAAAGCTCTTTTGATGATTCTCGACGGATGGGGAATCGGCAATCACGGTAAAGGTGATGTTATCTTCAACACCGCAACTCCCTACATGGACTATCTGGCTGAGACATATCCTAACTCACAGTTGCAGGCCAGTGGCGAGAATGTGGGGTTGCCCGACGGACAGATGGGTAACTCTGAAGTGGGACACCTCAACATTGGTGCCGGACGTATCGTATATCAGGACCTGGTGAAGATCAACCGTGCCTGTGCAGATGGCAGCATCCTGCAGAACAAGGAGGTGGTGGCCGCTTACTCTTACGCCAAGGAGAATGGCAAGAGTGTACACCTGATGGGACTGACCTCCAATGGCGGCGTACACAGTTCGCTTGACCATCTCTACAAACTCTGCGACATCTCTAAGGAGTATGGCATAGAGAATACTTTCATCCACTGCTTCATGGATGGTCGCGACACTGACCCCAAGAGCGGTAAGGGATTCATCGAGGAACTGACAGCCCACTGTGCCAAGAGTGCCGGACATGTAGCCTCTATCGTGGGCCGTTACTACGCTATGGACCGCGACAAGCGTTGGGAACGTGTGAAGGTGGCCTATGACCTGCTCGTGAGTGGCGAGGGCAAACAGGCTACAGACATGGTACAGGCCATGCAGGAAAGTTATGACGAAGGTGTGACCGACGAGTTCGTGAAACCCATCCACAATGCCACAGTTGACGGCACCATCAAGGAGGGCGATGTGGTCATCTTCTTCAACTACCGCAACGACCGTGCCAAGGAGTTGACCGTGGTATTGACCCAACAGGATATGCCTGAGGCCGGTATGCACACCATCCCCGGTCTCCAATACTACTGCATGACTCCGTACGATGCTTCGTTCACCGGTGTACATATCCTCTTTGACAAGGAGAATGTACAGAACACCTTGGGCGAATACCTGAGCACTCAGGGCAAGAGCCAGCTGCACATTGCCGAGACAGAGAAATATGCCCATGTGACCTTCTTCTTCAATGGTGGACGCGAGACACCTTATGAAGGTGAAGAGCGTATCCTGGTGGCTTCACCCAAGGTGGCAACCTATGACCTGCAGCCCGAGATGAGCGCTTTCGAAGTGAAGGACAAGTTGGTGGAGGCTATCCGTTCAGAGAAGTTCGACTTCATTGTCGTAAACTTTGCCAATGGCGATATGGTGGGACATACCGGCGTCTATAGCGCCATCGAGACAGCTGTGAAGGCTGTGGATGCTTGTGTGAAGGATGTTATCGAAGCTGCCAAGGCGGCCGACTACGAGGCTATCATCATTGCTGACCACGGAAATGCCGACAATGCAGTGAACAGTGATGGCTCTGTCAATACCGCCCACTCTTTGAATCCTGTACCCTTCATCTACGTGACCGAGAACAAGGATGCCAAGGTCGAGGATGGTGTATTGGCCGATGTGGCTCCCTCTATCCTGCACATCATGGGCTTGCCCCAACCGGCAGAGATGAATGGAAAGTGTCTGATTAAGTAAAATAAAAGACGGCCCCACGGACCCTCCCCCTTACCCCTCCCAAGAGAGGGGAGTGAATTGTTCTGCAAAGCATTTCACTCCTTCCCCTTGGGGAAGGCTGGGATGGGGTCTGTAGGGCCTTTTTTGTGATGATACAGATAGATGATGTAGTTGTCAGCCTCGATGTGCTGAAAGAGAAATTCTTTTGCGACCTCTCGGCCTGCAAGGGAGAGTGTTGTATCGAAGGTGATGCCGGTGCTCCGTTGGAGCTGGACGAGGTGGCCGAGATAGAAGAGGTGCTTCCCGAGATATGGGACGACCTTTCGCCCGAAGCACGTGCAGTCATTGACAGACAGGGTGTGGCCTATACCGATGAGGAGGGAGACCTTGTGACCTCTATTGTGAATGGTAAGGACTGTGTCTTCACCTGCTACGGTGAGAATGGCAGTTGCTATTGTGCCATCGAGAAGGCATACAGGGCCGGGAAGACCAAGTTTTACAAGCCCGTGTCGTGTCATCTCTATCCCATCCGCATCGGTGACTACGGACCCTACAAGGCGGTGAACTACCATCGTTGGGATGTCTGCAAGGCGGCTGTCGTATTAGGCAAAGCCAAAGATGTGCCTGTCTATAAGTTCTTGCGCGAACCCCTCATCCGCAAATTTGGTGAGGAGTGGTACAAAGAACTGGAAATCGCTGTCGAAGAGTTGAAACAGCAAAAGTACATCTGATGACAATGACAAACAAAAGTCCGTCCGGCATGACATCATGCCGGACGGACTTTTGTTTTAAATACACTTCAACTGATGTTCTTTATCTGACAGCTATCTTGGCAGTGTATATACCACCGGTGGCATCCGTCACCTTCACAATATAGACTCCGGTTGCCAGAGAGGCCGGCAGACTGATGACTGAAGCAGGCTGCGGAGTGAGACAGAGTTGTCCGGCCAAATTGTAGAGTGACACTCCGGCTACAGCAGTGCCAAGAATCTCCAACTGACGGTCGCGGCAACTGATGAGCAACGATGTGCCATCGCCTCCATCGGCTTCGAGTGTGCCGACACCATCGGGCGATTCTTCGATATAAAGAGCATAAGAGGCACTCAAGCGGTTGCTTCGTCCAAAGGTAGGTGTGTTCATCAGATAGATGGAAGTGCCACCATCCGGATAGAGACCCACACTCTCTTCACCACTGTGCAGAGGATAGCTGAGCTGGTCTTTCCAAGAACCATCAGCAGCAGAGAGCAAGACATCGCCACCGTCAGCATCGAGCTTGAAGGTGGTATGCAGCTGGCTGACAGCCTCCAGTTTGTCTGCCCAAAGAATCAGATAGCCATGAGCGGGAATCACTGTGTTGACTGCATCCGAGGCGGGAATCTGATATTTCTCCGGCTTCTGTGCATTGTCGCTGATATACATACCGGCAACGTCTATCGGTTCGTCGGTGGTGTTGTAAAGTTCTATCCAATCGTTCTTCTTATAAAACTCGTTGATGTAGATGCTGTTGTCGGCACTCACTTCGTTGATACGCACCGGCAATGAAGGGATACCGGCAAGTGCTTCTCCGGAGAGCGGCTCGTAGCAAGCTACCAATGAAGTGACAGAACCATCGAACGGCAATTCATACTCCTCGGTAGTGCAGAGATAATTTGTCTGCCCGGTAACGGAAGAGGTAGTGACCGACAAGGACGCATCGAAATAGATGTCTGTAGAACTGGCATTGTTGTTGTGCACCTCTACGGCTATCAGGTTGCTGCCTTTCTTGAAGAGCGAAGCCGGAAGCGTGAGTGTACCTGAATCGGGATTGCCATTGGCATAGGTGGAAGCGTAGGTGTCAAATCCCACTGTACCCGACGGCATCTGATAACGCGCGGCCTCTTGTCCGTTGACATAGACAATCATGCCATCATCTACAGTGTAAGAGAGGGTATAGACATCTGATGAAAGCGGGGTGTGGGAAAGCTGCACCTCGGTACGGAAATAATAAGTGGGACGTTTGGCCGAGGCATCGTCGCCATAATCCAAGAAGGTGTTGTATCCACGACCATTGCCTGAGTCGCCCGTGTAGTATCCCAACGGAGCCTGTCCATCGCCCCATGATGAATCGTCGAAAGAGACAGCCGTCCAGTCTGATGCATCGAGTGAACCCTGGTCGTAATAGTTCCATGCTGCCCCCGCTGCAAGAAGGGACACTGCATTTCCGCCATTCTCAGTGGCCCATCCGGCAAAGCGATAACCGGCAGGAGCCTCTGCCTTGAGTGTGGCAGGTGCAAAGAGGATGCCATCAAATGCATTGGTAGGCACCGGCAGTCCGTTGAGGGTCAGACGGGCTTCGGGGAGATTGGCCGAGAACTTCACTGCAGTGCTGGCTGTGGATGAAAGTTCCATGCGGCTGTATCCCTTGAGTGCATTAATCATGGTCTGCTGACGGTTGTGCAACGAACTGATCAGCGAATTGGCTGTACCCCAAGGAGATTTGTACTCGTAAGCCAACATGGCTTCGGTGCGCTGCGCCATCTCAGTGATAATCTGCTCGCTGCGGCCGGGGGTGAATACCGAACCGGTCACCAGACAGTAGGTATCGATGAACTGTTTGCGGAAAGTCTCGTTCTGCAGCATATTCAGGAAGATAGTGACAAACTTTATCTCCTCTGTAATGTAATGTGTGTCTTGACCATAAAGGTAATCGAACTCATAAATCTGCTTACCCTCGAAAGTGGTGAAAGGACTGGTAGTGGCAAAGGTGCCGTCGAGATCGAAAAGTACGAACCGGAACTTGCCTCCATCCCAACGGGGACGGAATCCCTTGACATTGTTCTGCGGCCAGTCGGTACCACCAAGGTACATCTCTACAGCCATGTAGTTGATATACTCATCAATGTCCACCAGATTGCATATTTCCTCGTAAGTGGCTGCATTGTCTGCTGTAGCGGAGAGCGTGTACCACTGGAGGAATGCCTCGTCGGTGCCGCACTTCTGGCAATAGCCGGAGTCGGGACTCATCTCGAACTGGTCTATCTCCTCCTCATCCCACCCATAGTTGGCCTCTACAAAGTGCTTGTTGTTCGGCTCGCGGACATTGAGCAGACCTATGTACTCGCCATTGATGAAATGCACCACCGGCTGGCAAGCCTGTCCATCGATATCCAATCCGGACGAATGGACAACCGCCTGCAGTGCAGCATCCTTGATACGCGATCCGGTATCATTTCCACCGTTGCGTATCTGGAGTGTCTTGTGCTTGAGGTGAGGCTTTTCAGTGAAGACGGGATAGGGTATATAATTGAGTCCTTCGTAAACCTTATTGGCCTTGATCTTGAAGGAATGGGGAGTCCATGCACGGCTCCAACCACCGCACATCTCCATGTTGGCCTCCTGATTGATGACCATCTCTCCTTCGGGTGTGATGTACTCGAAGTTCACCGGACGGTCCCAGTCCATGTTCCAATTGCAGGGAGAACTTTGTCCGTTACCGGGACGTCCGTTCACTCCACGCACATAGATACCCAAACTGTCGTCGTAGAGGTTCACGGGATCGGTCACGACAGACACTACCGGAAGGGTGTACTCCTTGTCCTGATAAAGATAAGAACGGGTGACCACCGTACTGGGCAAGCTGCCTTCGGCAAAAAGACGGAAGCGGTAGATGGTGGTAGATTCGACCGTGAAGCGTCCGTCAGCACTGACTGCTCCGTTCTGTTCGGTAGGTGTGGTGCCATCGGTAGTATATCGTAGGGTGGCTCCTGACGGAATCTCAACCTGCACTGTAAACGGCGAGGTGAAGAGGCAAGCATCCTTATCGACTACGGGAGCCTCCAAGCGGGTTCCGGCAAAACGGCTGGCGGCATTGCTCTTGCCCGGTGTGGGATTGGCTGTAACACCCCACTCGCTGCCTCCATCGGCAGTGCGGGCATACGAGGTGCGACCTATGGCCGCCGGATATTCCTGACTACAGATGAGTTCACCCGAACTGTTGGACAGATAGATGGTGCCGCCTTCGCAATCGAGCTTGGCATCAATCTGAGAGGGTGCCCACTGGCTGTAATGATCGAACCAAAGTGTGTGGAAACCACGTGCCGGCACAGCCCCTCCATACTGACGCAAGGGATACTTCTTCAAATCAGAAGGGTCGTCGCTGACATAGCAATTGTTCAGGCTGACGGCCAAATCGGTGGGATTGTAGAGTTCAATCCAAGTGCCGTAGTTGAACGAAGGATCGACGAACATGTCAATGTTGGCGGCCTGCAACTCGTTGATGACGATGGTGCCGGAAGTAGCTTCGCGACGTCCTACCTTGACGTTGCATTGGGCATAGATGCCACTTCCATCGGTAGCAGTAGCACGGATTACAGCCGTACCTTCAGTCAAGGCTTGCAGAAGTCCGTTGCCATCGCACGTCACCACAGAGGGGTCTGATGAGCTCCACTCCAACTTGCGGACCGTGGCATTGGCCGGTACGACTGTGGCCTTCAGCTGACGCACTTCACCACAAATCAGCTCGACTGAAGTGGCCGACAATGTGACATCCGTCACCGAAACGTATTCTCCATAATATTCCAATTTGAAATTGTCAAAGATACACCAGTTGTTGGCTACCCAATCCTGATTCCTCAGACCGATAGTGAGTGTTCCTCCCGTGACGTCCAGCTCCAACTGGTTCTGATAATACCCCAAAGAAAAGCAATAGGATGCCGTCTGCATGGTGTTGGGGAAATAGATGTACTCAAAACGGGTGCCCGTACCCCAACATCCGCCAGCATAGTTTTCCGTCAACGATGCTGAATAGACGCTGACCAACGGTTGGGTTACCTCGTTGGCATAAAGCACAGAAGAGATGGTCTCCAGCCCCTGCTGGTAATTGCTGTATCCCTGCTGGTTATCCATTGCTCGATGATAACCCTGCACCGAAAGACGGTACTTGCCATCAGGCAGGCCGCTGATTGTCTGATAAAAATCGAACGTACCGTTCCAGAACTCCATACATCCGTAACCTGTCTTCTGGCTGCCGGCGTCACTTGTCCACTTCCAGCCAGTAGTCAGATCGTTATCAAATCCGGGATTGACCAGATAGGTTTCTGTGACATCTATCCAACTCTTTGCCGCATACAGCATGGGCAAAGACAACAATGACACAATAAAAGCAGTTAAACGTTTCATGATACCTGATTTCATACTCCTTATTATATTGTTATGCTAAGATTCCAAATAAAGATAGTCGTAATGGACTATCGGACGCTGACCATGCTTGCCGATGACGCTACGTGCCTCGGAAGCATCGCACGAAATGCGCCCGACACCGATGCGTGTCCCCTCGGCATCCACCAACAGGACAATGTCGTCCTTCTCGAAGTCTCCCACTACGGCTTCTACCCCCACAGGAAGCAGACTGACAGCCTGCTCGCCCGTCAGAGCCTGCACCGCAGGTTGCGTCAGATGAAGTTCTCCCTTGGCAAACCCCTCGGAGTGGGCAATCCATTTCTTCACGCTGGGCATGGCTTCGCGATTAGGTTCGAACCGGGTGCAGAGCATCTCTTCCGGAGCATGCATCAAATCGACCAGCACATTGTCCCGTTTGCCGTTGGCTATGAAGACGGTGATACCCTCATCGGCCACCTTGCGGGCAATGTTGCACTTTGTGGTCATCCCTCCACGACCAAAGCCTGACTTTTCTGTACGGATATATTCAGAAAGGTCGCGACCAAGTTCTACCGTGCGGATGACTTTACTCTCCGGATCGCTTGGGGCACCGTCGAAGATGCCGTCGATATTGGAGAGTATAACCAGCGCCTGTGCATCCATCATCGAGGCTATCAGACCTGAAAGTTCGTCGTTATCGGTAAACATCAGTTCGGTCACCGAGATGGTGTCATTCTCATTCACAATGGGAATCACTCCGTTTTCCAACATGACGGTCATGCAGTTGCGCTGATTCAGATAATGTCTGCGGGTGGAGAAGTTCTCCTTCATGGTCAACACCTGACCGACGGGAATATGGTGTTCACGGAAAAGTTCGTAATAACGATTGATAAGCTTTGCCTGTCCTACAGCCGAATAGAGCTGGCGCTGATCTACGCTGTCCATCTTCCGACCGGCAGACAAAGACAATTCGCTACGCCCCGAAGCTACGGCACCTGAAGAAACGAGAATAATCTCTACCCCCTCCTTCCGCAATTCGGCAATCTGATCCACCAATGCCGACATACGGGTGACATCCAATGTACCGTCCCGACGGGTCAATACATTGCTGCCTATCTTTACTGCTATCCTTGTAAAGCGATTCGTCATACTGTTTCCACTATCATTCACTCTGAACTATTCTCAAAAAAAATGGGAATATTTTTGCAAAAATAGGTAAAATTCACGAATCTACACACTGAATTGGGAAAAATTATCTTTCTTTATCTATTTACCGATTTGAGAGATAAAAAAAAGATGTCGCCATCACATGATGACAACATCTCATACTACCGCGGAAAGGGAGGGATTCGAACCCCCGGTGCCTCTCAGCACGGCGGTTTTCAAGACCGCTGTAATCGACCACTCTACCACCTTTCCAAACTCCTTAGGAGGAGGGCTTCCTTTCAAAAGCGATGCAAAGGTACAGCTTTTTTCTGAATCTGCAAATTATCCGACCTTTTTTTTGCTCAAAAAAGGTAAAAATCGTAATTTTGCCTCGAAAATTGAGTGCTATATATATTATATAAGGTATAAGGGAATGATTTATCCACTGAACTTGGAACAAAAAATAGGTTTCGACCAGATACGCCAACTGTTGAAAGAAAAATGCATGGGCACACTCGGTATCGAGCGAGTGGAGCAAATGGACTTCACTGACATCTATGAAGAGATACATGAACGGTTGGACCGGACATGCGAATTCATGCGCATCATGGAAACGGAGGACGATTTCCCCGACCAATATTTCTACGACCTCCGCCCTTCGCTGCAACGGATACGTATAGAGGGACTCTATATGAACGAACAGGAGTTGTTCGACCTGCGACGTTCGCTGGAAACCTTGAACGGAATCATCCGCTTCCTGCAACGGACACCTGACGAAACGGAAGTCCCACTCTACCCTGCCCTAAAAAGAATGGCCGGAGAGGTGGGAGTATATCCTCAAGTGACCCGAAACATTGACAATATACTCGACAAGTTCGGAAAAATCAAAGACAATGCTTCTGCCGAACTGCTGCGCATCCGAAGGGAACTGGCTCAAACGGCCAACAGCATCTCGCGCAGCCTGAACAACATTCTGCGCAACGCACAATCAGAAGGGGTGGTAGAGAAAGATGTAACCCCTACACTGCGTGACGGCAGACTGGTGATACCCGTAGCACCCGGACTGAAAAGGAAAATACGAGGCATCGTACACGATGAGTCGGCTACGGGAAGGACTGTATTCATAGAACCTACCGAAGTGGTAGAGGCCAACAACCGGATACGCGAACTGGAAAGTGAAGAGAGAAGGGAAGTCATACGCATACTCACACTGTTCTCGGATGCCCTGCGTCCGCTGATTCCTGAATTGCTGCCGGCATACGAATTTCTGGCAGACATCGACTTTGTGCGTGCAAAGGCTTCGTTTGCAAAGGAAACACAGTCCATCAAACCTTCTATAGAGCAGAAACAGATTATCGACTGGACCATGGCCATACATCCTCTACTCCAACGCTCGTTGGCGAAACAAGGAAAGAAGGTGGTGCCGCTGGACATCGAACTGGACAGCCGACAACGTATCCTACTCATCAGCGGACCGAATGCCGGAGGAAAGTCGGTATGCCTGAAAACCGTAGGGCTATTGCAATATATGCTGCAATGCGGACTGCTCGTCCCGATGCACGAACGGAGTCATGCCGGCATATTCAGCAGTCTATTCATAGACATAGGCGACGAACAAAGCATTGAGGATGACCTCAGCACCTATTCGTCGCACCTGATGAACATGAAGCAGATGCTCCGCCACAGCAACCACCGGAGCCTCTTGCTCATCGACGAATTCGGCAGTGGCACTGAGCCACAGATAGGAGGAGCTATGGCAGAAGCTATACTGAAACGCTTCAACCAACGGAAGTGCTACGGAGTAATTACCACTCACTACCAGAACCTGAAGCACTTTGCAGACGAGAACGAAGGGGTGACCAATGGAGCTATGCTATACGACAGGCACAGGATGCAGCCGCTCTTCCAACTGCAAATAGGCAATCCGGGCAGCTCGTTTGCCGTAGAGATTGCACGAAAAATAGGACTTCCGGAAGAGGTGATAGCCGATGCTTCAGAAATTGTAGGCAGCGAATACATCAATGCAGACAAGTATCTGCAGGACATCGTGAGGGACAAACGCTACTGGGAAAGCAAACGACAGGCCATCCGACAACAGGAGAAAAAGATGGAAGAATCCATCAACCGGTATGAAACAAAGTTGCAGGAACTGGAAAAGAATCGGAAGACTATTCTGGACACGGCCAAACAACGGGCCGAGCAACTGCTGCAAGAGTCCAATGCAAAAATCGAGAATACCATACGGAGCATCAAAGAAAGTCAAGCCGAAAAAGAACGCACACGACAGGCGAGACAGGAACTGACCGACTTCAGAGAATCGCTGGCAGAAAAAGAAAAGGCTGAACGGGAAGCCGCCATCGAACGCAAGATGGAACGGTTACGCGAAAAACAAAACCGCAAAAAGGAAAAGAAGAGACAACCGGCCGCACAAACTGCCCGTGCAATGGCCACACCGCCTGTCCGCAAAGAGGAATCTATCACCCCGGGAACCTATGTAAGATTGAAGGGACAGACTTCCATCGGCCAAGTGGTGGAAGTGAATGGCAAAAATGCAACGGTCATCTTTGGTATGTTGAAATCATCTGTCAAGACAGACCGATTGGAACGGAGCGATGCCCCTAAAGAGCAAAAAGCCCAAGCCGTCACATTCGTCAGCAAACAGACTCAGGACAACGTCTATGAGAAGAAACTGAATTTCAAACAAGACATTGATGTACGAGGCATGCGGGGAGACGAAGCCCTACAGGCTGTAACTTACTTTATCGATGATGCCATCTTGTTGGGAATAAGCCGGGTACGCATACTCCACGGCACTGGGAACGGTATCTTACGCACACTCATACGCAATTACCTTTCAGGAGTGCCTGGAGTAGCTGATTTCCGGGACGAGCATGTACAATTCGGCGGAGCCGGAATCACCATAGTTGATTTGGATTAGCAGACTATCTGCTCAAATGCAGAAAATTGCCATAGGTATCAAAATCCACCTCAAGATCATTCTCCAATTTCAACTCGTACCCTTTCCGACTACGCTCAATCTTCACTATCCGCTGGCGGGCATAGTGCTGCTTCATATATTGGGAAATGGTCTCCGGAATCACCGTTGAAGGAACTGCACGCGGTTCACAGTCAATCTCTGTCCACTCCCCTTTGCTGTTGAAATCCAGTTCTGTGCCATCAGCCAAGCGAACTTCGTAACTGTTTCCATTGAACATCCCCTTATCCACCTTCAGATAAGAAATGGAAGTCGAAGGAAACTGTGTCTTTATAAACTCACGAGCTTCTGCCGGTAACACTGACGTATCACGCGTTACCCTACCCCTTGCCGATGCCATCATCATTACCGACAGCACCAGCACCATCATTAACATTAACCTTTTCATATTACTCTTATTTGTTGAATAACTAACGCCATACCAACAAACCAATGTCTGAAAAGGTTCAGCCCACCGTACGACTAATCCAAAGACTCTTCCGCCTGCTCCGGATGCTCATCCATCATGGATATACGCTCAACAGAAATATCCCCTTTGGGTGAAATCCGGACACTCAGTGGAATAAACAAGTCAGTCTGTGGATAACACACACTGGCAGCAAAGCACAGACGACCCTCTTCTACCTTATCGAAAACCAATCCTTCAAGGATTCCGTTTTTCATAAAGTCGGGGCCTGTCTGCTGAGCAAAAAAGTGTTTGGTAAAACGCTTGTGAAGAACCTTCTGATTCCCATTACGCAAGATTTTAAGTTCAATCACATTGTCAACAAACTGTGTACCCTGCTCGTCGCTCACCAATTTGAGCGAATCACACGGACTACGGTGCACTTTGTAATGATATTCAGCCCCTGCTATCACTGCATTTCCCTGTGAAGTCGAAGGTTGCATACGCTGTACACCCGTACCTTTATCTGCCTCCATCTGATAGATACGTCCCTCGAGACTCTCCTTTTGTTCCTGCTTTCCACCACAAGAAAACAACAGCCCCACAACAAGTGGCATCCAAAAGTTTCTGATTCTTTTCATCTATGTAAAAAAGATATAAGATTTCGTTTCTGCAAAGAAACACAAAAAAGATGAAACTGCCAACAAAATAGCCTTCAAATCTGTGTCTGCCATAAAAACAAAGCCAAAAGAGCAAGACAAAATCAACCACCCGGGATAAAAATCTTATAAAATGTCAGCTTTTTATTGAAAAAACTGACATTTTTCTTTTTCATTCGAGAAAATATTTCTATCTTTGCACCGTTAAAAACAAAAAAGAAGAAAAAAGACAATGAAGCAGACATTCAACATCAACCTACTAAGCATTATTATTCTACTGGGAAGTCTGGTGGGAAGTGAGTGCTATGCGGTATGTTGAACCTGACGATAGGTACAAAATACAAGAACAGTAAAGAAAAGCCTTTCTCACTTCCCAGTGCGAAAGGTTTTTTCGTTTTAATAAAAGCAAAGCAAAAAATAAATCACATATATCACAAGGAAAAGAACTATGAGCGACAGATTATTCATTTTCGACACCACACTGCGCGATGGAGAGCAGGTGCCCGGATGCCAATTGAACACGGTAGAAAAGATTCAAGTGGCCAAACAACTGGAGTTGTTGGGTGTGGATGTCATTGAAGCAGGATTCCCTGTGTCAAGCCCTGGAGACTTCAATTCGGTCATCGAGATTTCAAAAGCGGTGACATGGCCCACCATTTGTGCCCTGACACGTGCCGTAGAAAAGGACATTGATGTGGCTGCAGAAGCCCTGAAGTATGCCAAGCACAAGCGTATCCATACAGGTATAGGCACAAGTGACTCGCACATCAAATACAAATTCAACTCAAATCGCGAAGAAATTATCGAACGTGCTGTAGCTGCGGTAAAGTATGCCCGCCGTTATGTAGGAGACGTGGAGTTTTATGCCGAAGATGCGGGACGAACGGACAATGAATACCTGTCGCGTGTCATCGAAGCCGTCATCAAAGCAGGTGCTACAGTGGTGAACATCCCCGACACGACGGGTTATTGCCTGCCAGCTGAATATGGTGCAAAGATAAAGTACCTGATGGAGCATGTGGATGGCATCCACAAGGCAATCATCTCTACCCATTGCCATAACGACTTGGGTATGGCCACAGCCAACACCATGAGCGGTATTCTGAACGGTGCCCGCCAAGTGGAAGTGACCATCAACGGTATCGGCGAACGGGCCGGAAACACCAGTCTTGAAGAGGTGGCTATGATTATCAAGTGTCATAAAGACATTGATATCGAGACCAACATCAACACCCAGAAGATTTACCCTACAAGCCGCATGGTCAGTTCACTGATGAACATGCCTGTGCAACCAAACAAAGCCATCGTCGGACGCAATGCTTTTGCCCACTCAAGCGGCATCCATCAGGACGGTGTACTGAAAAACGTACAGACGTATGAAATCATAGACCCGAAGGATGTGGGCATCGATGACAACAGCATCGTACTGACCGCCCGCTCGGGACGTGCCGCCCTGAAGAACCGCCTGCACGCTCTCGGCATCGAACTCGAGCAAGAGAAGCTGGACAAGGTGTATGAGGAATTCCTCAAACTGGCCGACAAGAAGAAGGATATCAACGATGACGACATCATGCTCCTTGCTGGTGCCGACCGCACACAAAACCACCGCATCAAGTTGGAATTCCTGCAAGTGACCAGCGGTGTGGGTGTCCAGTCGGTAGCCAGCCTCGGCATCAGCATCAGTGGCGAGAAGTTCGAAGCCTGCGCCAGTGGAAACGGCCCGGTGGATGCAGCCATCAAGGCACTGAAAAAGATTATTGACCGCCACATGATTTTGAAGGAGTTCACCATCCAAGCCATCAGTAAAGGATCGGACGACATGGGAAAAGTGCATATGCAGGTGGAATACGACGGACATATCTACTACGGATTCGGTGCCAACACAGACATTATCGCTGCCTCGGTGGAAGCGTATATTGATTGTATAAACAAGTTCAAATAGGAGATCCAACCAGCGGACCCAACCAGCGGACCCTCCCCCTGCCCCTCCCAAGGGAGGGGAGTAGAATGTAACAAACAATTATGGATTATAAGACTGCATCACCTGACAGATATAAATTGCTGAAAGCTTTCGCTTTGGAGAATCGGAAGAACCAGACTCTTGCAGAGCATGTACTTTGGCAATCCATCAAGGCCGAACAATTAGGGGTAAAGGTCCTTCGTCAACACATTATTGGCGATTACATCGTCGATTTTCTGTTGCCAACCATAAATCTTGTCATTGAAGTTGATGGCGCCTATCATGCAGAACGCAAACAGGCAGAAAGCGATGAAATTCGTGAATCAACTTTGAATGATATGGGTTATCGGGTTATCCGTTTTACAAACGAAGAGGTATTATACAACATAGAAGAAACATTAGAAACAATTACAAAAGAAATAGAAAGTTATGAATAACGGAGAAATAGGAATGAAAAATGTATCCACTCCCCTCCCTTGGGAGGGGCAAGGGGGAGGGTCCAGTGGGTCTACTTTATTTGATAAAATATGGGACGCACACGTAGTGCAGAAGGTGGAGGACGGCCCTACCCAACTTTACATTGACCGCCTCTATTGCCACGAGGTGACAACACCACAGGCATTCGACACATTGAGAGACAAGAACATACGTGTGTTCCGTCCCGAACAGGTAGTGGCTATGCCCGACCATAACACACCGAGCGACCAACAGGAGCGCATCGACGATCCCGTAGGACGCAAGCAGGTGGAGACATTGGCAAAGAATTGCACCGAGTTTGGCATCCGACACTTTGCTATGGGAAGCAAGGACAATGGCATCATCCATGTGGTAGGCCCCGAAAAAGCACTTTCGTTGCCGGGTATGACCATCGTGTGCGGTGATTCACATACCTCTACACACGGAGCCGTGGGCGCCATTGCCATGGGTATAGGCACCAGCGAGGTGGCTCAGGTATTGGCTTCGCAAACCATCCTGCAAAGCAAACCCAAGACGATGCGCATCAATATCGAAGGCGCACTGCCCGAGGGCACTACCGCCAAAGATGTGGCACTCTACATCATGGCACAGATGACCACTTCAGGTGCAACAGGTTATGCCGTAGAGTATGCAGGCTCCACCGTGCGCAACATGAGTATGGAGGGACGCCTTACCCTCTCGAACCTCAGCATCGAGATGGGTAGTCGTGCCGGCCTCATCGCTCCCGATGAAATAACCTTCGAATACCTCAAGGGACGCGAATATGCCCCCAAAGGCGAGGCCTGGGACAAAGCCGTGGAGGAGTGGAAGAAGCTCTACTCCGACCCCGACGCAGTGTTCGACAAGGAAGTTACCTATCGTGCCGAGGACATTGCACCGCGCATCACCTACGGTACTAACCCCGGTGCAGGTATTGCCATTGACGAGTGCATCCCTACATTGGATGAAGTGGCCGAAGCCGACAAAGACCAATTCCTTGCCATGCTTGATTATATGCAATTCAAGCCTGGGCAAAAACTTGAAGGTACTCCCGTCGATTATTGCTTCCTCGGTGCTTGCACCAACGGACGCATTGAGGATTTCCGCGCCTTCGCTTCTGTAGTAAAGGGTAAGAAGAAGGCTCCCAATGTGGTGGCTTGGCTCGTGCCCGGCTCATGGCTCGTACGCCAACAGATTATCGACGAAGGCATTGACAAGATATTAGAGGAAGCAGGCTTTGAATTGCGCCTGCCCTCATGTTCATCGTGCTTGGCCATGAATCCCGACAAAGTGCCTACAGGCAAACTCTCCATCTCTACCAGTAACCGTAACTTTGTAGGTCGGCAGGGGCCCGGTGCACGCACTATCCTTGCCTCTCCGCTTGTAGTGGCGGCAAGTGCGATAACGGGAGTAGTGACTGATCCGAGGGGGACCCTCCCCCTTACCCCTCCCAAGGGAGGGGAGTGAAATGTGTCACCTAATTAATATAAACCAATATACAAACAGACCTGCAGCCCTAAGTATTTACTCCCCTCCCTTGGGAGGGGTAAGGGGGAGGGTCCATTATCATTATGAAACAGAAATTTGACATCATACAGTCAACCTGCATACCCATTCAGATTGACAACTGTAATACAGACCTCATCATACCGGCCCGCTATCTGGCCAGTACCACACGCGACCCGAAATTTTTCGGTGATGCCTTCATGCATGACCTACGCTATAATGCAGACGGAAAGCCCGTAGCGGACTTTGTGATGAACCGCCCCGAGTACAGCGAAACACCGCGCCAAGGTGTACACGAAATTATCATCGGCGGACAAAACTGGGGTTCAGGCTCCAGTCGTGAACATGCCGCTTGGGCTATCGCCGGTTATGGTGTGCGTGTGGTCATCAGCAGTTCGTTTGCCGACATCCACCGCAATAACCTGCTCAACTGCTTTGTATTGCCTGTCATCGTGAGCCGCGAATTCCAACAAGAGCTGTTCGACACCGTATCAGCCAACCCGCAGGCAGAAGTAAAAGTGGACGTGCCCAACCAGACCGTCACCAACCTTGCCACAGGCCATAGTGAAACATTCGAAATCAATGGTTATAAGAAATATTGTCTGATGAATGCATTGGACGACATTGATTTCCTGTTGGAGAATAAAGAGAAGATAGAAGAATACGAAAAAGAGGGGACCTTCCCCCAAACCCCTCCCAAGGGAGGGAAGTAAATACTCCGAAACATGATAGAAAACGGTTACAGAGCGAGGCATTCCACTCCCCTCCCTTGGGAGGGGCAGAGGGGAGGGTCTGCCGGACGCTATATCGAAATTATGGACACCACCCTGCGCGACGGGGAGCAAACAAGCGGTGTGAGCTTTGTACCACACGAGAAACTGATGATTGCCCGCCTGCTGCTGGAAGAGGTGAAGGTTGACCGTATAGAGGTGGCATCGGCCCGTGTGTCAGACGGAGAGTTGGAGGCTGTCCGAATGATATGCGACTGGGCGGCACGGCGCGGCATGATTGACCGCGTGGAGGTATTGGGTTTTGTTGACGGTGGGACCTCGCTGGAATGGATTCACCAAGCGGGTGGACGAGTGATAAATTTATTGACAAAAGGTTCGCTCCGCCATTGCCAACATCAGTTGAAGAAGACTCCCGAGGAACATATTGCCGACATCATCCGCACAGTGGAGAAGGCTGAAGCAATGGATATCACCGTCAATCTTTATCTGGAGGATTGGAGCAACGGCATGAAGAGTTCGCCCGAATACGTCTTCCAACTGATGGATGCACTGAAGGACTTGCCCATTCGCCGATTCATGTTACCTGACACGTTGGGGGTACTCAACCCCTTGCAAGTCATTGAATTCATGCGTAAGATGAAGAAGCGATACCCCACCCTGCACTTCGACTTCCATGCGCACAACGACTACGATCTGGCCATCAGCAACGTGTTGGCCGCCGTGCTCAGCGGTTGTCAAGGCATACATGCCTCGGTGAATGGCCTTGGTGAGCGATGCGGTAATGCTCCATTGGCCAGCGTACAAGCGATTCTGAAGGATCACTTCAATGCCCAGACATCCATCGATGAGAGCAAGCTGAACGAAGTGAGCCGCATCGTGGAGTCGTACAGTGGTGTAAGCATCCCCACAAACAAGCCCATCGTAGGCGAAAGTGTCTTCACCCAAGTGGCGGGTGTACATGCCGACGGCGATAACAAGGACAACCTCTATTGCAACGACCTCCTACCCGAACGCTTCGGACGCAAACGCGAATATGCCCTCGGCAAAGCCAGCGGAAAGGCTAACATCCGAAAGAATCTGGAGGAACTGGGCCTTGAACTGAGCGAAGAGGCAATGAAAAAGGTGACCAACCGCATCATCGAATTGGGCGACAAGAAGGAACTGGTGACGCAAGAGGACTTGCCTTATATCATAAGCGACGTACTGAAGCACGACATTCAGGAAGACCGCGTACGGCTGAAGAGCTACTTCGTCAATCTGGCATACGGACTCAAACCCATGGCTACGGTGAAGGTAGAAATCAACGGGCAGGAGTACGAAGAGAACTCCAGCGGTGACGGACAATATGATGCCTTTGTAAGGGCATTGCGTAAAATCTATAAAGTGACACTGAACCGTCCCTTCCCCATGCTGACCAACTATGCCGTCACCATCCCGCCCGGAGGACGCACCGATGCCTTCGTGCAGACGGTCATCACCTGGAGTTTCGACGGTAAAGTCATCCGCACCCGAGGGCTTGATGCCGACCAGACGGAAGCAGCCATCAAGGCCACGATGAAGATGCTGAATCTGATAGAAGAGACTATACCCACAAAAGACCCTCCCCCTTGCCCCTCCACAAGGGAGGGGAGTAGATAGTCAGACAATCAAATCTGAGCTCTTAAAGCAAAAGTGATTAATAACAGATGTATAACAAATAAAAACATGACCCATACATCCTACTCCCCTCCCTTGGGAGGGGCGAGGGGGAGGGTCCTCTAATTTTATGGATTTCAAAATTGCAGTGTTGGCCGGTGACGGTATCGGCCCCGAAATATCCGCCGTAGGTGTGGATGTAATGACCGCCGTTTGTGAGAAGTTCGGACACCAAGTGAACTACGAATACGCTCTTTGTGGTGCACATGCCATTGACGAAGTGGGCGACCCCTTCCCCGAAGAGACATTTCAGATATGTAAGAATGCTGATGCAGTGCTCTTCTCAGCCGTAGGCGACCCGAAGTTCGATAATGACCCGACGGCCAAAGTGCGTCCTGAACAGGGGCTGTTGGCCATGCGTAAGAAATTAGGGCTCTTTGCCAACATCCGCCCCGTACAGACATTCAAGTGCCTTATCCACAAGTCTCCTCTACGCGCCGAGCTGGTTGAGAATGCCGACTTCATCTGCATCCGCGAACTGACGGGTGGCATGTACTTCGGCGAGAAGTATCAGGATGACGAAAAGGCTTACGACACCAATTACTATACCCGTCCGGAGATTGAACGTATTCTGAAGGTCGGATTCGAGTACGCCATGAAGCGCCGCAAGCACCTCACCGTAGTCGATAAGGCCAATGTGCTCGCCTCGTCGCGTCTGTGGCGCAAGATTGCACAAGAGATGGCTCCGCAATACCCCGAAGTGACAACCGACTATATGTATGTCGATAATGCCGCCATGCGTATGATTCAGGAGCCGACCTTCTTTGACGTGATGGTGACAGAAAACACTTTCGGTGACATCCTCACCGACGAAGGCTCAGTCATCAGCGGCTCAATGGGCCTTCTCCCTTCTGCATCAACAGGCGAAAGTACACCTGTGTTCGAGCCTATTCATGGAAGTTGGCCACAAGCAAAAGGGCTGAACATTGCCAATCCGTTGGCACAAGTGCTCTCCGTAGCCATGCTCTTCGAATACTTCAATCTGAAGGAAGAGGGTGCCCTCATCCGCAAGGCCGTGGACGCTTCGCTCGATGCCAATGTGCGCACACCAGAGATACAAGTGGAAGGTGGAGAGAAGTATGGCACCAAAGAGATTGGCGGATGGCTGGTGGAGTACATCCGTAAAGCCTGACGATTCTGTTCAAAAAAAGGTGTGCATGCTGTGTGTTTATGTAAATCGGACACAAGCATGCACACCTTTTTTCGTATAGTCAAGTGAAGGACACTGCATCATTTTCGCCTCTCCACCCGCTCAGCTTCATGCTCCAGATATTCGTGCAACTGTACGCTGATGCTCTTCATACCGGCTACCGAGGGATGACTACGCTGCTTGTCGATGTCGTAGAGAGTGACAACGGGCACTCCATAACGGGCACAAATGGTATAGACCGACTCGTTGATGCTTGCCTTCAATTCGCTGTTTAATATATAATAGGTACACGCGCGAGGATAGAGACGCCCGATACCCTCCAACAGATAGGCCAATGCCGGACGGAAACTGTAAAGTGTATCCTTACTCCAATCACTGTAGCAATAATCTCCAATGGGTGCACCGGCCCAACTGTCGTTAGTGGCTCCGAAAATGAAGATAATGTCAGGATCACCCAACTTGTCCATACGGGTGATGAAAGAACGGTCGCTGTAGTCGGCTTTGCGATAGCCGGTGTGGCAGATGGTAGAACCGCTGAACGAATTGTTCACTTCCAATTGGTAACCATAGTCGTTGATGAACTGGTACCACCATGTCTGTTCCACTTTCACCACATCGTTCCGATGGTCCGCAGAGGGATACCATACAGCATTGGTGTCGGGTTGTACATAGTCTTTGAATGTTGAATAGGAATCACCCAAGATGGAAACTTTCTTTTGTGCCCAAAGGCTGCTGCCTGCCCAATGAAGTAGGGCTACAAGCAATAAAATGCCATATTTTCTCATATATTCTATTGGTTTTAACGTATTTCTTGGGCAAAGATACGTCTTTTTCTCATCCTACACCACTTTTCTCTGCACAAATTATCTCATCTTCATCCATCGTTGCAGTAAAACAATCCGTCTTGCCACATAATCTGTCGCTACAGTGTCAGCATAAAGGTTGCACCACGTCCATACGGCGCGATAAGTTTCAAGTCTCCTCCATGTTGGCGCATGATCTGCCGACTCAGACAAAGCCCGATGCCGGTTCCGGACGACTTGGTGGTATAGAAAGGCAGGAATATCTCCTCTTGGCTTTCTTCGGGGATTCCCGGTCCATTGTCTCTCACCTGTATGTAGGGCCGGTTGCCGGATTCCGATGCCATCACTTCGATGTATGCGTCAGGTTGTCCGTCAGTGGCTTCAAAAGCATTCTTTATCAAGTTGGTCAATACCTGATTCAGTTGTTCAACATCAGCAAACAACTTCATCCCCTGCCCATACACAAAGTGTAGCGAAGGATGCGGCATCAGAGCCTGCAACTGTGCAAACAAATGTTCCACCTCCACCTCCCTTTTGACAGGTGCAGACAGGTGTGCCAGCCGGCTGTACGAGTCGAGAAAGGACTTTGCCCCGACACACTGGGAGAGAATTACCTCCATGCCCTCACGCATATCTTCGGGGGAATAGCTTTCGGCATGTGCCAACAAGTCGCTCGACAAGCTGATAACGGGAGTGATGTGATTGCGCAGTTCGTGCGTCATGATGCGTAGCAGACGGTCGTAGTAGAGTTGTTTGTACTCGATGTCCATCAACCGGTCTCTGAAGAGAGCCGTGATACGGTTCATGTCGGCATACATCCGGTTTATCCCTTCGTCCTTTGTCTGTGGAAAGTGCATCATATAGTCCTGCCGGAGCAGCGAGCTGAGGAAATATTTCACCTGCCCGGGTATCACATGAGCCTGTTTTAACAAATAAATCACCAACACCACGGCAACGATGACAAACAGATGGTTGCAGATGGGAGGCCACTCTTCCAACCAGCCCCACACCCACAGTCCGCTTGTGAACATAAGGGCCAGAGCCATAAAGAGGAAACGCAGGGTGTAGGCATGAGTGATTTTCATATCATGATTCCGTACTTCTTCAGGCGGTTATAGAGGGTCTGCCTGCTGATGTTCAGCCGCACGGCTGCTTCGGCCAGATTCCCGCCACATTCATTCAACACTTCCAATATATGCCTGTTCTCCACCTCGTAGAGTGTCATCTGCCGTGTAGTCTCCCAACGGGCTTTCAGCTGACGTGCTTCGCGCAGGGTGCTGTCCAGCCTTTGTCGGGTCTCTCTTTTCTCTATAGCAGCAAGCAGTTTTTCTACCAGTTCGTCGTTGTCCCAAGGTTTTGACACGAAGTCTTCGGCTCCCTCCTTCAGCGACTGTACTGCCAGACCAATGTCTCCAAAAGCAGTTATCAGTACCACAGCCGGCGGATTGGGCTGCTGCTTGATATACTTCAACCAGGAAATGCCCTCCTCGCCATCCAGCCGTTGTGCATTGAAGTTCATGTCGAGCAGAATGACATCTATCTCCTCACTTTCCAGCAGCGAGGGCAACGAATTGGGATTGGGCAGAGTCACCACCGAAACGAAGACTCTTTTCAGCACCAACTTCAGCGATTTCAACACCGCCTGATTGTCATCGATGACAGCTATCTTGTAAGGATACATAATCTTGGCAATTCATTTTTCTGCATACAAAAGTAGTGCAAACCTTTGGTTCATACAAATGTTCATGCCATTTTCCAACCTTTTTTCTACGAACAGCAGATTAGAGTGTCCAATTATTGGACACTTTTCATCCCCAAATTACGAATTAACAGAATTTAAGCATCCATTTCTTGCATACTTCCCTATTTTTGTGACACGAAAACGACAGACAGCTTTGGCAAGCGGCATTCCCATCGGATTCACCGGCGCAACGGAGCTCCGCACAGCACATGCCTCTTTGACTGAAGCACCAAAAGAGTGTAAGAAAAAATAGAAGATAAAAGAAGAACAATAAAAATACCAAGAAAGAAAATGAAGGAAGTGCCGAATAATAGCTGCAAAGCGACAAAAACATCTCTGTTCAGAAGCCTTCTATTCTATAATCTGAATCACGGATTATATAATCTGAAGCTTGGATTATATAATCTGTGATTTGGATTATATAATCCGTGATTCAGATTATGGAATATAAAGCTTTCATCGTAAAACATGAAGCTTGTTCTATAAGATATAAAGCCGTGATTGTACGATATGAAGCAGCGACTAACAATTAACGTAACAAATAAAAAAACATCAAACCAAGAACTATTAAAGGATTATGGTACTACACAACGTGACTCTTGCCTGGCGGCAACTGGCAAAGTACCGCCTGCAATCGGTGGTCAGTATTATCAGCTTGGGCATCGGCTTCGCCTGCTTTGCCTTGGCTATGCTATGGATAAGGTATGAACGGACATTTGACACACAGCACCCCGAGGCGGACAGGCTGTATGTGGTCTATCAGAAGAAGGGACTGAGCGTGCGCGAGCCGCTCGGTGAGCACCTGGCAACCATCCTGCCCGAGGTAGAGACGAGCACGAAGCTCTTTCAGTCGGACGAACACATCCTGATAGAGGGTGTGAAGCACGAAATCAAGGATATGGAATGCGACAGCACCCTTATGGAACTGATGGGCATCGAGGTGATAGAGGGAGACAGAAACTTCTGGATGCAGAAGGGTCAGTACGCCGTCACCCAAGAGTTCGCCACACAGGTGTGGGGCGCGGAAAGTCCCATAGGGAAAAAGTTCACCACCGTGTGGAGCGACCGTGAGAAGACTATCACCGCCGTGGTGCGCGGCTATGGCAGACACAGTAATGTCCCCTTCGAGATGCTCTATGGGAAAGAGGGGGACGACAACTGGTACCACATCCGTGGCTATGTCCTTGCCCGCCTGCGGCCCAATGTGGACGGCGAGGCTTTCATGCAGAAGATGGACACTTTCGTGGTGAAGGTGCCGGATACGGTGCACGATTGGGGCAAAAGCGGGGCATTCGACTACAGCGGACTGGGGGCTGTACCCATCACTGAGTTCCGCCAAGTGCTGAGCGACTCGGGCGAAACGGCTTCGCTGAGTGCGGCTACAGGACTCGTGCAGTTCCGCCACATCCGGCTGATTGCCTTGGCGGGCATACTGCTCATCCTGTCGGGACTGCTGAACTACCTGACGCTGTTCCTCAACCGCATCTTCATCCGCCAACGCGAAGTGGTGCTGCGCACAGTGTTCGGAGCCACCACACGCAACATCATGACCATGCTCTTCACCGAATATGCCCTGCTGCTGGTCATTGCCCTGGGGTGCGGTCTGTTCTTCATGGAGGCATTGCTCCCCTGGTTCCGCGGACTGACGGGCATAGCCACCGCCCGCCCGGCCATCTATGCCGAGACGCTCATCTACTCGGCCGTCGTGATGGTGGCCGGTTTCCTGCTGTCGGCCCCGGTCATCGGGTACTTCCGCCGCCGGTCGGTGCAACACTCCCTGCAAGGGCGCGGGGCACAGCACACCTATCAGAACTTCCGCAAGGTGAGTGTGGTGGTGCAGATGATTATCAGCATCAGCTTCATCTTCTGCACGGCGGTGATGATGATGCAACTGGAGAAGCTTCGCCACACCAACCCGGGCTTCGAGCGGCAGAATATGGCTGTGCTTCACCTCTACAACGACAACGACCGCCAAGCCATGGCCCAACACTTGAACGAAATGCCCGAAATCAAGGAGTGGCACGAGGGGTACTCCCTCTTCCCCCGAAGCGACATGATAGGCTTCGGATTGGGCGTGGGAGGCACCTCCATGGAGAAGCGCATCAATAGCATCATGGTGCTGGGAGCCAAAGACTTCCAGCAGTTCTACGGCCTGCGGCTGAAGGAGGGACGCTGGATAGAGGAGGGCGACAAGGACGGTGCCGTGGTGACCGAATCGGTAGTCAAGGAATTGGACGTGGAGAACCCCATCGGCATCCGATTGGAACTGAACAAGGAGGAAGGCTACACCATCGTGGGTGTGGTGGAGGACATCTACTACCGGGGACCGACCGACAAGGCGGAGAACCATATCTTCTGCAACGACCTGTACAGAAGCAGCTACGGGGATGGGGACTACCTCATCAAATACCACCCCGGCACATGGGCAAGCCTGCGCAAGAAACTGACCGACCTGCTGGACAATCCTGAGACGGGCAAGGTAACCTACCGCCTGCAGAATTGCGAAGAGGAGTACGACAAGATTATCCTCTCGGAGCTGACGCTGCGCCAACTGATGGCTGCCGTGTCACTGGTGTGCATCCTCATCTCGCTCTTCGGCATCTGGTCGATGATTATGCTCAACTGCGAGCAGCGCCGCAAGGAGATAGCCGTGCGCAAAGTGTTCGGCGCTACGGCCGGACAGGTGCTGTGGCAGTTCTTCAGCGAGTACATGCTGCTCCTCGTCATTGCCGCCCTCGTGGCCTTCCCCATCGGCTATGTCTGCATGAAACCATGGGTGGAGCAGTACGTGCTACAGACCGAAATCTCGTGGTGGATTTACGTGGGCATCTTTCTCCTTGTCGCCCTGCTGGTCAACCTCTGCATCGGTTGGCGCGTGTGGAAAACGGCTCATGCCCATCCGGCGGATGAGATAGCGAAGGGGTGAGAACAGCTACTAGTGACGAGCTACTATCTACTAGTGACCATGCGGCGCTAAATGGTCAAATAGCCAAATCGCAAATAAACAGTAAATAGTAAACAACCAAAGAGTAAATCAAAACAAATCTCTGAATCCTCCCCCTCACAGGGGGAGTTAGAGGGGGTCCACTCTTATTATGAACATCTTTCAAACCTTGCGGGCCATGTCCCGCTTCAAGGCCCACACGGCCATCAATGTGGCCAGCCTCGCACTGGGACTGACCTGTGCCCTCACCATCCTGAGGTATGTCCATCAGGAGCTGACGGTCGATAGCCACTATGCCGACTTGGCAAACACCTATATCATGCTCTCCGAGCGGGAGGGGGATTCCAGTCCCAGCCTCGGTTGCGATGATAACCCCAACAAAGAAGAGGGTTGGGTCTATCCCAGCCGTGCTCCCGAAGTGGAGGAGGTGGCCGAGTTCTGCATCCTCCAGCAGCTCATGGTCGAGACGGAGAACCAGGAGTTCTCCCTCAACGCCATGGCAGCCGACAGTGTGTTCTTCCACATCGCCCGCTTCCCCCTGTTGGCCGGAAGCAACCGGTTGGAGGGCCCCAACGACATCATCCTGACCGACGAGGCTGCCCGCCGACTGTTCCCCGACGGTGACCCACTGGGTAAAACCATCAAAGCGCTGCGCGGTGATATATTCACGGTGAAGGGCATCGTAGGCAAACCCGCGTGCAAGAGCACCTTCATGTTCGACATCGTATTCAATTACCACCACAGCGATTGGAGCTACATTCCCTTGAAGATGCTCCACCTGCGGCCGGGCACCGACATCGACGACTTCAACGAGCGCAACGGACAGTTTTTCTACAGCAAACTGTGGAAGTACAACCTGCGCTACCTGCTCTTCCCCATGAAGGAGCTGTACTTCCACCCCACCTACGGCCTTTGGATGGATGAACAAACTTGCAAGGGCAATGCCAGCAATGTGCGTATACTCAGTATCGCGGCAGCTATCCTGCTTTTCATCGGCATCTTCAACTTTGTGAATGTCTATACCGCCATCCTGCTCCGACGGGGCAAGGAGATGAATATCCGCCGAATCTACGGTGCCACGCGCAGCCACATCTTTGCCTGCCTGTTTGTGGAAAATCTGGTGCAAGTGGCCGCAGGCCTCTTCTTCGCCTGGATGTTCATCGACGCATCGCAACCGCTGATGGAGCGCTACTTGGGCATTCCACAGATGGCCTACAAGGCGTTCGACTGGCAGGCTTCGCTGGCTCTGCTCGTGGGATTGCCCTTCATCACTACGATCTACCCCTTCTGGACGCATGTCCACAAGGCACCCATCACCTCCATGCAATCGGTGGGAGCCATGAGCCGGCCGGGAGTGTCGCGCGACGTCTTCCTCTTTCTGCAATACATCATCACCTCTACACTGGCCGTCTTTGCCCTCTATTTCATCAGTCACCTGAACTACATCCTCGACACCGACATGGGGTACAACACACGGAACATCGTCACCGCCACCCTCAGCAGCGAGGATGGAATCAACAACATCCGCAACAAAGAGGAGTGGGACAGAATGCATAAAGAGATGATCCACAAGGCCCGCCTGTTGCCCATCCGTCTGAACGAGTCGCTCCTCATCACCCACTGGTGTAACCCACAGGGAATGCCTTATCAGATGACGGAAGGACGCGGTGGTACAGACATCATCCACGACGGACAGACTATCGAAGTGCTCAAGGGCGACCTCACCAAGGGATACCAAGCCATCATGGGTTACGAATTAGCGGCCGGCCGCCTGTTCACCGACGAGGAATACGCAGAATGGGGCTCCTACATCTGCATCATCAACGAATCGATGGCCCGTCTGTTGGGCATCACCGACCTGTCCGATGCCTACGTGCAACCAGCCCGTCGCCTGTGGTTCACCTGGTCCACCAACGGTTCAGAGCAAGAGGAGATGAAGACCAACCCGCCCTACCGCGTGGTGGGCATCATCAAGGACTTCAAGACGGGACACCCGACAAGCCCCACACGCCCCCTCTTCTTCACGCCCGACAAGGACGGCTTCGGCCGTCACCCCTTCGCCTTCTATGCCTCGTACCCCGAGGGACGACGGGCCGATGTGGTCGATTTTCTGGTAAAACTGCATGCCGAAGTGGGCAACGGTGAACTGAAGTACAGCTTCATCGAGGACGAGCTGGCCGCCGTGTTTGACGACGACCGCCGCACGGTGCACATCTACACCACCTTCAGCGTGGTGGCCATCGTCATCTCGTGTCTGGGGCTGCTGGGACTCTCGCTCTTCGACATCCAGCGCCGTCGCCGCGAGATAGCCCTGCGCAAGGTGCATGGTGCCACCGTCCACCAGATCTTCGGCCTGCTGATGAACCGCTACGTGGCCATCATGGCCGCGGCCTTTGCCGTCAGCATCCCGCTCACGCTCTGGATCATCCACCTCTATACGGCCGATTTTGCCACTCGTGTCCCCATCACCGTGTGGCTCTTCCTGGCCGCAGCCCTGCTCACCGGCGGCATCTCCATCGGTGCCCTCTACGTGCAGGTACGCCGGGCGGCACACATCCCTCCGGCGGAGGCAATGAAGAGAGAGTGAAAGACCCATGCTGACCCTCCCTGTGAAGGAGGAGTAGAATGTTTTATTAATAGACAAACGATTGAAGATAAATAATTTATAGATTAAAGGCTATCCACTCCCCTCCCTTGTGGAGGAGCAAGGAGAAGGATTTCTTCTTAAAAACTCAAACATATGATAAAGACAAACAATTTGCAGAAAGTATTCCGTACGGAAGAAGTGGAAACCTGGGCTTTACACAACGTGAGCCTGGAAGTGAAAGAAGGTGAATTCGTGGCCATCATGGGACCTTCGGGTTGTGGAAAATCCACCTTGCTGAATATCTTGGGCCTGCTGGACAACCCCACGAACGGTACGTACGAACTGCTGGGCACCAATGTGGAAGAGTTCAATGAAGGCCGCCGCACCGAGTTACGCAAAGGTGTCATCGGCTTTGTGTTCCAGAGTTTCAATCTCATTGAGGAACTGAATGTATATGAGAACATCGAGCTGCCCCTGCTCTACATGGGTGTGCCCAAGGAAGAGAGAAAGAAACGTATAGAAGAGGTTATGGAGCGCATGAACATATCGCACCGCACAAAGCACTTCCCCAAGCAACTCTCCGGTGGCCAGCAACAACGTGTAGCCATTGCCCGTGCCGTAGTGGCAGGCCCCAAGTTGATTCTGGCCGACGAGCCGACCGGTAACCTCGATTCGAAAAATGGCAAGGAAGTGATGTCGCTACTCACCCAACTGCATGAAGAGGGATGCACCGTAGTGATGGTGACCCACTCGCGGCACGATGCCGGCTATGCTGACCGCATCATCAACCTCTTCGACGGACAAGTGGTGAATGAGGCTCACTACTGACCTGAATAAACGAAGAGACTAATTTATAGAACCTCCCTAAAGTCCCCTGATGACCGTATGATAAGGGCATCAGGGGAATAAAAGTCGGCCAATAAGAAGCAAAAACTGTACAAAAATGCGGTTTGTAAACAGCAAATGTGTATCTTTGCAAACGAAATCACTTTTGTGAAATCGTTCACACAAACTAAAGACACATCGCGAAATGAAAGAGTTCTTCCGCATATTGGCCAGATTCGTGCCACCCTACAAAAAATATTTGGTGCTGACTGTAGTGTTCAACCTGCTGTCGGCAATCCTCAACATCTTCTCCTTTATGTTCATTGTGCCCATCTTGCAGATTCTTTTCAAGATGGACGACAAGGTGTACTCATTCATACCATGGGATACGCCGGATATAGGACTGAAGGATCTGGCCATCAACAATTTCTACTATTATGTGTCGGAAATGATAGCTTCGCAAGGAGCCAGCCTCACCCTATTGGTGCTGGGCATCTTTCTGGCTGTGATGACAATGCTCAAGACTGGAGCCTATTTCCTGTCATCGGCTACCATCATCCCCATACGGACCGGTATTGTCAGAGATATCCGCATCCAACTCTACCACAAGATAGTCAATCTGCCACTCTCATTCTTCAGCGAAGAACGCAAAGGCGACATCATTGCACGCATGAGTGGTGATGTGCAAGAAATCGAAAACTCCATCATGGCTTCGCTCGATATGCTCTTCAAGAATCCCATACTCATTATAGCTTACTTCTCTACCCTACTGATGATCAGTTGGCAACTCACCCTCTTTACGCTGGCCGTATTGCCTTTGATGGGATGGTTCATGGGCTTTGTCGGGAAACAACTCAAGCGGAAGTCGCTCATCGCACAAAGCCAACTGGCTGACCTGATGAGCCAGTTGGAGGAGACCTTAGGAGGACTGAGAGTAATCAAGGCTTTCAATGCAGAAGAGAAAATGGACCGCCGGTTCATCGCAGCCAACAATGCTTACCGTTCGACTGTAAACCGCGTAAACACACGCCAGCAACTGGCACATCCGATGTCTGAATTTTTAGGGACGATACTGATAGTCATCGTTCTTTGGTTCGGTGGGACACTCATTCTCAGTGGAGACAGTTCGATTGATGCCCCGTCATTCATATATTATCTGGTGATACTCTATAGTCTGGTCAACCCGCTGAAAGATTTCTCTAAAGCAAGTTACAATGTGCCTAAAGGACTTGCTTCAATGGAACGTGTGGACAAAATCCTGATGGCAGAAAACAATCTCACAAACCCCGAACATCCGAAGGAGATAAAGACTATGGAGAGGTGTATCGAATATCATGACGTCTCGTTCCGATATGATAACAAATGGGTGCTCCGCAACATTAACCTGAAAATAGAAAAGGGAAAAACTGTGGCTCTTGTAGGGCAGTCCGGTTCGGGAAAGTCAACATTGGTAGATCTGCTTCCACGTTTCTATGATGTACAAGAGGGGGCTGTGACAATTGATGGCATTGATGTAAGGGAAGCCACTCTGCATGGATTACGCGGAATCATGGGAAATGTGAATCAGGAAGCCATCCTCTTCAACGACACGTTCTACAACAACATCACTTTCGGAGTGAAGGATGCAACAATGGAACAAGTCGTCGAAGCTGCCAAAATAGCCAATGCGCATGACTTCATCATGGCCAGCGAACAAGGATATGACACACTGATTGGAGACCGGGGAGGCAAACTTTCCGGAGGACAACGCCAACGTATCAGCATCGCCAGAGCCATCCTCAAGAATCCGCCGATCCTAATCCTTGATGAAGCCACCTCAGCACTCGACACCGAATCTGAACGGCTGGTACAAGAAGCCCTGGAACGACTGATGAAAAGCCGTACTACCATAGCCATTGCCCATCGGTTGAGCACCATCCGCAATGCCGATGAAATCTGCGTGCTTCACGAAGGACGCATCGTTGAGAGAGGAACCCATGAACAGCTCCTCGCCCTCAACGGATACTACAAAAAACTATGCGATATGCAGCAAGTATAAAGTTCAATCCTTTTTCACCTCCACAATTTGCGTCGGTGCCATTGTTGCATTGCGCAATTCAGTCTGCTCCACCACATTGGCCGCCAACTGGATAAAGGCACGCCCTGTGATGCTATACTCGTCCAACGCCACAGGCAGTCCGTTGTCTCCACCTTCACAGATGCTCTGCACCAAAGGTATCTGTCCCAACAAAGGAACCTTCATCTCCTCCGCCAGACGCTTGGCTCCCTCGCGACCGAAAATGTAATACTTGTTTTCAGGAAGTTCTGCCGGAGTAAACCAAGCCATGTTCTCCACCAGTCCGAGAATAGGCACGTTCACCTTGTCATTCGTAAACATGTTGATTCCCTTGCGGGCATCAGCCAAAGCAACCTGTTGGGGAGTACTTACCACCACGGCTCCTGTAATGGCAAGATTCTGCACAATGGTCAAGTGTATGTCACTGGTTCCGGGGGGCAAATCAATGAGGAAATAGTCCAATTCCCCCCAATTGGCATCAGCAATCAGCTGCTTCAATGCATTGCTGGCCATGCCTCCACGCCACAATGTAGCCTGTTCCGGATCGACAAAGAAGCCAATCGAAAGTAATTTCAGCCCATATTTCTCCACAGGAATTATCAAATCGCGTCCATCAATGGTCTCAGCATAAGGACGTGCGTCTTCCACCTGAAACATTTTGGGCATGCTGGGACCAAATATATCAGCATCCAGCAACCCAACCTTATAACCGGCTTTAGCAAGAGCCACCGCCAAGTTGGCAGCAACAGTACTCTTACCGACTCCACCTTTTCCAGAAGAAACGGCTATCACATTTTTCACATGAGGCAACATCTTGCCAGCCTCCGGACGAGCCTGCTGGACTGTTTTCACAGAAATGTTACCTGCAATCTCCACTTCACGCCCCACATAGGTGAGTATAGCCGTCTCGGAAGCCTTGATTATTGACTTCATAAAAGGGTCTGTAGGTTTCTCGAATATCAACGAAAAGGAAACCTTATTGCCTTCAATGCGAATATTATCTTCTACCATGCCGGCTTCTACAATATTCTTGCCTGAACCCGGATAGCGTACTGTTGACAAGGCATCCAAAATGAGTTTGGGATATATCGTCATTCTCTTCTTCTCCTCTCTTTTTAAGTTATACATTATTCATGTGCAAAGGTACACCATTTTTTGGCAGCTGCCAAACAAAGCTACCATAAAAAAGACTGTCCACTCTTCCCCCCGAAGAATGGACAGCCACAAAATTACCATCAAAACTTTAAAAACAGAATCTTATTAATTTCAAAAAACAATCAGAATCGCAATGCCCACTTCTGCTACAAAAGCGGCTTTCCCGCGCTCTGACAATGCAAAGGTAGGCATTCTCCATCTTTCTTGAAAATATTTTGAGATGTTTTTTCTCTATTTTATATGGCCAAAATGTTGCATCATGCATTAACAAAGGATTTTCCGACACACTTATTGTACTTCGCACATTTAAAAGAAATTAAACATACTATTATTTCATACAGAATACAATAAGTAAATCAAAACCTTTACATCAAGAATACAATATTCAACAAACTGCGAATCAACTTATTAAGGCCATCAATCAAAAGAAAATCAGGTATTATTCCGCAGCAAATAATCATAAAAAGCATATTGTGAACGGATAGATTTTTCTTCTGGTGCCATCTGAAAGATATTCTGCAGGTGTCCGTCCACCCGACACGCCTTGCAATTATCTGTAAGTTGTATGTGGAGCATATCGATCAATTGTTGCTTGAGAGTTTCGTCAAAAACGGGAGTGACAGCTTCTATACGTTTGTAAAGATTGCGCCGCATCCAATCAGGAGAACCAATAAAAAGCTTCGGTTTTCCACCATTGGAAAAAAACCATACACGGGCATGCTCGAGGAAACTGTCAACGATACGAGTTATACGAATATTACGACTAAACTCCTCCCCAGGAATCAGACAACAGATACCTCGTACAATAAGATCCACCTGCACACCTGCCATGCTGGCCCTATAGAGTTCATCAATCATCAAAGGATCTTGCAGAGCATTCATTTTGAGTATAATATGTCCGTCCTTCCCCTGCTTAGCAAGGGATATTTCATTTGATATCAACTGTTTAAGGCTATCTACAAGATTATACTTGGCCACCAATAAATGCTGAAAACTTATTTCCTTAGCTTCTTGCCTCAACACTGAAAAAAGACGTTTCAAATCCTCCACTATCCCTTTCCGGCAAGTGAAGTATCCGATGTCTGCATATTGGCGCGCTGTCTTCTCATTGAAATTGCCAGTGCTGACATAAGCAAAGCTGCGCCCGGCACCTCCCCTACGGCCCTTACGAAGCACCAATGCTACTTTGGCATGTACCTTCAACCCCTTGATACTATAAATGATATCGATGCCTGCAGCACGCATCAGATTGGCCGTTTCCAAATTATTTTCTTCATCGAACCGCGCCTTCAACTCTACAAAGACTGTCACTCGTTTTCCATTCTGCGCAGCTGCAATCAATGTATTGATAACGGCTGAATTTTCTGCCACACGATATTGGGTTATCATGATTTCAGTGCACTGGGGGTCGTGCACAGCCTCGTACAAGAAGTGGATAAAATGGCCGAATGAATGATATGGATAAAAAAGCATCAAATCACGTTTGGCTACATAACGGAATACCGATTCTTTCATTTCCAACAATGGTTTGAACAACATTGTTGCCGGTCGCTCTTCCTCCTGCCTCAAACGATTATTTGGACAAGGTAAGTGACGCAAATCTTCCAGATTGAGGTGGCGGTCTCCCACCATCAATTCGTCAGGATCAATGGAGAAAGCATCCATCATATAAGCCAAAAAGTCATCCGGCATCTGCCTGTCATAAAGGAAACGACTGATAGCTCCATTCTTGCGGCATTTTACTTTTTCCTTGAGCTGTGCCAAAAGTTCTGTTGTACCAATATCGTCAACATAAATGTCGGCATCCCGCGAGATTTTAAAACAGTAACCACTATCCCATTCATATCCAGGGAACATCAGCGGAACATACATCTGGATAATATCCTCCATGTACATGATGTAATCATAACCATTCATGCGTGGCAATTCCACAAAACGTGGTACTTTACTGTAAGGCAGCTTAAGCAGATAATAGTCATACCGTCCTCTTCTTCGCAAACGTACAGCCATGTAGAGACGATCAGCTCTCAAAAAAGTATGTACAAGCCCTTTCTTTACCAAGACAGGTTGCAGATAAGGAAAAATTTCATCAGAGAAATAGCGATGTAAAAATGACAGATGAGCCTCTTCCACTTCTGAAGGATCTTGATGAAATATGATACCTACGCGCCTGAGTTCAGGCACAATCAATTGCTCAAAGATACGTGTCCGTTCTGCCAATTGGCGATTGGTTTCAGTAGTCAGTTGCTCAAGTAGAAGCAAAGCCTCTTCACGCGTCGTGTCCTCCACCTCTTTTAGCCCCGAAGCTACTGCACGATGCTCTGCCACACGTACCTTGTAGAACTCTTCCAGATTGGAAGTAAAGATAGCTATAAAATTGATGCGTTCATACAATGGTAGAGAATCATCGGCTGCCTCAAGCAAGACGCGGTAATTGAACGACAACCAACTCATATCGCGATTGAAGTAACGAAACGGTCCCGATATCCCTCTATCCTCTGCCATTATTTTCAAGATTTAAAGTTCCTTTATACCCTATTTTTCGTCAAAAGTAGTACATTTGCAGCACAAAGCCAAAAAAAAGATGAAAAGAATAGGATTATTATCAGATACACACGCATTTTGGGACGAAAAATACTTGAAATACTTCGAAAGTTGTGATGAAATCTGGCATGCAGGGGACATTGGTTCGTTAGAAGTAGCCGAACGTCTGGCCGCCTTCCGCCCTTTGCGAGCCGTATATGGTAACATCGACGGACAGGATATCCGCCAACGCTACCCACAGACACTCCGCTTCACCATCGAAAAAGCAGAGATAGTGATGAAACACATAGGAGGGTATCCCGGCAGATACGACAAATCCATAGCACCAATTCTACTGGTACGTCCACCCAAACTTTTTATCAGCGGACATTCTCATATACTGAAAGTAATGTATGACAAGACTTTGGGCATCCTGCACATCAACCCTGGAGCAGCAGGAAATTATGGCTTTCACAAAGTACGCACCCTTGTCCGCTTTTCTATCAAGGAAGACCATTTCGAAGATTTGGAGATTATTGAACTCAGTGATAAGAAAGGAGGGTAAAAAGTAATTGCACTTACTCTGCCAACGGAGTATATATCCGTTGGCACTTGAAGTATATATAATAAGGAAGATAAAGTTATATCCCGATAAAAAGGAAGGGACTAATCCGCCACTGTATCTTTAAGCAATTGCAACAGACAAGGCCATCCGTTGGCCAAAGCCTGCATAGAAGGGAAGAGATAATCAGCGCCTTCTGAAAGCAATACATCATCAGGTAATGGTCCCGTATTGACTGCTACAGTGAAAACGCCCGATGCAGATCCGGCTCGTACACCCAAAGGAGCATTTTCCACTATGAGAGCCTCTTCAGGACTGAATTCTCCTTTCTGCAATGCCATCAGATAAGGCTCCGGATTCGGCTTGCCATATTTCACGTCAAAAGCTGTCACCATCAATTCTCGATGAAAAATCCCTGGGAAATTACTATTCAACCGGTCAAGCAACGAATGCTGACCAGATCCGGTGACAACCATGGCTGTCAGTCCGGCATCACGCACTTGCTGCAATACTTCCCAAGCACCAGGCATACGCACCGCAGGAGGGAATTGATTGAATATTCTACACTTTTCGGCATAAATAGCCTCTATCTCTGTTGATTCCGCCTCACAACCACGCTCGCGTTGACTGACGATATTGATGGTTGATGCCCCTGTACGCCCTTCGTGCATATAGGCTTCTTCACGACTGAGGTTCATATTGAAATGAGACATAGCCTGATTCCAAGCCTCAGCATGATAGGGCATGGAATCAAACAACACACCATCCATATCAAAAAGCACGGCTTTCAAACGTATAGCACGATAATGATGAGTTCTCAAGTAGTTTCTAATAGCTTTATCCATGTTTTCTCTTTAATTAAAATTCATACCCTAAATTAATAAGGAATCCCAACTTGTCCGTACGGTCACTCCAATAGACAGAACCTTCAAGTGGTCCAATAATACTGTTGTATCCATAAGTAAGTCCGCAACCATAGAAATGGTCTTCATTGAACAGTTTTTTTAATTGCCCACTGGAAAAGGCAATATTATTGGTAAGGGTGATATATTGGTTACTACCCATACGCTGGCGTAACTTGATGGCACCAACCACTGTATTAGGAGCAGTCATTTCCATATAACTGATGCCCATAAATGGCAGTTGTTGCTCTGTATAACGACTAAACGATGTACCTCCCACACTGTTATAGAGCGAATAAGGTGGATTTTTCCTCCAAATAATACGACCATAGACAGCAGGTAACACCGTAAAACGGCTACGCGGTGAAAGCGCAGCCTCCCATGAGAAATTGGCAATAGGAATGGCAGTTTTCCCTTTGTACCGCCACATATCGGTAGTATAGAAACCAATGCAAGCATTCCACTTCATTCCTTGTGTGGGATAAACACGCTTGTTGAAATTTTCAAAATACATATCATAATAATAGGAGAAGAAAGATTCTTCCGAATCGCTGTCCGGAATATTCATTTCTGGTGCAACCAACATGTCATTGAAGTGATACAAATCATAGGCTACACCCAATGTACAACGGATATCATGCCAATTGCGCTGAAAGGCGACTCCTGCATGATGACGCAAAAAGGAATAATTGCTGATACGATGTCCTTTGTTGTAAAGATCAATATCATTGTAACTGAATTGATAAGAAAGGAGACTCTGCCAATTCTGACGCCGGTCGATACCAAAAGTATAGTCCAAACGGCCAAATCCGGTTTTACCCAAACGGAGGGTAAAATCGGCCAATGAACGATGCTCTTCGCCCAACAACATATGAGCATTGAAGATGAGTGAAGCCAATTTTTCACTGTCGAAACGGACTCCTAAACGAAAGACATTGTCAGTTTTGCGTTCTTCTGGCATGATAGACGCAATCAACGGTACACTGTCACTCATACTGACCAAATGCTCCGGACGGACAGGTAATGTATCTGAAGGATTCAAATGCAGTAAGCTATCTCTCACATAGACCAATCTATTCCATTGAGAACGGGCGGCCTGCTCACCACGTGCCAATAAAGTATCTATTGATACGGGAGTGAAACTGGTGGACGAATAGCCACTGACATCCACCTTGATGTGAACATCGCTATGAAGAACGTTCTCGTGATATTTGTTTTCCACAATCAAATTGACAATCTGCCCCACAACTTGGGAAAGTGAGGTGAGATTATCTGCACTTTTCAGCGTATCCTGTACATCTACCCCTATCACAACATCGGCTCCCATACTACGAGCCACATCCACCGGATAATTGTTGGCCATACCTCCATCCACCAACACCATATCATTCAGACGCACAGGAGTGAAAGCCCCAGGAATAGACATACTGGCACGAATAGCCGCAGCCAACACACCACTATGGAACACCACCTCCTTGCCATTAACTAAATTATAAGCCACACAAGCAAAAGGTATGGGCAATGTATTAAAGTCGATAGAATCATGATACCCTTCGGTAAGTTTAGAGAATAGAATGGCCAAATTGCGTCCCTTGATAACTCCACCACTCAGAGTTTCTTTCGCTTTTTTGTCAAAAGGAACAGAAAGCACATATTGTTCTGTACGCTCACGACTTGCCAATGGCTGTTCCTTACGATCTTTGGCATCGGAAAGCAAATATTTCCAATCTTGTGTACGCGCCAACGTATCTATTTGAGCTGTAGTAAAACCAATGGAATAAAGTCCGCCAACAATGGCTCCCATACTGGTACCCACGACATAATCTATCGGTATACCCGCCTCTTCTATTACTTTCAGAGCACGGATATGTGCCATGCCTTTAGCTCCTCCACCACTCAAGACTACTGCCACTTTCTTACGTCCCTCTACGGCTTGAATGGAACATACACACAGAAATGACAAAAATAGAATCAGCCACTTTTTCATAATTTCTCACATTGACAAACTTTATCCCCTTACCTTAATTACATGTTATATAACATCGGCTATAGCCATTTGTTCCCCTTCTATTTTGAATCTTAGGCACGAATTACGCATAGCCCTCGGGAAATATTGTATATTCCCTGCACAATTCGCGTAATCCGTGCCTAAGAAAAGGATATTCAGGACACAATTCTATGCCCAAGTATCAGAGTTTTGCCTGGATGGCTTTTGTCTCTTCTTCGTATCCGGGTTTGCCAAGGAGGGCAAACATATTCTTCTTGTAGGCTTCTACACCCGGTTGGTTGAAGGGGTTGACGCCTAACAGATAACCGCTGATACCGCAAGCTTTCTCGAAGAAGTAGATGAGTTGGCCGATGTTGTATTCGTCCAATTGGGGAACAGTGATACGCAGATTGGGTACACCACCATCCACATGGGCCAATTGTGTGCCGAGTTCGGCCATCTTGTTCACTTCATCCACGCGCTTGCCAGCCAGGAAGTTCAAACCGTCGAGATTCTCCTCGTCAGTAGGTACGGCCATTGTCTTATTGGCATTCTCTACAGAGATGACAGTCTCAAAGATAGTGCGTTCACCCTCTTGAATCCATTGTCCCATAGAATGAAGGTCGGTACTGAAGTCAACAGATGCGGGGAAGATTCCCTTTCCATCCTTACCTTCACTCTCGCCATAGAGCTGCTTCCACCATTCCATCACGTAATGCAGCTTGGGCTGGTAGTTCACTAGGATTTCAATCTTCTTTCCCTCGGCATACAACAGGTTACGCACAGCGGCATATACAGCTGAGGGGTTCTCCATGAAAGGAACGTTCTCTGCTGTTTGTGCTTCCATATCGCGGGCACCCTGTACCAGTTGCTCGATGTCATATCCTGCCACAGCAATGGGTAGCAAGCCTACAGGAGTGAGCACGCTGAAACGTCCGCCCACATTGTCGGGGATGATGAATGACTTGTATCCTTCTTTGTCTGCGGTCACACGGGCTGCTCCCTTCTTGGCATCGGTAACGGCTACGATAACCTTGCGGGCCATCTCTTTGCCACGTTGGTCCTCGCACTGCTTCTTCAACAGACGGAATGCGAGAGCTGTCTCTGTCGTTGTACCAGACTTGGAGATGTTGATGACACCAAACTTCTTGTCTTTCAAGAACTCGGTCAATTCAGCCAGATAGTCTTCACCGATATTGTTTCCTGCATAGATGATGACAGGGTTTTCCTTTTTCTCTTTCAACCATTCGAAGGTATTGGAGAGAGCTTCGATAACAGCACGTGCTCCGAGGTAGCTGCCACCGATACCGGCCACAATGACCACTTCACAGTTTTCGCGCAACACCTGTGCTGTAGCTTTCAGGTCAGCCAAATGTTCTGTGGTGATGCTGGAGGGCAAATGCAGCCATCCGAGGAAATCATTACCAGCGCCAGTGCCTTTCTCCAAGGTGTCCATGGCGGCTTTTACTTGAGACTCATAAGCGGCCACTGCTCCTGCTTGAAGGAATTGCTCAGCCTTTGTAATATTAAGTTTCATAATTTATGATTATTTATTAGGCACGGATTACACGGATTACGCGATACCATGCGGGTTCTTTTCTTCTTTATTTTTATACGACAAAGCACAGAAAACCGTGTAATCTGTGCCTAAAATCCTACCTGAACGAATCCGTCAGCAATTTGATTTCAATCATGGGCGAAATCCGTTCGTACAGTATGTTATAGACGGCATCCAATATAGGCATGTTTACGTGATGATGCTTGTTCAGTTCCTTGATACACTTGGTACCATAGTACCCTTCTGCAATCATTTCCATCTCTATCTGCGCACTCTTTACGGAGTATCCTTTACCAATCATGGAGCCGAAGACACGGTTGCGGCTGAATTTGGAGTATCCTGTCACCAGCAGGTCACCCAAATATACCGAATCATCAATCTTTCGGGATATGGGATGCACTGTTTCCAGGAACCGGTTCATCTCCTGTACGGCATTGGCCATCAATACGGCCTGGAAGTTGTCTCCGTACTTCAGACCACTACAGATTCCTGCCGCGATGGCATATACATTCTTCAATACCGAGCTGTATTCAATACCGGGTACATCTTCGCTGACAGAGGTCTTTATGAAATGGTTGGCAAACCGCTTGGTCAGGTATTTGGCTTTGTCGCGGCTGGCACATCCGATGGTAAGGTAGGAGAGACGTTCCAAGGCAACCTCCTCGGCATGGCACGGACCGGCCAGGACGGCAATATTATCTTCGGGCACCCCATACTCCTGATGGAAATATTCCGATACGATGAGGTTCTCATCGGGTACGATACCCTTGATAGCCGTAATGATGAACTTGTCCTTGAGCTTGGTCTTCAGTTTCTTCAGATGGCTCTTCAAGTAAGGCGAGGGAGTGACGAATATCAGTATGTCCGACTCGCGTACAATCTTGTTGATGTCTGATGAGAAATTGATGCGCTTGATATCGAAACGGACACTTGTCAGGTAGGCCGGATTGTGGCCCAAGCGTTTGAAGTCTTCGATGCGGTCATCGCGGCGCATGTACCAATTGATGGTTTCGTCCTCATGGCTCATCACCATCTTTGCGATAGCAGTGGCCCAACTGCCACCACCCATGATTGCAATCTTTCCGTCAGGGAGTTTCATAATTACATGTACAATTTACAATTTACAATGTACAATCTGATTCACGTACAATTTACAATGGACAAACTTATTCAAGTACAATCCACCATTCTGATGTGACAATATCCGCATGGTGAATTGTACTTTGTAAATTGTCAAATTGTAATTGAATTTATCCACGCTGTCACCTCATCCACTGTAGGATTCTTCAGCTCCAGCTTGTATTTCTTGTTAATGCCACAGATGTCCTGATGCACCTTCTGCGGGTTGACCCCCTGCATGTCGGCCACCAGGTTATATCCGGCCTTTTGGATAAGGGGAACCCATTCTTCGGGGATATCCAATTCCATATATTTCTCGGCCTTGTCCTTGGGAGCCACCTTTTCGGGACGCATCTGTGGGAAGAAAAGTACTTCCTGAATGAAGGCATTGCCGGTGAGCAGCATCACCAGACGGTCGATACCGATGCCGATACCCGAAGTGGGAGGCATACCGTATTGCAGGGCACGCAGGAAGTCCTGGTCGATAATCATAGCCTCGTCGTCGCCCTTGTCGGCCAGACGCATCTGTTCTTTGAAGCGCTCTTCCTGGTCAATGGGGTCGTTCAGCTCACTGTATGCATTGGCCAGCTCCTTGCCGTTCACCATCAGTTCGAAGCGCTCGGTAAGGCCCGGTTTGCTACGGTGCATCTTGGTCAGGGGCGACATCTCTACAGGATAGTCGGTGATGAAGGTCGGTTGGATGAAGGTGCCTTCGCAGAACTCACCGAATATTTCGTCAATCAGCTTGCCCTTGCCCATGGTGTCGTCAATTTCCATGTTCAGTGCCTTGCACACTTCGCGGATCTCCTCTTCGCTCTTGCCATTGAGGTCGTAGCCGGTCTTCTCCTTGATGGCATCCAGGATGGGCAGGCGGCGATAGGGAGCCTTGAAGCTGATGGTCTTTCCATCAATTACCGTCTCAGGGCATCCGTTCACGGCGATACAGATGCGCTCGAGCATTTTCTCGGTGAAGTCCATCATCCAGTTATAGTCCTTGTACTGGACGTACAGCTCCATGCAGGTGAACTCCGGGTTGTGGGTCTTGTCCATTCCCTCGTTGCGGAAGTTCTTGCCGATTTCATACACACCTTCGAAACCGCCCACGATAAGACGCTTCAGGTAAAGCTCAGTGGCGATACGCATGTAGAGGTCAATGTCGAGTGAGTTGTGATGAGTGATGAAGGGGCGCGCGCTGGCACCACCGGCAATGCTCTGCAGGATGGGAGTCTCCACCTCTGTATAGCCGGCCTCGTCCATCACGGCACGCATGGTCTTCACGATGGTCGAACGTTTCAAGAAGGTCTCCTTGATGCCATCGTTCACGATGAGGTCCACATAGCGCTGGCGGTAGCGGAGCTCAGGGTCTTCAAACTTGTCGTAGGCCACACCGTCCTTGTACTTCACGATAGGCAGGGGCTTCAGGCTCTTGGCCAACACGGTCAGCTTGCGGGCGTGTACGCTGATTTCACCCGTCTGTGTGCGGAACACCGTACCCTCGATACCGATGAAGTCGCCCAAGTCCAGCAAGCGTTTGAACACCACATTGTACATATCCTTGTTCTCCTCCGGGCAGATGTCATCGCGGGTGATATATACCTGGATGCGGCCTTTGGAGTCTTGCAATTCAACGAACGATGCCTTTCCCATCACACGGCGGCTCATGATACGTCCGGCGATAGATACCTGACGTGGCTCGGCGTCATCCTTGAACTCTTCGCGGATGTCGGTGGAAAAGGCATTGGTTACATACTCAGCTGCGGGATAAGGGTCGATGCCCATGTTGCGCAACTCGGCCAGACTCTGGCGTCTGACAATCTCTTGTTCACTCAGCTCTAATATATTCATATCTGTTTTGATGTATTTACACATTCAGTCAGGGCACAATTCCCTAATTTGGTGCAAAAGTAAGAAAGATTTCGTAAACCACACAATTTTGAAGACATTAAATGCATTTACGCAGTTTTCTTTCTTTGCGGCAAAGATGTTTTTTTTGATTATGCACGTACATTTTTTCGGGAGTACCTGAGAAAAAGAACTTTCAGGCAGGGGAAAAAGTAAAGGCTGTTTGGGCGCTGGTGAATGTTCTGTTTCATCACCTATTTCTCCTGAACAGAACCATTCCCCATAGATATAGATGTAGATGTCTGCGGGCTGGTCTTCTTTGTTTTCTTTCATCTCAAACGTCATGAAAGGTTAATTTTTGCATCCAAAACATGATTTGAAGAGTGGAGATAGAGTCATTCCCTTTTTTTTTGATACTTTTGCACCCAAATCATGATTTTGAGCGGCGCATGGCATTAATGACTTCTATTTTTCCCATCACAGACCCTACGTGGATATTCTTCCTCGTGCTCTGTGTCATCCTCTTTGCTCCCATTCTGCTCAACCGGTTGCATATACCACATATTGTAGGGATGTTGTTGGCCGGTGTTCTGATTGGGCCACATGGATTGGACCTATTGCAGCGAGACAGCAGTTTCGAGATATTCGGCAACGTAGGTTTGCTCTACATCATGTTTTTGGCCGGAGTGGAAATAGACTTGGCGGATTTCAACAAGAACAAGCACAAGAGTCTGGCATTTGGATTGACAACTTTTCTCTTCCCCTTCGGTCTCGGTGGATTGCTGTGCCATTATTTCCTGCACATGGATTGGGCTGGATCGTTGCTGGTGGCTTCGATGTTCTCATCACACACGTTGGTGTCGTATGCCATCGTGAGCCGCTACGGGTTGAGTCACAACCGTTCTGTAAATATGGCCGTAGGGGGAACCATCATCACAGACACTCTTTCGCTCATTGTACTGGCCGTCATTTCCCAATTGGTACATGGACACAACGAACCAGAATTTTGGGTGATGATGGCCGTTGGAGTGATACTTTTCATCACAGGAATCATCTATCTGTTTCCACGGGTGGCCCGCTATTTCTTTCGTACATTCAATGACCCGGTACAACAATTCATCTTTGTGATGGCAATGCTTTTCCTGGCTGCTATCGGTGCGCATATAGCCGGTCTGGAAGGTATCTTAGGGGCCTTTTTTGCAGGCATTGTGCTGAACAGACTTATTCCAGCCGGTTCACCTCTGATGGGGCGTATAGAGTTTGTAGGGAATGCCATTTTCATACCTTATTTTCTAATAGGAGTAGGTATGCTCATCGACGTGAGTGTATTTATAAAAGGTATCAACACCATTATCGTGGCTCTCGTGATGGTGATAGGAGGAACTTTAGGAAAATACTTGGCCGCTTGGATTCCCCAAAAGATGTTTGGCCTCCATAAAGATGAGGGAATGATGCTCTTTGGCCTGAGCGAAGCACATGCGGCAGGCACTTTGGCCGTAGTGATGGTAGGATATGAGTTGGGTCTGTTCAACGAAACGATATTGAATGCTACACTGGTGTTCATTTTAGTGACGTGTATCATCAGTTCATTGGCAGTGGAGAAGGCTTCACGCCAGCTGGTGCTGAATGATGACCTTTCGTTGCCACACACAAACAAAGGGGACGACGAGAAGATCATGATACCCATGGTAGCCAACCAAAATGTGGAGAACTTGGTACAAGTGGCCATGATGATGCGTAATCCCAAGCTGAACAGAGGCCTCATCGGACTCAACGTTGTGTATGACAACAGCAGTCAAAAGCAGATAGAAGAAGGACGCAAATGTTTACAACGGGCCGAAAAGATAGCCCATTCAGCAGATGTGCGTATGCAGACACAAAGCCGATTGGCCACCAACTTGTCCAACGGTATTCTGCATGCTTTGCGCGAGAATGATGCCTCAGAGTTGATATTGGGCATGCACAAACGGGAGACTGGAGACGGAGGTTCTTTCTTCGGTCCCGTCACCTTGGGGTTGTTGGCCGGAACATCACGCCAAATCATTTTGGTGCGTCCCACTATGCCTATGAATACATTGCGGCGCATCCACGTATGGGTGCCGGCCAAGGCTGAATTTGAAGCGGGCTTTTATCGTTGGCTCGACCGCCTTGCACGCATGGCGGGTATATTGGGATGTCGGATTGTCTTCTATGCACATGCACGCACCTGGGCCGTCATTTCACGCTATTTGACAGAATATCACTCCAATTTGCGCATCAGCAACGAACAGACACAAGGCAACAAGGATTTGGCAAAAATAGCAGATCAAGTCAATGATGACCATCTGCTGATTATTGTCTGCGCACGCAAAGACAGTGTATCCTATCGTCCCTCATTTGAGCACATTCCGGAACAAGTCGAGCAGTACTTCCCTTCGGTAAGTCTGATGATGATTTTCCCCGACCAATATGCAGAAGACAAACAGGCTCCAAGTTTGTTCGATGCACGCACTACATCTGTACGAAAGGGATATGAGCCGCAACGCGGATGGATTTCAGAACTGCTCACTTGTTTCCAACAATTCCGTAACAAAAAAGAAAAGAACAAGCGATGAGCACAGCATCCGAGTGGCAACAACGCACAAGCCTTCTTTTAGGCATTGAAGGAATAGAGAGACTACTGAACGCCCATGTTCTGATAGCCGGTACGGGAGGTGTAGGAGCTTATGCTGCCGAAATGCTCTGCCGGGCAGGAATAGGAAAGCTGACGCTGATAGACGCAGACGCCATACAGTCTTCCAACATCAACCGGCAACTGCCGGCTCTGCATTCTACCATCGGTGAAATGAAGGCAGAATTGTTGGCCGAAAGGTTCAAGGACATCAATCCTGAGATAGGAGTAAATGTCATGACACTGTTTCTGGACGAATCAAATATCCCGTCCATTCTGACAAAACTGCATCCCGATTTCATCGTAGATGCTATAGACACCATCATGCCCAAGTGTCACCTGATAGCCGAAGCTTGGAAACAACGGATAAAGATTGTCTCAAGTATGGGAGCCGGAGCCAAAAGCGACATTAGCAAAATACAATTGGCTGATTTATGGGAGACTTATCACTGCGGACTCAGCAAAGCCGTACGCAACGGACTGAAACGGATGGGAATGCGACGGAACCTGCCTGTAGTATTCAGCAGTGAACAAGCCAACCCTCAGGCCATTCTGACTGTAGAGAATGAACGCAATAAGAAATCCACAACCGGAACCATCAGTTATATGCCAGCTGTCTTCGGCTGTCATTTGGCCGCTTATGTCATTAAAGAACTGACAAGGGAGAAGGGTGAAAGAGAATGAAATTATGACAAGCCAGAGGGAGAAAGAATAAATTGCGCGTTAAATTACAAATGAAATCATGATTACATTAAGAGGTATTACCAAGAGTTTCGGACAATTGCAAGTATTGAAAGGTATAGACCTTGACATTACTAAGGGAGAAGTAGTAAGTATCGTAGGACCCAGCGGTGCAGGAAAGACCACTCTACTCCAAATAATGGGAACATTAGACCGTCCGGACAGCGGTTCTTTGATTATCGATGGTGTAGAGACCTCCCAGTTGAATGAGCGGAAGTTGTCAGCATTCCGGAACAGGCATATCGGTTTTGTCTTCCAGTTTCACCAACTGCTACCGGAGTTTACAGCTATGGAGAATGTCATGATACCAGCCTTCATTGCAGGCACTCCTCCCAAAGAAGCAAAGCAACGTTCCATGGAAATACTGGACATGCTCGGACTCCATAGTCGGGCCACCCACAAGCCCAACGAACTTTCCGGAGGCGAAAAACAACGAGTTGCGGTAGCACGTGCATTGATTAACCGTCCTTCCGTCATTCTGGCAGACGAACCATCCGGCAGCCTCGACACACATAACAAGGAAGAACTTCACAAACTGTTTTTCGACCTGCGCGAGCAATTACAACAAACTTTCGTCATAGTCACCCACGACGAAAGTTTGGCTTCAATCACAGACCGTACGATACACATTATTGACGGCATTATCCATTAACGGACAGAGCGGATTACCGTTTGTCCGGCACCCCGAGAGCTTCCCAACGGGGTTGGTCGAAGTTCTTTTTCACTATTTGCTTCAATGATTGTATCTGCTCACGGAGTCCGTTCAATTTCTGATTGGCCACCGAAGCTTTCTCACTCACCTCTGCGCGCAGGGTGTCCAGTTCATTGTCAGCCTGTTCTGTCTCCTCTGCATCGCGTTCCAATGCGTCCAATGCATCCGAAGTAACCCCGTAGGCTTTTACCTGCTCCAGATTCTCACGAAGTCCTTTTGCCAACACACGGGCTTTCTCCACTTGAATTGAATAAGTTTTTGACATGATTTTCTCTACTTTTTTAATCGTTAATAAACTATTTACAGAGGTAAAGATAGCAAAAAATAACGAATAAGGCAAAAGAAATTCTCTTTGCAAACCATCAGCTATAAAGCGATAAGCCTAAGAAGCACAATTATTTATAAAATAGTTAAAATTCCATAACGGTTACATTCCACACCGCTCAAGGTACTACATTCCATCGTTTTTTTCCCAGCGAGCCATCTACTTGAAAAAGACTTCTTATTTGTTCTGTTATTTCATCGGATAAAACAGAATAACATTCCCAATCCGTTAAATAGCTTGAAGAAAAGCACTTTTCTTAAAAGGTTTTGTGTATCTTTGTCACGGTATTATGCCAGCATGATGATGAGAAACAAAAAAAAGAGAAAGCCCTGGTGGCAAAATATAAAATTCAAATATCGTCTGACCATTGTCAACGAAAATACGTTGGAAGAGGTACTCACACTGTATGTATCCAAACTCAACGGCTTGTCTGTCCTATTCTCTACTCTCACCATCTTATTCCTATTGACAGCCTTACTGATGATTTATACCCCATTGAGAAACTATTTGCCCGGATACATGAGCAACCAATTACGGTCAACCATTGTAAATAACACGCTACAGGCCGACTCATTAGACGAGATTCTCAACAGACACCATCTTTACATACAGAATATACAAGACATCCTTGCCGGGAAGATTAATAGCGATTCTGTGCAGTCCATAGATTCACTGACAGCCATACGGACAGACGAATTAATGGCAGCCACAGAGCGTGAAGAAGTTTTCAGGAAACAATATGAAGAGGACGAACGATATAATCTGACGGCATCCGACAGGACCAATAAAGAGGCTGCCGGATTGGATTTCTTCCGACCGACACGAGGCATACTCTCATCATCATTCGACCCCGACCAACGCCATTTTGGAGTTGACATTGCAGCCAACCCTAACGAGAGTGTATTGGCAACCTTGGAAGGCACTGTCATTTGGAGTTCCTATACAACAAAGACGGGCTACGTCATTGCGCTGCAACACAACAGAGGGTTGATATCTATTTATAAACATTGCGGATCGTTACTGAAAAAGGAGGGAGACCATGTCAGAGCAGGCGAAGCCATCGCATTGGTAGGGAACTCCGGGACAGAAACTACCGGACCACACCTCCATTTCGAGCTATGGAGCAAAGGAACAGCTCTGAATCCGGAGAGATACATTATGTTTTGATAAAAAGAAAGAATGGAAAAAAGTACAAAAAAAAGAATTGCAATATTAGGCTCTACCGGATCTATCGGTACTCAGGCACTGGAGGTGATAGCCGAACACCCCGACCGCTACGAAGCATACGCTTTGACAGCCAACAACCGGGTCGATTTACTCATCAGACAAGCCCGGCAATATATGCCCGACGCTGTAGTGATAGCCAACGAGGCGAAGTATAAAGAGTTGAAGCAAGCGTTGGCAGACCTTCCCATCAAAGTGTATGCAGGTGCCGATGCCTTGTGTGAAGTGGCAGAAGCAGCCCCTGTAGATATGGTATTGGCAGCCATGGTGGGTTATGCCGGACTACGCCCTACGATGCGTGCCATACAAGCAGGCAAGCCCATAGCATTGGCCAATAAGGAAACACTGGTGGTGGCAGGGGAACTGATTACTGCATTGGCTTTGAAAAACCGGGTGCCTATCCTGCCTGTAGATTCAGAACATTCGGCCATTTTCCAATGTCTGGCCGGCGAACCGGACAACCCGATAGAGAAGATTCTGCTTACCGCTTCCGGTGGTCCCTTCCTGCATTGTACGTTAGATGAACTCGCACACGTGACAAAAACCGAAGCCTTGAAACACCCCAATTGGGAGATGGGAGCCAAGATTACAATCGATTCTGCCTCCATGATGAACAAAGGGTTTGAAGTCATTGAAGCCAAATGGCTTTTCGGGGTACATCCCGAACAGATAGAGGTAGTGGTGCATCCCCAATCCGTTATCCATTCCATGGTGCAATTCGAGGATGGAGCAGTCAAAGCCCAATTAGGAATTCCGGATATGCGCCTGCCCATCCAATACGCTTTCTCATATCCATTCCGGCTGAAAGCATCTTTCGACCGGTTGGACTTTACCCGATGCAACCACCTGACCTTCGAACAGCCTGATACAGAGCGTTTCCGCAACTTGGCTTTGGCCTACGAAGCCCTGCACCAAGGTGGCAACATGGCCTGTATCCTCAATGCGGCCAACGAAGTGGTCAATGCAGCCTTCTTGCAAGACCGTATCTCTTTTTTGGGCATGAGCCGGGTCATAGAAGAGACCATGCGGCAAGCGCAGTTCATAGCATCCCCTACCTACGAAGATTACGTGGCCTCCGACATGGAAGCACGGCGCATTGCGGAGGAGAAAATCAATTAAGAAATAATTAAAAACATATTTTAAATAGTGGAAACATATCTCATTAAAGGTCTGCAGTTGGTCATTTCTTTGGCCCTTCTCATTATTATTCACGAAGGAGGTCACTTCCTCTTCGCCAAATTATTCAAAGTACGCGTAACCAAGTTCTATCTTTTTTTCGACCCCTGGTTCTCCCTATTCAAATGGAAGCCTAAAAACAGCGAAACCGAGTATGGTATAGGCTGGCTTCCTTTCGGCGGCTATGTACAGATAGCTGGCATGGTGGATGAATCACAGGATGCCAAATCGCTTGACCATCCGGTAGAGCCATGGGAATTCCGTGCCAAGCCGGCATGGCAACGTCTGTTTATCATGATAGGCGGTGTAATGATGAACTTCCTGTTGGCTCTCTTCATTTACTCCATGATTATGTTCACATGGGGAGAAAGCTATGTATCTGTTCCCGACTTGAAGAATGGAATGAAATTCAACGAACAGGCTCACTCAATGGGCTTTCAGGACGGAGACATCTTATTGCGTACCGATGCCACCATTTTCAACAAATACGACAGCGACATGCTCCGTGCCATTGCCGATGCACAGACTGTAACCGTCAGCCGCAATGGGGTAGAGACCGACATAGCCATCCCCGAAGAGTTCGGCCTGCTCGACATGGGAAAGGAGAGTACCCCGTTTGTTTCCATCATGATTCCCGCTGTGATAGACTCCGTACTTCCTGAGACTCCGGCAGCCGTTGCCGGCCTGCAAAGCGGTGACAGATTCACGGCATTCAACGGGAAGCCTGTCAATTCATACCAGGATTTTGCCGGATATGTAGCTGCGCTCAGAGCCAAATCCGACTCCATTACGGCACAGGAAAAGGTGGATGCCCTACGAAACATCACGTTAGTAGTAGAGAGAGCCGGACGACAAGACACCCTCACCACCCAATTGGACAAAGACTTCAAGTTAGGTTTCTACCCTGCCCAAGGTTACGAGCCAGTCCATGTTTCCTACGGATTCTGGGAATCGTTTCCAGCCGGTGCAGCCTACGGTGTGAATGTACTGAAGGGCTATATTGAAGACTTGAAGTATGTCTTCACCAAGGAGGGAGTCAGCAACCTCGGCGGCTTCGGCACCATCGGAAGCCTCTTCCCCGAAGCATGGGACTGGTATCTCTTCTGGAAGATGACAGCCTTTCTTTCCATCATTCTGGCATTCATGAACATCCTCCCCATCCCCGCACTCGATGGCGGACACGTGCTTTTCTTACTCTATGAAATCATTGCCCGCCGCAAGCCGAGCGACCGCTTCATGGAGCGTGCGCAGATGATTGGCATGTTCTTGCTGCTCGCCCTGATGCTTTGGGCCAACTTCAACGACATTCTCCGAAGTTTCTTCTGATTCTTCATCCGATAACATAAGGAATTCTTAGTTTACAGCCAGCCGCGTTCATTGTCGCAGCTGGCTGTCTTTTTTTTGATAAGATTGAAACAGGTAAAAAAAATCGGTCGAGAACCATAACGATTCTCGACCGATTCTTGTACCCAGACCCGGGGTCGAACCGGGATGGGAGTTACCCCACTGGTGTTTGAGACCAGCGCGTCTACCGATTCCGCCATCTGGGCATCGATGTTTCTCGATTGCGGGTGCAAAGGTACTGCTTTTTTCTTTCCCTGCAAACTTTTTGAGCTATTTTTTCTTCCATCCGCTAAAAAAAGTTCTGAATGGGTACTTTTATGAAGGGAGGTATCATATTCTTTCCCATTTTTATAAAGGAAAGTCGTCGAAAATAGCTACCTTTGCAACTGCAAAACGACTGTCATGGTTCAGAAACAGATAAAAAACATCATTTTCGACTTTGGCGGCATCCTTGTCGATTTGGACAAGTCACGCTGCCTGGAAGCCTTCAACCGTCTGGGATTTCCGGAGGCTTCACAATGGATTGACGCTTATTGCCAACAAGGCATATTCGGGAAGTTGGAAACAGGAGAAATCACTCCCGAATCATTCTGCGACGAAGTACGCCACCTCACAGCCTGCCAAGCCTCAGACACCCAACTTTGGGAGGCATGGAATCTTTTTCTTGCAGGCATCCCACAGTGGCGCATCGAAGCATTGATGGAACTGCGCAAACATTATGTGGTCTATCTGTTGAGCAACACCAATGCCCCACATTGGGAATATGCCTGTTCACACTTTTTTCCGTACAAGGGATTTCAGGCTGAAGACTATTTTGAAGAGATGTTCCTCTCCTACCAATTGCATCAGACAAAACCTTCTGAGGATATATTTCGCACCGTGCTGCAGCGGACGGGAGTCGTTCCTGATGAAACCCTCTTCATAGACGACTCTGCGGCCAATTGCCATACAGCCCAGTCGTTGGGCATACACACCTATTGTCCGGCTCCGGGAGAAGATTGGCGTAAAGTTTTAGGACTGACGGTATCGGACAATTGCGGCACAAACTTTATACTATAATAATATAATAAGGTATATGACGTTCATCAACGGGCTTTCGGACGAACATCTCATGCAACTCCATCCATGCACTGCCACCATCGGTTTCTTCGATGGAGTACATTTGGGACACCGCTACCTCATCCGGCAAGTGGCCGAAGCGGCCACAGCCCGTTCGCTTGCCTCCTTGCTGATTACCTTCCCCGTCCATCCCCGTCGGGTGATGCAGAGCAATTATCAGCCACAACTCCTTTCCACCTTTGCGGAAAAGTGCCGGCTGCTCTCCACCACTCAGGCCGACAACTGCCTCGTCCTCCCCTTCACCCGCGAACTGGCTTCGTTTTCGGCTCACGACTTCATGCAGCAGGTGCTCTACGAACGCCTGCAGGTGCGCACATTGGTCATCGGACACGACCATCGCTTCGGACACAACCGCAGCGAGAGTTTCGAGGACTACGTCCGCTATGGCAAAGACATGGGTATGGAAGTGATACAAGCCGAGGCTTATCAGAAAGACGAGACCAGTATCAGTTCCTCCGTCATCCGCCTGCTGCTCAAGGAGGGAGAAGTCGATTTGGCCCGCCAATGCCTGGGATACCGTTATTTCTTGGAGGGACACGTCACCGGCGGACACCAAATAGGGCGTACATTGGGATACCCTACAGCCAACCTGATTCCCGACAGCCTGGAGAAAGTTATCCCTGCAGACGGTGTGTATGCTGTATGGGTACACACCGGTACAGCCTCTTACAAAGGGATGTTGAACATCGGACTCCGCCCCACCATCGGGCAAGGAGAGGAACGCACCATTGAAGTCCATTTGTTAGGCTTCAACAACAATCTATACAATCAGCCCATCCGCCTTGAGTTTGTTGCCCGACTGAGAAACGAAAAAAAGTTCCTGAGCCGTGAAGCCTTGGCTGCACAACTCAGGAACGATGCGTTGGAGACCGAGAGGATATTATCCTGACTGTCAGAACTTCCCGGCAAACTTTCTGACTTTCTTGGCCACACGGGCGAAAGCATCCGCATCACTTTCCGTGGCCAATGTCCGCTTTGCAGCATCCATTACCTCCTTACGGTCAGCCAATTCTGCCAATGTAAAGGCCGGCACAGGAATACGGCGGAGTTCATCCAGAGCCAGACAGAGGTCGTCCCATGCTTCCAGACGTTCGCATTCTTCGCGAGTGATGTGCATCACCGACCCGTGACGTGGAGTGAAATTTCCCCGCGTCGGTGTGTCCTGTATATAGACAAAGTTCTTCAAGTCTGCCGATTTACAGAACTGGTAGTGTCCGTTGGCATAGCAATCATACATCAGTATATACTCATCACTATGGATAAGCGGGAACACACTGGAACCTTCCACGGGGTATTGTCCCGGCTTCTGCAGGTGACGGTATTCCACGGTATAAGGCCCCGTAAGGCTCTTGCTCGTGGCACGCATCACCCCTTGGCGGGTACGGAAGTTACCCTTCGGATTCATCACCGGGCGACCCTCATCCTTGAAAAAGAGCACATACTCACCGTTCTTCCGGTCATAAACAATGTCTCCGTCAATCGATGCCGTACCAAAGTCAAACAGCAATTGGGGTTCTGTAATATCTGTAAAGTCTTCGTTGGCATACGAATAGAAAATCTTGAAATAAGGCTGCTTGAAGTTCGGGTCATCCGTGGGATACTCCCAATCATGCCTGCCGATAGAATAGTAAATCATATACTTCTGTGCCGCTTCGTCCCAAATGGTCTGTGGTGCCCACACGGCATGCAGATTCTTTTCGTCGAATCCTTCCAAATTGGGGAAGCGCTCGGGGAAGTGGATAGCCGTGTGTTCCCAGTGCAGCAAATCGGTACTCTTCATCAGCACCAGTCCGTCGTTGCTCTGCCAGCCCTGACTCGAGCGCATGTCGGTCAGCACCATATAGAATGTCTTGCCATCCTGTGCCCGCAGGATGTGCGGATCGCGTATGCTCCGCTTGCGGCTGATGGAATCCGATGCCACCACCGGACGACCATCGTTCAAGGCACGATAGTTGAATCCGTCATCACTGAGGGCATAGCGTATCTGCTCACCGTAGGGGGTGTTGTCTGAAAAGAAAGCAAACAGATAACTTTCACACTGGGGCACAGCCGCCTGCTTCTGTGCCGGAGAAAGGAGCGGTGCAGCCAGCATCAGACACAGGACACCCGCCCGCAAGAATCTTTTTTTGTTCATGATATTGTTTTTTTCAAGTGGGTTCTACCAATCCGCTTTGTCGGGGAATCAGAGTACTCACCATTGTTAATAATCTGTGGGATGTTACAGAACCCACCTTCAATTCCATGGGGTGTTTGTTTGTAGCCGCAAATATAATGCTTTATTTTGATGCAAGGCATATTTTCCGATAAAAAACCTACAGGGAAAGGCTGTTTTCCTGATAATGGCATGGCGATGCCCTTTTCCTTGCCAATTTTCTCTTTGTCTGTCTTCCATCAATAAAGAAACCTGCTACAATTCACAAAGAGACCGCTCCAAAATCAACAAAATACGTCATTATTCTATAATCTGAATCACAGATTATATATTCCAAGCTTCAGATTATATATTCCGTGATTCAGATTATATAATCCGTGATTCAGATTATAGAATAGAAGGGGCATTTCCATTAAACCGACCGACTGAAAGAGATTATCCCCGGGCATGAGAGATTTTGTGTACCGACTTTTTGGGACGGGGGAAGGACAGGAGATCTTCATGCATCCAACTCGTTGGCTTTCCACCTATTAATGCACTTTATTGCTTTTTTTCTTGGTGCACTCACCAAAAATGAGTAATTTTGCACCCAAGTATCTTTTAACTAAATTAATGTTTTATGAGTAAATTTACGCTAAAATCAATGCTGGCCGCCATCTTGATGTGTTTGGCAGTCAGTGGTTTCGCGCAGGTTGCAGACGGTGACTACTATCTGTACAATGCGGAAGCCAAGCAGTTCCTTTCTCGCGGAGAGGATTGGGGAACTCGCGCCTGCGTAGACAAGTATGGAGTTCCATTCACATGGAATTCCACTGAAGGCTCGTTGAAGTTCTTGGACAACAGCTTGTGTCTGTTCGAGACGAACGGCACGTTCTACACAGACAACAACTCTACCGGTTTCTCTTTTGAAGAAGCCACAGACGGTTACTATCTGAAGTCAACGGCTTCAGGTTCGTACATCACATTGCAGGAAGGAACCAAATTGGGACTCCTGAAGATTTTAATGCCTACAGCAGATCAGGCAGCTGCCACAGTATGGCAGTTGAAGAGCAAAGCTGAACGCGATGCCATCGTTGCAACTTACGCAAACGAAAATTACGAGCATGTGATTGCAGCTTCCGGCATTTCGGCCACAGCCGACAACTTCCTCGCAGTGTTGGCATCCTACACTCCGGTGGATGTGACTTCCTCCATCGGTACTGCCAAATTCAATGGCAGTGTAGGGGATTGGACTTATACAGCAGGCAGGAATTCAAATGGAGGAGCCCTTGCCTACGGTGCCAACTACTGTGAACAGTGGCAATACACCGGATGCCATACACAGACCATCACCGGCCTTCCCGAAGGCATCTACAAGGTGACTGTGAATGGTTTCGAACGTGCCGGGGGGTATGTCAAGTGCAACACTTTGGCCGAGAGTGGCTACGAAATCGTGACAGCCTCTTTGATGGCTAACGACGAGCAGGTAGCCCTCAAGTCATGGTATAGCAGCAAAACCGAAACCAACGACCCGAACAACACCACTCAGGCTGTAGCCAAATTTGAAGCTGGCAACTACCTGAACGAAGTTTATGTTTATGTGGATGCCAAAGGTGAATTGAAAATAAATTTGGCCAAGAATTCACACGTGGGTGACAACTGGGTATGCTTCAACAACTTTACACTCACCCGCTATGATGCTCCGACCGTGTTGTCTCCAACAGAAGAGAACGCATTGGAATTGGGCAAGTCTTATATTTTAGGAGTAACCGGCCAGCACACTGTAACCTACACTGCTGCGGCTGATGGTTATCTGACCATCACTTGCTCTAAGACAACCAGTCTGACAAGTGCCAAGTACAATGGCACCTCTACTTCTGACTACGAGAAGTTGGGTGGTGGAAGCATCAAGGTCGCAATGGCAAAAGATGCTGTATTCTCTGTGAAGTACTACACATACAGCGACATTGAGGCTACCGGTCCTTACGGAATCATGGCTACTTTTGAAGAGTGTGTTCCTTACACGACTTTGACTTTGGATACTGCCAATCCGGCAGACGGAGGCGAGTATTCTGCAGCAGCCATCTACTACACTACCTACTCCACTTACAAGGGACAGCCCTACTATAAGTTCTCCACTAAGCTGAACACCACCAAGCCTCAGGCTATGGTACAGGTTGGAGAGAAGGTGTATGGTCCGATGAAGCTGACCGTATCAGGTGACTACATTCTGATCAAGAACCTCGGCGACACCCTTGCCGTAGCCAAAGAGGAAGGGCTCATCAGCGCCGGTGGTCAATTCACCGTGACTCTGTCCGGTCTTGAAGATGTGAAATTTGCAGTCAACACCCTCGCCGACCAGACTTTCACCTACACATTGGCTTCTACTGCTTGCACAGGAGTAACTCCTGCAGCCAGCACCAGTCGCACGGTATTGCCTGAAGAGGTGGTATTCTCATTCGATGGAGAGGTGCTGACAGACAATGCCGAGTTCTACTTTGTAAACAAGAACACCAACGAGCAGACCGCATTGACCGGCACAGTGGATGGCAACAGCGTGAAGATTGCCATACCTGCCATTGATGGAATATTGCCCAAACTCTACGACATCGTAGCCAAGGGCGTGACCGATGCCAACGGCAAAGTCATCACTTATGGTGAGACTGCCGGCCAGCTGACTGCAAGTTACGGAACGGCCAACGGATACTTCAAAGCTACCACAGAGCCTGCCAACTACGCAGAAGTAAGCAGCTTGAAGACTTACACTGTCACTCTCCCCGGAGCTGTGGTTTACGATGACAGCAAGGCTACTTCCAAGAATATCGTCATCAACAAGTTGTCAGAGACGACCGGATGGACAGAAATGGAGAATATCACCATTTCATACGCTATCAGCGAAGAGACTCCCAATGTGATAACCTTTACACTGAGTGAGGAGATTACGACTCCCGGTGATTATATGTTGCAGGTTCCCGGCAAACTCTTCTGGTCAAAGGATTTTTATGATGCAGAAAACCTGTCAGACCAAACTTGCTACTATGTGACTTCGCAGAACATCAGCTGTACCATCCTGCCTTACGGCCCGGCGACCGTAACTCCCGCAGACGGTGCAACACTGAACGAACTGAAACAGATTGTACTGGCCTTCAACGAAGATATCGAAGTGGATGATGAAGCAGAAGTGGCCGTATTGAAACTGACAAACACAGAAGACGAGTACGGATGGCCCATCGTTTCTACAGACACCATCGCCACGGCCTTCCTCGCCCTCAATTTTGATGGCAAAAGCGCTACGGTAGATTTGGGCAACATCGATTCTGTCGGAACTTATTCTGTCGTTATCCCCGAAGGAGCCATTTGGGCTTTTGACGATGAGAGCAGAAAGATTGGTGAGTGGACTTACACTTACGATGTTGACCCCGACTATTGGGATCCTGAGTGGGTGGTGGAAGTCAGCGGCACTTCAAAGGAATCGCCTGTAGAGCTGGTTGCCGGACGCAAATATTCGTTCAGCGATATGTATGCCTACATGACTTATACAGCGACAGAAGACGGACGCCTCTACCTCCAAGTTTTGGACGACAGAAGTTATCCGGACCTCTGGCTTACAGATGACACCTGGTACAACTTGGGCGACTTGGCCAAGAATGAAGAAGGTTTGTATTGGGTTGGTGTCGGAGCCGGACAGTCTGTCTATATGAATGATTATGGATTCGGAAGCCGCCTGTATCAGGTTTCTTTCGAGGCCGGTTCTCCCTACGATGCACTTGAATACACCGGCTCATTCCCTGTTGATGGCGGACTGTACAGCAAGTCAACTGAAGCTCCCGAAAGTTGGGAAAATGGTGCGGTAGAATTCTACTTCAACACCAAAATCAACATCGATGAAGTAAAAGTATCCATCGTACTTCCTTCCAAGAACAATAAGAAGATTGATGTGACTGAAGATGTTTCTTTGCTTCAGGGCAACATCGATTACGGCAAACAACCTGCCTATTTAGGCATCGTGCTGGCCAACATCATCGATGACATCAAGACAGAAAACGGTCTGAAGGCCGGTGACGCCATGCAAGTGGTGGTGGAGAATGTACAGGACCTCAACTTTGCTTCGAACGCATTGGCAGAGCCTCTGACACTGAACCTGACATTGGCCGCTACGGTATGTACATCAATCAATCCCAATCCTTCATACGGAGTTGATGGTGTCCCCACTGAACTTTCATTGCGCTTCGATGGCGCTGTTTCTTGCGCTAATGGCAAGGGATGGATTATCGACGTGAAGAGTGGCAACAAGCAGGAATTTGCCATTGAAAACTTTGCAACCGAAGAAGTGGAGACATGGAGTGGAATCGTTCACGACGGTACGCTGACTCTGCCTGAGGCAACGATAGAGCTGACATCCAAAAAGTTTGCCATCCAGTTGGAAGGTCTTGTGGATGAGGCTGGCAATGTGCTCTCTTATGGCGACGAAGTGGGCAAGTTCACCATCGACTACGCTATCCGCGACGACAACTTCAAGTATGTATCAATTGACCCTGAAAATGAGAGTAACGTGGCTTCCATGAAGAGCATCAAGCTGACATTCGGTGAAAAGGTATATCTCGCTCCCGATGCCGAGGCTCCTTACTTCTGGACTGATGATGCCGAAATTACAGGAACCATGGAGATTGACCCCACTGACGAAAATAGTGTAATCATCACTTGGAGCGAAGAGGTAACGGCTGCAGGTGCTTACTATCCTACAATACCTTCAGGTGCTATCTACAACAGCAAGTTCGATGCCTCTAAGGAAGACTACGGATTGGCAGACGGCGCCGGTTACAACCCCTACATCTCCCTTGAGTACTACATCACCGCTGATGTATCTGCTACAACTGTGGCTTCTATCACTCCTGCTTCTTATGGAGAGACTTGGGAACCAGTCAACAGTTTGCCCGCTGAAGTGGTGATCGAGTTCGAGGGTAATGTGAAGGAAGTGGTCAATGCTTATGGTGAAAGAGCCATGTGGTCAACCCGTAGCACAGAAGTTCCTGAAGATGCAATCCAGTTTGAGACCAAGTTGGTTGACAACAAAGTCATCGTGACAATTCCTGCTGAAGTGATTTCTGAAATCACTTTTGGCGAATTCAATATCACAGTAAATGCTATCGGTGAAGATGGTAAACCTATTGGTTCTATTGACGATCCCTATGCAGAGAATATTACATTTGCATATTATGTTTACAAGACTCTTCAGCTGGTTGAGTCTGTTCCGGCTGATGGTGCAACAGTAAGTGAATTGAGCACAATCAAACTGACATTCGACAACACAATTGCAGAGATTGATGCAATGTACGAATTCCCATGCATATTTGATGGTAATTGGGATAAGGTAGCAGATTTGGCTTACAGTTTCGAAGGAAACGAAGTGACTCTGACTCTGACCGAACCTGTAACCACTAAGGGTGAGTACATCGTGTATGTGCCTGCGGAAATCATCTGCGATGAAAGTTGGACTTCCAATAATGAAATCAACTTGTATGTGACCGTAGGTGACGAGGCTCCTGCAGAATTGGCTATCGTCAGCGCTACTCCCGAAAATGGTGCTACAGTAGAGACTCTGACTAAGGTAGAGTTCAAACTGAACAAGGAAGTTGGCTACCTCGACAAGACCATGTTGATTGGCGACAATGGCGAGGATGCCCACGGTGCAACTCTCACTCAGTCTGCTGATGATCCTACAGTCTATACACTTGACTTCACTTACGATGGTCTCTATGAGAATATTGAACTGAAGAAGGGTGTGACTTACACAATGACTTTGACCTCTTGGGCTTCTGAGGAGGCTTGCAACTATGGACAAGGCAAGTCTGAAACAGTGACACTTACTTACGTAGGTGCCAGCGAAGGCTTCCAGTACAGTGCCATCACATTGGAAAGCATCACTCCTGCCGAGGACTTCATTATCTCTGACAAGTCTCAGAACAAGTTCGTTGTGAAGTTCAGCGGTCCTGTTGAACTGGTAGAGTCACTGACTTACATCAACATGGGTCAGGGTGCTACTCAAGCATTCGAAAGCGTTGTAGCCAACGATGGCAAGACCGAATACACCTTGACTATTGCCGAGAGTGTGTTGGCCGCTATCCGTGGTACAGTAAACATCGTGTTCGCTGCCAACGATCTTGATGGTCTGCGTCTGCAGGGCAACAATGGCGAGGGCGAGTACAGCACATTCGCTTACTACTACACTACAACTATCGGTGTTCCCGACCTGACAGTAACAAGCGGTGATGTAGAGGAACTCTCTGTTATCTCCATCAAGTGCGAAAGCGGTATCATTCCGTCATACACAGCAGGTAACATCACATTGACCGATGCTAACGGAAATGCGATAGCTTTGAATGAACCTGAAGCTGTTGAAACTGCTGACGTTTATGCCACTCCGACAGAATGGACCGTGTCATTGCAAGAAGAACTGACAACCGTTGGCACTTATACGCTGACTATCCCTGCCGGCTACTTCAACATCGGCAGTACTCAGGGACAAATCCAGAACAGTAAGGAGACTGTAGTGACTATCAATGTGACCGGAAATGTAACAGCCATCCGTGGCATCCGTATCGATGCTGATGCAGAGGTGACTGTTTACGATGTGACCGGTGTCATGGTAGGCAACGGCAAGGCTTCTGAGGTACTGAAGACCCTGACCAAGGGACTCTATATCGTCAATGGTAAGAAGCTGGTCATCAAATGATGATTTTATCTGATAATTGAATTGAGGGGCTGTGTCTTGACTGACGCAGCCCCTTTTTTCTAAAAAAAAGTATTAAATAATTTGCATATATCAGCAGGAAGCACTACCTTTGCATTGCAATTCCGGTTGAGGTATTGCGCACGGGCTTTTAGCTCAGTTGGTTAGAGCAACAGACTCATAATCTGGAGGTCCTAGGTTCAAGCCCTAGATGGCCCACCTCTAAAGAGGAAACAAAGAACCGAGCCGTTACAAGTCGTATTGTAGCGGCTCTTTTTCAATCACTAAGCCACGAAAGAGACAACAAATGGGAAAGGAACTGTCACCAGAAACACGGTCATTCATTGACACACATGCCGAAGACAACGTGCAAAGGTTGGCTTTGCAGGCCGCGCGTTATCCGCATGTTGATATGGCCGCTGCTATCATACAGATTGCCGCACGCCAAAAGGCACGCAGCAAGTTGCCCACTTGGTGGAAAACCAATGGTCTGCGCTATCCCCATTACCTCTCTATGGAGCAATGTTCATCTGAAATCACAGCACGCTACAAGGCTTCGCTCATCCCACCCACATTGAAAAATCAGGGAATGACCGACCTTACCGGAGGATTCGGCGTGGATTTTTGCTGCATGGCTGAAGGATTCTCCCACGCTACCTATGTGGAACGACAAACAATACTCTGCGAATTGGCCGAACAGAATTTTCCACTATTGGGATTCCCTGAAGCTGAAATAATCAACAGCGATGCGGTAGATTACCTGAAACAGATGCCCAAGCAAGGGCTCATCTATATCGATCCGGCCAGACGTGATTCACGCGGAAAGAAAACTGTGGCCATCAGCGACTGCGACCCTGACCTGATGAAGATACACACGCTACTGACCGAAAAGGCCCAACGGGTAATGATCAAACTGTCTCCAATGTTGGACATAAATTTGGCTCTTGAGCAGTTGCCACACATCTGCGACATCTATATAGTGGCTTTGGGTGGAGAGTGCAAAGAGTTGCTCGTAGTGATGGATGCAGAAGTTTCTTCCCAGAATGCTCGCATACATAGTGTAAACCTATCGGCTACGACAGGGAAACCGGAAGAAGAACTCAGTTTCACGCGAGAGGAAGAGGCCAATTGTCCTTGCCTGTTTGCTGCCTCACCGGAGTTCTGCCTATACGAGCCGAACGCTTCTATTCTGAAGGCCGGTGCTTTCCGTATTGTGGCCCACCGCTATGGACTGAAAAAGCTACATCCGAACAGCCACCTGTACACCAGTGAGAAACCCGTAGAGAATTTTCCCGGAAGATGCTTCGAGGTCATTGCTCACGGCGGATTCGGCAAACGGGAATTGCGCGATCTCCAGAAACAACTGCCTAAAGCAAACCTGACCTTACGTAACTTCCCCTCCAGCACGGAAGATTTACGCAAACGGATGAAATTGGCTGATGGAGGAGATGACTATCTTTTTGCCACCACATTCGCCGGCGGTGAAAAACGCTGGATTTGGGGAAGAAAATGGCTTTCAAAAGAATAAGGTACTCTTAATTATTATAGCACATCAAAGAATTAGAAAATCATGATTGATACATTACTGCTTATCGGAGGTCTGTTGCTCATCCTTTGGGGTGCCAATGCCTTGACAGATGGTGCCGCTGCTGTAGCACGTCGCTTCAAGATTTCAAATTTGGTCATCGGATTAACAATTGTGGCATTCGGCACATCTGCACCTGAATTTATCATCAGTTTTCTTTCTTCCTTAAGCGGAAGTGCAGAACTTTCTATAGGCAACGTTATAGGAAGCAATATATTCAATGGCCTGATGATCATGGGCATGACGGCCATCGTGGCTCCCATCCCCGTGGGAAAAGGTACGTTATCCAAGGAAATACCTTTATGTGTCCTCTCATCCATCGTGCTGTTTCTCTGTGCCAACGACATTCTGTTGGATGGTGGGACGGCCAATGTCATCAGCCGCAGCGACGGACTGATGCTACTCTGTTTCTTTGCCATATTCCTCGGCTATACCTTTGCCATAGCCAAAAATGGCGAGAACGAAGGAGGAGAAGAAACTCGAGACATCCCCATGTGGAAATCCATTCTTTTCATTTTACTTGGTCTTGGTGCCCTTATCGGTGGCGGACAATTGTTTGTGAATGGAGCTTCCGGAATTGCCCGTACGTTAGGGGTGAGCGAATCTGTCATTGGCCTTACATTGGTAGCCGGTGGTACATCCCTGCCAGAATTGGCCACTTCGGTTTCTGCCGCATTGAAGAAGAATCCGGGCATAGCCATAGGTAATGCCCTCGGAAGCAGCCTCTTCAATGCCTTTGCAGTGTTGGGAGCCAGTGCCACTGTCAGCGACCTTCCTACGGGAGGCATCACCAATTTTGATTTTATGACACTTATAGCAACCAGTATAATCATTTGGATTGCCGGCTTTTTCTTGGGAAAACGTATCATTACCCGTCCTGAAGGCATCTTTATGGTGATTTGTTATGTGGCATACACCACTTATCTGATTATGCAACAGTAAAAAAAGCGACTATGATAAACATAAAGAAAGTCACTACTAAAAAAGAGTTGAAGACTTTTATCCGTTTCAACTACGAATTGTACAAAGAGAACCCCTATGCCGTACCCGATTTGTACGATGACATGGTAGGCACTTTCTCTCGCGAGAAGAATCCGGCATTTGAATTCTGTGAAGCGGATTACTTCTTGGCTTATGACGAACAGGGAAGAGTTGTGGGACGTGTGGCAGCCATCATAAACCAACGTAGCAACGAAACGTGGAAAACCAAGAATGTACGTTTCGGATGGATTGACTTCATTGATGATGAAGAGGTAAGTTGTGCATTGTTGGACACCGTGGCCCAATGGGGGCGCGAACGTGGTATGGACACGATGCAGGGACCGCTTGGCTTTACGGATATGGATGCTGAAGGAATGCTCATCGAAGGATTTGACCAACTGAGCACTATGGCTACCATATACAACTTTCCCTACTATCAGCGCCATATTGAAAATTATGGTTTGGAGAAAGATGCCGACTGGGTGGAATTCAAGATCAATATCCCCGATGGCATTCCTGACAAAATGAAACGGATTGCTGACCTTATCAGCCGCAAATATGGACTTCACATCAAAAAACTGAAGGACATGGCAGAGGTGAAAGAGGGCAAATACGGACAGAAGATCTTTGATCTCATCAATGAAGCATATGCCCCACTCTACGGCTATTCCCAAATGACCCAACGCCAAATAGACCAGTACATAGGTATGTACCTCCCGATTCTTGACCTACGCATGGTGACTCTGGTAGAAGACGCAGAGAACAATCTGGTAGCTGTGGGAGTCTCCATGCCCTCCATGTCGAAAGCTCTACAGAAAGCGAAGGGGAAAATGCTGCCTTTCGGATGGTGGCATCTGCTGAAAGCCTTGAAATGGGGACGTCCGCAAACTCTCGACCTAATGTTGGTAGGTGTAAAACCTGAATACCAGAGCAAGGGTGTCAACTCATTGCTGTTCACTGACCTTATCCCCGTGTACCAATCACTCGGATTCAAAGATGCCGAAAGTAATCCTGAATTGGAAACCAACAATAAGGTCCAAGCTCAATGGGAGTACTTCGACACAACCCAACACAAGCGAAGAAGAGCATATAAGAAAAGTATATAAGAAGTGACGAGCTACGAGCGGTGAACTGTCCGTAACTAAAAACTGAAACATAATGGAAGAACTCAACCTTAACTTGAACCCAGAAGCTCCCACAGTGGAGTATAACGAAGACAATATCCGCCACCTCAGCGACATGGATCATGTGCGTACCCGTCCCGGTATGTACATCGGAAAGTTGGGGGACGGAAGCCATAGCGACGATGGCATCTACGTTCTACTGAAAGAAGTCATTGACAACAGCATCGATGAATTCAAGATGAATGCCGGCAAACGCATAGAAATAGACATCGATGAAAATCTGCGTGTCAGTGTGCGTGACTATGGCCGAGGTATTCCACAAGGAAAAATGATTGAAGCCGTCAGTGTATTGAACACCGGTGGAAAATATGACAGCAAAGCCTTCAAGAAAAGTGTGGGTTTGAACGGTGTAGGTGTGAAAGCAGTGAATGCCCTCAGCAGTCATTTTGAAGTGCGTAGTTACCGGGACGGTAAGGTACGCTCCGCCATCTTCGAAAAGGGAGTTCTTCAAAGCGACACAACACAGGATACCAATGATGAGAACGGCACCTACATTTTCTTCGAGCCGGACAACACTCTGTTCAAGAATTACAGCTATCGCCAAGAAACAGTAGATACCATGTTGCGCAATTACACCTATCTGAACACAGGATTGGCCATCGTCTATAACGGACGCCGCCTCATTTCGCGCAACGGATTGATGGATTTGCTGAAAGACCGCATGACGGCTCAGGAGTTGTATCCGATTGTACACCTGCATGGTGAAGACATTGAAATAGCTTTTACACATACCAACCAAAATGGCGAAGAGTATTACTCCTTCGTCAACGGACAATACACCCCGTTGGGAGGTACCCATCAGAGCGCATTCAAAGAACATATAGCACGCACCATCAAGGAATTTTATAATAAGAACCACGAATACGGTGACATCCGAAACGGTATTGTGGCTGCCATTGCCCTCAATGTGGAAGAGCCGGTATTTGAAAGTCAGACGAAGGTGAAACTTGGTTCGCCCACCATGTCGCCCGATGGAGTAAGCGTAAATAAATATGTAGGCGACTTTGTAAAACAGGAAGTGGACAACTACCTGCACAAGCATACCGATGTAGCAGAAGTAATGCTACAAAAAATCACTGAATCAGAGAAGGAACGCAAAGCCATTGCCGGTGTAACCAAATTGGCACGCGAACGCGCAAAAAAAGCGAACCTGCATAACCGGAAATTACGTGATTGCCGCGTCCATCTGAATGATAATAAAGGGGACTTCCGTCAGGAAAGCAGCATCTTTATCACCGAGGGAGATTCGGCAAGTGGCTCCATCACCAAAAGCCGAGATGTAAACACACAAGCGGTATTCAGTTTAAGAGGAAAACCGCTCAACACGTTCGGACTGACCAAAAAGGTGGTGTACGAAAACGAAGAATTCAATCTTCTGCAAGCAGCTCTCAACATAGAAGAAGGAATAGACGGACTGCGCTACAACAAGGTCATCATTGCTACTGATGCCGATGTGGATGGTATGCACATCCGCCTCTTGATGATAACCTTCTTTCTGCAGTTTTTCCCAGACCTCATTAAAAAGGGACATGTATATATCCTGCAAACTCCACTTTTCCGTGTGAGAAACAAGCGCAGCAAAATCAAAAACAAGGCCGTACTTGAGAACATCACGAATGAGAAAGGAGGCAAAAGTGACTTCATCACTCACTACTGCTATAGTGAGGAGGAACGGTTGTCCGCTATCGGGCTACTTGGTCCTGACCCAGAAATCACCCGATTCAAAGGTTTGGGAGAAATATCACCTGATGAGTTCAAGAATTTCATCGGTCCTGAAATCCGTTTGGAGCAGGTTTCACTAAGAAAAAACGATTTGGTAAAGGAACTGTTGGCTTTCTACATGGGAAAAAATACAATGGAACGACAGAACTTTATCATAGACAACCTTGTAGTAGAGGAAGATAAGGCAGAAGAATGAATATGAAACGAGCAATATTTCCCGGTACATTTGATCCTTTTACAACAGGACATGCCAGCATTGTGCGACGGGCACTTACCTTCATGGATGAGATAATTATCGGTATTGGCATAAACGAGAAGAAACGCACGCTGTTGCCTACAGAAAAACGTCTGAAAATGGTACGCGACTTTTATGCTGATGAACCACACATCCGTGTAGAAACGTACAGCGACTTGACCATCGACTTCGCTCGTCGTATGGACGCGCAATTCATTATCCGCGGCATCCGCTCGGTGAAAGACTTTGAATACGAAGAGAGTATTGCCGACATCAACCGTCAGTTGGCCGGTTTGGAAACGATTTTGCTTTTTACTGAACCCGAACTGACAAACATCAGTTCAAGTGTTGTACGCGAACTGATGAGCTATGGCAAAGATGTCACTCCCTTCCTTCCCAAAGGAATGAAATTGAACGATGATTGATGAGATACGTATCTCAAATGAAAAGCAAACATATAATATAATAAGGTGTAAAAGGAATTATGAAGCATTTCAGCATATTGACAATCGCCATCCTGTGCTGCTCCCTGCAAATGTTGGCACAAAACAATTCACAGGCAAATCATCAATCCCCCTTGCGCAAGTTGCAGTTGGCAGAATTTGCTATTGCCAATCTCTACGTTGACGAGGTGGACGAAGACAAATTGGTGGAAGATGCCATCAAGGGCATGTTGGAAAAACTTGACCCCCACTCGGCTTACTCTAACGCTGAAGAGGTAAAACGCATGAACGAACCTCTGCAAGGAAACTTTGAGGGTATTGGAGTCCAATTCAACATGATGGAAGATACACTCTTCATCATTCAGCCCGTATCAGGAGGCCCTTCTGAAAAAGTGGGTATCTTGGCAGGTGACCGTATAGTGACCGTCAATGACACCACCATTGCCGGAGTGAAGATGAGCAGGGAGGACATCATGCGCCGATTGCGTGGTCCTAAAGGCACACACGTGAAATTAGGCATAGCCAGAAGGAGCTTCAACGAACTGTTGTACTTCGACGTGACACGCGACAAAATACCCCTCCATACAATCGATGCAGCCTATCTGATACGGAAAGGAATCGGTTATATCCGCATCAGCAGCTTCGGTTCCACCACCAGCCAGGAATTTGCAGAGGCTATTGCCAAACTGAAGAAGAAGGGTATGAAAGATTTGATTCTCGACCTTCAGGGTAATGGAGGAGGCTACTTGAATGCTGCAGTGGAAATCAGCAACGAGTTTCTGGATGCCAATGAACTGATAGTCTATACAGAGGGACTACGCTCACCCCGACGGGAATTCAAGGCACAGGGCAACGGGATTATGCGCAAGGGACGGGTGATTGTATTGATTGACGAATATTCGGCCTCTGCCTCCGAAATTGTGACTGGAGCCATACAGGATTGGGATCGTGGCCTCGTAGTCGGACGCCGTAGTTTCGGTAAAGGATTGGTGCAACGCCCCATTGATTTGCCCGATGGTTCTATGATACGCCTCACGGTAGCACGCTATCATACCCCCTCCGGACGATGCATCCAAAAACCATATGATGACAAGAAAAAATATAAAGACGATCTGAATGAGCGCCTGAACAGAGGAGAACTGATTCATGCAGACAGCATACATATGCCCGATTCATTAAAATACACCACTTGCAAAAAAGGACGGACAGTCTATGGTGGAGGAGGAATCATGCCCGACTATTTCATCTCACTCGATACAACCCGTTACAACAGTTACCATCGCAATCTGGTAGCCAAAGGAATCACTATCAATGCATCTCTCCGATTCATTGAGCAACATCGCGACAAATTGCTACAAGACTACAAGGATTTTTCATCTTTCCAAAAGAACTTCGAGATACCCGAAAATCTGCTTGAACAACTGATTAAACAAGGAGAAACGGCAGGAGTCACTTATGATGAGACAGCCTATCAGGAAGCAAAAGCATTCATCTGCATCCAATTGAAAGCACTCATTGCACGCGACCTTTGGGAGATGAATGAATATTTTCAGATAATGAACGAGACGAACGAATCTGTCATCAAGGCTATAAAACTATTAGAGGAATAGCGTTTAAAAATTAACTTTATTTCACTCTGATCGGCTGTAACTTTTCATTGTTCCAACCGTCATTCAGATAAAGACAGATGCAAAAGGAACGTTTTCAATATGAAATTCTTCCGTTGAAGAACCGCCTTTTCAGGTTGGCACAGCGCATCATACAAGATAGGGCGGAAGCGGAAGACATCGTACAAGAAACACTCATCAAAGTTTGGGAAAGGCGCGGTGAATGGCCTCAAATAAAATCCATGGAGGCTTATTGCCTGACACTGACACGTAATCTGTCTATTGACCGAAGCGAAAGGGCGGGCACACACCATCTCTGTTTGGATGATTGTTGCCAAGAACAACTCTCAACCGTTCCTACTCCCCTGCAAGAGTTGGAAAAGACAGAACAAGCAAGGTTAATTGAACGGTTGATTGACAAACTTCCGGAAAGGCAACGTACGATACTCCAACTCAGGGAAGTGGAAGAAAAAAGTTACAAAGAGATAGCTGATGTATTGTGCCTGACAGAAGAGCAGGTAAAAGTAAACTTGTTTCGGGCAAGACAACAGATAAAAGCCGGATATCTGAAAATAGAGCAATATGGACTATAACTATAAGTACATCGAACAACTACTTGAAGCCTATTGGAATTGCCAGACTTCGATAGAAGAGGAACGGATACTCCGTGCCTTCTTCCAACAGAAAATGTTGCCTGACCAATTGGCTCCTTACCGCCATCTTTTCTGCTATGAAACAACACAGCAAGAAGAAAATTGCCTCGGGAAAACGTTTGATGAACGCATAATGAAAAAAGTGACTTCACCCCAAAAAGTGAAAGCGCAGCGCATTTCATTATGGGAAAGTTTGCGTCCGCTCTGTCGGTCAGCTGCTGTAGTGGCCGTCATTCTGACACTTGGAGGAGCAATCGAACACGCCTTCGACCAATGGCAGGATTCACCCGATTTGAGACATCCAGACCAACCCCTTTCGAGAGTTCCCACTATCCAATGCGACAGCAATTCGACAAACAGACAGACGGCTACCATCAAGATAGGTACAGACTCCATAGTCCCTGATGCGGACAAGAAAAAAGACTTTGCTTTAAAACACTAAATATTATATGCTTTATTAAAACATAGACGAAAAGAAACTGTGAAGTTTCAATTTTCTCAATTATTTTTATAAGACTAACGTTTTTGAACGAAGAGACCACTGCGCGAGCCGTGGTCTCTTCTTGTTTCCTGCCTCATCATTCATCCCGAGCAACAGGCAGCATGTTATTAGAATATTAGAGAGAGAAAATATTAACGACATAATAACACCACTATCGGCCACATTGTTCGAAGAAAAAAAGAAAAAAAGAGGCTACACCTACACCATTTTCGATGAAATATACTATATTTGCAATCAAAATCCTAATTTCCATGGGACAGATGTTACAAAATCAGATTGAACGTCTCCAACGAATGTCGCGCCTTGGACGAATCGGATGGTGGGAAGCCGACTTCTCCACTCAAACATATCTTTGTTCAGACTATATATGCCAATTGCTTGGACTGACCGAAGACAACCGGCTATCTTTTGCGGCATTCAGGCAAATGATTCGCGAAGATTATCGCGAATCCATAGGCTCGCTATTCACAGACATAGCCAATTTCAACACAGAGCACGAACTGATATTCCCTATCGTTGTTCCGCACGGCACGGTGTGGATCAAGACACACAACGAACCGGATAGCGAAGTGTCCACCTGGGGAAAAGTAACCATTTTCGGCACCTTGCAACAGGTAGAGGCCCCCTCACAAAGCGATATGCTTTTCCGAAACCTCTTCCATCACCTGCCGGTCGGCATAGAAATCTACAACGACAAGAACGAATTGGTTGATGTCAACCAGAAAGACATGGAAATCTTCGGTGTGCAACGCAAGGAAGATTTCATCGGTATCAACCTGCAGGAAAACCCAAATCTCACTCAAGAACTCATCCAAAAGATTTTGGAGGAGGACGAAGTGAATTATCGCTTCAAATACAGTCTCGACCGGGCTCAAGGATACTACCATCTGCACAAACATGGCTACATAGACCTCATAACGAAATTCAAGAAAATCTATGATTCGCAAGGCAGGTGCACAGGTTTTGTCATGATAAACATCGACAATACCGAACAAGGGAAAATAGAAGAGGAACTTATCAATGCCAAGGAGAAGGCTGAAAATGCCGACCGCCTGAAAAGCCTGTTCCTGGCTAATATGAGCCACGAGATACGCACCCCACTCAATGCTATCGTGGGATTCTCCAATCTGCTTTCTGAAACGGACAACAGAGAAGAGCGCCAGCTCTACCAACGCATCATTGAAGAGAACAATACACAACTGTTGCAACTCATCAGCGATGTACTCGATTTGTCAAAGATAGAATCGGGCACATTCATCTTCAACATCCAGACGTTCGACCCGAACATCCTCTGTCAGGACATTGTACGGAGCCTCAGCATGAAGGTTCCTACAGGAGTCTCCCTCACGTTCGACCGCCATCTGCCGGAGTGTGTCCTCATGAGCGACCGTACACGCATCAGTCAGGTCATCACCAACTTCGTGAACAATGCCATCAAGTTTACCCATGCCGGACACATCCGCATCGGCTACGATGCCATTGGAGAGACCCACTTGCGCTTTTATGTAGAAGACACAGGCATCGGCATCCCCGCGGACAAGCTCTGCATCATCTTCGACCGCTTTGTCAAGCTCAATGCTTTTGCCCCCGGCACCGGGTTAGGGTTATCCATCTGCAAGAGCATTATCGAGCAATTGGGAGGAACAATCGGTGTCGATAGCAAAGAAGGTCAGGGTTCCTGCTTCTGGTTCATTCTTCCCATTGCATAGTTTCACCTCATGAAAACTGTTTTCACCGATGCACAATTGGGGGTAATCACCATCCATACGCATGCCAGGAGCAAGCGTATAATCATGCGTGTACAACCCGATGGAGTCAGAATGACCGTCCCCCCTTCCACTCCGGAGAAAACAATCAGAGAGACGCTGGAGAAATTCCGTTCAAAGTTGGCAGACAATCAGAGTCACCTGCCTGCAATAGCCTCCAATCATCGTTTCATAGACCTTCATTTTTCCATTCACTCCGATTGGACGGAGGTGACGTTAGAGCAGGGCGTACTTCCTGAATTCCATTGCAATGCACGTCCAGGAAAAGCCACCATCATTTGTCCTCCCCATACCGACTTCAATGATAAAGGGCGTCAAGAGTGGTTGCATCGGGTGGTCGAGCGAATCCTGCGGCAACAAGCCGTCTGGTTACTTCCCAAACGCCTGCACGAACTCTCGTCCATACATCAATTGTCTTTCAATGTATGCAAAATAAATGTGAGCAAGAGCCGATGGGGGAGTTGCTCTGCCCAACGGAACATCAACCTTTCCTGCTACCTCATGATTCTTCCCCATCACCTGAGCGACTACGTCATGCTACATGAGTTGGCACACACTATTGAGATGAACCACGGACCCAATTTTTGGGCATTACTGAACCGCCTGACCGATGGCAAAGCCCAAAGTTTGCGCAACGAACTGCGCAACTATCAACCGAATATTATGTAACACCCCCCAAGAAAAGGACTATTTCTTTGGCAACCATCAAGTTTCTTACTATCTTTGCAAACAAACAAAAATAATAATCATCACATGAAACACACGCACCTTATCCTTTGGAGTTTACTGATGGCGGGAAGCCTGACATACGGACGCGCACAAGAGACCACTTCCGGACAACGCCCACGTCTGACGACCCAATCGGTCGAGCAACGTCCACGCAAACAACGTCCGCCATTCAACCCGGCCAATCCCTCCGTACACGATCCCGTGATGGCTTGGCAGGGAGACACCTGTTACCTCTTCTCCACCGGCATGGGCATCTCTGTGATGTCAAGCACGGACATGAAGTTCTGGAAGCGCGAACGCCCGGTATTCAGCACCCCTCCCCAATGGGCTGTTGACCTGATTCCAGGTTTCCGAGGGCACATTTGGGCACCAGACATCATCTTTCACCAAGGACGTTATCACCTCTTTTACTCATGTTCGGCTTTCGGCAAAAACACGTCAGCCATCGGACATGCCTCCTCCCCTACCCTTAATCCCGAAGATACGGATTTCGCATGGGTTGATCATGGCATGGTGGTGCAATCGGTGCCCGGAAGGGACAATTGGAACGCCATCGATGCCAACATCATCATCGACGGTGAAGGGAGTCCGTGGATGAGTTTCGGCTCCTTTTGGGATGGAATCAAGATTGTACGCCTCAGCAACGATATGGACAGCATCGCCACCCCCCAACAATGGCACACCATTGCCCGAAAACGGGGGAACGACATGCCTCCTGCCGACGAACAGGAGCCCGGCGACAATGCCATCGAAGCTCCTTTCATCTTTCGCCATGGGAGCTACTATTATCTCTTTGTATCGCATGATTATTGTTGCCGGGGGAAGGAAAGCACCTATAAGATAGTTGTCGGACGCGCAGAAAGGGTGCAGGGTCCCTATACGGACAAGGAGGGCCGCAGGCTTGATCAGGGTGGAGGCACCATTGTGGCACAAGGCAACGGACGATATGCCGGCATCGGACATCAGGCGGCCTATACATTCAATGGGAGCGATTTTCTGATAGCACACGGCTACGATCTGGAAAGAAACGGCATGTCGGTGCTCGTTGTCCGTCCTATCATTTGGGATAATGAAGGGTGGCCTCATATTGAGTTATGACCCCCATGCATCCAAATTCCACAAACATCGACTTGACCGATTGAACCAATAACTCAAAACAACAGATATATGATGAAAACATTCAGCATCAAAGGTTGCGCGGCCACCATACTGGCTATGGCAACCTGTCTCCAGCTTGCTGCTCAAGATGACGTGACGAAGTTCTTCCTGAAGAACCACGATTTCGACAGTAATTTCGACTATCCGGCAGGAAACAGCACTGCGGTCAAACAAGAAATCAAAGAAATCAAGGATTGGATACCCGACCTCAGTGCCGACTACACCATCACCGGTGTCTATGAATTCGGGTTCAGCGGTACATACAACAGTGCCAAAGTGCCCGCACAAGGCTACAATGGGAGCACAGGAGGAGCCTTGGCCCTATCTACCGGATGGAGCCAGACGTTCTGCTACTATCAGGAGGTGACGTTGCCCGCCGGCACCTACACCATCCAAGCACCCACCTACAATGGGAAGTCTGTCACCGCAGGTACATCCAAACTTGCATGGATACCCGCCACCGGCACTTCAGTGACCTCTAAACTGTCGGCATACCCGTCGAATGAATGGACACTCGACCAAATCTCCTTCACACTGACCAAACAGACCGCCGGCAGACTCCAGATCGGATATCAGGCCGCACCCGGTGGTTCTGCCAACTCGGCCAACCTGCTGATTGACTATGTACAGATTCTGGCCAAAGACATGGCTATCGACAAGACACAGCTCAAACTCAATCTGGATACGGCCAACACCCTTTATGGCGAAGGCAACGGACAGGCCGCCGATTCACTGAAAAGCATCATTGGTGCCGCACAGGCAATCTATGACAACGAGGCGAGCACCATGCCCGAAGTGCTGGAAGCCAACTACCTGCTCGAGAACATCATCAGACACTATCGGAAAATCAATGCATCGGAAGAGAATCCGTTGGATTGTACAGAGTATATAAGCAACCCCTCTTTCGAAAACAATGGCACCAACGGATGGACGGTGAAGAACATGGCCACACAAAGCAACTCCGTCTTCTCCATCAAAAACGGCACTTACTACATCGAGTCGTGGGTCAACATCGGAAGCCCGATCGGGGATGCCTCCGTCAGCCAGACAATCAAAGACCTGCCCGCCGGCAACTACATCCTGAAGGCCAGTGCCCTGCACATCCAGCAGAATGGCAACGGCTCTGTCAACAACAACGGAGCCGCACAGACAGGAGCCTCGCTCTATGCCGGCACGAGCAAAGTGTCCGTCACCGCCATGCAATCATACTCTCTGAGATTCTCCGTATTCGAAGAGCGGAGCGACATCGAGATAGGCTTGAAAGCTGAAAATGCCACCGGCAACTACCTCTGCTTGGACAACTTCAAGCTCCACTACATCGGAGACATATCTCCCTCAAGCTATGCACAAGAGGTGCAGAAACTCATCGGGTTGGGGCAGGAATATCTCGACAAGGGCATACAGGACATTGCCGCCGAACCTCTTAAAGCGGCCATGGAAGCCGGGGAAGCGGCCTTGCAAGGCTCGGGAGTTGGGGCCGATGGCACCATCATCTACGACCAGGAGAAGCTGAGCGAAGCAAGAACCCAACTACTGGAAGCACTGGAGGCCGCACAGGCATCACGCGCACTCTACGACGAATTGCAAGCCCGCATCGACTACGCACAGAAGGTCTATGGCTGGTGGGAAGGAACAGCACGCAAGGCCAACCTGATAACGGTGTTGAAGACCAGTATAGAAACGGCCCGGCAGAAACTGACCGATTACACACTGAGCGCCACTCAGATAAATAGTGCCATCACCTCACTGAACAACCGCATCAAGGTGGTTGACAAGAAAATCTATGCCAGCGCAAGCGCTTGCGGTACAGAGGCCCAGTTGGCATTGCCCACAAGCCAATGGTGCTACGAGCGGAGCATGCAATCGAAGCACTGGATTCTCTTCTGGGAGGCCGGCTATGGCACCAGTGCACCGGCCTCTGTAGAGTCTATCCTCAGCACCGCCGACAAGGTGTTCGAATTCTATGCCGACAGCCTCAAGTTCATCACCATCAATGAAGGCCGGTCGAAGACTGACACCTACAAGATGATTATCCGCCTTCGCTACACCGATGAATGGGAAGCCAGCGGAAGCGGTATTGACAACACTATCGGACTGCTCACCCTCTCGCGATGGGCGTACACTTCGCGCGAAGGACAGACCGTGGCACACGAAATCGGACACTGCTTCCAATACCAGACACACTGCGACAACAACGACTGGAATGGATGGATGTACAACTGGGGAAGCGGCAACTACAATGTCTTCTGGGAGATGTGCGCCCAATGGCAGGCATACAAATACTACCCCTACATGCAGTTCAACAACGAATGGCTGACAAACACGCTCAACGGGCTACACAAGCACCCGTTGGCCGTTGACTTGCGCTACAACAACTATTTCATCCAGGACTACTTCTGCCACAAGCATGGCATGGATTTCCTCGGACGCCTGTGGAACGAGTCGAAAAATCCTGAAGACCCCTTACAGACCTATATGCGCCTGACCATGGATCAGAGTCTGAGCAGTGAGGCACAACTCGATCTGCTGGGAAATGAAATGTGGGAGTATGGTGCCCGCATGACAACCTTCGACATGGACCCCATCCGCACCTACGGAGCCTCCACTATCGGCAAACGCAATCAGACGAAACTCACCAAGGATAGCGAAGGATGCTGGAGCCCTACGGTGGCCGATTGTATCGAAAACTTCGGACACAATGCCATCCGCCTCAACATCCCTGTCATCGGCAAGACCGTCTATGCCGAATTCACGGGTGAAGCAGGCAAAAGCGGATACACTGCCTACAACACCACCAAAGCCGGTTGGAAAGTGGGATTCGTAGCCCTGAAGAAAGACGGCACACGCATCTATGGCGACATCGCTACGGCCAGCTATAACACGCCGGAGGCCACCATCTCATTCGAGTGCCCGGCAGGATGCTCATACCTCTGGTTAGTGGTCAGCGGTGCACCCACTGGCTACTGGACACGCGACTGGATTGACTGGGATGGTGCCGAAGGGACCAAGGAGCAATGGCCATACAAAGTCAAGTTCTATCAGACCAACGTCTATGGCAATGCCAACAACAATGCCTTCCCCGAAGCCATCCACACGGTGACATCTGACCATGTGAAACCGGCAGACAACAACATCTACTCCATCACCGGACGCTTGGTTCGCCGAGGCTCCACCTCGCTCGAAGGTCTGCCTCACGGTGTCTATATCGTCGGAGGAAAGAAAGTGGTGAAGTAGTCTCCCCCCTTCCCTCCCTTCATCCGGACACTGATGGCTTGTCCGACATAATGACATAATAAAGTGACCTCCAAAAGCCTTAGCAAAGACTTTTGGAGGTCACTTCATTATAACCAGTCACTCGTCACTATCCGCTAGTACATAGTCACTCGTAGCCAGTCACCAGTACCTTCTTTCCATTCGAGATGTAGATGCCGGGACGTGTGGGTGCTCCGTTCAGTCGGCGCCCCGTCAGGTCGTAGAAGATGGCAGGAGCCGTTTCGGGCCTACGTATCTCCTCGATGGCATCTGCATTGTCCGCCCGGGTGATGACTACATTGTCTATCAGGATGGCACCCGGGTCGTATCCGTTGCGGTTGTTGCGCTCGTAGATACCCTTCATCAAGGGGCTTTCTCCGGTGCGCAGGGTGTAGGTACCTTCCAGTACGGTGGCACCGCTGGCCTTGTCCTTCATCAGATATTTCGCCGTGGCCGTGGGTACATCCACGCTGAGTGTCAGGTGATACCAGTGGCTGCTTGTGAATGTCCATGTGCCCTGATTCTGGCGCTCTGTCCCGCCCTCGAATATCTGTTCGTTCACCGTAGCGGTGGTTCCTCCCGGTATGGTCAGTTCGAAGAGGTAGGGGTTGTGCACCTCGGCCGATGTCGTCACCCAGAACCATCCCCAGTTGTTGGCCACCTCATCGGGGGCCGACTGGCTCATCACGGTGAAGTAGGCCGTCTTGTTGCCCTGTACGATGGCCAGGTCAAGGTCGAGGGTATAGGCCGTCACGCCCGTGAAATCGGCCGGTGTCAGGAAGAAGTCGGCCCTGTCGGCACTGGCCACGATGCTGGCTGCGCGGCCTGTCGAACCGTCAAACATGGGTTCCACCAGCGAGCCGTTTCCGCGCGTCCAGTAGTCGGCAGCCTCGCCCTTCTCGAAGGTGTAGGCCAAGAGCACGTTCTCGCCCAAGAGTTCGTCGCCGGGAGTCTCTTCGGGCTTCACTTCCTCGAGGAATTCCTCTTCGCCCTCGATGTTGAAGTCTGCCCCTGCCAGGTAATAGCCCAGGTGAGGCGGCTGGTTGTAGGCCACATTCTGCCAGGCGATGGCCATGCGGTAGGTGTGGTCGTGCATCAGGGTGGGCACGCGGTGAGGGCTCTCGATGTTGGTGGCGATGATGTTCAGTTGCGAGGGGTCATTCTTGTTCCACATGATCATCTCTTCGCGCCAGTCGCCCATGATGTCAGCCTGCAGGCAGGGTGTGGCCTTCGTCCAGTTGCACGATTGCGAGTTGTTATATCCCATCGATGTGTTCACATACTGGCTTCCGTTCCAATCCGTTATGCGGGGCGAAGAGATGCCAGTATTGCTGTTCAGCGCGCCGTCGTAGAGTTCGTCCTGCAGGTCGCCGTCCCAATAGATGCGGAAGTTCATCGAGGGTGCCGAACTGATGACGGTGTTGAACTCTCCCGATGCCGTCTCGCGCGGGTTGTTGCCCTTCGGCCCCCAGAATTCGTATCCTTCGTACTTGTCGCTGATGTCGGCCGCCATGCCTCGTCCGGTGTCTCCATCGGCCGTCTGGTGGAAGATGACCTCTCCCGTGCGAGCATCGAACATGGCTATGCCGTAGGGCGAACTCTCGTTGCAACGGAACACCTCGTAGCCCGAGCGCGAGGGTATCATGTCTGCCACGTGCATGGCATCGCCATGGCCCAGTCCGGTGGAGTAGAGCAGCCATCCGTCGTTGTCGATGGTGGCCGAGCCGTAGATGATTTCGTCGCATCCGTCGGCATCCACATCGGCCACACTCAGGTTGTGGTTACCCTGTCCGTAGGCCGTGTAGCTGTCGCTCGTCCCGAAGGTGTTGCTGTTATAGGTGCGCGAGGTCTTCTTCATCGAGGCATCCGTCAGCTCCACTTTGGTTTTCGATACCGAGCCGTGCAACCACTTGTGTTTCAGTTTCTCTCCGTCGAAGTCCACCGCCCACAGGTAAGAGTAGGTGTAGTACCCGCGGCACATCACCGCCGAGGGGAGCTTGTCGGCTCCGTCCAGATAGGCCACCGCCGCCAGGAATCGGTTTCCGCGGTTGCCGTAAGAGGCCACATAGTCCTTCTTCCCCGAGCGGTCGTCCCAGTTGAGCACCGTGCCCGATGCCGCCCCGCCGTATCCGCCATCGCGGTTGGGGTTGTAGAAGATGGTGTGTATGGCCTTACCCGTAGCCCCTTCGAACACGGTCAGATACTCCTGTCCGCCCACCATGCGGGCACCGTCTGATGCACGCCAGTCGCGTGTGTTGTCGGTCGCTTTGATGGCAGGGTCGTCGGCCACCTGGTTCACATAGTTGCCCAGTCCGTCCTTGCCGCCTGGGCCTGTACGCATAATGATTTCCGACTTTCCGTCCTTGTCGAAGTCATAGACGAGGTATTGCGTGTGGTGGTCGCCCGCCAGCATGTTGATGCCCATGTCGATGCGCCACAGCTTTTCGCCGTTCAGGCGGTAGCAGTCTATGTACTCAAGGCCCGGATGGCGTCCCTCACCGCCGTTGTCGGTCTTGTTCGAGGGTATCCATTTGACGATGATTTCATACTCCCCGTCGCCATCCACGTCGCCCGCCGAGCAGTCGTTGGGTGTGTAGGTGTAGGTCTCGCCCGTCACGTCGTCCACACCGCTGGCAGGACGGTCCAGCTGCACCACCTTGTACTTGTCCGTCCACGGGGTAGCTGCCTCGCTGGTGGCCACCTCCTTGCCATCTACGAGCGTCACCACCTGATACCGGTTGTCCACCGTACCGTTGGGGTCAACGAAGTTCGTGCGTCCGCAGATGTTGCGTGCTATCAGCTTGCCGTCGCGGAGGAGGTTGAAGGTCGTGGTCTTCGCATCGTCCGTGCCCAGCAGGCGCCAGCTCACATAGATGCCTCTCGATTGTGCCGGCATGGCCATCACACCGCGTGTCAACGGCTCCATCTGCACCGCCGGGGTCACCTGTGCCTCTGCCACCGTGAAGGAGAGCATGGCACCAAGAAGTAGTAGCTTTGAATATTTCATCGTTTTTCTGTTGTTTTGGTATAAGTAATTCATGATGGGCACAAAGATACGCTTTTTCTCCAACAATCATGCACTTACAGACGGTTTTCTTTGTCCTTCCACTTTGCAAATATGCCACATACAGCCCATGAATGTCAAGAGGGTGGGGCGTTTTGGCGGAGATTTAACATCAGCTACGAGTTACGGGCTACCAGTGACAAGTTGATTTTCAGCCGAATGTACTTGTAACTCGTCACTCATAGCTCGTCACTCTTTTAACATTCCGCTTTCTTGTGGTTGTAAGGATAATTCGCCATCACACAGCTATCACAGTTATCACAAATCACAGATAACAGTTAGTTGAAAACGAAAAGAAGAAGTTGGTGTGAAAACTTATAATATATATATTATAAAATATTCTTTACATTACCACCTTGGTCGTGATTTCACTTTTTAGTAACTGTGATTTGTGATTTGTGATAACTGTGACACACTTTGTGCGTGCATCTCATCCCCTACCAGCATGACTCACACCCCCAAAAACTGGCATATTTTTCCCCTATCTTCCAAAAATTTTTTCTCTGTGCACCCCGAAAATTTTCATCGGCAATGCCACCCCCAAGCCCTCCCCCCCCTATACCTCTTGGGCGATGTGGACCATCACCCCCTACGCTTGCGGAAGCAAATCGTAAACCACGGAATAGGCCCATTTAAAATGATAAATAATACGGACAAAGCCAACCATTGACATAGTGAATGAAAACCCGCCCGAGAAAGTATTGGAGCGTACAGAAAACCAAACTGAAGCAGGCGGGCAATGAGTTGACTACACGTGTTGTCAACTGAAAATGATGTCATTCTTCTTTAAACTTGTAATTGTCAAACATTTGTAGTATCTTTGCAAAAAGATAATTGAATGCAATAAAACATGGGCAATATGAATAAGAATGACCAAATAATCATCTATCAGACCGAGGACGGGCAGACGCAAGTGGACGTCCGCATGGAGAATGAGACTGTGTGGTTGACACAGGCACAGATGGCGGAGCTGTTTCAAACGGACAGGACCTCCATTGTCCGCCATATCAACAACATCTACAAAGTTGAAGAATTGGAGCGGGAGTCAACCTGTGCAAAAATTGCACAACTTCAAATTGAGGGTAACAGAAGCGTGACTCGCCAAATACCCTACTTTAATCTTGACATGATAATTTCAGTCGGTTATCGAGTCAATGCGAAGCGTGGTGTACAATTCCGCCGATGGGCCAACAAAATTCTGAAGGAATACCTTGTGAAAGGCTATGCCGTGAACGACCGCCTGCGTCGCGACCAATTGGGCGAACTCCGCCAGTTGGTGCAGGTTGTCGGGCGCACCCTCAACCAAATCTATCTGGAAAATTACGCCCTCCACAAAGTCCGTCCGTATGCACCTACGGAGGAAGGAACCGGCACCATGATGACTGCCGGCGGATGTAAAAATTGTGAACAATCTTTTTTGTCATTTCCCAAATATGTAGTATCTTCGCAGAGGATAAGCATTTGAACAAAAAATGAACTCACAAAGATTTCTTATAAGTTCGCCAAGAGGATAAATGGAAAAGTCGAAATAGTATGAACAAGATATCTATCCGATTCTATAACGACCACGAGGTGCGGGCCATTTGGGATGAAGAACAGAGCAAGTGGTGGTTCTCCATCGTAGATATAGTGGCTGCCATTACGGAAAGCCCCCGTCCACGTGTCTATTGGGGTACACTGAAAAATCGGAAAAGGGATGAATATGGTCAGTTGTATTCAAAATGTATACAACTGAAAATGGTGTCGTCCGACGGCAAGCGTTATGCCACCGACTGCTTTGCACAAGAGGACATTGCAGAGGTGGTGAAGACTCTGCCAAGCAAACGTGCCACCCACTTCCTCGATTGGTTGACATATTCTGAAAACTCCATCGACGGACGGAGCAAGAAAAAGGCTTATACGTTCATGCAGAGCAACTTGGTGAGTACGGAGGATGTAGGGACGATGAAAAGTCTTCAGCAAATCCATGCCTATCTCTTTGGCGGACTTTATGACTTTGCCGGACAGATACGTACCAAGACGATATGGAAGGACGGTACACTGTTTTGCCGAGCCGAATATCTGTTGGAGAACCTGAAAATGATAGAGCGGATGCCAGAGAATACATTCGACCAAATAGTGGAAAAATACGTGGAGATGAACGTGGCACACCCCTTTATGGAGGGCAACGGACGCTCTACGCGTATCTGGCTCGACCTCATCTTCAAGAAGCGGTTGAAACTTTGCGTGGATTGGAGCCGGATTGACAAGAAAGAATATCTCGAAGCCATGCGTAAAAGCACAACGGATGCCCTACCTATCAAACGATTGCTCAAAGGTGCAATGACCGACCTCATCGATGACCGCGAAATCTTCATGAAAGGAATCGACTATTCTTATTACTACGAAGAAGCTGATAATACATAATATCCCCCATGCCCGACCGACTGACACCCGAACAAAGGAGGCGATGCATGAAGAGCATCCGAAGCCGCAATACGAAGCCCGAGATGATGGTGCGCCGCTACCTCTTCGCCCGCGGTTTCCGCTATCGGGTGAACGTCAAGCGCCTGCCCGGCACACCCGACATCGTATTGCAAAAATATCGAACAGTCATCTTCATCAACGGATGCTTCTGGCACGGACACAAAGATTGCCCTTACTTCGTCCTCCCCAAGACAACCCCCCCCTTCTGGAAGGCCAAGATAGAGCGCAACCGCGAGCGCGACATACGGAAGTGCATCCAGCTCCGCCTCCTCGGCTGGCACACCATCATCCTGTGGGAGTGCCAATTGAAGCCCACGCGTCGCGACCTCACCCTGAAGGGACTCGAGCGCACCCTCAACCAAATCTATCTGGAAAACTACGCCCTCCACAAAGTCCGCCCGTATGCACCTGTAGAAGAAGAAAACAACGGTATGCTGGTGGCGGATGGGGGAGAAGGGTGAAAGATAAACGTCTTTTCAACCATCAAATCAATTGAGAACTGCCCAAAAATAAACCAAGAATGCCTAAAAAGAACTTATCCCAAGCCTTGGGATAACTAAACCAAGCTTTGGGACAACTAAACTAAGCTTTGAGATAACTAAACCAAAGCCTGGGATAAAAAATAGTCAGGCACTCTCCATCTTTTTCTTGCTAATTCCAGTATAAATGCATGCCCATTTGCATCTTTTGTTTTAGCCATTTTGCTAAGGGGGGCTATAAATTAGTCCCACATTCTTAGCTTTTACCATAACCCCAAAATCATTTATGGACCAAGAAGTCTATAGCCAAATCTATAATCAGGGAAAAAAGAGTTCCAAAAAGCATAAAGTTTGACAAAGAAGCCCAAACAGGGGTTTGTCTATAAACGAACCTATTTCTCCCTCTTATTTAACTCTTTTAACCTTTCACACTCTACAAACGGCAAAACTCCGCCTGTAGTAGGTTGATATTGTCTGTTATTACCTCTAATTTTGCGCAGAAATATTAACGGAATCATGGAAAAACAAGAGATAAATGTTCGTTTTGGCATCCGAATGCGCGAATTACGAGCGCGTTACGATGTAAGTCAAGAAGAACTTGCCCTTAAAAGTGAACTTAACCGCACCTACATTGGCGACATTGAACGAGGCGAAAAGACACCATCCCTCATCACCCTTTCCAAAATTGCCAAAGGCTTGGGTATCACATTGAAGGAAATGTTTGATTATTGAAAGTTGCATATACCATGATAATGACCATACAAGAAAAACTAGGTAAAGCCATTGTTCAACTTCGCAAAGAGAAGGGACTCTCGCAAGAAGCATTTGCCTATGATGCCGGTATTGACCGTCGGTATATGAGCGATATTGAGAATGGAAAGCGTAACATTTCCCTTGACATAATTGAACACATCAGTCAAAAGCTCGGATTGAAGATTAGCGAACTGTTTGCGGTAGCGGAAGGGATAAGCCTATAAAGACAAATAAATTATGACTAGATACTTTTACCAGTCTTCTATCCAAGATTTTATTAGAAAATCCACAACAAATATTTTTGGTGAAATGTCCATTAATGATGATGGAGATACAGCAGCAACGCAAAAATATGCATGGAGTGAAGAAATTGAGATACTCAAACAAGCATTAAATTCATGGAAAGAGGAAAATGGAGAAATCCTGTTTGAATACTCGATTCCTCGCTTAGGTAAAAGAGTCGATGTTGTATTACTGCTTCGGGGTATTGTCTTTGTCATAGAATTTAAAGCTGGAGAAGAAGCGTATTTGCGAACCGACATGGAGCAAGTGATGGATTATGCACTTGATTTGAAGAATTTTCATCTGGCCAGCCATCACCGTACAATAGTGCCCATATTGGTCGCGACCGAAGCAAAAGAAAGTAGCAACAACCTTTTTCTGTCTGTTTATGACGACCATATTTATAACCCAATATTTGCCAATGCAGACACCTTATCATCTCTCATTGAAAGAGTTATTGAAAAAGAATTAGCACAACCTAGTAGTGCAAATGATTTTCAAGATTGGGCAATCAGTCGTTATGCACCAACACCAACTATCATAGAAGCAGCAAGCACCCTTTACAGAAATCATTCTGTTGAAGACATTACCAGAACAGAGGCTTCTGGTGAATCTTTATGCAAAACAACGCAATATTTGATAGATATTATTAACAGGAGTCGCGAAAACGGAGAGAAAAGTATTTGTTTCGTAACAGGAGTACCAGGAGCTGGCAAGACCTTAATAGGGCTTAACGTGGCTATTCAGCAAGCAGTAGAAAATGAGGAGAAAAACGATAGGAATTTGGCCGTATATTTGTCAGGAAATGGTCCTTTGGTGAAGGTCTTAACTGCCGCTTTGGCTAAAGACAAGCAACAACAAGAACACGAAAAGGGTAACAAATATAATCTTACAGAAGCAAAACGTGAAGTAAGTCAATTTATCCAAATAATCCACCGCTATCGTGACAATATGCTTAACAAAATTAAGCTACCCATAGAGAATGACACATTGGAGATTGACGAAAGTAAATCTATTGAATTAGGGCAATCAGGACACGGAGAAGTTGAACATGTAGCCATTTTTGATGAAGCTCAACGTTCATGGGATTTAGAGCATTTGTCAGGTTGGTTAGCACGTGGAGGAAGCCGAGGAGGCAAAAAGAAAATAGCAAATTTCCCTATGTCGGAGGCTGAATTTCTGATTTGGTCACTAAATCTTAGAAAGGATTGGGCTGTAATCATTTGTCTTGTTGGTGGTGGACAAGAAATCAACACAGGTGAAGCTGGTATAAGTGAATGGATTCGTGCCGTTAATACGACTTTCTCCAATTGGAAAGTTTATATATCTAACCACCTGACCGATAAAGAATATGCAGAAGGAAACGTTTCTAAATTATTAGAAAACAATCCTAATAAAACATATGATGAACGGTTACATTTAGCCGTGTCAATGCGTTCATTCAGAGCGGAAGATTTATCCCACTTTGTACATCTGTTACTTGATAGAAATAAAGATGAAGCCAAACGGGTATATGAATCCTTAAAAGACCGTTATCCTATTTTGTTAACACGGAATCTGGATAAAGCTAAAAAATGGCTCAAGCAACGGTCACGTGGTTCTGAAAGATACGGTATGGTAGTTTCGTCACAAGCTTATAGACTTAAGCCATTGGCTATTGATGTACGTTTGCAACCTGATGTAGAACATTGGTTTTTGGCGGATAAAGATGATATTCGTTCGTCATTATTCTTAGAAGATGTTGCTACTGAATTTGATATTCAAGGATTGGAATTGGATTGGACATGCGTTGTTTGGGATGGAGATTTCAGATACTCCGATAAAGGATGGAAACATTATAGTTTTAAAGGGTCAAAATGGCAAAATATTAACAAGCCCGAATCACAAGCATACCAACTAAATGCTTATCGTGTATTGCTCACACGAGCTCGTCAAGGAATGATTCTTGTTGTACCTGAAGGAAATCGTGAAGACCACACACGTCAACCTGAATTTTATGATGCAACATTTGAATATTTGAAGAGTTTAGGACTTGAATTATTATAATCTTTTTCACTTTTATTATGAACACTATTTCTAAGTATAAAATAGGTGATATCATTGAATGGTATTGTGACATGGAGCAATGTGTACACAAAGGGGAAATAAGATTTGTCAATCATGCATGTGTTGGTTATCCTGACATAAATTATGAAGTAGAAACTTTTTGTTGTGGAGAAATGAAAACACATTTTGTCGATGAAGATGATGTACTTTCTTTTAATTTCAACTAAACACCTCAACCTCTTATGAAAGCCATCCAAGTAGTTGCCGCCATCATACATGATGAAGGAGGAAATGTGCTTGCTACCCAACGGGGATATGGCGAGTACAAGGGATGGTGGGAGTTTCCCGGTGGAAAGATGGAAGAGGGCGAGAGCAGGGAGGTGGCGCTCGTGCGCGAGATATGGGAGGAACTCTGTGTGATGATAATGCCTGAGAAGTGGCTATGCACGGTGGAGCATGACTACCCGACGTTTCACCTGACGATGCATTGCGCCCTGTGCCGCATCGTGCAGGGAAGGGTGCAACTGAACGAACACCTCTCGGCACAATGGCTAAGCCGGGAGGAACTGGACATCGTGCAATGGCTACCGGCGGATGTGGAGGTGGTGAAGGAGCTACGAGCTACTAGTGAATAGCTACTAGCTACTAGTGAATAGTGGCTTGCCCAATCTGACACAAACATTTTGCAAGCACTGCCTGCAAAATTGTCGGCCTCCACTACCCTCCCCCCCAAAAAAAGAGAAGGAGGGAGCAGAATGTGGCAAAGGGATACACCGGCTCTGCTCCGTCCTTCGGCAAAATGGAGGTAAAAACGTGGCAAGATAAATCAAATGTGCTTCAACACATCTATCAGATGACGCCACCAACGCTCGACGGAGGGAATATGCATCCGCTCATCGGGGGAGTGCACACCACGTAAGGTGGGGCCAAAAGAAATCATGTCGAGCGAAGGATACTTCTCCAAGAAAAGCCCGCACTCCAAACCGGCATGAATGGCCTTGACCTTGGGAGAGACACCATAGAGGCGTTCGTAGGATTCGACGGCCACTTGCAATAAAGCCGACTTTGGATTGGGTTTCCAACCGGGATAGCCATCGCCGACATCGACGGTAGCACCAGCCAGTTCAAAAGCGGCCTTTACCGTCTCGGCCATGTCTTTACGCGAAGACAAAGTAGAGCTACGTTGGCTGCTACCGATGACTATCTGACAATCCTCTGTCATCTTGACTGAAGCCAGGTTGGAGGAGGTCTCTACCAGGCCGGGGATGTCCTGACTCATGGCAAATACACCGTTGGCTACGGCATGGATGGCTTTGAGCAGACGCATGGCGGTGTCGCGGTCGATGGCTTGTGGCACGAAGTCGGCTGACTGAAGGACAAAACGCATGTTCGGCTCGGTGACACTATATTCGGCCTCGACATCTGCGGCAAAAAGGTTGAGGTCGATGCGGACATTCTCCTTGTCGCTCATAGGGATAGCACACACCGCACGTGCCTCGCGGGGGATGGCATTGTGCAGATTGCCCCCCGATATGTCACACAGATAGAGGTCGTACTTCTCTGCCGCCTGCAAAAGGAAACGGCCCAGCACTTTGTTGGCATTGGCACGCCCTTTGTTGATGTCGTCTCCAGAGTGTCCGCCAGTCAATCCACCGACCTCTACCGAGAAGCAGAAGTAGCCTTGGGGCACTTCCACCGGAGTGTAGCAGAATGTGGCATTGGTGCGGCATCCTCCGGCACAACCGATGAAGATTTCGCCCTCATCCTCCGAGTCGAGGTTGAGCAATACGTCTCCATTCATGAATCCGCTCTGCAGGGCAAAGGCTCCGGTCAAGCCGGTCTCTTCATCCACTGTAAAGAGACACTCCAACGGGCCGTGCACAATCTCTCCGGAAGCCAACACGGCCAATGCGGCGGCTACACCTATGCCATTGTCTGCTCCTAATGTGGTGCCCCTGGCACGCAACCACTCACCGTCTATCCACGTTTCGATGGGGTCGGTCAGGAAGTCATGCTCCACCTCTTTGTTCTTCTCACACACCATGTCGATGTGGGCTTGCAGGACGACGGTCTTGCGTCCCTCCATACCGGGAGTGGCCGGTTTGCTGATGAGCACATTGCCGGCCTCATCTACCCTCGTTTCCAACTGATGCCGGGCACCGAACGCCTTCAGATAGGCTATGATTTTCTCCTCTCTTTTGGAGGGCCTGGGCACCTGACATATCTCTTCAAAAATGCCAAAGACCTCGGTCGGTCTTAAATCTTTCTTGTCCATACGTACTGTTTTTATTATAAATTATGTTTCAATTCGAAGAATCTTAAATTTATTCTCTATCTTTGCACGGCAAAAATAACAGAAATGATTGAAACATTAGTCATAACTGTGTTAATAGTTGCTATTTGCATAGCATTATTGGCCATAAAGATACTCTCCAGGAAGGACGGAAAGTTTCCAAACACGCACGTAAGCGGCAACAAAGCCATGCGCCAACGGGGGATAGGATGTGTGCAATCGCAAGACAGGGAAGCACGCCGCCCCAAAAGGATTGCCGTAGAGGAAAAAAGGAGAGATGAAGCATAAATGGGACATAACAACAATAAAAAAACAATAACAATCAGAAATTCTATGACACACAAGAATCAAATTTTCAAAGGATGTGCCGCTTTGGCTATGGGCCTTCTGTTCGCCCAGTGTAACAATGCTCCACAAAACACGGCATCGGCTCCTGCCGCACAACCTGCCGCCGAAGCCTCAGGCCTGCGGATTGCCTATGTGGAGGTGGATTCGCTGCTCTCGAAGTATGAATTCTGCATCGAGATGAACCAAGAGATGGTGAAAAAGGAGGAGAATGTGCGAGCCACATTGAACGAGAAAGGCAAGCAACTGGAAAATGAGCAGAAGGAGTTCCAATACAAATACGAGAACAATGCCTTCACTCAGAACCGTGCACAGGAGGAATACAACCGACTGATGAAAAAAGCACAGGATCTGGAAGTGCTGAAAGCCAAACTGGCGGAAGAACTGGCACTGGAAAACCAGAAGAACACCCTACAGTTGCGCGACTCTATCGAAAACTTCATGAAGATTTACAATAAAGACAAGAAATACAGCTTCATCATCAGCAATGCCGGATATGACAACCTGCTCTATGCTGACCCCGCATACAACATCACACAAGAGGTTATCGACGGACTGAACGCACGCTATACAAAGAAGAAGTAAGGCGGTGAACCTTTTCCAAAAAAGCATTGTTTTCAAGATACTACAAAGTACACCAACAAACAGACAATGTCATTATGGAAAAATTCAAAGAACTCATTGCGTCAGACATCCCCGTACTGGTGGATTTCTATGCCGAATGGTGCGGACCGTGCAGATCCATGAAGCCCATCTTGGAGGAGTTGAAAAGACTCAAAGGAGAAAAATTGCGCATAGCCAAAATAGACGTGGACAAACACGAAGCGCTGGCTGCGGAACACCGGGTGCAATCCGTCCCGACGCTGATGATATACAAAAACAGCGAACTCCTGTGGAGGCAAAGCGGGGTGGTGCCTTTGGCCAAACTGAAAGAAACTATAGAAAGATATGAATAGAAAGAGTTGCAAATACTGGTTGCCGGCCATGTGGCTCATGTGTTGTGTGGCCACTTCTGCTTGTGCCGGCGAACCGACCGGACAATCCGGAAAGGAGGAGAAGGGGAGTGTCATCGCACTTACCGACTCTGCCTTCCGAGCCAAAGTATTCGATTACCAAGCCAATAACGCGACTTGGGCATACCGCGGAGAGCAACCGGCCATCATTGACTTTTATGCAAACTGGTGCGGACCTTGCCGAGCCATTGCGCCGATACTGGAAGAACTGGCGAAAGAATATGCCGACTCTATCATCGTCTATAAAGTCAATGTGGACAAGGAACGCACATTGGCCGGATGGGCTCAGATAGAGTCTATCCCGGCAGTGCTCTTCATCCCGATGCAAGGCACACCGCAGATGCTCGTCGGACAACAGGACAAAGAGATTTACCAACGAGCAATCCGCGAATGCTTGCTGAAGAAATGAAGATTCCCCCATTCAGCCGGGAAAACAAAGGGTAAATGAAAAAGAGGATGTGCCGAACTTGAATCACGACACATCCTCTTTTCTTATCATCCTAAAACGGCTTCATCATTTCTTGAAATAGCGGTTGTAAAGTCCTTCAAAACCCTTACCGTGGCGAGCCTCATCCTTAGACATTTCGTGTACGGTGTCGTGGATAGCATCGAGGTTGAGCTCCTTGGCACGCTTGGCAATGCGATACTTGTCGGCGCAAGCTCCTGACTCTGCATTCATGCGCTTCTCGAGGTTCGTTTTGGTATCCCATACGCAATCGCCCAACAATTCAGCGAACTTGGCGGCATGTTCTGCCTCTTCCCAAGCATAGCGCTTGAAAGCTTCTGCTATTTCGGGATAACCCTCACGATCAGCCTGACGGCTCATGGCCAGATACATACCTACCTCGGTGCACTCGCCCATGAAGTGAGCGTTGAGGTCCTTTATCATCTCGTCATCGCAACCTTTAGCTACGCCAATCACATGCTCTTGTACGAATTCAATCTTACCCTCTTCCAACTCGGTGAATTTGTCGGCACCTACCTTGCACAACGGACACTTTTCGGGAGCTGAATCACCTTCGTGCACATAACCACATACTGAGCAAATAAACTTTTTCATAATCTTTCTGTTTTTAATAAGTTAGTCAATAATATTATTTCAATAAAAGTTTTTTTAATTTTCGTTTTCTGCTTCCGAACATTCTTTACAGATGCCCTTGTAATAGTGATGAATCTCCTCCACCGCATGCCCCTCAATCATGAGCTCGCGTGCCTCACGTTTCTTGCCGGAATAAGGCAGGTCGTGCACCCTTCCGCACTTGCGACAAAGGAAGTGCGAGTGAAGCGATGTGTCACCATCGAAATGAACATTCTTCTCGTCAATCGTCAGCATCAGAGCCGCTTGCTGGTCAACAAACAGCTTCAACGTGTTATAGACGGTTGTCTTTGAAAGCGTAGGAATCGTGTCACACAAGGCCATGTACACCTCGTCAGCCGTAGGATGAGTGAAGTGCGTCATCAGATACTCCATGATGGCCATCCGTTGCACCGAGGGCTTGATGCCATATTCCGTCAGTCTTTCGTATGCGTTCATTTTCATTATCACTTCAAGTTTGTAATGATTACAATTTTAATCACGATGCAAATATACAACCTTTTTCATTAGTACCAAACAATTCCCCAACCTTTTTACATGTTTTAAGAAATATTTTTTTCATCACCTTATCACATATAGAGATTATTTCGTAAATTCGCCCTCCGAAAACGAAAAAGCGTAACTAAAACTGACTCATTATGAACTACGGATTTGTGAAAGTATCCTCTGCCATTCCTCAAGTGAAAGTGGCAGATTGCATGCATAACGGCAAGGAAATCACCAACATGATTTTCGAAGCAGAGAAGGCACAGGTAGAATTGTTGGTTTTCCCCGAATTGTGCATCACAGGGTGCACGTGTGGCGAATTGTTCAAGCAACGCACCCTCTTGGAGAATGCAAGAAAGGCACTACTCGCCATTGTGAACGAAACGAGAGAATGTGACGTCATATCCATTGTAGGACTTCCCTATGAATACAGAAATATGGTATTCAATATGGCTGCGGTGATTCACAGAGGGAATATTAAGGATTTTTTGCCCAAATCGAACTTGTCACCTCTGGAAAAGAATTGGTTCATGGGAGGCGAATGTTTGGGAGATGAATATTATCGGATAGAAAGAAGCGAAGAAATCCGCCATGCCTGCATCAACAAGCCTGTGGTGTTCTGCACACCTACTTTCAGGTTTGCCGTAGAGTTTCAAGACGAACTTACGAACATCCTTCCTACAAGCCCAGTGAAAAGCCTGTATGGAGCAGACATCATCGCCTGCATGGGAGCCAGCACTGAATACATCGGACACCACTCCTACGTGAAACAACTGATGCAGGTGCACTCAAGACGTTGCACATGCGGATACGTATATGCCTCAAGCGGATACGGAGAATCCACCACCGATGGGGTGTATGGCGGAAGTGCCTTGATATATGAGAATGGCGAACTCTTGCAGGAAAATGAACGGTTTCAGATGGAGCCACAACTCATCATCACAGAGATTGACGTGGAGAAATTGCGCAACCGGAAATTGGGCAACAAGGATTTCCTGCGACCCGACTTCCACGATTTGACAAAGCATCTGGAGGATGAAGAAATCAATACGAAACCCGAAGAAGCCGACATCACCCTGACGCGAAGCATCTGCCCCACCCCATTCATCCCTCAAGGGGAAGAGCTGGACGAGCGTTGCAACGAGGTGTTCAACATCCAAGTGGCAGGCCTGTGCAAGCGCATCGAACACACCCATTGCCAAACGACCGTGATAGGTATCAGTGGCGGACTGGACAGTACGTTGGCACTGCTCGTATGCGCCAAGGCATTTGACAAATTGGGCCGTTCGCGAAAGGAGATTGTAGGCATTACCATGCCTGGATTCGGCACAACGGGACGCACCTACAACAACGCACTCAACCTGATGCAATCGCTCGGAGTGACCATCCGCGAAATCAGCATCAAGGAGGCTTGCATCCAACATTTCAACGACATCGGACACGACATCAACGCGCACAACGTGACCTATGAAAACAGTCAGGCACGCGAGCGCACACAGATACTGATGGATGTGGCCAACCAACTGAACGGCATGGTCATCGGCACGGGCGACCTCAGCGAACTGGCTCTCGGATGGGCCACTTACAATGGCGACCACATGGCAATGTACGGAGTCAATGCCGGAGTACCCAAGACACTGATTCAAAGTTTGGTGGGATGGATAGCCGACCACCATGCGGACGAAGCATCGGCCATCATTCTGCGCGACATCATCGACACCCCCATCAGCCCAGAGTTGACACCCGCTGATGAGCAAGGAAACATCAAGCAGAAGACCGAAGACCTCGTAGGCCCCTACGAGCTCCACGACTTCTTCATCTACCACTTCATCCGCAACGGCTTCTCCCCGAAAAAGATTTTCTATCTGGCCAAACATGCGTTTGAGGGAAAGTACGAGGACGAAGTCATCAAGAAGTGGCTCACCACTTTCTGCCGACGATTCTTCAACCAGCAATTCAAGCGCTCGTGTCTGCCCGATGGCCCCAAAGTAGGAAGTGTATCGCTCAGCCCGCGCGGAGATTGGATGATGCCCAGCGATGCCTGTTCGACAGAGTGGTTGAAGGAGTGTGAAGAAATTTAATTATTAAACTAACAAGAATAAATCTGCCCTGCAGGGAAATTTTCAGGTAGGACAAAATAGAGAATATGAAGGCATTATTTATCGATAGAGACGGCACCATCATCAAAGAGCCGGCAGACGAGCAAATCGACTCGTTCGAGAAATTGGAGTTCGTACCCAAAGTCATAAAGAATCTGAGCTTTATCCGCCAGACGTTGGATTACGAGTTTGTCATGGTCAGCAATCAGGACGGATTAGGTACACCTTCTTTCCCCGAGGAAACCTTCTGGCCGGCACACAACCTGATGATGCGCACGCTGGAAGGTGAAGGAGTGACGTTTGACAACGTGCTCATCGATTGTAGCTTCCCTGCTGACAATGCACCCACACGGAAGCCACGGACAGGATTGCTGACCGCATACATGAATGGCGAGTATGACCTGCCCGCATGTTTTGTCATAGGCGACCGGACAACCGATGTGGAGCTGGCCAAGAACCTCGGATGCCGCGCCATCTATCTGCAAGACACCACGGAGTCGCTGCCCGAAGCACTTATACCCTACTGTGCTTTAGCCACCACCGATTGGGACAAGGTGACAGAATTCCTCTTTGCCGGCGAACGCACCGCCGAAGTGCGCCGGACCACCAAGGAAACCGACATTAACATCTCCCTCAACCTCGATGGAAACGGAATCTGCCATATAGACACCGGACTCGGTTTTTTCGACCACATGCTGGAGCAGATAGGCAAACACGGAGGATTTGACCTCCGTATTTCCGTAAAGGGAGACCTCTACGTAGATGAACACCACACCATCGAAGACACCGCCATCGCATTGGGCGAATGCATCCATCAGGCATTAGGCAACAAACGGGGAATCGAACGCTATGGATACTCTCTGCCCATGGACGATTGCCTCTGCCAAGTGGCTCTTGACTTCGGCGGACGCCCTTGGCTCGTATGGGATGCAGAGTTTCATAGAGAAAAGATTGGCGAAATGCCCACAGAGATGTTCTTGCATTTCTTCAAATCGCTGAGCGATGCGGCCCGCATGAACCTTAACATCAAGGCAGAAGGAGGAAACGAGCATCATAAGATAGAAGGCATATTCAAAGCCCTTGCCCGCGCATTGAAAATGGCCGTCCGGCGCGATATTTACCACTACGAACTGCCCTCAACAAAAGGGATGTTATAATTATTGTCCGAACCATGAAGATTATTGACCAACAACTGATTGACGAAGTGATAGAGCAGGCCAAAGCCTCGCCCCGTTTGCGCAAGAACTACAACTTTCACCAAAGCCTCGATGACAAGTGTCACCGTTTCCTCAATGCCCTGGAGATGGGCACCATTGTCCCCATCCATCATCACGTCACCAAAGACGAGACCTTCATCCTGCTGAAGGGGAGTGTCCGCGTAAACACCTATAACGACCAGGGCCAGCTTATCGAGAGTGTCACCCTGAGCCAGGCTGACGGCCGTCTGGGAGTCGACATTCCCAAAGACACCTGGCACAATGTCGAATGCCTGCAGCCCGGCAGCGTCATCTTCGAGGTGAAGGAAGGTCCGTTTGTGGAGCATGAAGTGGACGGCATACTCCACCTCCCCACCACACATCAATAATATCAGCAGAGCCCTATCTGGTGTAACAAGTCTATAAGCTCATTCAAATTAAACTATATACACATGAAGACAATCAAATCTTTCATTACAAGTTGTCTCTTATGCCTTGCCATGACAGCTACAGCGCAGCATACAGAGAGTTTTTCAGGCCATGTCGTTGCCGACGAAGGAGCCTGGTGCTGGTTCGCAGACCCACGTGCCATACACTACAAGAGTGCCGATGGCGAGATTGATGCAGCCTACATCGGATATATCGATGTTCACGGAGCAATCAAAGCATCACAGATTGATTTCAAGGCTGATGCCGACGGAGTGCAGCAGGATGTGCTCGTCCGTTCACGTTTCCAGCCCGATGACCACAACAACCCCACATTCCTCGTTCTCCCTGACGAGCGGATCATGATATTCTATGCACGCCACACCGACGAGCCACGCTTCTACTACAGGATATCAGCCAAGAAAGGAGACATCACCTCGCTCGGCGAGGAGCATGAAATCAAAGTGGCCAACAACACCACCTACCCTTCACCTTTCATCCTCAGTGACGACCCTGACCACATCTACCTCTGCTGGCGCGGCATCAACTGGCATCCGACCATTGCCAAACTCTCTCTGCCCGACGAGAACGACAAGGTGGCAATCGAATGGGGACCTTATCAGATGGTACAGAGTACAGGCGCACGCCCATACGCCAAATACCACAGCAACGGAAAGGATAAGATCTACGTGGCCTACACGACCGGCCACCCCGACAACGAATGGCCCAACTGGTTGTACTTCAACACCATCAACCTGAATGCAAAGACCGGGGCCGACGGTTCTGTAACCACCAATCCCCAGCTGGCCGACTTGAAAGGCAACGTGCTTTCAACCATTGCAAACGGAGTGTTCAATGTGAGCAAGACCGAAAGTTACAAGTCCGCCTACCCGGGCACCATTCTCGATGCACCCACCAACTATCGCGACTGGGTGTGGCAGATAGCCATCGACGAGAACGAAAATCCTGTAGTAGCCATGGTACGCATATCCCAAGACAAGAACAGCCACCAATACTACTATGCACGGTGGAACGGTACAAGCTGGAAACTCACTGACCTCGCTAACGGAGGAGGCAAGTTCCACCCATCAAACACTGAATACTGCTACAGCGGTGGCATGGCTCTTGACGAAGCAAATATCAACGATATCTACTTGTCAATCCCGACCGCCAATGAATCCACAGGAACAAAGGTTTACGAAATCTGGAAATACACCCTGGACGAGGAAGGCAACGTCAAGGCCAAGGAACAGGTGACCAAGAACTCCGCACTCAACAACGTACGCCCATTCGTCCTTCCGGGTTCTGCCGATTCCAGATTGCGTCTGACATGGATGCACGGCGAATATGACTACTGGCTGGTAAGGGTTGGTTACCCACGCGGCTACCCGACAGGCATCAACACCGACTACCAGTTGCCCACACCAGTGCTCACCACCCTTGCGCCGGTCTTTGAACAGGTCTGGAACAAGAAGATGACAAGCACAGACACCGAAAAGATTGAAATCGAAAGCGGCGAACAGTTCACCATCATGACAAACTGGAGCATCGACCACAACAGCTACGGCGGCACACTCCTGAAGATGGGCGACCTCGAATATGCTCTCGACAAAGCTACCATGAAGCCCTACATAAAGATAGGCGAAACCACCTACTGGAGTCAGAACCTGCTCGGCACCTCCGATGCATGGGCCACCCAGAGTAGCGGTACTGACGGGAAATGGTACCTCACCAAGCTCGATGTATGGAATGCCACCTTCACTTACGACGGACAGACACTGACTGTCTATCGCGAAGGCTGGATAGACCAGAAGTTTGAGATTGAAGGCCTCAAGTCCAGCGACATCACCATCGGCGGATTTGAGGGCAATCTAGTTTCTGCAAATATTTACAACGGAGTGTTGCAACAAGCAGATATCCGCGCGGCCATAGATTCGGGACTGCTCGATGCCGTCTCTCTTCCATCAACGGCCTGTTCAGACATTGTTCTTCCTGCATCCATAGGCTGCAAGAAACTTACGTGGACATCAAGCCATCCGGATATCCTTACCCCCACAGGTGAACTCTTCTATCCCACAGAAGCCACCGACGTCACTATGACAACCTCCGTCGGCAACATGAGCAAAGAGTTCGTTGTAAAGGTCATGCCCCGTGACATAAGCCAGAACCTCATGCTCGACTTCACATTCGACGGTGAAGACGAAGGACTGACTCTTCGAGGCAATGCAAAAGCCACAGGCATGCTCGACCTTTCAGCAAACACCTCCACAGGGTTCACCACCAACGGATATGCCGTTGCCAAGGAGGGCATCCTCGACAGCCTCCGCAGTTTCAGCGTGTTGCTTACCATCAAAGCCGATGCGCTCGACAAGGCACCACGCCTGTTCGACTTCGGTTCTGCATCGGGAAACAGCCTTTTCCTTCGTGCCAACCCTCTCTCTGCCGGCATCAAATACAATGGTAGCACCACGACCATGGTCAATTCATCCACCACACTCCAGACAGGCAAAGAATACCGACTGGCAGTCACCTTCAATGCCGCCACAAAGAAAACGACCATCTACATTGACGGCAAAGAGGACGTGAGCGGCACTGCCAATCAGCACGAAGCCTACATGCTCGCCAAGATAGCAGCCGACACCCGCAACTACATAGGCCGCACCCAGTGGTGGGACACCAGCTATGCAGCCGACAACGTCGATTTCGACGGCACGATAGACAACTTCCGCCTTTACAACACCCCCCTTACGCGTAAGGAGATTTGCGAGATTCAAGGCATAGCATATCAAGAAAAGGAATATCCCACCGCACTTGTCAACGGAGACTTCGAAGGCAATTACAGTGTGATGCAAGGCTCCGGGGTAAGCTCCGACCGGGCCATCTACATTCCCGAAGGTTGGGCCATCAGCTATGCCAACCCTAACAACAACGACCTGACAGCCCTGCAAAGCGGCGACCTCTACTTCTCAAACTTCTTTGCTTCACGCCCAAGACCTTCCGACGGAGGCAAACGCTCCTATTGGGTGCGACAGAACTGGGGAGAATCCACCATCATGTTCTCTCAAGAGATGCGTCTGCCCGAAGGCCAGTACGAACTCACGGCCGACGTATGGAAGTCAGGATTAGGCGGCAACGGCATCGTCTTCGTACAAGTTGGGGATGGCGCACGCACCGAACTCACCCCTGCCAGCAACGCAGAAGCATGGCAGCAAGTGCGCCACTCATTCGCAAGCGACGGTGAAGCCGTAACAACTATCGGTTTCTATGCCGTACACACAAGCAATGGTTCAGAAAAAATACTGGGATTCGACAACATTGCCCTGTCATACACCCCTACTGCCATCAAAAGCATCGCTACAGCAACTGACGGAATGGTAAACGTATATACCCTCGATGGCCGGCTCATTAAAGCACAAAGACACAAAGAGGAAGCAACGCAAGGGCTCACTCCCGGCATATACATCATCGACAATAAGAAGACCGTCATCCAGTGACCTGACAAAAATCCGTGGAATAGCCAAATTCTAACCGATGTTTTCTTTATTTCATCATTATTTTAATACAACGAGCAACAATCAAGGAAACTTTGCGTACTACTAATGGGCGACATAAGATTGAAATAGACGAGAAGATTTTATCTAAGTATTTAGGCGATAATGCTAAATAGCTAAATAGCCAAATCGACATTCAATCATGTTTTAACCTCTATTTTTGCCACCGTCTTACAAAAATAGAGGTTAAAATGCTTTTCTTGTAGTGTTTGTCGTTCATGCAAAGTAGTTAAAGAGGTAAACTTCAAAAATATTGTAGTGTTCAGTATGAAAGGTGTGTTCAATGCCATTGAACATGTCGTATTTATTGAACAAAAGCTTTAGAATTACCCTGCTTGATGATGTTGTTAGTCATAAAAACAACTATATCTCAATTGTAACATTGACCATCATTTATACAATTCTGGTCGCCTGGCTTTATTATACTCTGCAATTCTTTTGCTCTCTTCCGAATCTAGTGGGACAATTTCATAAGAAGAACGATTGGAGTACGTCTGTGCGTAATGCTCATCAATCATTGCTCGGGCTTCGTCCATGGTGATTTTCCCCTCTATTTCTTGGCGGGCTACTTCAATCAAAAAGTCAGATACACTAAGTCCATCCACACGCTGCAGTCCGATTGCAACAGCCCAGTTGCTAGCCCTTTCCCTGACAGACTCATCTGGGTGGTTCTTATATTCTCCAAATAAAGCCATATTTTTCTTCCAAAGTTACGAAAAATCCGTGAGACGAACAAAATTTAATGGTGTTATTCTTTATTTCACCATTATTTTAATACATTTGCACGAAATCTAAATCCATGAGGATATAATGGCAAATCTGAATCGAATAAAAGTAGTGCTTGTCGAACAGCAAAAGACAGGTAAATGGTTGGCTGGGCAATTGGGCAAATCCGCTTGCACAGTCAGCAAATGGTGTAGCAACTCCATCCAGCCCGATTTGGCTACATTGGATAAAATCGCTACATTGTTGGATGTGGATAGAAGGGAGTTGATTGTGCCTTCGAAATAATGCATGGCCAACACTTTTATGCAAATATAAAAGGTTGGTAAATTAACAAAAAAGGATTGACAAGTAAATAACATGACCAATATAAAGAAACTCGAAACCGAATTATGGGAATCGGCTGATTTGTTAAGACAAGGCAGTAAGCTTACCAGTAGTCAGTATTGTATGCCGGTTCTTGCCTTGTTATTCCTTCGCTATGCCTATAGCCGTTTTAAGATGGTAGAAGCTGAAATTTTGCAAAGCCGTCCTTCAAGAGGAGGAAGGGTAATGCCTGTTGAAGCGAGTGACTTTACAGCAAAGAGCGCACTTTTCCTTCCCCGTGAGGCACAATATGACTATTTGGTGAACCTTCCTGAAAATATTGCTGATGCAGGATTGAGGACCAAAGACGGACAAAACATCAATTCATTAGGCGAGGCTGTGAACTATGCCATGCAATTGGTAGAGGAACAAAGCGAACAACTCATAGGTGTATTACCGAAAAGCTACACCATGTTTGCCGACGACTTGCTCAGCGATTTGCTTCGCATCTTCAACAACAAGACGATTGATGAGGTCGGTGGCGATGTGATAGGTCGTATTTATGAATATTTCCTTTCCAAGTTTGCCAAGGCCGTAGCCAGTGACGATGGTGTGTTCTTTACCCCAAAATCATTGGTAAAGATGTTGGTCAATGTATTGGAACCTACATCGGGCATTATGCTCGACCCAGCCTGTGGTTCAGGCGGTATGTTTGTACAGACGGGCGATTTTGTGAATCATGCAGGATTGAATGCCAATACCCAAATGACTTTCTACGGTCAGGAAAAGGTGGAATACAATGCCCAACTTTGTTTGATGAACATGGCGGTTCATGGATTGAACGGAAAGATTGTATCGGGCGACGAAGCCAATTCTTTCTACCACGATACCCACAATTTGGAAGGCAAGTGCGACTATGTGATGGCTAATCCTCCGTTCAATGTCGATAAGGTAAAGAGCGAGTCGGCATGGGCAGCCGGTCGTTTGCCTTTTGGCTTGCCAGGTGTAAATGCCAAGAGCAAGGAGATTGGCAATGCCAACTACCTTTGGATCAGTTATTTCTATGCCTATTTGAACAACCACGGACGTGCCGGCTTCGTTATGGCAAGTTCGGCTACGGACAGTGCCAACAAAGACCGCGACATTCGTGAAAAGCTGGTGCGTACAGGCGATGTAGACATAATGGTCAGTGTAGGTAACAACTTCTTCTATACCCTTTCACTTCCTTGTTCGTTGTGGTTCTTCGACAAGGCGAAACGTGCAAAGAATCGGGACAAGGTACTTTTCATCGATGCCCGCAATTACTACACGGTAGTCGACCGTACCCTCAACGAATGGACCGAATGGCAGCTTCGCAATCTGCAAGCCATCGTTCATCTTTATCGTGGTGAAACAGAGAAATACCAAACATTACTCAACGATTACAGACAAGTATTGGGTGACACTACGGTAGCATCTGCCCAAGAAGCCCTTGACAAGCAGAAAGCTGAAGCTAAAGAAGTCATTGCCAATGCTGCACGCAAGGACAAGAAACGCATCGAGGCAGAAATGAAAGCCATACAAGATGCATTGGAAGACACGTTGGAAACGGCTCGTCAATACGAATGGCTGACAGATAAATTTGGCGAAGGTGAATACAAGGATATACTTGGACTTTGTAAGATAGCCACCATTCAGGAAATTGAAGAAAAGAACTATTCGCTCACCCCGGGGGCTTACGTGGGTGTAGCAGAAGCCGAAGACGATGGCGTAGATTTCCACGAACGCATGAACGAAATTCATGCAGAACTGAAACGCTTGAACAATGAAGCCAATGTGCTGATGGACGAAATACAAAAGGCATGGGAGGAACTGAAATGAGCAAGTTGGGGAAGAACAACGAAAAACTGCTACAGGCTGTAGCAGATATCAAAGATGCCATTCTTCAGGGACAATATGAAGCCGCCAAGGGAGTGAATCGCATTCAGCTGGCCGTGTATTACGGTATCGGGAAGTATATTTCGCAACATACACGAAAGGACGTGTGGGGTACTGGTGCTTTAGAGGCTATCAGCAACCAATTGCGCAGGGAACTGCCAGGACTGAGAGGCTATTCCGCAACTCAGATGAAAGAAATGCGTTTGTTTTATGAAGCATGGATTATGCTTGATGCCAATTCGTCGGTTGCAACCGACGATTTAGAGAAATCGGCAAGTGCGATTGCAGAAATCCAAGCAAACAATTCGTCGGTTGCAACCGACGAATTACAACTTGCCGAAAATCATATAGATATACATCAAGTCATACAAATTCCCAATATAACAGAGTTCCCTGTTGAGGATTTTTTCAAGGTACCCTTCACACATCATACACGTATTATCGCAAGCGAAAAAACGCTTGACGCGCGTTACTACTATATCCATCGCACAGCAGAAGAGCATCTTTCTGTGGATGACTTGAAAAAACTATTGAAGAATGATGCTTACGGCCATCGCGAACAGATGCCCAGTAATTTCACGAAGACTATCGCTAATGCGACAATGATGCGGAAGGCTGTAATGATGTTCAAAGACTCTTACCTATTGGACTTCATCAATGTAGAGGAAATTGGTATTCGAGACAGTATCGACGTAGATGAACGAGTCGTTGAACGGGAGATTATAAACAAAGTGAAGAACTTCATCATGACCATAGGTCGCGACTTTGCGTTTATAGGTAACCAGCAACTGTTGGAAGTATATGGTATAGAGCAATTCCCAGACCTGTTGTTCTTTAACCGCGAACTGAATGCAATGGTGGTGATTGAGCTGAAGATGGGAGAATTTAAGACCAGTTATCTGGGTCAGTTAATGGGCTATCTGACTATTCTGGACGAGAAGATTAAGAAGCCTCACGAGAACCCTTGCATCGGCATTGTGTTGTGCAAGTCTGCAAATCGTGAATATGTGGAGTTTATGATTCGTGACTATTCCAAGCCTATGGGTGTGGCCACTTACAAGACTGCTGACGATATGCCAGAGAACATCCGTAAAGCTCTGCCTGATATTGATGCTTTAAAACACTTGATGAGTGACAAAGGAAAAAATGAAAAGGAGGATGAGGTATGAGTGAGTGGAGAAAGATTGCAATAGGTGAGTTGGTAACATTAAGGCAGGGATTTGCAATAAATGTAAAATCTAAGCATTACATATCTAAAGAACAAACGTCTTTGGCATTACTTCGTATTGCTGATATGAAAAGTGGTTCGAGAGAAATTTTTGTAAAAGAGGATATTCCTCAGAATTTCATAGCAAAACCTCAAGATATAATCTATACAAGGACTGGTAATGTAGGACTTGTTTTTAGAAATAATTATGGAGTTGTACATAATAATTGTTTCACTGTAACTCCAAATGATGAATGTATTTTATCCAGAGATTTTCTCTATTATCTATTACAAAGTCATTATTTTTTCGAGAAAGCAAATTCATTAGCAAGAGGAGCAGCGCAGCCTGATCTACCACATACACTTTTCAATTCTATTGAAATATCATATCCAAATTTGGATACTCAGCAACGTATTACGACCATCCTTTCCCGTTACGATTCCTTGATAGAAAACTATCAAAAGCAAATAAAGCTATTAGAGGAATCCGCTCAACGTCTCTATAAGGAATGGTTCATTGACCTCCGCTTCCCTGGTCACGAAAACACTAAGATTGTGGATGGTGTACCTGAGGGGTGGGAAAAGAAGAAGGTAGGAGATGTAACTCCAATTAAAACGGGAAAGAAAGATGCGAACTTTGGAACGAACGATGGCCCTTTCCCATTCTTTACTTGTGCACAAGAGCCTATAAAGGCTCCTTCATATTCATTTGACACAAATGCTGTTATTCTTGCCGGAAATGGGGATTTTAATGTAAAGTTGTATCGTGGAAAATTTGAGGCGTATCAAAGAACATATGTTTTAGAACCCATAAATGATAAGATGCTTTACCTACTCTATTTTTGTATTGCAGAAAATATGAAAAGATTGGCGATAGAAGCAAGTGGATCAACAATTAAGTTCCTAACAAAAGGAATGATAGAGAACCTTGTAATTAACGAACCTTCTACGATTGTACTTGATTCTTTTAATCAGATAATAGAATCAATTAGAACTCAAAAAGAGAAACTTATATCACAAATTCTTCACCTCACCGAAGCACGCGATCGCTTGCTTCCCAAGTTAATGAGTGGAGAAATAGGAGTATAATCTTAAACAATAGGATACTATGTCAAAAGACTACAGCGAAGACCAACTGATACAGAAAAGTGCAGCCGATTTGTTGGAAAAAGAACTCGGTTGGACCAGTGTGATGGCATGGGATGCAGAGGTGCTTGGCGAAACAGGAACCTTGGGCAGAAAGAGCTATCACGAAGTGTTGCTTGTGCGTCATTTCTGCAAGGCACTGAAGGCTCTGAATCCGTGGATGACGGAGAAGCAGTTGGCCGAAGCGGTAGAGCGGATGACAGAACGCATGAGCAGCCAAACGTTGATGCAAATCAACGAGGAGAAGTATCATTACATCAAAGATGGCATCCCCGTAACCCGTACCAAACCGGATGGAGAAACAGAAGAGGTAAGGGCTAAAGTAATAGACTTTGCTTCTCCGCAAAAGAATGAATTTCTCTGTGTGCGAGAACTATGGGTATATGGTGCCTTGTACCGAAGAAGAGCCGATATCGTAGGTTTTGTAAATGGTATTCCGTTGCTCTTTATGGAACTGAAGAACCACGATGTAGAGGTGGTAGATGCATTCAACAAAAACTATCGGGACTATTTGGATACCATACCGCAATTGTTCCACCACAATGCCTTCATCATGTTCAGCAACGGACTGGAAGCAAGGGTAGGTACCATTGATTCGAAATGGGAATTCTTCCACGAATGGAAACGATTGAACGAAATGGAAGCAGGAAGCATCGAATTGACTACCATGCTGCGTGGTATCTGCAAGAAAGAGAACTTCTTAGACCTGTTGGAGAACTTTATTCTTTACGACCATTCGGATGGACATACGGTTAAGATTATGGCTCGCAATCACCAATATCTGGGAGTAAACCAGGCGGTAGAGATGTACAAGAACCGCGAGTATGTCAATGGCAAGTTGGGCGTATTCTGGCACACGCAAGGTAGTGGGAAAAGTTATTCCATGCTGTTCTTGGCACAAAAGATTCGACGTAAGTTTACCGGCTCGCCTACCATTGTGGTATTGACCGACCGCGAAGAATTGAATAAGCAAATTAGCGGAACGTTTGAGAATTGCGGCATGTTGGGCAAAGTTAAGGCAGAAATGTTTATCGCCCAAAGTGGTGAGGACCTGATAACCAAACTGAAAGGAAATCCTTCGTTTATCTTCTCGCTGATACAGAAATTCAACCGACCGGATGCAGAACCTATTTATCCCGACCACGACATTGTGGTAATCAGTGATGAGGCGCATCGCACACAGAATGGAATCTTTGCTGATAACCTGATGCACCTGTTGCCTACGGCCAGCCGAATAGGATTCACGGGTACTCCTTTACTCTCCAACGATAATATCACGGCTCGCACCTTTGGTGGATATGTCAGTATTTACGACTTCAAGCGTGCGGTGGAAGATAAAGCTACTGTACCATTATATTATGAGAACCGAGGAGAAAGATTGCAGGATTTGAAGAATCCCGAAATAAATGAAGAGATAGCAGCAGCCTTGGAGCAAGCCGGTGATATGGATGCTTCGCAATTGGCCAAGTTGGAACGGGAGTTTGCCAAAGAAGTGCATCTGCTGACAGCCAAAAAGCGTCTGCGCATTGTAGCGAAAGACTTTGTGCATCATTATAGTGACCTTTGGACATCGGGAAAGGCCATGATGGTGAGCTACAATAAAGTGACATGCGTACGGATGTACGAGTATGTGCAGGAATATTGGCAAAAAGAAATAGCCGCATTGGAAAAACTGATTGCCGCATCCACGTCCCAACAGGAGGTGCAGGAACTGAACCGCAAGCTCACATGGATGCAAGAAACGGAGATGGCGGTGGTGGTATCGCAAGAACAGAACGAGATACAGACCTTCCAGAAATGGGGATTGGATATACTGCCACATCGTAAAAAGATGGAAGATCGGGAGCTTGACAAAGAATTCAGGGATAAGGACAACAAACTGAGGATAGTATTCGTTTGTGCCATGTGGCTTACGGGTTTTGATGTGAAGACACTATCGTGCCTGTATATTGACAAGCCTATGAAAGCACATACACTGATGCAGACCATTGCCCGTGCCAACCGTGTGGCAGAAGGTAAGACCAATGGACTCATCATTGACTATATAGGTATCGTAAAGGCCCTTCGTCAGGCATTGGCCGACTATACAGCCAATCCGGAAGGTGGAGAAGGTGGAAACGACCCGACGATAGACAAAAATGAACTTATCAAACATGTGCACGAGGCAATAGCAGCGGCTACGGAATTCCTGAAGGAACACGATTTTGAATTGAAAGAGTTGATAGAAGCAGATAATTTCTTTAAACTCTATCTTCTGAAAGAGGCTGCCAACGCCATGTGTGAAACGGCAGAGATAAGAAAGACTTATTGCACCTATGCCACTACACTGCTGAAACTATGGAAGTATCTGGACCGTGAAGACATCACGCCAGAAATGAAGCAGCAGAAAGATGCTATAGAGGCTATTTACAAGGAATTGCAGAAAAAACGGAAACATGCGGACATCACAGATTTGAGTGTAGCCATCAATGACATTGTGAATGAACATATACAGATAGATGTTACCACGTTGAAAGATGATACAGCATCTCGCCGTTTCGACATCAGCGGCATTAACTTCGATTTGCTGAGGCGGGAGTTTGCAAGAAGCAGAGAAAGGAATCTGATTATGAAAGATATTCAGGAGTTGTTGCAGGAGCGCATCGCACAAATGTTGGCACAGAATCCTTCGCGCATCAACTTTTATGAGAAATATCAAAGCATCATCAACGAATATAATCAGGAACAAAACCGCGTGAACATCGAAAGGACTTTTGAGGAGTTGATGCAACTGTCACACCAACTCACGGAAGAAGAGAAACGCTACGTCCGCGAAGGATTTGAAAATGATGAGCAACTCTCGATATACGATGTACTGATGAAAGAAAATCTTTCGAAAGAAGATATCAAGAAACTGAAAAAGGTCGCAGTGGAGCTATTGGCAAAGATTAAAAACCTGATAGAGACAATGGATCATCCTTTTGATAAGCAAGAAACAAAAGCGACAATCATCATTGCCATCCGTAATACGCTCTGGAGCGATTTACCAGAAAGCTATTCTGATGAAAGCATCAACTACTATAGAGATGCCGTATATAACTATGTCAGCCAGCGGTATGGGGGGATTGCATAAAGTCTTTTTAGAGAAAGGTGTTCAAACCGTTACAAATTGTAATCGGTTGAAAATAAAAAGAACTTATGGCAAATCGTAAAGAAATAAGAAATAGCACAGTAGAGTTCCTTATCTTTCAAATTGAAGGGAAGGAACAAGGTGTTGAGGTCTATTATAAGGATAAGACTGTTTGGTGTACCCAGAAGGCGATGGGTATGCTGTTTGATTGCTCTACAGATAACATCGGACTTCATCTAAAGAATATCTTTGCTTCTGGGGAACTTGAAAAGGATTCAGTTACCGAGAAAATCTCGGCAACTGCTTCCGATGGCAAGAAATATATGACGCAGTTCTACAATCTCGATGCTGTTATTAGTGTTGGTTATCGTGTGAACAGCATCCGGGCAACTCAATTCCGTCAGTGGGCAACGAGCGTATTGCAAGAGTTCGCTATACGTGGATATGTTTTGGATAAGAAAAGAATGGCAAAACGTCATATTCCAATGACAATGGAGGATTGGGCGAAACAGATAGACACCATTTTGGCTGCTGGTGGTAACGAAGTTCTACAAACGACAGGACAAGTGTCTGCCGATCAAGCAAAAGAACATGCAGAAACGGAATTTGAGAAGTATCGTATCATACAAGACCGCCTGTTCCAAAGTGATTTCGATAGGTTTATGGATGCTCTTTTTGAAGGAGATTCTAAAGGATAAAATACTGACCATTTGTCCGATATACAATTAGAGAAATTCTATACCTTCGGACAAATGGTCTGTATGCTTCAAACCAACGATGTTAACACCTAGCCCAGTACTTCTTAGGAAGTATTGGAGTACTCCTTATGAAGGATTGCGGTACTTTCCAGGGAGGATTGCGATACTTCCCGTGGAGGATTGGGACAGACCTTTAGCGTGATGGATTATGGCTCCCAATTGATGCCCTCAACGTATTGGTCAAATTCCATGGATTGGGTAACTCCACTCTTTTTAAGGGCTATCTTGATGATCTCCTGCTCTTTGGGCGGAAGAAGGGTTTCGCCCCGACGGCGCATGAAATAGGGATTGCGCCCGAAGTGAGCAATCAGCATGGTCATGAACTTGTCATACTGGCCGGGGAACATCTGCTTCTGGAAGTTGGTGAAGCCTTTGGCAAACCGCCTGGCTGTCGGCATAGTGCGGACAGTTTTCCTGCTTGGGGCATCTCGTGGGGTTGAGCAATCTCAGATAGAGTCCCTGTCCGGCGTGCTGGCGGAAGGCCAGTTGACGAAGGCAGGTGTCGGCCTTCGGACAGTCGTCATGCAGGCAGAGGGGATAAGTCGCCGGAATGTTCTTACAAATTTCTTCGTTCATATTCTGCAGGTATTATGGTTCATAAATAGCCCCTCTAATGTAGTGCTCTATAGGGGGAGTGAATTTTGTCACAACAAAAGTACAAATAAAAATTGAGAATCTCTATATTTGGAAGAATTGGTTCAACAAAAAGATTTTCATCAGTCTATAGAAAAAAGAAATGGCGTGCAATTCATTGAACTGCACGCCATTTATCAATGGTCTGTCATATGTCTATCCGCTGACGGAATTACTTGACTTCCTCGAAATCAACTTTCATTCACTATCAATGCGTTAGCACCGGATGTTGCGTCCATGTTGCAAAAATCAAAATAACCATTGATAATCAACATGTTACAAAACCAATACAAAGGTATAACATTCTACCCGAACAACCAAAAGAAAACACAGAAAAATCACAAACTTGATGATTTTTCTTGATTGGGATTGACTATGCATATAATGTTAGACAGCATAATCTCGACTATTTCATGGAGGATATTATGGAACTATAATGTCATGGCCTCATGATGATTCTAAACGGCACAATGTCATTCCGCCGTTCAAGTAATTAGATCTGTTTAAAATAAAATGCCTCGTTGATTCACATCTGCGAGGCACATTCTAAAATCATTTTTCTTTTCTCACGCCTTTGAATGGAGTTCCATCTTGTTTTCCATCCATAAACTGTCCATTGGGACCGCGTTTTGTCCAAATTCCAGTTTTGGGATTCAAGACTTGACTTCTCTGGCGTACCATACCGTTTCTGTGGCCATCGCCACTTGGGGGATTTGTTGCCATGTCTTTCCTTGCCCGTCCTTTTCGGGAATTAATTTGGTTGCATGTTTCAGGCAACCGTTATACATTACTTATCTGAATAGTTTCATAAACCAGTCTATTAGTCTACGAATGTACCCTCTTCTATGTGGCATGTCATCATCAGAGTCAAGAAATAAGACCTCGTTCTCCTTAATATAATAATGTGAGCAGCATGGGAATTGATAGTTCCCTATAGAAGGTGAAAGACTTACTCTTTGACCATCAAATGTTAGAGTCCAGCCATACTTTCGGTTAAGAGGGTTTACGACCTTCTCTCCACAACCGCATGCGCATAGATGGGCTGTTGTGTGGTACTTCATGGATATGTATAATACGCCCTCATCCAATTCGTTTGGTATGTTGTCCAAGAATTTTAACTTAAACTGTCGGGTCATCATAAATAATTTTATTCTTGTTCAATACAAACGCTAAATCGTAGGATATTGCAGAATTTTGATAGAACCCTAATGATTGTTTCCATCTGAATACCGATTCCATAGCAGCGAAAGCATTCAGTTCTGCTATCTGGATATTGTCTCGATAGAGATCATCTTCCTTGGCTTCATTTGTCGCATCAAAGGCGTCGTTAAGGTATTGGTAATGGTCTGGCTCACCATATGAGACGCGGATTATGCCTGAAAGACCACCTTCTCTAAGAGATACTCCTATTCCTGAATTCACAAACTTCTTGTTGTTCTGAATCAGAAAATGTGCTATTTCATTTCTTACGGCAGCTTTGTCGATGCACAAGAAGATGAAGTCCATTCCTAACAGGAAATCCTTGTTATTTGGATTGATGTTTTCTGGATGCGGGACAATAGCTTCATTCATGTTCCTATATACCTCAGTTAGGTACTGGACTTTTGGAATGTTTTTCTCCAGTATTTGTGATGGAGCAGCACCAGGTGCCCTAAAAGCATTGTGTTGCTTGAAGATGTCGGAGTCAAATAGATGAATCTCTTCAAGTGGTAACTTTGCAATAAAGTCAAGGATATATGACCCTGTGCCTCCCAAGCCGATAATGGCAACTTTCATTCCTTTGAACATGTCTGTCAAACCAGCAATATGTGCGCGTGACGAATTGATGTCCCAATAAACAAGTTTGCTATCTGCAGGCTTTATCAATTTCTGCTTTTTGAGTGCCCTACACGCTAACGGATCGGTGTTAACAGCTGGAGCAGTTATTATTCTCCAATAGTTGAGCACCTTGTCATAATAGGTCGGGTACATGCCTTTATCCGGATAACATGAAAAGCGATAATCACTGATAATGGTATCAAACAAAGGGTGTCGCATCTCCAAGATACCTAGTCCCTTTATAGGAGCACCATCCATTTCACACGGCTTACCACCAATGAAGTATGCGGTGTGGTCATTAGGTTTTAGAATCTTCTGATTCTTCCAATTCATAGGAAATACAAGTATTCCTGCCTTTACCTCCTTCGACTCAGTTAGGTAAGGTACGCAGTCGGCAACAAAATTGCCGCTGCGCACATCAAAGCTGATTCCCTCATCTTGGATTTTCTGCAAATCCTCATTAAGACTGATGAGAGATGGCAACATCGAATTCCATTCCATTTGTGACATAAACGACTTTACCTTTAGACATTAATCCTTCTTCATTCTCTGATGGTCCTTTACTGTATGTCATTGAATACACACGATTAGGGTCGTAGTCCTTCCCATAAGCGAGAGAAGCAACTTTTTCGTATGAGATAGTAGGCTGGTCATACTTGAAAGCTTCTGAATTCACATAGATGGTGCATTCGTGCTCATGACCTTTCTTTCGGGTAATGAACTTGTCCATTCCCGGAGAAGACAGGTCAACGTCTTCACCTCTATTAATAAGAGCCTCTCTCCAGTTACCTGGCAAATCCAGATATATATCTTCATCATCAGGAACTTGTCCAAGCCTTCTGATGTCGGTCTCATTAATAATAGGCGTGGGCCAGTTGTAGGGCTTTCCACCATTGATTTTAAACTTGTAGGACTTTTTGTTTTCATTGGGCTTGTGTTTTCCTACGTTACCCTGATTGCCTTCTTGTTCAGCGAAGGACTTTGAATTAATCTCTGTCATAATTTTATTTTAAACTAAAATATTTAATTATTTATGGTTAAGTCGGACATAATCCTCCTTGTTCCGCTGCAAAGGTATAATAAAAATCTAAATATACCAAGCAAGTCTAGTGAAATTTAACAGAAAAATCTTAAAATATCAAATTTTTCTTGTTTAATTTAGATTTTCTCACTAAATTTGCAACGTCATTAAGCTACAACAACCCCCATTTTATGGACACAATAGGCAAACTATTAAAGCAATACCGTGAGATTAATAAGCTTACGTTAAGGCAAGTTGAAGAGAAAACAGGTATTTCAAACGCATATCTGAGTCAGCTAGAGAACGATAAAATTGCCCATCCTTCAGCAAATACTCTCTACAAACTTTCTCAGACATATGATGTTGAGTTGGAAACTTTGCTTTCTGCTGGTGGTGTTATCGAAAAGAAAGAGCAAAGCACCCCTAAACACAAGATTCTTCAGTCTGTAGCAGCTTCTGCTGGTACAGCATTGACTGATGAAGAAGAAAAAGAACTCTTAAACTATCTCAACTTTATAAGACAACGGGATAAATAATGGCTATAGTTTTAGAAGAATCAACAAAACAAGACATCAAGAAGTGGTCACATGATTTACTTGTGTCAAGTCGTTGTATTGATACATTCCCAACTCCCGCAGATAAATTAGCTGCTTTTATAGACCTAAAGGTTTCGCCACAGGATTTATCTATAGTTACACCTATATATATTGATAGAGATTCCTCTATTCTTAAAAAACTGCTTGGTCAACTGCGAGGGCTTCTTGTTCGAGAGGCTAGAATAATTTATTTAGATAGGTCGTGTAATTTAGAAAGACAGAGGTTTACACTATTACATGAGGTTGGACATAATCTTCCATGGCAGGTGGCTATAGCCTCCATGCATGCAGACGATGATTTTACGCTAAGCCCAGAGACTAAGGAACAGTTTGAGGCAGAGGCAAGTTATTTTGCCTCTGAAACAATGTTCCAAGGAGACAAGTTTGCTGAGATGGTAAAAGATGAACCGTTGACAATACAGACAGCAATAAAGGTTTCTCCATTCTTTGGTGCTTCAATTCATGCAACTCTTCGTAGGCTTGTTGAGTTTTCGCCAATACGATGTGCGTTACTTGTGATGAAAGATCCTACGCCTACCAAGGCAACTCTTAGAGATTTATTTCATTCTCAATCATTTTTGTCTGATATCGGGAGCATCGAGTTTGGAGAGAATTTAGAGAGTGTAAAATATCCGTTTGTGGAATCTTATGTTAGACGTGAGAATACTGGTTATGGAAAGTTTCTCGCCCCTGTTAATGAGAGTTCTATTGAGTTAAGGTATGAGTATTTTTTCAATGGTTATAATGGTTTTGTGTTATTCTACCCGTAATAGAACCATCCTAATCAGATACTTTTAATTGTCCATGGACAATTTGATGTGTACTATAGAAAAAGTGACACACGTCTTATTAAATATTCGTGAATTGCGGATGACTTGCAGAAGAACGTCTAAAAAGGGTGACGGTGTATACCTTTCATTACCCAAATCTGCCATCTTTGGGAATTATAAGTCATGAGCCGTAATCAAACAACATTATATATCTGCCAATATTGCCACTTTTTTTATTCCAGGCCATACCTCTTTACATCCATTGGATAAACAAACAGTATATTCCCCAAATCGATATTCACCCCATTTTTAAGTGCGATTTTTGTAGTTTTCTCGCAAAAATCACACTTAAATCGAATTTTTATATGTTTTTCGCTTGTTCTCTATTGTATGGATGTCCCGAACTTTTTGCGATTGTCTCCGAACTTTTCTCCGAACCAAATACATCTTTCTCCGAACCTTCATTGCTTCCATCATGAATGGGGGAGTGTCACTAAGAACATCAAATGGTTGTCGGTCATTCCAAAAGATATTTCAAATACACATTATATAATAATAAGCATGAATATTGTCATGTCTTCATCAAAAGATTGGTCTTTTAATCAAATTTTGGCTTATTTATGGAGTTTTTTGAGCATATCAGCATTTGTCTCTATTATTTTTTGTAACTTTGTCGTCAAACAACAGAAATCTATCATGGCAAAGTTAAATCGTATAAGAGTTGTTCTAGCTGAACGTGACCTGAACAATAAGTGGCTGTCCGACAAACTCGGCAAGGATCCTGCTACAGTGTCCAAATGGGTCACCAACACCACCCAGCCCAGCCTTGAAGCCCTCATTGCAATAGCCAATGCGCTTGAAGTATCTGTGCAGGAGTTGGTGAGACAGGAAGAATTCAATCAAGAGAAATAAGTCGAAATGACGTACGAAGCAAGAGCAGAGCTAAAGCTTGTTTAGGCTATGCCTTGCAAGAAGGAAGAAGACGAAGTCAAATGATAACAAAAGACGAAATACGAGAACTGCTGCATAGCACGGAAACCTATCGTGTGGAGCGAACCACGTCAACAGGTGACATGGATAAGTTCCAGGAGGCCATCTGTGCCTTTGCTAACGACCTTCCCAATTCGCGCAAGAATGGCTACCTGATATTGGGTGCTTACGACAACGGAGAGTTGTCAGGTCTGAAGGTCACCGATGACCTGCTGAAGAAGATTGCAGCCATACGCAGCAACGGAAACATCCTGCCTATACCTGTTATGAGTGTTGACCTTTTCCAGTCCCCTGAAGGTGACTTACTGGTTGCTGAGGTCAGTCCATCTGACCTGCCGCCTGTGCGCTATCGCGGACGTACATTTATACGTATCGGACCACGTCGAGACATAGCTACGGAGGCAGAAGAGCGCATCCTTGCAGAACGAAGGATGTCATTCATGGCCACCTTCGACACCATGCCTTGTTTGGCAGCAAAACTCTCTGACGTGAGCACTGAATTGCTGCGTACAAAGTATCTGATACCGCTATTAGGTAATGAGTTAGTGGAGTCAGATAAGCGCCCTATAGAGGAACAGATGGCCGCTGTGGGAATGTATGACACGGAGCATCAATGCCCCACATACGCAGCAGTCGTACTATTTGGCTACAAGCCGCGCCGCTTTATGCCAGGTCTTTATGTGCAGTATGTACGCTTCAAGGGGGAAGACGTGACCAGTGAGGTGGAGAATGAAATGCAGTTGGAAGGCAACTATTGTGAATTGTTGCCGCGCCTGGAATCGCTTTTGGAGTTGTCAGTCATCAAGAAGAAACCCGTTTTCGTTTCTATCCTACGCGAGGAGATGGTCAGTAACTACCCCTATCAGGCTATCCGAGAGCTGCTCCTCAACGCCTGTATGCACCGAGATATGCAGAGTAATACGCCACTTCGCTTCTATGAGTTTGCCAGCCATCTGGAGATTCTGAATGCTGGTGGTTTGTATGGCAATGCCCGTCCAGAGAATTTCCCAAGTGTAAATGACTACCGCAATCCGCTTGTAGCCAGTGCCATGAAGACGCTGGGCTATGTGAATATGTTCAATCGAGGTGTAGGGCAAGTCCAGGCTGATTTGAAAGAAAATGGCAACCAACCCGCAGAGTTCAACGTTAATCTTATCACGGCATTCAAGGTTGATGTAAAAGTCTCACAGAGCTATACCAACGAAAATGGCGGTAAAACTGGCGGTGATGTCCCCAGCTTGTCCCCAGCTTTGTCACAAGTCTTGTCCCCAGACGAAGAAAAGGATGCAAGTACTGATGCAAAAGATGCAATCTCCAGTTCAAAGGTTGCAACCTTGGATGAAAAGGT
>JAFTNZ010000023.1 GCA_017451645.1 Bacteroidaceae bacterium | reverse complement strand
AGTTTCTGCTGAAGATTCTGGACTCTCCACAGCATGAGCTTTCCAAAAGGGACATTTGCGACCTGTTCTGGCCTAAGCGGGAGCTGAAGGAATGTTCATCGGTCTATAACACATTCATCAGCCGACTGCGTGCAGAGCTTGTTACCATAGACCACACCATTGAAGTCAATACCCTGCCCGATGGAGGAATACGCATCGTCTATCTCCGTCCTGTCACACGAACCCTGTTGCTCATCCGACACTTGACATTTTCATATCTTTAAGGCAGACTCTACTTCAACGTGTATCTGACAACCTGTTCCGCTACATTGACATCGGTGGCTCAAACGATGCCCTGCTGCTCATCTACATGAATACCACAAAGGTGTGCCTGAAAATGCATTTCGACACACCTCCGAGAAGTTTCTTTAAAGCAATTTGTCCGCGTGTTTCAGCAGTGGAAATGCTGCTGGAACCATTCTGCATCCGAACCTGTTTAGAAAAGCGTCAGCGAATACAGATAAATGATAACGGCAGGTATCGCCAACATGGCACTGTCGAATCGGTCTAAGATACCGCCATGTCCGGGAAGGATATGGCCGGAATCCTTGATGCCCAACTGGCGTTTCATCAACGACTCTACCAAATCGCCCCAAGTGCCGAAGACGACTACCACCAGAGCCATACCCATCCATTGCCACAATGTCATGATGGGAAAGAAATACCACAACACATAAGCTACAGCCAGGGCCAACACTCCCCCACCGACAGAGCCTTCCCATGACTTTTTCGGGGATATGCGTTCAAAAAGACGATGCTTCCCTATCAGCGAACCTACACAGTAGGCTCCCGAATCGCTGGCCCACAAGAAAATGAAGACAGACAGAGGCAGGATGGGGGAAGTTGTGAGTGCTACCGTCTCACCGCTACCCGTCTGTATAGGATAATAGTAAAGCACATTCAACAGGGCGAAGGGAAGAGCCACATAGAGCTGGCTCATCATGGCATAAGCCCAGTTGCCAATCGGATTGGGATGCCGCAGGTACAGTTCGTCCACCATCAGACAGATAAGCAAGAGCAGGTAAGGAATAAAGACCTCGCCTCCTGTGACACCCATACAGAATGTCATGATAGAGACGAACAGATAGGTGCCGCTCATCGTACAGATGAAGCGCCCCACGTGAATCCGGCCATCGGCATTGACCAATGTACAGAATTCCCATACGGCCATTCCTGTAATCGCAGCAAACAGCAGCCCGAAGGTCAAGGGGTGATAGAGGATACCTCCAACCAATACTGCCACAAACAATACGCCTGTCAAGGTCCGTTTAATGAAATTGTTCATAAGTTCAATCCTTTTTTAGGTTTACATCAGCATTTGTCAATTCTCAACCGATTCACTGTCTCCCTCTTCCACCTTCTCTGCCTTTTCATCCGGCCTCTCTTCTGCAGAAAGGATTTCTTCGGAACGCGAAGCCCAAGGGCGTTTTCCAAATATCCGTTCCACATCTTCGGCAAAAATCACTTCACGTGTCATGAGCAGTTCTGCCAACTGGTGATGCCCTTCCTTGTGGAGTTGGAGCAGCTCCTTTGCACGGTCGTACTGCGCTGCTATCATACGCTTTACCTCTTCATCGATAAGCTGTGCTGTACTCTCGCTATAAGGACGTTGGAAGGAGTATTCGTTGTTGTTGTAATAGCAAAGGTTGGGCAAACGGTCGCTCATTCCGGCATAGGCCACCATGCCATAGGACTGTTTGGTCACCCGCTCCAGGTCATTCATTGCCCCGGTTGAAATCTTGCCCATGAAGAGTTCTTCGGCTGCACGCCCGCCCAAGGTGGCACACATCTCATCCAGCATCTGTTCTTTCGTGGTGATTTGCCGCTCTTCCGGCAAATACCATGCGGCTCCAAGTGCCCGCCCACGGGGAACGATAGTCACTTTGATGAGCGGATTGGCATGTTCGAGGAACCATGAGAGTGTGGCATGTCCGGCTTCGTGCATGGCGATTGTCCGCTTTTCCTCCGTGGTCATTATCTTGGTCTTCTTCTCCAATCCGCCGATGATGCGGTCCACAGCATCAAGGAAATCCTGTTTGCCCACCGCCTGCTTGTTGTGGCGGGCAGCAATCAGCGCCGCTTCATTGCAGACATTGGCAATATCTGCTCCAGAAAATCCCGGAGTCTGTCTTGCCAACAGGTCGATATCTACCGTCTCATCTGTTTTCACAGGGCGCAAATGTACGGCAAACACCTCCTTGCGTTCATTCAGGTCGGGCAAATCCACATGTATCTGACGGTCGAAACGTCCGGCTCTGAGCAATGCTTTATCCAAGATGTCCGCCCGATTGGTAGCAGCCAGAATAATCACTCCGCTATTGGTGCCAAATCCGTCCATCTCCGTCAGCAGCTGGTTGAGCGTGCTTTCACGTTCATCATTACCACCGGTAGTTGCTCCGTGGCTGCGGGCACGACCCACGGCATCAATCTCATCAATGAAGATAATACAAGGAGACTTTTCTTTTGCCTGACGGAAGAGATCGCGCACACGCGATGCACCTACACCCACAAACATTTCCACAAAATCAGAACCCGACAGTGAAAAGAAAGGTACTTCGGCTTCACCGGCAACGGCCTTGGCCAACAAAGTCTTACCCGTCCCCGGAGGGCCTACCAAGAGTGCTCCTTTGGGGATTTTTCCTCCCAATTCGGTGTACTTCTGGGGTTCTTTGAGAAATTCCACAATCTCCTGCACCTCCTGCTTGGCCTCAGCCTGGCCGGCCACATCCTTGAAGGTGATGCGGTTGGCATGGTCCTTGTCCACCAGACGTGCTTTCGATTTCCCTACATTGAAGATGCCACCGCCACCTCCCATCATGCCTGAACCTCCGCTCATGCGGCGCATCAGGAAAATCCAGATGACTACCAGAAATATCATCGGAGCCAGACTTCCGAAAATTGACCAGAAGTAGTCGCGCCGTTCTTCATACTCGATGGCTCCCTTGAAATGGCCGTCCGCCTTCTCTTTTGCCAGATAGTCCTCCAACGACTCCAACGAACCGAAGCGAACCGTGATATAAGGCATGGGGCCCTGCTTGGCTGCCTCTGCACCGTAAATCTCTTTCACGTATGAAGGATTGACAAACATCTCCAAAGTGCCATCGTCGTAGATGACCACTTTGCTTGCATATCCTTTGCTGATATACTCCTTGAACTGCGGGTCGTAGTTTACGGTCTTGACATTTCCCCCACCCTCCTGATTGAACCAGAGGGTAAGCAAAGCCACCACAATGATAATGTATATCCAATTGAGCTTGGGCCTTGGCATGTTTGCCTTGGGAGCATTATTGTTATTCTTGTTTTCGTTCATATTCGCTTATTTTCGTTTTCTCAATCAACATCAGGCAATGAAGTCAACTTGGCATCAGCCCAAAGATGTTCCAAGTCGTAGAACTGACGTGTCTCCGGCAAAAAGATGTGCACCATCACGTCAGCATAATCCATAGCCACCCACTGGGCATTGGACAGCCCCTCTACAGCAATCGGCTTGCCACAATGATTCTCGCGGACATATTCACGCACGGAGTCGGCAATGGCTGCCACCTGCGATGGCGAGTTACCCTGACAGACTACAAAATATTTGCAAATGGAATCATGAATGGACGTCAAATCGGCTACAACAATATTTTTTCCTTTCTTCTCCTGAATACCTTCAGTGATTTTCTGAACCAATAGGTTTGTTTCGTTCATTTTCTTGCTCTGTTATGCTTTAATTTAATAAATGTATCATTCCAATATATAATCAAATACAATCAATCCTCCGAAAAGGTTGACAAAGATACATTCTTTCTTCGGCTCAAACGAAGAACGCCATCCGAAAAAGGTTAAGTTTTGATATTTTTAAGAGAATAAGGGGGTAAAAGGGACATTTCGAGGAGCATTTCAAGAGGTGTGTCATCCGCTTCCGGAAGACAAGACGACTCCTCTCCTCACTTCACTAAAAGCAACTGCTTTACCAACCCTACCATGAATGAATGGCTGTAGTCGTGTGTACGGAGGCCACCGACCCGTGCCTGCTGTACATCAGCCATATAGCCGAGGCGGAGGGTAAACGGACGAAACTTCAGATCGGCTGTCAGCCAATGCCGGAAAGAGGGCTGATTGTGCAAAGAGGTGAAGTGCACTATACCACGGGAGTGACCGAGAGAGAATATTTCGTAATACGACTGTCCGTACTCGGGAGAGAACATGATGCCCAGCAGGGGGACATCCATCTGATAACGCAACGTAACGGGCATCCGATGCCAGGGAATATGGTAAATGGCCATACCGGAAGCAGCCAGATTGGCGTAGAGTTTGGCCTGAGCGGGATTGTTACCGTTGCGGGTGTTGTAGAGAAATCCTCCATGCAACTGTGCCATCGGCCCCGCCCGTAGCTGCAAGCGTCCGTCCATCAAGGAGAAGTTATAGTGCAGGGCATAATTCCAATTGACCATGCCGGTCAGTTCGTCGGCTGTCTCAGCCGGGTTCTGCGCCATACCCACGTGACCTTGGAAGAGCACCTGACGCGAGACGTTCCCGTCAAACCACCGCGTCATGCGGGTACTCTCGCGCAACACTCTGGCCTGCACACCGGTGTATTCCAACGGAGAGAGGTAGGTGTCGTAAAGATTCACCGTGCCCACTCCATACATCGTGGAGCGGGTGATGGGACGTCCGGCACTCTCTTGTGCAAAAGCTCTGCCTGCCAGGCTGATGAGCAATAAGACAACCAGAATCTTCTTCATCATTCAAACAACTTCATCTGTCCGGTAAGTTCATCAAGTATGTCGCCGGCACTCTTGCCGGCATCAGGGTCTTCGTTGACCGGCTCTTCCGCCACCGGCTCGGGCTTGGAAAGTTCCTCCTCTGTAGGGAAACGGTCAGGCTCAAGTTCAACGATTCCAGCCACTTCGTAGGTAGTCAGGCGCTTACCCTTGGCCTTGTATCCCTTGACTGCGATGAACTCTTCAGCATCAACGACCAGCGGTTCGCGGAAGCTGTCGTTCCCTCCGAATGTCACCTGCAGACGCGGATAGTATTGAGTAGATACCAGAATCTCACGGTTGTCCTTGTTTTCTCCCAAGTAGTTCTGCCGTTTGACGGTGGCATCGAGCATAAAGCGCTTCAGATAAGGATAGCCGTTGTTGTCGGCATCGTAGAGAGCCACAGTCCACACCTTCGAGGGGTCGTACTTCTCTATCAGGCGGATGTTTGTCTCGTAGTGATTGTTCACATCGAAGTTGCTCAGATAGTAGTCTCCCCCCTCGAGCATCACCAATATCATATCTTCGCTATGGAACTCGCCCAGATATTGTCCGCGTCCATCGTAGTTGAGTCGCTGCACGTCCCAGTCGAACCACACTTGGCGGCCTCCAAGAGTGGAGCCTCCACGCTGTTTCAGTCCGATGCGGTGCACCTCAAACTTCGTGAGGATATTCCCGAGTGACTGGCGTCCCTTGATGTTAATCTCACTGAAGTCTTTTTCAAAAATGATTTTCTTTATCCGTGCATTGGGCTTGAGGGTAATCTTGATGACCTCAGCTTCGCCGTTCGGGTTTGCACTGAAGTAGGCAATGCGCGAACCGGGAGTTCCTTGGGTGACATCGTAATCCCTGTCGCGTGTCATGGCGGTGACAGCAAAACGCTTGATATAGTGGTATCCCTCCTTACCATCGCGATAGACTACATTATATACAGTGCGCTTGTCGTTCTTCTTGAAGATGCCGACGTGAAGGATGTTCTTGCCCACAAACATTTTTTCGCTGACGCGTACAATTTTGTACTTGCCGTCTTTGTAGAACAGGATGACATCGTCGATGTCGGAGCAGTTATCTACAAACTCGTCCTTCTTGAGTGAGGTGCCGATGAATCCCTCTTCGCGGTTGATATAGAGTTTCTCATTGGCTTCTGCCACCTTGGCAGCCTCAATGGTGTCGAAGTTGCGCAACTCTGTGAGACGGGGGTGTTCCTTGCCATATTTCTCCTTCAGCATCCGATACCAGTCGCTGGTCACTTCAACCATGTTGCCCAGTTTGCGGTCAATCTCTTCCACTTCTCCATTCATGCGGGCAATGGCTTCGTCTGCCTTGTCTTTGTTGAAGCGGAGGATACGGGCCATCTTGATTTCCATCAGACGCAGGATATCCTCTTTGGTCACTTCACGGATAAGTTTGGGGTAGAATGGCGTGAGCCGGTTGTCGATATGTTCGCAGGCGGCATCCATGGTCGGAGCTTGCTCAAACTGCTTGTCCTTATAGATGCGCTCTTCGATGAAGATTTTCTCTAAAGAGGCAAAGTGGAGCAACTCCAACAGTTCGCCTTTGCGGATTTCCAACTCCTTACGCAGCAAATCCAGTGTGTTGTCCACAGATTTGCGAAGCACATCGCTGACTGTGAGGAAGTGGGGCTTGTTGTCGTCGATGACGCAGCAATTGGGAGAGATGCTGACTTCGCAATCGGTGAAGGCATAGAGTGCATCCAATGTCTTGTCGCTGGATACACCGGGAGCCAGATGTACCTGAATCTCTACCTGGGCAGAGGTATTGTCATCGACTTTCCGGATCTTTATCTTACCCTTTTCGGCAGCTTTCAGGATGGAGTCTATCAATGTAGAGGTGGTCTTCCCAAAGGGAATTTCTGTGATGACCAACGTCTTGTTGTCGAGCTTGCTGATTTTGGCGCGTACTTTCACGCTTCCGCCACGCTCTCCATCGTTGTACTTTGACACATCGATGGAACCGCCTGTCAGGAAGTCGGGATAAAGCTGGAAGGGTTCGTCGTGCAGATAGTGAATGGCTGCATCGCACAATTCATTGAAATTATGTGGGAGAATCTTGGATGAAAGTCCCACAGCAATACCTTCTACACCTTGAGCTAACAATAGCGGGAACTTTACGGGCAGAGTGATGGGCTCTTTGTTACGCCCGTCGTAAGAGAGTTTCCATTCGGTGGTCTTGGGGTTGAATACCACATCGAGGGCAAACTTTGACAGGCGGGCTTCAATATAACGGGGAGCTGCAGCAGAGTCGCCGGTGAGGATGTTTCCCCAGTTTCCCTGACAGTCCACCAACAACTCCTTTTGTCCCAACTGCACCAATGCATCGCCGATGGATGCATCGCCATGGGGATGGAACTGCATGGTATGTCCGACAATGTTGGCCACCTTGTTATAGCGTCCGTCGTCCAACCGCTTCATGGAGTGGAGGATTCGGCGCTGTACGGGTTTGAATCCATCATTGATATGGGGCACTGCACGTTCCAGAATAACGTATGAGGCATAATCGAGGAACCAGTTCTGATACATGCCGCTCAGCTGGTATTTCACATTTTCGTCCTTCACATCGGCAGGTTTGTACTCCGAATGTTCCTCTACGGTGCTGTCCACAGACAATTCTTCGTCGTTTCTCTCCTTCTCTTCTTTGATTTCGTCGCTCATATGGTGCAGGTTAATGTTTTTTTCGTCCCTAAAATAGTTAAACTGTATTAGTATGCTTGCAAAAGTACGAATTAATTGCAAAAAAATCGCTTACTTTGCAGCAAAATTGGAAAAATGGGCCGAAAAAGTCCAAGATAAGAACTAAAATTATAGATAATAACAGATAAAAAATGGCACAAGAAGATGTATTCAAGAAAATCGTCTCTCATTGCAAAGAGTACGGTTTTGTTTTCCCGTCAAGCGACATTTATGACGGATTGGGCGCCGTGTATGACTACGGCCAGATGGGTGTTGAACTGAAGAACAATATCAAGCAGTATTGGTGGCAGAGCATGGTCTTGCTTCACGAGAATATTGTAGGTATTGATTCAGCCATCTTCATGCATCCCACCATCTGGAAAGCCAGTGGTCATGTGGATGCTTTCAACGACCCTTTGATTGACAATCGCGACAGTAAGAAACGTTATCGCGCTGATGTGCTCATCGAAGACCAGTTGGCCAAGTACGATGATAAAATCAACAAAGAAGTAGCCAAGGCTGCCAAGCGTTTCGGTGAGGCTTTTGATGAGGCACAGTTCCGTGCAACGAATGGCCGTGTGCTGGAAAATCAGGCCAAACGTGATGCGCTTCATGCACGTTTCCAGAAGGCATTGAATGAAAATGACCTGAACGAGCTGCGTCAGATTATCCTTGACGAAGAGATTGTATGTCCCATCAGCGGAACAAAGAACTGGACCGAGGTGCGTCAGTTCAACCTGATGTTCTCAACAGAGATGGGTTCAACTGCAGACGGCGCCATGAAGGTATATCTTCGTCCGGAAACGGCTCAGGGTATATTCGTGAACTATATGAACGTGCAGAAGACCGGCCGCATGAAGATTCCTTTCGGTATTGCCCAGATTGGTAAAGCTTTCCGTAATGAGATTGTTGCCCGCCAGTTCATCTTCCGTATGCGTGAATTCGAGCAGATGGAGATGCAGTTCTTTGTTCGTCCAGGCAGCGAACTTGACTGGTTCAAGCAGTGGAAGGAGACTCGTCTGAAATGGCACAAGGCTCTTGGCTTCGGTGATGACCACTATCGCTACCATGACCACGACAAGTTGGCCCATTATGCCAATGCTGCTACCGACATCGAGTTCCTGATGCCTTTCGGATTCAAGGAAGTGGAAGGTATCCACAGCCGTACGAACTTTGACCTCTCACAGCATGAGAAGTATTCGGGAAAGAGCATCAAGTACTTTGACCCGGAATTGAACGAAAGCTACGTACCTTATGTTATAGAGACTTCTATCGGTGTGGACCGTATGTTCCTCAGTGTCATGTGCGCTTCATATCAGGAGGAGAAGTTGGAGAATGGCGAAACCCGTGTGGTGCTGAAACTGCCTGCAGCTTTGGCTCCCGTGAAGTTGGCTGTACTTCCTTTGGTAAAGAAGGATGGGCTGCCCGAAAAGGCTCGTGAGATTGTGGACGACCTGAAGTTCCACTTCAACTGCCAATACGATGAGAAGGATTCTATCGGTAAGCGCTACCGTCGTCAGGATGCTATCGGTACACCTTATTGCATCACTGTAGATCATCAGACTTTGGAGGACAACTGTGTCACTTTGCGCAACCGTGACACTATGCAACAGGAGCGTGTGGCTATCAGCGAGTTGAACAACATTATCGCTGATAAGGTAAGCATCACCGGACTGTTGAAGACTTTGAGATAATGAACCTGCTCTTCACGTCTGAGGGTGCAAGTCCTCGGACGTGAAGATTCAACGGTTCTGCATACAGAACCTATACTATAACCATAATCATACATATATCTAAGGATAAAGAATGAACAAGTTCCCTTGGCTGCTTTTGACAGCACTGATGATTTCCTTGATTTTCACCTCATGCGAGGAGAGTGAAGTGGAAAGTGAATATGCCAACTGGCAGGCACGCAACCAACAGGTGACAGACTCCATTGCCGCTGTAGCCGAGGCCAATGCCGATGGCAATTGGCGTATCTACAAGAACTACCGCCTACCGGCAGACGACCCCAACGACCTGACAGCAGAAAAGGACGTGAACAACTACGTCTATTGCCACATCGAAGAGGCTGGAGAGGGCACAGTGTCACCCACCTACACAGACTCTATCCGTGTCAACTACCGTGCGTGGTTCATCAATGGTAAAGTTCTTGACCAATCATTCCGTGGCGATTTCAACCCGGCCATCAGTGTCCCTGCAGACTTTGCATTGAGCAACCTTATCGACGGATGGATTACAGCCTTGCAACACATGCATACAGGAGATGCCTGCACCATCTACATACCCTACAATCTGGCCTATGGCGAAAGTTCCTCTTCCGGTGTACCAGCATTTTCCACGCTGGTGTTTTGGGTCAACCTCGTCGGCATCTATCCGAAAGGGACTACCGTACCGGATTGGCAATAGAAGATTTGCATCAGTCCGTTATAACCACCCCTCTATAAAAATCTGAAGCAAAAAAGTACAAAAAATGCGCCTTGCTTTTTCTGAAATGCGCCTTGCATATTTCGAAAAGCAAGGCGCATTTGCACCAAGTGCAAGCCGCATTTTTGAAAATGCAAGGCGCATTGTCTTTTCCTGATTTCAGTAGACGTTTTTTTGTTTCATTAGCTAAAAAGGTTTACACCTTTCTTCTTGCCATACTGGAGATGTTTACGTTTTCTCCTATTCCCTACTGTTCGGCTTGACACT
>JAFTNZ010000035.1 GCA_017451645.1 Bacteroidaceae bacterium | reverse complement strand
GGTTATAACTTTTTGAATACCACACGAATAGCGTCACTTAAAACCGTCCCTTCAAACTGTAAGGCAGAAACGAAAACAAATGGCTATAATCTTGTTGATGAGATGATTGCAAAAAGGAACGAAGGCAAAATGCTTCGTTGGTGGACAAAGATATGCAGAGGTGATTTCAATGGAATGTTGTGTGTCTTTGTGCGGATTTATTGAAACTACTGTTTGGATAAGTTATGTTTCAGATTGTGGAATGTTGCATTTCGAACGATTCATTGTCTGACAAAAAGGGAGAATCAGTGCAGGAACAGACTGTAAAATCCTCTATTTTCACTCTCTTCATTCCTGATAGTTAAATATTTAATGCTGATGGGTAAAAAACGAATCAAGCAATGGATAATTTGCCTTATATTTGTAAAATGAAAGTAAAATTTACACTAATCAGATAAAAAAGAACGATTATGAAACTGAAAAAACATTTTTTGGCTGTAGCATTGGCCGCATGTAGTGTTCCTGTATGGGGACAGGAGAGTTCAGAACCGAAAGTGGAGTTCAAGCCTCATGCTTATTTGCAATTGCAGGGAGGGGCAGGCTACACTCTTGGCGAAGCAAAGTTCAAGGATTTGATTTCACCTGCTGCCGCTCTGTCATTCGGCTATCAGTTCACTCCGGTGTTTGGGGCCCGTGTTGGTGTCAGCGGTTGGGAAAGCCGTGGAGGTTGGGTCAATCCGGCTACATCTTATAGCTACAATTATGTGGCAGGCAACTTGGATGCCATGTTCAATCTCAGCAATCTGTTTTGTGGCTTCAATCCCAAGCGTGTGTTCAATTTGAGTGCTTTCGTTGGTGGAGCCGTGAACTATGCATTCAACAACGATGATGCTACGGCTCTTGCTACCAATTTGCTGCAAACTACAACCTACCAATTGGAGTATCTGTGGAATGAAAGCAAAGTGCTTGTAGCAGGAAGAGCCGGTCTTCATGCAGATTTCCGTCTGAGCGACCGTTTCAGCCTGAATCTGGAAGCCAATGCCAACGTTTTGTCTGACCATTACAACTCTAAGAAGGCCGGCAATGCTGACTGGTATTTCAATGCTTTGGCCGGTGTGACGCTCCGGTTAGGCAAGAGTTATAGAGTGGTGGAGCCTGTTCTTCCTGTACCTGTGACAGAACCCGTCAAGAAGGAAGAGCCTGTACAGAAGCCTGTTGTCAAGGAAGAGGTAAAGAAACCGGTAGTGAAGCCTGTGGCTGAAGAATATCGCTGCGACGTATTCTTTGAAATCAATTCGTCCGTAATTTCTGCAGAGGAAGAGACAAAGATTGCAGCGTTGGCCGAGTACATGAAGCAACATCCCGAAGTGAAGGTGGACATAACCGGTTATGCTGATGTTCAGACGGGAAATGCCAAGATAAACGAACGTTTGTCCAAAGTCCGTTCTGAAGAAGTTCGCCGTATGCTTATTTCAAAATTCGGCATAGATGCATCGCGCATTTCTATCGCTTACAAGGGAGACACCGAACAGCCTTTCAGTGAGAATGTAAAGAACCGTGTTTGCATCTGCTTGGCCAAGTGAATTGCTGGATAGATTCTTTTGAAAAGAAATGACAGGTTGATTATTGCGTTTGTTCCCCGCCTATGTTCTCTTTTAGCATGGGTGGGGGACTTTTTTGTGAAAAAAAATAATTGTCTTGAATGGGTTTTTTTCTTGAGTTTTATGCTGTTGCTGACTGCTCGAAATGTCAATTTATATTCGTGCCGACTATTGAACTGAAACGTACGAGAGAAAGGTGTGGATCGAGGTAAACCTGTTCCTCATCGAGGTAATATTTTACCTTATTATATATAATACGCTTCATATCCGCAACCTTATCACTTGCAGGCTCCTCCTTTGCTGGTGATACGGCTTTGTTCCTTATGTCGGTCGTTGCACTGTCCATCGTTTCTTCTTTGTTTTGTTTGAGAATTATCGGATACGTAACTACTTTTCAGGGAGCAAAAGTAATACAAACTTTTTCGCCACACAAAAGTTTAGTCAAAAAATGTATATGACCTTAACTTAATATTTAAGAAATAGGATTATACTCCCTTTTTGGAATGCGAAAATTCCTCTTCTTTTACGTATTCATTGATGTTTGGGCGGTGGCGGTATCTCTGTTTTGTTGAAAAAATGGCGGTGATTGGCGGCCAATCATGAAAAGTTTCGTAATTTTGTCCGCTGAAATGTAAAATCAGGCGTATGGTACTTAATTATATTTGGATTGCGTTCTTTCTGGTAGCTTTCGTGGTGGCGGTCTGCAAGACGGTGTTTTGGGGCGATATGGATGTGTTTCCAGCCATGATGAATGCCACATTCTCTTCGGCAGAAACGGCTTTTAGCATTTCCATCGGACTGACCGGAGTGCTCAGCCTCTGGCTCGGCATCATGAAGATAGGCGAGCGTGGTGGGGTAGTGGCTGCTCTGGCGCGTCTGTTGAGTCCGCTTTTTTGCCGTCTGTTTCCTGATGTGCCCAAGGGGCATCCGGTGACGGGCACCATCTTCATGAACATAGCTGCCAACATGTTGGGGCTTGACAATGCGGCTACTCCATTGGGGCTGAAGGTGATGGAGGAACTGCAGACACTCAACCCGAAGAAAGAGCAGGCCAGCAATCCCATGATTATGTTCCTTGTCATCAACACTTCCGGGCTGACCCTCATTCCCGTCAGCATCATGGTCTATCGGGCACAAATGGGAGCGGCGCAGCCCACCGATGTGTTCATTCCCATCCTGCTGGCAACCTTCTTTTCTACGCTGGTGGGCATTGTCAGTGTCTGCCTCTACCAACGCATCAGCCTTTTCAACCGTACGCTGATGGGTATTCTTGGAGGAATGTGTGCAGTGGTGGCCCTCATCATTTGGGGCGTGAGCCGTCTGCCGCGCGAGCAGATGGATGTCTGTTCAACCCTTACGGCCAATGTCTTCCTTTTTTTGGTGATTATCGGTTTTATTCTGGCAGGTATGCGCAAGCGTGTGAATGTCTATGACGCTTTTGTGGAGGGGGCCAAGGACGGATTCTCTACAGCCGTCCGCATCATTCCGTACTTGGTAGCGGTGCTGGTGGCTGTGGGGGTGTTCCGTGCATCGGGGGCAATGGATATGCTTCTTGACGGGGTTGAAGCGTGTGTGGCAGCTTTGGGCTTCGACACGGAATTTGTAGGAGCATTGCCTACAGCATTGATGAAACCCCTCAGTGGCAGTGGTGCACGCGGGTTGATGGTGGATGCCATGCAGACCTATGGTCCCGATTCGTTCGTCGGACGTCTGGCCTGCCTCTTCCAAGGCTCTACGGACACCACATTCTACATTCTGGCTGTCTATTTCGGCAGTGTGGGCATCAGGCAGACGCGCCACGCTGTGCCTTGCGGATTGCTGGCTGATGCAGCGGGCATCGTGGCTGCACTCTTCATCTGCTACCTGTTCTTCTGACTCATAAACTCATAACTTACAACTCATAACTCAACATGATTACCTATCAGACCGAAGGGGTGAAAATGCCCCCTATCAAACGACGTGAAAACAATGCCTGGGTAAAAGCCGTGGCTGCTACTTATGGCAAGCGGGTGGGCGAGGTGGCCTACATCTTTTGCAGTGACGAGAAGATCCTGGAAGTGAACAACGAATATCTTGGTCACGATTATTATACCGACATCATCACCTTCGACTATTGCGAGGGCGACTTGTTGCATGGCGACCTCTTTATCAGTCTTGATACCGTGCGCACCAATGCCGAGAAATTCGGTCAGTCTTATGAGCGCGAACTTCATCGGGTGATTATCCACGGCATCCTGCATCTGTGTGGCATCGACGACAAAGCGCCGGGGGCACGCGAACAGATGGAGGCTGCCGAAGACCGGGCATTGGCCATGATTATGGATTCTCAAGTGAACGGATAATTGCAGAACGTGTGCAAAATGTGTCTTATACTGCTATAGGTAGACACATTTACTAACAATTAAAATGTGTAAGCAGTATGCGTAAGAAATGGCAACATTACAGTGAAGAAGAGTGTCTATCTATTCTTCGTGATTACTACAGTTCAGGGCTGAGC
>JAFTNZ010000022.1 GCA_017451645.1 Bacteroidaceae bacterium | reverse complement strand
TGTATGACTAAATAAAAAACAAGTCAACCATAATTAAAAATATTGTTTAACTGGGTCAACTTGCTATACAAATAAGACGAAAAGTAGTCAACTAAAATCGTTAACATACAACAGAGAAGTTTAATCATCGACGATGATTACATGATTATCGTCGATGTTTATATGATTATCGACGATGATTATATGATTATCGTCGATGATTAAACTTTTCCCTTGAGCCTGTAAGTTTTCTCTAAAGGCTTTTTGATTTCTTTCTTATGTAATGATGTACAACAAACTTCCTTCCAAAAAGGAAACTTTGATGTGTAAACAAAGCACATAGGCAAATGCTCCGACACCAGCAGGGCACATACAGAAAAAAGTTGTGGTGCGTCTCGCGACGTGCCACAACCAAGCTATGATAAAAAACTCATTTTATGTGTTTCTTCTTTTATTCCACGATTTTCCGTTCTACGTATTCAAACAGTTTCTGGTTTTCGCGCAGGGTCTCCACCTCCATGTCCATTATCTGTTGGCCTTTCGGGTTTGCTCCCCAAGCGTTGAAGGGTTCACCGTCCAATTCGATGTAATGAATATGGGTAACGTCCAACGGGATGGGTTCGAACTCGAGTACCAAGGCAAACCAGTCGCCTGCACACTCCTCTACCCAGAACAGATGGTCCATAGGAACCCCTTGTACTCCCTTCAATTTGTATTGCTTGCCGTCATTGCCGTCCAACAAGAAGGTGTTGCTGTTATACCTATAGTACTCTCTTGTCCATGTCTGGTTGTGCGGTACAGCCAGATAGGTAGCCTCCGGCGTCCTCCAAAGAGCAAAGGTATTCTGGTTCTCCAGCGGCTTGATGGTATGCACCTTGTGGTAGCAGGCCCATGTGCCGGCATCGTCCTTGTTGTAGTTTTGCTCGGGCTGTTTCAGTTGAGGGGTGCGGATGTTCGGTTTCTGGTCGTATTCGGTGTTCTCCAATCCATTCCGCTTGATTTTGATTCTTTCGTCGCTGTCATACAACCCCCAGTTGGGCACACCCGTGATAGAGATGTAGCGGGTGGATTCCGGCAAAGGCGGGAAGGTGATGGTGAAATCTATCAGCGAGTCCTTGGGAGCCTGCACGGTGAAGTACTGCTGCATGACATCGGGCGTTGTCACCCTTGGCTTGTAGTGCACACCTGTCTCCTCATCTACAATGTAAGTTTCCTCTCCACCGAGCCACATTCTCTTCACCGGATGGGCCGGCATTGGGAAGTAGCAGTGGAGCACTGTCTGATTATCCTCCTCTTTCAGTTCCCAAAACAGCCCAGTCAAGTCATTGCGTACTCCTATATCTTTGCGTGCTTCAGCCAGTTTTTGGTAAGGTTGGGTGTGTCTTCCTGCAAAGTTCAAATCCTCAGTCTTGACGGTCTTGACATCGCCGCGGTACTTGTTGGCGGTTCTGCGCCATTCGATGACACTGTCTTGCAACTCCTCGTCCCACACCTGAGGAGCTGAGTGCCAATATATCTTACTTTGATACAAGGTACTGTTGTCTGTAAAGTTTTCTACCACTTTAGGGGCGCATGCCGAGGCCAGAATACATGTGACCATGATGGCTACTCTTGATTGTTTCATATCTTTATGGTTTTATGGTTATTTAGGATATACGGATTGTCTTCTATTTCGTTCCTGAATTCGCGGTAGCAGGTCGAGAAGACCGATGAATTGGCCGTTGTGTACGAGCAATGGAGCAGGATGCGGCCTCTGACCCTCTCTGCCATCCACTGGTAATGGATGTTCTTCCGGCTGTCTTCCAACTGGAAGATAAACTGCTTGTCGTTGAGGCTCAGGTGGTAACCGGGGTGCTTGTTGCTGTACCAGCAGGCCACCTGCACCAGTCGTCCGATGATGTCCTGCTCTTCGTTGTCGGCGAACAGATAGACAGATTCCTGCGGGGCATTCTCCGTTGGTGTCGGACAGTCGGGGTGAAGACTGTCGGCACTATAGACCTTGGCCAGTTCCTTGATGAATCGGGTGACACGGGCAGGGTCCTGATAAGTCTCAGCGACCATTGTCGTAGTAGGAGCGGATGATGCAGTCGGAGTGGTCTCTGTGGCCGGTTCTGAGGCTGCCAATACGGTCTTGTCCGCCTCATGACGATGGTATCTCCATGAGAAACCAAAACCCACCAACAGCAACAGACAGGCTGCCGCTGTCCACCACCAGTTCTGCAGCGATGGCTTGCGGGTGAACCTTTGCGTGGCGCGTTCTGTCATGATGTGGTCGAACAGTGCTTCGTCAGTGGCCAGTTCGCCCATCATGGCGGCTATGAGTTTCCACTCTTCGGGAGCGTCATCACGCGTCACTTCCAACGCCAACTGCTTCTCTTCCTCCAAGGTAGTCTCGCCATTGAGGTACTTGGTAATCAGTATTTCAGTTTCCTTGTGCGTCATGATTTCAAACTCTTCTTTAATTCTTCATATATTTTTCTTCGCGCAGTTGAGATAATGCTCTTCACCGATGGTTTGGAGATGTTTGTCTTACTGGCTATTTCGTCCAGTTCCCAGCCTTCAATCTGACGGAGTTCGTAGAGCCGGCGCTCGCCAGGAGTCAGCCGGTCGATGGCTTCTTCTATGGCAGATTGCAATTCATCAGTTTCCAGTATCTCTTGAGGCGATTGTGCGGCCGGCATCTCTTTCGTGATGGAGTCGGGAGGGATGGCACCATACAGTTGGACAGACTCTTTCCGCTTCCGCATCATGTCCATGCAACAATGCTTGGCTATTCGGATGGCAAGTCCCTCATGAGTCTGACCGATATCCAAGCGGTCGCGGTATCTCCACAGAGCCACCAATCCTTCCTGAGCCACGTCGTCTGCATCCGATTCGTTGCCGAAGAAGTTGCGTCCCACGGACATCATCACCTTTCTCAGTCCTGGAGCAATTGTCTCAAACTCTGCTTGCGTCATTCTCTGTTTGGTTCTTTTTTGCGCGATTGCCGGCTGTTTGCCTCTTGTTTTTGATGCGCTTTCATTGATATAAGCGTAGCGAAGTTCAAAAAGTAAAGTGGGAAATGCAAACTTTTTTGCTATTTACCAAAAAAATCTTTTGTCAGAGGTAAATAGCTAAAATATATGAGGTAAATAGAAAAACATTTATAGCCAAATGGAAGCCCAAATAATAGAAAAATGCCGAGCAATAGTTTATCCCAAAGCCTGGAATAAGTTACTTTTCGGCACTTTTGTCTGTTTAAAAGAGTATGCTAATGATTTCCGTTGACTTGCTTTTAGCTTTAACGCATGCTTACTTCAGAAAATCCTCAAAATAGCGCGTGATATGTTCGTGCAGATGCACACGGTCGCGCCCAAGCATGTTGTGTCCGTGTCCGGGATAAATAAAGAGGTCGGGATGCGTACCCTTGTCGATGCAAGCCTTCAGGAAAGAGTAGGTCATTTGAGGTACACACACGGGGTCGTTTCCTCCATGGATGACAAGCAGACGCCCCCGCAAATTGCCGGCTTTCTCCAACAGGCTGCTGTTCTTGTAGCCCTCGGGGTTGCTTTGGGGAGTACCCATGTAGCGCTCGCCATACATTACTTCGTAATATTTCCAGTCGGTCACAGGACCACCGGCCACACCCACCTTGAACACATCAGGATAGGTCAGCATCAGGTTGGTCGTCATGAATCCACCGTAGCTCCAACCATGCACCCCTAACCGATCAGCATCGACATAAGGCAGCCCTTTAAGAAAAGCTACACCCTGTAACTGGTCTTTCATCTCCTCTATGCCCAACTGATGGTAAGTGCAGTTTTCAAACTCCAAGCCACGATTACTGCTTCCCCGATTATCCACGGTGAACACCACATAGCCCTGTTGGGCCATATAGATGTCCCAACCGCGCGTGGCGTAGTTCCACGTATTCTGAATCATCTGTGCATGGGGGCCACCATAGACATAGACGACAGCAGGATATTTCTTCGCAGGGTCAAAACCCACAGGCTTCACCAAGCGGTAATAAAGGTCGGTCACTCCATCAGCAGCCTTGATGATGCCTACACTTATCTCGGGGGCATCGAAACCATCCCAAGGATTGGGAGCATCAAGCAGTTTTTTTGTAATTTTTCCCGATTTCAACGAAACTAACTGAATACATCGGGGACTTTCAGGAGACGAAAAACAGTCTATCATCCAATTGGAAGAAGCGGATAGCTGTACAGAATGTACTCCCTCACCATTGCCCAAAAGACGACGCTTTCCTGTCTTCACACTGACTGCATACAGATTGGTCTGTAATGGAGATATTTCAGTAGTGGCGACAATCACCTCTTTACCTTCTTCACGAAAACCGACAAGTTCTTGCACTACCCATTCGCCCTTGGTCAGTTGTGCCAATTCTTTTCCCTCTACATCATACAGATACAGGTGATTGAATCCGTCACACTGACTCTGGTAGATAAACTTCGTGTCATCCCACGGCAGGAAGATGATAGGGGACATCGGTTCCACATACTTTGCATGTTTCTCAACAATGAGAACAGCATCCTTCTCACCAGTCAGAGCATTATAGCGCACCAACTCTGCGCTGTCTTGCGTGCGCGGATGCTCCATCAGATAGATATATCGGGCACAAGGACTCCAAGCTATGTTTGAAAAATAGCGGTCAGTAGGGTCACCGGCTTGCAGATAGATGGTCTTCCCCGTAGCAATGTCGTGCACACCCACCGTCACCTTGTGGCTGGCTGTGCCCGCCATGGGATACTTGTCGGGCTGGTATTCGGCCGTGCGTGCCTCGGTATCCACCTGCGGATAGTCGCTCACCATCGTCTCGTCCATGCGATAAAAGGCCAAACGCTGCCCATCGGCACTCCAAAAAGTTCCGCTCATAATGCCGAACTCATTGCGGTGCACAGCCTGACCACACTTGATACCTTCCGGCTCAGAGGTTACGGAAATCGTCTTACCATCAGCCGTTGTAATACAAAGGTTATTGCCGATGGTGTAGGCCAAATGGCGCGAACGCTTGTGCCAGTCTCTGTTAGCAGCCTGCCGGTCGAAAGTGACACTCCATGCGACATCTCCCTGTTGCCAGTCGAGCAACAAGTGCCCATCGTTGCTTTGTAACAAGGCTAACGGTTTATCTGCGTATGGAAACGAAACATTCTGCAACGTGTGTACAGGTTGCTTTCCTGCCGCTTCCAACCATCTGTTCACTTGATCAAGGGTGAACAACACTGTTGCCGAACTCTTTCCTTTGGGGGGCAGCACGGTCAGTGTATCTACATCCAGTTCCACACAAAGGTCGCCCCACCAAGTGTGCCATGCATTGGCGGGTGTACATTGGCGGTAGGTCTCTCCTCCAGGAATGAGATCGTGCAGAGTGAAGGACTTTTTTTCTTGTGGCATAGCGGTAAGGGCAAACAGCAATAATAAAAGGAGGAAGACCCTCCCCTTGCCCCTCCCAAGGGAGGGGAATAAAATGATTCGCTTATTTGACTTTTTCATATAATATAAGTATTCACTCCCCTCCCTTGGGAGGGGTAAGGGGGAGGGTCCTCTTCTTTTTACTCTTCCATTTTCTTCGAATCAAAACTCATTGCCTGAATGCCGCTGAGTCGTTTACGTTCACCGCGGAGTTCGCGTTCCTCATCGGTCTGTTTCCATGTACCAAACCGACGCTCTTGCTTCTGGTCGCGCTCTTCGCGACGAGGTTTGAATCCACCGTCCTTACGATTACGGTCGGACTTACGCTCTCCATCAAATCTACGTTCTCCATCAAACTTGCGGTCATCGCGACGAGGACGGTCGTCAAACTTACGCTCGCGACGGTCATCCTTACGGGCACGGTCGGTATCTTTCTTGAAACGGCGGTCACCATCACGTTTACCACGACGGTCATCACGCTCTTTCCGCTCCTCAAAACGACGCTGACGACGCTCTTCATAGCGTCCCGTACCGGCACGGCGTTCATCCCGTTCCCTACGCTCTCTGCGTTCGGTCAGTTCCTCCCCATCACGACGGAAGTCATTGTATCGTCCGCTGAACAGTTGGTATTTGCGGAACTCGCATGCCAAGGCTCCATTGAATACTGGAATCTTCACTGATGGTTTCAGGCCTATCTTATCGAAACACTCTTCGCGGTAACTCAATATCCAGGCATCACCTTCCTTGAAGACATTCTTCAAACGGTTACCAATCATGGCATAAAGTCCCAACAGGTCGTCCGCCGAGATACGTTCACCGTACGGTGGGTTGCTCACGATAATGGCCTTCTCCTCGGGAGTCTGGAAATCAGCAAAATCCTGCAACTTCAGTTCTATTTCGCTTGTTAATCCGGCCGCACGCACATTGCGGGTAGCCACCTCGATGGCCTGACGGTTGTTGTCGTAGCCATATATTTTATGTTCAAACTCACGTTCGGCCGAATCATCATTATAGATGTAATCGAAAAGTTCTTGATCAAAATCGTTCCACTTCTCAAAGGCATATTCTTTGCGGAATACTCCCGGCGCAATGTTACGGGCAATGAGGGCCGCCTCGATGGGCAATGTGCCCGAACCACACATGGGGTCAATGAAGTCGCACTCGCCTTGCCAACCGGTCATCAGTATCATACCGGCTGCCAACACCTCGTTGAGCGGAGCCTCCATCGTCTCCTGGCGATAGCCGCGACGGTGAAGCGATTCGCCCGATGAGTCGAGCGACAAGGTACATTTGTCCTGCGCCACATGAATATTAAGTGATAAATCAGGATTATTCAACCGCACATTGGGACGGTCGCCTGTCTTTTCACGGAAATAGTCCACAATAGCATCCTTTACCTTGTAGGCTACAAACTTCGAATGGCGGAACTCATCACTGAATACCACTGCATCCACTGCAAAAGTTTTCTCATTCGTCAAATACTGTTCCCATTCAATCGCTTTCACAGCTTCATAAACCTCGTCAGCAGACTGGGCCTTGAAATGTTTGATAGGTTTCAAAATACGCAAAGCCGTACGCAGACTGAAGTTGGCACGATACATCATCTCTTTATTGCCAGTGAATGAAACCATTCGTCTGCCAATCTCTACATTGTTTGCTCCCAGTGCGGTAAGCTCTTTTGCCAGCACCTCCTCCAGTCCCTGGAAGGTCTTGGCGATGAGTTCAAATTCCATTATTTCTGTTCAAATGTTCATAAATCAGGTTCCCACGCTTTTTATACCTCCAAAAAGCATACTAAACCAATTAAGTTGCAAAGAAACAAAAAAAAGCAGAATAATCGAAGAAGTCTGGCAAATATTCAGCGGCAGACAACTGTTTTTCCCTATTCTGCAACATCTTCCCGATATTCAAGCAGGTCACCGGGTTGACATTCCAACACTCTGCAAATGGACTCAAGTGTAGAGAAACGTACAGCCTTGGCTTTACCGGTTTTGAGAATGGAAAGGTTGGCTTGAGTAAGCCCAACCTTTTCTGAGAGTTCGTTGAGCGACATCTTTCGCTTAGCCATCACAACGTCTAAATTTACGATTAAAGGCATAATATCATTTTAAATGGTTAGACTTTGTTCTTCTGATATTTCGGCTGCCATCTTATAGAGTATCGCAAAAGTGATGGCAACCAGAGGAATTCCCACCATTGTCCCATCAATTGTTATTGTATCAAAAGCATGATGCCCGTACATCAACCCCAGATTTGTCGAACAGAAATCATACAAGAACCACAATATACCCCAAGAAAAAATAAAAGTCGCACATCCTTTATCAAACATGATACCCTTTTTCAAACTTTTTATTTGTCGAATAAGAAACCACATCTGCACCGCAACCAAACACAGCGAAAAGAAACAATATCCGATGACAATACCCCATTGGAGAATGCCCTTAAACCCTTCACGGACCTCAATATCCCAATCCGCCAGTGAATAAATCGTTCTTCCTATCGTCCAATAAAGCCAAAACAACGCAGCCAATGAAGCGACAACAAATATGCCCTTCATTTGATTCAAATACTTTTTTGCATTCATAAAATAACTCTTTTAATGTCCTTAATCTGATAAATCATGCGCGCATTTATCGATAATCGATATGCAAAAGTAGAAAGATTTATCGAATATCAATAAATAACGATTGCTTTTCGATTATTATTTAAGAACTATTAAGAGTCTTTACTTACTTTGCAAACGTTTCATCCTCTCCTCTGCACAATCCGCTCCCCAGCAGGGACATCCTCGGTCACCCAAATGTTACCACCCACCGTGGCACCACGGCCAATGGTGATACGTCCCAAAATGGTGGCGTTACTATAGACGATGACATCGTCCTCCAATATCGGGTGGCGGGCAATGCCTTTGATGGGATTTCCATGTTCGTCGAGGGGGAAACTCTTTGCACCGAGGGTAACACCTTGATAGAGTTTCACATTGTTGCCGATGATGCAAGTCTCGCCAATCACCACACCCGTACCATGATCGATGGTGAAGTGGTGGCCGATAGTCGCACCCGGATGGATGTCGATGCCCGTCTCGCTATGCGCCATCTCGGTAATGATACGAGGGATGAGGGGTACACCCAACACCAACAGTTCGTGAGCAATACGGTAGTTGCTGATGGCACGGATGGCCGGGTAGCAACAAATGACCTCGCCGTAGTTCGTGGCAGCAGGGTCTCCATTATAGGCAGCTTCCACGTCGGTAGCCAATGTGCGGCGCATTTCCGGCAGACGACCGATGAACTGAGCAGCCAGCAGACGGGCCTGTTCACAGAGTGTCTCTGCATCCCCACCCTCTTCTGGCAAGTTGAAAGCCAATCCAGCCTGAATCTGATTGACCAGCAGGTGGTAAAGTTGCTCCACGTTCACCCCAATGTGATAAGTCATCGTCTGGGCATTCACACTGGAGTTACCAAAATATCCAGGGAAAAGAATGGCGCGGGCAAGGTTTACAATCCGCTCCAACTGTTCGGCCGAAGGCAAGGGCTGTCCCTGACGATGATGGTGGCAAAGGCCTGTATAGGACGAAGCCTCGGACAATTGCTCCACGGCAGAAACCAATGTCTGTATATAGCTCTGTATAATCATAATTCTCAGGTCAAACTCGTTGTTAAAATGCTGCAAAGTAACACAAAATTCATTGGAAAATCAAGAACTTGACAGGATTTAATCATCAACCTCCTGAAAAGATTCCGTTTTCATTCCGTTTTCCAAGCATCTGCCTAAGAAACACTTCTGGACAAGAGACAAAAAAAGGAAGATGTACGCTGTTGCTGATACATCTTCCCAATAAAAGAGGAATTCCTTGCGGAATCAAAGTTTATCTTACGACCTTACGGACAAAAGTACGTCCCTGCGCATCCTGCATCTTCACAATGTTAATGCCCTGCTGCAGTTCATTTATCTGCAAGCCACTAAGGGTATAAATGCCCACCACTTGGGCAGGAGCCGAAACAGAAGGAGTGTTGATACCTTCAGCCCCTCCAAAATTGCTTCCGGCACTGAGTCCACCCTGCTCGTTGGCGGCATAGACTACGTAGTCAGCTCCGGCTTCGGCTGCCATGCTTGTTTCGGTAGTGAAACTTACCTCCGTACCGTTCTTCACCACCACGTAGCAGATGGCATAAGGTACGGCTTCCCATGAGAGAGCAGTTTTGTCATCGCTCAAAGTGGCTACGGGTGCGGCACATGATTCAGTGATGACATTCGGCTGCCAATTATCGCTTCCGCTCAACACATTCTTCACGGTGTACTGGGCAGCTTCTTCAGCTGTCAGGTAGTTCTTGGCCTTGCCATAAACTTTTTCACCGGTCTCTTTGACTGTATAATAATAGGTATCCTCTCGCTGGCTCAGGTCAACAGGGTTACCGTTGCCGTCCATGGTGTTGTAGTCAGCCCACAGTACGGGCAGACCTCCCATGGTGGGATACCAACCTTTGGCAGGAATGGTCACTTCGGCTATGGTGTTGATGAAGACTGTCTTCGGGCTGTTGTGCCAGGGGCGGCCCAACCATACGTCGGTCTCAGAAGGTACACCCGGAGCCGTGATGCGGCAGTTCATGAAGACATACCCCCACTCCACGTCGGCACCGTGTGAGGGAGCCACGATGTAACCACCGCTCTTGCGGTTGATGTAGAGGGTTGTGTTGTCGATATAGATGTTTCCACTGTTGTAGATGAAATCCACAGCACCTTCAATGAAACAATCTTTAGCGTATGCGCGATAGTTTGAAGTCGAGGGAGTGATCCAAGTATCCTGATAAGAGAGCATAGCCACATTCTTGAACACGGTGCGGTCGCCGCTGGTGTTCAGTGCCAATGCCTGCGGACCGGCTTGTTTGTCGTGTCCCCAAGAGTTCTCAAGGGTAAGGTTGTCGAAGTAGCAGTCGTTGGAATTTACCACAACAGTAGCACCTACGCTGACGTGAAGGGCATTGTCGCCACCACAGAGTTTGTCGTCGGTAATGATAACCTTGTCGCGTTCCTGACCAATGAAGTGCAAGTAAGGTTTGGCCTTGGGAATATCCACATGTCCTTTGTATTCACCATTCTTGATGAAGATGAGCCAAGGAATGGCACGTCCTTCGGGAGCAGCATCGATGGCCTCCTGTACGGTCAGGTAATCACCACTGCCGTCAGCAGCCACCACAGCGTCATAGAGGCGTGCTGCAGGCTGCGTACGCTCCATGGTGGTAAAGTTAAGTGTGATACCCTCGTAAGCATTGCCGCTGCGGTCGGTGATGACACCGGCTGGCAGTGTGAAGGTGTATGCAGCATTGTAGTCCAACCCAGTGTATTGGAACACGGCGGTCTTTCCGTTGACGATAGGTGCAATAGCTTCACCGTCCAGTGTAGCTGTACCTGTTCCAGCCTTGATACGTTCGTTGAAGGTCAGCACGATGCTTCCTGTGGCCGATACACCGGTCGCATTGTTTTCGGGATTGCTGCCTACAAGTACGGGAGCTACCTGGTCATTGGCCTGTTCGCTTTCGCCAAGGACGAAGATGTCACCGATGGAGAGTCCATCGTAGTCAGTTTCGTTACCTACGAGTTCTTCTGAGCCCGGCATCCAGCGTATCCATACACGGTCCTGGTTATTTGCCTCGGCAGGCAAGGCAAACTCACCGTCAACCCATCCGCGTGTGGGAATATCGTAGGTTCCCACTTCGGTAAAGTTGGTTCCATCTACAGAGTATTCGGCCTTCATTACAGCATAGGTATTGTACGAGTGTCCGAAACCGTTAGAGAAGGTGATGTTGCTGTATCCCTTGGTAGAGAAAGAGATTTCCCAATACCAGCCTTCGGAGCGCAGTTTCCAGATACGGGCACCCCAGCGGCCTTCTTCTGCACCGTTGTTCACACCGCGTGTGAGCCATCCGGCAGTTGTTCCGTCAGCCTTGCGCAGTGACAACAGACCGGCATTCTCGGGATTGCTCTTGTAGTCGGCTGCACGCTCGCTGCCCGGTTGATCCTGATAGAGGTCCCAAGCTACGATGTAGTCGGCCACAGCATAGTTCACAGTCAGGTTCTTCTCACCGTCCATGTTGATGATGCGCTCGGCATTGGTGCTCTTGTCTTCCCATCCGGTAAAGCTGAGAATCTTATTGTTGTTTACGGTCAGCTTCACGTCGGTACCCTCTTCGTAGTGGTGTACACCATTCACCAGATTGCCCACAGGACTGATGGTCACCAAGTTGGCGTTGCCATAGGTATTCTCCATATCGTCAATAACCTTCAGGTTGAGGGCATAGACGTTCTTTTGAGTATAAGTTGCCTTCAAATCTGTGTTGGCACCAATTGCGAAGGTGTAGGGATTTTCGGTAGATACGGTCTCACCTTCTGCATTTACCCATGCGGCAAAGTGGTAGCCGAAATTCTCTGTGGCAATCAGTGTCACCTCATCACCCTCTGCAAAGGTCGGTGCATTGGGTTTCACGGTCACTTCACCAGCGGCATCGGACTCGATGCCTACGTTCAAGGTATACTGAGCCACGTCTTCGGTAGTTCCGTTTACAATACCTTCAATCACAATGTTACCGAAACCTACTTGCTTCGTGTCACCTAATTTGTAGAGGTTCAGACGCAGACCACAGACACCGCTGCTGGCAGCGGCACCAGAAACCTCTTTACTGAAAGCGGTCACGTCGTTATTGCGGGCAGGAACAATGCCTGTCTCGATGCTGACGGTCGTACCATCGGAGTTCACCCATGAAGCATCTACCAATCCGCCACTAGTACCGTAGCGGGTTGTATTGAACGAAACCTTGGTCGGAGTGAAGGTCAGTCCGTTCTTCGGGATGATGTAGAAGTTTATCTGGTTGTCCTCGTTGGCACTTCCTTCGTTGGCGATAGAGGGCTGGAACTTGGTCTGGTTCAATGATACACCGTTGATGGCCAGTGTGGCTCCGTATTCAGTGTAGTTGCTCTTGAACCATCCTTCACTTTCTGTGCTATAGACACCTGTCTGTCCGTCCACACCTTGGTCGAAGGCATAGGTGATGGTGGCGGTCTGGTTCTCCACCATTTCGGGAACGAAAGCCGCCTTACCGGTGAAGTGAATGTTGTTCAAGTTACCCGTTGTACCGTTTCCACCCACACTGTTGAAGGTGATGGTCATGGTGTACTTGCCTTTGGCCAATGCACTGGTGCGGAGTGAATAAGGCTTGTATTCGCCCCAGTTGTGGTTGTTTTCGATGTCTTGCGTACCACTCCACACCGTTTCGCCAGCCTCGTTGGCCAACGCGAAGGTGATGCTCACGTTGTCCTGCTGGGTACCTACGCCAAAATCAATGTCGTAGTACTGTGCTTCGATGGTGTTGTTGAGCTTGTAGATGGCATAGTCACCGTTGTTCATCCAGTCGATGTGGTTGTCGCTGCCGAAGCTGGCACGGCTGCCGTGCAGTTCGCCGTAACGCATGTTGAAGACATTTGCCTCATCGTTGGGGATGTTGTTGATGATTTCCACCTCTTCGTAGTTAGCAGTGATGCTTGTATTCTCGGTGATGGAGAATTTGTAGTTGGCATCAGCACCCAACACATTGCCGGCAGCATCGGTCCAGTTGAGGAATGTGTAGCCGATGTTGGAGGTTTGTGTCAGTATGATTTCTGTTCCCTGTTCGTAAAGGTCGCTCATGGGGGAAGCAAGCACAGTGCCGGCTCCGGCAGGATTCACTTTGGTTGTTAAGCTCATCATGTTGCTGACATCGCCAGTGAACTCCTCACCGGTGAGGGTGATATAGTCCATGTTCCAGTTGCTGGAGAATCCGTTGCCAAAAATCAGGCGTACGATTACCTTCTCACAATTTGTGGCAGGGATAGATAGGGTGTTGGGATTATAGATCCACCAATTTCCAGCAGTGGTAGCTGTTTCGCCCACAATCCAAGTGGTACCGCCATCGGTACTGATGACAGATTGGAGAGTGGCTTCGGCATTGCCTCCATAGGCATTGGCCAAAGTCATCTTGATGTTGGTGTATCCCTTAGCAGGGAATTGCACTTCGTAATAGTTGGCATGCTGGGACGCATCGGTGTAGTCGGTGATGTTGTTGCTCTCTGTATCATTCGTCACGCGGAACACATGGTTGTCCCATCCGCTGCAGAGTTCCCAATAACGCGAACCTGCAGCCGTCACCATATAATCGGCAGCATTGCCCACCGCGCTGTTGGGCAGGAATGATGGTGCACCGGCATTGAACCACTGTGCACCGACAGCAGTCCACTCACTCTCATTCGGTGTATAGACACCGTCGGCCACGTCATACCCCGTCTCGAAGGTCCAGTTTGCCAATTCGGTCTGTGCCATGGCATTGACTGACATTCCGAAACCCAAAAGCATGAGGCCTAAAGATTTCAAACTTTTCATGATAGTTTTTATAATAAATTATTAATGAAGTTCTTCTTGAAACCTGCCCGTTCATTTATGCCCGGGCAGGTTGTTCCCTTTTTCACTTAATGACAATCTTTTTACCTTTTATTATATAGATGTTCCCTTTCACGGGGTTTTCCACGGGGCGGCCCATCAAATCATACACCTTATCAGTTGTCACATCTGTTGTTACGGATGCTATTCCTGTGGCATCCGAAGCCATACCGTGGATATAGACATCGCTGAAACAGATTGTCTTACCTGTGGCACCGCCGTTGTACCACGGATAAATGCGCAAATAAAGGCTTTGGCCATCAGCAATATTCACTACAGGAATATTCTCGATGGCATACACAGTGTTTCCTGCCATTTTGGACATTTCTTGAATCAATGTGGCATTAGAGAAATTCTCATCCGTTGAATAATAGATTTTACAGCGCATGCCACTACCACCGGCACCAGCGACAAAAAGGCTTATCTTGTCGATATCAATTTTTGTATTGGCAGGAGCCGTCATACCGAATTGGATGTATCGGGTAGAAACTTCATCAATCTCACCGGCAGGCCACTCTTCCCCTTCAATCACATTGCGTTGGGTTTTGTATGAAGCGTCACGTCCGGTTTCAGAAGGCCATACAGCCTTACTGTTGATAGAGGAATATTTCTGCAATACCATGCTGCTCCAACTCTGCTCGACAGCCATACAGGGGCCGGTCACTATGGGAGTATTGTTGCTTGTCAGAGGCCACAGGACAGACACCTCTTCACCGCCGCTCAAATCGATACATTCCGCTACGAGAGGAAGTTCGCGGCTTACAGCGCCATCGGTTGCAGTAAGCGTACCGGTTGTTGTACCGGCAGAAGAGAGGGTTGTACGTACATATACTGAGCTGATAAGGTTTCCGCCCGTATAATCAGCACTTACACTCTGAGCATAGTTTACCTTATCTACAGATACTTCAAACCCTTCTGATACGGTAAAAGTAAATGTTCCTGTCTGGTTGGCCAAACCGAAAGCAGAGATATTGAACTCCTTCACCAGGGTCTGTCCGGCATAAGCTTTTCCAAAATCACCGGTAGTAGGGCTGAAGGTAATGTCTGTACCCACGATGATGTGTTCGGCCAAAATGCCCTGCTCCTTCATCGCCTGAGCAAAAAGACGGGCAATGAGTGTGGCACCCATTTTCTTGGGGTGTGTGCTGTCGTCTGCGCAGAAGAGATTCTCCGTACAATAGCTATCCCCGTAGCTCAAATAAAGGTCACGTGTCATCAAAGTCAAATCTATGACAGGCACATCTTCATACTCGGCAGCCACATCACGCAAAGCTTGGGCATAGTCGTAGGTGTTGTCACTCTCAGGCACACTACCCTTTGAACTGCTACCCAAAATGCTGAATGAATCGCCCAGGTCGTGCATACCGTTACGACGGATGGTGTTTCCACTAAAATACTTACGACAGATAGGAGTTACAATAATAGGTTTACCACCTTTGGCTTTGGTTTCTTCAATATATGCACGGATATATTTCTTGAAGGTTCCACTGGCTGTGGTTCCACGGTAGTCAATGCTCGATGCGTCTCCCCCCTGTGCGGCAGTATAAGCTCTCAAGGTGTCACCGTCCAGACCGCCGTTCTTCTCATCGTTATGGGCAAACTGGATGAGAACGTAGTCTCCTTCGTTGACATTAGCAATGACAGTTTTCCAGTAGGCAGCCTCCAGATAGAACGATTTGGACGAAGCACCGCTCTTTCCACGATTGTTGATGATGACTTCATCGGCATTGAAGAATTGCTGGAGCATCTGGCACCAGCCCCGCTTGTCGGTGGAGTTTTCGTCGTAATTGGCCATGGTGGAATCACCAATGGTGTGTACTTTGACGGCAGCTTGGGCACAAAGCGTCCCCAAAAGCAATGAAAGGAGTGTGAATCTCCGAAATGTTTTGTTAGTTTTCATTTTGCAACAACTTAGTTTTTTGATGTTGCAAAAGTATAGAGTTTCTTCAGACCAAAGGGTGAATATTCTGGCAAAAAGGGGTGAATTTTATGCCAAAAGGAGACTTTTTAGCGATTTTTGTACTCAGAGGGCGAAATTCCGATAGAAGATTTGAAACAACGGCTGAAATATTTGGGATCTGAGAATCCGCATCGGAAAGCCACTTCTGAAATATTCAGGTAGTCTTTTTCCAACAACTGGCAGGCTTTCTTTATGCGTGCCTCACGCAAAAAGTCAAGAGGAGTGACACCCAATATAGACTTCATTTTCCGATTCAGCCCCGAACGACTGGTTGCTGTAGCTGAAGCCATATCTCCGATGTTAATATCTGCATCCGACAAATGCTCCTCTACAAATTCCATTACCCGTTGCATAAAGATCTTGTCCTCGTCCGTCAACGAATGAGAAGAAGACTGAGATTGAGGGGATTCTCTCACAACAGGAGCAACTGATTCAGGAACCTCTTCTTGTTGAGGATTGAGCAGAGCAAGGTAAGCTGCCAACGTTTCGCGCTGCCTGCGATTGATACTCCTTATATATATATAGGTACGAACAAGGGCAGCAATGAGACCAGCCCCTAATAAAATCCATAGCAAGACAGCCCACCCGGTTTCCCAAAAGGTCGGTGTGACAATGATGACCAACATGCGGGCATTGTCAACCCACACTCCATCAGCATTGGTCGAACGTATAGTCAGGTTGTAAATGCCCGGCTTCATGTCCAGGAACGTAACGGAACGGTTCTGACCGATATTATTCCAAGCACCTTCATCCTCCCCATCTGTCAAACAGAAAGTGTATTCCGTCCGTCCACCATCGACATAGTCCAATGCAGCGAAGAAAAGAGTGATATTACGCTCTTCCGGGCGAAGTATCAATGTATCCAAACCATTCACAGCTGGATTCGTTTCGCCATTCTGTATAGACAATCCTGTCAGTGCTATAGGGGGACAGAACATACTTTTCTTCATCCGCCCTGCTTCCAGCATGAATGCCCCATCCTGCAAACCAAAAATCCAACGCCCATCAGCCAACTTTACAGGACGTGCATCCGAGAATCGGCATTTCCGGTGAAAGAACGATACATCGAAACATTCTGCTTCTCCGCTTTCAGAATCCAACAGTACAATCTGATTCCCTCCTACTACCCACAGTCTGCCGTCTCCTGATTCGGCCATCGAAAGCGTCACGTCCGTGGGAAATCCGTTCGACTGATTGAAATGGTGAAACGAAAGTGTATCAGCCTGCACATCTTCCGTCAACATCAGATTGACTCCTCCACTTTCCGTGGAAACAAAGATGCGCCCCTGTTTGTCCTGCAACACCTCCATGGTGGCACTACAACTGAGCGATGTTGCCCGTCCCGTCTCTTTTTGATGATGTCTGAAACGCATCTTCTCCCAATCGGCATTTTCGGGAACGTGCGCCACCAACAGCCCTTCAGTGGTGGCTGCCAACAAGTCCCCTTCGGGAGTAATGTAGATGTAGCGCACTTTTTGACATAGCTCCGAGGGATAGTGAACCAACTCGTTTGATTGATTCACAAAATATGGAGAATCCTCCTCCGGACCGACGATACAATTTACCCCACCTCCCAAAGTAGCAACCCACAAGCGCCCGTGGGCATCTTCGCGCAAGTGATAGATATTGCCGTTGTTGAGCATTCCAGTCTCCTCACCAGCAGAGAAATGGGTAATCTCAAAAGACAGTTCCTCTTCATCCGTTGGTCTGAGGCGGTACAGGCCGTCAGGCTTGCACCCAAACCAAATGCTACCCGTACGGCTTTGGATAACGCAATAGACAGGTGATGCAAAAGAAGTGTACTCTTTATGCAAGCGCCCATCTCGACCCAAATAACCAAGCGGACTATTGTCTGAAGAAAAAACGCGAACAGTAGCATCATCGCGTCCCGTGACCCAATAACGTCCCTTATCATCAACGAAGCAACAGCGTATTTGTGATTGCACCTGCTGCGGCAGTTCTTCGACGACACACTCCGTAAACATCAGTTTATAAATCCCGACAGTAGCCACCAACCACAAGTTACCCTGCATGTCCGGATAAGCAAAGCGGATATCAGACAAAGGCTCCATCAAAGGATACTCCTCCATCGTGCCACTTTCTTCATCCAAGTAGGAGAGGCAACCATCACTTGTCAGTCTCCATTGGTATCCTTGTTTGTCTGTATAGTCCAAAGGTTTGTTCAATAACGAACAGGAAGATTTTGTCCGTGGCATTTCTTTAGACCAAACAGACCTCTCTTCTGCAGTAAGAGAACGGTAGGTACAACACTCTGTGTCGAACATGAAAAATTCTTCATCAATCCGGCAAAGTATATCCCCCTCTTCCGTTAACCAGATATTCCGCACGCGGTTGGTAGTCATACCAATGTCATCACCAGGATTCGATTTGAAGCAACGGAAATGATGGCCGTCAAAACGATTCAATCCATTCCAAGTCCCTAACCAAATCATTCCTCTCTTGTCCTGCAATATTTGGGTGACGTGCCACTGCGAAAGTCCGTCGTCCTCGTCATACCTTATAACGTGACATAACGGTTTTCCTGAAAAAGCTGCTACAGCGCACAGCAGAGAAGCTAAAGTTGCTATATAAAAACGAATATTCATGGCTTAATCTCTGCAAGCAAAACTACACATAAAAATCGACATAAAGAAGAAAAAAACTTTTTTTCATCCATTACACCCCAAAACAAAGGGGGAATTATGTTCAAAAATCAACTAAAATAATGATGTTTTGAGACAAAAAACGATTTTCACCCCTATTCTACCCATTTTTCCGAAAGTGCATTTGATGAATTTGATGTAATATTGCATCCGAAAACGAGAGCAAAAGGACAATACAATAAACAAAGAAAACAAACCTCTAAAAACAATTAATTGGTATGAAGACTTTAGATTTTCAAACAGAATTAGTAGCCATGCAAGAAGAACTACTGAGATTTGCCTACAAGCTGACCGGTGATGACGAAGAAGCAAATGACCTCCTTCAGGAAACCTCACTCAAAGCATTAGACAATCAGGACAAGTTTGAACCGGACACCAATTTCCGGGGATGGATGTACACCATCATGCGCAATATCTTCATTAACAATTACCGCAAGCTGGTGCGAGACCAAACCTTTGTCGATCACACCGACAACCTCTACCATTTGAGCCAGTCACAAGATTCCGGGTTCGACAGCACCGAAGCCGCCTACGACCTGAAAGAGATACACCGGGCTGTCAACCGCCTGCCAAAAGAATATCGCATTCCTTTCTCCATGCATGTGTCCGGATTCAAATATCGGGAAATTGCCGAACGCCTCGGGTTACCGCTAGGTACGGTCAAGAGTCGCATATTCTTCACTCGTCAACGATTACAGACAGAATTGAAGGATTTCCGCTGAGGGAATATATCCAATCAGGATTCAAGGAATGTCCTTATCACTTACTTTTCATCCGCAGACAACGTAGATGACGCAAATTTGCCTCAGTTATCACATCCGGCAAATTTGTCGTCATCTGCATGCTCTGCAGAAAAAAAGAGTTATTCCACACATTCTCCAAGCTAATAAGTTACCACCTATTTTTAACTGAGACATCCGTTGGAATGGGAAACTTTTTCAAATTTATAGTTCTTTTATAGACCACTTGTCACTACCAAACGATGGGACTCTGTCCATGTGTAACAAGGTATTCGTTAGCACGGCTGAAGTGCTTGTTTCCAAAGAATCCGTTGTAGGCAGAAAGTGGTGACGGGTGTGCAGAAGACAATACGAGATGTTTGTTCCGGTCGATAACTGCACCCTTCTTCTGTGCGTATGCTCCCCAAAGGATAAAGACCAACCTTTCGCGTCGTTCAGCCAACAGACGGATAGCTGCATCAGTAAATTCTTCCCATCCATGCCGTTGGTGCGAACCAGCCTGATGGGCACGGACAGTAAGCGTAGCATTGAGCAGCAGCACTCCCTGTTCCGCCCAACGAGTAAGATTGCCTGTCGCTGGAGGAGGTGTACCCAAATCACTTTGAATTTCTTTGAAGATATTGACCAACGAGGGCGGGAAAGGGACACCATCATTCACCGAGAAGCATAACCCATGCGCCTGCCCCGGACCATGGTAAGGATCTTGCCCAATGATAACCACCTTGACTTTATCGAAGGGACAAAGATCGAATGCATTGAATATAAACTTACCAGGAGGATAAACCGTTGTTTGGGCATATTCTCCACGAACAAAGTCCGTCAAGCGGACGAAATAATCCTTCTTGAATTCTTCAGCGAGTTGCTCTTTCCAACTCTCATCTATCTTCACATCCATAGAAGAACGCTGTATTTATGAATCAAATAAGAGGCATCCCCAACGCAGCACATTCCTTACGCATCTCATCGGGCCAAATACTTGCTTGTATTTCTCCAATATGCGCTTTGCGCAGGTAAACCATGCAGAGTCGGCTCTGTCCGATACCTCCTCCTACACTCAATGGAAGAGCATCCTCCAACAGACGTCGGTGAAAATAAAGTTGCTTCCGTTCTTCCTTACCCGAAAGAGCCAATTGACGGAGCATAGCTTCTTTGTTCACACGTATGCCCATAGAAGAGAGTTCTACCGCCCGATCGATGACACTGTCCCACACAAGCAAATCGCCATTCAAACCTGGCAATCCGTTCTCACCAATGGTCGAATAGTCGTCATAGTCAGGGGCACGCAAATCGTGCACCTTGCCATCGCCCAACCTGCCTCCTATACCTATTATAAATACAGCACCGTATTGACGGGTAATTTTGTCTTCACGTTCTTTCGGTGTCAGGTCGGGGAACATTTGGCGCAGTTCTTCGGAATGAATAAAATGTACCTGTTTGGGTAAAAAGGGCTCAATTTGCGGATAAGTTTCGCATACCATGAATTCCGTGCGCAACATGGCAGCATAAATCCGGTTGACAATATCCTTTAAAAATGCTACCGTACGATCTTCCTCGGTGATAACCCGCTCCCAATCCCACTGGTCCACATAAAGCGAATGCAGATTACCCAATTTCTCATCAGCTCGGATAGCATTCATGTCAGTGTAAATGCCATATCCTGGGTCTATATCATATTCCGCCAATGTCAACCGTTTCCATTTGGCCAATGAATGAACCACCTCTGCTTGTGCATCATCCAAATCCTTGATTGGAAAGGTGACGGCACGTTCTACACCACTCAAATCATCGTTGATTCCCATTCCTTTAAGCACAAAAAGTGGAGCCGTCACACGACGCAGACGCAATTCAGTAGAAAGATTCTGCTGAAAAAATTCTTTTATCAGCTTGATTCCCTGTTCTGTCTGTTTCAAATCTAACAGCGGACGGTAATTTATAGGTTTGATTAGATAGCTCATTTCTTGTCGTAATAGAATATTATTCGTTAAATTCGGCTGCAAAGATAATCAATATCTGCAAGAATGAAACTTTATTTGAAGAAAAAAAGAGAAAATGAAAGCAAAATAATACCGTATGCTATCTTTTTGAGAAGATTAAAAGGGCAAATAACAGACTTATGACACTTCCATATCTCAAAGAAAAAGGAAGCATCCGTTCTTAATCTAGAGAAGCAAAAAGAAAGTATCAACTCGCTTTTGCTTAAATAATGTTATAAAAATAGCGTTTCCTCATTCTTTTTCTTGCAAGATATGAGAGAAACCTATATCTTTGCAACGTGTTTTTCATAGTATTAGATTTAAGGTTAACAGAAAGATTGGAGTACAGCGGTACTCCTTTTTTTATGGAAGAAAGTTTCTCCGTTTACAGAAGATGTACTATATTTGCACAATCTATAATAGAGAGAAACATGAACCAACAAACCAATATATGAGAATTTATCTTCGAGCCACCCTTCCAATTTTAATATTTCTATTCGGGCTGTTTCCTTTCTCTTCTTTGTCCGCACAAAAGAAAAAGACGGGAAAAGAACCACTCTTTGGTAAAGAGTTGGCGACCTACACCGTGATATCCAACGAATTGGCCGGTGCCTGCTTCTACCTCGTATCAGGTCATGGAGGCCCCGACCCCGGCGCCATAGGCATTTATCAGGGAAGACAGTTGCATGAAGACGAATATGCTTACGACATCATCCTGCGATTAGCTCGTGAACTGATGCAGCGCGGTGCCAAAGTACACATCATCATACAAGACAAGAAGGACGGCATACGCTCCGGACGCATCCTGCCCAACAGCAAACGGGAGACTTGTATGGGGAATGCCATCCCACTCAATCAGGTAGAACGTCTGAAGCAGCGATGCACGAAAATCAACCAACTCTTCAAAAAAGACAAGAGCAACTACAAGCGTGCAGTCTTCATCCACGTGGACAGCCGTAGTGCAGGCAAACAGACGGACGTTTATTTCTATCATGCACCGGGAAGCAAAGGAGGCAAACGGTTGGCCGACCGTATGCGCAAGACTTTTGCCGCAAAATATGCCAAACATCAGCCAGGTCGTGGTTTCAACGGCACGGTGAGCGAACGGAACCTCTATGTTCTACGCAACACCTCGCCTGTAGGTATCTTCTTGGAGTTAGGAAACATCCGCAACAGGCAGGACCAAAAGCGTCTGGTGCTCCCCGACAACAGACAAGCGTTGGCTCGTTGGATTGCCGACGGCATTGCGGCAGACTACAAAAGAAAATAATTTCAGAAGCTGACACTATCCCTCAACACCAACAGACTCTCAGGCCCCATATTGAAGAGCAAATCTGCAATGCTCAGATTAGGCAGAAAGCCGTAGCGAGCACTGAACACCTGATAATAGGGATGTGCCACAAAAGTGGAATCGTGCCGGAAGTCCTGTTTCGGACAGATGCAGTTGCGCAAATCAATCATCCCCTCCGGCACATCGTGCAAATATTCATCAGTCAGCTTCACCTTCGGAGTAAAGCCTATGAGTGAACAGACCAAGTGGCGCAATTCTTCGTTAAAATCAAGAAGGAAATCAATCTTCTTTTCATAAAAGGGGCGGAAGTCGTCGGCGTAATATTCAAAGAAAGGACTTTGCCGATAAGCCGACTCCAAGGCATTCCAATGCAGATGCCTCCAGTTGCCATGGTCGGAGATGCGCACATCACGCATCAGACACTTCTTGCCTCCGTTGCTTTCTGTGGGAATAGTCAGTGCGAGCGGACCTCCAGCTGCGGCAATAACACACCGGTTGCGGTAAGTCTGCTTGACATAATGCTCCCATTGTTCCATGCTGACGGTGTCGGCACCATAGAGTTTGGAATAATAGGAGATGGGACCCAAATAGGTAGAGGAAAGACAGCAATTCATAGTTTGGAAAAAATCCGCTCCCACCGGTATCCTTCATTCCACGGACGGTCTGCCTCTTTGGAGAACCAAATGAGGGAAACCCGCCCGATAAGGTGGTCTTCAGGCACGAGGCCGAAGAGACGGGAATCTGTAATGTTAATAGAGTTGCTGGATGCCACCCAACAGTAGTTTTTCTTGAACCGGTAGGCATTGACTGCCTTACCATCTATCACCAGTGTATTGCCACGCAGAGTGGCCTGCCTCCCCTCGTGGCAATTGATGGTGTTGCACAGCAGTTTGACATTCCATGGATAGACTCTGATGAGTTTTCCTTGGGAAGGGATTACGAAAGGGTGCACACCTTCGGTAGTGTCAGTCTGCAGGGGCTTGAAGAGAATTAACCCTTGGAGTTCCTGCCTGAGCAAATAAAGCTCGTAATGACTGAAGCTGCGCACATAGTCTCCCTCATCGTATCCTAACAGCGAATTGTCAATGATACCGGCTTCCTGCATGGCGGTCTGCAACAGTTCTTCCTGGCTACCTGGATAGGAATAAAGGAATTTATCATCGGGGCTTATCACCCTGTCACCCGTCATCACCCATTCGTTATTGAGCATCAATGTGTCACCCGGCGCACCTATGCAACGACTGATGAACACTTCACGCCGGTCGATGGGAGTGGACAAATGCTTGGGGGCCGGATTGTTGAATAGCACGATGTCGCCCTGCCGGACCGCTTCTGCTCCCCACCGATGGTAGCCCACGACAGAAGTGAAAGGCAAACGCAAGCCATAACTCCACTTGTTCACGATGACACGGTCGCCCCGATAGAGAGTGTTCTCCATGCCGGACGATGGTATCGTGCACGAGGTGAAGGCGAAAGTCCTGATGAGCAGCACCAGCACCACGGCGATGACAAATGTCAACAGTGTGCGTTTCATTTCCTATACGTTACCTTATTTTATATTGTCCACCCAATTGAAGAGTCGGCTCCAACGGATACCACCGTCGAAGAGGCTACGATCCTTGTCAAGCGAAAGCCAAATGAAGATAGGTTTGCCAACGATGTGGTCTTCGGGTACGAATCCCCAGTAGCGCGAGTCGGCTGAATTGTGGCGATTGTCGCCCTGCATCCAATAGTAGTTCATCTTGAAGGTGTAGCTGTCAGCCTCTGCGCCATTAATCAGGATGCGTCCGTCGTCAGTCACCTCCAATTCGTTGCCTTCGTAAATGGCGATGGGGCGTTCGTAGAGGGGCAGATTTTCCAGCGTCAGTCTGACACTTTCCCCCTTCTTGGGAATCCATACGGGACCATAATTGTCGCAAGTCCAATGCTTGTACATGTTCAGGGGATAAAGTCCGTCGCTACCCTCTTGCGGATAAGGTTTGATGGCCACAACGATGTCTTTGCGTGCCTTTAATCCTTCATAAGCCTGCTTTGTGAGCGGTAGGGCATAGATGGTTCCCTCGGGATTGCGGTTGGCCAAATCTTCGTTGCTGATGCCCAACTGGCGGCTGAGTTCTACAGGGATAGGATAGCGCGTATTTACCAGATAGTTGTACTGCACGTTGTCCGGCTCCTTGTTGGCCACCCCATCGAGGTAGATAATACGGTCCTTTATTTCCAATGTTTGTCCGGGAAGTCCCACGCATCGCTTTACATAGTTCTCGCGACGGTCAACGGGGCGTGAAGTCACCTCGCCGAATTCACGGGGATGCTGTTTGATGTAGGCAGAACCGTCCGCATAATATTGTTCATAGACCCTGCGTTGTTGCAGGGTAGTGAGCGAATCCATCACCGGTTTGTGTGGATTCAACTCTGCACCATATCCGTAGGCAAGACCATAGTAATCAGCATTCTGTGCATTCAGCGCCACAGTGTCACCTGCCGGATAGTTGAACACGACAATATCGTTGAGTTTCACTTCGCCAAGTCCTTTCACCCGGCGGTATTCCCAATGTGGCCACTCTATGTAACTTTTGGTGTTGAGGAGAGGCAGCGTATGCTGGGTGAGCGGCATGGTGAGCGGTGTCTGTGGGATGCGTGGCCCGTAGCTGAGTTTGCTTACGGCCAGATAGTCGCCTACAAGGAGAGACTTTTCCAACGACGAAGAGGGTATCACATAATTCTGGAAGAAGTAGAGGTTGACGAAATAGACGGCCACCAGAGCAAAAACGATGGCATCAACCCACCCCATGACAAAAACCACAGTCTTGTTCTTCGACCGTTTCCACCACGTCCAAGGAATTTTCTTGCTGATGTAGGCATCGTAGATGAAAGGTATCACCAACAGCCCCCACCAACTGCCTACCCAATAAAGGAAAAGCAGGTAAAGAAGGGTGACGACACCGAATTTGAGCCATTGTTTGCGGGAGTCGGCAGCTTTTTCCGACACCCCATTTCCGTTCACGTTATTGTCCATTTACTTTTTTGTCTTTCTTTTAAGTTACTGCCAAGCCTGTGGCAGTTCGTTGCCAAGCCTGTGGCAGAACTCTGCCAAAGCGGTGGCAGACATCTGCCAAGCGTATGGCAAAACCAATTTCTACTGTTACTTTTTTCTTCAATTGAGGGTAAGGGTACGTCAGAAGCTGAAGAGATTGTCCATCCCCAAGAATCCTTCGTGTGTGGCTGTGTATTCGGCTGCCAATACGGCTCCAAGTGCAAAACCCTTCCGGCTGTGTGCATCGTGGATAATGGTGATGCTGTCTGCTTCTGAATCGTAAGTGATGGTATGTATGCCGGGCACCTCATCACGGCGGACAGCCGACACTGGCAGCTCGTTGGCGGCACATTCGACGGAGCCGGTCACGGTGCCGTCAGGAGACTGCAAGGTGCCCATCACCCACTTGCTCTTGCGCTCCAACTTCTCCAGAATGCCTTCAGCCAAAGTGATGGCCGTGCCGCTAGGTGCATCCAATTTGTGGATGTGATGGGTCTCTTCCATAGAGACTTCGTAGTCAGGAAAGCTGTTCATAATGCTGGCCAGATACTTGCTGACCGCAGAAAAGATGGCCACACCGAGGCTGAAGTTGCTGCTCCAGAAGAGAGTCTTTCCTCCGGTGGTGCAGAGTTGCTTCATCTCATCGAGGTGCTCGTCGAGCCATCCTGTACTGCCCGACACCACCTTCACACCGGCAGCAAATGCCTTCAGATAATTCTGATAAGCCACTTTCGGGGCTGTAAATTCAATGGCCACATCAGCACTCTTGAATGCCTCCGACTCAAATTCCTCCTGATTGTCAATATCGACAATGCTCACTATCTCATGTCCACGGCTGATGGCAATCTGTTCAATCATTTTCCCCATCTTTCCGTAGCCGATTAATGCTATTTTCATCGTAAAATATCAATTAAATGCTGCAAATATAGGGAATTATCGCGGATATTACTACATTTGTAGGATTTTTTAAAACAAGTCGTTGCACTACGAGCCTAAAAGAACCGAAAATGGAGTTACTTTTGCACTACACATGGAAACATCGCCTCTTTCCGCTGAAGGAATTGGTCACGACCGGTGGCCTGCCAGTGGAAGTCATCGATCCGGGGCTTCACAACGAAGATGCAGGTCCGGACTTCTTTAATGCCAAGCTAAAGATTGGCGAGGTCATGTGGGTAGGCAATGTGGAGCTGCACCAGCGCTCCTCTGAGTGGTATGCCCACGGACACCACACGGACAGGGCCTACGACAATGTCGTGCTGCATGTATCGGAAGAAGACGATTCCCCGGTCCGGCGGTCCGACGGTTCGCTAATTCCAATGTTGGTGTTACCGGTGCCCGAACAGGTAAAATTGAATTATGCCTCGCTCTTGCGTGGTGAAAAATATCCTCCTTGCTATGCTGTCATCCCCCAATTGCCCCGTCTGACGATACACAGTTTCCTCTCTGCCTTGCAAACGGAACGGCTGACGCAGAAAGCCGAACTGATAGAGGAGCGCCGAAAACGGTACGGACTCAACTGGGAGGACGCGTTCTTCGTGACATTAGCCCGCAATTTTGGCTTCGGAGTCAATGGTGATGCCTTTGAACATTGGGCAGGTCGCATCCCTCTGCGTGCTGTTGACAAGCATCGCGACAACCTTTTCCAGATAGAGGCCATCTTTTTAGGACAGGCCGGCCTGCTGGGTGAAAAGAAGAACGATGAGTACTATTGCCAGATGCAGCATGAATACACCTATCTCTCCCACAAGTTCGGGTTAGCACCGATGGATGCATCACTTTGGCGTTTCTTGCGGATGCGACCGTTCAACTTCCCACACGTCCGATTAGCCCAACTTGCCGCATTATACCAGCATAGTCAGGGACTTTTGAGCAGGTTGTTGGAAACTGCCACCGTAGATGAAGCTTGCGCTCTGTTCGAAGTGAAACCCTCCGACTATTGGGATACACACTACGCTTTCGGACAGACCTCTCCACGAAGCGGCAAACGGTTGAGCAAAACCACCAGACAACTGCTGGTCATCAACACCTTGGCTCCATTCCTTTATGCCTACGGACACTACAAAGGAGAAGAACGCCTCTGCCTGAAGGCCGTGGAGTTTTTGGAAAACATCAAGTCGGAAGACAACCGCATCACACGCGCTTGGGAACTGTGTGGCATCAAAGTGAAAAGCGCAGCAGATTCGCAGGCACTCATCCAATTGAGGCGTGCCTATTGCGATGCGCACAAGTGTCTCTGCTGCAGGTTTGGCTATGAATACTTGAAGAGAAGCAGAATAGAAACAAATGAATTGACCGAAACACAAAAAAGTAATGAAATATACCTTTGACCTGAAGATGAAAGTGCGGGACTATGAATGCGACCTGCAGGGCATAGTGAACAACGCCAACTACCAGCACTACATCGAACACACACGCCACGAATACCTGCACTCAGTGGGCATCAGTTTCGCTGCAATGCACGAACGGGGAATTGATGCGGTGGTGGCCCGGCTGACAATGGCCTTCAAGACCCCACTCAGAAGTGGCGACGAATTCCTTTCAAGACTTTACCTCAAACGGGACGGCATCAAGTACGTCTTTTATCAGGACATATTCCGACTGCCTGATATGAAATGCGTCATCAAAGCTATAGTGGACACTGTCTGCATCGTTGACGGACGTTTGGGAACTTGCGATGAACTGGATCAAAAACTCACATTCCATGAATAAAACAGCCAACACGGAGGAAATTCTCCATTGCCTCGCCCTCCAACAGATTCCCGGTGTGGGCCTGCTCAGCGCACGAGCCCTGTATGACGTATTCAACAATGCAACTGACGCTTTCACCCGGCGCGACGAGTTGGTACACTACACGCATCCGGCACAGCGCAAACTCATCAAGATGCTCGATTGCCCCGAAGCCTTCGAACGAGCCAAACGCGAGATGGAGTTTGCCGAAAAAAACGGTATCGCCTGTGTCTGTATCGGCGACCGGCGCTATCCGTCACGCTTGCGGGAGTGTCCCGATGCTCCGTTAGTCCTTTTCTATAAAGGAACAGGCGACCTCAATGCGCTGCAGGTGGTCAGCCTGGTAGGCACACGCAATGCCACAGAATACGGACGGGAACTCTGCGAGAAGTTTGTGTCGGATATGAAAAGGCTTTGTCCTGAGGTGCTTGTTGTCAGCGGATTGGCTTATGGCATAGACATCGCTGCACACCGTGCAGCACTAGCGCATGGCCTCAACACCATAGCCGTATTGGCACACGGTCTTGACCGCATTTACCCGGCCGTGCACCGCAAAACGGCTGTAGAAATGTTGGAGCAGGGAGGTTTACTGACCGAATACATGAGCGGAACGACCCCCGACCGCCAAAATTTTGTGTGCCGCAACCGCATCGTAGCCGGCATGTGCGATGCCACCATCGTGGTGGAGAGTGCGACAAAGGGCGGAGCCCTCATCACTGCCGGTCTGGCCGTAGATTACCATCGGGACTGTTTTGCATTCCCCGGACGCGCGGACGACACCTATTCTTCGGGATGCAATGCCCTCATCCGCGACAACAAGGCTGCCCTTATCCTCTCGGCTGAAGATTTTATAAAGGCTATGTCCTGGGATGTCTCTCCGGCTGCTCATCAGGCTCCCGAGGCCATCCAACGGCAACTGTTCCTTGAACTTTCACCGGAGGAAGAACTACTCGTCAACACACTGCGCCCCCATCGCGACGGAATGCAAATCAATGCCCTTGTCGTAGAAGCGGACATCCCTATCAACCGGGCCAGTGCCCTTCTGTTCGGGTTGGAGATGAAGGGAGTCGTCAAAGCAGCAGTAGGTGGAGTCTATCGGGTAATATAAAAAAGTATCAGGGTCAAACAGATTGTCTCCAACCGTCTGACCCTGATTCTGTCGGAAAGAGGCGACTCGAACGCCCGACCCCTACGTCCCGAACGTAGTGCGCTACCAACTGCGCTACTTTCCGCCGTTTTGTGGGTGCAAAGATACACACTTTCCAAGGAAGTGCCAAACTTTTTATGAAAAAAACATTTCAAATGCCGGATTTTACGAAAAAAATACTACCTTTGCAGCCGCAAAATTAGAAGGGGCATGGTGCCATAGCTCAGTTGGTAGAGCAAAGGACTGAAAATCCTTGTGTCCCCGGTTCGATTCCTGGTGGCACCACTTGAAAGGGAAGTTGAGAAAATCAGCTTCCCTTTTTCGTTAGGTTGAATTTGAAATTTCGCCCGCATATCTGTCTTGATATTCAATAACTTACACAGATTTCTATAAATATAATTTGCGTAAGGTCGAAAAAGTCAAAAAGAGGGAACGACCCGGTGAGTGTACATTGTAGTGTACATTAGTGTACATTCAGAAAGTTTATTTTGGCCGAAACCATTGGTTCATCATCTTTCTATTCTTAGGTACGAAACAAGAAAAGAGTTATGGTGAAGCTAAAATTCATCATTAAGGACAATTCCCTCGTCCTGAGAATAAGTGAGGGAAAAGAGAGATATTATAAGTCCGTCAAACATCTTTTGACCGGCAGTCCAAATCTGGCAAAGCATTGGAACGCTGATAAAGAGCGATTCTCTGCCAATGCTGTTTCCTATTCCGAGAACAATAAGGCACTGGAGGAGTTCAAGAGTACCTATACAAAGCTGCTGTTTGAACACCCCGAACTTACTGCGCGACAGGTGGCATCATACTTCCAGCCTATCAAACAGGTCGGCATCATTGCCCCTCAGAAGCCAACAGAAGAACCAACAGAGGCTTCCGAGTTTAACTTCGTAGAGAAATACCTGGAGGAGATTATCGTGCGTGAGAAAGCGAAACAGGGCTGTAATTTTGAGACCTACTCTAAACTTCTGAGCAAGTGTCGCAAAATCATCAAAGGATTCTCATCATTGACCTTCCAGTCACTCGATTATAAGACTTGTGTGCGACTGGCTCATACGTTTGCTAAATATGATGGCTATAAGGGTACGACCAAGGCTTTCAGAAATGTACTGGGTAAAGCAAGTAAGGACCATGAGGTCCCGTTTTCTCTTACCCAGATAGGAGACTTTGTATTTGCCGATTACAACCCGAAGAAGCATTGTGTCGATGACAGGAAGCCCGATGTGCTTACAACCGAGCAACTGAAGCAATTCCTTAATGCGGACCTGAAGACTTTTACGCCTACATATAAGGACCGCAAACAGGTGGAACTTTATCATGACTTTTGCGTATTCATGTTCCACTCATTCTTTGCACCTTGTGATGTAATCAAACTGAAGTATTCGGACATCACCAGAGCCAATACAATCCGTGTAAAACGCAAGAAGACGCACCAACCCGTAGAAGTGCCGGTATCTCCAGCAATGGCAAATATCATAGCGAAGTACAAGGGGCAGACGGTTGATGGATATGTGTTCCCGATTATGGACGATAAGAAAGAAGCCGCATACACAACAGCCGACTATCTGTTCAAGAAATTCCGAGAGAAACTTAATATATGGCTCAAATGCGTAGGGAAAGAACTGGGATTGGATTACAACCTATATGCCTACGTATTTCGCCATACAGCCATTACTGTAGCCTTAGATAGTGGTTTGCCTATCTCATACGTTGCAATGGCCGCTGGAACGAGCATAGAGATGATTCAGGAGCACTATTACAATGGCGATAGCATAATCAACCAACAGAAACTCCAAATGGCTTTTATGAAGGCTGCAATGTAATATTGGGTAGTTTTATTAAGTTTATCATATTGTATCACTTTAATTAATGAGCAATATGGTTAAACTAAAATTTATCATCAAAGACGGAATGCTGGTATTGAGAATCAGCGAAAAGAAGGAACGGTATTACAAATCGGTTAGACATCTGTTAATCGGACAACCCAATCTGAAATATTGGATGAAGGAGTATGAAAGATTTAGTAGCCATGCTCCTTCATGTGCCAAAAATAATAAGATACTGGAGGATTATAAAAATGTATATAGGAAACTTATGTTTGAATACCCTGAGTTTTCGGCCAGACAGATCGCATCTTTTTATGGACATATAAATAGGACTTCTGATTTTGAATTAATGTACAATCATGTAAAAATTTATGATTCCGTTGAAGAGTTTATGAATACAGTCATAGAGCGAGAGAAAATGAAACCTGGAGAGAACTATCTAAAATACAAATACCTCCTAACTAAATGCAAAAGGCTGATACCTCAATTCTCTTCATTGACCTTCCAGTCTATTAGATATGAAACTTGTGCAAAAATAGCTCAACTATTTGCAAATGATGGTGGCTATACTGGGCCGATCAGTTATTTTAGGTCATTTCTGTTTAAGGCAGATAGAGACATTCATGTTAGGTTTTCGATGTCCCAAATCGGAGATTTCAATTTCAAAAGATATATGCCCAGAATATATAAGGGACATCAACTACCTATTATATTATCCGATGAACAACTTAAAGATTTTATGAATATCAATTTAGAAGAATATGTTAATAATAAGCATCCAAAGAACAAAATCGAGTTATTTCATGATTTTGCTTGTTTTTTATTACATTCATTTATGGCTCCATGTGATGCAGCCTATCTGCACGAAACCAATATAACCAATCGCAATACCATTGTAATTAAAAGGAGAAAAACTTTCAAACAAGCAGAAATCCCAATCTCTACTAAAATGGAACAAATTATTTCAAAATATAGAGGCTTATCGCCTTATGGTTATATATTCCCTATTATTGATGACAAACAAGACAAATTACACAAAGTGTACTTATATCAAATGAAAAAGTTTAGAGAAGATTTGAACCTTTGGTTATTTGATGTCGGCAAACGGTTAGGATTTAATTTCAGGTTGCATTCCTACATATTTAGGCATACAGCAATCTCATTAGCAGTTAACAACGGTCTGCATGTCGCTTATGTGTCTTCATTGTCTGGTACTCTCCCTGAAAATATCCAAAAATATTATTATAATGGTTATAATAAGTCTAACATAGAAAGATTAAAGGAAATTTTGGATAGCACATCTTAACAAGAAAAAAGCAGCCTAAAAGCTGCTTTAATGTTCATATATGTCTCCAAAATTAGATTCTACAAATACGACTTGAAATACATCCCCGTCTCTAAAACCAAGAAATGCACGATTGTCTCCAGTTGCTCTAAAAGCAAATAAGAAATTAATTTCTTTTGTTATGCAAACTCCCTTTTTAATTGAGTTGATTGGAATTTTTTCATAACCAAAAGAATGACGAGGAGAAGTGTTAATCTCATTCCAGTTCAAGCTACATAATTGTTTTAGCCTTTTTAAGAACTTGATAAAGAAATCAGATGTCTGGCAATCAGTATAACTCACCTCATGTAAAAGATCAAAACGAAAGGAGATAAGTCCCTGCCTACCAACAACCTTCTCTACTGGTTCTTCTTTTTTAAGCCTCTTTGGTGTTCCCATGTTAGTTCTCTTCAAATTTCTTCTTAAAGAACTCTGTCATTTTTTCATGAGAAATCACATTGCCAATTCCGGTATTTGTCGTTCTCCAAGGCATTTCTCCATGTGTTTTATTCATTAAGCCATAAGCCGAAAAATCTATATATGCTTCAAAAACATCATTAAAAAGAAATTCCTCTTCTTCTGAGAGTGTTATTATGTCACTTGTTTCTGGTGCAATACCACCAGCCCCATGAGATCTAAAATGTTCATATACACTTGGCACAACGGGACCATACATCCACGCCTCAATTTCCTCATCAAAAAGTGGAGAACCAAAAGCTGCAAGATGATACCCTTGTTGATAGTATAGCATCTTCTGCAACTTCATATTTGACATAAGTTCACCTGCATCATAATCAGTTGACTTTGCCAACAATTTGTTTGCAATTTCTAATGCTCTATAAGCCATAATAGTATCTGTTTAATGTTGCAAAGATACAACAATTATCCCAAGATGAAACACGTTAGAATGAAAAAATGTTGTTTTAGCATCATTTTTATCATTAATATCTCTATTATCAACATCATAATCTTCTCTATTATCAAGATTATAATCAATTCTATTAGTTAGTTTGAAAAAGGGCGAATGATAGTGAAACCACTCGCCCATGTCATATAATTCGTAAACAAGAAAAATTAGATTTGCCAAGGATTTTGGTACGGGTCATAGTCACGCATGAAGGTGGCGATTGCATATTCCGTAACTGGCTTATGCTCATCATCCAGTTTTCGTGGTATTTGTGGATTTATTTTCATTCTTGCAGCATCTCTTAACCACATGATAGAAGTCTCATAATCAGTGATACGGGCAGAACTTACGTTGTTTGGTGAAATGAGCTTGTGTAACTCATAAATAGCCAGACGAAGCATGTGTTTCTTGACATTTCCATTTCTGAGGTCATGCTGACGAATGTTGTAGCCTTCTTCAAGAGTGTCTGCATTGACATCCATTGTAGGTGCATACACCTTTCCTTTGTAAACCACATATTCAGTTTCCGAGAACTGATATTGGTATTCTGGATCATAGTCTCCGATAAGGCCCCAATTATCAGAATCGAATGGGTTCACAGTCCAATCCGCATCATCCAGTTTCATTAGGGTGTAGAATTTACCTTCCCATTTCACTACATTCCATAACTCATATTCAAAATTCGCTTGCCATTCATAGGACATCACTTCCTCCCAAGCATTTATACCGGGTACACGAATATCATTAAAGTCTAATCCGTGTGGTTCAAGACAAATATAGTATGAACCGTTAATATGTACGATGTCACCAGGCTGATAATTGCGCAATTGAGAATACTCAATTACTGCGGTTTCATCATATATATAGTCTGTGTATTCTTGCCAATAAACCACATCTGAAGGGGCTTTATAGCCATTGATGGAACGCAACGCTTCCCAAATTTTCCCTTCATTATAAAAATGGGCACCTACCGGGTAAATAATTTGAGGATTGTACCCCATCAAATTTTTACCGATTGTCAATACCTGTTCAATTTCATAGTTATCAATGAGGTATTCAATGACAGATGATTCAGCAGCTTCTTCTGCCTGTGCAAGACGCTCCTCATTGCCTCGAATCAGTTGTAATAATGCCTCTTCGGTAATGATGCCGATATAGTCATTGTTGTTAAGAAAACGCTTATACATTATTATCAAAAATTAAAGGTTCCGTAAATTGGTGTTGCTGTTGTTTCCAATACTTTTCTTGAACTGCGGAATTTATTCCAGCTTTCATTTATACAAAGACATAACGCATAGTCAAAACAGTCTGACAAGTGACCGTACTTCTCATACTTCACGCCTGATTTCGGGTCTGTAACCTTTGACTTATTTTTTGTGCCATCTGCATTTTTCTTCTGGTACACCAAGTCTTCTGTAAATTTGCGACAACGCATATCAATTAATATCTCCCAGCCATCATATCCTTCAAACAGACTATTTATAAACTCCAATCTGGCCACTTGTGGCGGTTGTTTGTTAAGGAGTTTTTTATGTGCCCTTAATATAGGATTATTCATATTGCTAAGGATAATCGTATAATTGTTTACCCCTTCTTCAGTTTGGGTAGAACGGGCTAAACCTGCCGGGTCTCCAGTAATTGCACCACACGATAAGGAAGCACTGACGGATGTGATATACATTTGCCAGTGCTTCTTTTTTATTGTTTTTATTGTCCATCTTTATTTTATTCTCTATCTTTGTAGCTCATTTAAATGAAAAACAAATAAACATAGACAGAAGAAATATGAAAAGAATCTTTTTGTTGCTGGCCATCTGCCTGACGTCGGTACTCGGTATGGCACAAAGCGCACCTTCCTTGAGTGAAGTGACTTCCGGAACTTTCCGAGCCAAGCGTATCTATGGTGTGAATCCATTGGCTGACGGGATACACTATGCACAAATCAGCCCCGATGGGGAGCGCATCGTGAAGTATTCGTTCAAGGATGGCAAGGAAACCGGTGTCATTTTTGATGTCAAGACGGCACGCAACCATAAATTGGAGCGTGTAGAGGGCTACATCATGTCGCCCGACGAAAGCCGCATCCTCATCCAAACCAAGACGGTGCCCATCTATCGTCATTCTTATACAGCAGAATACTACATCTATACGGTGAAAAACAACACACTGACTCCTTTGAGTGAAAATGGGCCTCAGCAAGTACCTCTTTTCTCCCCCGACGGAAACATGGTGGCCTTTGTGCGGGACAACAACCTTTTCCTCGTAAAACTGCTTTTCGACAACAGCGAATCGCAGGTAACAACAGATGGCAAATACAACGAAGTGCTCAACGGCATTCCTGATTGGGTCAACGAAGAGGAATTCGGCTACAACCGTGCCTTCGATTTCAGTGCCGACAGCAAGATGTTAGCTTACATCCGGTTTGATGAAAAAGAGGTACCCGAATACAGTTTTCCTTGGTTCAAAGGCATGTCACCGGAAATGAAAGACTATGCTATTTATCCGGGCGCTTATTCCTATAAATATCCCATGGCAGGCGAAAGGAATGCCACGGTGAGTGTCCACTCCTTTGATGTAAAGACACGGGTAACAAGACAGATGAACGTACCATTGGATGCCGATGGTTATATTCCCCGCATCCAGTTCACCCCCAATCCGGATGCACTGGCTGTCATGACACTCAACCGGCATCAGAACCGTTTCGACATTTATATGGCCAACCCGCGTTCGGCCGTATGCAAGTTAGTCATCCGCGATGAGGCTCCCCAGTATATCAAGGAGGCGGCCTATGCACAAATAAGGTTTTATCCCGAGAACATCGCCTTGCTGAGCGAAAGAGACGGCTACAATCACCTCTATTGGTACACCATGGGAGGAAACCTGATACGTCAGGTGACCCACGGTGAATTTGAAGTGACGAAATTCATCGGATGGGATGCCAAGACCAACAGTTTCTACTACGAAAGTAACGAAGGATCGCCCACACAGTCGGCAATCTACAAGACCGATGCCAAAGGGAGAAAGAGCTGCCTGACAGAAGGGAAGGGGGTGAACAGCGCCATCTTCAGCACCAATCTGAGTTACTTCATGAACACGTTCAGCAACATCAGCACACCTCCTGTGGTAACGCTTTGCGACAATACCGGCAAGACACTGAAGACGCTGGAGGATAATGCAGCACTGAAAGCCTCATTAGCCTCAAGAAAGGTGGGAAAAAAAGAGTTGTTCGCTTTCCAGACATCCGGAGGCACACTACTCAATGGCTGGATGGTAAAGCCTGCCGATTTTGACGCTTCGCGCAAGTATCCTGTCATCATGTACCAATATTCGGGTCCCGGTTCACAAGAGGTGAAAGACAGCTGGAGCCTCGGTTTCTATCGTGATGGCGGACTGCTGGAGTCTTATTGGGCAGGCGAAGGCTTCATCGTAGTGTGCGTGGATGGACGTGGCACCGGCGGACGAGGTGCGGCTTTCGAAAAATGTACTTACCTGAATTTGGGGGTAAAAGAAGCTGAAGATCAGGTGGAGACCGCCCTTTACCTTGGTTCGCTCCCCTACATCGACAAGGCCAACATCGGCATTTGGGGATGGAGCTACGGCGGATTCAACACACTGATGTCAATGAGTGAAGGCCGCCCTGTGTTCAAAGCGGGAGTGGCTGTGGCAGCCCCCACCAGTTGGCGCTACTACGACTCCGTCTATACAGAGCGGTTCATGCGCACTCCCAAAGAGAATGCCACCGGATACGAGGCCGGCTCTGCCATCGGACGTGCCCATCAGTTGAGTGGTGAACTGTTGCTCATCCATGGTATGGCAGATGACAATGTCCACTTTCGCAACATGGCCGAATATGCCGAAGTACTCGTACAGGCCGGAAAGCAATTCGACATGCAGGTATATACCAACCGCAATCACAGCATCTTCGGTGGCAACACCCGCCATCATCTGCTGACGCGGTTGACCAACCATTTCAAGGAACATCTGAAATGACAATCTTCCAGCTCCATGGCATCAATATAAAAAAGGAGCGCATCAGTTGTTAACTGACGCGCTCCCTTTTTATCTCGAAAACAGTTTTGTCGATTATGCATTGACTCTCTTTTCCTGAATTCTGGCCTTCTTACCGGTGAGTTTACGCAAGTAATACAACTTAGCGCGGCGTACACGACCGATTTTGTTAACAGTGATGCTGTCGATAGCCGGAGATTCGAGGGGGAAGATACGTTCCACACCCACTGTTCCAGACATTTTGCGTACAGTGAAACGCTTCTTGTTTCCGTGACCGCAAATTTTGATAACAACACCGCGATACATCTGGATACGCTCCTTGTTACCCTCAACGATACGATATGCTACAGTAACAGTGTCGCCAGCCTTGAACGAAGGATGCTCTTTACCGGTAGCAAATGCTTCTTCTGCAATTTTAATTAAATCCATTGTTTTTATTATTAAATTGTTTGATCGTTACTACGCAACATACCAAACTCTCGTCGTTTTGGCAGCGATTGCGCGAAAGCGGGTGCAAAGTAACTAATTATTTGTCAGATAGCCAAATTATTTCCACTTTATTCTTCACTAAAAGCCTGCTTTTTCTCCTTTCAGAAGATGTTTCAGAGGCGGAAAGCTATTCGAAATAGAATGTCAGCATTATCATGCGGGCAGTGGTTTTATCGACTGAGTGGGTGAATTTCAGCAGCGACTTGTCCGTCAAATCCGAACGGTCGGTTTCCAACAAGTCACGCAAACCGAAACAGAATTTCAGTTCGGGTATCAGCTTGAAATAAGGCAAGTAGAAGTCACACCCCAACCCCACCTCAATGTAGCAATCCATATTCTTCAACAGCAGCGCTTGCCTATCCTTATTGGTCAACGACAACGTAGGATTGAGACCAGCCACAAAGAAGGGGCGATGATTGTTAAATCGCGGTGCGCTGAATTTCAGATTCACCGGACAGGCAAGCAGAGTGGATTTCATCGTCTGCCTGTGCTCTTCATGGGTATATTGTTCATGAAAAACGACTCCACGCTGTCCGAAATAGAGCGATGGAAGCACGCGCACTGCAAGGTTGGGGGTAATCCAAGCCTCGGCCAGCACACCCACATGGAAGGCAGGACTGTATTCTGCCACATCAGCAAACCACGACTCGCCCGTCTCGGTAATGAAACCGTTGTTGACGAATTCAAGATCTTGACTATGCAAGCCTATGAAAAATCCGTAGTGCAGCCTACGTTGGTCGATATAGGGACGGTTTTGCACCCGTCTCTGTTGTCCGTTGACCACCAGAACGGATAGCGTAACCACGAGGATAAGCAACAGGTAGCGTTTCATATAACTCTGTCAGTTTGCATTTTCTTTATTAAACGCGGAAGAGCTTTTTTTTATTGCCTTTCAGCTACTCATCTTTCGCTTGGACAGGCTCACGCCGTGCTGCTGCTGCAAACTCTTGCGGAGAGATTCTGACCGGCTCGACCATGAATTCGGGCACATTGTAGCTACGCAAGAACTGATGATAGAACTCCGGTGAATGCTGCGGCAGGGCAAAAGCCTTATGTGCATGCCCCTGACGGTCGAAGTAGGCAAGATACAGCCGAGTATAGTTTCCGTCGTCGCGCCGCGAGGAGAGTACTATCCACCGCCCGTTGCTCGACCATGAGTGATAACTTTCAGCCTGCGGACTGTTGACTTGCTCCAACGGGCGGGTTTCCCCTGTATACAAATCCGTCAGGTAGAGGTCGGCATCGGGATGCCAGATATGAAAACATCCCCATCCCCCCATGGCAAAGAGCAAATAGCGCCCGCAAGGACTGATACGCGGAAGCGTGGCACTCTGCCCGACTGCCGATGCGGAGAAGACAGTGTCGGGTTCACCGAAACGCTTGGTCGTTCGGTCAAACGGGCGGCAGTAAATGTCGTATTTCATTTCCTGATACCGGTTGATGGCATCGAAGTCTTTCTCAAGACTGTCATTGAAGACAAAATGGGCTGAGGCATAATAGAGCGTGTCGCCATCCGGATTCCATGCCGGATACACTTCCAATTCATTCCCTACTGCCGATATGGTGCTGACGGTGTTGGCCTCCACATCGTAGAGGATGAGGTCGCTCTCGCTATCCTGCACCTCTATCTTCGCCACGTCTTTCGTGTGGAACGACTGTCCGGTGAGGTTGGTGGAGTAGGCCACAAGGGGCAGTGTGGGATGCCAAGCGGGATAGACACCGGCAGAGATGGTGCGGTCAGTCTTGAGGTTCACCTTTTTGGGCACACCGTCCTTGACAATCATCGTCCCTCCCAACGACTGGCGCATATGGAACTGCATATTCCGCGTACCATAGTTCTGGTAAGAATGGCAGTTGATGCATTGCCCATCCCTTTCGCCGGACACAAGCATATTGTTGTAGATCGTCCGCTCATCAAACGATGTAAGATCCCGTTGGTAGATTCCCAGCATTTCGTATCCCACATAGGAGGGCGAAATCAGTCGGTAGGATACATAGGGGTCAATCTCATCTTCAGACACATGAAATCGGAAGGGGCGATGTCGTGTCCACTTGCCGGCATCCTCACAGTGGGTGTAGAGTACGATGCTGACACTTCCTCCCCGTGCAGCTGCAAGCATATCGCGCCACTCACCGGCAGGGATGATTATTTTGTTGTCCTGCCCATAAACAGCCTCCCCCCCCGGCCATGTAAAGTGTGCAACGCAGGCATCAGTCCCTTTATCTGCTGCCATGAAATTGAGCGGAGCAATATTAGCCGGAATGGTGACATCCGTATAGTCCGGATAAATGTGTGGCAAACTGTCGGTATCGGCAAACTCTGTCGGAACCGACGGATGATGCTGGCAACCTGTCAATACCAGAATGATACAAAAGCAGAAGTATCTACTCCAGTCGCTATATATATAATAAGGTGTCTTCATATGTTCTCAATTTACTGATCAATAACTGTTCACATTGTTGCAGAAGAAATAAAACCACCAGAAGGTGTCACCGAATTCCGCTCTGACAAGTTCACCGACCTGCTGCTCGGAAAGTCCCCGCCGGAGATGTCCCTGCACAGTATTCTGGAAGTAGAGGTAGCGGATTTCTATCTGTTTGCGGTCAAAGGGCATCCCGTTGATGAAAGAGGACTTTTCGAGCGTTCCATAGAGGTAGGCTGCCTCCTGATAATGGATAGGCATCTGCTCTCCCTTGTGCAGCGTGGCATATTGGAAGAAACGTGGCCAGAACAGCTGGATATCCTTGCTTATCATGGCATAGTTGAGCGTCACCTCCTGCAGGAGCTTGCTGTCGATGTTCATTGTGTTGGAGAAGTTGTGCAGCAAGTAGATTTCACACAGTCCGTTGTCACTGTCGAGCATATTGGTGTCGTGATGATTCAACTCAATCGGAATCTTGAACTCCTCCTCCTCAGCTATGCGTTCGGGATACCGGTACAACTCACGGAGCATGGCAGCTTCGCGAGTGTGGAAAGTGGTCTGCTCCAACAGGGTGATATATTTGTCGGCCACCTCCATTTCACCATTCAGCAGGGCGCAGCGCGCCAGAATCTTCAGGTCGTTCACCTTGAAGCCGAACTCTACACCGTTTTCGATAGCCCAACGTGTGGCGAAATTGAATTTTCCATATTGGTAATAAATCATGGGTGTGCCAGTCTGCACCATGTGTACCTTCAAGTCATCTCGCGTGTGCGGCAGCCTCCCTCCGTTGTCGAAATGCCAGGCCCTTTTCCCCAGTTCGCCGGTATGCATCAGGGCAATATTTTTCAGAATAACCATTTGGCGGGTAGGTCTGTCGGGAATGGCTGCAGCTTCGTCCAGCACTTTTCCCCATTCCCCCTCTGCTACATGGCGGTACATCCGCATCTCGGCATGGTAATTGTAGTCATCAAAGTTAGCCCATAGTGTCAGCAGGCATCCTGCAGCTATACCACCAAAGGAGAGCAGGAGAGCAGGCAACGAATATCTGCCATCTTCTTTCAGATTAAGAACAGGCAGCAGCAGAACAAAAACTGCTATCACAAAGAAAGGGGCAGAAGAAATCAACGAAGTGGCCTTTTCAGCACGGAACATGGGAAAACCGTAAACCCAAGCGTCCTCAAGGCGCATCTGATTGAAATAGTAATACCAGAGGAGCGGCACTGCCACAATAAGCAATCCGCCCAGCAACGGCAACAGCCATCGTTCGTTCTGTTCTTCGCACAAGCGCGAGGCATAAGCGATAGCCATCACTGCTCCCCCCATCAGCGCATACCACCCCATCAGGGGATAACCGGCAGCTATCCACACCACCAGAAAGAGGAGACGCCACCGCCCATGCATTTTCCGGCTGACCCAAACACCCGACATCATGGCCAGAAAGAGCAGCGACTCGCTGAACCAGTAACCCTGTATCTTGATGTTGTAGAGCCAATAGCCCAAATCAACGATAGAGCAAAGCAGGGCAAAGAGGGGAATGAGAGCAAGGACACTCCATCCTCCCCGCAAGTGGAAAGCCTTCAGCATCACGACGTAAGCGCCCAACCAGAGCAGGATGAGCAACGCGCTTCCCAAAGCCGGATAGTAGAAGAACTGGGTGAGGTAGCATCCGGCCCAGTGAAAGATTCCGCCGGGAACGGCTGTCTGTTCTTGAAAAAAGATGGGATTGTCCAGAAACAGCGAGCGTTCCTGCACTGTGAACAGGTAATCACTGTTCATTCCCACAAGTACGACAGCTGCAAAAAGTGTGAAGAATACCCCACCAAGCCAAGGCATTGCCTGAAGCAATTGCCGACTGAAGGCTTGTGTCCGCACAAGACCTTTCGGCGAAGCGGCCTGGTTCTGTTGTCGGTTTTTCTGTTTCATGGTTTGAATAGCATTTTTTGGGGAGGGCACGAAGGTGTGCCTAAAAAAAATGAATATGAGGCACACCTTCGTCCAAGGTCATTTCAACAGAGCCAGTGTCTCTTTGATTCGTTTCATGGACTCCACAATGTTCTCGTCAGAAGTGGCATAGCTCATGCGGATGCATTCAGGGCTACCGAAAGCTCCTCCTCCCACACAAGCCACATGTCCCACTTCAAGCAGGAACATGGCCAAATCAGCCGCGTTGGCAATGGTACGTCCTTCGTAGCTCTTGCCAAAGTAAGAATCACATTTGGGGAAGAGGTAGAAGGCTCCCTGTGGAACGTTCACTTCAAAACCCGGAATCTCCTTGGCCAACTCCACGATAAGATTACGCCGGCGCTCAAAAGCCTGACGCATCTCCTCTACCGGAGCCTGCGTGCCGGTGTAGGCAGCCTCTGCAGCCTTTTGTGACACCGAACAGGGGCCGGAGGTATATTGTCCCTGCAGTTTGTTGCAAGCCTTCACTATCCATTCCGGCCCGGCAATGAAGCCGATGCGCCAGCCCGTCATAGCATAAGCCTTCGACACACCGTTTACGATGACGGTGTTCTCCTTCATCTCAGGGAATTGGGCGATGCTTTCGTGCTTGCCCACATAGTTGATGTGTTCATAGATTTCGTCTGCGATGACGTACACCTGCGGGTGCTTTGACAACACAGCAGCCAATCCGGCCAACTCCTCTTTGGTATAGACCGAACCGGTGGGGTTCGAAGGCGAGCAGAGTATCAGCGCTTTGGTCTTCGGTGTGATGGCTGCTTCCAGTTGGGCAGGTGTAATCTTGAAGTCCTGTTCAATGCCGGCACGTACAATCACGGGAGTACCGTCCGCCAATTTCACCATTTCAGGATAGCTCACCCAATAGGGAGCAGGCACAATCACTTCGTCACCTTCGCCCACCAATGTCATGATGACGTTGCAGACAGACTGTTTGGCACCATTTGAGCATGAAATCTGTGCAGCAGTATAGTCCAGATTGTTCTCCTTCTTCAGTTTGTTCACGATGGCATTGCGCAGTGCAGGGTATCCCGGCACGGGTGAATAACGCGAGAAGTTTTCATCGACAGCCTGCTTGGCTGCCTCCTTGATATGGTCCGGTGTGTTGAAGTCCGGTTCTCCCACACTCAGGTTGATTACGTCAATGCCTTGAGCCTTCAGCTCGTTGCTCTTCTGCGACATGGCAAGCGTCTCTGACGGCGAGAGGCGCTGCAGGCGATTGGATAAGTTGTTCATTTAGTTCTATTTCTTTAATTTATTATTTGTCATTTATGTGCAACCTGTGCCCCATGCGGTCTTGCTTGGTTTTCAGGTAGCGTTCGTTGTATTTGTTGGGGGCGATTTCGATGGGGACTATCTCCGAGATAGTCAGTCCATAAGCTTCCAGTCCGATGCGTTTGACGGGATTGTTGGTCAGCAGGCGCATCTTGCGCACACCGATGGAGCGGAGTATTTCGGCCCCCACCCCATAGTCGCGTTCGTCAGCCTTGAACCCCAGGTGCAGGTTGGCATCTACTGTGTCCATCCCCTCCTCTTGGAGCTTATAGGCACGCATTTTGTGCATCAGTCCGATACCCCGCCCCTCCTGGTTGAGGTAAACGACCACTCCTTTACCCTCCTGTTCTATCATCTCCATGGCTTTGTGCAGCTGTGCTCCACAGTCACACCGGCATGAGCCCAGGATATCTCCGGTGGCACACGATGAATGCACCCTCACCAGCACGGGCTCATCCTCTTTCCATTCACCCTTTATCAGAGCCATGTGTTCCAGCCCGTTGCATTTCTGCTGGAAGGCTATCAGATGGAAGTGTCCGTGTGCTGTGGGCATATCCACCTCCACCCCGCGTTCAACGATGGATTCCTGCCGCAGGCGGTATGCTATAAGGTCGTGGATGGTGATGATTTTGATGCCATGTTTGCGGGCCACTTCTTGCAATTGGGGCATGCGGGCCATCGTGCCGTCTTCATTCATTATCTCTATCAGGGCGGCAGCGGGCCGCAATCCGGCCAATCGGGCCAAATCGATGGCTGCTTCAGTGTGTCCGGCCCGTCGGAGCACTCCCTTTTCTTGTGCATAAAGGGGGCTGATGTGTCCGGGTCGTCCGAAAGTCTCCGGTGTAGAGGCGGGGTCAGCAAGGGCAAGGATGGTGGCTGCCCGGTCTTTGGCCGACACTCCGGTGGTACACCCTTCGAGTTTATCGACTGTGATGGTGAACGGTGTTCCCAGTATGGAAGTGTTGTCGCTCACCTGATGTTCCAGTCCCAACTCTTCACACCTCGACAGGGGCAACGGGGCACAAAGTACTCCACGTCCGTGAGTCACCATGAAATTGACCTTTTCAGGAGTTATTTTCTCGGCGGCCACAATGAAGTCTCCCTCGTTCTCTCGGTCTTCGTCATCGACCACGATAAGGAATTTCCCTTCACGGAAGTCCTCGATAGCCTCCTCAATGGTATTCTGTTTCAGTTTGTCGTCGTCCATATATCATTGTCTGTTTTTTTAATTGTCAACACTATCGGACACAGCACCTGTATCCTTACGAACCGCTCTTCCTCCATCCGCCATTTCTCCAATCCGATGCCCTATCGTGCGGTTTGTTGCCACGATGGTCTTGAGGTCTTTGTCAAGTCTGCGGCTGAATTTCCAGATGCGCAGATAGATAACGATGCCCACAGGGAGACAGATGCCTGCCAGCAGGTTGAGCCACCTGTAGGCCGACGGGCTTTTGTGCGCATTGGCCGACAGGAACGGGTATTTGTTCAGGGCACTCAGTATATTCGCATCCCTAGTATTCGACAGTTCTTCGATGATGTCTTCCATTTCATTGCTGATACCCTCTATGGTAGAATCCTTCCCCTGCGCGGTGAATATGTGCAGGTAGTTGGGCGGGCGGTCAAACCGTTTTTTTGCGGCATAGCCGCTGCATTTGCCGGAAAGGTTGTCCAACCGCACACCCATCTGACCGTAGTCAGGATCTTCGATGATCACCTCCTTACGGAAGATGTGCCGTTTGTTCCTCAAAGCAAGGAGTTTCATGAAGAAAGCCTTGTAAAGGTCGATGTTGAACACAACGGAGTCTTTGTTTGCCTTGTATGTGAGCCATGCACCGAAGGGAGCCAGTATCATGGTACTTATCCACATGCCGAACCACATCTGCAACTCTCCCTCCCGGGCCATTTTGGTACCTGTATTATCGATAATGTAGTAGATGATGAAGAGAGTGACAGAAATGACCACAGGCATCCCCAGCCCCCCCTTGCGTATGATGGCCCCGAGCGGTGCACCAATGAAGAAAAAGATGACGCAGGCCAACGAGAGGGTGATCTTTCCCCACCACTCTTTTTTATGGCGGCGTATGCTCTTGTCGCCATCGGCGGTGGTGTAGCTCTTCATGGCGAGGTCCGACGTCTGCGCCTGCACCCTACCGAGTGCCGCCTGAATCAGGCTCTCCTTTTTGCTGAGGCTCTGTACGTTGTAGAGGCTGTCGATGTTGACGCTGCGAGGCTGTGCGGTGGTAGCATTCTTCAGGAGCATAGAGTCAGTCGGAGTCAGCATCGTCTTCTTATAGACATTCTGTCGGGCACTCTGGTAATAGTTCCGTCCGATGCTGTCGAAGCGTGCAGTCATGGAGTCTATGCTGTGGCTCAATGTCACCATGTCTTTCGCTGCAGCCTGGCTGCTCAGGTATCCGGCATCCATCTGGTTAAAGTTGGCATCAAAAGCTATCAGCGAGTGTTTCTCCCGGAAACTCTCGCGTCTGTAGGGAACATTTTTTGCCCGTGTGTTCTGCGAGCGCAGGTTTTCGAATTGTTCTCCGTTGTAGAGGTGCAGTTGCAAGTGTTTCTTGTCTGCCGTCATTTCCATCTGTCCGGAGTCTGCAACAATGATACGTGCATTCTCAAATCCATCCGCCAAGTCATAAATCATCACGCCATACATCATTCCGCTCTCTTTGTCTTTCTGCTTCACATAGAGGTTGTATCCGTCTATCTGATCGTAGAACACCCCTTCGGGGATGTCCAGTTCCGGCGATTTCTGTTTCATGGAGAAGATGAGTGCATAAAGCTCAGTGGTAGCCCTCGGACCTATAACATTCTGGAAATAGAACGACAATCCCGCCAACACAAAAGACATCACAGCCAACGGACGCATCACCCTTGTCAGCGGGATGCCTGCCGCCTTCATGGCAATGAGTTCCGAGCGTTCACCGAAGTTGCCGAATGTAATGAGTGTAGCCAGCAGTATGGCCAATGGCAGCGACATGGGTATCAGCGTAACGCCCGAATAAAAAAAGAATTGCGCCAACACACCCAGCTCAAGCCCCTTGCCCACGAGTTCGTCCACGTATCTCCATAAAAACTGCATCATGAAGATGAACAGGCACACGAAAAACGTACCCGCCAAAAGCATGGAAAAACTCTTGATGATGAATATGTCTAACTTCTTTATGCGTAGCATTTGTCTGAGATATACAATCCGAGGGGCAAAAATACTACAAAAAGGGCAGACAGCCTTATGTTTTTATTATTTTTATTATTTTAATGCAGATTAGATGCCGCACTGGCGTTGTAGTTGGGCCACCTCCAAGTTCCAGAGGTCTGTCAGTTCTTCCACTTCATCCTCTTCCACCGAATCTGTAACGATGAGTGTATAGTCACCGGTCAGTTCATTGTTCTCCATGCGCAGTTCGAAATAGCTTTTGGGGTCTTCATCGTCCAACCAATGGAAACGGACGAAAGAGTGGGTACGGAAGTGGGTACATTCGGCCTGACGGACTTCATCCTTGCTCCATTCGAAAGTGAAAATCCGTTCTTCCGAAGTCACTTTCTCGGCCAACCATGCCTGTAGTCCCGTCGCATTGCTGATAGCGTTCCATAAAATCCCTCCTGAAACGTTGTTGAAGGAGTATTCGAGATGTATATTTTTTCTTGCCATAGGTCTATTGGTTAATAACGTGCGCAAATTAAATACTTTTTTCCCATATATCGGGTATATCCACCAATTTTTTAGCCATTCTTTGTCGTATTATACAAAAAGTAACAGGTCTGAAATGAAAAAAAACAGGAAAAGTTTGGCAGAATGGAAAGAATGCCGTATCTTTGCACCCGCAAAACGAATGATGGCGGGATAGCTCAGCTGGTTAGAGCGCATGATTCATAATCATGAGGTCCCCGGTTCAATCCCGGGTCCCGCTACGAGGGTAAACGGGAGAGTGCACTGAAAAGTATGCACTCTTTTGTTTTTCATGGGGTTGCAGTCTTCAGGCGGATTCTGAACTTTTTCGCCGGCAGGTTTGTTCATAGATTGGCTCCCCCTCATCCCATAAGGCTAACCATATAATTACATAGTGAAATGAAAAAGTATATCTGTACTGTATGCGACTGGGTGTACGACCCCGAGGTGGGCGACCCCGATGGAGGAATTGCCGCAGGAACGGCTTTTGAGGATATTCCAGAAGATTGGGTATGCCCCATTTGCGGTGTGGGCAAAGACTCATTCGAAGAAACCGAATGACCCTGAGTCTTCTGACTCATCCTTCAGATGCGACAACGCGGATAGCGTGGATAAATTGTAAAAACAATGAATCTGCACCATCCGCGTTGTCTGCGTCTGAAAAATGAATTTTATTTCTTTTCTCTCATGTCGGTCTGAGCCTCTACGACATTGATGACATAGTCGCCCAACTTCTCGCACTCGCCGATGATGTCCATGTAGTGCACACCCATCTGGTAGCCATACTCCTTGTTGTTCACGTCGAGAATGTTCTGGTTCTTCAGTTGGTTGCGGTAGTTGTTTATTTCCGTCTCGATGTTGAAGCTTTGGTTGGCATCCGTATGATTCGGATTCTCCAACAGGCTGATCATCTGCACCAGAGCCTGGTCCGTGAGTTCCATCATCTGCCCCATGCGCTCGTACTGCTTGGCAGTGAAGTCCTCCTTGCCATTGTGCTTCCGGTTGATGGTGCGCGCCAGGTTGTAGCAACTGTCACCGATGCTTTCTATTTCGGTCACCTCGCGCAACATGGAGCGTATCTGCAACTTACTTTCCGAACTCAGTCTTCCCTCCGACACCTGATTCAGGTAATTGGCAATTTCCAGTTCCATGTTGTCGCTGATACTTTCGTATTTCTCGATGCGGCTGAACAGTTTGTTGAATTCGCTGTCACTCTGTATCTTTTGCAGGTCGCGCACCATGCAGAACATTTTGTGCGTACGCTGTGCAAAGAGGTTGATTTCCTTGCGGGCCTGCAGGATGGAGAGCTCGGCGGTAGAGAGCATACCTCCTGAGATGAAGCGCAGGCGGAACTCCTCCTCCTCGTCTTTCTTGGTGGGGATAAGGATGCAGACGGTCTTCTCTATCAGTTTGACGAACCAGATAAGAATCAGCACATTGCAAATGTTGAATGTCGTATGGAATGCCGACAGCATCAGGGGGACGGCCACCTCTGTGTCCGTACTCTTCAGCACATCGGTGACAAACCATTTGATACCCATCGTGAAGGGGGTGAAGAGAATCAGCACCCAGATGACTCCGAAGACATTGAACATCAGGTGAGCCATGGCTGCCCTTCGGGCTTGGGTGTTACCGGTGATGGCTGCCAGATTGGCTGTGATGGTTGTACCGATGTTCTCACCCAGCACAAGGGCCGCACCCAGTTCGAACGAAATCCATCCGTTGGCACACATGATGAGGGTGATGGCCATGGTGGCGGCAGACGCCTGCACAATCATGGTCAGCACGGTGCCGATGAGGACGAACAGGACGATGGAGAAGAATCCCATGTCGGTATATTGTTGCAGCGAAGCCAGCATTTCGGGATTTTCCTTCAGGTCGGGTGCATTTTCCTGCAACATGGAGAGGCCCATGAACAGGAAGGAGAATCCGAAGATGAATTCACCGATGGATTTTTTGTTGCTGTTTTGCGAAAAGAGCACGGGTATGGCACCAAGCGCCAACAGTGGCAGGGCATAGTCGGCCAAGCTCACCTTGAAGCCGAGGATGGAGATAATCCAGGCAGTCACCGTGGTTCCGATGTTGGCACCCATGATGACACCGATGGACTGGGTGAGCGTCAACAGACCTGCGTTGACAAAGCTGACCACCATCACTGTGGTGGCTGATGAAGACTGGATAAGCATCGTTATCAGCATACCGGTCAACACGCCCGTCACCCGGTTGGTAGTCATTGCCGTGAGGATGCTGCGCAAACGGTCTCCGGCCACTTTCTGCAGGGCTTCGCTCATAATCTTCATTCCGTAGAGGAACAAGGCCAAAGAGCCCAACAACTTGAAGAAATCAAAAAATCCGTATTCCATACAGTTTCTCTTGTTTTGATAGGTTTGTTACAACTTTGTTAAAATTTTGCTGCAAAAATAAGAAAAAAAGTCAAAGAAGAACCCTTTTCTTTGACTTTTTCCTGTATGAAGATACAAATTCCCTCCAAACACCCGCTCGGCTTCACCCTTGGTGCACGGTCAGTTGCGGGTAGGGGAAGCTGATGCCCTCCTGGTTGAAGGTGCTGTACACCTGCTGGTTCATGCTGAAGAACACGCCCCAATAGTCGGCAGCATTCACCCACACACGCATGGTGATGTTGACACTGCTGTCGGCCAATGCGCCCAGTTCGATAAACGGGGCCGGAGTGGTGAGGATGCGTGAGTCTGCTGCTATGATGCTGCGCAAGACGCTCTCCACCCGCTTGAAGTCTTCGCCATACTCCACACTGATGGTGAAATCCACACGGCGCGTGTCCTTGTTGCTGTAGTTGGTCACCACTGCACCGCTCATGGCGCCGTTAGGGGCATAGACTACTCTGTTGTCGGCTGTCACCAGCACCGTATGGAATATCTGGATTTCCTGCACCGTGCCCGCGGCTCCGGTAGAGGCTTCGATGTAGTCGCCCACCTTGTAGGGGCGGAAGAGCAGGATGATAAGGCCACCGGCAAAGTTCTGCAAGTTGCCGGAGAGGGCCATACCGATGGCCACACCCGCAGATGCCAGTAGGGCGGCAAAGCCTGTCAGTTCGATACCCAACTTGCCAATGACGGCCAATATCAGCAGCACCACGAGCAGGATATTCACCATGCTTTTGAGGAACGTCTGCACGCTGGGCTCCACCTTGCGCTTCTGCAGGATGCGGGCAAAGAGCCTGTTCAGCCACTTGATGAGGAATCTACCGACGACAAAGATGACGAGAGCCGCCAGAATGCGCTCTCCCAAGTCGATGCCCGAGTCGATGAGTCGGGACACGATGTTGTTCAGTTCTGTTGTTGAAATCATACCTAAAATTACCTTTTTTTAAAATGCTTTTACCAATCCGGGGCTATTCCCGAAACTTAAAGGCCGGCAAAATTAGTCAAACTTCACCATTTGTCCGCCATCACATAGTTTTTTTTAACCTTTTCCCCTGTCCGTACAACGGTTCACTCTGCCGGCTTCATCCCCTCCATATATTCATACAGCCTTCTGTAGAAGGGGTGGCGGGTCAGCGTGGAGGCATCGCCCAGCACAACGAGTTTCATGCGGGCACGGGTGATGGCCACATTCATACGGCGCAGGTCGTTGAGGAATCCTATCTGCCCCTCGTCGTTGGCGCGGACGAGCGAGATGAGGATGACATCACGCTCCTGCCCCTGGAATCCATCGACCGTGTTGACCGAGAAGAGGTGCATATAAGGCTTGAAGAATGCCGTGCGGCGGATGAGTTGCCGCAGGTATTGCACCTGTGCCTTGTAGGGCGAGATGATGCCGAAGTCGATGCGTTCGTCAAGAATACGCTGCTTGCCGATGCGGGCGATGTAGGTCTGCAGCTGCTCCAGTGTCAGCCGGGCTTCCGCCTTGTTGATGCGTCCGAAGCTCTCGCCCAAAAACTCCTCCGCACAGTCCATCCCCTCGGTGTTCACCCACACCATGGGGGTGTCGTAGTCGAGGATACCCCTGTGGCGCACCTCCGGAGCAGCCTGCAACAGTCCGTTGTAGAACCATTCGGAAGAGAATTGCATGATTTGTTCATTCATGCGGTATTGCACTTTCAGCAGGCTCACAGCCTCCGGCTTGCGCTTCACGATGGTCTGCATCAGCGTGTGGGCCAGTCCGCCACGGGCAGCCTCCTGACACTTCACGGTGGGCGGAAGCTGGCAATGGTCGCCAGCCAGCACAATGCGGTCGGCCTTGCGGATGGCTATCCAGCAGGCAGCCTCCAAAGCCTGTGCCGCCTCGTCGATGAAGAGGGTGCCGAAGCGGGTACCCGCCAACAGGCGGTGGGCACTCCCCGCCAAGGTGCAGGCCACCACGCGGGCTTCGCCCATCAGAGCATTGTTGATGCCTATCTCCAGTGCAGTGGCCCGGTCGCGCAGGGCACTTATCTTCTGGTGCAGGTGTTCGCGGTTCTTCCGTCCCTGCTGCTGCAGTTCCCTGATGGCCTTGCGGATGCTCCACAGCTGTGCATAGTCGGGGTGCGACTCGAAGCGCCGTTCGTAAGTGAAGGAGAGCATCTTGTCGTTCACCCGGGTAGGGTTGCCTATACGCAACACATTCACCCCCCTGTCCACGAGCTTTTCACTGATCCAGTCCACCGCCATGTTGCTTTGTGCACACACCAGCACCTGGTTCTCCCGGTGCAGTGTCTCGTAAATGGCCTCCACAAGGGTGGTGGTCTTTCCCGTCCCCGGAGGCCCGTGCACCACGGCCACATCTTTGGCCCACAACACCTTGTTTACGGCAGCGTCCTGACTCGGATTCAGCCAAGGGAAGCGGGTGGGGGCAAACGTATAGACAGCAGTTGGTGCAGAGCCGTGGAAAATGTCGCGCAGCGAGGCCAGGCGATTGCCTTTGGCATTGATGGCTTGGCTCAAGGCTTCAAACATCAGGCGGTAGGTGTATTCGTCGAAGTAGAGTTGCACCCCCACCCGCTCGGCAGCCTGCAGTTCCAGCAGGGCACCCGCCGAAGGGATTACTGCCACCATGCGGTTGTCGTCCACATAGCTGACCGTGCTGGTGAAGTTGAGGAACTTCACCCTGCCCTCCAGGTTTTGTGTGAAGAAGCAGATGGGCCGCCCGAACTCAAAGTTATGCTCGATGTCGGTGTCTTCCGTCCGGTGCACCTCCACCACCAGTTGGTTCAGCGAATTGTAGTAGCTGCGCCCCACGCTCAGCGGATACCAGGCAATGCCACGTTTCACTTTCCGTGCCACCCCCATCACCTCCGTCTGTTGCCGGAAGGTCTCCTTCTCGTACTCGTATTCCAGCCGGAGCAGTTCGTATTGGCGTTGCAGGGTCAGCTGTGTCTGTAGATGTTCTTTGGTCACTTTGTCCTTTTTGCCGCGAAGTTACGAAATTATTTTCAGAAACGGGCCATATCCCCCAATACGCTCCATCCTTTTAGTCCGAACGGGGCCAAATTATAGAAAAGTGCCAAAAAATTATAGGCTACCGAAACTCCTCCTCTGTTTATAGCGATTGCGAGCTGGCACAGCAATCGGGGAGCTTTAGCGACGGAGTCCGAGGGGGACCACCGCCCCAAATAACCCGTGGGCGTGCGGTGGAGGAGTTCCGCTGGGAAGGTTACTGTTGCGCATCACAGATGCCCTATACGCATGACTTCCGCGTTTGTAACGCGGAAGGACGGAAATGCGGAAGGACGGATGGACGAGGTAATTAAGACGCCGGAAAGCCATAAACTTTGTAGAAAAATTGTATTTTCCACAATAAAACAATATCTTTGCGGTGTTGAACCAATAAATATCTGATAAAGATGGCAAGTTACATTCGTTTTGACTGGGCAATGAAGCGCCTGCTTCGCGACAAGGCCAATTTTGCCGTTATAGAAGGATTGTTGACTACGCTTCTGGATGAAAAGATCAAAATTCGGCGTTTGCTGGAGAGCGAAAGCAATCAGGAAGAGGAGTACGACAAATACAACCGTGTGGACATCCTTGCAGAAGACAGCAAGGGGCAACTGATGTTGTTCGAGATACAGAACAACAATGAGTACGCCTATTTCCAGCGCATGCTCTTTGGGGTATCCAAGTTGGTGACGGAGTACATCCACCGGGGACAAGGATACGAGAACATCCGTAAGATATACAGTATAAACATTGTCTATTTTGCATTGGGTGCCGGAAAAGACACGGTGTATCACGGCACCACCGAGTTCCGTGGCATACACGACCATGACATTCTGCAGCTTTCTCCGTTTCAGCGAGAAAGATTTCAGGCAGATACTGTCAGCCAGCTTTATCCCGAATACTATATTCTGCGAGTGAACGATTTCGACAAATGGTCCAAAGTTCCGTTGAATCAGTGGATTTACTTCCTCAACACCGGTGAGATACCCGATGATGCCGATGCACCGGGGCTGGTCGAGGCACGCGAATTATTAAGTGTCGATTCACTCTCCAAAGAAGAGAAGCGGGCTTATTACCGCCATCTGGACAACGTTGTCATCCTTCGCGACAACATTACAACCGAACGGGCAGAAGGAAGAGCAGAAGGAAGGGCAGAAGGAAGAGCGGAAGGAAGAGCGGAAGGAAGAGCGGAAGGAGAGCATCTGAAAACCGTAGAACTGGCTCGTGGATTCAAGAAAGCCGGCACACCTGTTGAGGTCATTGCCCAAGTGACCGGACTTTCTGTCGAAGAGATAGCCACATTGTAACCAAGGAATCGGGCAATGACGGACAATCCATGCAGTCTATAGCTACCCCAACTCCTCCTCTGTTTATAGCGATTGCGAGCTGGCACAGCAATCGGGGAACGCGCGGGGGAGGAGTTCCACCGGGAAGGTTATTGTTGCCTCTATACCCATGACTTCCGCGTTACAAACGCGGAAGAACGGACTATATTTTGCTGTGCTCCGAGACCCACTTTTCGAGCAGAGCTCTCAACGAAAAGCGTTTCCGACTTTTATACTAAGGTATGGTATCCTATCGCTCAGGGTGACAGAGACGGCATGAACCCGAATCTTGTTTAAACCTCAGAGTTTTACCGGACACCAATAGATATTATAAGTCTGATGAGGCGGGAGCAGCCTGACAACCCCACGCATCCCAATCTATGTCGGAAAGGAATAATTCAATTTGTTGACGGAATTCAGGAATACCATTCAATGCCGTATCAAACAAAGTACGTGGATTGACGCTTGCATATCCATGCACCAAAACGTGTCTCATTCCTTGTATCACGGCCCAAGGGACTTCAGAATGAGCCTCTTTAAAATCTTTGGTCAACATATACACAGCCTCACCCACAATCTCAACATTCTTCATCACGGCATAATAAGTGCGGATGTCAACTTTGAAATCATCATAAGAAAAGCCCTCTATCAGCTTTTCCACATTTCGGGAATGCTCCAAAATGTCTTCCAATCGTCCCTTATCCCTAACCTTTTCTCTCATAAATCAATATTTTATCCCTTTCAGCCGTTCCATTTGCGTACGGACTCAACGTACCTTCCTCAACAAGGTCAACTTCACGCCCCAGAAGTTTCTTCAAATCCATGTACATACCTCCCATTGTGAACAGTGTAAAAGGTTTTTCTGAGCGGTCTGCCACAAAAAGGATGTCCACATCGCTATTGGGGGTATCTTCCTTACGGGCAAAAGAACCAAAAATCCAAGCCTTCAACACCGGTTTGGTTTTGAAATACTCTACAATAGCCTGAGTCATTGCCTGATAATTTGCCATAGGATAATGATCTTTATGAATTATTTCTCTGCAAATATACAGCAATCCTTCTAATCTTCCAAGCAATACACGCTTTTTTAACTCCGTGTGATAGAGAATAATGAGAAACCTCGATCTTCGGTTATTGTTGCCCATCACAGATGCTTCCTATAGCTTCGCACCCAGCTTCAGTCGCCTGAGAAGCCTGCTTCATATACCGTCTCACAAAAGTGATACGGTCGCGTCACCATTGTGAAGCTATATCATCACCCTTGTGATACATACGCATCACAAGGGTGAAACGGTTTAAAAAGCAGGCTCCGAAGCCATAGCAAGCGGGCTCCGAAGCCATAGCAAAAAGCTATCTTTGAACGGAGAAATCCCCTCCCCCGTTGAAGAACGGCACAGCCTTCCTTAAGAGGAGGGATGTGCCGCTACTGTGTAATATGGCTTCGCGGGGAGGAGGGGATAAGGAGATTATTGACCGAAATAGGGCTCAAACTTCAGATAATAGAGCCAGAATTCATTATTGCTTCTCGCTATTTTAAGAGTTCCTTCAGGACATATTATTTCCTTTGTCAACGCACCATTCGCTGTTTCAGAAGTTGTTTCAGAAGTGCCATCAGGATATGTAATCTTCATTCCCGTACCATCCTTGTCCTCACGTGGTGACCAAATGATAGTAACCTTCATTTGATATGGAATCTCTACTGTAACAGTTTGGCTCGCACCCATTTTGGTAGGAATCAATGTCTTTTCTTCCGTACTTCCCTCAGGCATTGTTGTGACTGTAATGCTGCTGTTTGACTGGATTTGTTGTCTTGCCGTAATTGCAAAATCACCGTCTGCAAATTTATACACTCCATCCAATACCGAATGTTCCAATGCAGCACCATCTTTGTAGAGCGTATTGGTTCCGTCGGAATTATTCAAGCAATAGTAGTCATACACAACCTTCTCTATCACTTTCACTTTCACAATCTCTTCAGAATAGAACCCTTCATAGTTGTCACCATCCTTAGGCTTGGCATGGAATTGGATAGACCAGGAACCAACTACAGCAGGAATAGCAAACTGCACATACTTTCCGTTGGTGTCGGAACTGTAAGATGGTGTATCTCCCCAATCTCCACCATTCTGACTCAAGCAAATGTTATCGCTCACATTGTCGGTATAATAAGCACGCAGATAGATGGTCTCGGCCTCAATCCAATCAAGTGTTTCAGCGTTGTCATAATCAGTCCAGACACTGCCGTTTCTGCTATATTGCACATTTGTGAAAGCACGAGCATTGACATCAAACTTCAGATTAAACATTGCCGAAGGTCCCACTTCAGGAATGGTCCGGTTGTCATAGAACACCAGATTGTTCCATGTATCTCCATTGCTTGCACTGCTGGCATCTACCTCGAACTTCACCCATCGGCTTCCGTCATCATCCGTCACTACACCCTGGTTGGTAAAGTTGCTGTTCACAGTACTACCGCTCTTCACGGCAATGTTGGCATAGTCATCATCGCCAATGCTGGCCGGTATAGTCACCCGCATGTAGAATGTACCTGTCTTCAATGTGTGCAACTGGCTGCTATGAGCATTCAGATGGGCATTCAACTTTGCTTCATCAGTTCCCAATACATATTCCCAATTGGTTCCATCCGTACTGTATTGGATATAGCCCTGCGATGCTCCGGCATTCATGAACGGATTCAAAGGTCGCAAACGGGTAATGCTTTTTCCGGAAGCTGTATGTGCGTAATAAATATGACCTCTTTTGCTGTAATCACTGATGCCACCATCTGCATGTTTGATTATAATGTCCGTATATTCACCTTCTTTCACTTGATGAATGGGATTTCCACCTTGTTCCATTGCCCGCCAAACAAAGGTGTATGGAGTGTTGTATCCAGCACTTTCAAACTCTGCCAGATATGCATTTGTCCAGTCATTACCTTTCTCTGTATTGGGGAAACTGAAGAGTTGGAAATAACTGTTTCCGGCATTGTCAGTTCCATTATTTACCAAACGCGGTTCAAATGAGATACTCTTGCCGTCATGTTGCTCATCAACTACAGTAAAGGTCATCTCATAAGTATTCAAGAAAGGAATCAGCACACCATATCCGTTACCATCTTGGAAGGTCTCTGTATAGTTCTCCACATTCGTTGTCAGCAGCACCCACGGACGGATGTTTACATCCACTGTCTGGGGAGTATAAGAGAAGTTGGTGCTGTATCCGTTGAGGGTGAACGAGCCGTCGGTCAACTCGTTGTTGGCATCGAAGTAGGTGACAGGCACCAACGTCAGCGAAGCGGCATTGTTTTCGGGAGTGACGGTCTGCGTGGTTGTTCCGTCTTTGAAGCGGTAGTCGCCGCTGATGGTGAGGGTGGTCTCGCCGTCACTCAGTCCATCCACTGTCAGGTGCAACTCTTGTGCAAAGTCAGACACCCATACGTCGCGCGTGCCATCGCCGTCGGCATCATTGGCAGTGATGAGTGCATCGGCTGCTCCCCACGTACCGCTTCCTCTGCTTACGGCTGCCCCGTCGGCTTTGGTGGCATACCACTTGAAGTCACCGAAAGGCGCTGAAGGGAGCGACAATGTCAAAGCATAAACAATAAATGTACTGCCACTACTCCTTTTCAGATAATAGAGTCCTGCCTCTTCCAAGGTTTGGGTTATCACCGTTCCGTCGTAGTCGATGACATCTTTGCCATCATTACCGACATTCAGTTGGGTACCATCTGCTTTGTAAACACCCAATGTCCCTTTATTGTCGTTATATAGCCCGACTACAGCCGAAAGCGTCATTCCATCCTTCGGGGCATAGAAAGAGATGTATCCGGATCCATCCAATTTCACACCGTATGTATAAGACTCGTAGGGCGAAGCCAATGTTCCGACAGCATCAGGCACCGGCAATACATTCTGATATTGCTGATTGTCGAAAATCTCATTTCCTCCACCGTTTTTAAATCCTCGTGCATGTCCGACCGGCTGAGTCCAATAGACGTTATAGCCACCGGCAGCAGTTACCGATGTAGCCATCAGTTGCGTCAGCTCGGGCAGAATATAGTGGTCGCTTTTGACATTTAGCGTAAACTCTTCGGCAGTGCCGGCATACAGTGTCTGCAACCCAAATGTCAATTTGCCTTCGGCTACGGTAGCAGTGGTGGTAACCTCCAGTCCCTGCCTTTCTGTTACTCCTTCCGGCACCAGCCCCACATCGTGATAGTCGCTCGATTTCATCGTCAGAGTAAACACTTCATCGTTGTACGTTTCTCCCAGTTCGATTACAATATTCACCTTGCCTGCGGCTTCAACAGGCAGGTCGAGGTAAGGCAGCTCCACCGGTGCCCCATTCTCGTAGATGGTTGTCTCTTCGTCCGTTTTGGCGGAATAGAGTGCCACCCTCGTCGGTGTCACCGCCTGCAGTTCTGTCAGAATCAGTTTGGGGCTTGCCAGCTTCACACGGTCTTTGGCAGGCACAATCTGTATCGCCTCTTGTGTGCCGGCAGCAATGTCTCCCTCTTTCTCCAGTTGGAATACGACCAGGGTTTCAGCATTGGCGTTGGTCGTTGCGTTGAAGATAAAGGTATTTTCATCGCCATCCCAGACATCCGTCAGCGTAGAGCCTTCGGGGATGCTGAGTTTGCCATTGTGTTGTACGAGCATCGGCAAATCTTTTCGCGAAAGCCCCCAGTCGGGGATGGTGATACGATAATGGATGTCATCGCCGTCTTTTATGCCCGACAGCGGAGTGGTAATCCATTCGCTGCCGTCTGCAGAATGTTCGATGGTCACCTCATAAGTGCCGCTACAAGCAATGGAAGTGTTATAGGGATAGAAGCTGAGGTCGGTCACTTCCTCGTTGGCACCCAGAAACTTCACATTCTCGGCACTCTCTATAGCGATGCTCTCGAGCAGGAGGTCGATGTAGCAGGCTTCATGTTCCGTCCCATCGTCCATGGTGACGGATTTGCCCGCATCGTGCAGTGCCCCCTCTTCGACGGTGATGATGTGGGTGGTGTTGTTCTTGGTACTCTGTGTTACGGTGTAGTAGTCGTAGCGGCTCTGTGTCCCCAACGCGGTGGTGAGCGTGCTGCTTGCATTCACCGGCTTGAAGTAGCGCGAGGTGAAGGCAAAGCGGAAAATCTGTTCATCCGTCGTGTTGGCATCTTTGCCACCGTTGAGTGCGGTGTAGAGTGCCTTGGGCAGATAGACACGCACACCGATGAGTGCCCCTTTGATGGCAGGCACCACGTTGGTGGCTTTGGCATAGGCAGGTGTCTCTTTCGCCAATTCCTCCTCTTGTGCAAACTCGAATGCCAGGAAGGGGATGGCCGCATTGTTGACGGTCAGCTCACCGGCATTGTAGAGCTCGCCCGTGAAACTGATGGTGCCGGCGCTGCTGAACGAAGCCGCCTTGAAGTGCAGGTAAGCATAATCGCTCTCCATGCTGTTCAATGTGACGGTGTAAACACCATTACCGAAGGATGTTATCGTATAATCAGGAGTCGTGCTCTCAGAGCCATCACTGTTCGTGACGGTGACGCTACGGGGAGCTGTCTGCAACTCGAATGCCCCCTTTGTGTCAATCGTGATGGTCGCTGCTGTGGCGCGGGGGCGTTCGATACGCACGTAGAGGTCTTGCCCCATTCCTGCGGGGATGGAAATTTTGTCGGCAAAGCTGTAGTTGCCATCGGTGGTCGATGGCGCAGGGTTGAAGTCCCACTTGCTGACGGTGCTGACCAGGGCGCCTGCCGAACGGTAGGTGCTTGCCAAGGCATTCACGCCGGTACAGACATAGCCTTTGTTTCCGTCGGCAAAGGTCGCGTTATCGTATGTCCCATACTTGGCACTGTTGCGGGCAGTGAAGAAAATCATACTGTTTTTCGCCGTATTGAGCACCTTGAAGGTAATAGCCCCCTCCGACCATTCGCTTGCGGCCGGTGTGATGGCTACAAAGGTATTCCCGTCGGCATCGGTCTGTGCCGTACCCAACGTACCGGAGCTGACCGACGTGGGTGTGAATTTGTCTTTGTCGTAATAGACCCACAACACAGGCGGAGTCTTGTCGCTCCCGGCATCAGCAGTGATTACCCCATCGACCAAGGTACCCAATGTATAGGGTATATCGAAAGTGGTCCCAATCTCTCCGGGCACATTGATGTAGCGGGTGACGTAGCGTGTCTCAGCCAGTCCGCCATCGAGCATGATGCGCTGATACTGGTCAGTCGTACCGGTCGTTCCGGCTATCCACGAGCCGTAGGTGGTGTCAACGGCGGCATCGGTGCTGAAGGTGGCCGTACCATCGTTCTGCATCATGAAGTCCAGCTCTCGGGTGTTGAACACATTGGTGCCGGTGACGGTGCTCCGTCCCTCCATCATCACCTTGAAGTCTTTTTTGTCTGTCACCACCGTGCGCAGGGTGATGCGCTGCTGCTGTTCGTTGGCAGTAGGCGGGGTGCTGATGGTGTGGATGTACTTGTACCCCCAACTGTTCTGCACCTTGTTGGCCGCATGGGTGGTCCAGCTGTATTTGCCATCGTTGTCGCGGTCTTGCCAACGCAGCACGTGGGTATAGTTTTGGGCGGCATCGGCCCCGAAATCGACCTTCATGGCATCGACAAAGAGGTTTTTCTCCACATCCACACGGTCGGAGCCGAAGCGTATCTCAATGGGATAGAGGTCTTCGGGCAGATAGTAGCCGTCGGGGATGGTGAAGAGGATGGTCAGGCGCTCGTCCGTCAGGTTGGGGATGTCGCTGCTGATGAGCAGGGGGCGGAAGGTGATGGCGGGTCCCATATAGACCTTCACATAGCGCTTGAGCAACACCTCGTGCTGCTCGGCAATGCAGAGGATACCCTCGGTGTAGTGGCGGGGCGAGGAGGCCGACACGGCACTCTCGTCGAATCCCTTCATCTGGAAGCTGACGCGGTAGGTGTGGGCAATAGCCGCTCCCTCGGCATCGGTCGCCGGTGCGATGCTGAGCGTATTTTCTACATATTCGGCAGGAGCCTCTCCCTTCCAGGTGACCTCCAACCGGCTTGCTCCCGTGTCTGCGTTGTCGTTGGTCGTGCAGTCGTCGCCATCGTAATAGACCAGAATGTCGCTGATGGTGTAGGTTGTGTTGGGGTCCGTATAGTCCTTATAGTAACGGATGGTGGAGGCACCCTCCGCCGTCTCTTCGATGCGCAGGGTGTGGTTGGCGCTGACAATTTCGGGCAGACTCTCTTCGACGGTAATCTCTGTGTTGTTGGCAGGATTGTGGTTGACAGCCTCCTCCAGCGTATCCCATCCGGTATCGGGGGTCAACCCCTCGAAGTTGATGGTGTACTCGTAGTTGCGCTTGATGACAAAGGGCTTGCGGCTGATGACATTGCCATACGGTCCCGTTTCGTCATCCTCGAGCAGGTCTATCCTGTAATACTTGGTTTCACCATCCATCGTGATGTTGAAGATGGCATAGACGGGACTCCTCTCTTCAAACTCGGCATCGTCGTATTCGAAACACCAGTAAGCCACACTCGCACTGTTGGCCGTAATCTCTTCCTCAGCAGCCAACTTGTTGGCCTCGTTGTGCACGGTCATCACACACTTGTCAGCCAACGGCAAGCTCACACCGGATGTGCCGAGAGAGAAGTCGAAGGGGTTCAGCCCCTCTTGTTCTGAGGAGGAGCCTCCACTGAGTTTGCTGCGGTCGCAAGGCGCCATGGTGCCATAGATGGGGCGGTGGTAGAGTGTCCATCCGTTGATGGTGATTCCGCTTGCCACAGTGCCCACCTTCACCTTGGCATAGTTGCGGTAGAGCAGCACAGGGTCTTGCGAGAGAGTGGTGCCATTGAAGGTGGCACGCCCCCAATAGACGCGGTTCCGGGTGACGAGCGGAGCGATGACCTCCGTTTCCGAACCTCCCTCGTGCTCCTTGAAGTCGAACTCGCCCTCCGGGAGGTTGGCAATGAAGTGGATGCGGCTGGTGTTGCCGTCAATCCAGGCGCTGTAGGTGCCGGTGGTGCCACCTTCCGGGGTGACGTATTCGCCACCGGAGTACTGATTGTCGTTTTCGGTGAACGATTCTTCGGCATCATTCTTTGTCAGGTGTACCACCTCGGTGAGCAGGTCGTTTTCGTCGAACAGGAAGAGGTCGATGGTCTCTACCGGCTCATCCACTGCACCAGCGGCACGTGTGGGGGCCATCAGTCCGGGGATGTTGAGGCTGAAGGTCACCTTCACCTTTCCCTCGTTGTCGGTCTCGGGGTGCATGGCACCTCCCAACCGCTCGTCGGTGCAGGAGGCAAACAGGACGGACAAGACGATTATCCAACTGAACTTCTTGGCTATGTGTCTGAAAATATCGGTGGTCATTGTATGTGTATGCTATATAATATAATAATGTGTAACTAATCGTAAACTTCAACTTCTTCCACCTTCACGTCGCGCACACAACGCACACGGATGGCGAGATTGGGAATATGCGTTTTTGATTTTGATTCATCCACGTACTCCGTTCCATTAGCGAGATGGCCGCTTCCCAAATTTTTGTTATCCTCGTCTTTCGTGCTGTATAGCGTCCACTCATTCTTTCCTTCGGGGCTGCGGTAGGTGTTTGAGGTACGTATATATTTGCCTGGGTGTTCGGTCGATTCCTGATAGACGTAGCGGACCTCTTCGTCCACATACTGCTGAGGAGCCTCCCCACCCGACCCTGTGGTATAGACGAACACGTCCTCCTGGGCTGTCCAGTAGCAGGGGTTGGTGTCGCCATCGGAGTTGAGCACCTTGTTCATGGTGATGTCATACACATCATCGTCAATCTGGTAGTTCTTCACAATCTTCAGCTCGGCAATGGTGGGCAGGCGCCAGTCGTCGTACACCCGTCCGTCGCGCCCTATCTCCACATACTTCTTGCACTGGTCGCGAGCCGTCACCCAATAGTTCACGGCACTGTTGTTTCCCAACTGCGAGGCAAGCATGAAGCGGGGCGAAAGCAAGGCATTGTTCTCTGCACTCGACACGGCCACCTTCAGGTTGTCTGCCGTCTCGGCATTGCCATCGTCGTCGGTGATGTTCTCCATCAGCGGACGGGAGATGCGATAGTCGGTAGAAGTGGCTGTCACCACCACCTCATACATACGGTTGTTGTTTGCCACTCCGTTGTCCATCAGGGCTGGAGAATCTTTGCCGTTGTCTCTGTCGAAATCATCGTCAATACGGTAGATGCGCCCGTAGTGAGTGCCCTCGGCATCTGCCCAGGTTGCAAAATTTTTCCAACCAGTCCAGTCGATGCCATATTCATCCTCGCCCTCATAGGGCAGGTAGAACTTGCACTTCATGTTGGCACCATCGCCCACGTGGTAAGTGGTGGTGCTACCCTCCACCTTTCCGTTGAAATAGGCACGGATGCTATCCGGCACAGCCATATTGAAGATTCCGCCTTCATGATTTGTCGTGCCGCTGTCCCATGTGCCCTTCAACAAGCCGGCAGGACAGGGGCAGCTATAGGTATAATATTTTGTCGGGTCATTCTTTTGCATCGTCTTGCTCTCCATGTACGACAGCATACCTTCTCGTCCGCTGATGTACTCCAGCGGATATTGCTTGACGACGGCATAGCGGGTCAGTGTCCCTCCCCCGGAGGTCTTCATCGTCACCCTCAGGGTGATGTAGCGGGGAGTCACATTCAGGGGGATGCGGCTGAAGATGTCTATCGTGCCCTCGGTGGCGACATTGCTCTGCCAGGTGGCATACACCTCGTGTCCGGCGGGGAGTTCGGCGGGGCGGTCCGCCGCAGTGCTGTACGACACGGCCCCCACCTCTTCGTAGTTTGCCTTGGGGTCTTGGGTGATGTCGATGCGCTCGTTGTCTTTGTTGACATAATAGACGGCCGGGATGGCGTCCATGCCGGACTTGGCGTGTCCTTCGTACTTCTTGAAGCCGGCTTGGGTGAGCGACTCGAGGATGGTGGTCTCCTGGTTGTCATTGAACGTCTCATTCACGTCGGCTTCGGTGGCAAACCCTACCAGCTCCACCGTCACCACGTCCGACGAGTAGAAGGTGATGGAGGTGTGGTCTTCGTTGCGCAGGTCGATGTAGTAGTCGCTGAGGATCAGGTAATCGGCCTTTGTCACCTCCTGCACATCAAACGCCTCGGTCTTCCACGGTTGCACGCGCCACGTTTTTGCCTCCAGCTCCACAGGGTCGCTGCTCCGCTCCGAGCCATCGTACTTGATGGTGACGTCCACCTCGTAGAAGGTGTTGCGGTCGAGCCCGGCACCACCGTTGGGGAGGAACACCAGCTTGTAGTAGTTGTTTTCGCGTCCCGTATAGGGCACGTTCAGCTCCAGCGATGTCTCCTCTTCAGGGGTCTCTGTCCAGTTGTGGGCAAAAGTGTAGAAGGTGATGCTCCCCAAATAAGTGTCAGTGGCAGTGCCCTCGGCATTGATGCCCGAGGCGGTGTGCGTCACGCTCGCCAGAGCCAGTTTGTCAGCATCAGCAGCAGAGGTCAGCGGAGTGCCGTCGGTGGTCACGCGGGTGTTGGTGGCATAGTTCTGCACACCGGCGGTGATGGTGCCCATGGTCACCCCATCGCCACTTGCCCAAGCCGAGCCTTTGCTGATGTTCACCTTCACCTTGGCGGCTGCCCGAAAGACCTCGACGGTGAGTTCATATACCTGGTTGTTCTGATAGCCCTCCTCACCGGTGAACGTGTGTACGCCATCCATCAGGAAGAGTTTCTCTTCATCGCGCTTGTAGATGTCCGCATCGGTGACTACCAGTGCCTGCAACGAGGCAAGGTCAGTTACCGTGTTTGCCTTCTCTTCGCTCAGGTTGACGATGGCATAGAGCCGGCAACCTTCAACTATCTGTGTGCAGAGGGTCTTCCAGTCGCTCCCCGTGCTGAGTGGATAGAGGGTGGTGGTGTAGTAGGTGAGTCCGTCAGTGGTCGTGGGGGTGGTGGGCAACGCGCTCCCCTCGCCGGCAGTGGGGGTGTGGCGCTTGTACAACAACCGGTTGCCCGAAGCATCGAACAGGAAGTAATCGACACTGGCCACGGTGTTTTCGCCCCAATCGCTCTCACCGGTGATTTTGCCGGCACGGGTTGACGGATCGGAGGGGTATAACGGCTCTTCGCCCCCTAATGAGAGGCCTGCATAGATGCCCGGTGCGGCGGTCTCGCCCCACACCACTGCCTCATCGTCGGTGCAAGCGGCAAAGCCCGCCAAGCAACAGAGTGCCACCAACACGTGCTGTATATATCTGAGTAGTCTGTTCATATCTGCTTCTTCATTCATTATTCTTCGGCAGCTACTGCCTGTTGCACCCCAGCTTGTTCCTCTTTCCATTTATCGAGCAGGTTGCTCCGGTATCCTTCCCATTCACTTTCTGCTATCTGTACGATGCGCACCATCTTTCCCTCGCCCGGCGGGTCGTTGGTGTCGCCCAACATGGGGAAAGGGCCGTTGCCTTCGATGTCGTCCGTATCGGGGTTGTCCGCCCACCACTTGATGGTGGCTTTTTTGTTGCCGCCCACCAGTGTCTCTAAGGTGAAATAGAGGTTGGTGGTGCGTCGCACACCGGCATTGCAGGCACTCTTCGGACGCACTTTCACGGTGACGCGGTCGGTCTTGTTTCCATAATAGTCCGTATAACTGCCATCTTCTTTTATGTGTGCATATCCATGGTCGGAACAGTCGGGGTCGAACTCAAAGTCAAGCGGGTTGGTCAGGTGTGCCTGCCACTTCACCCCTTCGGGGATGCTGACATCCACATAGAAGGTGGCATAGTAGTATTCGTTTTCGTAGCAGGTGGGCACCCCATAGTTGATGCCGTCGTAGCAGACGGGCCATCCCTCCGACCATCCGATGGTCACCACGGGGTCTTGTGTCAGCTCATACCCCATCGTCTCATGCTCCCACGGCATCACGCGCACGTTGGCTTTCAGTCCGCCGGTGGGGGTGATGGAGGTGATGGTGTAGTCGAAAAAGTCGTTGCGGATGATGTCCCACTCGGGTGCGGTGGGGTTTTCGTCGCTGTCCGATGTGTATTCGGCGAAGTGGAGTGTGTAGTCTTGGGCGATGCCGTTGCTGGTGATGTTGAGCGTCATGTAGGCATAGTCGTCTGCGGGGGTATCGGCATCGGTCATGTTACGGCATTCGGGGATGTAGATGACGTAGGCTTCCTCGCCATCGGCGCCGGTCACCTGTGTGAAGGTGAGGCCTGTGGTGATGTCTCCTGCCTCCGTGGGGATGGAGGGCGACTGGATGCCCGTCGTGGAGGTGTCGTCGTTGTAGTTTGTCCCGCCCGAAGCGTCGATGGCTTGCCCCCCTTGTGCGGCCATGTAGCCGCCGGTGTGGGCACGGTTGAGGGTGATGGAGTTGAGGGTGCAGTCCGAAGCGTCGAACTTGATGCGCACCTTGGCCATGGTGCGCAGCACATCTATCTGCAGGCTGTTCTCCTTCTTCAATCCGGGCAGCGGCTCGATGCCCCACATGGGGATGCGTGCGGCCCGCTCTTGGGCGGTGGCAGAGGGGTCGGTCAGTGCCCCGGTGAAGGCGGCGGTGTACCCACTGTAGGTCAGCCCTTCGATGAGTTCGTTGCGGGAGATGCCCGTCAGGCTGCTCTCCTTGGAGTATGCCCCCCCGTCCATCCACGGGGTGAGTGTGCCACCGGTGTTGCAGAGCACCACCACCTGGTAGGCCTTCCCCAAATCTTCTTCGGTGACGCCTTCGAGTATGCCGCTGAGGTGATACTTCCCCGTCTCACCGGCCAGAGGCCATACGTCGGTGAAGGAGGCACGCCCCACAAACCCGCCACCGTCGTTGTCGTTGGTTTCAGCCGTGAAGAGCAACACTTGTGCATCGTAGGGATTGATGTAGTAGTCGTATGCCTCGCCCTCCTCCATAGAGAAGCTGGGGTTGCCGTCGCCGGGAGCCGTCGGGGTGACGCGGGTGAACGGGCCGTTGCCGGTACCTCCTCCGGTAGAAAGCACGATGCGGACGCTGACGCTCTCCGCGCCACCATCGTCCGGGGTCAGCCTGTCGTCGCCTGTACAAGCGGCCAGGATGCCCATCAGTGCCATGCATATGTAGGTGTACCAGTTCTTCACTTTCGTTTACCTTTTTTCTTATCTACTCTGCTGACGTCGGGGTACAGTACTCCCCTGCCATATTCTTTTTTCTATCTGTTTTATATACCATCATCGTCCGGATAGCATCCGTGTGCTCTCCCCCGCTACATGTCCACATCCATCAGCACCACCCGCCACGAGTTGATGAGGATGCTGGTGCTGATCCAGCTCTGGTTCTTGTCGAGGAAGAAGGTGAGGCTGTATGTGTCCTCACGGTCGAGGTATTCCTGGTCGCTCATGTGGCTGACATTCTCGCTTTTGGCGATGAGCAGGTATTGCACGAGCGGGATGCGGAACACCAGTTTTCCCGTCTGCCGGTTGGTCACCGTCAGGTAGGGGTTGCGGTCGGCCATCAGTCGCCCGATGCTCATCTCGGCAATGGCCATGTTGAGTGTGGTGGTGTTGTCGTCGGCCCGGGTGTCTTCCGTTTCATAGCCGACATTTCCTTGCCCGGTGTAGAAGGGCACGTATGTGAGCTGCTCGTCGGGGAGCAGAGAGTTGTCGTAGTTCATCAGGCCGTTTTCTTCGACGATGCTGAAGTCGAAGTCGCTGGCCAGCAGCGGTTGTTCGTCCAGGTTGTTGAGGATGATGCGCACGTGGTTGGTGTTCTTCACCAGCGGCACCAGGTAGGTGGGGTTGAGTTCGTCGTTGTTGACGGGCTCGGGGTTGACGGCTTCGCCGTGGAAGATGGGGCCTATCCGGCACACTTCGGTGCAGTCGTCCTTCTTCGTGCGTCCGCCGATGCGGCACTGCAGTTCGCTGATGGTGCTTTTCCCGCACACCATGTCGGGCAGTTCGGTGGTCTGGCATCCGATGTTGTGGCACCAGGTCACCAGGTGATATTCTTCGGGGTTGAAGGGCACCTCCATGCAACCTCCGCTGGCGAGGATGTTCTCGCACGTTGCGCCTGTCTGGTGGCGCAGCACTCCGTCGGCATCGAAGGCATAGAGCGTCACACTCTCCACTTGCTTCGAGAATGCGTCAACACCCAGCATATTGTAGTCGTAGCAGAAGCTCACGTGGTAGCGCACGGTACAGTCTCCGTAGTCGTTGTCGAGGATGGGGTCGCATGCGCTGATGCCGGATGCGGCAGCCACGAGGGCCACACACTGTATGGTTCTTTTGATGTATGCCGACAATGATTTCATTTTTTGTCTTTTCTTTCGGTTTTGTTGTTTTTTCTTGTTTGTCTGCCTTGTCGCGGGGGCAGGCACTGTGTGTATGTGCACCTGCCCCGCGAAGGCATTGATTGTTCCGTTTTTCCTACCCTACCTGAGAAAAAACTTTTTCAGACGGGGGAAGGAAAAAAGTAAAGGGAATAGAGAGGGGATTACTGCAACGTAACTGACTGTTGAGCAACAACTCTCCACTTCAAAATATTAACCTGTGCCATCACGAAAGATGCATCGTCTGTCGGTTTTTCAGGAATAATTTCCTCCTCTTCAGGTGTGCCATCCTCATCTGTATCTGGGTCATAAACAGGTGTACCCAGACCTACAATTCCACTAATCAACACATCATAGACATGGTTACGGATGATGGCATTCTTTTGATTGATATGATTAATATTTACGAAATAGTAACATTTACCATCTTGCCATTCCTGAGCACTACCTACAGTCTCTTGCAAATATTCATTAACCTCATTAGCATCAGAAGCTACATCATTCTTTGTTATAGTCATAACTAATGGAGATGCAGGAACAGTAGTCTTCAAAGCAGCTTCAACCAACCATTGTTCTTCTTCACCACTTTTTGAATATCTCTGAGTTTTCAAATAGTTCAACCAATCAGATGTAGCAGCTCCACCATCAATACTGTATTTAAATCCAGCTGTAACCAATGATTGTGCAGCCAATTTGAGAAAATCCTCTTCCTTATAATACCAACCATTGTGTTTTACAAGGTCTCCAATTACATTACCCTCTCCATCCTTAAGTACAGCAGTAACCACCAATTTTGTAGCTGTTGTGCTTTCAGTCAAGTCTGTAGTATTCTCTAAGCAATAATGGACACCTTTGGTCGATTCAGAATATTTGCTGAAGCCCCATTTGTCTCCTCCAGTTGGTTCATAGCTAATGCCCCAATATGAACGCTTATTTTGTACATCAGTCCAACCTTCGCCAGCATAACCCCAAGTAGTAGAAGCTCCAGTTTCTACCTTCTTCAAAAGATTTGACTTAGGATTAGTATATGCAAGATGCCAACCTGTAATTTCAGGAATGATTGTGAGGTTATCTTCTACGGTGGTGATAGAACCGTTTGCATCCACTCCCTTAATATCTACAGTTGTACCTGCATTTGAAAAACTTCCCACAGCTTCTGTTGAAACTTTTACCTTAGCCAAAACTCTTTCCACATAAATTTGTACAGGGGTAGCTGCGTTCTTTTCTGCCTCTGTAGGTTCTCCGTCACCTGCGGCTTTCTTTGCAATATTATCAGTAGTAATAATCGCTTCACAAATTACATTACTAGCATCATCAGTCTCTTTATAAACAGAACTTGTCATAACGAAGCTAGACTCTGAAGAATAATCTGCAATATAATCAATTCCCTTCAATTCTGTAAGCGAAGGTTTATCTGAATCCAACTGGCCTACGGTCAAGGTTGAATTCAAAATTGCAACTACTGAACGAGGGATATCTGTTGTATTTTTGAAAACGACAACTGCTTCCGCTGTTTTTTCGAGCGCAGGATTAATCTCAGTTGCTCCATCGCCCCATGCCAAGGTAGGTTGTTGGGCTTGAAAATAGTTTCCACTCTCATCAAAGAAGACAAGAAGAGCATTGCTTACTGTATTTTCTGTAGCCGTTCCTTCTTCAAAATCAGTTTCTGACAACGCACGAGTTGGAGGAACAGAAATGCTCACCACGACAAATTTCTCTGAACCTTCCGCGCTGGGGTTCACCACGGTGTCGTCATCATTCGAACATGCTGCAAATGCCAAGCATGCCAACGAACCTAAAAATAAATTTTTAACTTTCATAAAAATAAAGTTTTAAAGTTAGTAAATTAGTTAATTAATTGTTTTATTGTTGTTTCTATTTTTGTTTTTTCTCTCTGTTTTCTCTCTCTTTTATCTCTTTTCTCACCCTCTACCTCCTCCTCTGTCCGTAGAGGAAAGGTTCGCTTCATACCAGCAATGGAGCTTTGCTTACCTCCTCCTCTGTTTATAGAGGGAGAGTTTTGGGCACTCACCGTTCTACCGTTTGGGGCAGGTGGGTGGCGGAGGAGTTCAGTTGAGCGAGCTCTCGAAAGGGTTCACCGGTACGTTGAAAACGAAACCGTCCCATCGGCACTGTGTGTGGCTGACGGGACGGAAATAAGTATGTTTCTTTGAGTGAGTGGAAGTTATGACAGGCGGAAGGCTTGAACGACGGGTTCCCGCCGGGTGTCCCAAACGTCGGAGATAAACACCGTATCATACATTTCATCATAGTAATAAACCAACTTGAAGTATTCAGGCACAAACAAACTACGATAATCGTGTGAACGATTGGCAAGATAAACCTCGCGCATACCAATCAAAGGATTTCCCATGAGATTGGTTTCTGCACGCTTGAACTTCTCATAAAGTTTCTTGGATGCATGCACGCCAAAATTCTTGCGCCCATACTCCAAGATGCTTAATTCCCGTTCACGCGCTTCCTCTTCCCATATTACTTTAGCCATGGCAGCTTTTCCTCCAAATATTGGTGGACTTCTTCGCAGGTATATACTTTTCCTGCCGCGATGTTGGCCTCAGCACGGTCGATGCGTGCGTTCAGCTCTTCCATGGTGTAGCGTGGCAAGGGAGATTCGTTCTCCTCTTCTTCCCACTGCTTTTTCAGTTGGGCTTGTGTCTCCATCATCGTGAAGTACACGTCTTCCAGACTTTCAGCATTGGCTATGCCTTGTATGGCTGCCAGTTTGCATGATTCGAGTGTCATCGTACCTTGTCTCATATTGCCTATATATTATTAAGGTAAAGTGAGTGCAAAGATACACGATTCTGCCGGAAGTTGCAACTTTTCCGTGCTACTTATTTCCGTTTCTGTACCAGTGATGTCAAAGAACGCGGTTTCTTTTATTGTCTTGTTGTTTTGTTTCTTCACTTCTTCATCCCCCGTTGCTCTATCTTGTCGAGGAGCTGGAGGTTGGGAGTGGCTTGCTCTACACCGGCTTGCTGGGCCAGGAGGAAGAGGCGGCGTGCCTCGTTGTAGTTGCCGTCGAACACGGCGAGGACGGCACGGGCATGGGTGGCCTCGGGCGACTCTCCGGCCTTGGCCAGGTAGCGGCGTGCCTGCCCGATGTTGCGCTCGTCGAGGGCAATGCAGGCGGCATTGAGGTTGGCGATGGGGTCGGAGGGGTGGAGGCGCACGGCCACATCGAACACGTGGCGGAACTCTTCGCTGCCCACGGGGTAGAGCTCGGCTACCATGAACATCTCTTCGAGCGAGAGCTGTGCGGGCTTGGTGCGGAAGACTTCGCGGGCCTCCTCAGCATTGAATCCGCGGATGATGTAGCCTACCTTATAGACTGAGCGGCGGAGCGAGGGATACCAGTAGTCGAGCATGAAGCGGTACTCCTTCGGCCAGTTGCTCTTTATCTTCTGTTCTTTGGGGTCGGGGGCGAGGGGGCTGTCGATGACGGCCAGAATCTCGTCGCGGTGCTCCAGGTCGCTGGCGGCCACCCGTTCGCGCAAGCCGCTCCAGTACTCGGGCGTGGCTCCGGAGCTGAACACGCTGTCGGGGAAGGCATACTGCCCGCGCACAAACTTGAGGAGTGTGGCGGCACGCCCTTCGGCCAGCTCCTTGTTGTGCCGGTAGGGGCTTTCGGGCGATGCGTATCCGTGGATGTTGATGTAGGTGATGGTGAGGTTCTTGTCGGCACGGATGGTGTCGATGGAATTGACAATCTTGCGCAGCTCGGCTTCGTTGCCGCTATGGTTCTTCTTCAGTTCGGTGCGATCGACCACGAACTCGATGAAGGCTTCGCGCTCCAGTGTGTCCCGCTTGACATCGATGTGCGGCGGACGCACAAAGGCGGGGATAAAGGCGGGTTCGACGGGTGTGAGCAGCTGACCGACGGGGATGTAAAGTTCCTCTTTGCGGCAATCGGCACATCCGCAAAGGTCAACCCAGAGCTCGAGCCGGCCATCGTCCATCCACTGTTCGTAGGGGATGAGTGCGCTGTACTCTATGCGCTGCTCTTCGCCCTGCTCGCGGCGGACAATGCGGTAGGCGTCGGAGGGCACGAGGCCGTTGCGCTGGTGTATGATTTCGCGCCGGCGGCCATAGACCACCACGGGGTCGAAGTCGTGTGTGCGGGCGGTGTCGGCCGAATGGAAGAGGGGCACGATGTGCGTCATGCGGTTGCTGGACATCTTGAAGTCTTTGCCGAGCAGGATTTCCAGATTGATGTAGAGGTTGTTGTCGGTGGTCTGTGCCAGCTCGTAGCGTGCTACGCTGACATCCTCGTGTGTGAGCACCTTGTTGGCGGCCTTGCGGGTGTCGTCGGCCCATGCGGCGGCGGGCAGCGTGGCCACAAGGAGCATGAGGCCGAGTGCTGAGGTGAGTGCTGAGGTGAGCGATTGGTATGCTGTTCTTTTCATTTTTCTCTATTCTTTAATATAATAAGGATTAGAAGACGTAGATGAGGTTGACGGCTGCTTTGGTGGGGCCCAGATAGTGCTTGTCGCCCTCGCCGAGCTTGTCGCCACAGTTCTTGCACTCGTATTTCTCGTAGTCCACGTAGTTGTATCCCACCCCGATGGTGGCTTCGATGTTGAAGTGGCGGTCGAGAATCCAGCTGTACCCGTAGGAAATGCCACCTCCGTAGAAGCGCCCCTTGTAGCGGTAGTCCTCCATGTCGTCCCAGAGGGCGAAGGGCGGCTCGAAGCCCATGGTGTTGAATGCTCCGCCCATGAGGTGCAGGCCGAAGAAGTGGCCGTTGAAGCGGTCGCAGAGCCAATAGCGCAACTCGGGCTGTATGAGCAGGAGTTTGTGCTGCTTGTCGTCGGAGAACTTCCAAGGATTGTAATATGCGCCCAGTTCGGCAGTCCATTTGGGAGCAAACCCTACCTCCACGGCGGCATTGGGCAGCCGCAGGATGTCCATGGGCACGTTGGTCTTCACGGCCACCTGAGCGAGTGCCGTGGTAGCTGCAAAGAGCATGAGCACGAGTGCTGTCTTTAGACTTCTGACCTTCATCTTATGGTTTCTTTGATTTTTACCTGGTTCTATTTCTTTAAATTGCCTGTTACTTTGTGTTGCCGGCATCTTCCGTATCAGTTTAAGGTCTGCAGACACCAAACCGGGAAGGAGTTATTGTATTTCCCCCCACCATTGTAGTCATTTCTGTCAGCTTTGGCAAGCATCTTTATCGGCCTCAAACTTTGTTTATTACGATTAGTTACCGGCTTCAAACATACAAAGGATTATCTTATCAGGCAAAAAAGGCTTAAAATTGTTTAATACTTTTAACTATCGGGGGGGGTGATTTTTATTTCGTTAACACGGTTTCGGCGATAATGCCATGATTTCCTCCGGTTTACCTCTTGCCGTCATCCGTCCGGCCTCCCGACGGAATTGACATGGTTTTTCGTCATCGCACACCGGGGGCTTATTGTACAAAAGGACGAATACTGCCCGTTCCATTGCTTCCGCCAAAACCGCCACCTGCATTTTTTTCATCCGCAGGCCCATCGGTTCCGACCGGACAACGGACCGTTTTCGCGTCACTCCGCAGGCATAAAGCGGAAGGACGGGGGAAGAAAGTACGGAAAGCCTTTGAAAAACCTGCAAACCGCAAGGGAAAAGTTTAATCATCGGCGTTAACTATATAATCATCGTCGATGTTTACATAGTTATCGTCGATGATTATATAAACATCGACGATGATTAAACTTCTGACTAAAAGAAAAACAATAAAAGAGCAAAGCAAACCGAAAAATGAGAGCAGCTGATGATAAAGACTCTGCGCCTCCGCGCCTCTGCGTTCGAAACAAAAATAAAAAGAATCGCTGAGCAATCAGTTGCAGAAGTTAAACTTGCGAAACTTAGAAGCGGAAAGCGGATACATCTCTTGGAAAATTCGTACATTTGCACCCGAAACCTCTGCAAGATTATGAAAATAAAGACAATCATAAAGCGAGAAAGCCTCTGCCGGATGTTGGGCGAATCGCCCCTGAACACGCCTGTGGCACTCGCACTGAACATTGTGCTGGCCTTTGCCCTGTTCATGCTCTGCCGGCTGGTATTCCTCGCCGTCAACTTCGGCTACTATGCCGACCACCTGACACTCGGCCTGCTGGAGAGCATGCTGCGCGGGGGGCTGCTGTTCGATGCGTCGGCAGTAGTCTATGTCAATGCCCTCTACATCCTGATGATGCTTCTGCCATGGAAGGGCAAGGAGCGGAGGGGTTACCAGACGGCGGCCAAAGTGGTGTTTGTGCTCTTCAACGGAGTGGCTGCCGCGGCCAATCTGGCCGACTGCGTCTATTTCCGCTTCACCGGACGGCGCACCACGGCCACGCTCTTCAGCGAGTTCGGCAACGAGGGCAACCTGGGCTCCATCATCGGCGCTGAGGTGCTCAACCACTGGTACCTCACCCTCCTCTTCCTGCTGCTGATGTGGGGAGTGTGGAGGCTCTACCGCCGCCCGGCTGTGCAGCTGACGGTGCGCCGGCCGGCCCTCTACTACACTGTGCAGACACTCTGCCTGCTGGTGGCCGTGCCGCTCTGCATCTTCGCCATCCGCGGGGGCATCGGCAAGGCTGTGCGCCCCATCACGCTGAGCAATGCCAACCAGTACATCAACCGGCCGGTGGAGGCGGCAGTGGTGCTCAACACCCCATTCTCCATCATCCGCACCATCGGGAAAAAGCCTTTCGAAGTGCCTGCCTACCTCAGCACCGAGGAGATGGAGGCGGCCTACTCGCCCATACACCACCCCACCGGAAAGGGAGCAGGGAGGGGGGCTGCAAAGAAGAATGTGGTCATCTTCATCATGGAGAGTTTCGGGCGCGAATACATCGGTGCCCTCAACCGCTCGCTCGACGCCAACACCTACAAGGGCTACACCCCCTTCCTCGATTCGCTCATCCCCCACAGCTACGTGTTCACCAATGCCGTGGGCAACGGACGAAAGAGCATCGACGGGATGCCCTCGGTGCTTTCGGGCATCCCCATGTTTGTAGAGCCCTTCTTCGTCACCCCTGCCGCGCTCAACAAGGTGAGCGGCATTGCCGGCGAACTGCAGCAGGCGGGCTACCACACGGCCTTCTTCCACGGAGCGGAAAACGGTTCGATGGGATTCCAGGCTTTTGCACGCGCCACCGGCTTCAAAGAGTACTACGGACGCACCGAATACAATGCCGACCCGCACACCGGAGGCGATGCCGACTTCGACGGCACATGGGCCATCTGGGATGAGGAGTTCTTCCGATTCATGTGCGACAAGCTCAGCTCCTTCCGGCAACCCTTTGCCGCCGCACTCTTCAGCGCCTCGTCGCACCACCCCTTTGCCGTGCCCGAACGCTATCGCGAACGCTTCCCTGAGGAGGGAGGCAAACCCATCCACAAGTGCATACGCTACTCCGACAATGCCCTGCGCCTCTTCTTCGAACAGGCGGCCCGGCAGCCATGGTTCGACAACACACTCTTCGTCATCACCGCCGACCACACCAACCAGACATCGCACGCCGAGTACCAGACGGACTATGGCGGCTTTGCCGTGCCCATCATCTTCTACGACCCGGGGGCCGGACTCAGAGGGTGCTCAAGGGCCATCGCACAACAGACGGACATCATGCCCACCGTGCTCGGATACCTCGGCTACGACCGCCCCTTCCTGGCTTTCGGAAACGACCTCTTCAACACACCCGACCACCGGCGCTTTGCCGTCAACTACCTCAACGGCATCTACCAGTACTTCCAGGGCGACTACGTCATCCAGTTCGACGGCTCCTCCGTCACTGCCATCTACGACTACCGCAACGACCCCCTGCAACAGCACAACATCATCCACCGCATCCAACCACAGAAGCAGATGGAGCTGCAGCTCAAGGCCATCATCCAGCAATACATGCTCCGCATGAACGAAGACAGGCTGACACCGGACACTCACCCTTAAACGAAAACCGACATGAAACAACGAATAAGCTATATAGCGACACTGTATGTGGCGATGCTGGCGGGATTTGCCATGCAGAAGCCATTGTTCATGGCAACCAATGCCACCGGAGAAGAAGCACTCAGCTTGAAAGACTATGCCGACGTGGTGTGGCACGGCCTTTCGCTCGATGCCACAACGGCGGCCTACCTGACCATACTGCCCCTGTTGGCAGTGATGGCAAGCGTGTGGGTGAAACGGATGCCCCTGCGGCGGTGGATGGCCCCCTACCTGATTGTGGCAGCCACGGTGACGAGCCTCGTCTTCGTGGCCGACACGACACTCTATGCCTTCTGGGGATTCAAGCTCGATGCCACGGTGTTTGCCTACCTCGACTCGCCATCGGAGGCGATGGCCAGCGTATCTGCAGGCTTCGTGCTGCTGCGCGTGGCAGCCATCGTGGCGCTGGCGGCGGCAACGGCCGGGGTGATGGTGTGGCTGACCCCTGTGCGGCTGACAGAGGTGAAGCGACGCACCGGCGGCACACTGGTCCTGCTGCTGATGGGAGGCGCACTGTTTCTGGCCATCCGGGGCGGAGTGAGCGAATCGACAGCCAACATCGGACAGGTCTATTACAGCGAGCGCCAGTTTCTCAACCATTCGGCCGTGAACCCCTGCTTCAGCCTGCTCTCGTCGATGGGCAAAAGCCGGCGGTTCGAGGAGATGTACGACTTCTTCCCCGAAGAGGAACGGGCAGCACTGTATGAAGGGCTCTTCCCCACACCCGGCGACTCTGCCGCAGTGAAGCTGCTGAACACACAACGGCCGAATGTGCTCATCATCCTGTTAGAGGGATTCGGAGCCGAATTTGTGGAGTCGCTCGGCGGAGCCAAAGGAGCTTCGCCCAACCTCGACAGGTTGGGACGGGAAGGGGTGTGGTTCACCGACTGCTACAGCAACAGCTACCGCACCGACCGGGGGACGGTGTGCGCCCTGAGCGGATTTCCGGGCCTGCCACAGACCTCGGTGATGAAGATACCGGCCAAAAGCCGCCACTTGCCGGGAATTGCCCGGTCGCTGGGAAGGGCCGGCTACGAAACGGACTTCCTCTACGGCGGCGACATCAACTTCACCAACATGAAGAGCTACTTGCTCAGCACGGGCTACCAGCGGCTGACGGCAGACACCGACTTCAGCCTGCAGGAACGGACAACCAATGCCTGGGGGGTGAACGACGACATCACCTTCGACTACCTCTACCACACACTGGCTGCACGCACCGACACCACCAAACGATGGCACACGGCCTTCCTGACACTGAGCAGCCACGAGCCGTTCGAGGTGCCCTTCGACCGCTTCCCCGACGACCAACGGCTGAACTCGTTTGCCTATACGGACGACTGCCTGGGACGCTTCATCGACCGGCTGAAACAGTTGCCGCAGTGGCGCGATATGCTCATCATCTGCCTGCCCGACCACGGCATAGCCTATCCGCAGGGAGGACAGACCGACTACACCGAACCACGACGCTACCGAGCTCCGATGCTATGGACAGGCGGAGCCGTGAAGGGTCCCTACACGGTGGACTACCCTGTGAACCAGACGGATCTAGCCGCCACACTGCTCGGACAGATGGGCCTGCCGCACGACGACTACCCCTTCAGCCGCAACGTGTTCGGCACAGAATATACCTACCCCTTCGCCTTCTACACATTCAACGACGGACTGGCTTTCCACGACTCGACAGGGATAACCGTCTATAGCAACGAGGCCGGCAGGGTGACACTGGACACCCCCACCCCCTCGCCCACCCGGCTGCAACGCGGACAGGCCATCCTGCAGACGGTGTCCGACCATCTGGGGGGAATGTAACCGGAAAACTTACAGCAGTTCGCTGGCAAGCAGCATCAGGTTGAGCCCTGTGACGACAGCGGCCACGGCATAGAGCATGACGGTGGTGGAACGGCTGTTGGCATAACACCCCATGACACGGCGCGACGAAGTGAGCCCCACCTGCAGGAAAACGGTGATGGGAAGCTGGACACTGAGCACCATCTGCGAAATGATGAGTCCGTAGAAGGGGTCGCGGATGAAGCAGATGATGAGCAGGGCTATACCGAGCGAAAGCAGCACACCCGTGCGCGAGTGTGTGTCGCGGATGTTGTAGGACTCGCCGAAGATGCCGGCAAAAATGGAACCTGCCGCCATGCCGCTGGTGACGGTAGAAGAGATGCCTGCCAACAACAGGGCCACAGCAAACACCACACCGGCCGCACCACCCAAAAGGGGAGTGAGCAACGACTGGGCCTGACCCAGTTCCTCCACCTGCACCCCTTGCTTGAAGAAGGTGGCGGCAGCCAGCACTATCATGGCACTGTTGATGGCCCAACCGATGGTCATGGCCAGCAGGGTGTCGAAAAACTCATACTTCAGCGCCTTGCGGATGTGGGCCTCGTCCTGCTGGTTAATCTGACGACTCTGTATCACCTCCGAATGAAGAAACAGGTTGTGGGGCATCACCACCGCACCAAGCACACTCATGACAATGAGCATACTCCCCTCGGGAATGGAGGGACTGACGGCAGAAACCAATGCCTCGGGCCAGTCGATGTCGATGAGAAACAGTTCGTAGAGGAAAGAGAAACCGATGAGCGACACAAAAGCGATGATGAAACGCTCCACCCGCCGGTAACCATTGGTGAAGAGCATGAGGGCAACGAAGCCCGCCGTGAGCACCGAGCCCACGATGACGGGAATGCCGAACAACATCTGCAAGGCAATGGCACCACCCAGAATCTCGGCCAACGAAGTGGAGATGGAGGCCAACACAGCACTGCCCAGCACCGGCACAGAGAGCCAACGGGGAAGGTATTGCGTGGCCGCCTCGGAAAGACAGAGGCCGGTGACGATGCCCAAGTGGGCCACATTGTGCTGCAGCATCACCAACATGACGGTGGAGAGGGTGACCACCCAAAGCAATGTGTAGCCGAACATGGAGCCGGCAGCAAAATTGCTGGCCCAGTTGCCGGGGTCGATGAATCCTACCGTCACCAACAGACCGGGGCCGATATATTTCAGAAAATCCATGCCACCAAGATAGCGCTGGTGGTCTTTCCGCTTGAGGTCGCGGACGAAATCGCGGAGCTTACCCATACACATATTAAGAAATATATAACTTAACAGCAAAGGTACGGAGAAAGTTGCAAACGGAAGAAGAAACGGAAAACAATTTCCCAAGTACGACAACGAAAAACCCAAAGAAGGAGTTACCCGGAGAGCGACAACGGCGGACAGATATTCTGAAAAAACACTCTTTTTATCCTACTTTCACCGTTGAAATGGGCAATTTTTACTTCCACAAGCACAACTATGAGAAGTTTTGTGTAACTTTGCCGCGCCGTCAGGCATCCAAAACCACAGAAGACCTATGAGAGTAATTGTAGATGACAAAATCCCCTATATCCGGGAGTCACTCCGACAGGTGACCGACGAGGCCGTCTATCTGCCCGGAGCTGCCATGACCGCCGCTGATGTGCGAGACGCCGACGCCCTGATAGTGCGCACCCGCACCCGCTGCGACCGGACGCTGCTCGAAGGAAGCCGGGTGAAGTTCATTGCCACAGCCACCATCGGGCACGACCACATCGATGCGGCCTACTGCCGCGAAGCGGGTATCACATGGACCAACTGCCCCGGATGCAACGCCGGAAGCGTGGCACAATACATCCGCTCGGCACTGCTGCTGCTCAGTCTCGAACGAGGCCTCGACCTCCCCCACTCCACCCTCGGTGTGGTGGGAGTAGGACACGTGGGAACACGGGTGTGTGAAGTGGGCCGGGCATTGGGCATGAGGGTACTCTGCTGCGACCCGCCACGGGCCGACCGGGGAGAGCAAGGATTCATGCCGCTGGACGAAATGGCCGGACTATGCGATGTCATCAGCTTCCATACCCCCCTTGTCCGCGAAGGACAACACCCCACCCTGCATCTGGCCGACAGAGACTTCTTCCGCTCGCTGCCCGACAGACCTATTATAATAGTGAATACCGCGAGAGGCGAAGTGGTGGACAACACGGCATTGAAGGAAGCACTGGAAGAGGGGCGCATACGCGATGCGGTGATAGACGTGTGGGAGCACGAACCGGAGATTGACCGTGCACTGCTGGAGCAGGTCTATCTTGGCACCCCGCACATCGCCGGCTATTCAGCCGATGGCAAAGCCAATGCCGCCCGCATGGCACTGGAAGCCCTGTGCCGCCATTTCGACATACGGGAACAGCCATTCGACATCACCCCCCCACCCCTACCGACCGGCACCGACCCCAACAATCCTCTGGCACTCTATGACCCCCGGAACGACAGCCGGGCATTGAAGGAGCATCCCGACAAATTCGAATACCTCAGAGGGCATTATCCGCTCCGGAGAGAACATTTTTAGCTCCAAAATTGCACAAATGCCAAAAAAATGTGCAATAAAATGCGTTTATTTGCATTTTTTCTTTGTCATTTGGATAAATATGTGTTCCTTTGCACCCAGAAATTTATAATCAAATCAATTAATTAACTAAAAAGTTTTAAGTTATGTCTGAAATTGCAGCAAGAGTAAAAGCTATCATCGTTGATAAGTTGGGCGTTGAAGAATCTGAAGTTACAAACGAAGCCAGCTTCACTAACGACCTGGGTGCCGATTCACTGGATACAGTAGAATTGATTATGGAGTTCGAGAAGGAATTCGGTATTTCAATTCCCGATGATCAGGCTGAGAAGATCGGTACTGTAGGTGACGCTATCTCTTATATCGAAGCTAATAAATAATCAAGAAGAAGATTTCATACGAAAATATGGAATTGAAAAGAGTGGTAGTGACAGGCCTTGGTGCGCTGACACCACTGGGTAACAGCGTTGATGAGACGTGGAAGAACCTTGTGGCTGGTGTGAGCGGAGCAGGGCCTATCACACATTTTGACGCTTCGGCATTCAAAGCACAGTTTGCTTGCGAGGTGAAGGGATTCAACCCCACAGACTTCGGCATCGACCGTAAGGAGGCCCGTAAGATGGACCTCTATACCCAGTATGCCGTAGCTGTAGCCAAGCAGGCTGTAGCTGATGCTGGACTGGATGCTGAAGAAGTGGACAAGACGAACATCGGTGTAGTGTTCGGAGTGGGTATCGGCGGAATCCACACTTTCGAGGAGGAAGTAAGCAATTGGGCTATCAACGGAGCCACACAGGGTCCGAAGTTCAACCCCTTCTTCATCCCCAAGATGATTGCCGACATCGCTTCCGGACAGATTTCCATCATGTACGGTTTCCATGGCCCCAACTACACCACCACTTCGGCATGTGCCTCTTCATCAAATGCCATTGCCGATGCTTTCAACCTTATCCGCCTGGGTAAGGCCACAGCAATTGTGACCGGTGGTGCCGAAGCCGCCATCTTCCCCGCAGGTGTGGGTGGTTTCACCGCCATGCACGCCCTTTCGACCCGCAACGACGACCCGCAGGGTGCGAGCCGCCCCTTCAGCGCAAGCCGCGACGGTTTCGTGATGGGTGAAGGTGCAGGATGCCTCATCCTCGAAGAGCTGGAACATGCCAAGGCCCGTGGAGCAAAGATTTATGCCGAATTGGCCGGTGCGGGCATGTCAGCCGATGCGCACCACCTGACAGCTTCACACCCCGAAGGGTTGGGAGCCAAACTGGTGATGCGGAATGCATTGGCTGACGCGGAACTGAAACCGGAAGACATCGACTACATCAATGTACATGGCACATCGACTCCCGTCGGTGACGTTTCGGAATGCAAAGCCATCAAGGATGTGTTCGGCGAACATGCCTACAAGCTCAACATCAGCTCTACCAAGTCCATGACCGGACACCTGTTGGGAGCTGCCGGAGCCGTAGAGGCCATCGTCTGTACACTGGCCGTACAGAACAACATCGTTCCGCCTACCATCAACCATACCGAAGGAGACAACGACGAAAACATCGACTATGCGATGAACTACACCTTCAACAAGGCGCAGGAACGTACAGTCAATGCAGCGCTGTCGAACACGTTCGGATTCGGTGGACACAATGCATGTGTAATCCTCAAGAAATACGTTGACTAAGCCGTGTTTCTGAGCGAAAATATCCTTATGCCTATAAGACTCCTTTTCCGCAAGGACAGGGAGTCTTATTTCGTTTTGCACCGCATCCTCGGATTCTATCCGCGAAAAATAAAATACTACAACCTGGCCCTGATGCACAAATCGATGCACATGCGCACAGATGAAGGGAAACTGGTGAACAACGAGCGGCTGGAATTTCTGGGAGATGCCATTTTGGGAGCAGTGGTGGGCGATGTCGTCTATCACCACTTCGAAGGGAAACGGGAAGGATTCCTCACCAATACCCGCTCGAAAATCGTGCAACGGGAAACCCTCAACCGGGTGGCAGTGGAAATAGGATTGGACAAACTCATCCAGTGCTCGACACCTACACACAGCCACAACAGCTATATGTGCGGAAATGCTTTTGAAGCCTTCATCGGTGCCATCTATCTGGACAGAGGATATGCCTATTGCGACAGATTCATCCGCAAGCGCATCCTGTGCCGGCTGATAGACCTCGACAAAGTGGCCAGACAGGAGCAGAACTTCAAAAGCAAAATCATCGAATGGTGCCAGAAGAAGCATATAAATATCCGCTTCGAACTCGTCGCCCAGCACCATATCCGCTGCGAGGCATACAGCCCCGTTTTCGAAACACGCCTGCTACTGGAAGGCATCGTCTGCGGTGAAGGAACCGGCTACAGCAAGAAGGAAAGCCAACAGAAAGCTGCACGGATGGCACTGAAACGGATCAAAAACGACAAAGAGCTGATGGCGCAGGTGATGGAGGCCAAAGCACTGCGTGAATCTCCCGTAGTAGTGGAGGAGGAATCCGTACAATCCGATGCCACAGAGCCACAACCGGAAGAACTGCTTGTGGAACAACCCATGGAGACACCTGCAGGAATCCCCGAGGAACAGCCTGCCGAAATCCTCACAGAGGCATCTTCTACCTGAACCTGAAGGTTTGCCATATCCTTGACAAGAAAAACGATTCTATCCCCTTTTTAAAGCCATGAAACAAAGTCTTACAGCACTCTTTGCCACCGCCCTCTTATGCTTGTCGGCCTGCGCACAGCAACAACAACCGCAAGACACCCCTCTCACACCAACCACCAATACGGCAACGACAAGCAACCCCATTGTACCCACCGACATGGAATTTGCCGGCAAACGGATAGACCTGCGCCGGGCCGACCTGCGCGAACGTATCGACCGTGAACTCATCACCTTCACTTACGGCCACACCACCACCCTGCTTATGATCAAACGGGCCAACCGCTATTTCCCCATCATTGAGCCTATATTGAAAGAGTGCGGTGTCCCCGATGACCTGAAATACCTGATGGCCATCGAAAGCAGCGTCGATATCCGCGCTCTGTCACCAGCCAAAGCGGCAGGCTTATGGCAATTCATGCCCGCCACAGGAAAAGAGTATGGTTTGGAAATCAATACCAACGTCGATGAACGCTACCATGTAGAAAAGGCTACCCGTGCCGCCTGCAAATACTTGAAGGAGGGCTATGCCAAGTATGGTGACTGGCTCACCGTAGCGGCCAGTTACAATGCCGGATTCGGACGAATATCTTCAGAACTGGGAAAGCAGAAGGCAGAAACATCCATGGACTTGTGGCTCGTACGCGAAACTTCACGCTACATGTTCCGCATCCTTGCCGCCAAGCAAGTGTTCACCTCGCCCCGTCGCTACGGCTTCAGCCTTCATGCCTGCGACCTCTACCCCACTCTTCCTACCAGACCTTATGAGGTAAAAGCCACCATCCCCGACCTCGGAGCTTTTGCCCAAGAACATGGTGTACCCATGAGCCTGCTCAAGGAAGCCAATCCATGGCTTGTCAGCAATACACTGCCTGTCCGCCCCGGTGGAAAGACCTACGTCATACAAATCCCTGTGATGGAGAAATGGACCTATGACCCAGCCTCCACCATCCCCCATAACCATGATTGGATTGTGGAGTAATCGGATGAACGCAGAGGGCTAAACAGCCTGTAAGACTTGCCCATGTCAATTATGAAACAACTACATCCTCCAAACAGGCAACACTTCTATCGTCAAATCGCCCCGTTGTATAAAGGACTGTCGGTTGTGTGTGATTATCTTGCAATTGTTACACTTCCATCGACAAACTACGCAATTCCACGGAATAACCTTTCAAGTACGATTTGAATATCTGGGACTTCTGCGCTAACAATTCCGGATTGTACTTACCTTCAAAACGACGGGGTACTTTCCCTGATGCAACAGATGAGCATCGGGGAAGGAGAGTGGTAAGAAATGGAAGAATTGAACATTCCTAACGGCAGATTTGAGAATTTTTAGAGATAGATTTGAGAATTTTTGGAGCAACTTTTGAGAATTTATCTTTGTACTTTTGAGAATTTATCCTACTTTTGCAGCGGGATAAAGAACTGACAGTATGTACAAAAGAGAACAATACCACACATTAGCCGAACGGATTACCGAACCAAGAAGGTTCATACAAGTGGTGGCCGGTCCGCGACAGGTAGGCAAATCGACCTTGGTGAAACAAGTGCTACAGGACTGCAACGTGCCCTACACACTGGAAACGGCAGATGCCATAGCCCCTGAAAACGGGGAATGGATAGGAGAGGTGTGGGCCGCCGTACGCCAACAGATGGTATTCCGCCAACAGACGGAACACCTGTTGGTCATCGATGAAATCCATAAAATACAGAACTGGAGCGAACAGGTGAAACGCGAGTGGGACAGCGACACGTTTGCCGACCGCAATATCAAGGTGATTCTGTTAGGGTCGTCGCGCCTGTTGCTGAAGAAGGGGCTGACTGAGTCGCTCATGGGACGCTTCGAACTGATACGTATGCCCCACTGGAGTTTCAACGAAATGCACGAAGCCTTCGGATGGGACATCAACCAATACATCTACTTCGGAGGATACCCCGGTGGTGCAACATTGGTGAAGAATGAAAAGCGCTGGCGACAATACGTACAGGATGCCATCGTAGCTCCCTCCATCGAGAAGGATGTCATCCTCACCGCCACCATCTATAAACCCACCTTGATGCGCAACCTTTTCGAACTGGGCTGTTCCTATTCCGGTGAAGAACTCTCGCTCAACAAAGTATTGGGACAGCTACAGGATGCCGGCAATGTGACCACACTGAGCAACTACTTGGAGATTCTGAACGAATGTCATCTGCTGGCCGGACTACAGAAATATGCCGCCGACAAAGCACGAAAATACAACAGCATCCCCAAATTCCAGGTTTATAATTCAGCCCTGCTTTCCGCACTGAACGGAAAAAGCTACGAACAGGCTTTCACCGACAGCAAACTATGGGGCCGATGGGTGGAAACAGCCGTAGGAACCCACCTTATCAATCACGCCGATGCTGTGGGCTACCGCCTTTACTATTGGCGCGAGGCCAACAACGAAGTGGATTACGTGTTGGAACGCCAGGGACAGTGCATTGCCATCGAAGTGAAGAGCGGACGACGCACCACCAACAAAGGCATAACCCTCTTCCGCGAACGCTTCCAACCACGCCACACCATCATTATCGGCTCAGGCGGATTCCCCGTTGACGAATTCCTGCAAATGGACTTGGAAAGGTTGTGGAGGTAACAGATGGGCATCGGGGAAGGAGAGTGGTGAGTATCACCACACTGACAATCGAACAAAAAGAGAACTTTTAGAAACATACAAACAAGTCCGTTTGACAGATTTTCCGTATCTTTGCCCCCAAACATACATCCATAAGATTATGAAGAAGAAAATCTATACCTTGGCTCTGATGGCCCTGACGGCAGCAGGAGTGAATGCCGCTCCGCTGAACGTATGCGACTTTGAATCGTACGAAATAGGCACAGCGTGGACACTGTGGCAGACGAATGGAGGCAGTGTGACCTCGAAAGCAGAGGTGGTGGCCGACCCCCAAAATGCCCAAAACAAGGTGCTTCACATCACCCTGAAAGACTGGGGATGCCACCCGGAATTCGTCCTGCCCACCGACTTGCGGGGAAAGGCACTGACGGAGCGTTACCCCATGGTGCGCTACAAACTCTACCGCAGTACGAGCGACGCCGACAACTGGAAACAGTTTGCCGCCTATGTGGGAAGCGAGGAACTGTACCGCGATGAAGGCTATCCCGAACAAGGCAGCACGGGGGTGTGGCAGACGCGGACCTACACACTGAAACAGGCATCAGCGACCAACACATCGGACAAACTGCGGTTAGGCATACACCACAACAATTCGGACCTCTATATTGACGACATCGAACTGGTAGGCGAATGGGACGACTATGTGACCCCTGACGACGGTGCCACACTGGACTACTGCGTAAGCAATACATCAAGCTCATACAAGACCATCTCTGACAATATCTACATCCCTGCCGGACAGACTGCCAATGTGCGTACTGCACGCTATTCGGAATGGACAGGCAAGGTGGCAGGCGAGGGCAGACTGAACATCTATGCCGGCGGCGAACGCTCGTACCTGGGCACCAAGGCCAGCAAAGGTTCCACATATCCCGACTGGAGCGCCATGACGGGCGAAGTGCATATCTATCCCTACAAGGAGGTGGTGGGCAGTTGCGGTTTCTACGGCCTGCTGATGCACAGTGGCACATTCCAACCGGACAACATCGCAGCTTCGCGCTACAACAGCCTGTTGGAGGGGAAACGGGTGACACTGCACAACGGAGCTACCATCGCTGTGGAGAGCGGCACACGCGGCATACGCATCGGTGAACTGAACACCGAAGCAGGCAGTACGTTAAGCGGATATTACAAGAGCAGTACAGCCAACTCTTACTTCATCCTGGGCGGACGAGGTACCGACAGTGAACTGGCCGGACAGATTCTGGCTACGAACGGCAATAAGATAGGGCTGATAAAGGAAGGTACAGGAAGCCTGCGCATCACGGGCAACGACAACGACATCAATGCCGGCATACGCCTGCTGGAGGGCACACTGGTGATTGCCAACGATGCACAAGCTGCGCTGACAGGGAAAAAGAGTGGCTCTACAGGCTCTGCAGGCACACTGACAGTGTTCAACAAAGGTACACTGAGCGGAAGCGGATCTGTGGCTGCACCAACAGAGGTGTATGGCACCATCGCACCAACAGGCACCCTGCACTTTGCCAACTACAAGACCACCACATCGGCCGTAAAGGTGACACTGCACCCCGAAGCGACCATCGTCTGCCACGTAAAGAGTGCCGACGATTATGCCCGATTGGAAATCGCTGGTTCCCTTGCCCGCAACGGCAAGACAGAGGAGTTTGAAGACTCGGAAGAGATGCCCCGGTTGACCATTGCCCTGACAGAAGATGCAAGCCTCAACGTGGGAGATGAACTGACCCTGCTGACAGCCACACAAAAGGTGGGAACGGACTGGCAACTGGCCATCAATTACCCGAAAGCTTACACTTGGAAGGTGGAACAGAGCGAGGATGAAGAGGGAACATTCACCGTGGTGGCACGGGTGACATCGCTTGCATACGGCAATCAGGGTGGAGGAAACGAAGAGGGTGGCGAAGAGGAAGAAGACAAAGGATATCCTGACGATGACTGGACAGCCGACCAGACGGACAACACCCCCCTGCGCACCTATGCCGAACAATTAGGGAAATACATCGGTGTGGCCGGAGCCAGCTATCGCTACGATTGTAGCCGAAACGATGGCGAAACAGGTCTTGTAGGCAATCAGTTCAACATGATTGTAGGAGAGAACGAGATGAAGTTTGACGCCACAGAACCCTCCCAAAACAGTTTCAACTACGGAGGGGCTGATGCCATCATGTGGGTGGCAGACCGTTTCGGTCAGAAGGTTCGTGGACACACGTTAGCCTGGCATTCACAAGTACCCGAATGGGTGAGCCAGGACGGCAAGAAGAACAACCACAACTTCACCCGCCGACAACTGTTGGACATCCTGAAGAACCATATCTTCAACGTGGTGGGCAAATACAAAGGAAAGATTCGCGAATGGGACGTGTGCAACGAAGTGCTGGACGACGACCAAAGCATCGTACGCACCGACCCGACGGCTTATAAGTTGCGCCCCAGTATATGGGCTACCTACATCGGCGAGGAGTTCATCGACTCAGCCTTCGTATGGGCACACCAGGCCGACCCGCAGGCCAAACTATTCATCAACGACTACGGTGTGGAGTTTGCCGGAAGCACTAAGACGGAGGCTTACTACAATCTGGTGAAGCGCCTGAAAAATGCAGGCCTGCCTATCGACGGATGCGGCCTGCAGTGCCACCTGACCACGGGAGAACTGGATACACTGAAATTGGAGAAGAACATCCAACGCTATGCCACATTGGGCCTCGACTGCATCATCACAGAGCTGGACATTGCATTAGCTACGAGTGACGAGCTACAAGCTACGAGTGGCGATGCTGGACAGGAGTTGTCACTGGCATCACTCCTTGACCTCCAAGCTAAGGAATACGGCGCCATCACCCGCATCTTCCTACGCAACGACAACTGCCCTTCGATGCTCATATGGGGAATCTCGGACAACCACTCTTGGCGCGAAAACCAGCCTTTGCTCTACGACAGTAATCTGCAGCCCAAGCCGGCCTACTACAACGTACACGCCCAACTGCGATTAGCTGCCGAACGACACGCTGCAGGCATCAAGGAAACTGTGCAGACTCCCTCCACAGCTCCTCTGCTCAGCACTACCTACTTCAACCTGTGCGGGCAGGCCGTCAGTACTCCCCAAGGCATCGTCCTCGAACGACAAGTGTATGCCGATGGCACGGTAAAAGTAGAGAAACGGATCAGATAAAGGATTTCAAAAATTGTGGGATAATGAAGATTATGAAACGTTCAATAACTTAACCCAAAAGCCCATAAGGGAATAACATTCAGGTAGCCGTTTTCAATGTCGTCTTTGACTATGTAGCCATTGGATGTGCCGGCTAACTGTTGTTGTCCTTTTCCTTTCCCTCCAATTTCAAAGGTGTATCCGTCAATTTTGAAATCTGCCATTTTCGAAGAAATGACATCGTGTTTGACACGCATTTGGTTAAAAAAGAACGTCTCCCGTATGTTACCTATGTTTGCCGCCTGATTGCCTAACACGTATGCCAAGCTGGGATTGTCGATATAGACTTTCTCCACTTTCCCCAGTCCGCGTATGCCTCCTGTGTCATCGCGCAATTGGGCAATCATGCCCGCACGTTCCATATATAGGAGGTAATCCCCCAACTGGTTACGGCTTACACCTATCATTTCTGCCAATTTGCTCATCACAGGCTTGAATGGTACGCTTTTGGATATGATGACAAGCAGCTGACGTAACTTGCGGCCTGTGGATACATTCATGGCTGCAAACTGTGGGATGTCACTTTCCATCGTCTGATAGATGACTTGCTCCATTTCGCGTCTGAAATCTTCGTCACGCCCGAACGGATAATAGCCGCGTTGCAAATAGTCGGCAAACAATGGCAACGGGTGGTTTATTCCTGGAATCTCAGCTTTATGGGTCAGTATTTCATCAAGCGTATAAACAGGGGTATCTATTTGTTGGAACAAGTGTAAATATTCTCTAAACGAAAGCCCCTGCATTTCGTATATAGGTGCACGGCGGCTCAGATCGGATACTCCCTTGTATATGTCGAGTATGGATGAGCCTGTGAATATGACTTGCAAATCGGGATGTGTGTCATAAATCTGTTTCAGTTCACGCGACCAATTGGCATACTTGTGAATTTCATCGATCAACAGATGTCGTCCGTTCAACTTACTGAAATCATCAGCCAAAGTGATGAGTGAGTGATCGACAAAATAGAGATTGTCAGCAGATACGTACAGTGTTTTGTCTGTCGGAAGGTGGAGTTTGGCATGTTGCAATAGCATGGTAGTTTTCCCTACACCGCGAGGACCGACAAGTCCCAACATTCGTCCGTTCCATTTGATTTGGCTATACAAGTAGCGTACAAATTCCGTCGAAATCCCTTTTAGAAGTTGTCTGTATGCACCGAAAAGCTGTTCCATAAGTCAGTAATTATTGATTTTGGAGGCAAAGATAGCACTTTTGCACTACAAAGGTGCAACAATTCTCATTTTTCTGCACTTTTGCAGTGCAATTAAGCTGTTTGTTCACAGATTCTGTTTTGTTGGAAGGACTTTAATGCGCTTCCAACCAATTCTTTCCCCAACCGCAGTCGGCTTGGAGGGGGACTTGCATCAGGTAGGCTCCCTCCATCTCTTCGATGACGATGCGCTGCACGCGTTCGCGCTCTTCGGGCAGGACGCTGAAGTTGAGTTCGTCGTGCACCTGGATGAGCATCTTTGAACGGATGCCCTCGCGCTGGAAGCGCTGGTGGATGTTGGCCATGGCCACCTTGATGATGTCGGCCGCACTGCCTTGGATGGGGGCGTTGATGGCGTTGCGCTCGGCATAACCGCGCACGACGGCGTTGTGGGAATTGATGTCGGGCAGGTAGCAACGGCGGCGACAGATGGTCTCGGTATATCCCTTGTCGCGTGCAAGGGCAATGCTGCTATCCATGTAGGCCTTCACTTGCGGATAAGTCTGGAAGTATCCGTCAATCAACTCTTTAGCTTCCTTCATAGGTACGTGCATACGGTCGCTCAGTCCGTAGGCCGAGATGCCATAGATGATACCGAAGTTGGCCGTCTTGGCCTTGCTGCGCTGGTCGCGTGTGACCTCGGCGAGGGGAACTTTATAGACCTTGGCAGCCGTGGCTGCATGGATATCCTGACCAAGGCGGAAAGCCTCCATCATGTTGCTATCGCCGCTGAGATGGGCCATGATGCGAAGCTCGATTTGGGAATAGTCGGCCGAAAAGAATTCGCATCCGTCGTCGGGGATGAAGGCACGGCGGATTTCGCGTCCGTCCTCGTGGCGGATGGGGATGTTCTGCAAGTTAGGATTGCTGGAACTGAGCCGTCCGGTAGCAGTCACTGTCTGGTTGAACGAGGTGTGTATGCGGCCTGTGCGCGGATTGATGAGGGCGGGTAGGGCATCAATGTAGGTGCTCAAGAGTTTCTTCAGTCCACGGTAGTCAAGTATGCGTCCCACTACAGGATGTTTGTCGCGCAAGCTTTCAAGTACCTCTTCTGAAGTGGAATACTGGCCGCCCTTGGTCTTCTTTGCTTTCGCACTGATTTTCAATGTCTCAAAAAGCATCTCACCCACCTGTTTGGGGGAGGAGATATTGAACGGCTGGCCAGCCAGTGAGTAGATGTCCTGCTCGATTTCCTGCAGGCGCTGGGTGTAGAGGGCAGATGTCTCGCGCAGGGCATCGGTGTCGATACGCACGCCATTAAACTCCATCTGAGCCAACACAGGCACAAGCGGCATCTCGATGTCGTGGAAAAGGTCGTAGGCTCCCTGTTCACGAAGCTGTTTCTCCAATACATTCTTCAGACGAAGAGTGACATCGGCATCTTCGCACGCATATTTATAGACCTCTTCGGGAGCGAGGTCTCGCATGTTCTTTTGGTTTTTCCCCTTGGGGCCGATAAGCTCCTCGATAGGGATGGTGCGGTAGTGGAGGAGCACTTCGGCCAGATAATCCATACCGTGGCGCAATTCGGGCGAGAGTACATAGTGGGCCACCATAGTGTCGAAGAGCGGTCCGGCAAGCCACACTCCGTATTGTGCCAGCATCAGCAGGTCGTACTTGATATTCTGGCCCACCTTGGTAGTTTTGGGATTGGTAAGCACATCGCGGAACTCATCAACGATTGCCGTGGCTTCAGCACGGTCAGCCGGCACAGGAACATACCATGCTTCGCCTTCGGCCACACTGAAACTCATTCCTACCAATTCCGAAGCCATCGGTTCGGTGCCTGTGGTCTCTGTATCTAAAACGAGGAAATCGCTGGTCTGCAAAACGCGTAGCAGTTCATCCCTTTTCTCCTTTGTATCAACCAATTGATAGTTGTACGAAGTATCTTCAAGACCTGCAAGAGTTGAGTGCTTGGGTTCTTCTGCACTTTCACTTTCTGCATCAAACAGGTCGAACATATCTGTTTGAAACAGGGTGGGGGAGTCATCCTGCTTCCTGGTGCTCTTCTTGACAGGAACTGCAGTAGGCTTGTCGCCCTTCAACACACGGTCTGCCAAATTGCGGAACTCTAACTCCTCGAACAGAGTGCGCAGTTTCTCTTCGTCCGGCTCCTTCACGAGCAGGCTTTCCATGTCGAGTTCGATGGGGACGTCCCGCTTGATGGTTGCCAAAAAGCGTGAGAATTTGATCTCTTCGGCATGTTCTTCCACCTTCTTTTTGAGTGCTCCCTTCAGTTGGTCAGTATTGGCCAAAAGATTCTCAATGCTGCCAAATTCGGAGATAAGTTTCTGTGCCGTCTTCTCGCCTACGCCCGGACATCCGGGGATGTTGTCTGACGAGTCGCCCATCAGTCCCAACAAGTCGATGACCTGCTCGGGACGTTCGATGCCGAACTTGGCCTTTACCTCCTCCACACCCAAAGTGTCGAAATCCTTGTCACCAAAACGCGGACGATACATGAATACATGCTCCGAAACCAGCTGACCATAGTCTTTGTCGGGGGTCATCATGTAAGTGTCTATGCCCTGTGCACCAGCTGTAGTGGCCAAGGTGCCTATCACATCATCAGCTTCATAGCCAGATACCTCCAAGATAGGGATGCGGTAAGCCGCAATAATCTCTTTGATAATAGGTACAGAGAGGCGAATAGCCTCGGGGGTCTCTTCGCGTTGCGCCTTATACTGTTCGTAAGCTTCGTGACGGAAAGTAGGTCCGGCCGGGTCAAAAGCCACACCAAGATGAGTAGGTTGTTGCCGTTTGAGGACATCGGCCAGCGTATTGACAAAACCAAAGATTGCCGAGGTGTTCATCCCCTTAGAGTTGATACGGGGATTCTTGATGAAGGCATAATAGGCGCGGTAGATAAGCGCATAGGCATCGAGAAGGAAGAGTTTTTCCATGTTGTCAGTTTTTAGCTACAGGTGACGAGTGGCAAGTGATGAACCGCATTTCTAACTGTATCGAACTTGTCACTTTTAGCTCGTAGCTCGTCACTCATAGCTTGATTCTTAATTTTTCGTGTCAAAAGTACTAAAAAAAGGTGACTTTGGAGAACTAATGCTCTTTACTTTGATGTTTTATTATTAATTTTGCCGGAAATTTGCAAAACAATGAATCGACAATCCCTCATAACAGCACCCATTGAAGGGGAACTCAAGCAATTGATAGCCCTGATGCATTCTTCACTCAGCAGCGATTATGACCTGTTGGGACAGGTGTTGGAGCACATCAGCCAACAGACAGGGAAAATGATGCGCCCTATTCTGGCTCTGCTGATGGCCAAATGCCAAGGAGAGGTGACGGAGAAGACACTCCACGCTGCCGCTTCATTGGAATTGCTGCATACGGCCAGCCTGGTGCATGACGATGTGGTGGACAATAGCCAGAAGCGCCGTGGACAGCCATCGGTAAATGCCGTGTTCGACAATCGGGTGTCGGTATTGGTGGGGGATTATCTGCTCTCTACAGCATTGCTGCATGGCTCACTGACCAAGGATGTACACATCATTCACCTTATCTCCCAACTGGGACAATGTCTGGCAGAAGGGGAGATACTGCAACTGTCCAACGTCTCCAACGAGACAATTTCTGAAGAGACTTATTTCCAAATTATACGCAAAAAGACAGCTGTCCTCTTTGAGACATGCGCCCAAGTGGGTGCCCTCTCAGCCGGAGCATCAGAAGAGAAGGTAGAATGGGCAAGAAACATCGGCGAAATCATAGGTGTCACCTTCCAGATAAAGGATGATATATTTGATTATTCCGACAATGCCGCCACCATTGGAAAACCGGTGGGTAACGACATGCATGAGGGCAAACTGACACTGCCGGTTATCCATGCATTGTTATCAACAGACAATCAGGAGATGATGGCTTTGGCACACAAAGTCAAACGGCAAGAGGCGACCGACGAGGAGATAGCCCGCCTGATAGATTTCACCAAAAAAGAAGGCGGTATTGTTTATGCCGAAGAATATATGCAACGATTGGTGGAACGGGCACATACATTGCTTGCCGAATGCACAGACGAATCTGTACGTACAGCGTTGGCCACTTATATTGATTACGTAGCAAACAGGGAGAAATAATATCTGTCGTGTATAGATAATCCCTTATCAGAATATCTGCATCTTTATTCCAAATGAGAGGCTAAGGATATCCCACAAGTTCAGATAATCGGGATTGGTGAAAAGGCTCGCAATATAAAGATCGCATGTATTCAATTCATAATAAGCCGTAATGCTTTTGCTTTTCTTATCCTTCCCATTGAAATGATGGGTCAAACGTTGTCCCACAAAAATATGCGTACGGACACGAGTAGAAAATCCATAATACCCTTCAGGATAACGATCGGGTTCGTCCACCCAAAACTCTTCACTGAAAATAGTATTGAAAAAGAGTCCACAGGTCAACGGCTCCACCGTCAGCCGTTCCGGCTTCAGCGTGATACTCCATGGGGTATAATTCTGCTTCAACGTGAAAGTGAGTTTGCTCTTATCAGAATTATACTTCGGCAAATATCCCAATAGTACCGTTGTCTCCCACTGGTTCCGTTTCCCATAATCCCAACCGACACCTGCCGATAAGAATCCTATGCTGCCTGCATATTGTAAAACCGTATGTGAGGGAATCAGCCCCTGCCACCAACGATGGTATTTGTACATCCGCTGCTCATACTTCCCTGACAATGAATTGAGACTATCCGGCATCCATTCAAAAGCATGGACAGGGGTCATAATCACAGAACAAAGAAACAATATACTAAAAATCAACCACCTCATACTCATATCCCTCCTTATAAATTGTAAACAGCAGATATTTGCGGTCCTTGATGTTGCTGCATTGGTAGTACATCATTCCATCTCCAAACAGATCATCAGCGGCCAATTTATGTCCATGCCCATAAATGCAACAGATTGGATCAGGAAAGGCCCGAAGCGCGTATTCAAACACCTCTGCTACATTGTTATTGAATTGCTCGTCAAACGGTTTCACATGCATGGCAAACAATGTTCGGTCAGCTTCATCAGGAAAAGTTTTCCGTTCGGCATCCAAGAAATGAAAGTCAGGTACAGGCTCTGAATAGTCATACTCCAGTGCATTGGTATTCATACAAATGAAACGAACATTCCCTGCCGTAAATGCAAAATTGGGATCCCCAAAGACCTTGTTGAACACCTCCTCACCCGTACCCAAACAGTCGTGATTACCAATGAGACAGACATAAGGGACCTTCAACCCATTCAGTATATCACGTTGCCATAACAACTCTTTGGTCGCACCAAAATCTGTCAAATCCCCTCCATGTAACACAAAGTCAACATCTGGCCGCAAATTAATGGCCACAACGGCATCCTCCGTTTCATCGTACCACCGCTGGGTATCGGTAATGAAAGCGAAACGGAAAGTATCAACACCTTGCAAATTCTCCTCAATACGGGCGATATTACGGTTATTGATGTCTATCATCCCTTCGATACGTGCGTCGTAGGGATGATATTCAATCATGTCGCAACCCGCCATAATCCACGGCAGGATTGCGAACATGACACGTCTTGTTTTACAAAAAAAGGACATAGACAGTTCTTATGCGATAATTGCGCTGCAAAGATACACAGAATATCTTTCCTGACATTGACGGAAAATACGACAGAACTGTCCTTCTTTTACCGTTTTCCACTAACATAAAGAAAAACCTGAATTGCGGTAGTGCAATCCAGGTTTCAACTATAACAGTAAAAAATCTTCGCCTATCAGAACACCTTTACCTCTTCACCCAAAATCTCGCTGAGTAACAAATTGGCCAGTCGGCTGGTGCCGATGCGGAATAGAGCAGGGGAGAGCCATTCTTCGCCTAACAGTTCTTTCACGATGGTATAGTAGGAGAGGGCATCCTGCACTGTATTAATGCCTCCTGCGGCCTTAAAACCAATTTTACGGCCAGTTTTGGCATAATACTCCTTAATGGCCTGACACATGACGAAAGCAGCCTCGGGAGTGGCGCTTACGGCTTCCTTGCCTGTCGATGTCTTGATAAAGTCGGCTCCGCTATACATGGCCAGCAGGGCGGCACGTTTGATGTTGGCGGCAGATTTCAGTGCACCCGTCTCCAAGATGACCTTCAATGCATGGTCGCCACAGAGGGCTTTCAGCTCCTGCAACTCGTCGCACATGCCTTCATAGTCGCCGCTGAGGAACTTCCCTACGGGGATGACCACATCAATCTCTGTAGCTCCTTCGTGAAGTGCCAAGCTGGTTTCGGCAATTTTGACCTCCATAAAGGTTTGTGATGAGGGGAATCCGCCGCTCACGCAAGCAACTTCTACACCCTCAGCTTGAAGTGATTCGCAGACAATACCGGCAAAGCAGGGATAGACACAGAGAGCTGCCACGTGGGGAAGGTCGGGATGCTCTTCGTCCAATGTATTGACTTTTTCTACAAAATTTAGCACACTTTCTTCGCTGTCGGTACACTTCAGTGTGGTGAGGTCAAGACAGCCCCAAAGAGCCTTCTTTACCTCAAGTGTATCATTCTCGCTGACATGTTCAAGCAGGCGTGAGACTTGTGCCTCAACATGTTCGTCGTTCAACTGAGTGTCATACTGTGCCAAGGCTTCGTGATACTTGTCCTGACAGCTGAAGTCTTCCTCGTGAAAGTGGTCATGATCGTGTCCGCATCCGCAATCGCAATCATGGTCGTGATGATGATAATGGTTCATAATGTCTATTATTATTAGTTTATATTCGATCGGTTTATTGCTCCCCTCCATTCAGGGAGGGGGTGGGGGAGAGTCCCCTTAATTTTTCATTCTCCTTGTGCCTTGTCTTGTCCCGTTCTGTCTTCTTCTGCAGATTGCGTTCAAAGGCAGCGGTGAGATCAACTCCCGTCTGGTTGGCCAAGCAGAGGAGCACCCACAGTACGTCGGCCATCTCGTCGCCCAAGTCATGCTTTTCGTCTTTCTTGAACGATTGGTCGCCATAGGTACGTGCCATGATGCGTGCCAGTTCGCCCACCTCTTCGGTGAGGCAGGCCATGTTGGTCAGTTCGCTGAAATATCGCACGCCATACGTCTTTATCCAGCGGTCAACGGTCTCTTGTGCTTCTTGTAGGGTCATATTAATTTAGCTTGTAGCTCGTCACTTGTCACTAGTTCACTCTTTATTCTTCGTATCCATGCAAATCGTCACCGGTCCATCGTTCAACAACTCCACTTTCATGTCCGCGCCAAATTCGCCCGTGCCCACAGGCTTCCCGAGGGCAATGCCCAACTCTTCGCAAAACTGTTCGTAGAGCGGTATGGAGATGTCCGGCTTGGCAGCCCGTATGTACGACGGACGGTTTCCCTTCTTGGTGGAGGCAAACAGGGTGAATTGGCTGATGACCAATATGTCGCCCCCAGCATCCTGGATGTTTTTGTTCATCACCCCCTGTTCGTCATCAAACACCCGTAGCCCCACAATCTTCTTGCAGAGCCACTGTATGTCCTCTTCTGTATCAGCGTCCTCAATGCCCACGAGTACCAGCAACCCCTTCCTGATGGCCGATTTCACCGTCCCATTGATAGTTACCGATGCGTGGCTGACGCGTTGTATGACTGTTCGCATAGATTATTTCTTCTTTCTCTTTACGATATCTTTTTGTTTTGGTGAATCAGGAACTATTTTATAACTCCACGGTTATTCGTCCACAAAGGTACAAAAGTTCCTTTATTGTTGTATGGAAGATGCTCAAAAAAAAAGAACTGAAAGGATTGCTTTTTATTCCTCAAACAATTTTTCCTATTATGAGAAATTGATTCTGCTATTTTCAATCCTATTGTTTGTCAAAAGGTATCAGCGGTTTTTGTTTTGCACCCAAAACGATTTTTATTCAAATTTGTTTTGCACGCAAAACAAATTATGCGTAATTTTGTCCCGCATATAAAACAAATGAATAATGGAGACCTTGATTAAACGATGCAAAAGACTGTTGGAAGTGACCTCGACTGACTACGTGCGCAGCTTGATGGAAACGGTTCATTGGAATGTCCGCCTAGTAGCTATCCGCGGAGCACGCGGAGTGGGCAAGACTACTCTGATGCTGCAATACTTGAAGTTACACTACAGCCCAGACTGCCGGGAAGCCATGTATGTCAGTTTGGACAACCCTTATTTCACTCGACACACGTTGGAAGAGTTCGTCGAGCAGTTCTATTTATATGGTGGCAAACATCTGTTTTTGGACGAAGTACACAAATATCCTGAATGGAGCCGTGAAATCAAGAACATCTATGACGGTTACCCCGATTTGCGCATCGTATTCAGCGGATCATCGTTGATACAGATTCTGAATGCCGAGGCCGACCTTTCGCGCCGTTGCATCTCCTACGATATGCAGGGACTCTCTTTCCGTGAATATCTGAAGTTATATCACGGGATTGATGTGCGCCCCCACACGTTAGAGGAGTTGTTGGCCTCGCCCGATGCCGTTTGTGCCGAGGTGAATGCCCAATGTCGTCCGCTGGCCTACTTCGATGATTATCTTCAGGCTGGGTATTACCCTTTCCGCTTGGAGGGAAGCAACGAATATTACACCCGCATCGAGAATGTGGTGAACATGATTTTGGAAATCGAACTCCCCCAGCAGTGCGGAGTGGACTTGGGAAATGCACGCAAGCTGAAAACCTTGTTGACTATCCTCTCTACAGAGGTACCCATGATGGTGGATATGACTAAACTCTCATTGATGGCCGGTCTGTCGCGCACCACACTGCTGACCTATCTGCAGTACCTGCATCGTGCCAGACTAATTCACCTTCTTTACTCCGACCTCGATTCACTAAAGAAACTACAAAAGCCGGACAAAATCTATATGGAGAATCCGAATCTGCTCTACGTCCTTTCGCTAGAGGATGTCAACAAGGGGACCCTTCGCGAAGTGTTCATGGTCAACCAGTTATCCTATCAGCATCAGGTAGAATACAGTACCCGCAGTGCCGACTACACTGTTGACCGCCGCTATACCATCGAAGTTGGTGGCAAGAGCAAGGATGGTAAGCAGATTGCCCGCGAACAATCGGCCTTCATCGCTGCCGACAACATCGACTATCCCGTCGGTAATAAGATTCCCTTGTGGGCATTTGGCCTTTTGTATTGAATACTTCCTCTTTATAGTCGAATGGAAGATGATATAAAACGAGTTACGGAGAAGCATTTTTTATTTTTATTCCTCCGTAACTCATTTTTTGGACTACTTACGGAGGAAGTTTATTTGAAAACGCTTAGTACAATAAACGATTTATTAGCAAAATCGCTTAGTGGAGTAACCTTTTTTGGAGTAAATTTGGTTATTCCACTAAGTCTTTTTATTTTTGCGCACAAATGAAATAAAGAAATAAGTTATCCTTTCGGACAATTTGCCCTATGAAGTGAACATTGCCAAACTCTCCTCGTATCTGGAGATAAACAAGACGACGGTGCTCAGTTATCTTTCCTTCATGCACAGGGCTGAGCTGGTCAATCTGCTTTACACAGACAACAAGTCTGTCACTAAGATGCAGAAGCCTGATAAAATCTATATCCATAACCCCAATATGCTCTGTACACTCGGGACACAAATGAACATAGGAACGCTGCGTGAATGTTTCGTTGTAAACCAACTCTCACACAATCACACGGTTGAATACAGCAAGGCTAATGGTGACTTCAAGGTTGACGGAAAGATAACGTTTGAAGTCGGCAGCAAGGAGAAGACCTTTGAGCAGATAGCCGACATACCCGATTCGTACATTCTGGCCGACTCTATGGAATATCCCATCGGCAAGAAACTCCCCTTATGGCTAGTTGGATTCCTGTATTAGATCATACATTCATCACTGTATGGTCAAGTACCACAATTTCCTTACGTGATACATAGACGCATTTTTGATTTTTATTCTTCCGTAACTCGCTTTTAGTACTCACGGACTGGACAAGGTGATTCTTTTCTAAAATCAGTGCAGAATAATATCCATTAATTCTTCAAACTCTTTCGCTCCGAGGTTCGCTTTATTGAAACGTTGTTGGATGGGGTATTTAGCTATGATAGTATTAGGCAACATAGTGTACCAAACATCTGCATCAAGAAGATTTTTCCATTTATCTTCTGCACGAAGAATCACGAACTTTACATCGGAACGATTATAAGCAATGTACCGAATCAGGTCTTTTGTAAACCTTTGACTCGGAAGAAATTCTCCTTTATGAAATCCACCGCCATATTCTTTAGATGTATAAGCACAGTATTGCACTACTGCAAATTTCTTGTAAAACTCAAATTCATCCATCGTGTCCGGTTTCAACACGGATAGTCTTCCTGTCTTTTTCCCGTCTCCTTTCCAATAATTCTCACTTAACAAATTTATGGCATCTGCCGTTTCTTTTTGGTAAGGGAAGAATCCTTCTGCTTCAAAAAGTAATGTCCGTTTCTTTTCCATGAATATGGATTCGCTGGTATGTGAATGGAAAGTTAAAGCGACTTCTTTGTTATACTTCTCCTGCCAACCCGGGTTAAGACTGAGAATGATTATCTTTGCTTTCAGCGGGTTGCCCTGCCATGGTTCTGCTGGAATTTCAAGGTGATATTTGTGATGCTCGTTTTTTTTCATCTCGTTATATCGGGCAAGTAATTCTCGATCTGCATCAACGGCAAAAGTTCTTGTTGTAGAATACAGATCATAACCTTGATATGTCAAAGCAAGTGAATTCCATGGGTTATTTGCCCTTAGACTTTCTTCACTTGTTTCTTTCCAACCTGTGGGATGACATATTAAATCCCTAATCTCATCCGCTGTTTTTTGATGCTTGTTTAAATATGATGAAATAGGTTCACCTGTTATAAATCTCTGAGAAAATATAAGCTTGCCATCTTTGTTCGCTTTGTATGAATACCTCATCAATAGTTCCACTCTGAACAGTTCTATTAACTCTCGCAGATTTAAGTTCTCATCAAGCACCAACTCTGTTAGTTCTCTATCATTCTTAGAACTCTTCTGATAACGAAGAGTCTGGATGAAATGACACATAGCTTCTCTGACATCTCTTTCCCTAAAGGATTCATATTCATTGATGTGTTCTTCAAGACATTCAAAAAGTTTAAATCCATCATTAAGTGCGAGGGTCAAATCCATAAAACGTTCACTGTCATCAATTTCATTCCATTCTGTACAATTAGGACAGAAATAACTTTTCCAAGGTTTTGGAAGAACAAACTTTTTCTCCATAATGATGTAATATTTTCTAAATGTCACCAGCCCCCAATGTGGCTTTTTTTTGTTTCACGAAGAGGCGTGGAACTGTATGCCACGTCCTAAAGTGAAGGTGGTAGGAAAACCTTTGTACACAGACATGGAAATAACAACTCCACGCACACGCGCGGAGACCATTACGCCGACTCTTGTGTACTGTGATTAAGTTTCCTACGCTTTCCACTTACAAGATGAAGACATAACGCCTCTTTTTTCTAATGTCTTTGGACCGAGTTCTCTCAATCCGCTGCAAATATATCAATAAAATCAATAGGTTGGATAAAAATAGGAGGAAAAATGATTAAAGGGGCAGGGAACTTGTGTGGAAGGAGCGAATCTCATGCAATTGCCTTCACCGAAGAGTCTGTCCGTCGATACCTGTTTATCCGATTGTCTGTACCTATTTGTCCGCACAGGTTCTCCGAGGGGTGAAAAGTGTAGTGCGGCACTATACAATAGTGTAATGCGGCACTACACCCTACATTTTAAGTTAAAAGGATGCGGATGAATAGGCAAAGCCGGCCAAATTGATAGCTGTCCGTTGGCGGACAATCTGCCATCCCGTTTTCGTCTGCGGATAAGGACTGTACTCAATCGCTTGCCCACTTCATTCAGGTTCTTGTAGCCAACCACCTTTCCTGTCTCGTTGGTAACTACCGTTCTGGAGAGTCAGTGATTGTGTCTTCCGAAATGTTGAACGATTCTTTAGCTGCGACTTGTTGGCGCAGAGCTACTTGCCACTGCTCCAGCGTCATGTTCTCCGGCTTGTAATGATAGGAAACTTTGGGTAATGTACTCTTTGGACTTTTATGCGTGTTTGTCTTACCTTTTCTCATGATATATTTAAATGATAATACCAATAAATTACATTCTATTTGAACAAGTCATCCATTGTCACTTCACTTTGAATCATGCCGGAATAGGCATTGTTTTTCACTCCGTAAGTGGTAACCAAAGTCAGGTGAAGGGCTTTGCGGGTCTTTGTCTTTGAACGGAAAAGTTCTTTGCGCTCTTGCAACTCGTCATTATACCGTTTGGTGATTTCGTATTCTTGGGTAGAATACTTCATTTCACACAGATTGATGATTTGGTCGCGACGGTCAATCAACAGGTCTATTTGTCCGCCCTTATGCTCTTCAGTAGCTGGTGTATTCCACGAGCAGACATCGCTCTGTATGCCGCTGATGCCAAGTCGTTGTTTGATTTGGGGAATGTGGTGCAGGCACACTTGCTCGAAGGAATAGCCGCTCCATGTCCGGTGTTCGGCAGAGTCTATCATGTTACTCCACAAGTGTTCGTCGCGCCTGTTGCTGTTTTTTACAAAGCGCAAGTAAAAGAGAGTGAACAGGTCGGTGAGCTGGTAAAGTACATCACGCTCTTTCTTTCCGAATGCAGAGTATTTGCGGATGAAATCACAGTTGCAGAGGTTCTCTAACACTTCCGAGATGGCTCCTCCCTCCGAAAGTTTGAGTGATTGCACTATCTCCATGCGCGTCATTCCTTTAGCCTTTCGGCTGAGCAACTCCACCGTAGAGCGGTAGATGGCAGAGTCGTTGAAGAGTGACTTGAACAGGAAACCGTATTCCTCCCTCAGTTCTGCATTCTCGGAGAAAAACAAGTAGTCGATGTTCTGCGAGAGGCTCATTCCTTTTTGCAACATCTGTAAGTAATAGGGCGTACCGCCCAGTATCATGTAGGCTTCGGTTATCTGGTAACGGTTCCATACGATGCCTTGCGATTTCAGATAAGCTTCCACTTCTGCAAGAGTGAAGGGCGAAAGTTTGATGCGTCGGGTGACCCGGTTGTGCAATCCTCCTTTATTGCCCAACAGGTGCGACATCATCCATGTGGTGGCCGAACCGCAGACAACCATTTTGACCGCGGGTTGGTCGGCAGCCCAACTGTTCCAGAACAGTTCCAAGGCTTTGGTGAAGCGTGAGCGTGGAGTGTCCAACCAAGGCAGTTCATCAATGAAGATGACGACACGGTTCTTCTTCACTCCCGAAATGTAATGCTTCAACTGTTCGAATGCGTCAAACCAATTGTCAACATACGGATAGGGCATACCGGAATAGGCGCATAGTTGCCTATTGAAGAATTGCAGTTGTTCCTTTTTACTTCCCTGATAGATGCCGGTGATATAGAAATCAAACTTTTCTCTGAAAAAGTTTTTCACAAGGAATGTCTTTCCCACACGGCGGCGACCGTAAACTGCAATCAGCTCGGCTCTTTCTGATTCGAAACAACTTTTCAGTACATCCTGCTCTTTTTCTCTTCCTATAATCTCTGCTTTCATGTCGAAACGCTTTAAATTACTCCGCAAAGGTATAAAAAAAAGAGTTACGGAATGGCATTTTATCTTTTTATTCCTCCGTAACTCGTTTTTTTTAGTACTTACGGAGGAAGTTCAGAGTGCTTTCTATTCAATCACCATAAACATTTCCTTGAAATTCAGGGTCACATAGTCATATCGTCTGAAGAAATCTATACCGAAGGCTATATCATGCCAATCAGTGCTGCGACCTTTCATATAGGGGACGTACACATCTTTCATTTCCAATTCTTGATTGCAAACGGAAAACTTTACAGATGGAACATGTAGTGCCATTGTAGAGTGAAATCCATCAACCGTTCCTCCGACAATTTCTTTAGTACCGCGAAGTTGGCTCAGTTCGTTGCGATGCTTGGTGAAATAATGATAAGAAAATCCTGTTTCCGCTCCGCTATCGAGAAGCACGGTCAACAGCCCTTTTGTATCTGTTGCTTCTACAAACAGAAGTTGACTGGCATCTCTGACGATGTTTGGTCCATATTCCGGCATTTTTGATTGTTTGGCAGGAAATATTAGTTGGTTATTCTTATTGTCTATCCGCAATTCATCCAATTTCCGTACAAGGTTCATTCCTAAAACTGCGTCTATAGTGCACACACTGTCCAAGGGAGTTCCATTGTGTACCAGAACTATCACATTCTTGAAAGTAATGTCACCCAGTTCTAAACTGTCCAAATAGCCTAAGTCTCCGTTTGAGTAACTGTACCCAATGTATTCTACACCGACAAAATCTGCAAATCTTTTTGACAGATATGTTATGGTTGCTCCTGTGTCGAACATGAATTGATGCGTAGTACCGTGAATTGTCACAGGAATATAATACCTGTTCGGAACTGGATTCTGATTGTCGAACAATAGTGTATCTGTCTTTTCCATCGTAAAAGGAATGGCCATATCCTTCATGTTGTTACAAATTATCATTGTGGAATCATATTTGGACAGGGCTTTATTCCTTTTATGTATTTCAATCAGGTTGGAATAGTCAACAGGTGCACCAGAGCTTTTTATTTGTTCAATCAGGTTGTAGGCTTTTTCTGCCGCCAATTCATACATGCCTGAGCGTTCATAATTGCCCAATATTATTTCTGTAAGGCTCAGAGCTGCGTTACTTCCTATTTGTTGTTGGTGTGAATTTATCAACGTGCGAAACAATTCTGTGGCTTCGTCCTCCCGATTGAAATTCTGTGCAATCATTGCTTCTGCCATCAGTCTGACAAAGTCATATTGAATAGAATCTTTCAATTGTGGATATTCTTTTGCCAAAGTGAACCAATTGGAAGAGTTTACCAGTTCGTATATTCTCATGTCTGTATTTTGTGCATGGCCTGCAAATAGGTTGAGGAAGAGAGTTAATACAATAATTATTTTGCGCATATAATTCAAGATTAATTGCTGCAAATATATCAATAAAATCAATAGGTGGAATAAAAAAGGGGAAAAAAGATTGTGCAATGCCGCACTGTACTTTCAGAGTCTTGCGGTTCTCCGACGGAACTTCCGTTGTTTGTCGATGGACGGATAGTTGTTTAAAAATCTTCTTCTCCCATTTTGTTTACTAACCAAAAGATATCTATTACAGATGAAAATCTTTTGAATATAAAAACGGAACAATTCCGATGTGCTTCGTGCAGGAACTGTTCCGTTTTCCAACGAATTATATTACCATTTATCTCTTCAGGAACTTCTGCCCTTTAGTTATGGCAACGCCTTTATAGGAGTTGTGGACAGGTTTGCCATCCACTGTATAGGCAGTGGAAGCAGTGGCATCCGGCGACTGAATGAAATGGATGCTGTTGGCATCCTGCTCGATGAGTTCTATCTCCTCTCCGGCAGTGGTCGGGATGTCGTAAAGATAACTTGTCGGCAAGTTGGTAGCAGGAATCTTTGACTTGTTGACAATGATAGGTTGAGGCATCAGGTATTCCTGCATCAACGGATTTGTATTCACTCCTGAAGCAGCAGTAAGGGGTTTACCATCTGCCATCTGTAAGGGGGTATTGCTACGCAGGCGCAGATTACCACCGACGGTTGATTTCACCTTCAGCGAAACGACCTTCCCCATCTTCCATTGCAGGTGAGTCACCTCGAAACCTCCGCGTGAACGCAATCCCTTGACTTCGCCTTCGGCCCATGCGGCAGGAAGGGCAGGAAGGATGTGCATAAAGCCTGCGTGAGACTGCAACAGCATCTCGGCAATACCGGCACAACATCCGAAGTTTCCGTCAATTTGAAAAGGTGCGTGGGCATCAAACATATTGGCATAGGTTCCACCGTCAGCATCGGACATAGTGGCATTCGGATCCATCAGGCGCAGTTGGTTCTTGATGATGGTGAGTGCATGATCGCCATCCAGCATACGCGCCCATTGACAGACTTTCCAGCCCATGGACCATCCGCGAGCGGCATCGCCACGCCCTACAAGCGACTTATGGACAGCCTGATAGATGGTAGGATTGGTGTAAGGTGACACTTGGTTGCCAGGGTATGCTCCCCATAGGTGGGAGAGATGGCGATGTGATGTATTTTCGCGATCCCAATCTTCTTGCCATTCTTGCACTTGTCCGTATTTACCGATCTTATAGGGTGTCAGTTGCGCTTTGAGCAAATCCAATTGGTTTGCAAAGTCAGCATCCACTTCGAGGATACGTGCTGCTGAAGCCGTGTTCTTCAGTACATCGTAAACCATCTGGTTGTCCATGGCCACACCGCCAAATAGCGCTCCATTCGTCTTAGAACCGTCCTCTTTGGTGTATGAATAGAGTCCCGGGTGGTTTTCCGGCGAGTTGGAAGGACACACTACCATATAGCCCGTATTGGGGTCTTTGACGAGGAAATCCTGGAAGAATTGGGCGCAACCCTTCAGTACGGGATATACCTCCGCCAAATAGACCTTATCGCCTGAATAGAGGTATTTTTCCCACAGATGAGAGCAGAACCAGGCATTACAAGTGGGCCATACACCTACGGCATTGTTATCCACCGGGCCTGTGGTGCGCCAAATGTCTGTATTGTGATGCAACGTCCAACCTCGTGCGCCATACATCTTTTCTGCAGTCTCTGCACCAGTAATGGCTACCTCTTTCACCATCTCGATGAAGGGATTGTGACACTCGGTCAGATTGGTCACTTCGGCAGGCCAATAGTTCATTTCGACATTGATGTTGGAAGTATATTTGGAGTCCCATGCCGGATATTGCCTTGCGTTGGGGTTCCAAATGCCCTGCAAGTTGGCAGGCTGTGTACCCGGTTGTGATGAAGAGATGAGCAAATAACGTCCGAATTGGAAATAGTTAGATACCAATCCGGGATCGTTCCCTACGGAACGGAACTCTTTGATGCGTGTCTCTGTATCCTTCACTTCCTGAATTGCATTGGCTCCCAAATCGAGACTCACACGATTGAATTGTTCTTGATATTTTTCTACATGATCGGCCAACGTGCTGTCATAATCCTTTCCCTTGTTGACATAATCTGTGATGTAGGCAAGAGCCTTTTTCTCAGCATCGGCACTGATATCTTCATAGTTGACGAAGTTGGTGGCTGAGGAGATAACGATGGTTGCCGATGTGGCTTTGCTGACCTCAATGGTAGGAGCAGAAGTGTTTCCGGCTACAAGACCTCCCTGTATGACGTTTTGTTTGCTGCTGTTCGTCTGTGTTCCATCCTCATTGATGACCTTGATGAAGGTGTAGCAGTTAAGTTTGTTGTCCACATTCTCCGATTGTGTTTTGGCAGGGATGAGCGATGCCTCAATCATGCCGTCTGCTGTAATCTTATTGATGCCGAGCTTGGCCATATTGGTTTTGTTGGGAGCGGCAAAACATACGTTGAAGTTCAGTTTCTCCTTCTCTGAAGCCTCAAGACGCACAATTGTAACATTATCCTCGAAAGAGGTAAATACCGTACGGGTATAGGTGACGCTGTCTATAACATAAGTAGTGACAGCCGTTGCGTTCGAGAGGTCCAACGAACGTACATAGCCCTGTACATCGCGAGCACCGTCTGTCTGTCCGGCTTCCTCATCATCAAAACGAATTCCGGGGAAACCTATTAATACACAACCGGCAGCCTGATACTGGGCACCGTGAGAGGCTTGTGACATCCAGTTTGGGATAGCCAATTTCTGTGCTGCCACATAATCTTTGTTGAAGATAAGTTGTTGCACTTGCGCCAATACGGATTTGGCATTGGCGTTGTAGTTTCGGTTGGGAGATTGTCCCCAGAAAGTATCCTCATTGAGTTGGAGCGTATCTTTGGCCACACTACCGCTCACCATAGCCCCCAAGCGGCCATTTCCTAAAGGCAGAGCTTCTTCCCAATAGGCTGCCGGACGGTGATACCACAAACGGTTCTTACTGTCAAGCACAGGGGGAGGAACGGGGCGTGTGTCCGAGGTGGTAAAAGTAGTGCTGATAGCCTCTGTAAACACATTGCCGGCAAGGTCAGTCAGCGAATTGGCAGGCAAAGAAAGAGTATAGGAGGTTGTGAGGTCAAGCTCGCTATAGGCAAACGAAACTTTATTTACTTTCACCGTAGGAGCGATAGTCTGACTTTCTTTGGTCGTATTGTTGGTCAATGTGGCTACAGCACCGCTTTTCATTTTCACACCTTCGTTGAAAAGCATCACGGCTTTACCGGTTGGAATGACATTTGTATCCCCATCAGCAGGTATAATCTCCTTCAATTTTGGTGCTTGTGTATCTTCCGCCAGAATGTTGACATATTTCAGGTTGTAGTTGCTGGTCTTGGTGGCCGACTGTATCAGCAGACGGATGATGAGACTCTCCTTATCGTCAGCCTCCAGATTGTAATTGGCATCCACATAGGTATTCCAATGCGAACCGGAAGTGTAATCTTTCAGTACAGTCCATGTAGTTCCGCCATCTACTGAATAAACCACACCGAATTTGGTGGCCGAACTGGATCCATCACCGATGGAAAAGTTCAGTTTGATATTGTTCAGTGAAAGGGTGGGCATGGAGATTTCAAAATACTGGTCGTGTTTTGTACCATCCGCATAATCTGCCGGTGCCGTAAACTTGTTGATGCTGGCTGTGTTCAGACGCAACAGGTAATTGGGGTTAGAACCGCTGGAAGTCACCTGCCATTTGCCGTCACTGGTGTGTACAGTCACTTTGCACAATTCCGGCTCTAAAGCGCATTCGTTAGGGAGGAAATAGGGTTGGGTGCTACTCCATTTGGTGTTGGCAATCTGTGACCATCCTAAGGTATTGGGTGTATAGACCACTGTACTCCCCGACTTTTCGGCATCATAACCAGTGGTGAATACCCACTTTGCCACAGCCGTCTGTCCGGCATAAGCATTCATTACACACAGTAGCCACGCAATCAAGGCTCCTGCCAATAGCTGTTTTCTTTTTCTCATGATTATTCCTTGTTATTAAGATTTTGATATTTGCCTGCAAAAATAGATTTAATATACCCTTTGGAAGTGTAAAAAGAGGCCAAACAGAGTAAAAAACGGCGCAAAAGCCACATTATACGTCCTTAAGAAGTGATGAAATGGGAGTTTTTGCTAACTTTGTCTCATTATTTGACTTTTAAGCCATGCAAAGACCTTTATTCATAAGTTTGTTCATGTATTGTCTCTCCTTGTGTCCTATAGTAGCTCAGGATTCAATTGTGTATGACATCCGTTCAGGACTGTCACATTGGATAGTGTCGGATGTCCTACAAGACAGGCAGGGATTCATGTGGTTTGCCACATGGAACGGTTTGAACCGTTTCGATGGATATGAATTCGTACAGATAAAAGTCAAACCCGGTGATGGCACAAACATCCGGTCTGAGGTTATCCGTGAAGCAAGAATGGACGAAGAAGGTAACATTGTGTGCCGCACCGATGCCGGATTGTTCAGACTTGATTTGGGGAATTATCAGATGGAAGATGTCCAAGGGCCAGCTGTAGCAGAAATGTTCCTGAGTAATAAAGAAAAGCCCTTTAAAGACAACGAGAGCAACCTTTGGAAAGTAGGACGCTACGGAGTTACCAAAATACACCGTGTGCACAATCCTGCCCAACTTGTTCATGGTACGGAGAAGGTGCAGGCCAGGGCTTTTTTCAAGGATAAAGACCATAGATGGTGGCTGGCAACCAAAGAAGACGAATGCATACGTATCTACGACAACAGTAACACTCTTATTGGATTTTTAGGCCAAGACGGATGCATCCATAGCGAGAAGACAGCCTTCGGTTACCGAGCCTATAACCTGTTCCAACATTCAAATGGTGACATCTGGATAGGCTGCAAGCCCGGTGCTTTGCTCAGGTTACAGAAGAGAGCCGATGGAACGTATGATATTGCGCGGATTAATGTTTATGAAAGTCTCAATACCCCGGAATGTGACATCGTCTATCACATGGCTGAAGACAGTGCCGGACGCTTATGGATAGCATCGTTCGCGGGTGGAGTCTATTGCTTGCCTGAACCGGAAGTAGAGCAGCCTTCATGCATTACTTTTACCGTTGGTAACAACATGGAAAAGCGAGATAAAGTACGACGCATTCTCTTGACCGACTCCGGACATATTATTTGTGCCACGACAAACGGACTATTGGTGGCTCGTATTGACCAGGAAAATATCTGTCGCACGACTTTTCGTCGGTTGGTACGGGATGGGAAACGAGAAGCGAGTCTCTGTAATAATGCCACAATGGATGTCTGTCGCGATAAAGAAGGACGTATTTTCATTGCTACAGAAAACAATGGGATAGATATGATTACGGAAGAATCGCTTTTCTCGGAAATACCACAATTTACTCATTTCAACCAAAACAATTCATCATTGACGTCCGATGCCTGCTTGGCCATGACAATGAGGGAAGATGGACATCTCTTTGTGGTATGCACCGACAGAGTAATAGATTTCTGCCCCGACAGCAATCAGACCGTCACATATTCTCGGACTTTTTGGAATAAAAACAGCCATTTCTCTGAAGAACGTCCCCTTCAACTGTTTGACGGTTCGTGGCTCTTCGGACAGGAACAAGGAGCCTATATTGCAAGCCTGCATAGTCTTCAAACCCGAGGTTATATCCCTCCCTTGGTTTTTACCAAACTCTGTATTAACGGACAGCCGTCTAATCCTGCTATCTGTCTGAAGGATACATTAGTCATCCAACCGGAAGATCGCAATTTCTCACTGAGTTTTGCAGCATTGGATTATACAGACAATTCAAACATCTGTTATCGGACAAGGTTGAACCATTCTGCATGGAGTGGGGCAGATAGAAATCGGTCGTTGACTTTTTTCGACCTACAACCCGGCGAACACCTTCTTGCCGTACAATCGACCGACCGCTATGGCAGGTGGATAGATAACACTCGCGAACTGCTCATTGTAGTACTTCCTCGTTGGTATGAGACTGTTTGGGCACGATACTTAGGAGGTTTATTGACCATTTGCATCATTACAATTGTAGTTGCCTCCATATTCTATGTGCGTAATCTCCATCGACAACGCCGAGAGTTGCTTGAACGGTATATGACCCTTTTGGGAACCTCTGAAAAAATATCAAAAAAGGGTGAAACTACTTCTCAAACACTTCTCACTGGAGAATTAAAAATAAACGACCGCAAGTTCCTTGAACGAGTAACCCGGTATATTGAAGAAAATATATCAAACAGCGATGCCAACATTGATGACATGGCTTCACAAGTTGCTACCAGTCGTAGCAGCCTCAATCGAAAACTCCGTTCATTAGTTGGCATTACTGCAACACAGCTACTGATAGAAGCAAGAATGCAAAAAGCCAAACAATTGCTACAGGACACAGACAATATCGAGCAACTCAATGTCACTGATATAGCCTTTCAATGTGGATATGCTGATGCCAAATATTTTTCGCGCTGTTTCAAGCAGAAGTTCGGATCGACTCCTACGGAGTTTGTAATAAGAACGTAATGAATCAAGCCATAATTTCTATTTGAAGCAAAAATCCAACAATAAAATTTAAGGTTATTACTCTATTATACAACTCGTTATCATTAATAACACCGCAAAATCCTTGCGATATTTCCGCTCGTCCGTGGGGGAGGAAGGAAATTTGCGATTCTCACAAGGGTAAAAATGAAAGGTTGGAAAGAATGATAATCATGGTCGGTGAAGAATGCTAATCTTGCGTGCGGAAGATTGTTATACTTTCAAAGCCTCCATAAGTACTTTTGCTTTGGCTGGCCCGATGATGGCGGATAGTTCCTCCTCCGATGCTTCGCGAATGCGCTTCACGCTCTTGAAGTGTTTCAGGAGGGCGGACTTTGTCTTCTCGCCAATGCCTTTGATGGTGTCGAGGGCGGAAGCCGTCTGTCGCTTGCTACGCTTGTCACGGTGGAAGGTGATGGCAAAGCGGTGTACTTCGTCCTGAATCTGTTCAAGAAGGTGGAAAAGGGGAGTGTTCTGTTTCAAGCCGATGGTCAGCGGAGGGAATCCGAAGAGCAGTTCGCGGGTGCGATGACGATCGTCTTTGGCCAGTCCGGCAATGGGGATGTTGAGGTGGAGTTCGTCCTCCACAATCTGCCGTACCACTTCCATTTGTCCCTTTCCACCATCGGTGATGATGAGGTCGGGTAGGGGAGTGCCCTCTTCGATGGCGCGGCTATAACGGCGTCGTACCACCTCCTGCATCGAGGCATAATCATCGGGCCCTTCGACCGTTTTGATGTTGTATTTCCGATAATCCTGCTTGCTGGGCTTGGCTTTCTTGAATACCACACAAGCCGCTACAGCATCGGTTCCGGAGATGTTGGAGTTGTCGAAACATTCTATCTGATACGGCATCTTTTCCATACCCAAAGCAGCTTGTATCTCCTTCATCAGGCGCACGCTCTTCTGCTCGGGATTCAGTTTCTCGGCCTGTTTCATGCGGTCGGCACGATACTGTTTCACATTGAGGATAGAGAGGTCGAGCAGCTTCTTCTTTTCGCCCCGTTGGGGAATAAAAAATGTCACGCCTGAGAGTTCCAAATCCAATTCAAAGGGTACGATAATCTCTTTCGAAAGACTCTTGTACCGCTCGCGCATCTCCACAATTCCCAATTGCAACAGTTCCTCCTGCGTCTCATCCATCCGCCGCTTGTACTCGAATGTAAAAGCCTGATTCACACAGCCATTGGCAATATGAAGATAGTTGATGAAGGCATCGTTTCCATCCATCTCTATGGAGAACACGTCGATGTTGTGTAACACACTGCTAACCACCTCACTCTTAGCTTGATAGCTTTCCAACAGTTGATACCTCTCCTTGATGGCCTGCGCCTCTTCAAAGCGCATCTCTGCGGCCAAACGCTGCATCTCGCTCATCATTTGGCGGGTCAACTCATGGGTGTTTCCTGAAAGAATCTGCTTGATTTCGCTGATGCTCTTCATATAATCGTCGTGTGCCTGCTGGCCGATACAAGGTCCCTGGCAATTCTTTATATGGTATTCCAGACACACTTTGAACTTGCCGTTTCGGATATTCTCGGGAGTCAGCGCCAAATTACAACGACGCACCTTATAGAGTTTCTTGATAAGGTCGAGCAACCCGTACATGGTGGGCACATGGCTATACGGTCCATAGTAAGTAGAACCGTTGCGTACAATACGACGGGTAGGGAAAATGCGCGGGAAATATTCGTTGCTCACACAGATACTGGGGTAGGTCTTGTCGTCCTTCAACAATACATTATAGCGCGGACGATACTTCTTGATAAGGTTGTTTTCCAATAATAGGGCATCCTCCTCGCTCTTTACCACCACGTAGCGTATGTCAGCAATCTTACTGACCAATACACGCGTTTTTCCTGGCCCGTGTTCCTTGGAGAAGTAGGAATAGACACGCCGTTTCAGATTCTTGGCTTTACCTACATAAATGATAGTACCCGTACTGTCCAAATACTGGTAACATCCGGGCGTTTCGGGCAGGTTCATCACGATACCACGCAGATAATCGTTTGTATGCAGATCTTGCTCTATCATATCTTTTAATGAGCTTAGAAAGCTTCGGGTTCCAATTAAGAAAGCAGGAACTTGGCTTCAAAGGAACTATTCTTCAACCTCCAAAAGTGCACTTACCTCCACTCCTTCATCGAAGATTTCGCGGCCATGGAGATTGGTGATCTCAAGGATAAAGTTTACAAACACCTCTTTAGGACCAAACTTCTTCACCAGGTTGTAAGCCGCTTTGGCAGTTCCTCCGGTAGCCAACAGGTCATCATGAATCAGCACCACATCATCCTCCGCAATGGCATCCTTATGGATTTCGATGGTGTCTGTGCCATATTCTTTGGCAAAAGATTCCTGAATAGTCTCAGCAGGGAGTTTGCCCGGTTTACGTGCCGGAACGAATCCGGCCCCCAATCGGGAGGCCAACAAAGCACCCATGACAAATCCACGTGACTCGATACCGACAACCTTAGTGATACCTTTATCCTTATAGATATCATATAATGCGTCCTCCAATTCACGCAGGCAAGCAGCATTCTTGAAGAGTGTGGTCACATCGAAGAAAAGTATTCCCGGAATAGGGAAATCAGGCACTGTGCGTAGGTTTTTCAACAACAATTCTTTATTCATTCCCAGTAAGTTATAATAATTTGCTAATGTATTGTTCCACGTGGAACATTAATCAGATTTATCTCCCCATCAACACCAACAGGACATTCACATCGCTGGGTGAGACACCGGGGATGCGACTGGCTTGCGCCAAAGTTTCAGGGTCTATCTTCGTCAGCTTTTGTCGGGCCTCCGTAGAAAGGGATTGCAGATTGGCATAATCAAACTTGCCTTTGATACGGATGTTCTCCAACCGTTGCATCTTGTCGGCAATCAGCCGTTCGCGTTCAATGTATCCACGATACTTGATTTTTATTTCAGCCGCCTCCAGGGTCTCTTCCTTTCGACCCTCAATAGTGTCCAACAATTGGGCGAAAGCATTGACATGGGGCGAGATGTTCTTGATATTGATTTCGGGACGATCCAACAGATCGATAAGTTTGCATCCACCACGGAGTGGGGTAGTGCCCAAGCCCTCCAAAGCATCGTTGATATAGGCAGCCTTGATGGAAAACTTTTGTGCAAAATCTATAATCTTAGTAATGTTTTCACGCTTCTGCAATAACAAATCGTATCGCTCGCGCTTCGCCAATCCCAAGTTGTAGGAACGTTCTGTCAAGCGCATATCTGCGTCGTCCTGACGGAGGAGAATGCGGTATTCAGCGCGTGAAGTGAACATACGATAAGGTTCGTCCACTCCTTTTGTCACCAAATCATCGATGAGCACACCGATATAGGCTTCGTCGCGTTTCAAGACAAAGGATTCGCCTCCGTGGCAATTGATATGCGCATTGACTCCCGCAACGAGACCTTGACCACCCGCTTCCTCGTAACCGGTAGTACCATTTACCTGTCCAGCAAAGAAGAGGTTTTGGATAACCTTTGATTCCAACGTGTGCTTCAATTGGGTGGGATCAAAGTAATCATATTCGATAGCATATCCCGGACGATAGATGACCAGATCGCGGAAAGCAGGCACTTTCTTCAAGGCCGCCATCTGTATATCCATCGGAAGGGAAGATGAGAAACCGTTCAGATAGAGTTCCTGGGTGGTCTCTCCCTCCGGCTCCAGGAAAAGTTGGTGCTGCTCCTTGTCGGGGAAAGTGACAATTTTCGTCTCTATACTGGGACAATAACGGGGCCCTATACTCTGAATCTGGCCGTTGAAAAGGGGAGATTCCGGAAGCCCATTGCGGAGTATTTCGTGTACTTCGGGATTGGTAAAACAGGTCCAACAACAGAGCTGTTTCAACTTGCGCGGTTCGCTCATGTAGGAGAAACTATGGAAGTCTGATTCCCCTTCCTGAATCTCCATTTCATCGTAGTGTACACTACGTCCATCGATACGCACAGGAGTACCTGTCTTCATACGTCCGGCCACAATACCGTGACGGGTGATGGATTCTGTCAATTGATAAGCCGCCGGCTCAGCCATGCGCCCGCCGGGAAGTTGGGTACGTCCTACATGCATCAGTCCATTGAGGAATGTTCCGGCCGTCAGGATGACACAACAGGCATGAAACGTCACCCCCCAAACAGTCTTTACTCCCACAACTTTGCCCTTTTCAACGAGCAATTCATTCACCGTATCTTGCCAAATATGCAGATTTGGGGTATTCTCCAACACCTCACGCCAAGCCCAAATGAATTTCTCGCGGTCGCATTGCGCACGAGGACTCCACATGGCCGGTCCTTTCGAGCGGTTCAACATGCGGAATTGGATGGCCGAACGGTCGGTAACCAATCCCATGTATCCACCCAAGGCATCTATCTCGCGTACTATCTGTCCCTTGGCAATACCTCCCACAGCCGGGTTGCAACTCATCTGACCAATCTTGTTCATGTCCATGGTGATGAGACAGGTCTTTGAACCCATATTGGCCGCGGCGGCCGCGGCTTCGCATCCGGCATGTCCGGCACCAATGACAATGACATCGTAGGTAAATTCCATACTAATATAATATGATTCTTTTTTCGTGGCAAAGTTAGGGATAAAAGTTGAATAGAGCAATCAGTTGCGCCTTTTTTGACGTATTCCTCCTCTTCCTTCCCCATTTCTATTTTTTTAGAGAAGGAAACTACGCATGACATTTTGATAGAAAAATCAAACAATACAAATCTTTATGTCATGTCACACACTCATATCAATTAGATTTAAAGCGCAATCAGCCTCATTTTGATTGATTACACTTTCTTTTTGTAAACCTGCACTATTCGAATCCTTGCGATTTTTGGAGCAATCCGACTCCTTGCCTGTAAATATGAGCAGGAATTTACATTTATCTGCAAGTTTTCCTCTTTAATGATGATACCCCCTCCTATGTTGATTTGTATTGTTCGTATCTCCTCCATGCTTCGTTCATGTTTTCAATCTGCATGGCCACTGCCCAACGCATCAGGCGGTATTCCTGTGCCTGTATTGCTCCCATGTGCGATACTACATCGGACGGGGCAGAAAACACGGGCGACGCTAATTGCTGGTTAAGCAGGCGTATGGCGATAGGGTTCATGCTGTATCTTTCTTGAAAATCCGATTTTCGAGGATGTGTCAAATGTATCATAAAAAGGAGAGGTCGGAGTTATCTTGTCTTCACCTCCACGGCCTTGCTATACTCTGATTCGCCCTGTTTGCCTGTGGCTTTCACGCGGAAGGTGTAGCTGGTGGCAGGAGCAAGACCGGAGATGGTGCACTGGGTGGCATTGGCCTTGGTGCGTTTCACCTCTTGGAAAGTACCATTGATTCGCTGCTCTACCACGAAGTTCTTCTCTCCGTCGGTAAAGTCCATCCACGTCAGGGTCACTTGGTTGCCGGTGAGTTGGGCAGTCAAGGCTACGGGAGACTTCAAGAACGGTTGCGAGTAGGTGTGGTCTATAGAGTTGATGTAGTGTTCGATGTTAGCATATCCGTCCTTCAGCGTCATGGCATCGTCGCGGTTGGGGTCGGTGCCATTCTTCTTCTCCCACCAGTCAGGCATGCCATCGCCATCGGTGTCGGTACGATTTTCATTAGAGCCTTTCCACAGTCCCCATGTGTCGGGTGCTCCGATAGGCAGGTTGGCTTCGTCGCTAATCTGTTCGCCTTGTTTGCCCAGCGAACGCACATCTTGCACCAGCAGGTGGTCGATATCATCGCGATAGGGGAGCGAAGCACCCACGGTAGGCAGTATTTCGTCCACCAATTTCTTGGCCTTCACGGTGGGCAGTTCGGGATAATCAAACGGGGTTTCATGGAAAGTGGGAGCACCCTCGTACTCCTCGCGTCCGATGAGCCGGGTATTCAGTTTGCCATCTTGGTTATCGTCCAACAGATTGTCCTTGGCATAGATGTGATAACGGTCGTTGGCACGTGTGAAGGCATTCTTTTTGCCCATCGGCCCGGTGATGAACAGGTTGCCCACGGTGTTGGCATGTGAGGTCATCTGTGAGTTTCCTCCCATGATATAAGCCGCCGCATTCCAATTATAGACAATATTGTTCACATATTGGTGACGTCCCTTGAACTTAGGATTTCGGGTGTTATTATTCACATACAAGGTGCGGTAGATGGTCACCCGTTTTTCAGTTTGCACCAGTCCTCCGGCCGAGTGGTTGATAAGCCCTTGGCCGATGATACAGTTCTGTATGGTAATATTCTCGGGATGCTTGCCGCTGATGGAAAAGGTCTCGTCGCGCCCCCAAGCAGCCGACACGTGGTCAAAAATCATATTTTTTCCATGCGCTACACCAATGGCATCAGCCCCTTTTTGTCCAACTATTCCCATGCGTACACGCAAGTAACGGCAGATGGTGTTGTCGGCTCCGCTGAACGAAAGACCGTTGCCATAGATTGTCACTCCCTCGCCCGGCGCCGTCTGTCCGGCAATGTAGAGGTTGGGGCTGACACTGATGCGCGAATTGATGCGGATGATGCCTGCAACATCAAACACTACAATGCGGTTGGGCCTGCTCACGGCATCGCGGAATGAGCCAGGACCATCGTCGTTCAGATTTGTCACGTGATAGACACTACCCGTACGTCCGCCAGTAGCATATCGTCCGAATCCCTCAGCACCAGGGAAAGCCAATTGTTGGGCTTGGACGGCAAGCGTTGCACCCAGCAGGATAGCAATTGTCAAAATGTTTCTTTTCATGTGTGTGTCAATTAGTTCAATGTGGATTTATGGTTTGACATCTTTTTTTTAGGAAGGTTTAGATGTTTTATCCGTTTATTTGGGGGAATATAAAGATATACGTATATTTGCACCGTATAACATAAACAATTAGAAAACTATCGGATTATGAAACTGAAGAAAATGCTTGTAGGATGCCTGTGCATGATGGCTATGGCATCGTGTGGAGAAGGTAATCAGAATGTAAAAAATGAGACAACTATGGAGGAAGAAAAGAATGCGGTGATTGAAAACATCATGGCCCGCCGCAGCATCAGGAAATATAAGAATGAGGTGGTGAGCCGCGAAGTGCTCGACCAGATTATGGAGTGCGGCATCAATGCCCCCAACGGACAGAACAAGCAATCGTGGGAAGTGCGTGTGGTGGACAATTCGCAGGTGATGGCAGAGATTTGCAACACTCTCAATGCCGCTTATCCCAAAATGGAAAATGCGGCAGGATGCTTCCGCGGTGCTCCGGTGATGGTGTTCATTGCTCGCGACAAAGGCTACGATTTCTCGGCCTATGATTGCGGTTTGATGGCCGAGAATATGATGCTCTCCGCCCAATCACTCGGTGTAGGCTCCATCTGCTTGGGAAGCCCTGTGCGGATGATTAACGACAATCCTGCCTGTGCCCCTATCCTTGAGCGCTTAGGATTCAGCGAAGGTTATGAATTCTGCCTTTGCGTAGGCCTCGGATATCCCGACGAAACTCCTGCTGCCAAGCCACGCGACAAGGGAAAGGTGAAGTACGTGGAGTAAGTTGTGTAAATATCTTTCAGTTGGCGAGATACGAGTTGACAATTAATAAAGTCTTGTCAACTCGTCAACTTGTCAACTAATAATTCAGATACACCAGGTATTCTCCCTTGCATCGGATGGTGAAAGTAGGTGTTTCGGTGGTGTTCAGCGTACCTTGCCACCAACTGGTGAAATCGCGAAGGGGATAGCGTAACCCTTCTGCCTGCATACCGTGTGTACCGAAGCTGAAAATGGATACCGCTGTACCCGTGGGACATTCAAATACACAGGTGTCCCTGCAAGGGACGAATACTCCATAGTCGGTATAGATGCGCACATCCAACCCCTGACGCATATATTCGATAAGAAGACTGATGTTACCTAACGTATGGTCTTCGCGGCGACCTGTAGCCGCAATGATGGCTATACGACGCATACCTTTCTCTGCCAGATATGTAACGGCCTTCGTCTGGTCGTTGGTCTCTTGGTCGGGATTGCGGCGGATGATGTCACTGAATTCTTGCCTTGCCTTTGCTGAGAGCGAATCACAATCACCCACTACGCGCCAAGGACAAAGGCCGCGAGCCAAGAATTCATTGGCAGCACCATCGCAACACACTACACGCTCCGTCTCACCTATCAGTTGCAGAGGAAGAGGGTGGGAGGGGAAATCACCACCACCCACCACCACGGCATCAAAACCCTCTCCAATTTCTTCAAAAGGGTAGAACTTAGGGTATGGACAATGCTCAATTTCCTCCATTTCTGAAGAAATCAGGAAAGAGCCATTACCTATTCTCTCATCAATCTCATCCATTCTTTATATCCAAAATAAGCCACTATCGCATAGAAAGCATATAACCCGGCAGTAAAGTAAAGATCCTTATACACATACAGACCTGCGCTGACGACATCTACCACTATCCACACCAACCATTGCTCCACATACTTGCGTGCCAGCATCCACATGGCCACAATGCTCAGTGCCGTAGTAAAACTATCCAACCAAGGCACCGTACTGTCGGTGTATCGGATGAGGATGAAAGCAATGAGCATGAGCAGTATCATGCTGACGACTCCTAATCGCACCCACACTGGTGGAGGAGTATGGCTTATAGGTAGTTCTTGTTTCTCTTTCGTCGGTCGCGCATGATTTCCATTGCGTCCCCTCCACCAATAGAACAGGCCGTAGAAAGAAACAAGCAAATAATAGATGTTGATTCCAAAATCAGCATATAATCCTGTCTGATAATAGATTACCACATAAATGGCAGGCATCACCACATTGGCCACCCACAACCAGATGCTGGCCTTGTACTCCAGCCACAGATAGGCAAGCCCTACCAGTGTACCGATGATTTCCAGATAATACATTCTATTCAATCGTTATTTGGTGTGCAAAGATAGTTTTTTTCGGCAAACTTCTCACGCTTTTTCTTTGTTATCCCGAAAATAAGTTGTTACTTTGCACGAAATTCAGAAAGTATGGAGACGAAACAGTTCGTTGGGCATTCCAACAGGCATATAATATAAGGTAATGCATTGCTCCCTTCCCTTGGGAAGAGCGATGCATTTTCTTTATATGGGAGCTGCAAGACTTACCCCTTGGACCCCATCCCAACCTTCCCCAAGGGGAAGGAGTGAATAGTGTCAAAACATTTCACTCCCCTCCCTTGTGGAGGGGTAAGGGGGAGGGTCTGATAGTTGAAATAGGGAACAATAATATAAAATATAAAATTAGCAAACAATGGAGAAAAAGAAGCTGAAGAAAGTGCTCGTGCTCGGCTCGGGCGCACTGAAGATTGGTCAGGCCGGAGAGTTTGACTACAGCGGTTCGCAGGCATTGAAGGCACTGCGCGAAGAGGGTATCAGTTCAGTGTTGGTGAACCCCAATGTGGCCACCATCCAGACATCGGAGGGCATTGCCGACCAGGTTTATTTCTTGCCCGTAACTCCCTTCTTTGTAGAGGAGATCATCAAGAAGGAGCGTCCTGACGGTATCCTGTTGGCTTTCGGCGGACAGACAGCGCTCAACTGTGGTACAGACCTCTACACTCGCGGCATCCTGGAGCAATACGGCGTACAGGTATTGGGTACATCGGTGGATGCTATCATGTACACCGAGGACCGCGACCTCTTCGTGAAGAAGCTCGACGAGATAGAGATGAAGACTCCTATCAGTCAGGCTGTGGAGACGATGGAAGATGCCATCGCCGCCGCTGAGCGCATCGGCTTCCCCGTGATGGTTCGTTCGGCTTATGCATTGGGCGGACTTGGTAGCGGTATCTGTCAGAATAAGGAAGAGTTCGTGAAGTTGGCCGAAAGCTCGTTCACCTTCAGCAAGCAGATTCTTGTGGAAGAGTCGCTGAAGGGATGGAAGGAGATTGAGTTCGAGGTTATCCGCGATGCCAACGACCACTGCTTCACCGTGGCCAGCATGGAGAACTTCGACCCCCTGGGTATCCACACGGGTGAATCTATCGTGGTGGCTCCCACTTGCTCGCTCAGCGACGACCAGGTGAAGATGCTTCAAGAACTCTCTGTGAAGGCTATCCGCCACCTCGGCATTGTGGGCGAGTGCAACATCCAGTATGCCTTCAATGGCGACACCAATGACTACCGTGTCATCGAGGTGAATGCCCGTCTCAGCCGTTCTTCTGCTCTTGCATCCAAGGCTACGGGTTATCCTCTGGCCTTCGTGGCCGCCAAGATTGCCCTCGGCTATACGCTCGACGAGATTGGCGAAATGGGAACTCCCAACTCGGCTTATGTGGCTCCCCAGCTCGACTACCTTATCTGCAAGATTCCTCGTTGGGACTTGACGAAGTTTGCCGGCGTGTCACGCGAAATCGGCTCAAGCATGAAGTCTGTGGGCGAAATCATGTCCATCGGTCGTTCGTTCGAAGAGATTATCCAGAAGGGCCTCCGCATGATTGGCCAGGGTATGCACGGATTCGTGGGCAACGAACACACCAAGTTTGACAACCTCGACCACGAGCTTTCCAACCCCACCGACCTGCGCGTCTTTGCACTGGCTCAGGCACTCGAAGAGGGTTACACCATCGACCGCCTTTACGAGCTGACCAAGATTGCTCCCTGGTTCCTCGAAAGACTGAAGAACATTGTTGACTATAAGAAGGTGCTTTGCGGCTACAACACTTTGACCGATGTGCCTGCCGATGTGCTCCGTCAAGCCAAAGTGCTCGGTTTCTCTGACTTCCAGATTGCCCGCTTCGTGCTGAAGCCTCAGGGCAACATGGAGAAAGAGTCGCTCAGCGTGCGTGCCCGCCGTAAGGAGTTGGGCATCCTGCCTGCCGTGAAGCGCATCAACACCGTGGCCAGCGAACATCCCGAGCTGACCAACTACCTCTACATGACCTATGCCGTAGAGGGTTATGATGTGAACTACTATAAGAACGACAAATCGGTGGTTGTCCTCGGCTCAGGTGCTTACCGCATCGGTTCGTCGGTTGAGTTCGACTGGTGTTCGGTGAATGCCGTACAGACCGCCCGCAAGTTGGGTTACAAGTCCATCATGATCAACTACAACCCCGAGACCGTATCTACCGACTACGACATGTGCGACCGCCTCTATTTCGATGAACTCTCGTTCGAGCGCGTGCTCGACGTGATTGACCTCGAGCAACCGGGTGGTGTCATCGTCTCTGTGGGTGGACAGATTCCTAACAATTTGGCCATGAAGCTCCATCGCCAGTCAGTGCCCATCCTGGGTACTTCACCGCTGAGCATCGACCGTGCCGAGAACCGCAACAAGTTCTCTGCCATGCTCGACCAGCTGGGCATCGACCAACCCGCTTGGCAGGAGCTGACCAGCCTCGAGGATGTGAAGCAGTTCGTCGATAAGGTGGGCTACCCCGTCCTTGTGCGTCCTTCATACGTGCTCTCGGGTGCGGCCATGAACGTCTGCTACAACGATGATGAGCTGAAGGAGTTCCTCCAGATGGCCTCTGAGGTCTCTAAGGAGTTCCCCGTGGTGGTAAGCCAGTTCCTCGAGAACACCAAGGAAATCGAGTTCGACGCCGTGGCTCAGAATGGCGAGGTGGTAGAGTATGCCATCAGCGAACACATCGAGTTTGCCGGTGTACACTCAGGCGACGCTACCCTCGTATTCCCTGCCCAGAAGATTTACTTCGCTACGGCCCGTCGCATCAAGCAGATAAGCCGTCAGATTGCCAAGGAGCTGAACATCTCAGGACCTTTCAACATCCAGTTCCTGGCCCGCAACAACGAGGTGAAGGTTATCGAGTGTAACCTCCGCGCATCGCGTTCGTTCCCCTTCGTCAGTAAGATTCTCAAGCGCAACTTCATCGAAACGGCTACCCGCATCATGCTCGATGCCCCCTATACCCGTCCCGACAAGAGCGCATTCGATATCGACTGGATTGGCGTGAAAGCTTCCCAGTTCTCATTCTCACGTCTGCATAAGGCCGACCCCGTGCTGGGTGTGGATATGTCCTCTACCGGCGAGGTAGGATGTATGGGTGATGACTTCAGCGAAGCACTCCTCAGCGCCATGATTTCTACCGGCTTCAAGATTCCTCGCAAGGAGAAGGGTGTGATGCTCTCCAGCGGTGCCATGAAGTCTAAGGTGGACCTCCTGGATGCCAGCCGTGTGCTCTCTGCCCAGGGTTATAAGATTTACGCTACGGCCGGAACCGCCACGTTCCTCAATGCCCACGGTGTGAACACCACTCCCGTCTATTGGCCCGACGAGAAGGCCGATGCCGAGAACAATGTGATGAAGATGATTGCCGACCACAAGTTCGACCTCATCGTCAACATCCCGAAGAACCACACCAAGCGCGAGCTGACCAACGGTTACAAGATTCGCCGTGGTTCTATCGACCACAACATCCCCTTGATCACCAACGCCCGCTTGGCCAGTGCCTTCATCGAGGCCTTCTGCGAGAAGGGCGAGGAGAACATCCAGATCAAGAGCTGGCAGGAGTATAAGTAAACAGACCCACCCCATCCCTCCCTGTGAGGGAGGGGGATAGAATAGAAAAAAAGGCCGTGCACGAGAGAGTGCATGGCCTTTTTTTTAATGGATTTAATCATTTTTCATTTCAATTCCTTGGAAGTGTATCATAAATGCGATACATTTGCACCACAAAATGATGCTATTATGGAGACAGTGGTAAGAAAACAGACATCTTTCCGTTTGAGTGAAACATTGCTCGAGCAACTGAAAGTTGAAGCCAATAAGGTAAACCGTAGCCTGAATAACTTTGTGGAAAACGCATTGATGGAACTGGTGTCTAAAAAGCCTAACCAAACAACCATTGATGCGATACAGGAAGCTCGCTCTGATAAGGAGTTGGAGACGCTTGATTTGACGAACTTCAAGGAATACGTAGCCGGATTATGAGACTGCTGAAACAAACCAGCCAGTTCAAAAAAGATTTGAAGCGCATACAAAACAACCCAAAGAAGATTGCAAATTTGGGAAAAGTATTGTATCTCCTTCAAAAAGATGGTTATTTGCCACCTGAATACAAACCCCATTATCTGATTGGGGAGTATAAAGGTTGTTTGGAATGCCATGTGGAGAATGACCTGCTGCTTGTCTGGATTGACGAAGAGCAACAGGTCATCAAGTTGGTTCGATTGGGAACACATTCCGAGCTTTTCAGATAGCAGAGTACTCCTCCACCGCACTGAAGCAGGGGCATGCCTTGCTGAGGTCGAGGTCACAGTGGAGGGCGCATCAAAAATCGGCACGCCCTCGAGAGGATTCAATCACAGCGGGTTACTACCCGTTCCACTACCCGAGCTTGAAGAATCACCCGAAGATGAATCTTCCTTTTCCTCTTCTTCTGCATACTTCGTCCACTCTACTGAGCCAGCCACCATGGTGCGTGTGGCGGTGGTGTGCGCATCGTGGTCATCGACCCGCTGAACCGTTTGGAGACGGACGAGAAGGAGTCTGCCATGACGGAGCTGCAGCTCATCAGCGACCGTCTGAACCGCATGGTACGCTTTGCCGCCCAACACCGTGTGCTATTCATCCTCGTGGCCCACCCGCGCAAGGTGAACCGTGCCAACCTGAATGGGGAGAAACGCCGCGTGGAGATGAACGACATCAACGGTTCGGCCGACTTCGGAATAAGGCGGACTACTGTCTTGTCATCGACCGCGACGACTCGCGTCGGCAGACAACCGTCTTTGTCGATAAGGTGCGCTTCAAGCACTTGGGAACACGTGGCGAATGCACCCTGCACTACGACCCCGACGGACTGGGCGGACTGAAGCCCCACATCCATTGGACCAACTTCAACATCCGATGGGTCAACGAACAAGGGGAAAGCCGGATGGTGGAAGAAGAGGAACGCTTGCAGGAAGCACGGGAGAACAAAGGGCAGTACAGGATGTAAAAATGACATAAATCCTAATGTAGTCTATACACAATACGGATGTCTATGAACTTGAAAATAAACATGGATAAAATAAACAATGCGAAAAACATAAAAAACGTGTTTTCGATTGGTTAGAAAACAAAAAAGTTGCACCCAATAATATTTGTGATGCAACAACCATGAGAGTCCTAATCCTCATTCTACCTATTTTATTCAATGATTTCATCTATAACCCTCGCTAAAATTAAATTATTTTCCGCGTTGGAATTTATATAGATGACTTTATTCATGGTTCCTTTCTGATTTTTTAAATCAATATGAACTTTCAACAACGACTTATTGCCTGGCAAGATTGGTTCTTGTGAATAATTAACTGAAAGACAATTACAGGAAACATCCACCTTTGTAAGAATTAAAGGTGCTTTACCGACATTTTCAATTTCATATTGAATATCCAATACCGAAGTTTTTGCTTTATTTACGGTACCTATTTTATATTTCTTAGGTGAAATACAAATGTATGTGTAACCGCTTGTTCTTGAACTGAAGCATTGTGCTGCTCGTTTTTACGCTCGTTGCTATTATAGGTGCATCCCCAACACAAGACAATCCCCATAATCAATAAAACGCGAATGTGATTAACCATAAAAATTGAATGCTTAAAAGTATAATAGAAGTTTTGCTTTTTCGTGTAAAAATGCTACTTTTGCAGCTGTATTAATTCTAAAAAGATAAAAAACAATGAAAAAATTTTTTTTAATAATGTTCCTGTTTGCAGGATTGAGTTTTACTTCATGTGACAATGAAGATAAAATGGTTTATAGTTGTGACCAAGCAAAGAATGATTGGTACACGAAAATCTAGACGAGATTAGAAGTATGACGCGTGCGCAATGGAATTTGGTGAACGAAGGTCTAAAATGTGAAGGTGTTTAAAATGAAGAGGCTTAATATAAAAGGGTATTTTATAATATTTTTATGTTCAGCACTTGTTGACATCTTTGCATCTTCTATTAGAGCAATAGATTTGAATACAGCCATAATATTAGATGGTTGTATTTTTGCTTTTTTTACATATATAGTATTGTCAAAATATTCCCATTCCAATAAGAATGCATTTCTTATAACATTAAGTATATTTACAGGTGCTATAATCTTAGATTTACCAATACGAATTTTCCATTTTGAGAGTGCAAAATCAAGCTTCCTGAATATGCTAATTTCGCAAATGATGATTATTTTCTCTTTCTTGTTCTATCTGTTTAAGAATAAAATTCTGCTATTTTCATTTATTACTATTTGGGGATACCTTGTGTTTATTGTTCAACCAAAATGGAAAGAATATGTAGCCTATGGGAAATTGGAAAGCAATGTAAATATCTCGCAATTTAAATTGGATGCAGGTGATAATTCCTTTGATTTTGAGACAATCGGTACAAAATATGTATTGCTTGATTTTTGGTCTTCTACATGTGGCATTTGTTTTAGAAAATTTCCCAAGGTACAAGAACTTTATGACAAATTCAAGGAAAACGAGAACGTACTGATTGCTTCCGTTTTTATTACTCATGAAGATGAAATCTATTCAGATGGTACAAGATTATTACGCGAAGACGGGTATACATTCCCTGTCATAGGCTGTACAGATTGGAAATCTTCTTTGATATCAACATTAGGCATAGATGGTGTACCTACGGTGATTATTCTTAATGAAAATAAAGAAGTAATCTTTCGAGGAAGTATAGAATTTGCGGAGAACAAACTTTATTCATTAATGGCCGATTGATAATATCCTCAATTATAATTAATCTGTAAACATGAATAGAAAATAAGTAAAACAAATAGTGTGTAAGATTTTAATAAAAAGTTGCAAATGTATATAGAATTGAGTATATCTTTGCAGATGATTATTGTAGTTAAAGACGGAATTTGCATATGAAAATGAGAAAATTTGTCAAGAAGGTGTGTGCAGCACACCTTCTTTTTTTTTGTATCAAAATTCAGAATAGGCTTCGGATTTATATGTCTGTGAGGTAAGGAAAATCAGTTTGCCTCTTGCTTTTTATCATCAGAGGAAAGAGTGTCTTTTTGTAGAAAAGGTTGACTCCTAAGATTCAACCCAATGAAAGGAATTAAAATCCCAATCAATCGTAGCACATCAGAAAAGAATGCTCTATTGCGTGACTTATTGGAAGATTACTACTGCAATCATTTAAATTTTC
>JAFTNZ010000021.1 GCA_017451645.1 Bacteroidaceae bacterium | reverse complement strand
CGAGGGCGGCTATCCAATGTTTGGGAAGCGCTTCGCGGTCGGTTGTCCCATTGACAACCGGTACGGAAATGGTCTGTGCAGCAGCGCTTTTTACCTCCATAATGGCTCACTTGATAGTCTGTCTCCTACTAGGAGACGGACTGTTAGCCATTCATTTGATTAACAGAGGATTATCATTTCTTACAAGGGGATTTTACTTAGAAAAAAGGCCAAAATGCCTCAAAAAGGACTTTTATTATTCCCGATTTTTTTAACTGAAAAGTGCTAAGAATCAGAAAAAAACTATATCTTTGCGGCATGAACAGTCCGTCTCCTAGTAGGAGACGGACTGTTATTTTAGAGATTATTACGTACTATAATATTCTTCAACATTCTAATTAGCAACCGATTACGGATTATCAGCTGTTTAGCGGAATGAAAAATGACAGGGTACGAAACGTACAGATATAAAAAAAGGGTCAACGCCTTGACCCAACCTTTATTAACCTTAAATCTAATACCATGAAAAACTTGATGCAAAGGTACGGCTTTCTGCTGAATCTGCAAGAGATTGAAGCAATATTTTATGTTATACAACATACTTTTTGATTTACATCAAGAGATTACATGCTGGTGAGAAGAAAAAGGTATGGTTTAACCGAGGAATGAAACTTCGAAACCAAGACTCTCCACTGCCTGACGAAGGGCTTCCTTGTCCGGACTGCCTGTAATGACTGCTTTGCCCGACGAGAGTTCGACCTGCACTTCGTCCACTTCAGGCAATGAGGCTATGGCCCGCTCCACATTCGTGCGGCAATGGTTGCAACTCATTCCTTTGATATGGACAACAAGTGTACGTGCAACTGCACCTGCTGCGGCCTCACAATTCGCATCACTCTCTTTTCCTTCTGTATGGCAGCAGGCACACGCTCCCTTATGCCGATAACGACGGACGAATGCATTGACCAGCAATGCCACGAGCAGCAGGCTGCATCCTACATTGAAATAGGCGGGGGCAGTATGACAACACTGCTGTATGACCTCCAGATGAGCGGTAAACCATTCGCGTGGCAGAAGCCAATCGACCACCAGACCGAACCCTACGGCTCCACTGACGATGGAGAGCAGGTAAAAGAACAGTGTGCGCCGACCCATCACCTTGCTGATGACCAGCATGGAAGCGGCATTGACCGCAGGGCCGGCCATCAGGAGCACTAAAGCCGTACCGGGAGAAAGTCCTTTCAACATCAGGGCCATGGCAATAGGGATGGAGCCGGTGGCGCAAAGATACATGGGCACAGCGAAAGTCAGCACCAACAGCATACTGAGCAAAGAGTTGTCTGCAAACAGTGCAAAGAACGAATCGGGCACAAAAACAGTGATAAGTCCTGCTATGACCAGACCCAAGAGGAGCCAACGGCCAATGTCCTGCATCATCTCTACAAAAGCATAGTGCAACGCACGCTCCACCTTTTGCCACAATGAGCCGGAAGAGCTGTCGGCAACTTCACCTGCAGCGGATGAAGAAAAGGCCGGTGCCGTCTCCTTATCGGTGAGGTTGACCAGACATCCACCCAACAAGGCTGTCACCAGAGCTACCAACGGACGCACCAAGGCAAACGGAAGCCCCATCAAAGAATAGGTGGCAATGATGGAATCGACTCCCGTCTGCGGTGTAGCGATAAGAAACGACACGGTGGCTCCACGCGAAGCTCCCTCGCGGCGCAATGACATGGCTGTGGGAATCACTCCGCACGAGCACAGTGGCAAGGGGATACCCAACATGGCTGCATTGAAAACGGAGCGGAACGACCGGCCACCCAAATAACGCCGATAAAGGGTGGCCGGTACGAAGGCATGCATCACCCCTGCCAAGAGAAAACCCAGTAGCAGGTAGGGGGACATCTCATTAATCAGTTCTATAATCTCTCTCATAATAAACGCATTTTTATGATTCTGTTTCCATTCACTCACAATCGGTCGGCATAAATTTCTGCCATCAGCTTCTGGTAACGGTTCTCCAACTGATAATAGTCCAACTTGCGGCGGACGAGTGCTTCCAGTTCTTCGTAATACTCATGCCAGGAGATTTCGCCCCCTTCCAACGACCGGGACAACAGGGTGAACGAACGCTCGATGAGGGGAAGGTCATAGACCTCCATGGCCTCTTTCACCTGACGGGCTTCGTTGTAGAGTCCCTGCAACTGTGCCTCAACCTGCAAGGCCAGTTCCTCCTGACGCAAAGCCGCACTGACCGAACGGGCACGGGCAGCCTTCACCTTGTGGCGATTCTCAAAGATTGGCAGTGATGCCCCAACAATAAATCCATTCAATTCTTCACCCGGAGCGGTGTTACGACGATAGCCTACTGCCAGTTTGGGCAACCATCCTGCCTGCTCCACTGACACCAGTTTGCGGGCCGCATCACTTGCTGAAGCAGCCTCTTGCAGTTCGTGCCGGGCAGGGATGACTTCGTCGCGTACCACTTCGTACGAAGGAAGTTCGGGAAGTTGGGGATATTCGTCAGTGGTCAACTCGGGCAAATAGTGACCTGCATTCATGGCCAACAGCCGTTGGAGCAACGCTCTATGCTCCGAAGCGTTATCGGCCAATTCTGTCCGAAGCGACATCTGGTTCAGTTGTGCCCGATTGGCTTCCAATGCCGTGGCATCGCCCGACTGCAACCGCTTATCTGAACGGGCGGCCAGACTGTCGGCATTGACAGCCAGCAGGCGAATCAGCCGTTCCTGTCGGTTCAGCCCTATCAAATCCAGACAAAGCAACTTGGCCTCCATCAGGATGTTGCGACGTTCAACCGCATAACGCGATTGGGCGACATTGGCCTGCAAACGGTTGTAACGGCTACGGGCTGCATAAGCCGTAGGGAAATCGAACTCCTGCGTCACCACCAGTTCGTCTTCTGCATCAGACGTATGCTTGCTATATTGGCGTACATACTCAACCGACGGGTCAGAAAGATTATTCTCGGCTTTGGCCTCCAGGACCTCCGCTGCCTGTTCCTGACGGGCTGCCTGCAACGACAAGTTGTTCTGCTCAATCTCACCCAATATTTGCGTAATGGGATCTGCGCTTTGTGCACCGGCTACCAAGCAGCCGGCCAGACACACTACAATGCTCAAAATTTTCTTCATATACTGTTACTTTTTTCTATTTATCAGCAAATAAACAATCGGAATGATGAAACCGTTCAACAGAGTAGAGGTTAAAAGTCCACCCAATATCACTTTGGCCATGGGGCTTTGTATTTCGTTGCCGGGCAAATCGCCTCCCACAGCCAATGGTATCATGGCCAAAGCAGAAGAAAGTGCGGTCATCAGAATGGGATTGAGACGGTCAAGTGACCCTTCCACCACACTCTCATACAGCCCCATACCCTGCTCTTGCAACCTCGTGTAGTTGGAAATGAGCAGCATGCCATTGCGTGTGGCAATGCCGAAAAGGGATATGAATCCGATGATGGCCGGAATACTGACTTCTCCCCCGGTCAGACAAAGAGCATAGACTCCACCAATCAGAGCCAACGGCAGATTGAGCAGCACCACACCACTCTCGCTGAAGCTCTTGAACTCCATATACAACAAGAGGTATATGATGATGATGCTCATCAGGGAAGTCAGCAACAGTGTGCGCGAAGCTGCCTGTTCACTCTCAAACTGTCCGCCATATGCTATGTGATAGCCTTCAGGAAGGGACACTTCAGCCTCAATCTTTTCCCGGATGTCTTCCACCACACTCCGCAAGTCGCGTCCGGAGGTATTGGCAGAGATGACCACCTTACGCTTCACATTCTCACGACTGATGGAGTTTGGCCCCATGGAAGAGGTTACTTCGGCCACTTGGCTCAAAGGCACTTTCCCCTCCGGAGTATCTATCATCAGCAGACGCACCTTCTCCATACGGTCGCGCTTGTTTCCGGCAGTGCGCACCACCAGGTCGAACGTCTTTCCCTCTTCATAGACTTGAGAAACAACCATGCCTCCCATCGACACAGAAACAAACTCAACAAACTCCGGCAAAGTGATACCGTAGCGTGCCAGCATTTCCCTCCGGGGAATGATTTTCAACTCCGGACGCTCTATCTGCTGCTCTACATTGAGGTCGGCTATCCCCTCTACTCCGCCGATGACCTCCTTTATACGGTTGCCGATGGCAAACATCCGGTTAAGGTCGGTACCGAACAACTTGATGGCTATACTGGCCTTTGTGCCACTCAACATAGCATCGATGCGATGACTGATAGGCTGCCCTATCTCCACGTTGGCTCCCACCAGCGCAGAAAGTTTCTCACGCACTTCTGCCATCACCTCTTCCCGCGAACGGTCTTTCAACGTAAAGGGGGCTTCTATCTCTGAGGTGTTCACCCCGAGAGCATGTTCGTCCAGCTCTGCCCGACCGGTCTTTCGGGCTACAGTCTCAATCTCAGGTACCGTCAACAACAATTCTTCGGCCCGCCGTCCGATACGGTCGCTCTCTTCCAATGAAATGCCGGGAAGCGAACTGACATTGATGGTGAACGAACCTTCATTGAACGGGGGAAGGAAACTGCGCCCTAAAGTGAAGAACAGCCCCAAGGCCACGACAAACAGTGCAACCGTGCCACCGAGCACTGTCCGCCTGTGACGCAACGACCACTCCAAAGCACTGCGGTAGTACCGCTTCAGCCACACGACCAACACACTCTCCCCCTTGGGGGAAGCGGAACTTCCCTTGCCTACCAGCAAGCAACTGCACAACACGGGAGTGAGTGTCAGTGCCACAACAGTGGAAGCAAACAATGCCACAATAAAAGCTATGCCCAACGGCACCAGCATGCGACCCTCCATGCCTGTAAGGAAGAAGAGAGGCACAAAACTGGCAACTATAATCAAGGTAGAGTTGAGAATGGGCATACGCACCTCCCGACTGGCTTCGTAAACGACATCAAGCACCGGACGACGTTCGCTCTCCGGAAGCTGACGATTGACACGCAAATGTTTCCACACATTCTCCACATCCACAATGGCATCGTCCACCAACGAGCCGATGGCGATAGCCATACCTCCCAAACTCATGGTGTTGATGGAAAGCCCCATATAATGCAACGCGAGCAAAGAAAAGACGAGCGAAAGGGGAAGTGTGACCAATGAAATGAAAGTGGTGCGCACATTGGCCAGAAAAAGTGCCAGAATGATGACAACGAAAATGGCTCCCTCGAAAAGCGATTTTTTGACATTCCCTATAGAACTATCGATGAAGCGGGACTGACGGAATATCTCGGTATTCACCTCTACATCCGCAGGTAACGTCTGCTTCAGCTCGGCCAATGCCTCATCTATCCGCTCTGTCAGGTCCAACGTACCTGTCTGGGGTTGCTTGGTGACAGTGATGAGCACCGCCGGTTTTCCTTCTACCGAAGCACACCCCAGCTTCGGCTCTTGCGCCCCGACACAGACTTCGGCCACATCGCCCAGCATCACAGGCATCTTCCCTACCCGTTTGACGACAGCTTTGGCCAGCTCATCCACCCGATTGGTAGAGACCAGACCACGTACGATGTATTCATTGCTGTATTCGTAAAGCACTCCACCATGCGTGTTGACGTTCATGTCGCGGGCTGCTGCCAACACTTCATCGACTGTCACACCGTAGTGTCTCATGCGGAAAGGATCGATTTGTATCTGGTATTCCTTCACATCGCCTCCCAACACGGCTACCTGTGCGACGCCTCCCATGGAGAGCAAGCGCGGACGCAACGTCCAATCGGCCAGTGTCCGTAATTCCAGCATCGAAGTGCTGTCTGCCGTCAGACCAATAATCATCAGTTCGCCCAAGATGGACGACTGGGGGCCTAACGTGGGGTTGTTGACATTGTCCGGCAGCTCTTCTGCTACCACCGCCAATTTTTCTGAAACAATCTGACGAGCCAGATAAATGTCTGTCCCCCAGTCAAACTCTACCCATACGACCGAGAAGCCATTGGTTGACGACGAACGGACGCGGCGCACGTGGGTTGCTCCATTGACCGCTGTCTCTACAGGGAATGTGACCAATTGTTCCACCTCTTCTGCAGCCATGCCATTGGCTTCTGTCATAACCACTACGGTGGGGGCATTCAGGTCGGGAAAGACATCCACCTCCGTGTGAAAAGCCGTGTAGATGCCACCTGCCAGCACAAGCATACTGGCCACCAGCACCAACAAACGGTTATGCAATGAAAAATGTATGATTCTGTTCAGCATATCTTCCTGCATCAATGTTCATGACTATGTCCCGGAATCGCTTTGCTGACAGAGGCCAACCTTACCTGACAAGCCCCTTCGGTGACAACCCGTTCGCCTGCTTTCAGTCCGGAAAGAATCTCCACCTCGCACCCATTGGCAGCACCGATGCTCACTTCACGCCGTTCGTAGCACTCCTCATCCAACTGCACATAGGCGTAGTGTATCCCCTGTTCTTCGGTCAAGGCTGTCAGCGGAAGCACCAATGCCTCCGGTTTCTCATCAGCCAACAGCCACACTTCTGCAAACGAACCTGACACAAGCCCTTCACGATTGTCCAACTCAAATGTAACAGGCAGATAATATGAGTCGCCTCCTGCCGTATGGCCGTAGGAAAGCATACGCCCATTCAGTTCGTCAAGGGTATATACCTCCTCGTGATAAGCTGTGCGGAAATTGGCCGAACGGATGCGACTGAGAACGCCATAGTACTTTTCCGGCACATCTGCCCGCAAATAAAGACGGCAAGTACAGGCGATGACGGCCAGTGGCTGGCCTACAGACACATAGTCGCCTTCACTGACCAGGCAACTTTTGACATATCCGTCAATCGTAGCTTTCACAACAGACCCTTGCTTTCCTGACCTGTCTGCCGACAAGGCTTCGTAAGTAAGACGGGCATTTTCATAAGCCTCCCTGATACGGACAAACTCTTTTTCCGACACAATTTTTTCTTCCACCAACCTGACGGCACGTTCATACTCGCGCCGTGCGGCTTCATAGGCAATGCGTGCACGCTCCACAGGATTTCCATCGGCCATGTTTCCGGATGAAACCGTGAGCAACGGTGTGCCCTTGCCTACGTGCAGACCATTCGTCAGAGGTTTGCTGAGATGTACAGTGCCGGCCACATTGGCCACCACTACAGACTCTTCACCCTGAGCTGAAACCAACTCTCCACTGACAGGAATGACCTGACGAAAAGGTTGCTGACGGAGCTCTTCCACCACAACCCCGTTGGCATGCGCCTGCTCGGGAGAAAGGATGATTTCTCCCGCATGCCCATGTGCGTGGCTGTCTCTGACAGGATGAGCATGTTCTTCTTCTGACTCCTTCTCGTGGGCATGCCCCTCATGAGAAGAATGATTATGACCGCTACAAGCGGACATACACCATATCGTGATGTAAAAAAACACCACCGGATAGCATAAATTGATTATTCTTTTCATACTTTGTTATACTGATTACATTACGTGTTTGCAGCACAAGAAATGCCACATTTGTTTACCCCACCCACAAATCAAACCACAGGCGGTGCACGCAAAGCACAATTCCCCAAAACGGGTTCAAGGGGTATTGTTTCAGTATAAGCAAAATTCTGAATGGAAACTCCTGTCTCTAAAACAGAGAACAAAAAAGCAATATCACAAAGAAAAGCTACAGGAAGGCCGTAAGGAAGCAACTGCACGAGGGAAGCCGGTGGAGACGGACAGCGGAACTGTGCGGCACAACCGCCAGCACACCCATTACCCGTGTGTGAATGCCCCGGGCTATCGGGTACATTGAGACTGCCTTCCGCAAGACAATCACTGTCTGCACACGGCACCAAACTGCATTCATCCCAATGACGGTGGTGGTGGTGATGAGGGATAACGGGAATCCCCACCAACAGCAGACTGACAACAAGCAGCAGACGAGCTCTGTATCTACGGAACATCATCATTCTTTCTCCCCCGCCACATCAGTTCCGGACAACCTGATTCCGGCCTCACTGATTGTTACAAGCCGCTTCTTGTAAAGGTCGCCCACACCCTTCTTGAACGTTTTCTTACTCACTCCGAACGCAGCATAAACAGCTTCAGCCGGGCTCTTGTCATGCAAAGAGACATAGCCGTCGTGAGCAACCAGATAATCGTATAACCGGGTAGAGAAATCTTCTACCTTACCATACCCCACACGCTGTAAGGATAAATCTATCTTGCCGTCTTCACGCACCTGTTTCACGTAGGCCGTAAGCCGCATACCAACAGAAAGCGGAACAAAAATCTCACTATCATAGAGCAGTCCGCCGAACTTGTTGTCAACAATCACCTTCACACCCAACTCCGTCTTTTGCCATACGAGAACTTCCACTTCATCACCGGAGGTATAACCCGGCATTTCCTTACTGAGAAAACGCTCAACCTTGGCTGAAGCCATGATGCGATAGCTCTCTTCATCAAGGTGGGCATGGACAAGATAGCTCCGTCCTTGCTGCATACGAACCTTCTGCTCACGGAAGGGGACAAAAAGATCCTTCATCAACCCCCAATGGAGAAAAGCACCATATTCATTCGTCCAAGCCACTTCCAAACAGGCAAACTCACCCACTTGCACCAATGGCTCCAAAGTTGTCGCTACCAAGCGTTCCTCATTGTCGAGATAAATAAATACATTGAGTATGTCGCCCGGCTGACAACCTGCAGGAACATAACGTTGAGGGAGCAAGATTTCACCATCATCATCTCCGTCAAGATACACTCCAAAATCAACCGTTTTCACGACTTCCAGCTGATTATACCGACCTAATCTGATATGACTCATGTTCTCTGTGTGATATATGCGCGTGCAAAGGTATATAAAATCTTTCTTTTAACAGAAAGCCCGAAACTAAAAAAATGCAAAAGGAGCAACGCCGATAACCGACGTGCCCCTTTTCTCCTTTTTTCAACCCATTATATTCTCTTATTCCATAAAGTCATCTGAAGGCGGATTACCAAATCCACGATTTCCACCTCTGTCACGCGAACCGGGTCCCCGACGTCCGCCCGGACGTCCTTGCGGACGCTCTTTCTCCATCTTCTCAAATTCTGCATACTGCTCTGGAGTAAGCACTTCCTTCACTTTTGCCAAATAATCAGCACGCACAGCCTTGGTTTTCTCTTCCATGGCTTCGCGCTGTGCCTTGCGCTCCTCCTTTGTCACTTTTTTGCCGGCAACAGAATCGGTCGGTTCGGAACCACCGGCACGCATCAACTGTTCCAATTGGGCAAAATATTCAGCATTCAACTCTTTCATACGGGCGGTCTGCTCCTCATTGAGCGAGAGGCGTTCTACCTGACGGGCAGTCATACGCTCTACAATGGTTGCCCGATTCATACGAGGCCCACGACGATTGCCACGATCACCTCTATCCTGGGCTGCCACTCCGGCCACCATGGCTACAAAAGCCAACAAAATCAATCCAAACTTTTTCATACTTTCAAAAATCTTATTAGGTTTACTATCGTTGTTTTTTTAAGTTCAACTGATTATTTGACAACTTGATCCGGCAAAAGGTTTAAGCCACCAAGTCTAAAAAAAGAAGAAAAAAGAAAAGATAGATGGCCGTTCGTGACAAAATATGTATCTTTGCCACCCGATTCAGACATTGAAACATTTTTCGTCCACATGAACAAACAAGAAGTCATCTTATCCGAGAATTTGGAAAAGAGCCTGCAGACGGCTACCGATAAAAACAAATACGACAAACTGTTTATCCTCACCGACGAGTGTACACACAGACTCTGCCTGCCACTCGTCCAACCATTCGGTTTCCTGTCCGATGCCGAACATATTGTCATCGGAGCCACCGACACCCACAAGACCTTGGAGACATTGGCACACGTATGGAAAAGTTTGGGAGATAAAGAGGCAACACGCCATTCACTGATGATCAATCTCGGAGGAGGTATGGTGACGGACCTCGGTGGCTTTGCCGCCTCTACCTTCAAGCGAGGCATTGCCTACATCAACATTCCCACCACACTTTTAGCCATGGTCGATGCTTCTGTAGGAGGAAAAACCGGTATCAACTTCAATGGGCTGAAGAATGAGATTGGCGTTTTCTCACCGGCACGCAGTGTACTCATTGACACCGACTTCTTGCGCACACTTGACTATCAGAATCTGGCTTCAGGCTATGCCGAGATGATAAAGCACGGCCTCATCAGCACCACTGACCATTGGGGCGAACTCCTGAACTTTGACCTGCAGCAGACTGACTACAAAGCACTGCAGACATTGGTAGCAAAGAGTGTGAAGATAAAAGAGGACATCGTGGAACAAGACCCATTGGAACACGGTATCCGTAAAGCTCTCAACTTGGGGCACACTGTAGGACACGCATTCGAAAGCCTCGCGTTAGAAGAAAACCGCCCCCATTTGCACGGATACGCAGTGGCTTGGGGAATGGTGTGCGAGTTGTACCTCGCGAATCTGAAGTGCGGATTCCCTACTGATAAAATGAGGCAAACAATACGCTTCATCCGAGAAACCTATGGAAACTTTCATTTCGACTGCAAGCATTACGACCGCCTCTACAAGTTTATGACTCACGACAAAAAGAATACTTCAGGCATCATAAACTTCACCCTATTGGGAGAAGTGGGAGACATACGTATCAACCAAAGCGCCACCCGGCAGGAAATTGATGAAATGTTCGACTTCTATAGAGAAACCATGCTATAACCGGACCGGATTAATCTATACTATATATAATAAGGTGTAAATAATCTGTCTCCTAACAAATAAGGAGAAGGCAGTGGGAAATAAGGCAAAGAAAACTACAGTTGGTTATCAAGCACTTACAATAGCAGATTAAAAAAACTCAAAAAAACAAAGCAAAAAGTTTGCCTATATCGAAGAAAAGCTATACCTTTGCATCGCTTTTGAAAAGAAAGAGTCTCGGGCGCTTAGCTCAGCTGGTTCAGAGCATCTGCCTTACAAGCAGAGGGTCGGGGGTTCGAATCCCTCAGCGCCCACAAAAAATCATCCGGCTCTTTCGATAAAAAGCAAGTTCCTTTCGGGCGCTTAGCTCAGCTGGTTCAGAGCATCTGCCTTACAAGCAGAGGGTCGGGGGTTCGAATCCCTCAGCGCCCACCGAAAATAGAGCATCACATACTGAATGTGGTGCTTTTTTGTTATAAACCCTAAAACAACAAAACAATGGCAGCAAAACCAAGTATCCCAAAGGGGACGCGCGACTTCTCTCCCGTAGAGATGGCGAAACGCAATTATATATTCAATACCATTCGTGAAGTGTATGCTCTTTACGGTTTTCAGCAGATAGAAACACCAGCCATGGAAAATCTCTCTACACTGATGGGAAAATATGGCGAAGAAGGAGACAAACTACTCTTCAAAATACAGAATTCAGGAGACTATTTCAAAGGACTTACCGATGAAGAACTGCTCAGCCGCAACGCAACCAAACTGGCTTCGAAATTCTGCGAAAAAGGACTCCGGTATGACCTCACCGTACCTTTTGCCCGCTATGTGGTGATGCATCGTGAAGAACTGGCCCTCCCCTTCAAACGTTATCAGATACAGCCTGTATGGAGAGCAGACCGCCCACAGAAAGGACGTTACCGTGAATTCTACCAATGCGATGCTGATGTAGTGGGCAGCGACTCATTGCTGAACGAAGTGGAACTGATGCAGATTGTGGATACGGTGTTTACACGCTTCGGAATCCGCGTATGCATCAAGATAAACAACCGTAAGATATTAAGCGGCATTGCAGAAATTATCGGTGAGGCAGACAAAATCGTTGACATCACCGTGGCTATCGACAAACTCGACAAAATAGGACTGGACAACGTGAATGCCGAATTAGTGTCGAAGGGTATCAGCCAAGAAGCCATCGACAAGTTGCAGCCAATCATCCTACTCAGCGGAAGCAATACCGACAAACTGGCAACCCTGAAAGAGGTGCTTGCCGGAAGCGAAACAGGACTCAAGGGAGTGGAAGAGAGTGAATACATCCTCAAAACACTGGAAACTATCGGCTTGAATAACGAAGTAGAACTTGACCTGACTTTGGCACGGGGACTGAACTACTACACCGGAGCCATATTCGAAGTAAAAGCACTTGATGTGCAGATAGGCAGCATCACCGGAGGCGGACGATACGATAATCTGACCGGCATCTTCGGTATGCCAGGCATCTCCGGAGTGGGAATATCATTCGGTGCTGACCGCATTTTCGATGTGTTGAATCAGCTCAACCTCTATCCGAAAGAGGCCGTAACGGGTACACGGGTGCTTTTTGTCAACTTCGGAGAAAAAGAGGTAGCCTATTGCCTTCCACTGCTGAACAATTTGCGCATTGCCGGAGTAGCTTCGGAGATTTATCCAGACAGCAGTAAAATGAAGAAACAAATGGCTTATGCCAACTCCCAAAATATCCCCTTCGTAGCCATTGCCGGTGAAAATGAAATGGCAGAAGGAAAAATCATGCTGAAAAACATGGCAACCGGAGAACAGAGCCTGCTTACAGCTGATGAACTGACAGCTGTTGTGAAGTGATTTTTATCCGCCAATAACGCAGATGACACGGTTTGAAATAAGATCGCAAACCGTGTCATCTGCGTTTCATTCCTTTTACATAGCATTCAGACTGCACTAAAAGCCCACCAAATGCACGATTTGCATTTTTTCTTTGTTTTTTTCGACCATTTTATTGCACAATTAAAAATAATGCATTACTTTTGCACCGAATTTCGAAAGAGACATCGAAATCACTGCTTCAGTAGCTCAGTTGGTTAGAGCACCTGACTGTTAATCAGGGGGTCGTTGGTTCAAGCCCATCCTGAAGCGCAAAAGCAAAGCGTTCTCATAAAAAAATCACTGCTTCAGTAGCTCAGTTGGTTAGAGCACCTGACTGTTAATCAGGGGGTCGTTGGTTCAAGCCCATCCTGAAGCGCAAGAAACAAGGAGAAGGAGGATGTATCAGTAATGATATATCCTCTTTTGTTATCAATGGGAGTATAATATTCCTACAGACTATAAATAAACAGATTTATGTTGTTACCATACCTGAACAAAGATATCATAGAAGCAGGATGCGATGAGGCCGGACGTGGCTGTCTGGCCGGTGCTGTCTATGCAGCAGCAGTCATACTTCCCAAAGACTTCCATAACGATTTGCTGAATGATTCCAAACAATTGAGTGAACGGCAACGCTATGCACTGCGAGAAGTAATAGAACGCGAAGCTGTGGCATGGGCCGTGGGCATCGTTTCGCCACAGGAGATTGACAAAATCAACATCCTCAATGCATCCATATTGGCCATGCACCGAGCCATAGACGGCTTGAAGGTACGCCCAGAAGCGTTGATTGTGGATGGTAACCGATTCAAGCCTTACCAGCAACTGCCCCACACCACCATTGTAAAAGGGGATGGAAAATACCTTTCTATTGCAGCCGCATCCATTTTGGCCAAAACCTATCGAGATGACTACATGAACAATCTGCATGATGAGTATCCGTACTACGATTGGAAAGGGAATAAGGGGTATCCGACCAAGAAACACAGAGAGGGCATCCGCACACATGGCACTACCCCTTATCATCGGATGACTTTCAATCTTTTGGGAGACGGACAGCTAAAACTGGATTTTGCTATGGAAGAATGACAACACCTCACGTCATGGCCGAATCTTGTCCAATAATCATGTTCGTGCAAGGTAAAGAGAATATTCTTTCATGAATGACGCTTTAACCACGAGGATATTGGCAATTCATACCAGTAATGGACAGCATAACTTACGGACAATGTAATGCAGAAAAAGAGTACAATACGCAAAGGATCAGATAGTGCCACATCCATCCGGAAACAAACGTAATCCAACACACGTAATAACAGCAAATGAATCATATAAAAGCTAAAACTTACTGCTGAGAGTTTTTGGAAAATCGGACGATGTAACAACCATGAGACACAACCTCCACCATCCTCAAACAGAGCAAACAGCAACACAAGCAAAAGCATTATGGGCCAAAAATAACATGCAAGAGCTATACATGCCGGAACTTTGTCATAAAGACATAAAGACATTATCAGTATAAACAACACGGAAAATTCCAATATACTGTTAAGAAAAAATGAGTGACAACGGAATCTGCATCGCAGTGACTCGTAAGCACGATACAACAACATACCCCACAAGAAATCCAATATACGTACAAGAGGAGAAACATAGAGTATGGGAAGCCATAACGAGGAAGGAAGCAATAACAACAATGACAAATAGACCAACAAACAGCCTATAACCAACCTGAAAACTCTACCAGCATGGAGGGGAACCAAGAATCTCCACATAAAAGGAAATACAGCATAAAAGAACAACAATACTGACAAATACCAAGAGAGCGCATTGCCTCCAAAGAAAACATCTTTCTCAGGGAACCAAGACTGCAACAACAAAAAATCAGGCAACAGTTTCACTAAAGAAACGAGAGAAAAATTTGAGTGATTCCACACAATGGAGAACAACAGACACGACAAATGCAACGGGTAGATGCGTGCCAACCTCCTCGTCAAGTATGTCTTATAGCTAAAATCCGGACGACAAACTTGAGGACCAACACCATGAGCCATAACAAACCCTCCCAGTATCATAAAGAAGGCGACCCCACAGTCTCCTCCTGCATCAAACAAGAACCTGCCATCATTAAGTACAAAATGATGACAGAATATCATCAGAGCAAAAAAGAAACGGAGCGATTGTAAAGATTTGAACATGATAGTCCTACTACTTCTCTATCAGCACTGTAGCATAAGCAGAAATTCCCTCTTCACGACCTGTAAAGCCTAATTTCTCGGTAGTGGTAGCCTTCACGGAAACATCATCCACATCTATACCCATCACTTGGGCAAGAGTCTCACGGATATGAGGGATATGAGCTTTCAACTTGGGACGCTCGGCACAAACCGTTGCATCGACATTGCCCACCCGATAGCCTTTAGTTGCAATAAGAGAGACAGTCTTTTCCAACAATATCTTGCTGTCGACATTCTTGTACTCTCCAGCATTGTCGGGGAAGTGATAACCAATGTCACGCATATTGGCAGCTCCTAACAACGCATCGCAGATGGCATGTATCAACACATCTGCATCGGAATGCCCCAACAAGCCCAACTCGTGATCCAAACGCACACCGCCCAACCACAATTCACGCCCTTCAACCAAACGATGGACATCAAAGCCAAAACCAACACGTATCTTCATAAGATATAAAAGTTTGGGGAGTTATTGCTATTCTCGGTCATCTTCTGCCAAAAATATCACGGATGCCATCCAAATCGAACGACAGAGAAAATCTCAATGTCTGGTCAAGCGGATTGGTTTGAGCTACAGATATGACATAAGAGGCATCAAGTGAAAATACGCTCATCTTGAAACCGGCACCAACGGTATAATACTTGCGGTTTCCCTTATAAGGATCTTCGTGATGATATCCTGCACGCAAAGCAAATTGATTGTTATACATATATTCGGCACCCACACTCCACTGGATTTCCTTCAACTCTTCGCTGAAACCACCGGGGGCATCATTAAACGATTTGAAGATTCCGCTGATGGGAGACTGGTCATAGTAATCTTTCTGCAAACGATCCTGATAATCCTGATCGCTTTCATCCTCTTCTTGCATTGGGCGTGTAGGTACCATCAGTTTGCTGACATCGGCACTGAACGAAATAGTGTTGTAGTCGTCAATCGGAATCAATAATGAAGCACCGATACGGAGGTTGGTAGGCAAGAACTCACTGGAGTTGCCTTCATCATAAGAGATTTTGCTACCTATATTGGAAGCATTCAAGCCCAAGCCAAGCATACACTCGCGCTGTCCCAACATGATGTAGTTATTATAATAGAAAGCGATATCTGCTGCAAATGCAGATCCCGGGGTAATGTCCTCCTCTTCACTATAGGCCAAATCGGAATAAATGAACCGAAGGGCTACAGCTGCCGAAAATGTTTCAGACAGCATACGCGAGTAAGCCACATCGACCGCCATCTCGTAAGGATTGATAGAGTTGATGGATTCGCCATTGGCATCATAGTCAACAGGAACCTCTCCCAGCGAGAAATAACGGAGAGAACCACTTAATGCAGAATAATCGCCAATGCGGTAGAAACCTGACATATAAGCAAGGTCTATATCACTCACAAGTTTGCGAAGCCAAGGTGTGTAAGAAAGGCCGACACCGGCACGGGCAATATTGAAAGGGTATTTGGCCGGATTCCAATATTGGGAATAGACATCCGCTTCAGTGGCTGCACCTACGTCTCCCATTCCTCCACCACGCGAATCGGGAGCAATGGAAAGTGAATTTACCCCTGTCTGTACAGGATTGAACTGCTCTTTCTGAGCATGAACAAGCTGCGACACCCACAGCAGCAACATCATAATAACCGATATTTTCTTCATCTTCAACTTTTCCTTTATTCTTCGTTTTCCTTTACTTTATCTTATAATCCTGCATCCTCCCATAAAAAGGGAGCGACTCTTATAAGAACTTACTTCACTGACTTTTATTGTCTTCCAACAAGGATTTTTCGTGTTTTCGAGCTTTCACTTCCTCCTGCAGACGAAATAGTGGCCCGGTAAAGATAGACCCCATTGCCTATGGGCTGTCCACTCGTCGTATCCAGATTCCAGATGACGCGACTCTCATTGCCTGAAGAGGTTCCACTTTCTGTATGTTCCCATAATATACGTCCTGCAAAATCAAAGACTTCAATCTTAACATCCAATGCAGTCTGCGGACGATCATGAGTCACCACAAAAGTAGTGGAAGTCCGGGCCGGACTGTCGGTACACCAAACATCCGTCATCAATGGACGCAGTCCCTTGACTACAGAGAACGGGACTTCTACCGTTGACGAATTATTCATCACATCCCATGCGCGAACCATCAATGTATGTTCTCCCTCTGCCAGTTCCGGCATACTGAAAGTTACACTGCCTCGTGTATAATCTCCAGCATCAGATGCATAGTAACTGTTGAGCACATAGGTCATTTGTGGGTCGTTGTCCACTATGGCGATGAGGTCATGTCCTACACCGATACCTGTAGTGTTTATGCCATCTTCATCATGCAATGCCAACATAAGCAATGGAGTCTCGTTGGTACTTCCACCTGGAAGGAAATCGGTTGTATTGAACCAAACGTTGATTTCCGGTCCGACAGAATCATTAACCAAACCTTCTTCTGTGCCACCAATGATGAAGTCGGTAAAAGAACCTTGCGCTTCTTCGCGCGCATCATTGATTGCATAGAGGAAAAGGGCTCCATTATCATCTGAATAGCTTATATCCAATGGTATAGGAAAAGTAAACGTAAATTCACCATTACGCACAGAATCCCTGCCTGCATAGAGTTTGCGTGGGTAATCCCAAAACTCGAACAATTCATCTACCACAGCATTACCCAGACAAACGACTTTCTCCCTACGGTCGTAGAGCGTAGGGAAAAGCAAACCATTAAATCCATCCATCCGATTGCCGAAAGCATCCACCACAACACCTTTTAAGGTAACTTGTGCGCCTGCCTTGAATTTGGGTAATGCAACGTCTCCGCCTTCTGCAACAGCATAACCATCTATCTCGGTCACTTTCACCTGGTAATCATCAGGAGTAGCCAGACGCAAAGCCGGATCGCCAATAAGGACAAAATGAAGATGATTCTCTGAAACAGAAGAAATAGTCTCATTCTTGGCACGCCGCAAAGCTTCTCCCATCGGAAGCCGCTCGGCAAAGAGATATTTGCAAAAGGCTTTGTTAAGTAAATTGGACTTATCCCTGAAAGTTGATCTGGTGGTACCCAAGACGGCGACGGCTCCTCCTTTCTCATTGAGCAAAGCTATCTCGCTCATGTTGTCTTCAGGTAAATCGATCGGGCCAATATCACAACCAGCCATCACCCATAGGGGCAAACGAGGCGAAGTGAGTGCAGCCATTTCCGCACTTCCCCAAGCCAATTCATGCGACAATTCATCAGCACGCCCATGACCTGAGTAGTTCATCATCAAAGTCCCTTCTGCCAAAATATCACGCATACGTTGGGTCACCGCCGGATAACGCAATCCACTGGAACTCTTCTCTACCGTAAAACAATCCCAATAGACTTTTTCTATCATCATGTCCGGATTAGACTCCTGAATCTGTTCAGCAACCCAATCAGCATCTTTCATATGTCCATTCTCATCTCCATCATCACCCAACATACAGACACGGCTTCGCCATACACCTGCATCGCGTCCGCTCATATATGCTTCAATCTTGTCCACCACCGTCTTGGCTTCAGCCAATGAGTGGACAGTCAAACGACCTACTGCGGCATCTGCACGAGCCACTCGCCACTCAGAACCTTCATCATCGTCAAGCAGACAAAAGTATTCTTCCATCACAAACGAAGTAGTTTCGCTATAAGAGTTCTCCGACTGGAAACAGGGTAAATAGTCATCCGGACTGGAATTCCGCCAAGCTGCAGAAATCATACGGTTGTCTGATGCACAATCGGCAAACAACAAAAGGTATTTGGGCAAATCAGCATCCACCTTTGCCCTGTCGTAAAACATCTTCAAGAACCGACGGATAGCCGTGGCATCGGGCATTCCGGAAGAAAACTCGTTATAAATCTGGTCGGCACGCACCACCACTACCCGCAAAGAATCATAATTGCGATGTAGTTCGGCCAAGCGTTCGGCCTGACTGAGCCATGTTGCTGAAGAGGGAACAACGATGACCATATCCGTCGCTGACAATCCGTGAAGATTCTGGTTAGGCACTTCACCTACCACCTCCACCGAAGGGTAGCCGGTAGCAATGGCATCAAATACCACATATTCATCTGTCAACGATGCATTGTCACCCACCTTATATATATTATCGGCATAGACACCGGACAATTCAGTATAAATATCTCCGGCTGCACCTCCATCAGAGATTTTCCACACACGGGTATTAGCATCTGCTGCGGAAATGGAAAATGTCTGTTTGCCGGAAGCATTGCTCCGGAAACAGGTATAAGCACCATTCAAAGCCAATTCGCGCGTATAATTCACCACAATATAGTCCAAACGTCCCGAAGAGACCGATGGTGAAGTATGCGTCAACGTGATATTTGTCTGTGGAAGCAATTTACCAGTAGTTGTCAACGTCTTGACGTTTGTCCGGAATCTGGTATAAGAGTTCTTGGAAACGTTCAAAAAAGGGACATCCATCTTGCCACATGCTTCACCATTCACAGAAACGGCCACGGTAGAACCACTGCTATCATCCGACCCAAAAGCTACTTTTACCATAGAATAGCCTTCAGCTGTCACCCCAGGCAAATCAAAAATATAGCTTTTGGTACGACCATTCTTATAGTCGTAATTTTCAAAAAACTGCCGTCCACGCTCAATCCAGTGAAAAGCGTCATTTTCATAAAGAGCATAGTCTGTAAAGGTCTTGACTTCCTTCCCTCCTTCAACTGCCTGCGCCTGAATAAACTCCATGGGAGGTGTGGAATCATTTTCTGTCAAAAAATAGTAACCGTGACGAGAATAGGTATTTTGCGAATGCACAAAACTGCTTCCATCACGCGCCCACTTCACCGTACCGCGGGCATAAAACAAGAAATCAGAATTTCTGCGAAAGATTGGGACTTCCTTCAAGTCATCCACACAATGCTGTATTTTATTCTCAGACAACATCCGTCCACCTTGACCATACAGGCGCACTTTCTCCGGGCGATTAAATCCCATGGAGGATAATTCTTTGTGAGTGATTCGATAGACTCCACTTTCTGAAATCCGAATCTTCACCCAACGTCCTTGTGACAAGACAGACGAGGCAATATATCTGCCTTCTTCCTCGGAAGTTCCAACCATAGCAGCAACAGCCGGTTTCCGTTTGCGAACGATTGTAAATTTGACAGATACCAACCGCTGAAAAGTTCCCTCGCGCCACACTACAGGAACCAATTCGGCATAGAGGATTCCTTGTTTGGATACAGTTTCTACCGATGTCCTGACAACAGGCATCCCTTCGGGCACTCCCTCTAACCGGGCCAATTGTACAGCCTCTTTCTGAGAAACTTTCTCGAATTCCGGATACTCTAACCGGATATCGTAATCATAGGACATATAGTCTTGTGGCAAAGGGAAACTGTGCGTGTAAAAGGGCAACACTGAGTCAACCCGGAGTCTGTCCCAATCGATAGAAACAAACTCATCAGCTTTGGCCGACTGCAAAATGACAAACAGAGACAGTACGGACAACGTCAACCAACAACGAACGTGCATATACATAAAACCAACCTAATAAAATTCCTTACTCAAACAAAACCACCAGACTACCGGACGTGGAAATCAAGCAGTTTATGCCCTTCGAGAAACCCTTGCAGATGTTGACCTACAGCAACGGGACCGACTCCGACGGGAGTCCCAGTGAAAAGCAGATCGCCAATTTTCAATGTACAGAAACTGCTGACATAAGCAATGATATCATCTACCCGATGTAGCATGTCTGCCGTATGCCCCCGTTGCACTATCTGCCCATCTATATCGAGATGAAAATGAAGGTCCTGAATGTCTCCAATTTCCTGTAGAGGGACAAAACTACCTATCACAGCAGAGTCATCAAACCCTTTACAAAGTTCCCAAGGAAGACCTTTGCTGCGGAAATCGTTCTGCAAATCACGGGCAGTAAAATCTATTCCCACAGTCACTGCATCATAATAGCGATGGGCAAAACGCGGAGCTATATGTTTGCCCAACCGACAAATGCGCACCACCAATTCCGTCTCGTAATCCACTCTTGTCGAGAAATCGGGGATGAAAAAGGGTTTTCCATCTTTCAGTAGTGCCGAGTCTGGCTTCATGAATATGACGGGTTTCTCCAACTCTATTAACGTATTGTCTAACTCTTTATTGTGTTCGGCATAGTTCATGCCAATGGCCATAATTTTCATCGATTCAAAATCAAGCGGTTAAACATCAATGCCGAATGGGCATAAAAACGACGTATTCTGCATAACAGTATGTTCGGACATCCTGATACGGAAAGGTGTGAAGTTGTCTTTAATGAATGTACTGCAGTCATTACGTCCTGATTGTGCCGCAAAAATACGTTTTTTTTTTAAAACGACAGGGCAAAACAGGACTTCAAGTCATTTTATTGTTTATATTTGCAACAATTTTAAACCATTAAACACTTTTATTCATGCATATTCAAAAACGAATCACACTTCTTTGTAGCGCCTTATTTATGACTCTGATCGGATGCACAAACAATTGCCGACACAACGATTATACAGGAGCAGACTCCATTACCGTTGATAACGCCAATCCATGGAAGGCTATGGCAGAAGTGGAAAAAAGAATACAACGGACAGATTTCCCTGATCTTATATTCCATTTGGGAAACGATTATAAGGCCGTATCCGGAGAAGATATCTCCGAGAAGCTACGCCGTGCCATCAGCGACTGTCACCGTGCCGGCGGCGGACGGGTGGTTATACCTGCTGGAGAATATTATACCAAAGCCATACACCTGCTGTCAAATGTAAATCTGCATATAGAAAAAGGAGCAACACTAAAATTCTCGACTACTGCTACAGACTATGCGCCACAAGTGCCCACCCGCTGGGAAGGGATTGACTGTATGGGGATGTCTCCCCTTATCTATGCTTATCGGCAAGACAATATTGCCGTGACGGGCGAAGGCATATTGGACGGACAAGCTTCATGGGAGAACTGGTGGAAACTGCGCGCACGCACGTCTGCTGAGGACAAGGCTATCGGCAAATTTATGGGAAAAGAGAAGCTGCACGACTTTGAAAAGAACATCACATCTATAGCTGACAGAATCTTTACGGAACACGACGAGCTGCGACCACAATTCATGCAGTTCTACCAATGTGACCGTATTCTGGTAGAGGGGGTAACACTGAACAATGCTCCCTTCTGGCTGCTACATCCATTGATGTCAAAGAATATCATCGTACGCAATGTCACATTCGACAGTCATGGACCGAATAACGACGGATGCGATCCCGAGTCATGCGAGAATGTGCTTATAGAGAACTGTATTTTCAATACAGGTGACGACTGCATAGCCATCAAAAGCGGACGCAACAACGACGGGCGAGCCTGGAAGCTACCCAGCCGAAACATCATTGTGCGCAACTGCCAGATGAAAGACGGACATGCAGGAGTAGCCATCGGCAGTGAAATATCAGGCAGCTGTTACAATGTATGGATGGAGGATTGTCAAATAGGAAGTCCTGAAATGGACCGTCCTTTCCGCATCAAATCAAATGCCATACGCGGTGGAGTGGTCAGCGGTTTCTACATCCGCAATATCAACATCAGCGAATGCAAACAGGCGGTACTGAAACTGGAACTGAAATATGAGAAAGTGACCGAAGGTCCTTACTATCCTTTGTTTGAAAACATCCTATTGGAAAACATCACTTGCCAGAAGAGCCGTTACGGAATCTGGATTGACGGATTAGAAGACCACATCTGTGTACGGAACGTGGCTTTGAAGAACTGCAAACTTGACGGCATCACGGACGAGAAGACAAACTCCATTGTCGGAGCCGAAGGAGTCTTCTTCCAAAATACCCTATTCAACGGGAAGGAACTATAACAGAAGAGTGCCACGTAGAATCTCACGCTTCCCTCCTACCGGACCTGAAAGGCGTTCCATTGTCAGGCCTAATGAGGCCAACAGGCGACGGACTTCTCCTTTGGCACAATAGGTAGTAAGGACGGCACCAGCATTCATAACTTCCACCAAACGGCGGAAAGCTTCGGGAGTCCACATCTCCGGTTGCTTTTCCGGAGCGAAAGCATCAAAATAGACAACATCAACAGAGACAGGAAGCGGGTCGGACAAATAGTCGGCCCGCTTTTTCTCTAATGTAAAATAGGGGGTAACAGATACGGCCTCATCCCACGGCGCCTCATGAATCGCATGCATCAAACCGTTATCCAACAAATTATCATACCGAAGAGCTTTCAATATGCTATTATCTACCGGGTATTTTTCCAATGAGATATAATGAACCGGATGTGACTCGTCAGCAACCATCGCTGTAACACAGGCATTCAACCCTGTGCCAAAACCAACTTCCAACAAGCGCAACCGCTCTCCCACTCCACTCTGTGCACGATGCATAAAAGCACAATCCCGATAGATATGCCCGGCCTCTGTCAAGGCCCCCTTCACCGAATGGTAGTGTTCATTCAAAGCGGGAACAAAAAGGGTGGCCGACCCATCGTCGGTCACCTCTATTGTATGCTGAAATTCACACGACAACTGTCCTTGTTCCATCTTTACTATTTGGTTTGGGTATAACCATCACTCTTTAGCAGGTCTATGACGCGTTGCTTGAAATCACCTTGTACCAGCACTTCACCATCCTTGGTACTTCCGCCTACTCCCAAACGGCCTTTCAACCATTTGCCCAACTCTTTCAGGTCGGCTTCACCACCTACAAATCCAGCCACAATGGTCACGGTCTTTCCTCCACGGCCGTTCTTCTCCATCCTGACACGCAAACGTTGCTGGTTCTTGGGAAGAGTTTCTTCTTCTTCCTCTTCTCCTGTATCAAACTGAAAGTCCGGGTTGGTGGAATACACCATACCCAGACGTTCTTTCCAATCGTTATTCTTCATTACTCAAACTTATTTCTTCATCACCTTCATTGTATGCACCTGCTTACCATTGATAAGTTTCAGGATGTATGTGCCTATGGGCAGATTGTCCGTATTTTTTCCTTCAGACACCAAGACTCCGCCTACGGTATAGAGCTGATAACGGGTATTCTCGTCATCGGCTTTCAAAGAAGGGATACAGATTCCTAATGCTTCGTCAGCCGTTGTGTAGAAATGGACATTACGTGTCATGCTTCCCACATTATCCTTATCGGTAGCGGTAACTTGAATGGTATAGAAGTTTTCGTTTGTCTCCGGGGTAACGGTCATTACTCCATCTGCAGCCGTCTCAAAACATATGTCAGAATACACCGATACAACTTCAAATGAAGGTTCATTGTCAAATCCTGCAAACAAAGTACGCAAATTCAACTCAAAAGGCTTCGTGTTACTGATTATATAATGAGGTTCGGCTAACCAATTCAAATAATCTTCTAAAGCAGTATAGCCATCACGGTCCTCATCTTTATTGTTGTCAGCAGTGTTGGGGTCTGTTCCTTTTGCCTTTTCCCACCAATCAGGCATACCATCCTGATCGGTATCAAAATTGGCAGGACGATATTCTGCCACAATATTCAAGCCGGCAAACCCTTCCGAATCACTCTCTTTGTCAATCAACCCAGGATAACCGGTACGACCTCCTTTATAGGTATATGAACCGGCCAATGTCTCTTTCACCATACGGGTATCATGATTATCAAAAAACGGTTGGTTGCAACCCACGTCAGAAAGAGTTGTCTTGTATGCCAACTTTGCAGGTTCGATGGTAGCATACGACTCAAAGAAGGGCTGATCAACGAAAACATCCCAATTGTATGTCTGTTCTGCGTTGACCCGATAAGTCACATTTTCCTTGTCCGTAGTGAGTGAACCATCCCTATTCTCACGGATATTGCCACTCACATAGTATGATTGTGAACCGGTACCTGTTCCTTCCAGATCTGCCGTCAACAGATAGGTATGTGTTGTGGCGGGTCCCATCTTATAATAGTTATTAACGAACTGACCTTGGTGTGTACCCCCATCAGTCGTTCGCCCACGCCAATTATAACACACATTGTTGAACATGTCATGATGTCCGGCATATGAGCCTCCACCATCCAATCCACCCGACATACTCCAATTACGGCCTTCATTATGAGCTAACAGGTTGTGGTGATAGCTTCCATAATCGCCACCGATAGTGGCTGCATATCCATGTCCTGTACCGGCTCCATAATTGGCATGCCCAGCCACATTCAAAGCTTCGCTGATGAGTGTACGCTGTAAAGTCACATTCTTAGCATTACGTGAACTGAAGGCCTCATCTATGGTCCATCCCATAGAGCAATGATCCATAATACTATGGTCATTTCCTGCCATACCCATTCCATCACTGGTATTAGGGTTAGGCGACTTGCCATCCCAACTATCTCCACCACCCAAGCGTAAACGCAAGAAACGGGTAATACCTTCATTGCCCATACCAAAGGCTTTCCCCTTAAGCATCACACCTGTACCGGGGGCAGTCTGACCTGCAATCGTCACATAAGGGTCCGAACATACAAGACGTGCCTGCAAAGTGATAACACCTGCAACATCAAATACGATAGTGCGTGGTCCACTCACCTTTGTCAATCCATAACGCAGAGTTCCTGGCTGAGGATTGACAGCATCATCATCCAACGACGTTACATGATAGACGCTTCCTCCACGGCCACCGGTAGCAAAACGGCCATATCCTTCAGCACCAGGGAAAGCCAAATGCCGCGAACGGAAGGTCCACACTTCGCCTTGATAGACATTACCTTCAGCATCCTCTTCATCTACACGCCAAAAATAAGTATTCATCGAATAAACATCTGACAATGTATATCTGCCATCCGTATTGACGGCCACCTTTTCCATTGCATCAACAGATGTTCCCACATAAATATGATTTTTTACAGCACTGGTAGCCATCACCCATGTCAAATCTATCTTTCCAGCATCGGCATCCACATGCATATCATGGTTTGTCGGATAAGGATTCAAAGCTGTCGTTTTAGGATTAGGCTGATCAAAAATCAAAGCATTGACAAATACACCTGTTGTGGTATAGGTCTGCCCCTCTTCAAGCACTGTAGTGTAATTGATAGTCACCGTCTCTCCTTCCGCAGCAGTAAATTTCACATACGATTGTCCGGCTTCAGAAGGAAGTAATTCACGTGACGATTGTGCAACACCAGTCAACACTTCTACTCCATTCACACTTACATTAATCTTTGCCGGATTTGTTTGGTTTCCATCGGTTACATTATGATAAGCCAATACCGAATGTTCACCTGCTGTAAGTCCGCTCAACACCATTTGCAACGTTGATGACACATTCGTCAATTGGGGGGTGTTCCCATCGGCATCCAAACCATAAACTGCCACACAGTCTCCAATCAGTTTAGAGTTCTTGCTGGAAACCGCGTCTTTCCACCAATTGGACTTCATGGTTTGTCCTGTTACTGTAGTTTTTAATGTTACAGTAACCCCATTTTCCAAAGTCTTTTGGTTGGTAGTTGCAGTATTTACAGCCCATGCTGTATAACCAGATTCATTCACCTGATTCTCACTTCGCCCAGCCAAATTGAAATCAATCTTCTGTGCCATTGTTCCGGTTACCAATGTTCCGAACAGGACACTCATCCATAGTTGTTTATTCATATATATTCGTTTATTTATATCAATTGCCGCCCTTACATATAGTGAAAGGCTTATTTTTTCATTACTTTCTGATACTCTATAGGAAACAGATAAAATTTTCGGTTCATATCCGTATCTATCATCCATTGGTCAACAATAATATGCGGATCGAGTGCCTTAATTTTTAATGTATGATGTCCCTTGTATAGATTGAGTTTCAGTTCGCGTACAGACTGCCCACGCAGAACATTCTGCTTCCATCCTTCGGAACGGAACTTCTCTTTCAGAGTATAAACCACGGGGGTAGCCCCATCCACACTAACACTGAAACGGAGGTCACCATCATCGTTTGGCTGGGTAGGAATGAGAGCCACCCGCAATACAGCCTCCCCTTCACCATCAAAAACAAAATTATAAGCCAATTCTCCATCTTTTTGTAATGCCACTGCGTTCATGCTATGACCAAGCATCTGCACTACTTCGGTTCCCTCGCTCGCATAATCATAATCACAGGCATTACAAGCTATTGCTCCATCAAGTTTTATAGGATATTCCTTGCGAGCAGGAGACTTTTCCAAGTATTCCTCAACCTCTTTGTCTGTCAGTAGAACAGGTAAAACAGGAGCACCGAAAACTGGTAAATCACGCGGAGCCATATTCATCAGACGATTCCACTTACCACCTGCCATCGTCAAGTTGTAATGTTCAGTCAACGAACGTATCTCCTGATAAGCTTTCTGACTCTTGGCTGCTGCAATATAAACAGGTTCAGGATTGTCAGTCATGCCGTTACGTGGGTTACCTACTGCATATTGACGTGCCCGCTGCGCCTCCAATACTTTTGTTGCATGGGCAGAAGCTGCCAGTACTGGATATTTGATTGCAGCAAAATAGGCATCTTTCAGTTCAGGGCGAATATCGACTTCCAATTCCTCTACCATCTGACAAATAGTATTGTAACGTTCCAAATATCGGTCAAGTTCATTACCGAATACCTGTGAATTGAATTCAGTATTGCGCAGATGACTCAATCCTCGATCGTAAACAGTTTTGCTTAGTTCCACCTGAGTCCATCCCATAAATTCGGGACGACGTTGCCCGCAAAGACGGAAAAACTCATGCATGGCCGGAAAAAGTCTTTCTCCTATTTCACTGCCAAACTGACGACAAAGCCATGCCTTATAGTGATTGTCAAGACTTTGTGCTGACACACAATCTATGTTCCATGCCATATCAAGAAAAAGCTCCAAATCATAGCCAGCTACCTTGGGATCGTGCACATTACATATCCATATCTTTCGGACATTATGATCATAAGCAGCACGCATCTCGTTGTAGATAAGGCCTGGTTGGGTGGTCGTGAGCCATAGATAATCATGGGGACGCCCCCAATAGCTCAAATGGTAATATACTCCACCACCCCCAATACGCTGCTGCTCATCAGAATTGGAAAGTCTGGTCATGTATCCATAATTGTCATCGCACCACATCAGGGTAACATACTCAGGCACTTTCAACCCACGTTCATAAATTTCCAAGACTTCTTTATAAGGGACAAACACTTGCACCTGCTGGGATGGATTACCAACGTATTTCGCTATCAGTTCCTGTTGGTCATCAACGACCTGCTGTAAAGCATCAAATTTCTCCTGCATGGTCTTTACACCTTCCATTGAGCCGTCATGAATGCCTCTCATACCGATAGTGAACATATTATTCTGCGACTTGCTCACTTCTTGCAGGCGCTCAATCCAATAATTATGAACCTCTTCCTTATTGGTGATATAATTGAAGCGACCTCGTTCCCGCACGTTCCATTCATCCACATTATTACGCAACAAGGGTTCACAATGGCTTGTTCCGATGACAATACCACAGCTATCGGCTACCGCCTTGGCTCCTTCAACCTTAAAAAACGCAGTTGTTCCTTCATGCATCCCCGGCCAAATGGCATTGGCACGCAGACGCATAAGCAACTGAAAAATCTTTTTATAGGTTTCTGAACCTATGTATCCAAATTTACCTGGTTCAAAATTTCCATAACTCCACGGTCGTGTTGACCAATCTTCATCATTCAGAAATATACCACGATATTCAACCGAAGCACCTTGGGTTGTTTCGAAATCACAGTCTATTACAAGTTGTTCTCTTTTCTCAGGAACGAGATCTCCCCACCAGATCCAAGGGCTCACACCTGCCATACGCGAAAGTTCTAACACGCCATAAGCTGTTCCGCGTCCGTTAGTGCCAACAATGATTATTTTACCATCAATGACAGCTATATGAAAACCATCAATTCTCTTCTTCAAATCCTCTACGGGCACCCCCGACTCAGCCAAGGATTTCTTTACGCCATCTGTAGCCCTATCAAGTTGCACAACCCTAATGGTTGCCAGTTTCTCGCCAGTCTTTATAGCCCGTTTACCTGTAACGGCATCCATATCTCCGGCAAACATATCAAGCGCCATCACCACTACGGGATCGGTTTTACCCTGTATGAAGTAGGTCACAGGAGATTCTCCATCATACCATTCCACCTCTTCAGCAACAACACCTTCCACCGACAGCAGCATTACAACCAAAGACAGCAACTTAATAGAAAAAGATTTATTTCTCATAGATTTTCTTCTGATATTACATTTGGCAGCAAAGATACGTATCTTCTATTAGAAAATAGAAATTAAGGTGTCACTATTTTAAAAAAAATAACAATAAAAAAGGCTGCATCCTATGAACGCAGCCTTTTTCTATTATCTATCAGCTTTATTATGCTTTCGATTTACTCGGCACGCAGAGTGAAACGCTTGAAGGCAACAATCTTCAGTTCAGGGTCAGTATCCTTCAACACCTCGCGTACAGTCTTCTTGCCATCCATGATGTCTTCCTGATTGAGCAGACAAACTTCCTTCAGGAACTTACCGAGACGACCCTTGGCGATGTTCTGAATCATAGCTTCAGGCAAGTTAGCAGCCTTCTCAGCAGACACAGTAGCGATGATCTCCTTAGCCTTGGCTACATTCTCTGCTGTAATCCATCCCTTAGCCATGTTGCTCTCCATGTGGTCTTCGCTATCTACGTGAGCGGGGTTGATGCCAGCCTTCTTCAAAGCTGCCTCAACAGCCTTCTGCACCTGCTCAGCCTTAGTTTTCTCAACAGCTACAGCGATTTCCTGGTTCTTGATTTCTTCAGAAACACCGTCTTCGTCAATTGCGATGGGGTTCATAGCTGCAATCTGCATAGCCACACCCTTAGCAGCAGTTTCAGCAACCTTGTTCATAGCCACGAGTGTACAAAGTTGGTTCTTACCCTGATGGTTGTAAACGGTAGTATATTCGCCTTCTACAGTCATATAGCCATCAAGTTCCATCTTCTCACCGGTAATACCACTACGGTCAGTCACTGCATCCTGCACAGTACCGTTGCCCAATGTCAAAGCCTTCACTTCGTCCAAAGTCTGACATTTGTTGGCTACAGCCAAATCAAGGATATCCTGAGTCAATTTCACGAAATCTGCATTATTAGCAACGAAGTCTGTTTCGCACTTCAAAGCAATGATAGCAGCGAAGCCACCGTCAGCCTTAGCCAACACACAACCTTCAGAAGCTTCACGGTCAGAGCGTTTTGCAGCCACAGCCTGTCCCTTCTTACGGATAATTTCCATTGCCTTATCGATATCACCTTCTGCTTCAGTCAAGGCGTTCTTGCAGTCCATCATACCAGCACCGGTCATCTTGCGGAGCTTGGTAATTTCAGCCATTGTTACAGCCATATTTCTTTCAATTATGAATTATTAGTTATGAATTCTGATTTAAAACAAAAATATGAACTGTGAATGATGAATCATAAGAAGCAAGCCTCTCATAATTCACAATTCACAATTCATAATTATAAAAATTAAGCCTCTTCAGTAGCAGCAGGAGTTTCTTCAACCTCCTCAGCCTTTTCTACACGAGCTTTTGAAGCACCTTTCTTACGTGTTCCTTTGGGAGCGCCCTCACCGGCTGCTTCCATATCCACTTTCTCAGCCTTACGTTCTTCAAGTCCTTCCTGAATGGCTGCACAGCAAGCATCAAGGATTACCTCAATAGACTTTGTAGCATCATCGTTAGCAGGAATTACGAAATCAATGTTATTGGGATCTGAGTTAGTATCTACGATAGCAAATACGGGAATACCCAAACGATTGGCCTCACGCACAGCAATGTTCTCCTTCAGCACATCAACAACGAAGAGAGCAGAAGGCAGACGGCTCAAATCAGCAATAGAACCAAGATTCTTCTCTAACTTGGCACGCTGGCGAGAGATTTGAAGGATTTCACGTTTTGACAGATTAGAATAAGTGCCATCGCTTGTCAGCTTATCAATGGTAGCCATCTTCTTCACAGCCTTGCGGATAGTGGGGAAGTTGGTCAACATACCACCGGGCCAACGCTCGATGACATAAGGCATATTTACAGATGCTGCTTTCTCAGCAACAACCTGCTTTGCTTGTTTCTTAGTAGCAACAAACAGGATTCTCTTTCCTGACTTTGCAATCTGCTTCAGAGCCTCAGCGGCTTCATTCACTTTAGCAGCAGTTTTATGGAGGTCAATGATGTGGATACCATTGCGTTCCATGAAAATATAGGGAGCCATAGCAGGATTCCACTTTCTCTTCAAGTGACCGAAGTGGCTACCGGCTTCCAACAGTGTATCAAAATTAATTCTTGACATTTTTTTCTTTTTTTAATCGTTTACTTTCTTTTTAGCTTTTTGCCTTGCGGCATTTTGTTCACCAACCGTCAGGTAGTCTCTCGTCCACAAAGAATCCTGTCGGTTTAGATTCTAAACGCTATTGTTCCAGTTTTGTAAGTTGGTAAGTTCGTGAGTTGATGAGTCTGTGAATTTTACAAACTAAAAAACTTATAAACTTAAAAACACAAGAACTCAAATTAACGCTTACTGAACTGGAATCTTCTACGAGCTTTGGGACGACCCGGTTTCTTACGCTCAACAGCACGAGGATCACGAGTCATGAAGCCTTCTGCACGCAGAGTTTTCTTGTCTTCGGGATTGATTTTCACCAATGCACGGGCGATAGCCAAGCGCAAAGCCTGTGACTGTCCGGTGAAACCACCGCCACAAAGATTCACTTTAATATCATATTTTTCAGCTACTTCCAACTTGTTAAGAGGTTGCTTCACCACATACTGCAGAATAGTTGAAGGGAAGTACTGAGTGAGGTCTCTCTTGTTGATAGTAATATTTCCTGTACCCTCGGTAACGAATACGCGAGCAATAGCGCGTTTACGTCTTCCTAATGCGTTTACTACTTCCATGTTGCTTATTTAAGTAAGTTAATATCTATTGACTTAGGGCTTTGTGCTTCGTGCTTGTGCTCGCAGCCGGCATACACATAAAGGTTTGCCAACTGCTTTGCAGCCAAACGATTCTTAGGCAACATACCCTTAACGACTTTCTTCAACAGCTTTTCTTCACCGTTAGGACGAGCCATCAAACGAGCAGGAGTCATTTCTCTCTGTCCACCAGGATAACCAGTATGACGCAGATATACACGATCTGTCCACTTATTACCTGTCAATACAACTTTGTCAGCATTGATAATGATTACATTATCGCCACAATCAGCGTTGGGAGTGAAGTTAGGCTTGTACTTACCTCTCAACAGTTTCGCAACTTTCGCACCGAGACGGCCCAAAACCTGACCGGTAGCATCCACGACAACCCATTCTTTAGTTGCCGTTTCTTTGTTTGCAGAAATGGTCTTGTAACTTAAAGTATCCACTCTTCTTAAACTTTTAATTTGTTAACTACTAAAAAACTTTTCAGCAACACAACCGTATCTCATCGGACACAAAAAGACACAGTAATGTGCTATAAACTAAACTTTTATCACTAATCTGATAATAATCGGCCTGCAAAGGTACACATTTTTTCTCAACTGACAAGGTTTTTACCCCTCTTTTTTCAATTGATTGAGGAAATACACTTCAAGGAAGCCCCCAAAGGCTATATACATAATTTAAGTTTCGCATGTACAAATGCTTCTTCTGTAATACACACCCCTCCCTTCACTTCCGCACCTGCTTCTCCATACCTTAACCAAGGTTGGGCCTCCACTTCCATTTTCACCTCTCATAGACATCCGTCTAGACGGAACCGATCCTAAACTCCGACGGAAGCCTAAGAGAGGTCGATTGAATTTGACATTTGTCAAATAAAACATAGAATCACGCAGATTCTCCTTCTTTTTTTTGGAGTGACGTGTAGAAATGGTATAACTTTGCAGCGTAAAAAAAGAATTAAAAGGATAACAGTAAAAGAAAATTTTGATAGTCTATAAACTCTATTACTAATTTAACATCAAGAAAACATGAGAAAGATTGTAAACAAAGTAGATTTTGTGCTGACATATCGCACAGAAGACATGCAAATGGACAGAAACAAAAGAATAAACTTTTTGTGTCCCACAGGTATGATACCAATCAATTATAACATTGAAAAAAGAAACAAATAGGAGATAAACGATTTCAAGAACAAAGGATAACAAAACGGCATTTATCCACATGAGATAACTGCCTCAAAAGAGATTTATTATAGAAAATTCAGACTATCATGGGGAGAAGAGGACGGCCAGTACATCCTCTTCTTTTTTATCCTGTAATATTAGCCCGCCCCCTGCTCAAGGTCTCCAGTGACATTTGAAGATAAGACGAGACATGCGTAAGGGAAGCCCTTTTACTAATTCAGGATAAAGCTGCATCAGCTTCGAATAACGCTCTTTGGCAGACTCAAAACGAAGGAGGTCGGCCTTCACCTGCGACAGAATCAGTGAATTTTCAACTATTTTCCTATAAAGATAGGACACTTCATTATTCCTGTCTCCAAATCTTCAATATAATCATGTGGAATATTCCAAAGTACACATGGTTCCAATGCCTCAACTATCAGATGGGTTGGTTTCTGACAGAAATAACTTTCAATACAAATGACCATTCCATTTTCGTAAGCGATATGTTCTGTCATATCTTTCCCAAGCAAAGCCGATTTTGAAAACGTAAGTGATGTATACTTGCGCGATATTTTGAAGCGAATGCCTTAAAAACGTTTTCCCTTTTTACGAGGAAGTCCGACATATCTTTTGCTCCCAAAAGTTTATATACAATTCAGATTCCGTTTATGCAGGTTCATCGGGTTTGACAGATACGAGCGCATTATAAATGCTAATAACTCAAGACATCCGCAACGAATGGATGGAAAAGAAGAAGAGCACTTACTTTGTCAACGGAGTATATATTACTTTGCCAATTAAAATATATTAAATGGACGATGGAGTGCAATTGCTCAAAAAGGAGAGTTCCGATTCCATGAACACACTACTTTTCTCTTTTAATCACCGTACGAAGAACTTTTTGCGGTTATAACCGATTTTCATTATAATCTTTCCGATTTGGAAGATTTCCCCACTTTTATGCAGCAAACTGCGTTATTTCTTGAACGTCACACCATCTACATGATTCCCGATGAATGCAGGAACAAAATCGGCCGTACTGTACCAACGGGGCTTGCCCGGCATTTCATCGTAAATGGTACGCCCGTTGATTTTCAGCCCTTCAAAGGTAACATTCTTCACACGGCGTTCTTCGTTATATCCGTTTATGACAGACATATAAGGCTGCGCACCATAGTAGCGGATATTGCGGAAGGTAACATTCTCCACGCCACGACCAGGAGCGGTACAATACTTTTGATTATAACCGACCTTTACCTGAAAGAGACAACCCTGATGAATCTGCTCAATGCGGATATTGTCAAACAGCACATCCTTCACATAATTGTTGTCACCACAGTTGATGGCCATGCATCCCTGATAGTCCACCTGAGGTTCGCTTTGACAAAGAATGTCGATGTTTTCATAGACAATCCCCACGATACTGTCCTGCACATCAGAGTTGCCATGTATGCCGATAAAGATAGGATGGGCCACATCTGCCCACAGTGTCGAATTGGTCATGCGCACATTATAGACCGAGCCGTTGAACCCTTTGCGGGTAGCATAGGCGGTAGTGCAATCGTCGGAAGTGCGACAAAACACCCTGTCATAAAGCACATTGCTCGAAGCGAATACATTCAGTCCGTCCCCCCAAGCGGGATGCGAAATACTCCGTACATCATGCAGGGTCACTCCGTTGCTCTCCCCTACAGGGCAAGTATTGAGAACAAGACCATCAATCAAGATATTGCGGCTACGATGCACATGACATCCTTCATAGCCACTGGGCGGACGAGCCACGCCACGACCAAGGATACTTATATTTTCTGCATCCTCGATGGCAAATGTACCGGTAAAATAACTGCCTCCTTCCAAATATACGGTGGTATTGGAAGGAATGAGAGCCTCTCCCCCAGCCCCTCTCCCAAAGAGAGGAGGGATGCTATCGTAATAGCCTGCAGGAAGGTGGATAAAACCACGTCCCTGCCGCTTGGCTTCCTTACGGGCTTCCTCCACCGTCACAGGCGGTTTGGATGTAAACAGCAAGAGATTGTCCGTAATGCAGCCGTCAAACTCCACACTCACATTCTCGGGTTGGAAGAGCAAAAACTGTACGGTTGAATCGTTTTGCACATTGGCTATCACTCCGCGGTAATCGGGACGGATACGTGCCTCGCTGAATTTCTTGTTCTTGCACACCACACGTACATAGACATCACCAGTGAAGTCGAAGAATGCATACGATATTTCGGATATCTTATGCTTGTTTTCTCCAATTGGAGCATTCACTTTGGCCATATAGGTGTCGATGCGCGTCCATTCGTCCACCCCACGCGGACGGATGAACACGTCGTAGTCGCCCTTCAAAGGTGCACCTTCAGGAGCCGGATAAGTGAATACAGAATGTATTTTTGCCCCCTCCTTTACACCCGGAGCATGCGTTTCGCGACTTTCACCCCGCCTTTCGGATTTTGCTTGCAGGGAGAGCACTTTCTTGGTATAAGGCATTTTCATGCCTTTCCTCTCTACATAATGCTCATAGGGAAGTTCGTAGATGTCCCACAAACGTCCACGACCCATTTCGCCAGGTGTTGTCCAATCGTTGTACAGGCCGGTGCAATCTGTCCATGTTTCAAAGGGGACATCATATCCAAGATTGTATCGGGCAGTATATTCAAATCCTTTCATCAGACGATTGTCCAATGCGCCCCACAAATCATCGCCTTGCCCCCAAGCCATTTCGCAGATGTGCGCAAGAGCTTCAAGACCCAGTTGGGCATGGTTCTGGTCGCGCCCGGTTTCTTGGCATTGGCCCGTCTCACTGATATAATTAGGTAAAGAACCATTATCATTAGCTGTCAAATAGTAGTCAATCGCTGCACGATAGATGGTAGTATCTTCAAGGAAAATGCCACATGCCATACGCAAGCGGTTGACGATGGCACCCCAATTCCCATTGGCGTATGGACTGTCAGCCTCAAACTTATCCATCATAGGGAGCAGGGCACGGTGCACCATCTCATCCCATTGGGCTGTACGGTGTTCCTTCATTAATATCATTGCTTTTACAAGATCATAGCACTGGATGGCACAAAGTGGCGCATCGTGCCCGTCGAGCCGTTGCAACGTTGTAGCGTATGCATTGATAATTTCCAATGCTTTTTCTCTATATCCCTTTTGAGCACACTCAAATGCCGCTTTCATATCGCGTTCACTCCCACCTTTAGAGTGACGGAATTGTCCGTCGCGGGCAATCACTTCGTAAGGACCAGCCATTTGATAATCTGTTTGCGCTTGAAGGTGATTGACGATGAGTGGCAAACAGAGGAGCGAGAGGAATATCAAGAACTTTTTCATTTGCGGATAACCTTTTTACCATTAAGAATATAAACTCCCGTTCCCATATTCCCTGTTCTTACAAGTCGCCCTTGTAAATCATGAATAACATCAGAATGGGATTTTTTTTCATCCTCAATCACCACTGTCTCTATCGCTGTAGATGGCTCTATAGGAATAAGCCTGAAAGGGAAACCGTTGAAGACTGTCTGTTCCATATTGATACTGCCATCAGCTTCCATATTCCAGTATTTAATAGAATTGGCGGAATTTCCAGTACGTAAAGCAAAACGGTCAGAACCGACAGCTTGTTCAATGTAGAAGACATACATATTGATTTCTCCCAATACTCCATTGATAAAAAGCGATAAGTTTCCTTCCAAATTTTTAATGCCATGCCGTTGGCCGGAATTAGAGATATTCCAAATCTGGGTATTTGCCGGATGAGATACGTCCCCCTCTTCAAAAAAGACCGTTTCGTTAATACCTTTTCCTGTAAGCAGGAATCCGGTCTCTTCATGACAAATGAGATAATATCCTGAAAAAACTGTGGAAGGTTTATCAGATTTCACCAACACCTTAAACACCACCTCAACAGTCTCACCTTCCATTGTGAATGAAGCGGTATAATCACCACTTGTTTCTAACCCGCTGATAGTAATCTTACTACCCTGTTCTCCCGTACTCCAAGTGACACAGCTTGCCGGCACAGAGGGCGACAGGTTTAATCCAAGAGTCACCTCTTCACCTGCATTGACAATACATTCTGATGCCTGTATCGTTTCACCCGCTTTCTCAATATAAGGTGAGGCAGCTATTACATTCACATGGAAAGTACAGGCGCTGACGGCTGAGCCTTGGTTTATATAATATAAGGTATAGGTACGCGGAGCTACGACAGGAGTGGTAGTGATGCTCTGTGTAGTTTGGCCCGTTGACCACTGATATGTTCCCCATCCACAAGAAGGAACTGCTGTCAGGGTGACACTTTCGCCATAAACCACATTGATGGTATCTGTTCCTGTAACAGTCTGGCCATTGTAAGTTACACTGGGAGTGAGCATCGTCGGATTACAATCATTCTCTGCGGCAATAGAGAAACACTGTTGGCTTTTCACCCCCTTTCCGTTAGTATATGTCACACGATAGACATAACTTCGGTCAGTGCTGACAGTAATTTCACGTGTCTGCTCACCCGTTTCCCATTGCCAAAGTCCTGTATCCTCCTCCCCTTCGGGCAATTGGGGTATCAGTTTTACAGTTTCTCCACGGGGTACACAAGTCTGGTTATTGACTGCAAATGCATTTACCAATCCTCCTAATTCACCATGTGCAATCTGCTTACCACTGACGTTCCCCAATTTCTGTTCTACACCAAGACTGGGAATGATATTGGAAGTAAGCGTACCGCTATACTCCATACATGGCGACAGTTCCGTCGGAATTTGGTCAACCGGTGCCAACTGTACATCACGCGTATTCATCAACACGCTATATCCCATGTGGTCATATCCGCCACTGGTCGTACCCATGCCACCTGCATCTATACCCATGCTATTGTAGGAGTTTTCCGAGAAAGGCATTTTCACGCCCTTCACTCCTTCGTAAATACCAATGACAGTGCCCCAATAAGGACGCATCTGCGCTCCAAGGGCAGGGCCTACCATCACCCACACACGGCTATCAGTATAGTAATACCCGTTAGTCCCATAAGCATAGTTTGTCCAAGGCAGGTTTGCCACACTCTGCGTCTGTGCAGCCACGTATTCAATGCCGGCAGCCAAACGGTGATCCATATAGGCAAAAAGGTCATCGCCCTGATTCCATCCCACTTTAGCCACATCGATAGCCAATCCTAATGCCATAGCCGAATGGCCTGTATCGCGTCCACTTTCGTTCATCTGACCCAGTTTGCCATAAGCACCTGTTTCAAGTTCACTATCCACATGGGTAACCACCAGATTACCGAGGTATTCTGTCAACCCGTCATTCTTAATGGGATTATCCGTACGTGGGTCATGAAAATTGCCCACTTGGTCATACTTGAAGTAAGACATTCCCTGATTGTAGATATAGACATCGTCACACAAGATTCCGATGCTGATGACGCACATGACATTGCAAAGTCCCCAATTCGACCAATAGTGTCCCGGTGCCTGCCACCATTTGTCAGCATTCTCCCACGTCCCATTACGTCCACGCAAGAAACCTATAGCACTGGGATACCACACAGAGAGCATCCACCCCTTGAAAGTATTGAACTCCTCGCGGCTCCACCCCTCATAATCACGCATCAGCTCGGCCGCTTGGGCAAACTGATAGCCGTAAAGACCGGCAGCCAGTGCATAGTTACTGTCTCCGCCAATGGCTTTGGTCGTATTTGCCCATGCCATCAGGATGCGTACAGCCGCATCGGCACAAGCCTTATTGTCCTCAATCTTCCATCGCAGGGCATTCTGATAAGCCATCGTGGCTCCACGTGCAGCATTGATATAGTTTTCCCCCACTCCACCACCGCGTACGATGGTCTCAACCGGCCAAGTCTGCACACCCGGCTGGGCATATTCCGCCTTTTTCAATATCTCGTAAGCCGCTTTCACTTTTTCGTTTCCTTCCGCCAACTGGCGACGCACGCGGTCAAAGTCTGCTTGCGTATGCAATCCTCCCGGATGAGTGAACCCACGGTCTGTATCGTATGCCTCGGTTGCATCGCCCACAGTAGGAAGGACTACATTTGCCGTAGATTTCACCTGAGCAACGACCTGTTTCAGTTGTGCACATATCTTGTCAATATAAGTCTGACTATACTCTCCTGCGGCTACACGCTCAGCCATCGTTATCATTCCGTTCAAATCAGCTAATGCATCGGGCAGATAAGAGACTGTACTCCCTACCAACTGTTTTGCCTCGGCAATGGCGGTTTTCAACTGGCTGACATCCCCCGTTGTGCCATAGAGATAGGCCTCCTCCAAAGCAGAGACTTCGGAAGCCAAAGTCGTCACCTCGTCAGCCGACAAGGCTCGGTCATAAAGACAGAAATCTGTGATGAGCGTCTGTGCCAGATAATTGTCGCCCGAAAAGGGGGCACGTCCTATCCAGCAAGCAGTAGGATTGGCCGAAGGATAAAGAGCACTATTCAGTGGCATGTTTGTGATACTTTTCTTCATCGCTCCATTAATATAGAGTTTTCCAGTTCTTCCTTCTTGTGTATAAGCGACATGCATCCATTCTCCTTTGGGCGATTCACTATTTACGGAATATCCTGTCTCATTACTATATCCGCCCGTACTGGAAGCTATGCGTTGGGCATTCAAGCGATAGGCAGAATAAACTCCTCCTGTAGAAGTACATGCTTCAGCTGTTGAGAATGCCCAAAGGAAATAACCATTACCTGAGAGTGACGCCTGTTCGTTCACACGGTAATAAACTGATATGGTATAATTGTCACACGCGGCAAACACCTTTCCCGCCTCGACCGTCAGGTTCAGATAGCCCGCACCGCTCCCTAAGTCGAGGATACTGTAATCGCCCATAGTCGTCACTTTGGCCGAACCATTCAATTTAGCAGTGATACCAGACACATTGTCCGTCACATCAGCCCCCGACACGTTTTTGAAATCAAAACGCATCTTCACATTCTCAGTTTGTGCCCATGCAGTCCATCCGACCAACATCAGCATCCATGTCAATAGAGTTGTCCTATTCATATTTATTGTTTTTAGTTGTCCATCAAAAGTTTTTGCCACCTCAGCAATGCTTCGATGTAGTAATAGTCAGCATAAATGATGCTGGCATCTATTTCCGAGCCAGCGGGCAAGTTTCCCGTTGAGTGCAGCAGGAATGAGGGTTTCGCCTCTTCCGCACGATAAGTATCACTGCCGAGACTTTGCAACATTTTCAATGCCATCTCTTTGTAATACGTACCTTTTTCTGTTGGCAAATAAGTATGAAGTTCTGCCAACGCTGAAGCCACCACACAGGCAGCCGAAGCATCACGTGGTGCTTGAGGGATACGCGGATCATCAAAATCCCAATAGGGGATAGCATCTTCAGGCAAACGGGACAAGTAAGCATCGGTCACTTGCTGGACGAAATCAAGATACTTTTCATTCTTCGTCTCGCGATAAACAACCGTAAATCCATAGATGGCCCATGCCTGTCCGCGTGCCCATAAACTTTCGTCAGCATACCCTTGGTGAGTAAGGGCATTGATGCGTTCACCCGTCAGTGTGTCATAAACGGCCACGTGATACGACGTAAAGTCAGAGCGGAAATGATTCTTCATTGTCTTGTCGGCATGGGATACTGCTATATCGCACAGGTGTTGTCCGCCACCGTTCTTAGCCGCCCAGAAGAGCATTTCCAGATTTATCATATTGTCCATGATGACATTGTGCCCACCATAGTCCTTCACATGGCGCGGCCACGAGAGCAGGGCGCCTACCGCAGGGTTGAACAGCGTAGCCAACGTATCAGCCGTATCCAATATCACTTGCTTGTATGCGGGATTGTTCGTCAGACGATAACCATTCCCATAGCTACAGAAGATAAGGAAGCCAAGGTCGTGGTCGTATGCCGGTGTATGAGAGAGGAACTCCAGCGAAGCGGTAAACTTTTCCGCTTCTTCGCGAATAGCCGGGTCGCCAGTGTGTTCATAGTCATACCACAGCACACCTGGCCAAAAGCCTGCGCACCACTCCTCCTTCGTCGCTTTCCGGAGGTGCCACATGCAGACGGTGTCGGCTATGTTGCGCGGCATCAGCGTGTAATCAATGCCCGATTCGCGGCTTTTCAATTCTAACAAAGTACGCTCTACTTGACCGTGACAATAATCCAAAGATGTTCTTATCTCATCCAAAGGTTGAGGTTGGCACGCTCCAAAGATTATACAAGTACAAAAAAGGGTTGCAATGTTTCTCAGTTTCATCTGATGTTTTTTGTTTTTCTATGATTTTCCGGCAAATATACATTTTCACGGCAAATACACACTGTTTCTGCTGTCTAAAAATGCAAAAACAATCGTCCAAACAAGCATTTGGACAATCATTACAGTCATTATTATACGAATTTAGCACCTTGCGGATAGTTTTCTTACAAAATTAATGTTACCTTTGCGGACAGTTATCGCAATAATTGTTTATGGGGAAAAGACTAATAGATTGCCTTCTGACATGGATGTTGTCTGCAACAATTTGGGCAGCACACCGTCATTGGACAGTAGTCGACGGACTACCGACAGGTGAAGTGCAACAAATCATAGAGTTACCCAACAGGCAGATGCTTGTCAATTGCGAAGGTGTATTTTGTCTATCGAATGGGGAAGGCTTCGATATTATTGCTTGTGATTATAGTCTGACTTACCAAATGGAAACTTATACCCAAGGTTATGGACATTTGTGGCAAGGAGATTCGTTGCTTTGGCTTCACGATTTCTACCGTATATTCCTCTTTGATACTCGTATCAGGGCTTTCCGTTATGACATTGAACCACGCCTAAACGATGAAACTTTACGGCAGTTTGCCAAGGGTGAGGAGCATCGTGCTATCCCCAATGTCCGACAATGGCAATGCATCGACTCATTGGGGCAAGCCAAAAACTACAGCACGATGGTTCTTGATTATCAAGGCGGTCTTTGGATTGGCACACGCAACGAAGGCATAATATATCTCTCACCTCATAAGACAAGTGTTGACGAACTTTTTGCCGGCCATCCGTTGATAGGTTTGGCTCGTAGCACAACAGATCAGAATGGACGTATCTGGCGGTGCAAGACAAACGGGTTGGAATGTGAAGAAAAGGGGAAATATACCTTATACGATACAACCAACGTGATTGGCTTGCCTCATAACCGGACAACTTTCATTCAAGAGCTTCAAGATGGACTCTATCTTTTATGCGACTCACTCTCCACGATAGGCTACTTCCTGCCCGAGAACCGCACATTCGTTTCATTGAATGCCCAATTGCCAACATTGCAAAGTTACCGTCATTTTGTCGGAGCTTGCCCTATTGACGGACAGTGGACTGTCGTTTATGCACAGAATGGAATATTCATGCTCGATACAGAAGCTGATACGTTAGCGTTATTCCCTCCTGCCCGCCACATTGAACAATATGCGACCAAATACAATTGCATGCTGCGCGACAATGAGGAACGGCTATGGATTGGTACACAGAACGGATTGTTCGTAGTTGACAGCATCAGTCCCATGGAGAAATATTCCGCCCAAAGAATAGAGGGGATGCGCAACAACTGCATCCGCAGCTTGATACTCGACAGGAAAGGGCGGGTATGGGCCGGCACTTCATGCGGCATCTCACGCATCACTCCAACCGTGGTCAATTTAGGACCAGAGGATGGGATTCCTGCAACCAGTATGATGGAGCGTGCCACATGCTTGGCGGAAGACGGACAATTGGTCTTTGCCTTGGGCGGCAGTCATGCCATCAAGTTCAATCCCGATTCCGTAATTAACCAGTCAAAGCCTTTGCCCGTTGTTATAACGAGTTTTAAAGTCAACGATAAGGAAACAGGCATGAAGGATATACGGCTGAAATATAACCAAAATCACCTCACATTCCACTTTTCTTCGCTTGACTATGCCGCATCGTCACACACCCGCTATCGCTACAGACTTTATCCGTTAGAGCAAGAATGGAGCGTGAGCAACGATGGAGCAGGATTAGGAACTGCACATTTTATGGCCTTACAGCCTGGCTCTTATCAGTTTGAAGTCCAGTCATCTGCAACAACAGACCAATGGGGTGAAACAACTGTGGCCGAAATAGAAATCAATCCTCCATTATGGTTGACATGGTGGGCCAAGACATGTTATATGCTGTTAATTGCATTTGTTGCAGCATCTCTTTTTCACCTATACATACAGAAACGGAAGAGACAACTGGAGCGCAAAAACGAGGAGAAGGTGAACCGCTTGTTTGAACTCCGAAGCGAGGCTCGTCACCAGTTCGCCCATTCCGTAAACATCGAGCCGGACAAGATTACGGCCAACAAAGATGAAGAGGCATTGATGCAACGCATACTTGATGCCATCAACAAAAATATGGACAACACTGAATATACGGTCGATCAGTTGGCACGCGAGATAGGAATGAGTCGTGCCAATTTCTACAAGAAAATGCAATCCATGTTGGGCATCACTCCCAATGAGTTTCTCCGTAATGTCCGCTTGAAACATGCGGCACACCTGCTTGCAGATACCAACTATCCTGTCAATCAGATTTCCTTGATGGTCGGTTTCCTTACTCCACGCTATTTCAGCCAATGTTTCAAAAAGATGTTTGGAGTCTTGCCCAGCGAATATGGCGGACGCACATTAGTATAAAATCCTGCACAGATTCAAGGAAATAAAATAGCAAAAACGCTCTTCGGGAAGGAACGTTTTGCTTATTTTTGCGTCATCATATCAGAAAGAGAAACATAATTATCAAATTGACTTCATCAAGATTATGAACATAAAGGGAATATTCATCCTCATTTTGTGGACTTTGTGTACAAAAACTATTATTGCGCAGCAATTTCATCCATCCTTTCAAGGAGTATGGGCTAACGCGATTTGCGAATTAGTCCAAACCGATTCTGTATTCTTATATTTTGAGAAGCATATTTCTGACGGCAGTTCTTCTTCAACCTTGATAGTGCCTTCTCGAAAAATAAATATGACGGCAACATTTTATCCTGATTCCACTATTAAAATGAAATATGGCCACACATTCAACACCAAATTAGGAAAAGATGGGAATGTTATATATGTGGAAAAACAAAAGTTACAGAGAATAGAGAAAATAGAGACTGTACAACGATACGAAATGCCATCAATGAGAGGTATGAATGAATTGGCTGAAAGATTACAAGAATGGCGTTTAGGAGTATATCTTGAATTTGACCCTCAGACAAAAGAGGTTCATTTGACGATTGGAACCAACAGACATTCATTCCAATACTCCATTTATAATGGAATGTGCTACCTTCGTGCCGCAGCTTTACAAAATTGCAATAAAGGCAGTGTGTTTTCCCAAAACATCAGACTGATGAAATATCCGACTTCCGGAGAATACACAATTTTTCATGTAGATGACAATGTTGATTTCCTTCAGAACTTACCTTTGGTTGATACAACACTTTTTTCTCCTGATTTCTGTATATTATCCCCTACACAAATTTATTGGTATTACAAATCCCATGACTTTGATTTGATAGAACTTTATGGTTGTAAAGGAGATATTTATAAGATCAGGCGTCACTCCCCCAATGAACGTTTCCAACTAATGGAATGGATTAAATACAAAAAAGAAGAAACTAATTATAAATAAGGAAACAATTTCTGTTGTTTACAATGGATATCAGAGAGTTTGAGACATGGGTACGGAGGCTACGTCCGTCGTTGCAGACCGTTGCAAGACGAATGCTGGCAGACGAAGATGATGCCGAAGATGCCGTGCAGGATGCGCTATTGAAACTATGGCTCATCCGCGACCGTCTGACTCTCTACCGCTCGCCCGATGCGCTGGCTACAGTGGTCGTGAAGAATCTCTGCATCTCGCGATGGAGGGAGCGACAAGCCGAGGCGTTGCCTTTGTCTGAAGATGTGGAAATAAGTAGTGAACGAAGTCCCGACCATGATTTGGAAGAACACGAAGACCACATGTGGTTGTGCCGCACCATTCAAGGCCTCCCCTCGGCACAGATGACCATCCTGAAAATGAGTCAGGCAGAGGGGATGAGCAACCGACAGATTGCCGATGTGTTGGGCATCACCGAGACCTCCGTCCGCACCGCTCTTTGTAAAGCCCGGCACAAACTGTTGGAGGAATTGAAGAAAAGAAGATAAAAGAAGCCCACTCCTACCCTCCCCAAAGGAGAGGGAGCTTAGAATGAATAAAATAAATATGTATAATAACTAAAAACACTTCCCCAATACTTTGGTCTTTGATCCCCCCTTGGGGGAGTTAGAGGGGACCAGAGGGGACTAAGAATATGATATATGATAAACCGATTGATTGACCGATACATGAATGGCCTCACCTCGCCCGAGGAGCAAAGGCGGCTGCACCGCCTGCTGATGGCCGATGACCTGCCGGAGGAGTATCTGCCCTATCGCGAAATGTTCACCCTGTTGGGTGAGCCGATGGAGGTTCCCTCTGACAAGGAGTTGAAGGATTTTGCCCAAGCGAACCAATTGGAGGTGGCCGAGACGGAAGGAGGTCGCATCATCCCCCTGCGCCCGTGGTTGCGCTACGCCGGCATTGCAGCTTCGCTCGTGCTTGTCTTCTTGGCCGGGAGATGGTCGGTTGGGGAGAATCCGAGGGTTATTGTACACGAATTGCCCGAAACGGACTTGGCACAATACAACGACCTTTTCAACACAGAAAAAGGCACTACTATCGAAGATGCTTTCGATGCCTGCGAAGAGGATATGACAGACTTTGAATATCACTATATAAACTCCAATCCACATGAAGAATTATAATGAGTTACGAGTTACGAGCGACAAGCTACGAGTAGGTGTCATCGCTGCACTGCTGTTCCTATTGGGGGTTGGCACAGCTATAGCTCAAAAGCAGAACTTTGAGAACCGGACATTTTATGAGAACCGGGAACTCTCAAACCTCTTTTGGGACTTGAAACTGAATTTCTCCCAGACATACCTCATCCGTCAGACGAACGACTGGATAATCTACGACCTGAACTATTGGTTTACAAGCGAGAAGGACAGGCAGGCACGCCAGCAGTTGCCCGACCACATCTTTGCCCAATTGAACAAACTGAAGACCCTGCGCAAATTTACCGAATCCATTGATGAGAAAGGAAAATACTACAAGAAGTACACCCTCACCACACCATCGGCTCAGGAGGGGCAAATAGACTTTGTCATGCTGGAAGTGGGAAACAACAAAGTGAGTTTCCAGTATAAGGCCAATGCCGATGTGAACGGCAAGCGCCTGCCCGTCTCCATGCCAAAGGCGAATGAGATAAAAAGGAAGATAGAGGCCCTTTACCGCCCATACATTGCAAGGAGGAATACACGAGAGCAACAGGTAACCTACGACTGGAACCTCCGCAAATACCATCGGAGCATTGCGGCCGACAACACTACTAAAGTAACGCGGGCCACCCGATACCGCATCCCTGCCTGCACCCCAAAGGACTATGAGGCTGTGGTAAAACATTTCCAGCAGATTCAGCAACAGTACAACGTGTTTATGGCCACGAACGATGTCTTTTGGGAGTACGAAGAAACGGCTATCGCCTTCCGCGACGGTGACGGACACCTACATACCTATGGTGTGGCACTGAAGCCCGATGGTACCCTCTGCCTGATAGAGAGTCATGCTGGCGCTCTTCCCCGCCTGTGGGCCGAAGACAATGCCGTGTGGGAGGACAACGTGCGCAAGCGCCCTCATTACCGCACACCTGAAAATGAGAAATAATCAAAAAACTATATCTGAATATGAAGACAAACATCATCATCGCCACATTGGCAGCCTGTATGTTACTGTATGGCAATCCCCTGATGGGGCAAGGCTTCTCCTTGTCTAACCTCTTTGGAAACAACAACAAGATAGAGGCTTCGAAGAAAACAGTCACGTATGAATTAGAGAACCCTGAACGTTTCAACCGAATCCAATTTGCGGGTAGCGGCACTGTGGAGTATCGACAAAGTTCGGACGGACAGACACGTGTGGTCGTAACCATAGCTGAGAATGTGCGTGACTACGTAGAGGTGGAAGTGAAGAATGGCACTCTCAGCAACCGATGGAAGGCGATAAACACCACCATCACGGGGGACTCCAAACTGAAAATCGTATGCGAAAGCCCGCAGATTGAAGTTGTCAGTCTGGCTGGTAGTGGAAAAGCTTACCTCATGAATACCATTACCGACCGAAGACTCGCCCTCAAAGTGGCAGGCTCGGGCAGCATCAAGACCTCCACATTGCACCTTGAAGAGAACCTTCAATGCGATGTGGCAGGAAGCGGACACATTGAAGTGGGTGAAGGAAATACTGGAAAGACCGCCTCATTCGACATTGCCGGCAGTGGCGAAATCCATGCCAACCGATTGAAGGCCAAAGAGGTCGCAGCCCGCATATCCGGCAGTGGAGACATCAACCTGCAAGGAACAGCCCAAAAGGCCAACCTGCAGACTACAGGTTGTGGCGAAATCCATGCCCATGAATTGAAAGCAGAGAACGTGTATGCCAAAGTCACCGGCTCAGGCGACATAGATTGTTACGTCACCAAGGAGCTGACCACCAAAGTCACTGGCAGTGGCGAAATTACCTACAGCGGAAATCCTTCCGTCATCAACTCCAACAATGTAAAGAAGTCCAATAAAAAACAGGTCGATACGGAAGAGGTCATGGAAGGACTGTAAACATTTTCAAGATTAATATTACTAAAGCTATAAAGCCTTGCATCGATACAACATCGGTGCAAGGCCGTTTTTTATCCATTTGGTTCGTTTCCCTATCTCTTACCTAAAGAAAACAGCCGTTCCCTATCGGCAGAATCAACATTTATGACTAATTTTGCAGCCGCAAAAAGAGATTGACTGATGAATACGATTTGGATAGTGATGCCGATTCTTATTGTGCTGATGTTCCTGCTGGGGACAGAGCTCAATAAGGAGGCCTTTGTAAATGTGGCCCGCCACCCCAAGGCGGTCGCATTGGGTATGACGGGGCAGATAATCCTGCTACCCGCCATTGCTTTTGCCCTTGCGTGGCTGTTGGAGGTTCCCCCGGTATATTTTATGGGACTGGTGCTGGTGGCCTGCTGCCCTGGAGGAAGTTCGTCGAATGTATTTTCCATGTTGGCCAAGGGCGATGTGGCCCTGTCGGTGACACTCACGGCCGTGAGCAGCATCGTGACACTCTTCACGCTCCCTGTCATTATGGAACTGACTTCGCACATTGTTTCGCACAATGCGGGTATATCCATTGAACTGCCCGTTGGGAAACTGTTGGTACAGAACATCGTCCTGCTGTTTGTCCCGTTGATGGCAGGATGGCTGTTTCGACGCAGGAACCCCATGCTGGCAGAGAAGGTTAGCAGGGTGCTCAACAAGTTGGCATTCCCTGCACTGATGACATTGGCACTGCTGTTTTTCCTGCAATATACCCAAGAGATTATCGACAATTTCCGATTGATAGGTATGGCATGTGGCTTGCTCATCCTGGCAAGCATGGCCTGCAGTTCCCTGCTCGCACGGGTGGGCAGGCTGACAGATGCTGTGCGCCGCACCATCGTCATTGAGGTGGGTATGCAAAATGCGGCACAGGCTATCGCTATTGCCACCTCCCCATTTATCTTCAACAGCGGAGAAATGGCTATCCCTGCCATCATCTACGCGCTGCTGATGAACGTGATATTGTTGCTTTATTTACTGAAATTCAACTATTCCAATTAAGGAATCCTATATGGCAAAGAAAGAGAAGATAAAGAGCATGTTTGACAACATTGCTCCCGACTATGACAAGCTGAACCACATCATGTCGCTGAACATCGACAAAGGGTGGCGTCGGAAGGCTGTGCGCGAGATGGCGGATACCGACAAGCCGCTCGCTGTGCTCGACGTGGCCTGTGGCACGGGAGACTTCACCATCGAGATTGCACGCAAAGTGGCCAAAGGAAGCCGCATCATAGGTATCGACCTGTCAGAAGGAATGATGAAGGTGGGGCGCGAAAAGATTGCCGCCGCCCAAGTGGATGCCACATTGGAATATGGCGATTGCGAAGCCCTGACGTATGCCGATGGCTCTTTCGACCGCATATCCGTAGGTTTCGGTGTACGCAATTTCGAGCATCTGAGCATCGGACTGGAGGAGATGTGCCGCGTGTTGAAACCTGGCGGAAAACTGGTCATCTTGGAATTGTCTGTCCCCTCCAACCCCATCATCCGCTGGTGCTACAAGCTCTACTTTCTGCACATCCTGCCAGCCATTGGCGGCATGGTGTCAGGCAATCGGGGGGCATACGAGTACCTGCCTGCATCAGTCCTTCATTTCCCTGCACCCGACAAGTTCATCCCAATGATGCGCGAGGCCGGCTTCAGCGAAGTGAAGCATCGGGCACTCACTTTCGGCATTTGCAGAATGTATGTTGGAATAAAGTAAGTGTTATGATCAAAAACTGGATAGAGGCCATGCGCCTTCGTACACTCCCCGTCAGCATGGCTGGCGTGCTTGCCGGATGCGGTTGTGCCCTGTGGCAGGACGGTTTTTCCATCGTGCCGGCGCTGCTTTGCCTGCTGTTTGCCCTGTCGGCACAGATAGCCTCCAACTTCGGCAATGAATATTACGACTACAAGAATGGTATGGACCGCAAGGGTCGCGAAGGGTTCCGACGCGGAGTGACCGAGGGCGACATCACCCCACAGGCCATGAAGCGTGCCACCTTTGCCATGCTGGGCATAGCGGCTGTTATCGGTTGTTCGTTGCTGCTGTATGGCGGCCTGTGGCTTATCCCCGTCGGCTGTGCCATCCTGTTGTTTGCCCTTGCCTACAGCACTGGCCCCTACCCGCTTTCGCATCATGGGTTAGGTGACATCACAGTGGTTGTCTTCTTCGGCATCGTCCCTGTCACCTTCACCTGTTACCTCCAGACAGGGGGATGGGAGGAGTTGCCCGTACTGCTCACCACTTCTGTCGCCATCGGACTTTTGGCTGCCAACGTCCTCATCGTGAACAACTACCGCGACATGGAAGACGACAAGGCTGTAGGGAAACGCACGACGGTTGTACTTTTGGGGCGCAAAGCTATGGGCTATGTTTATCTCCTGTCGGGCATAGTAGCAATGGTCATCATGATGCCCTTGTGGATGCAACTGCCTCCATGGGCACTCATCGTTCCCCTGATTTACCTGGCGCTACACATCGCCACCTGGCGCAAACTTATCCACAGTCGGGGAACTGCGCTCAACCCACTGCTTGGCCGAACGGCTATCAACCTGCTCGTCTTCACTCTCCTATTGCTGGTGGTGTTGTCGGTGGTGTGATTTTTATTATACCAGCCCCTTCACAAGAAACCACAGCACGGGGACAAGCAGTGCGGGAAGCATGTTCAGCGTCTTGCAATCTTTCAGTTTGAGGAGGGAAAGACCCGAGGCGACAATCATCAGCCCGCCAACGATGAGCAGTTCTGCCATGAGTGCTTCGCTGATGGCGGTGCTCGACAGCTTTGCCACCAGGTAGAACATGCCCTGCCAACAGAAGAGCACGGGGGCGGCCAGTATCATCCAAATGCCGTAGGTACTGGCAAAGACTGTGGAGGTCACCAGGTCGAGCGTGGCATTGGTGTAGAGGAAGGTGTTGTCTCCCTTCAAAGCACTTATCACAGGCCCGAGCATGGCCAAGGGACCGATGCAGTAAAGCAAGATGGCGGTGGAGAGTCCATCGGCCAAATTGGTATTCTTATTGCCCTTTGAGCGCTTGTTAACCAAAGCGGCAAACCGTCCGTCGAGATCCAGTGCCGTGCCTACCACACTTCCGATGGCTATCGATACGATGAAGAGCACGGGGTATTCGCTCTTACCGAAGTTGCTTATCACCGCATTGAGCCCGATACCCAAGCAGGCCAACCCCAATCCAGTGTATAGCGTGTCCTTATACTTCTCCTTAATCCCTTTGTTCATCACAGCACCCACGATGCTGCCCACGATTATCGTGCAAGTGTTTACTATCGTTCCTATCATCTCCGTTCAATTGTTTATTGTCGGTGCAAAGGTACAATAAAGAAATGAGAATGTTTGTTTCCGCCCGTAAAAATGACACGTATCAATAACTTCTAAAAACGCTACACTACATTCCTTATTTTCTTACAATCAGGATGCTGACCTCATAGAGCAGCCACATGGGGAGTGCGACAAGCATCAGCGTAAAGACATCAGAGGTGGGAGTGATTATGGCTGCAATGATGAGTAGCACTACAATGACGTGGCGACGATAATGACTCATCAACGCGGCATTGATGAAGCCCATACGACCAAGCACCCAACAGATTACAGGTATTTCGAAAACTATCCCCATAGAGAGGCTTACGGTCATCAGTGTCTCCATATATGAATCAATGGTGACGGTGTTGGCTACTACGTCACTCACCTGATAGGTTCCCAGGAAACGGAATATCAACGGGAATATCAGGTAATAGCTGAGCAGCACACCAAGCATGAACATGATGTATCCACTAACCACCAACCGGATGGCATATTTGCGCTCATGGGTATAGAGTGCAGGGGAAATGAAATGAAAAAGCAGGTATATAAGATAAGGAGACGTGAGCAAGATACCGGCACAGACTGAAGCCTTCACATGGAGCAGGAACTGACGCGCCAACCCGATGTTGATAAGTTGCACATCCCATGCGCCCACGTCTGACAATCCATCAGGAAACAGAGAGGCAGCAATCTGTTCCAACAAACGATAGGTGATGAAGCCGCTATCCTGTGGAGCCAGAATAATATCGAACAACTCGTCCTTGAAAAAAAAGGCGATGACAGCGCACACCACCACTGCAACAACCATCTTTATCAGGCTGCCACGCAATTCATCAAGATGTTCCCAAAAGGTCATGAGTTTATTTCTCTTCCTTTTCTGTCCCGTTCATTCCGTCTTTGAAGCTACGCACTCCTTTACCCAAACCTTTCATCAGTTCAGGTATCTTTTTACCTCCAAAGAAAAGAAGAACAATCAGGGCGATAATGATAATTTCTTGAAATCCTATTCCAAACATGGTTTGATTTATGATTTGTGATTTATAATTTATAATCTTATACACTGACTCCGAACAGCCTTTACAGGGTATCCTGCTTGAGGCTTTCCACGAAGCGGTCAATGCGATGCAACTGACGTGGTATATTGATGCGCTGCGGACAGTGTTTGCTACACTGGTTGCACCCTATACAGTGGCTGGCCTGACGCAACTTGGGGACACTGCGGTCATAGCCCACAAGGAAAGCACGCCTTGCTTCGCGATATTTGGGGTCTTGACTGCTTTCTGGCACATTACCTTCGTTCACACACTTGTTATAATGCAGCAGAATTGCCGGAATATCAATTCCGTAAGGACAAGGCATACAGTATTTGCAATCGTTGCACGGGATGGTGGGATACTGTTTGATCAACCGCCCCGTTTCGAAAAGGAATTCTTTCTCCTCTTCCGTCAACGGTACAAGGGGCGAGTAGGTGCGTATGTTGTCCTGCAGATGCTCCATATAGGTCATACCACTGAGCACCGTCAGTATCAGTTCCGGCGTACCGGCAAAGCGGAAGGCCCACGAGGCGACACTGCTTTCGGGACGTTGCTGTTTCAACCGCTTCACTATGTGATCGGGCAATTTGGAGAGACGGCCTCCCAACAGCGGTTCCATGATGATACCGGGAATCTGGTACTTTTCCAATGACTCGTAAAGACCTTTGGCATTGGAGCCATGCCAATCCACGTAGTTAAGCTGTATTTGCACAAAATCCCAATGATACTGGTCGTGCAGGGCCAACAACTCATCAAACACCTCCTGCGATCCATGGAACGAGAAGCCCAAACGGCGGATGCGTCCGGCCTTGCGTTCCTCCATCAGGAAGTCCATCATGCCATTATCCACAAACCGTTTGCGGAAATTGTCCATTCCGCCACCGCCCAAAGAGTGCAACAGGTAATAGTCAATATACTCCACCTGCAGTTCTTCAAAAGAACGCCGGTACATGGCCAATGAATTCTCGCGCGAAGAGTTGGAGAAGTTGGACAACTTGGTGGCAATGTAGTACGACTCACGCGGATGTCTTTGAAGGGCGATGCCCGTCGCCTTTTCCGACTTGCCTTGTACATAGACCGGTGCTGTATCGAAATAGTTGACCCCATGTGCAAGGGCATAGTCCACCAGATCGTTCACCGCATCCTGGTCGATGATATCGCCCTTTCCTTCCGGATTGGGCATTGTAGGCCAACGCATACAGCCGTAACCCAATATCGAGACATTATCGTCTCCCAATCCCGGGAAACGGCGACAAGTCATCTTGTCTGTCGGGACAGGCCCCAACTCACTACCGGTCACCTCAGTTTCCACCTTCGGTTTGCACCCGCACAACGCGGCTGCCCCAGCGGCTGTGCCCAATCCCATTATCTTTAAGAAATCGCGTCTGTTCATATCTCTATTTCCATACTTTGTTCTTCATTCCATTTCCACAGTTCCATCTCCTAAATCTCCCGATGTCTCTCGTGTCCCTCTACATATATGGCACTGAAGGGACGGGCCGGACAGAGATGCTCACAAGCCCCACAACCGATACACCGCTCTGTATTGATGGCCGGTATCTTGGGCGAACGCTTGTCACCCTCCACCGAAGGAATCATCTGTATGGCTCCCGTAGGACAATGGCGGGCACAGTTGCCACAAGGCTGCCCGTCAGTCAGAGGAATACAATTCTTCTTCACCCATACGGCATGCCCTATTTGGGTAGAAGACTTGTCTTCACGGGTGATCGGACGGATGGCACCGGTGGGACACACATCCGAACATTTGGTACATTCCGGCCTGCAATAGCCACGCTCATACCTCATCTCGGGCTGCATCAGCCTTGTCAAATCTGTAGAGGGAACAAGCACCCCATTGGGGCACACCGACACACAAAGCTGGCAGGCTGTACAGTGTTTGGCAAAATGGCGGGCGCTCCATGCTCCGGGAGGCACCAGATGGGTTTGTCTGTCAGGCACCACCTTGTCCACGATGGTTGCCAGTCCGCCATCCACCTTCATCTCCTGCGCCTTAATGGCTGCTGTAGCCGTCGCCACGGCAGTTGTCGCCAGAAAGGTGCGTCGGGACGTATCTCCCACGTGCGACGAGTCTTGGGTTGCAGCCCCATCCCCTACAGGCTGTTGGTGATTCTTCACGACAGCTCTTCTATAGCTGATGGCCCCGCGTTTGCATTTGTCCAAACAGTCCATGCAAGCCACGCAGCGACTGTAGTCTATCCGGTGTTCCTTACTATTGATGCAAGCCGCCTTGCAATTGCGGGCACACAGCCCACATCCATTACACTTGCCGGTGTCAATCACAGGCTTCAGCCACGAAAAGCGTGCAATGAAGCCCAATACCGTACCGACCGGGCAAATGGTGTTGCAATATGTACGTCCACCACGCCAAGCCAATATACCTATTATTAATAATGTAACCACAGCGACTCCGAATGTCGTTGCACTCCTTATCCATACCTCTGTTCCGTAAAAAGCATAGCTGTCTGCCCGCTCAGCCAAATAGGCCAATCCATTGTTGCCCCACTGCCAAAGCGGAGCCAACAGGCTATGGGCAATACGTCCGTAGGCACTATAGGGGGCCAGCAATTTGGCCAATATGCCTCCACCTGCGAGCAACGACACGATAAAAAGAAGCAGCATGATGTAGCGCAACCACCTCTTCTCGGCCGAGTAGGCATACCGGTTCTTCTTGGCCTTCTTTCCCAACCAGGCAAAGATGTCCTGCATCACGCCCAATGGACAGATGACCGAACAATAGACTCTTCCAAACAATGCTGTCAGCAAGACCAGCATGACTACCACTCCTACATTCAGGGCAAGCAGTGCCGGCAAGAACTGGATTTTGGCCATCCAACCGAACCAAGCATGCAACGTTCCCGTAAAATCCAGAAACAGCATCGTTATGGCTACATAGAAAATGATGGCAAGGGCTACTCTAATTTTTCGCAACATGGTATTTGTGTTCATTTTTTCAATACAAGTTTTCCACATGGTGATACCAACAAAATAGGTATCATTTTGCAAAAGTATATTCTTTTTCTCAAAAAAACGATTTTTTCAAGACAAATGTATAGTCACTTATCCAATATATCTCATTCTAATCCTGCAGATGTGTCTAATTTTTGGACACTTTTAAGTCGAGAAAGACGAATTAATAAATTTTTATCCCTTTCTTCTTGCATAATTTTATAACTTTGAAGCCCCAAATAACAACAGTATAAAAAGGATATGAGAAAGAAAAGTATTATTTTGTTGGCCGCAGTGCTGCTCATGGCCGGTGGTCAGGCATCAGCCTTCAAGAAGCAGTTCAAGGATGTACAATGGCTGAACAGCAATATCAACAATGCAGAAATCACCCACGTAATGCTGACCGACACGGCCACCATCGTCACTTTCCACAAGCACGACACGAACAATGGCATCCGCTTTGACCGGGCCACTTGCCTCGTGGACGACAAAGGCAAGGAGTACCGCATCATGCGCAGCCAAGGAATCCCCGGCGAGAAGTTCGACCAATTCTTCCCAAAGACAGCCAACGAGGCGAACGACTTCAAACTGCTGTTCGAACCTCTGCCCAAGAAGACCCCTTTCTTTGACTTGATAGAGGGCAAGAAGTCGGGCGACTTCCAGATTCTGGGCATACACGATGCCAAGAAGCCTATCCGCATTCCCGCCTTCGTGGATACGGTAGGTGTGCCACAAGACTTCATCCGCACGGACACCGTCTGCCTGCGCGGACAGATTGAGGGGTATTCGCGCGACATGGGATTCAATACCATGCAACTCTATCTGAGGAACGAACTGACAGGCGAGGACACACCCAAAGCCATCGATGTGCAGGAAGACGGGACATTCGAAATCAAGTTTGTCGATTTCTATCCCAAGGAACTCTATTTCTCTATCCGCACAGCAACAGCAAGTCTCTATCAGTCAATCAATGCCTACTTCGTGCCGGGATGCACCACCGTGGTCAACATACACAAGGACTGGACGATAGATTACAAAGGCTCCGATGAAGAGGTGCTGCGCTGCGAAAGGCTGATGATGAGCGGTATGGACAAAATAGGCAACTATTACTACATGAATTATGAAAAAGACAAGGGGACGCTGTCGTTTGCAGAGATGCAGGAAAAACTGATGGGACTGTCCAAGGCCAAAGAACGGACAGTGGACTACATAGCCTGGCGCAACGGCTTCAACCCTTGGGAGCATCACTTGGCACACGTATGGAACAAGTTGGGCCATGCCCAGTGGATTATGGAGTACATCATGGATGCCCGGTTTGCAACCTACCGAAAAGTGACGGGTGAAGACAGCATCCGTGCCTATAAGAGGTTGGCCGATGTGACCGATGCGGCCAATTGGGGATTCTTCAGGGAATTGCCCTACAACGATGTCTCTTCACTGACCAGCAACAACATAAGCATCATGCTGAACCGCTATGAATTTGCCCCGGTGCTGGACGAAGCCTTCAGGCTCCTCATAGTGAAAGCCGACTATGAAGCAAGCAAAGACAGTACCATACTGGCCAACGACATGAAGGTGACAGGAGCAGACAGCCCCTCGCTATGGGGAAAGATTGTCGTACTGAGAAAGACGGAGAACAATCTCAAAAACTTCCGGAAGGAAAAGGAGGAACAGAAGAGGCTGGTGGAACTCCGCCGCGAGACATTGGAACATCCCGGCTTGCAGGCCAATCTCGACCGCCTTTATGCCAAGGAGCTGGAACGGCAGACACTGACCTACAGCCTGCCCGACACGGAAGCAACCCGTATCCTGCGCCGCATGACGGACAAGTACAGGGGGAAATACCTGCTCATCGACTTCTGGGGAATGGGATGCGGTCCCTGCCGGAGCGCCATCGAACACTCCAAGGAGTTGCGCAAGACCTTCAGACTCCATCCCGAGGTGGATTTCCTCTTCATTGCGGCACCTGAGTCAACCGAAGAGGCATACAACAACTACGTGAAGGAGAACCTCTACGGGGAGGACTGCCACCTCATCACCCGCGACGAGTACAACAAACTGATGGAACTCTTCCAGTTCAATGGCATTCCCCACTACGAAACGCTGGACAAGAACGGTAACGTGGTGCGCGAAGGACTGGAGTACCGCCTCTACGATACTAACACATTTACCGAGAAACTGAAAGAACTGAAAAATAGATTAGAATAATCGGTTGCGGCAAAATGCCATTCAAAAAAAAGCAGAATTTAAACTTTACTTTTGCCACAAAGATACGCTTATATAATATATAGGTGTCTAAAATTAGACATTCTGGCATCGGAAACAGACGTTTTTTGACTTTACCTTGGAGGGGAGATGGGAAACGACTATTTTTGCCACAAAGAAGAGTACCAGGAAAAGTAAGACAAACAAGAGCCATAAAGAGGAAAGTATTTCCACTACAAAATCATTAACTATAAATTAAGGAGACGACATGTCGCTACACTATTTGACCATGGCCCTGAGCCAACTGACGAAGTACAAACTGCAGACACTGCTGAGCCTCATCGGCTTGGCCGTAGGATTCACATGCTTTGCCCTCTCCTACCTATGGTGGAGGTACGAAACGACGTATGATGCGTTTCATCCCGAGGCGGAGAATCTGTATTTACAAATCAGTTCCCACGATGATTGGGCTACAACTTATCCGGTAACTTGCTATTCGGCGGCTTCTACTGCCATGGAGAAAATGCCACAAGTGGAGCAGGCCACGATATTCCGTAGTCCGCACAGGTCATTAAGTGTAAATGACAGTGTTTCGGCAAACATTATGGTGGTGGACTCGCTGTTTCTGCCCATATTCCAACCTGAATTGATAGCTGGCAGTTATCCGCTGATGCATCCTAATGGGACAGGTGTGGTCATTACGGACAAACTGGCATTGAAACTGTTCAGGACTACCAACTGCATCGGCAATGGAATAAACTTGGCACTTCCCCAAACTTATAGGGGTGAAATGTGGGAAAACGGCATCTACACGGTGGCTGCCGTCGTGAAGGATTGGGGGAAACACACCTTTTTCCCCTTTGATTGCCTGATACCGTTCAAATCGGAAGAAATAGCAAAACGGACTTCGAATAAAGAGAACCTCCTGATGGACTATCACAATGTCATGCGCCTTCATGCCTTAGCCGATGCCGATACTGTTTCGGCCCTTATCAACAAGATAGGACTAAGTGGTAATATGGAATCACGGGTTGTCCCACTCAAGGATTTCCGGTCTGAATGTCCGAACTTTTTTGGTCATCTTGTCAAAGTTGACTACATCCGCATCTTTGCGCTGTTAGGATTGGTTGTTGTGATATGTGCCGTGTTCAATTATCTGTCCCTATACGTTATCCGCATCCGTATGCGAGCACGCGAACTGGCCTTACGGCTGGTTTGTGGTTCATCGCGCAAACAATTGTTAGCATTGCTCTCTACCGAGTTCCTCCTGTTGCTTCTGGCATCCTGCATTTTGGGAATTTTGTTTGTGAACCTGACTCTCCCGGAGTTCAAAGGTATTGCCCATATCGAGGAAGAAGCCTCTTTCTTCCTTACTGAGATGGGAATCTACATGCTTGTCGTGGCATTGGGCACCTTGCCCCTGTTGGTGGGTGTCACCTGGTGGATGCAGCGACAGGCGCTGAACGAGACATTGCACAAAGGCATGGTCACCGTACATCGTAATCTGTTCCGTCCCTTGAGCCAATGGGTGCAATTGGCGGTAGGCATGGGACTCGTGTTCTTCACATCGGTCATCATCCTGCAACTCCGTTACTTGCGTTCTGAAACCACAGCTGGCTTCAACTACGAAAACCGTGCAATCATTTACAGTTACAGCAATCCCGAATTTACGGAAGCGTTGGCGCATTATTTGCGCAATCATCCCGATGTGGAAGAGGTTAAGGCCGGATGCGACAATATTGCATACATTAGCACTAAGCGTATAATTCGCGATGAAAAGGGAAACATTGTAAGAATCGGCACGAAGGAGATTACGCGTGAGGAAACCGACTTTTGGGGATTGGAACTGTTGGAAGGGCAGTGGATGGAAAACCATGAAAAGGATGTAGCCTTAGCCAACGAGGCAGCAGTGAAAAGCCTGAACCTGACACATCCGGTGGATACCTTTATACATAATCTGCGGCTGCACATCAAGGGGGTGGTGCGTAACGTCAGTGCCAAGTCGCTCATTGTGCCACAGGAGCCGTTGCTCTATATTCCCAAGTCGGATAGAAAATTGAAAGAATTGGAGAAGTCACATGTCAGTTTCAGCTATCGCCCCGGTTCGTGGAAAGCCCTACGCGATTCGGTCAAGAACCGATTCAATGACAGGGATTATGAGGGCTGGTACACCGAGAATATTAATGAAGATTTCAACCGCCTGCTCCATTCCGAGGAAACTTTGCTGAATCTGTTCCACGTGATGACGGCCGTCTGCATCCTGATAGCCCTGTTCGGGGTGTATTCACTCATAACCATCAGTTGCGAACAGCGGCGCAAGGAGATAGCCGTACGCAAGGTGTTCGGTGCCAAAGTGGGCGACATTCTGCGACTCTTCTTCACTGAGCAAGTGGTGGTGCTCTTAGCAGCGGCTGTAGTAGCCTTCCCCATTGCCTACGTCTGTGTCAAACCATGGTTGGAGGGATACATTCATCAGGTGGAGATTCCCCTGTGGCTCTGCCCTGCCATCTTCGTTAGTGTCGCCTTGCTCGTCGCCCTCTGCATCGGCTGGCGCGTATGGAAGACGGCTACAGCCCATCCGGCGGATGAGGTTTGTAAGGGGTGAGTCTTCAGTCAACGAGTTGACGGAATCATGCGGACTATTCCCCGTCAACTGAATCCTTATCAACTTAATCAGAATCATCATCGTAGCACAGCAAGTTTATCTGCGATAATTGCCCGATACTGTTCCTGCATATCATGAGGAAGGAAAGAAATGTGAGATAAATTAGACACAAAGAAAAACTATGAGAAGAAAGGAGGCAAACAGATGGTATAATCCAAAAATATGGCAATAAATTTGGAATAAAAGAAGAATAAAGCTATTTTTGCCACAAAGAAGAGTACCAGGAAAAGTAAGACAAACAAAGATATAGAAATTATGAGAAAGAAAGGTTTCCTGATGGCAGCACTGATGATGGCCGCCGTGAGCCTGATGGCGTGCACTAATGCACCACAGAGAGAGACAATCGTGATTGAAGGCGAACTGGCCAATGTGCCGGACAGCATGTACCTGAACCTGTTGGAGGATGTGGGGGCACAACTCTCCACGCTGAATGGAGATACGGTGTTAGGCGGAAAGTTCCGTATTGAGGATGTTTCGGAGGATGGTGGAGTGAACCCGGGGCACCTCATGGATGCCGGAACGGGATTCTTTACCCAACACACCTTGTGGGTAATGCCCGGGGCACGTATCAAGATTACAGGCGACGGGATGGACTATTCGGCATGGAAAATCGAGAGCAATGTGCCTGCCCAAAAGACGGAAAACAAATTTCGGGACAATGCCCACAAGGAGCTGAGCGAATTTACACACGCCTACACGGAATATTATCGGACAGGCGACGGGAAGTATTATCGGCAAGCGGACTCACTGTTGTGTATGGCCATTCCACGGAAAGACATCGCCCTGCTGGAGACATTGCCTGTGGACGAGGCTTGGATGAACCATCTCTATTATCTGGCGGTATCGAAAGACACCACACTGTTGGCCAAAGGAAAGGAACTGGCCCAACGCATGAGCGAGGAGCAAAGAACATCGTATCGGGGAAGACGCATCATGAACAAACTGTATCCCCAAATGATGAGGGTGGGCGACATGGTCCCTAACCTCGAACTGAAGGACACGTTGGGTAACAGTCACCACCTGCAGGAGTTAAGGGGGAAATATCTCTTGCTCGACTTCTGGAGCAGCGGATGTGGCCCTTGCATCATGAGCTTTCCAGAACTGAAGGAACTCTCCGAACAGATGGCAGACTCATTGGAGGTGGTCAGCATCAGTCAGGATGGCGAAAAGCATTGGAAGAAAGCGTCGGCCAAGCACAACATCACGTGGCACAACTGGAACGACCTACAGAAGGACAACGGCATCTTTGCCCGCTTCGGTGTGCAGGGCATTCCCGATTACTTCCTTGTTTCACCCGAAGGAAAGGTGATAGCAAACAAAGGTGGCTACGGAAAGGGTGTCTTAAAACCGTTCGTTCTGCTGAATATGGAAAAGGCCGGCAAGCAACCCACTTACCGCACCGAAGGAGACAAGCGCATCATCGACTATCCCACGGTGGCCGAAGAGCATATCAGCACGATGTACATCCGCCGTGTGGAACTGACAGACAAGGAGACGGCCGTCACCTTCCGTGTGTTCTATCCCTCCAGCCAATGGTTCCGCATCAGTGACGAGTCGCACCTCATCACCGACGGCAATGAGAAACTGCCCATCCGCTCGGCATCCAACATCACACTCAACAAAAGATGCTACACACCCGAAAGCAATGTCATGGAATTTACCCTTCACTTCCCTGCCCTACCGGCCAATGCAGCCTCGTTCAGCTACTACGAAGAGGAGAACAAACCGAACGATTGCTGGCGCATGATTGGGGTGAAGGTAAAGTCTGCTGAGTAATCAGGTGAACCGTTTCCCATAACAGCCAAGAGATAAATCCGATTTGCCGCACTCTAAAATCGGTTTGTCTCTTGCTTTTTTTTATATGACTAAAGAGAAAAGTTTAATCATCGACGATAACTATATAAACATCGTCGATAATCACATAGTCATCGTCGATGATTATATAAACATCGACGATGATTAAAGTTTCATGCAAAGCAATTTTGATTTTTCAGCAAGTCTTATTAACTTTGCATACAAGCAAATCAACTTTTAATCTTAATCTTAACATCTATATGGCAGAGTATATCATTTCAAATCAAAACATCCGGCTTACCCTTTCCACTCCAGCAACTAAAGCATCCACTTCCTCCCGGGTATTGTAAAGACAGAAGGAGGCACGGACTGTGCCTTCAATGCCAAGACGTTGCATCAGGGGCTGTGCACAATGATGTCCGGTGCGCACAGCAATACCAAGACGGTCGAGCAAAGTGCCCATATCAAAATGATGGATGTCGCCCACAAGGAAAGAGACGACACCGCTCTTTTCGGCAGCTTCACCAATCAGACGCATACCTGGAATCTCACGCAAGCGATTCATGGCATATTGTGTAAGGTCGTGTTCATGAACGGCAATATTGTCCATACCAAGAGCAGTCACATAATCCAATGCCCGCGCCAAAGCGGTGGTAGCAATATAATCGGGGGTACCGGCTTCGAATTTGAAAGGCAGTTCGTTGAAGGTCGTTTTCTCGAAAGTGACGGTCTGAATCATCTCTCCTCCCCCCTGATAAGGCGGCAGACGGTCGAGCCACTCTTCTTTGCCATACAAGACTCCCACACCCGTAGGCCCATAGACTTTGTGTCCACTAAAGGCATAGAAATCTGCGCCCAAATCCTGCACATCCACTGCCACATGAGGAACTCCCTGAGCCCCGTCCACAAGAACAGGTACCCCATGAGCGTGAGCCACAGAGATTATCTGTTTCACCGGATTCACCGTCCCCAAAACATTGCTCACATGGGTCACGCTGACTAACTTTGTCCGTTCGCTGAAAAGTTCTTCATACTCATCCAACAGTAATTCCCCTTTGTCATTCATGGGGATAATCTTGATAGCAATTCCTTTTCGGGCTGCCAGCAACTGCCAAGGCACAATATTGCTATGATGCTCCATCGTGGAGATTATCACCTCATCACCCTCGCACATAAACTCTTCACCAAACGAAGAAGCCAACAAATTGATACTCTCCGTTGTACCTCGGGTAAAAATCACCTCGTTGGCCGAACGGGCATTGATGAACCGGCGCACCGTCTCGCGACTCGACTCATGCAATTCTGTGGCCTGTTGGGAAAGAAAGTGTACCCCCCGATGCACATTGGCATTCACACTATAATATTCATCCACCATCGCATCCACTACCACACGTGGTTTCTGTGTAGTAGCTCCATTGTCCAAATAGACTAACGGTTTACCATACACCTCACGCCCCAAGATGGGAAAATCTTCGCGAATCTTATATATATCGTACATATTTGTCGATTTAGATGGCACAAAGATACAATTTTTACCGAAATGCCCGTCATTCTGACCTGTTCTTTTTACTTTTCCACTAAAATATTCGCCCAATTGGATACTTTTACTTACCTTTGACCCCCTATACACAAAAAAGGTTCAGGAAATAACAAAAACAATAATCACACATAAGAATATAAGAAAAGATGGACAGTACAAAGATTGTAGGTGAAAAGATTAAATCACTTCGAGAAACCCGTGAAATCAGCATCTCCGAATTAGCCGAACGGTCGGGTCTTGCCGAAGAACAAATTACACGTATCGAAAATAACATAGACATACCTTCATTGGCTCCACTTATCAAGATAGCCCGTGCTTTGGGTGTACGTTTGGGTACATTCTTAGACGATCAGGACGAGACCGGTGCTGTAGTATGCCGCAAACAAGAAGAGACAGACACAACCATCAGTTTCTCTAACAACGCTTTAGACGCCCGTACCCATATGCGTTACCATTCTTTGTCGAAGTCAAAAGCAGACCGACATATGGAACCGTTCATCATAGACATTGAAGCTACAGATGAGAATAAGTATGAACTCTCTTCTCACGAAGGGGAAGAGTTTGTCTATGTTATGGAGGGTGCCATCGAAGTATGCCACGGTAAAAACAAGTATGTAATCAAGACTGGCGACACCATTTACTATGACTCTATCGTACCCCACCACTTGCATGGTTATCAAGGAGAAGCCGCCAAGATTTTGGCCGTAGTATATACTCCAATTTAATAGTTACGAGTGATGAGCTACAAGCTCTACTCCTCCTATTTCCCTAAAACAAGACAAGATAAAGGACAACATGGAATTATCAAACAGAACTCTCGGCGATTGGTTGGAACATTGGGCCGAGACAACACCTGATAAAGAATATATTGTATATAGCGACCGTAACCTGCGCTTTACATGGAGCAAATTCAACGAGCGGGTGGACAATATGGCCAAAGGCCTGCTCTCCATCGGTGTAGAGCGTGGTACCCATGTGGGCATCTGGGCTGGTAATGTCCCCGATTGGCTCACATTCCTCTATGCCTGTGCAAAAATCGGCGCTGTAGCCGTGACGGTGAATACCAACTACAAGCAAGCCGAATTGGAATATCTTTGCCAAAATTCGGATATGCATACGTTGTGTATTGTAAACGGTGATCGTGGAAGCGACGACTATGTGAACATGGTATATACGATGTTACCGGAATTGAAGACTTGCCAACGCGGTTATTTGAAAAGCAAGCGTTTCCCTTGCATGAAGAATGTCATTTACATTGGGCAAGAAAAGTACCGAGGAATGTATAACACTGCAGAAATTCTTCTTTTGGGTAACAATATAGAAGACGACATCTTGGTAGAAGCCAAAAAAAAGGTGGATTGCCACGATGTGGTGAATATGCAATACACATCTGGTACCACAGGTTTCCCAAAAGGTGTAATGCTGACTCATCACAACATTGCCAACAACGGTTTCCTCACAGGCGAGCACATGAAGTTTACTCAAAATGACAAGTTGTGCGTATGCGTACCATTGTTCCATTGCTTCGGTGTTGTGTTAGCTACCATGAACTGCCTCACCCATGGATGTACCCAAGTGATGGTCGAACGTTTTGACCCATTAGTCGTATTGGCCTCCATTCATAAGGAACGATGCACATCTGTATATGGTGTACCCACAATGTTTATAGCCGAACTGAATCATCCGATGTTCGACATGTTCGACATGTCCAGCTTGCGTGTAGGAATCATGGCCGGTTCACTTTGCCCCATTGAGCTGATGCGCCAGGTGGAAGAGAAGATGTTCATGAAGGTCACCAGTGTATATGGCCTTACAGAAGCATCGCCCGGCATGACACACACCCGCATCGATGACCCCTTTGAGGTACGATGCACCACCGTTGGGCGGGATTTCGAGTTCACCGAAGTGAAAGTGCTTGATCCCGAGACAGGTGAAGAATGCCCCGTGGGTGTACAAGGTGAGATGTGTAACCGTGGATACAATACCATGAAAGGCTACTACAAGAATCCTGAAGCAACAGCCGAAGTTATCGATAAGAACGGATTCCTGCATTCAGGAGACTTGGGTGTAATGGATGAGAATGGCAACTATCGCATTACCGGTCGCATCAAGGATATGATTATCCGCGGTGGCGAGAACATCTACCCCCGCGAGATAGAAGAGTTCCTTTATCAAATGGAAGGTATCAAGGATGTACAGGTAGCCGGTATTCCCTCAAAGCGTTATGGCGAAGCGGTGGGTGCATTCATTATTCTGCATGAAGGAGTCGAGATGAATGAATTTGATGTACGCGAGTTCTGCGAAGGCAAGATTGCCCGTTACAAGATACCCAAATATATCTTTTTCATCAAAGAATTCCCCATGACAGGAAGTGGGAAAATACAGAAATTCAAATTGAAAGACCTCGGATTGGAACTTTGCAAACAGCAAGGTATAGAGATTATCTGATAGTAGGTCATCCAAAATAAAGGATAAAACGACACCACTAAATTTTTAGGCACGAATTACACGGATTACACGGATCATTAAAATAAAACTGAAATATAGCTCCGCGTTAATCTGTGTAATCCGTGCCCAAATTATTTTTACCCTTCTTTTCTATTTACACATAGTACACCCTTGGCACTTGCCCATCTCTCCACGAAAACGTTTCTCCACGAGTAGGTGCAAGCGGTCCCGTAAGGCATCAAGGCGGATATTGTCCACCACATCACCAACAAAAGCAAACATCAGAAGCAGACGGGCCTCTTGCTCGCTGACACCTCGCTGACGCATGTAGAAGAGGGCATTTTCATCAAGTTGTCCGACTGTTGCCCCATGGCTGCATTTCACATCATCAGCATAGATTTCCAACTGCGGCTGGGTGTACATACGTGCCTGACGAGTGACGCACAAGTTACGGTTGGTCTGTTCAGAAGCAGTATGTTGTGCCCCTTCACGGACAAGCACCTTACCAGCAAAAGCCCCTGTAGCACTATCGTCAAGGACATATTTATACAATTCACGACTGGTGCAATCAGGAACCTGATGGTCGATGAAAGTATGATTGTCCACATGCTGATTTTTGTCGGCAATAGCCATACCCGAGAGATTGATGTAAGCCCCCTGCCCGGCAAGAGTGACACGAGTAGTGTTACGTGTCAAGCCATTATGCAAGGTTATCCCACCTACCAGCACATTGCTGTCAGCCTCTTGGTACACATTGAGGTAGCTGAAACGACGAGTTGCTGTAGTATTCTCTTCCAGTTCATAGAAATCAAGTGTAGCACCGCTTCCCACATAGGCCTCTATAACTTGCGTTGCCAGAAAATCGACCTTGTCCATGGCATGGTCGCACATCAACAAACGCGCTCGCGCACCATCTTCCAAGATAACCAACACCCGACGATTGACCATAAAGTTTACATCCGCACGCAAGATATTCACCAATTGTATAGGTTTCTCCACCACTACACCTTTGGGCACATAAAGGAGCAACCCATCTTGCGCCAACATGGTATTGAGTGCCACCACTGCATCTTTGGAAGTCTCTGCCAATTTCCCATAATATTTGCCCACCAATTCGGGATACGACTCAGACAATTCTTTAAGACTGCCAAGCAATACACCTTCCGGCAGATTACTCTTGGGCAATGCCTTATTATAAAAGCTATCATTCGCCACAAAGTAGAGAGCCGTACTCATATTGGGCACGTCGCACTTGAACACGTCATAGGGATTGACCGGAATATCCAACCTGTTGAGATTGAGACCATAATCCGGCTCAAAGGCTTTACTGACATCCGTATATTTATAATCCTCGTCCTTCCGGGTAGAAAATCCCAGACGCTTAAAATCCTCAAAAGCCTTTGCGCGAAGGGAGTTCAACACCTCAGCACTATGCTTGCTAATCATGGCCTCGCACTGGGCAAAAAGTTCTATATATTGAGTAGCGGACCCTCCCCCCTGCCCCTCCCTGTAATGGAGGGGAGTAGATAGTCCCGACTTGTTATGATTGCTGTTCATTATAATCTTTAATGTAATAGATGGAATAAGTATTCATACCCCTCCATACAGGGAGGGGTCAGGGGAGGGTCTGTACCTCACGCTTTATCCAGTCGAAGCCGCGTTGTTCGATTTCCTGAGCCAGATCAGGACCACCGGTTTTCACGATACGACCGTCCAACAGGACATGCACTATATCCGGCTTGAGGTAATCCAACAGACGCTGGTAATGGGTAATCACTATGGCGCTGGTCTCTGGAGTACGCAATTTGTTGAACCCTTCAGCCACGATGCGGAGAGCATCCACATCAAGACCGGAGTCCGTCTCGTCAAGAATAGCAAAAGTCGGTTCCAGCATCGCCATTTGGAAAATCTCATTACGTTTCTTCTCTCCACCACTGAACCCTTCGTTCACACTGCGGTTTGCCAACTTTCCATCCAGTTCCACAATGGCACGCTTCTCGCGCATCAGTTTCAGGAACTCACTGGCTGTGAGGGCAGGCAGTCCCTTATACTTACGATGCTCATTCACTGCCGCACGCATGAAGTTGACCATCGACACTCCGGGAATCTCCACAGGGTGTTGGAAAGAGAGGAACAAGCCCTCGTGTGCACGGTCTTCGGGACTCATGGCAAGCAAGTCTTTGCCATTATAGGTCACACTTCCCTTGGTCACCTCGTAAGCCGGATGCCCCACAAGCACATTGCTCAGCGTACTCTTACCCGCTCCATTCTGTCCCATCAGAGCGTGCACTTCGCCCGGCTTCACCTCCAGATTGATGCCTTTCAATATCTCTTTGCCATTGATGCTGGCGTGCAAATCTTTAATGGATAAAAGCGGACCCATCGGACCCACCCCCTGCCCCCTCCCTGTATGGAGGGGAGTAGAATGTTCTGCTTGCATTTGTTCCTTATAATCTTTACTATCCTTATCCATGATGATATATCTTTTTCTTATTCCTTATTATATTATGTATATTATGTACACGTATTATCAGGCTATCCGCTCCCCTCCATTACAGGGAGGGGCAAGGGGGAGGGTCCGTTATCCCACACTGCCCTCCAACGAGATGCTGAGCAGTTTTTGTGCCTCGACGGCAAATTCCATAGGCAGTTTGTTTATCACCTCCTTGGCATATCCGTTTACAATCAGCCCAATGGCCTCCTCGGTAGGAATGCCACGCTGGTTGCAATAGAACAGTTGGTCTTCACTGATTTTGGATGTTGTCGCCTCATGTTCCACCACTGCCGTCTCGTTGCGGATATCCATATAAGGAAAGGTATGTGCACCACAACTGCTGCCCAACAACAACGAGTCGCACTGACTGTAGTTTCGTGCCCCATCGGCTTTCTCTGCCACACGCACCAGTCCACGATAAGAATTCTGACTCTTACCTGCCGAGATACCTTTACTGATAATAGTACTACGGGTATTGCGCCCCAAGTGTATCATCTTGGTACCCGTATCTGCCTGCTGGTAATTGTTGGTCACAGCCACACTGTAAAACTCTGCTACAGAATTGTCGCCAGAGAGGACACACGAAGGATATTTCCACGTAATGGCACTTCCTGTCTCCACCTGTGTCCACGATAGTTTGCTGTCCACTCCCTTGCAATGTCCACGTTTGGTCACGAAGTTATAGACACCGCCCTTTCCCTCGGCATCACCCGGATACCAGTTCTGTACAGTACTGTACTTCACCTCGGCACGGTCATGCACCACAATCTCCACTATGGCAGCATGAAGTTGGTTCTCGTCGCGCATAGGAGCCGTACATCCTTCCAGATAAGAGACGTAGCTGTCATCATCGGCCACAATGAGTGTCCGTTCGAACTGTCCCGTATTAGCTGCATTGATGCGGAAATAGGTGCTGAGTTCCATTGGACAACGCACACCTTTAGGGATATAAACGAATGAACCATCGCTGAAGACTGCCGAATTAAGTGCAGCAAAGAAGTTGTCGCGATAAGGAACCACCGAACCAAGATATTTCTGTACCAAGTCAGGGTGTTCGCGCACCGCCTCACTGATGGAGCAGAAGATGATGCCCTTCTCCATCAGTGTCTCCTTAAAAGTTGTCTTCACCGACACCGAGTCCATCACGGCATCCACCGCCATACCACTGAGAGCCATCTGTTCTTCCAAGGGAATACCCAGTTTGTCAAACGTCTTCAACAACTCCGGGTCCACTTCATCCAGGCTCTTCGGTGCATCCTTCTTCTTTGCCGTAGGGTCAGCATAGTACGAGATGGCCTGATAGTCTATCTCGGGAATCTGGAGGTGCGCCCATGTAGGCATCTCCATAGTCTGCCAATGGCGGAATGCTTTCAGGCGGAATTCCAGAAGCCATTCCGGTTCCTGTTTCTTCATTGAGATCAAACGGACGACATCCTCGTTCAATCCTCTTTCAATAATTTCTGTATGAACGTCCGTAGTGAAGCCATATTTATACTTCTCCTGCGTCAGTTCCTTGACATATTTATTGGGTTCTTCTTTCTTTTTCTCCATATCTTCCATACAGCATCATGATTTCTGGCCCTGTCCAACAATCTGTTCTCCCACATGTTTGACTGCAGGAATGAACATGCCCACAAAATCTCTTACTGGTTCATACAACACAGATCCTTCTATCGTTGTTTGAGGCACCAGTTCCTTTTCTTTATCAACGAACTCCAGCAATTGGATGAGCAACCCGATGAGCAACATGAATTTGACAGTCCCCAATGCACCGCCCAACAGTCTGTCTATCCATCCTAAATGTATCATTTGTAGCGTCTTACTCAGGAACGATGCCAAAAGGGAGAAAAGCAGGGGGACAACAATCCATAACATAAAAAAAGCCAGTATCCGAGCTACGGTTACCGACACACCTATACTGGGAGCTATCCATTCGCCAACTTCGGAGAATAAAGCACGTGCCACCAACAATCCCACAATCAATCCTATCAAAGAAGAGAGCTGGCGCACAAAGCCCTTCACCATTCCCCATACAACACCGATACCAATAAATACCAATATGATAATGTCTATTGCTGACATAGTTACTCTTTAGGCACGGATTACGCGGATTACACAGAGAGTAAAAATCCGTGTTATCCGCGTAATCTGCACCAATTAATATAAATATTATAATGTCTGTTTCACCTCTATTTCCTGGAAGGACTCGATGATATCGCCCACCTGAATGTCGTTATAGCCAACAAGGCTGATACCACATTCGAAGTTGGTTCCCACCTCCTTCACATCGTCCTTGAAACGTTTCAAGGCATTGATGTTTCCGGTAAAGATTACGATACCGTCGCGGATAAGGCGTGCCTTGTCCGAACGTTTCACCTTTCCTTCCTTCACCATAGCACCGGCCACGGTACCCACCTTGGTGATACGGAACACTTCGCGCACCTCGATAGTAGAGGTAACCTCTTCCTTCATCACCGGAGCAAGCATACCCACCATAGCGGCCTTCACCTCTTCGATGGCATCGTAGATTACCGAATACTTGCGGATATCCACACCGTTCTGTTCGGCCAACTTGGCGGCTGAAGCAGAAGGACGCACCTGAAAACCTACGATGATGGCACCCGATGCAGAAGCCAGTACGACATCCGACTCGGAAATCTGTCCCACACCCTTGTGCAGCACATTCACCTGAATCTGCTCGGTAGAGAGTTTTATCAACGAGTCACTCAACGCCTCGACAGAGCCGTCCACGTCACCCTTCACAATGATGTTCAACTCATGGAAGTCACCCAAAGCCAAACGACGGCCCACCTCATCAAGGGTAAGCATCTTCTGGGTACGCAAGCCCTGTTCGCGTTGCAACTGTTCACGCTTGTTGGCAATCTCGCGTGCCTCCTGCTCTGTTTCTATCACGTGGAAGGTATCACCAGCAGCAGGCGCACCGTTCAGACCGAGAATCAATACCGGTTCGGCCGGTCCGGCCTCTTTCACACGCTGGTTACGCTCGTTGAACATCGCCTTGATCTTACCATAATGTGTACCTGCCAACACGATATCACCCACGCGGAGTGTTCCATTCGACACGAGCACAGTGGCCACATAACCACGTCCCTTATCCAATGATGATTCGATGATAGAACCGGTAGCCTTACGGTCGGGGTTGGCCTTCAATTCCAACATTTCAGCCTCCAGCAACACCTTCTCGAGAAGTTCTTCCACACCGAGTCCCTGCTTGGCAGAGATGTCCTGGCTCTGGTACTTGCCACCCCACTCCTCTACAAGGAAGTTCATAGCAGCCAGTTCCTCCTTAATCTTATCGGGATTGGCGGCAGGCTTGTCCACCTTGTTGATGGCAAACACGATAGGCACTCCGGCAGCCATAGCATGGTTGATGGCCTCCTTTGTCTGAGGCATCACGCTATCATCGGCCGCCACAATGATAATGGCAATATCGGTAGCCTTGGCACCACGGGCACGCATGGCAGTAAATGCCTCGTGACCGGGAGTATCAAGGAAGGTGATGTTTCGTCCGTCGTCCAATGTCACGTGATAAGCACCGATATGCTGGGTGATACCACCTGCCTCACCGGCAATCACATTCGCCTTACGGATATAGTCGAGCAACGAAGTCTTACCGTGGTCAACATGTCCCATCACCGTCACAATCGGAGCGCGAGGTTGCAAATCCTCCTCACGGTCCTCCTCCTCTGTGATGGCCTCAGCCACTTCGGCACTCACATATTCTGTCTGGAAGCCGAACTCTTCGGCCACCATATCAATAGTTTCAGCATCGAGGCGCTGGTTGATAGACACCATGATACCGATGCTCATGCAAGTACCGATAACCTTTGTCACAGGCACATCCATCATGTTTGCCAACTCGTTGGCAGTCACAAATTCTGTAAGCTTGAGTACTTTGCTTTCCATTTCCTCCTGCTTCTCCAGTTCCATCTGGCGGTTGAAGGCATTTTCGCGTTTCTCCTTGCGGAACTTCGCACCCTTATTCTTACCTTTAGCTGTCAGACGGGCCAAAGTTTCTTTCACTTGCTTGGCCACATCCTCATCGCTCACCTCAGCCTTCAGGATAGCCTTTTTGTTACGGTCACGGTCTTTATCCTTACGCTTACGGTCATTCTTGTCAGCAGGGGCAGCTCCGGGGTAAGCAGATTTGCTTCCCCCTTGGCGCTGTTGTTTACTTTCCTTTTGTTTGGCACCTTCTTTGGCTATATCAACCTTTTCTTTGTTGATACGATTACGTTTTTTCTTCTTTCCAGGTTCACCAGAAGCAACACTATCTACATCTCCATCCTTCCGGATTTCCTTCATGATAGAATCCTTCATCTGCTTGCGTTGTTCCAACCGCTGACGGTCTTTTTCTTCACGTTCCTTCTTACGCTCCTCCTTCGTCTTTTTCTTGGGACGAGTCGATTGGTTAAGAGCAGCCAAATCAATCTGCCCTACCACATTGATTTTAGATACAAATTCAGGGGTTCGTATTTTGAATACCTCGCTTCCCTTATCACCATCACCTTCAGATGACTCCTCCTGCCGTTTTTCTGCCACAGGCTCTTCTGCTTGTTCTTTAGAAGGAACTGGCTCCGGATGAACTGGTTGCACCTTTTCTTCCACCATCTCTACAGGCTGTTCTACAACAGGTGCAGAAACTGCTGATTCTTCTCGTACGACTTCCTCTGCACTTTTTTCCTGCTTAGGTTCTTCGAGTACAATAGGAGTGTTTTTCTTACGATTCAATCCATCTAAATCAATCTTTCCTATCGGTTTGAATTTCGGTCGCAAATCATCCGATACGCCCAAATGCACAACTTCTTCAGTCTTCTCCGCCACTTTCTGAGGCTTTACCTCTTTTTTCTTCATCCAATCGCGTGCAGGCTTCACAGGTTTTCCACGCAAAGCATCATCCTTACCGAATTCCGCTACCAATGCAGCATACTGCTCTTCGGTTATTTTCGTATTTGGATCGGCATCTACCGTTCCTAAATTTTTCTTTTGTAGGAACTCAACCACAGTCGAGATTCCAACATTCAATTCTCTTATTACTTTACTCAGTCTTACTGCCATAATTTCATTTACAATTTACCAAGTACAATCTACAATCCGTCACATCCTAATTTACTTTGTACAACGCAAAGCTGTTACCGGCCCAATTGTACATTGTAAATTGCTAAAATTGTCAATGCTTTTATTCTTCAAATTCTGCTCTTAATATATCCAGTATCTCATCCACCGTATCCTCTTCAAGGTCTGCCTTTTCGATGAGCATATCACGTGGTGCCCCCAACACACCCTTGGCGGTATCAATACCCAATTTCTTGATGGCATCAATAACCCATCCGTCAATCTCATCGCGAAACTCATCCAGCATGATATCCTCTTCACCTTCGCCTTCTTCCAATTCGCGGAACACGTCAATGGTATATTCGGTCAGCATACTAGCCAACTTGATGTTCATACCCTGCTTACCAATAGCCAAAGACACCTGGTCAGGTTTCAGATACACGTCAGCCTTACGAGTTTCCTCATTCAGTTCGATGTTGCTCACTGTGGCTGGACTCAAGGCACGCTTGATAAAGAGTTCTATGTTGTTTGTATAAGGAATCACATCAATATTCTCATTGCGCAACTCACGCACAATGCCACGAATACGTGATCCCTGCATACCGACACAAGCTCCTACAGGATCGATGTGATCATCGTATGATTCCACCGCAATTTTTGCACGTTCACCAGGGATGCGGGCAATGCGGCGCACTGTAATGAGACCATCATTGATTTCGGGCACTTCGTTCTCTAACAACCGCTGAAGGAAAATTGGAGATGTACGGCTCAGGATAATCTTCGGATTGTTATTCACGTTATCTACACGGGCAATAACGGCACGAACGGCCTCACCCTTATGGTAAAAGTCAGAAGGTATTTGCTCGGTCTTGGGCAACAGTAATTCATTTCCCTCATCATCAAGCAATAACATTTCTTTCTTCCATATCTGATAGACCTCTGCACTAATCAGCGTACCAACTTTTTCTATATATTTATTATAGAGGCTGTCTTTTTCCAGCTCCAAAATTTTGGCGGCCAATGTCTGACGTAAATTCAAGATGGCACGACGCCCAAACTTCTCAAAAAAGACTTGGTCCGTCACCTCTTCACCCACCTCATACGATGCATCTGTCTTCTGTGCTTCAGAAAGGGGTATTTGCATGTTAGGATTGGTCAGTTCTTCATCTGCCACCACTTCACGATTGCGCCAAATTTCGAGGTCTCCCTTATCGGGATTAACAATCACATCATAGTTTTCATCTGTACCGAACATCTTGGCAATGACGCTGCGAAGGCTCTCTTCCAACACACTTACCATGGTAGCACGATCAATATTCTTGGTCTCTTTAAATTCAGAGAACGTATCAATCAAACTGATTGTTTCTTCTTTCTTAGCCATAAATTCCTTTATTTGAAGCTGATTAAGTATTTAGTATATTTTATTTCATTGTACGTATAGGTTTCGTCTTCCTCCACCAATTTGGGCCGTTTGGCTCCTTCCGGCTTCACCTTTTTGCTCACTCCGACAGTAAACTTATCCTCATCAACATTCTTCAGCATTCCCGTCAGTTTTTTCCCATCAGCAAGCAACACCTCTACCGGCTGACCGATATGGTTGATGTACTGTTGGAGAACCTTAAAAGGCTGGCCGATGCCGGCTGAGCCGACTTCCAGTTCAAAGTCTTCCTGTTCGCGATCAAGATGAGACTCGATATACTTGCTCAATTCTACACAATCTTCAATCCAAACTCCTTCGGCATGGTCTATTTCCACCACAATACGATTATCGGATGAAACAGTCACATCCACTAAAAAATAGTCTTTCCCTTTCAGCCACTCGTCCACGAGCTGGCTCACTACGCTTTTTTCTATCATGCGCTTTCTTGATAATAAAGAAAATAAAAAATGGGGCCCAATCAAGCCCCACACAATCATCTTTTCGGTGCAAATATACAATTATTCCCAATAACCACCAAGCAATATCAAAAAAAAGCGTATTTTTGCAATAAAAATTCATTCAATACATGAGCAGAAGAGCACAAAACAGCAACAAACAATTCCTTTATGGCACCGTAGCAATGGGATTTGCCGTCCTTGCCGTAGTCTTCATTTTCGTCTCCTTAAGTCTGAAAGAGCTGAAAGAGAAAGCCCCCAACAGTACCAAAACATATTACCACATAAAACTGGCCGAAGGGTTTCCCGGAGATTCTGCTGTCATCTATGTGGCCGACAGCCTGCTTTGGAATGGTCCCGTTTCCACTACGGACAGTACCGTCATACGCTTTACCCGATTCTCAGATGACCACACCATTCTCATCAGCCACACGGTCAATTCACCAGTATTCTTTTTTCCCCTACCTGAGAAAAATTCTTCCCTCACCTTCCAGGAAAAAGGTGACAGTATATACATGACCATTGATGAGTAGCCGACAAAAATTCCGTCCCTACCTATCACTTTCAGCTGAAGTCACCGACAGAATGGATGCATACCGGGCATTGTCCTCTAAAACTCTCAATGCCTCTTCCAAATCCGGGTCATCCTTCAATTCTAAGGCTATCACTCCACGCTGGAAATAATATCGTTTCACTATCTCGGCAGCTATCAGTGGCTTAATTTCATCTGCCATTCTGTCCAAGTCTGCTTCCAAATTATGCTGCAATTTCTTTTCAAGTGCCTCAAATTCCGGTTTGGCATCCTCCAGATACCCTTCAAATTCAGCAATCTCTTTCAATTTCTCCAATGCATCAACACTCTGACGGTCGTATTTGAAATCACTGGAAAGAACCTTTTGCTTAAAGGCTGCATAATCTTCGTCCGTAATGACAAAGTACTCAGGTCCTGCAATCGTTTCGTGCGCACGGGCATAATCGGTGCCATAATCAAGCAAGACATCATCATTCAGCAAATAGAACAACAAATTAGACAATTTTTCCTGCTTCACCTCCACATCAGGACGAATACCTCCACCATCGCGCACTTTTCGTCCTGCAGCTGTATGGAAGACCGTTGTCAAACTATCAGGAATACGTCCGGCACGCCCTTCCTTGTCCCGATGCTGGTAATCTATAGCCTGTATACACCGACCGCTGGGAATATAATAGCGCGAAGTGGTCACCTTCAATTGACCGTTATACGGCAGGTCGCGAGGTATTTGCACCAATCCTTTACCAAATGTGCGTGCACCGACAACTACGGCCCTATCAAGATCTTGCAAAGCACCGGATACTATTTCTGCCGCTGAGGCCGTTGCCCCATCTACAAGGACAACCAAAGGTATTTCAAGATCAAGCGGTTCTTTTGATGTCTTATACACATGACAAGCCTGCCGGAGTTTACCTTTGGTTGAAACTATTTCCAACCCTTTAGGCACAAACAAGTTGACAATCTCCACAGCCTCCGAAAGCAGACCACCGCCATTACCACGCAAATCAAGTACCATACCGGTCATCCCCTGCTCCTTCAATGCAATCACCGCGCGACGTACATCACGCGAACATTTTTCTGTAAAACTGGTCAATTGCAGATAACCCGTATATCCATCCGGAAGCATACCAGAATAAGATACGGCAGGCATCTGAATGTTCCGCCTCGTAATCTTGAATTCCAAAGGATACTCTTCTCCCGGACGCTCAACCTTCAGCACAAAGGTTGTCCCGGCTTCCCCACGGAGCATATCACTTACTTTGTCCGTAGTCAGTCCCTCCACGTCCTTTCCATCAATAGTAAGAATAATATCTCCTACCTTCAATCCGGCCTCAGCTGCCGGTGTACCCTCATACGGTTCGTAGATGACTACCCTGTTGCGCGCTTTATACAGACGAATAATTGACCCAATGCCTGCATACTTCCCTGTTGTCATCTGCTTGAGTTCTCCCAAATCCTCCTCCGGATAATAAGCTGTATAAGGGTCTATCTCGTCCAACATAGCATCAATACCAGCTTGGATAACCTCCTGCGGATTGATTGTATCCACATAAAACATATCCAATTCCTTGAATATGGAATTGAAGACATCCAAGTTTTTGGAAACAAGGAAATGATGCTTGTCAACCTTGAAGCCTGCCCAACAAAGGCTCAGCGCTACAACGACTGCAATGGGAAGTATCTTTCTTTTCATAATGTTTTGCTGTTATCTTGTCTTAAATCTGCCGACAAAATTAATGAAACATCCGCCAACCTCCACATATCAGACAAACATTTAACTTTATTCAACCTTTACTTTCTTTCTCCCCCCCTATGTAGCACTCCTCTGACACCCCTTCCCCCCTTATTCTTCTCCTCTTTTGAATTAAGACTTATAAGAGACCTGAAGCAGATTTTTAGCGAGCCGAAAGGAGGCAACAACCCAGCCGACTGTGTCATTTTGACAGAGACTGTCACCTTACGGCGGAAGGAGGATGAAAATATGGCAGGAGGTGGCAGAACAAACAAGTTTGGCACGATTTTCGTTATACCCTGTAGTGTGTGCAACCCGTCACGGAGCGGAGGAAGACACAAAAAGTAAAAACGAACAGTAATAAACAATTTTAAATAACAAAAAAAGACTATGAACATCAAACCGTTAGCAGACAGAGTACTCATTCTACCTGCTCCTGCAGAAGAAAAGACTATCGGTGGTATCATCATCCCCGATACAGCAAAAGAGAAGCCCCTTCAGGGTGAAGTTGTGGCCGTAGGTAATGGCACTAAAGATGAGGAAATGATTCTTAAGGTAGGAGACACTGTACTCTATGGAAAATATTCAGGTACAGAGTTGGAGTTGGAAGGAAAGAAATACCTCATCATGCGTCAGAGCGACGTGTTGGCTACGCTCTAAGTACAAATCATGTGCTAGATGCAATGGCCATGCAGCACTTGTATCTGGGGCTATCAGTCGTAAAAAAAGCAAAATTGTACATTATAAATCAATAAATTGTAATTGTAATTATGGCAAAAGAAATCTTATTCAACATAGATGCCCGCGACCAATTGAAGAAGGGTGTGGACGAGTTGGCTAACGCCGTAAAGGTAACTCTCGGTCCTAAAGGTCGTAATGTGATTATCGAAAAGAAGTTTGGTGCTCCCCATATTACCAAGGATGGTGTGACCGTAGCCAAAGAAATAGAGTTGGCTGACCCCTTCCAGAACACTGGTGCACAGTTGGTGAAGAGCGTGGCTTCAAAGACTGGCGACGATGCAGGTGATGGTACGACTACTGCTACCGTATTGGCACAGTCTATCGTGAATGTAGGATTGAAGAATGTGACTGCAGGTGCCAATCCTATGGACCTGAAGCGCGGTATAGACAAGGCTGTAGCCAAAGTGGTAGAGTCTATCCGTGAACAGGCTGAGATGGTGGGCGACAACTATGACAAGATCGAACAGGTGGCTACTGTCAGTGCCAACAACGATCCTGTTATCGGTAAGTTGATTGCCGATGCCATGCGTAAGGTTTCTAAGGATGGTGTCATCACTATCGAGGAGGCCAAGGGTACAGATACGACCATAGGTGTGGTAGAGGGTATGCAGTTCGACCGCGGTTATCTGTCTGCCTACTTCGTGACCGACACCGAGAAGATGGAGTGCGTGATGGAGCATCCTTATATCCTTATTTATGACAAGAAGATCAGCAATCTCAAGGAATTCCTTCCCATCTTGGAGCCTGCCGTACAGAGCGGACGCCCCTTGTTGGTGATTGCTGAGGATGTGGACAGCGAAGCATTGACAACCCTCGTTGTGAACCGTCTGCGCAGCCAGTTAAAAATCTGCGCTGTGAAAGCTCCTGGCTTCGGTGACCGCCGCAAGGCTATGCTGGAAGATATTGCCATCCTGACAGGAGGTCTCGTTATCAGCGAGGAGAAGGGACTCAAGTTGGAGCAGGCCACCATCGAAATGTTGGGAACTTGCGATAAAGTAACTATCAGCAAAGACAATACCACCATCGTGAACGGTGCCGGTGCCAAGGAGAACATCCAGGACCGTATTAATCAGATCAAGGCCGAAATCAAGAATACCACTTCAGATTACGACAAGGAGAAACTGCAGGAGCGTCTGGCCAAGTTGTCAGGTGGTGTAGCCGTACTCTATGTAGGTGCTGCCAGTGAGGTGGAGATGAAGGAGAAAAAGGACCGCGTGGATGATGCTTTGTGTGCTACCCGTGCAGCCATCGAAGAGGGTATTGTGCCCGGTGGTGGTGTGACCTATATCCGTGCCATTGATGCCTTGGAGAACCTGAAGGGTGACAATGCTGACGAGGAGACTGGTATCGCCATTATCCGTCGCGCTATCGAGGAGCCGCTCCGTCAGATTGTGAACAATGCTGGTAAGGAGGGTGCCGTAGTGGTACAGAAGGTGCGCGAAGGTAAGGCCGACTTCGGTTACAATGCCCGTACAGATGTGTATGAGAATATGCATGCTGCCGGTGTGGTTGATCCCGCCAAGGTGACACGTGTGGCATTGGAGAATGCGGCTTCTATTGCAGGCATGTTCCTCACCACAGAGTGCGTGATTGTAGATAAGAAGGAAGAGAAGATGGATATGCCGATGGGAGCTCCCGGTATGGGCGGCGGCATGGGCATGATGTAATCCGTTCCCGACAAACTATATTTTAGCAGAAAGAGGGTGTGTTAAAAATTTTAACACACCCTCCTAAACTTTATAATTCTTCGTGAGCGTTAGCTGAACGGTATCAAGGCTGTTAGATAAAATCGAATTTACTCGATACTTTTTAGCAGCTTTGCAGGGTTTCCGCCAACTAAAGTTTGTGGTGCAACGTCCTTTGTCACAACCGAACCAGCTGCAACGACTGCACCGTCACCGATAGTCACACCAGGCAAAATGGTCGAATGTCCACCTATCCACACGTCATTACCAATAATGATGGACATTCCGTAACCGTCGAGCATGCGCCCTTCGGGTTGAAGACGATGCCCTGCTGTATAGATGCCGACATCAGGACCAATGAGACAATTGTGCCCGATGCGGATTTCTGCCACATCGAGCATAGTACAGTTATAGTCGGCATGGAAGTTGTCGCCCACGTGGATATTCACACCAAAGTCGCAATGGAAATTGTCACCCAAAAACGGGTTGCAACCCACCGAACCAAACAACTGACAGATTATTTCCTGCTTTTGTGCTAGTTCTGCCAGCGTGAGACTGTTTAGTTGTTTTGTTAATGCCGACACTTTTGCCATTTGCATCAGCACCTCCTTACTTATCTCCACTCGATTGAAATACTTCTTCTTTTCCATAAAATCCGATTTATCTATCCATAATAATTACTTTCCAATACAGTGTTTATATATTCTTGTAAATCAGTTTGTTGAAATTTAAATGATTGAATAATAATTGTTTTCCTTTTTTCTATATACTAATCCTTTCACTTTTAACGTTTTTAGATTTATTTATGATTATTCATGTATCGTAAAATAATTCCATACATTAAAATGTGACTTTCAATGACAGTCGTGGATTTAAAATTGCATTTTTTTATAATTAATTTATGCAATATCCTCGGTTCTGGCTTGCAAGGCAGTATAGTATAGCTTCTTCAATTTTCATTCCTATACAATCTATGCAAATAGGTCCTCTAAAATAACTTCACTTTGTATAATTCCTGAATGTGAGTTTTGACGAATACCATAAGTTGTCACCATGGTAAAATGCACAGCTTTGCGTGTATTTGTTGCATCAATGAAAGCTGACTTCTTATTGCGTAGATTATGTTCATATTTTGCATCTATAAAAAACTCAGACAAAGAATATTTCATTTCACAGATATTTACCACTTGGTCATTACGATCAATCAGCAAGTCTATCTGTGCGCCATCACTGTTTTCATCTGCTTCTTTTCGCCAAGAGTAAACATTACTCAATACACCTGTAATACCTAATCCGGCTTTGATTTGTTGTATGTGTGCCAAACATAGACGTTCAAAAGCTAATCCGCTCCAAGCACGATACATGGCTGAATCGATTGAGGCTGACCAGAAATGTTCGTCATTGTTCTCGTTCTGCTTGATGAACTTGAAGTAAAAGAGTGTATAGTTATCAATTAATTGGTAGATGGCTTGTTTTGACTTTTTGCCGTAGCCATTATATTTGCGGATAAATCCACAATATTCCAACTCGTCAAGCACTTTGCTCAAAGCTCCGCCGCTTTGCTTGTCTATCATCTCTAGTAATTCTTCTCGGGTCATTCCTGTTTTCTTTCGGCCAAGAGCTGTTACAACATCTATATATTGTTCTGGTGATTTAAATAACGATGCATAAAGCTGTTTAAATTCATTGGCCAATTTCCCATTCTTTGCAAAGAAAATCTTATCTATATTTTGAGCCAGACTTAATCCTTTTTCGAGAAGACTCCAATAGAATGGTATACCTCCCAATACCATATAGCACTCTGCAATTTGGTAACGATTCATTTCCAGACCTTTATTCTGGACAAACATTTCACACTCTCGCAAGGTAAATGGTTGAAGGGCGATGCGCTGTGTTACACGATTGTGAAGACCTCCATAATCGTTAATTACTTTATTGATAATCCATGATGTGGCAGAACCGCAGATAATTAAAACAATATCCTTTCGAGCAGATGCCCAACCATTCCAAAAATGTTCAAAAGCAGATAGGAAATTAGAACGAGGGGTATCCATCCAAGGAAGTTCGTCTAAGAAGATAATCTTCTTTTCATCAGTAGAGTTCTTTAAATAATGTGACAATAGGCTGAATGCTTCCAACCAGGATTGTGGTATTGGACAATCATCATAACCGGCGTCACGAAGTGAGATGGCAAAACTAAACAATTGTTCTTTTGTTTTACCTTTAGCCAAACCTGTATGTTGGAATGTAAACTTATAGCCAAAAGTCTCACGAATAAGGTAAGTCTTGCCAACACGTCTACGACCATAGACTGCTATTAGTTCAGAATACTCCGACTGTGCTGCAGAAAGCAATGTTTTCTGCTCCTCTTTTCTACCGATTATCATAACGTATAAGTTTTGCTGTCACAAAAGTAAGATAAAAATCCGATATAACTCGCCAAAACTTTTAAAAAATAGAGATTTGGCGAGATATAATATTGTTTTAGCCTAAAAAGGGGACTTATACGTTTTCAAACCTAAAAATAAATTAGCAGTTATAGATATGTAAATTCTAATTTTACAACTATGGCTAATAGGATTCAAATAAGAAGAGATACATCAGAAAGATGGACTGAAATCAATCCGCTTTTGATGGAAGGAGAAATGGGTTGGGAAAATGATACCCGAAAGGCAAAAATGGGAGATGGTATAAACAATTGGAATGATTTACCATATATAACAGTTTCTGGCGGATTTGTTTTATTTTAAGAAGTAAGCAAACTTGTTTGACATTAAAATGTGTAATTTCACTATTCAGTAAGTGGAGTTACACATTTTCTTTGTACCTTTGTATCGTCTTTCGGGACAATGTTTGGAAATAATAGAGAATGTGCCTCATTCCTTGTAAAAATTCGCCAAATCAAAAACAAAGAATACACGAGGCACGGAGCAGCTCATATACGTGGGTTGCCTACCGTGCGTGTATTCAGGTGTTTGGCGATACCTACAAGGATGCAAGGTGGCAGTCCACGTTCTTTTCTCTAATAAACATTGTAAAAATTCTCCAATCGTCTGCCCACGGAGAGCCTTGTAAAATTCGCCATTATGAAAAAGATTCTCTATGCATTTTCCATTGGATTCTTTGGTGCTTGTGGTTATGCCATAGTCAATATGCTTGTCGCACCATGGTTTACTTTCTCACGCTTATAAACTTTGCCAACGAGATTACAGCCACTATATTCGTCAGTGTATAGAGTGGCGGTTCGTTTGATTGTAGTAAGAATTGGTGCGGTAAGTTTCTTTTTGGTAACTCTACCTTTGATTACACGGCATACGACTTTGCCGTTTCTTTCAAGCATACCCAATACAGCCGTTCTTGTCTTTGTACTTCTACCTTGATTATGTGGTATTCTCTTGTTTGAATGCTTGCTCTTCTCCTTTCCGCCAACATACGTTTCGTCAAGTTCAACTTCGCCACTCAATTTAGCGGCATTCTCTGCATTCATACACATACGAATGCGATGAAGCATAGACCAAGCAGTAGCCTGTCTAATACCAATTTCCTTGCTCAGTTGTATTGAGGATATTCCATTAGTGCTATTAGCAATCTTCCAAATAGCGTAAAACCATTTGTCAAGTGATACTTTCGTTCCGTGGAACAGAGTATTTGTCTTGACATTAAAGTTTTTGCCCGTGTTTCGACATCGGTACTTATGATTGCCATAGTTATATACTTTTGAGGATGGGTCAAAAGGAGAAACAGGAACATTGTTCCAAAATCTTTCCTCAAGATAACTCAAGCAAACATCCTCACAATTGAATTTACGAATGAACTCTTGTAGAGTCAAATTGATAAAATCAAACATAACACCAAACGATTATTTGGTGTTAATAACTTTGGTGAGAAAAATTGCTTGGCAAAATAATAATCTTGCGAGATAATCAACCGATTTATCCCGCAAGATTATTTAGGTTTGGAAACGTATAAGTCCCTTATTTTTATCTCTTTGTCACCCTGAGTACCCATCACCCTTCGGTGAAACAATTCGATGATGACGAGGGGTGATGGGTACTCAGGATGACAAAGACTGCATGGCATATCTACATACGAAACTGGGGCAGGAACTTATCACCACACAGAATAAAAAACACTTCCGGCATTTGGCGGGAAGAGGAAAAGTGACTACCTTTGCCCCATTAAAAAACGAGAGAACGAACCACCTTAAAAGTATTTTACATCATGAAGAAAAAAATCTTTTTCACACTGACCCTCCTGACTGCCACCTGCCGGATGGCAGAAGCACAATCACACGACAACAGCGGATACCCCATCGCGCAAGTGCCCTTCACAAGCGTGAAGGTAGATGCCAACACTTTTTGGGGCGAACGCCTGAAAGCCAGCAGAGAAGTGACCATACCTTTGGCTTTCAGCAAGAGCGAAGAGACGGGACGATACACCAACTTCAGCAATGCAGCCCTGCACATGAAAGACACTACCCAAGTGTTCAAGGTGAACGGTGTGGGATACTCGTTCGATGACACCGACCCCTACAAAATTATCGAAGGTGCCAGCTACCTGCTACAGACCTATCCGGACAAGAAATTGGAGGCATACGTAGATAGTGTCATCAGTGTGATAGCCTCGGCGCAAGAGCCTGACGGATACCTTTACACCGCACGTACACAAAACCCCGCCGCCCCCCACCATTGGGCAGGAGCCACACGATGGTCGAAAGTGGAAGACCTGAGCCATGAGTTCTACAACTTGGGGCATCTCTGTGAGGCAGCTGTCGCACATTGGCAGGCCACAGGCAAACGTTCACTGCTCGACATTGCCATCCGATATGCAGACTGTGTATGCCGCGAGGTAGGCGAAAAGCCGGGACAGGCTTGCGTGGTACCGGGACACCAGATTGCAGAAATGGGATTAGCCAAACTCTATTTGGCCACAGGGGACAAGAAGTATCTCGAACAAGCCAAATTCTTCCTCGACAAACGAGGACACACTACCATCCGTCACGAATACAGCCAAAGCCACTTGCCTGTATTACAACAAAAAGAAGCCGTAGGGCACGCCGTACGAGCCGGATATATGTATGCCGGTATGGCTGATGTGGCAGCCCTGACAGGAGATAAGGGATACATTGCCGCCATCGACACCATCTGGGAGAATATTGTGGGGAAGAAATACTACATCACCGGCGGTGTGGGAGCCACCAATCATGGAGAAGCATTCGGGCGGAACTACCAGCTTCCCAACCTGACAGCCTATTGTGAGACATGCGCAGCCATCGCACAAGTCTATCTCAACTATCGTCTGTTCCTGTTGCACGGAGAATCCAAATATTATGACGCACTGGAAAGGACTCTTTACAACGGAGTCATCTCTGGAATCAGCATAGATGGCGGACGATTCTTCTATCCCAATCCATTGGCATCCGAAGGCCAACACGAGCGTCAACCCTGGTTCGGCTGTGCCTGTTGCCCCAGCAATGCCAGCCGGTTCATTCCTTCTTTACCACAATATATCTATGCAGTAAAAGACCGGTCTCTATACATCAATCTTTTTGCCGGTAATACAGTAAGGACTAAAGTAGGCGGTCGCACCATCGAACTGCAACAGACAACCAACTACCCATGGGAAGGTGACATAAACATCGATTTGAAGAAAGGAAGCGGAGAGTTTGCCATCCACGTGCGCATCCCCGGATGGGCGAAGGGAAAAGTTGTCCCCAGCGACCTTTACACCTATGCAGACAATAAGAACCCAAGCTACCGCATCATGATAAATGGAGAACCAGCAGACGGAGAACTTCAACATGGCTATTTCGTCATCGACAGGAAATGGAAGAAAGGAGACCGTATCCACGTACATTTCGACATGGAGGCCAGAACAGTGAAGTCACACAACCGGGTGATTGAGAATCATGGACGCGTAGCAGTAGAACGGGGTCCGTTGGTATATTGTGCCGAATGGCCGGACAATGAATGCAACATTTCTTCTGTACTATTGAATCAGCAACCAGCTTTTTCTTTAGGGAACAAGGATATTCAAGGCAGCAAGATACAGACACTCATGACTGAAGCCCAATCACTCAGCTACACCCCCAACGGCACACTCGTGATTAAAGACACTCCTCTGACCCTCATTCCCTATTATGCTTGGGCACACCGGGGACGCGGCCAGATGGCAGTATGGCTTCCCATCAATGTGAGTGCCGTAAGCGTACCGCCCGCCAAATAATCCCTATAACTATACAATTTGTCACCCGCCCACATGCACAGGACGGGTGACAAATCGTATTTTCAGGCCCCCTCAAACGCAGGTTTTCCAGTCTCCTCTATTTCTTTGAAGGTGTGAATGCTTTCGTAGTTCCACCCGACAGAGTTCCTCCCGTGGTAAATACCCCATCAAAAAGGGTTGTAGATGGAGAAAATACAGAAGAGACATTGTACATCAGCGAATGGCTACTTTGGGTCAATTCGGGAGTACTGACCAGTATGGTTGCTCCACTTACTGTGTTCGGGCAACGATACGAACATATCACGTCACCGTTGCTATCCATTATCGCCAAATATTTGCCACTCGATACGGAAACCGAAGAGAGTTTTCCGTAGTATTGCGATGCTGATGTGGGCGAACTGGTTGCTCCTCCTGTACCGATGAGTGTGCCTCCGGCGACGATGAAGGAATTGTTGTCACAATCGAACCCCTCTTCAGGTGCAGAAGTGCCGGATGAGAGTACTACCCCACCGTAAATGGCCAATGTCCCATTCGAATCTATGCCATCATTGTTTGTGGCATGGCTGTATATGGCTCCTCCGTTTATGGTCAGACTGGTTGCAGCATTGATGCCATCATCGTAGGTAGCACACTCTATCGTCCCTCCATTAATGGTCATCCTTGCTTTACTCTCCAATCCTTCTCCGCCATCGGCTTGGGTCTTTACATAAATGCTGCCGCTATTTATCACTACATCTGCAGCTCCCTTAATAGCTTTAGGCGCAGCATTGAATCCGCTTTCACCACCCATGCCTCCAGGCCAGCCTCCTCCACCGGGCCGATTCCCTCCGGGCCGGTTATTGCCACCCTGACTGGAAGAGCCTGCAGAAAGTGCGGAGCCACTGGTAATGGCAGTAATAATGGGATAAATAGCATTGCCTTCGGTTGTACCAATTGTGAGCAATCCGTCAGACACGATACATTTGCCGCCATTGCCTGTGGCTTTGCAGTCAATGGTGCCACCGAGCAGATTCATGGCTCCATCGCTTTTCAGTGCTTTTACAGAATAGTAGTCGGTCGTACCCGAAGTGGTTGTGTACGAAGAACCTGTGCCGGCTATCGTTATGGTTGTATGTCCATCCGTTATGTTGAGTGTACTGTCTGCAGAAATCCCTTGTCCGCCTGTTCCGTATGCGTTCAGGGTCAGTATGCCACCGTGTTGGTGATAGTGACCGTTGCTTTTGATAGCCGTTGCATACGAAAGTTCCCCACTGTCATCATAGGCAGCATTTCCTTTCATTGTGATGTCTATTTTCCCGCCTGTTATCAGAATGTCTGTCTCACTCTTTATGCCTTTGGAAGCATCGGCTTCTGAGTGAATTTCCACATAGCCGTCATACAGTGCTATAAGACCTTCACAATCCATCACATCGTCATTGGCAGTCAGAGTGAGATAGCCACCATATACAACTATAGAGTCATTGGCATGCAGGGCATCGCCGGTAGCGCTACTTACGTTGATATTGCCGCTACGCACCGCTATGTAGTCGTCGCTACAGATAGCATGCTTGCAGTTTCCGGCAACACCGAGTGTCCCCTCTCCGAGAAATACCAACTGCCCTTCGCTGAAGATAGTCCCCTTTTGGTCCTCTCCTTCAACAAAAGTGTAGGTCGGATTGTCCGCTAACAAATTTTTACTACCTTCGGTAAGGTATATTTGTCCACGCTTTCCGCATTGGATGTTTATTGCAGCCCCTTGATTATTGGTCAGAGTCAGGCCGTCAAGATATAATTCGTATTTCTTGTTTCCATACAACTTGAATGCTCCGGCATCACTCTCTCCGGTGAGGTGATAAGCGATTTCTGTGGTCATGGCCGATGTGATGGTGACTTTGGCTCCATCAATTCCTACCTCTACACCATCAAAGGCATAAGGATTCAACACCGTAACCCGCTCATGGTCGTATGTCACGTACACCCCTGTTGGCAATGTGGCATATTGTATGCTGTCAAGCGCTGCAAGCGGAAGACTTTCCGTACGGTTTTCTTGCAGAACCATCATCAAAAGATCATTTTCTGTATCAAAAGCAATACTGTCTATGCGGCTCACAGCAATACTTTTCACCTCTCCGGTGTTCATGTAGAATCGGATGTCACGTTCGGCATAAACAGTCAAGACCAAGACAATTGCAACAAAAGTGAATAATACTCGTCTCATTGTTTCATTAACTTATAGGTATCCATCGCCCCATTATGAGCAGGCTTTGGTATTACTAACCAAAACTACACTTCAGAAGTTTATGACGTTTTTTAATGAATAAAGTTTAATTCATTGGTGTTTTTTGGCTACGCAAAGTTCTCATTTTTTCCGCTCATTGATGCTTATTTAAGGATGTGAGTAGCCAGCATCTTTTGCAGGAGTTTGACGTTCACACTACGTTTGAATTCTTTCTTCAGGGGTTCGTGCATCCCTTTTATCCACAATTTCATCTCGCTGTCATCATCAAAGGTTCCGCTTGTTTCTACGCTGAATTGATTGATAGAACGGTATGGAATGGAACGATATTCGCGTTTGCTTCCTGTTACTCCTTGAACATCCAACATAATCAGACGCTTGTCAGTGAAGACCCATTTGTCACGGAAAATTCGGAAAGCGGTTTCGATATTTTCTCCTTCAATGAGAATGTCGCCAAATTCTTTTTGCAACTCGTCGGCATTAACTTCTGTAGCATTGCCGAATAAATGATTGATAAAAGACATAATAATACAATTTAGGTTTGTTATGGTATTCTTATTGTTATTTAAAGATTGTCCAAAGTTAGCCAAAAGGATTCAACTGGGCAAGAAACTTTCCTGCTTTTTTTTAATCTCATCATCTATCGGGTGCAAAAGTAGGAGTAAAAACAATGCCGGTCAAGTTCACATTGGTTCATTTGTCAATATGCAGATAGATGGAAATCTCTGAACTATGATTGGGTAATAAAAACTCCGCCGACCTTTCCGTTTGAATGGGTGAGGCCGGCGGAGACGCTTATGAAACTTGAATTATTTTATTATCACTTTTCTGCCTTTGATGAGGTAGATGCCTTTTTCTAAATCATCTGTCGATGTGGCATTCTTCTTGAGCATACAACCGGTGATATCGTAGATGTCGGCTGGCCAGGTGTCATCTTCTGCTTTGCAGTTTTCAATGCCGTCTGCCTCTATCACCGTCACAGTGCATGTGGCAGTGTGGTTTCCTGCCCTTGCCGTGATGGTTGCAGTCCCTGCAGATATAGCAATCACCACTCCATCTTGTACTACAGCAACGGCTTGATCTGAACTTGTCCACGTTAGAGTTTTGTCCGTTGCGTTTTCGGGTGATACTGTAGCTGTCAGGATGACAGATTCCCATTCTGTTAGTTTTACTTTTGTTTTGTCGAGAGTTATCCCTGTCACTTTTACTTCCTCCTCATAAAGAGTGAGGGTAAAATTGTTGAACAGCACCCAGTTGTCACCTACGTGCGAAGGTTTGTTGACAGTCAGTGTCAATTTGCCATCATCACCCACATAGGTATAGAGTTCGTTCATATATTCACCTGCCTCAAATTTGGCAACAGCCTCAGTGGTATTGTTCGGATTGCAGATATCACACTTTCCACTGTACCACGATTTCAGATTGACTTCTTCACCGTTGGCCTTCAAGGTTGCAGTTGTAATCTCATACCCGTATTCACCAAGGGCGTTGCATTGTGTACAACCACCTGAACGCTCAAATCCCTGCATGGTCACTTTGTAGATGCCTTTGGGAAGTCCGTTGATGGTCTGCGTATAACTGCCTGTTGCTTGCCAAAGTTCGCAGAAGTCTGTACCATAAGCAGGCTGCCACTCTTGTGCACGCACTTCATTGTAGGTCCAACTGCCGGCATTTCCTGCGAATCGTGCAGTACCTATATATGAAGTCATATCCGTGGCTTTACATGTGGAGAGGTATTCTATGAATTTGTCGCTTGTGGAGTTTATTTCTGCAGCAGCAATCAGGTGGGAGAGAACAGATGGTGCGAATTAGCAGTTGCAATATTTTTTAAAACTCCGCAGTCAGTCCGATAGAGGGGACAAGGGTGTTGCTATCCTGCCCCACTCGCTTCATGCGGTAGCGCTGGGCAGCAAGGGGCGCCGTAGGGTTCATCACCTCGCCTGTACTCATAAAGACATCTTGTTGCTGGATGCGCACATTCTGCAGGTTGAGGAAAAGCCCCATGCGCCACCGACGGAAGTACCATTCCTTGTCGATACGCACATCGTACTGTGTGTAGAGAGGGCTGCGCTCGGCATTGTAGCGTGTGTAGTCGGGCAGGGAGCGGCCGTTGGCATCCCAATAGGCAACGTAGGACGAGGCCACCTCATCGTAGGGCGTATAAGGTGTGCCGCCCAGCATACTCACCTTGGCTCCGAGGCTCCAATGATGGGGCAGTTCATACGTACCGCACAGATTGATAATGAAACGATTGTCCCATGGAGAATTGATGTAGGAGGCCTCGTCAGAAGCCCGGTAGGCACTACGGAACCACGTGAACGAGCCGGTGAGGTTCAGCCTGTCGGGCTTGAGCCAGCGGAAGAGCAGCTCCAAGCCGTAGGCACGTCCCGTGGCCGTGGAGGCCAGCCGCTCGTTGCCCACTATCCCATAGTCGGCTCCCTTGCAGGTCAGTGGAATACCATCGGTGACGGAGAGGGGAATGTGATAGTAGTGCTTGTAGAAGCTCTCGAGCGTGAGGGCAATGTCGTCCGTTGCCTGCCACTCGCCACCTATGGCGCTCTGCCACACACTCATGTAGCGTAAGTCGTGGTTTGCGAGGCGGCCCTGCTCCTTGAAGGCCAAGGCCGTGTAAGGAGGCAACTGGTGGTAGAGGCCCGATGAGGCAGACACTGCCCAGTCGGGCGTGAGGGCATAACGTACCGAGGCGCGGGGCGACAGTTGCTTCCACACCTCCTGCATCTGCCTGGAGTAAGTATTTCCATCGGTGCGTAGTCCCATGGAGAGTTTCAGGCGGTCTTCTTGGCCCGTATAGTCGGCCGTCAGCGAGGCTCCATAGCTGAAGAACCCCAACTGTGTGCGGTAGTTGTCCCATCGGCCCATAAGGTTTTGGCTCCGGCTGGTAGCCAACATGTTGTGATAGGCCAGTTCTGCATTCTCCTTCAGTGTCCAGCGGTCGTTCATCGTGGTGCGGTTCTCCACCCGCAGGGTACTCTTCTGTTCGCGTCCCCGCAGATCGTACATCAGCCCTTCCTCCTCCGACTCGTCATTGTTGCGATACTTCACATTGCGGTTGTTCAGGTAGTTGTGGCTCAGTGTGAGCGAAGTGGTGTGTGGCCCTGCATAGTGGCGCAGGATGCCGCCTACGGTAAAGGTCTCCTGCGTCACCTTGGGCAGGTAGCTGAGGATGTAGGCCGCGTTCTCATCGTCCTCCACACCAATGTTCAGCTTCATGCGGTCAATGCCGCCAAGGGCTATCAGTGTCAGCGTGTTGTAGCGCGACAGTTTCGTTTCCACCTTGAAGAGTCCGTCTGTATAATTGGGCAGGAAGGGGAGGTCAAGCATTTTGAAAACCATCTGCAAGTACGATTGGCGGAGCGAGAAGAGGTAGGTAGTACGTTCACCGAAGTGTCCCCTCCCGCTGAGCGAAGCCTCGGCTGTTCCCAGGGTGACTTTGAAGGTCTGCTGTTCGGCATCACCATCCCACAGACTGAAGTCGAGCACCGAACTCATGGCCCCTGACCGGTCGGCAGGGAAAGCGCCCGTATAGAACTGAATCTCCCGTATGAGGTCTGCATTGATGAGGCTCACTGGTCCGCCCGTGGCCCCTTGTGTGGCAAAATGGTTGATGTGCGGTATTTCAATGCCGTCCATGTAGAAACGGTTTTCCGAAGGCCCGCCTCCACGCACTATCAAATCGTTACGGTATCCTGCAGGCGAGAATGATACGCCCGGCATCATCCTTACGATGCGTGACATATCGCGTCCGCCACCTGGCGTCTTCTCTATCTCGCGCACACCGATGATGTGCATGCTCAGCGGGCTCTCCACCGTCTTGCGGAAAGGTGAGGGACGGACAGACACCTCGCCCAACTCCGCTGTCCATTCCTCCAACTCTACGTTCACACCGGGCGTCGTTGCCGCCATCTGAAACGACGGAGTCTGTACTCCCCGATATCCCATAGCCGTCACCCATAGCGATACGATACCTGCCGGTACTCCTTCTATACGGAAGCGCCCAAGTGTATCCGTCGCCGTCTGCAACTCATAGTGGCCCACCACCATGATGGCAGCCCCTACCACGGGTTCGCGTTTCTTCTTGTCAATCACCGTGCCATGTACGGCATAACTCTGTTGAGAAAAAAGCTCCCCTGCCAAGCAGAGGAGCATACATCCTAAAAACAATCTCCTTATCTTCATTCCATCATCGTGTTATCCGATGATAGGAACAAGATAAGGAGACTGTTGGTTCAATAGCTACGAGTGACTAGTGACTAACTACTAGTTACGAGTTACAGGCTATGAGTATATGTTTTCGTGCCGCATGCCACTAGTCACTCATTCTGTGCCGCATGGCCACTAGTCTCTATTCACTAGTCGCTAGTCACTAATCACCAGTCACTCTTTCGCCTGCCACTTGCAACGCACGGGTGAAAAGATTTTCTCCTCCTTCTTCAGTGTTGCCATAGCTTTATCTACTTCCTTCTTGTCAAGTCCAGTTTCCTTTGCCAATGTGGTGGCATTCACAGGAGCACCCAGCTCCTTCATCTTTGCCAATACAAGTTCTACAGTATCCATGTCTAATTCTATTTTATTGGGTTGATAAATACAAATGCAAAAGTATATATTCTCAAGGAGAAATGCAATGAATCAGGAAGTTTTCTTTCTTTAAATTCTGTTTGAAAAGAATAAATCTCTACCTTTGCCGTCAAGTAAAATAACAAGAGTAGAACCATGAAAATAAAGAAAACAATTATATGCAGCATCTTATTGTTGTCAATGGCCATGACGGCTGGTGCCCAACGCATGATGGAAAACTTGAGCCGGGGGCTGGTGGCGGTGAAAACCACCGAGGGTGTTTATCTCAGTTGGCGTCTGTTGGGGCAAGAGTGGTACGATGTCACCTACAATGTCTATCGCGATGGTGTGCGAGTGAATAGCGAGCCGTTGGAGACTTCCAATTATCAGGATGCTGGGGGGACGGAGTCTTCAACCTATTCCGTCAGGGCAGTAGTGCGTGGAGTGGAGCAAGAGGGCTCGGAAACGGTCACTCCCTGGAAAGGACAATACCTGGACATACCGATGCAACTCATATCAGATGCATCAGGAACGGACATTACGGACCAATATTCGCTCAACAATGCCAGTGCCGCTGACCTTGATGGTGACGGGGACTATGAACTCATCGTGAAGCGCATGAATTCCGACTTTTCGAAGGCGAATACAGCTTACACGCTATTTCAAGCCTATAAACTGGACGGCACATTGATGTGGACGATTGATGTGGGGCCCAATATCATGAACTCAAGACATGTCGAGACCAATTGCATGGCCTATGATTTCAATCAGGACGGGAAAGCCGAGGTGGTTATCCGTTTGGCCGATGGAAGTGTCTTGCCCGACGGCACAGTAGTGGGTAATCCTTTGGCCAATTACCGACCGGCAGGTGAATACGACGGGTTGACCATCTATCAGACGCAGTATGACGAATGACTTTACGTGCTTAATGGCGAGTCGGGGGCATTGATAGATTATGTAAAATTTGATGAGACAACCAATAATCTGGCTATCCGCAACGCCGCATTCTGGTGGGAGGGAAACAGCAAAGCCTATGGCCACCGGGCCAACAAGTTCCATTTTGGTGCTCCCTATCTGGACGGCCGCAACCCCAGCATCTATGTGGGGCGTGGATGCTATACGAATATCCACATGGCCACTTTTGATCTGGTGGACAACAAACTGGTGCTCCGGTGGACCTATGCCAACGACAATCCGGCCAGCAAGTTTTACGGACAGGGTTATCACAACTTTTCCATCGTGGATGTGGATGAAGACGGTCGTGATGAAATATGCCATGGCAATATGGTCATTGATGAATATGGCAAAGAACTCAGTTCGACAGGTTTGGGACATGGCGATGCCCAGCATTATGGCGACCTCGACCCCTATCGTAAGGGACTTGAAGGCTTTCGTTGCTTGGAGGATAATCCCGGGGCCGTACTGGTCGATGCAACCACCAATGAAATACTTTTCCGTTGGCTTCGTGCCAATGACAATGGGCGATGTCTGGCCGGAAACTTTACGGACAAGTGGCCGGGAGCAGAATTGTGGACAACTGATGGAAAACTATGGAGTGCCACACTCAGCCGGGGAGCTGATGAAACGGTTGCATCATCGGCACCGGGAGTGACGATGAACTTCCGCATCTATTGGGATGGCGATATACTGGAAGAATCGTTTGACTATGCCAGTCGCAATGATAATGGAGACGGCATTGAAGGGGCGGTGTACAAGTATGGCAACAGCTCGCCCATCTTTGTCAGCAATGGATGCATGACCAACAACAACACGAAGGGCAATCCCTGCATCCAGACCGACCTCTTCGGAGATTGGCGCGAAGAGATAGTGCTCCGCACCAGTGATGACAAGAAGCTGCGCATCTACACCACCATCATTCCTACGGCTCACCGGAATTATACTCTGATGCACGACAAGCAATACCGGCAAGCCATTTACTGGCAGATGACGGCTTATAACCAACCGCCACATGTCAGTTACTTTTTGGGAAATGCCGAAGGCATCACTGTGCCGCCTCCACCTGTGATGACAAACGGGCGTACGCTGGTAGATACCGAGATTACCCCCATGCACAACGACAAGCACATCCTGCTGACTGATGCTGAGGGAGGCACCGTCAATGTCGCCGAGGGAGCCTCTCCCCATATTCTCACGGTGAACAGCTTGAAAGACAACTGGACATTGGAGGGCGCCCCATTCACAGGAGATATGCGCCTTGTCAAACAGGGACAAGGAGCACTCACGTTCAGTGGCAATCAGGCTTATACGGGAAAGACGGAACTGTGGGAGGGCATTACCCATTTCGAGGGTTCCATGCAGAGTCCTGTATGGCTGAACCGCTTTGCCGAGCTCAATACGGGAGCAACATACAACAAAGGCATAGAGATGGAGTATGGAGCCATCCTGCGTGTGGGAGAGGCCGGCCACAAGGGTACAGTCACGGCCTCTTCCTTCAACATGAAGAGAGGTGCGGTCGTGGAGATGGACATCTATTCAGAAGATCTGACGGCAGACAGACTGATGGCTGAGGGGACTTTGGCGATTGCCGACGAGGCAGTCTTCCGCTTTGTGTCACATAATCGGGCTGGGGAAGAGAAGCCTGCGGCTGGGGAATATCTGATAGCCGAAGCTGCAGAATGGAATGCCAATGTGGAAAAGATTCATGTTGAAGGCTTGCAGGGCGTTGCTTGTGAACTGAAGATTGCGGAAGGCAAAATGTACCTTGTCATACATGACATGCGCACGGCTACAGATGTGGTATGGAGTGGTGCCAATGGCAATGTATGGGACCTCTTCCATACAGAGAACTTCAAGGTGGGCGGTGGGCCTGCCACTTTTGTGACAGGCGACCGCGTGGTGTTTGACGAGACGGCCACCACCCATACGGTGACGATAAATGAAGAGGTGGTGCCTGAAACTGTATCTGTCATAGGAAGTGCCGGATATACGTTCAATGGTGATGGCGGTATCGGAGGAGATGCAAGTTTCACTAAAGAGGGCAACGGCATGTTGACTATCAATAACATCAACCCCTATACGGGAAAGACCATCATTGCAGGCGGAACCGTCAAGCCTGCCTCTTTGGCTACGGCACAAAGCGCCGGTTCGTTGGGCGCTCTCAGCAACGATGCCGCCAATTTCGTGATACAGAACGGTGCGCAGATGATTATCAGTGGCGAGGTTTTCCAAGAAAGTCCGATGACCTTGGGCGAAGGGGGAGGCACACTGAACGTGAGCGGCACACTCCACCTGAAGGGGCAAATCAAAGGCTCCACATTGACCAAGAATGGGGGTGGCACACTCCATATCTATGCCACACCCAACACCTATAAGAAGACCGTCTTGAATGGGGGAATCTTGAAAATTGCCGAGGAGTATAACGGTACGGTCAACGGCATGTTGGGTGATACGGTGGTGTTGAATGGAGGTACGTTGCAATGCAAAGAGGGCAACTCATCCTACAGCAAAGCCTCGTGGCACCTTGTCGTACCTGCCCGGAAAACGGCCACCATCCGTATGGACGGACGATGCAATTACACCGGTTCGTTGACTGGTGCGGGCACATTGAACGTCTATATCCTCTATGTGCGTTCTTATCTGCAAGGAGATTGGTCAAAGTTTGAGGGGACAGTCAGCTGTTCGCAAAGCACCAACGGCGATTTTACTTTTGACAACAACTATGGTATGCCATTGGCTACACTGAATGTAGAAAGTGGATGCACCGTCCGCAATAACAAGGGAGGCAATATGCGGATAGGCACCGCCACGGGGAGCGGCACATTAGGCGGAACCCATGGATGGACAATCGGCAAGGATGATGCCGGGACGAACACGTTTGAAGGTGTGATAGAAGGGTCGCTCACCAAAGTCGGAAGCAATACATTGCGCCTGGAGGGAGCCAATGTCTTCACGGGTGCAACGGAGGTGAAGGGTGGCACTCTGCTTGTGGCCAATACAGGGAAGAGTGTCAGTGCTACAGGTACAGGCAACCTGACGGTTTATGATGGTAGCGAGTTGACAGGAAAGGGATATATTGGTAACAAGAAAGTCGTCATAGCCAATGGCGGAACCTTCCGACCCGGATTGAATTATATGGGCCGATTGACCGTTGCTTCTGATGTGGAACTTCAAAAAGGTGGCGTCATTGAATGGCGCTTGAACAGTAAGACCAGTGTGGCTACTGTCACCGGAGTAGGAGAAATGGCGCTCAACGGGACTATACGTGTCATATTGAAGGATGGTTTTGTCCCCGAACTGGGCCATTGCTTTGAATTGTGGAATTGTGAAGAGGTCGATGCAGCCAGTGCCCCCCTGTTGGAATTGCCGGAACTTCCTGAAGGATTGGCTTGGGATACGACAGAACTGTTCACCTCTACGGGCACTTTGCGTGTGACAGATGCAGCAGGCATTCGTTTGGAAAGTTGGGATGAAGAGGTTCGTGTGACCATTGTAACATTAGATGGTGTACAGGTCGGGTCTTTCAGATGTGTCTATAATCAAATGCAAGAAACGCTGGAGGCAACTTCTTTGCCGCAAGGGATTTATCTCGTGAAGATAGAGGGGAAGAATGGTAGTACTGTTCAGAAAATATTGAAACAATGACAATAATGAAGAAACTGTTTAATCATGGCCAGTAGGTCACCTCTTGGTCATAAGTTTGTCAGCCTTTAATATAAGTATCTGATTCCTTTCTTCTTAGGGACAGCTAAAGGTAATGACGCAAATGGGCAAACCTAAATGTCCAAAGCGCAATCAAATTGTATAAAAGTGCCGAAACATAACTTATCCCAAACCTTGGTTTAGTTATCCCAAAGCTTGGGATAACTATCTCTAAGCTTGGTTTAAGTATCCCAAAGCTTGGGATAAAGGATATATCGGCACATTTGATTTTTTAAGAGGCAGTTCTTGTTTTTCTTTATGGCTATGTCAGTAAGAATCTTTAGCTAAAGATGTATGTGAAAGTGAAAGAAACAGCTTTCTCCCCGTCCGCCTGACATTCTCACGTGCCACATCGGGGCGCATGGTGAGATGGAGGGGAAGTCCCTCTTCGTTGATGGAGAGGATGGAGGAAAAGCCGCTCTGCTCCAACTCGGGGGATTGTTCAATGGAACCGCCAATGGCAATGACGGGGATGTCCTGACGGGTGGCAGCCTCCAAAACTCCCATGGGGGCTTTGCCCATCAGTGTCTGACGGTCGATGCGGCCTTCGCCCGTTACTACGAGGTCGCAACCTGCAAGAAGTTCTTCGAAATGGAGGGTATCGAGCACTAGCTCTACTCCCCGACAAAGACGGGCGCCCAACAAGGAGCTGAAGGCTCCGCCCAAACCTCCGGCAGCACCTGCACCAGAGATGTTGGTCACATCTACCTTATTATATTCTCTGATGACTTCGGCAAAATGATGCATCCCTCTGTCGAGCTGTTCGACCATCTGCCTGTCGGCACCTTTTTGGGAAGCAAAAATATAAGCGGCTCCTTGAGGGCCACAGAAGGGATTGGTGACATCGCAAGCCACGCGGATGTCAACAGTTTTCAGTTCGGGAAGAATATGGGAAGAATCAATCGTGGCAATCCGTTCAAGAGATTCGCCGCATCCGGCAAGAGACATTCCTTCTGCATCAAAGAGGCGGAAACCAAGCGCACTGAGCATCCCTGTGCCGGCATCGTTCGTGGCACTTCCGCCAATGCCTATGAGTAACTTCCGACACCCTCTTTTCAGCGCATCGGCTATCAGTTGGCCGGTGCCATAGGTGGAGGTCTTTAGAGGGTTGCGCTCTTCTTCAGCCAAAAGGGTGAGACCGCTGGCCGAAGCCATTTCGATGATGGCCGTACGTCCATCGTCAACCACTCCATAGCGGGTACGGATGGGACGCATCAGTGGGTCGGACACTTCCACCTCTATCCATTTGCCACCAAGGGTGCTGACCAGCGCCTCGGCAGTACCTTCGCCACCATCGGCCAGGCACACTTTTTTTACCGCACAATCGGGAAGTACGCTCAGTACTCCTTCTTCGAAAGCATCGGCCACTTCGCGCGAAGTGAGCGAACCTTTGAATGAATCGAAAGCTAAAAGAATGGTGTTCATCCCATCGCGTCCTCCAACTCCATCGAAACGGTTTCCCACTCCTCGACTACAGAATCAAGTTGCTTCTTCAGGTTGGCATGCTTCTCGTAAAGCGTCATATCCGCTGCACCTTTGGGGGTGACCATCTGCTCTTCAAGGGCGGCAATGTCGGCCTCCAATTTCTCAATGCGGGCTTCGCAATCGGCCACAGATTTTTCCAAACGGCGGATAAGTTTCTGTTGCTCTTTCTGTTGTTCGTAGGAGAGAAGACCAACTTTAGCCGGCCCCTCCCCCTTACCCCTCCCAAGGGATGGGAGTGAAGTGTTTTGCTTGTCTGCAGCCGGAGTACCTACTCCCCTCCCTTGTGGAGGGGTGAGGGAGAGGGGCCGACCTAATTTGTCGAGCGAGTCAATGCGCTTTTTTTGAAGAAAGTCATAAATGCCGCCCAAGTGTTCGCGCACCTGTCCGCCACCGAATTCATACACCTTGGTGACAAGGCCGTCGAGAAACTCACGGTCGTGGCTGACAACGATGACTGTTCCGTCGAACTCGCGGATGGCTTCCTTCAGCACATCCTTCGAACGCATGTCGAGATGGTTGGTCGGCTCGTCGAGGATAAGCAGGTTGACAGGCTCGAGCAGGAGACGAATCATGGCCAAACGGCTGCGTTCACCACCGGAAAGCACCTTCACCTTCTTCTCTATTGCTTCGCCCCCAAACATGAAGGCGCCCAGAATGTCTTTGATGCGCGTGCGGATGTCGCCCACGGCCACGCGGTCAATCGTATCGAAGACGGTCAGATTCTCATCCAATAATTGTGCCTGGTTTTGTGCAAAATAGCCAATCTGTATGTTGTGCCCAATCTTCAAGTTGCCGTCAAAAGGTATTTCCCCCATGATACACTTGACGAGGGTGGATTTCCCCTCACCGTTCTTTCCCACGAAAGCCACCTTTTCGCCACGCTTGATGGTAAGGTTGACGTGGGAGAAGACGAGATGGGCGGACCCTCCCCCTCCCTCCCTGTGAGGGAGGGGGGTAGAGAGGTTCTGACTATCTCCAAGTCCTCCCTCACAGGGAGGATTTAGGTGGGTCTGTCCGTACATTTTCTCTACCTCCTCGCAAATGACCGGATAGTCACCGCTACGTTGGGCAGGAGGAAACTTCAGGCGGAGGGCAGAGTTATCGACCTCGTCCACCTCGATAGGGATAATCTTCTCCAATTGCTTGATGCGGCTCTGCACCTGTACGGCTTTGGTGGGCTTGTAGCGGAAACGTTCGATAAAGTCTTTCGTCTCCTGAATCTCCTTTTGTTGGTTCTCGTACGCACGGAGTTGCTGTTCGCGCCGCTCGGCACGGAGTTGCATGAACTCGTCGTACTTTACGCGGTAGTCGTAGATGCGTCCGCAAGAAATCTCAATGGTGCGGGTGGTGACATTGTTAATGAAGGCACGGTCGTGGCTCACCAGCACCACGGCATTGCACCGTGTAGCCAAGAAGTTCTCCAACCACTGGATGCTCTCAATGTCGAGGTGGTTGGTCGGCTCATCAAGCAGAAGCACATCGGGACGGCGCAAGAGCAACTTGGCCAACTCGATACGCATACGCCATCCGCCTGAGAACTCCGACGTAGGCCGGTCGAAATCTGTCCGTACAAATCCTAATCCTTGCAGGGTGCGCTCTATCTCGGCATGATAATTGTTGCCGCCCATCATCTGATAGTGTTCGTTGGCATGGGTGAACTTCTCTATCAGGGCCTGATACTCCTCGCTCTCGTAGTCGGTACGCTCGGCCAGCTGGTTGTTCATCTGCTCGATGCTTGCCTGCAATTCGCTGATATGCTCGAAAGCCTGCTCGGCCTCTTCCATCACCGTACGCGAATCGCTGAGCACCATCACCTGCGGCAGATAGCCCACCGAAATGTCCTTAGGAATGGAAACGTTACCCTCGGTGGGCGATTGCAAACCGGCCAATATTTTCAACAAGGTACTTTTCCCTGCACCATTTTTTCCCACCAAAGCAATGCGGTCTTTCTTGTTGACCACAAACGTAACATCAGCAAACAGGGGCTTGGCGGCAAACTCCACCTGAAGGTTCTCTATTGAAATCAAAATGTTATTCTCCTTATTCTACATTTCAGTTCTTCTTATCCCGATATTTATCCTGCCATGCAGAAGGTAATATGCCATAGGCTTCTGAAAAATATTTGGAAAAATACTTAGGGCTGTTGAATCCCACCTGATAAGCAACCTCACTGACATTATAACGAGAATCTTTCAGTAGTTCCGAAGCTCTTTTCAATCGGATGTTGCGGATAAATTCGATGGGAGTTTTTCCACATGCAGCCATCAGTCGCTTATAAAGATGCGCCCGGCTCATCCCCATCTCACGCGCCATCTCCTCTACGGACAGATCGGAACGGGAAAGATTTTCCACCACATAGCGTGTAGCATTAGCGACCAACTGGTCGTCCGCATCGGAAACAGGCTCAACCGCTTCTGTTCTGCCCTCTCCAATCAACTCCTTATCTGCGCGACGCTGAAGAGGGAAATGATTACCACTTATGAGATTATGGAGAGAGTTTTGCAACATTTCACGGGTAAACGGTTTCTCCAGACAAACGTCTGAAATCCCATTACCACTAACGGGAGCAGTATTCATCTCACGCGAAACCAACGACATCACCGGCAAAGCGGACATCCGGATGTCATTCTTTATACGGTATCCTAAAACATAAACCTCAGAATCAGGACTTGCCACACTGAGCAACACTGCTGTCGGACGTTTCTCAAGCAAAGACTCCCAAGCCCGGTCGGCCACGGTAAATGCCTGCACCTGATAATCACCGCCCAAACTATCGCAAATATAAGACAGGAACTCCGGGTTCTCATCCACAACGACAATTGAGGGAACAGTTTTTGTATCCGCCAAAGATAAATCTTGTGTCACAACTGCGTCCTGTTCTTCTGCTCCATCAGCGACATCCTGCTTTTCGGAAACGGCAGGAACAACAAGTGCCCCCTCTGCCAACAATGTACGACGGATACGTACAGACTCACGTCTTCTCCACACCAATAAAGCGACAACGACAAACACAACCAAAAGTAAAGCATAGACCATCCATGCCCACCAACTGGACCAAATGGACCCATTGACCACAATGGTTAATTGGGAGACTTCGTTACTACTGTATCCGTCACTATTGATGGCCTTTACCTTGAGGATATACTTTCCCGGAGACAGATTGGTGAATGTCACGCCACTGCGCAAAGGATGGCAATCGAGCCAGTCGTTATGGAAGCCCTCGAGTTTGTATTTGAAACTGTTTTTGAAAGGTACGCAATAATCATCAGAACCAAAAAGAATCGTAAAGACAGAATGGTGACGGGCATCCAGTTCTACCTTATGCCCCGAAGCTATACCACTCTTAAGAGGCACCAATCCATTCACACGCTCACCAACCGAAACCTCCTTATCAAAGATGAGCAGACCGGAAAAGACGACATGCGGCATCTTCTTATTATAAACAATTTCATTCGGATGAAACACGTTCAACCCATGAATTCCACCCACAGCCACTTCCCCATTTGGCTTCACCCAGATAGAACGTTGATTGAATTCATAACCCTGAAGACCGTCTTCCTCTGTATAATTATAAATCCGATAAAGATAGCCCGTACCCGTTTCGTTTTTGTCAACCACAATGTTAGTCACTCCACCAGCCGTAGAAGCCCACACCGTCTGTTCTCCACTGGGCACCACGCCACACACTACAGCATTACGCAACCCCTCGGCGGCTCCTATCACATCCAAACGGTCGTTTGCAGGATCATAGACATTTACCCCATCCCGCGTGGCAATCCACCAAAGCCCTCTGTAGTCTTCCACTACCTGATTGACATACAAACTTGTAAAAGGAACATTTCCACTTCGGCAACCTGTATAGGAAACAACCGTATTTTTGACAGGATCAAGTAGAGCCACACCATTGGGAGTACCCAACAACAACCGACGCTCCTTCGTCAAAGAAAGAGAGTTGACTTTGTTTGACGGTAAGCGATGACGCTCCATACCATAGACATGAATTTTACCCGTTTGGGGTTCCAACCGCTGCAACCCTGCTCCTAATGTGGCTACCCAAATGATTCCACGGTCATCCTCCAACAAAGAAGTAATTGCAAAATCTGCCGGCAAATAACTGTCCACTCCTTTGACGATACGATAAGCAGTTTCCCCTCCCCTATGTAACCGGAAAAGACGACCTTTGTTTGTTCCCACCCAAAGCGAACCATCACGAGCCGACAACAGGGAGAATATCTCATGTTTTGACAAATCGACAGTGGTCTTCAACGAAGAGCACTCTCCTGTAGAAGGAGAATAATGGAGAATGCCATGAGCACTTGTACCTACCCAATAGGCATCGTCGCCATCAGGAGCAATAGCTGTAACATCCACCTTCACCTCCGTATGGAACTTAAAAGCACTTTCTGCATAATAAGCGATCCCGCTCTTTGCCGTCCCTAACCATATCACGTTCTTATCGGGCGATGCATAAATTGAACGCATTGAGTCATGTTTGAGTGCCCGGCGATTACTCTTATCCGACCGTGCCCAAACAAAATGCTTGTTCTGAGGGTCAACGACCAAAGCTCCATAATGACGGGTTGCCAACCAAAGACGACCATGAACATCTTGCGCTACCCCAACAATGGCATCTTCCATCTCAGGAATCACAGGTATTCCCCATTGTTCAGCCAATGACGGCAAGGAAGGAACCCACAAATTTTTCTCTTTGTTGTAGACACGGAGTCCGGATATTCCATAAACCCAAACATTCTCATTCTTGTCAACAAAGGCTGCATAAGAAGTTGTTACGGAAGAAGATACCGGAATGTAGTCATTCATCCACACAATGCGCCGTAAATCCCCATTGACACAAGCCAACAATCCAGTATTATAGACCAACAGTACCCCCTCTTGGCACTCCGTTATGGCCGTAATTTCCCCCATAGGCAACGACCCGGACTTTTCGCCTTGCAGGAAAGGGTAAAGTATCTTCTGAGAGACATTGTACCAATAACATCCCTTTCCTGAAACATAGAACCAGAAGTTTCCCTTCTTATCGACATAGACAGAGGTGGGTTCTGCATCCAAACCATATTGAAAGACATGTTGACGAATATCCCGATTGAATTTGTCTGTATCGGGTTCATACAGTGCGTACCCAACAGAAGTTCGCACCCAAAGCTGACCTTCACCATCTTCACAAATCTCACGAATATAGCTGTCTGGCAGGGAGCGGACGTCATTCACCCGACTGCGATAGACCTGCATCCGATAACCGTCATAACGATTCAACCCTGATGAAGTTCCGAACCAAACAAAACCTCTTGAGTCCTGAAAAATTGTATTTATCTGACTGTTGGAGAGTCCTTCTTCTGCCTCCAAATGGCGAAACATCAATTCTTCAGAAAAAGTTCCTACAGGAAATGCCAGCAACACCAGCAAACATATCACACATTTCATCCTATGCATAGACTTATTCATGACTGTCTGTAATTCAATTTGGAGGTACAAAGGAAAAGAAAAAAAGATAAATATGCAAAGTTTTCAACAGTTTTATCAAGAATTCACTCAGGAAAGCAATGTTATCCTAAAAAAACAGAGCAAATTCCTTTCTTTATCAATATAAATCTTTACCTTTGCAAAATAACCATACAAACATTCACAGAAAAATATAACACAGTATGAAAAAAACATGGAGATGGTTTGGAAAAAAAGATCCAATCACACTGTCTATGCTCAAGCAGATAGGAGTGGAAGGGATTGTGACTGCGCTTCATGACGTTCCCAACGGGGAAATATGGACCCAAGAAGCCATCTTGAGTCTAAAAAAATACATCGAACAGCACGGACTGCAATGGTCGGTGGTGGAAAGCTTGCCCGTAAGTGAAGCTATCAAATATGCAGGAGCCGAAAGGGACAAACTGATAGAGAACTATAAAGAAAGCCTGAAGAACTTGGGGCAATGCGGTGTAAAGACCGTCTGCTACAACTTCATGCCCGTAATCGACTGGGTACGTACTGACCTGGCTCATCCATGCCCTAACGGGACCACCTCACTGTACTTCGACCGCAAGACCTTCGCATACTTTGACTGCTGCATTCTGAAAAGGGATGGTGCGGAGAAAGACTATACAAAAGAGGAAATGTGCGCTGTAAAGCAGATGGCTGCACAAATGACCGATGAGGATGACCTGAAATTGATAGAAAACATCATCGTAAAGACACAAGGATTTGTCAACGGAAACATCAGCGGAAACGATTGCGAACCTGTGACCATATTCCGCCATCTGTTGGATTTGTATAAGGGTATCAACAGAGAGAAGTTACGGGAGAATTGGCGCTATTTCATCGAAGCCATCATGCCCATATGCGATGAATACGACATCAATATGTGCATACACCCCGATGACCCGCCCATGCAGATACTCGGACTGCCACGCATCGTCACATCGGGAGAAGATATACAATGGATGCTCGAAACGGTGGATAATCCGCACAACGGACTGACTTTCTGCGCAGGTTCGCTGAGCGCAGGCTTACAGAACGATGTACCTGCATTGGCGCAAGCCTTTGCCCGAAGGACTCACTTTGTGCACCTGCGTAGCACAGAAGTAGCCACCGATGGCAGCAGTTTTCAGGAAGCAAGCCACTTGGCCGGACGAGCAAATATCGTAGAGCTGACAAGCATCTTCGAAAAAGAAAATCCAAGCCTACCCATGCGGGTGGATCACGGACCAACCATGTTAGGAGATGAAGAGAGAGGATACAATCCCGGATACTCATTTTTCGGAAGAATGTTCGCCCTCGGACAAATAGAAGGAGTAATGGCTGCCATAAAGGCTCAAATGGAAAAGAAATTATGAAACTGACAGCAGACAGCGGCTCTACAAAAACTGAATGGGTCCTGACGGGGAAAGACAAAGCTGTACATTGGCACGCTGAAACAGAAGGACTGAATCCATTTCATCTGAACAAGAAGCAGATGCTCGACATCCTTCAACCAATGGTAGAGTCTATGCCAAACGGGGGAAAGACTGTATGTGATGTGGAATTTTACGGCGCAGGATGTGCGTTGCCGAACAGACAGGAAATCGTACGCAGGGTATTGGAAAGCCTGCTACCTGCCGGATGCCGCATTCAGGTGGAAAGTGACTTGAAAGGGGCTGCCAAGGCTGTATGTCAAGGAGAGGCAGGAATCTGTTGTATATTGGGCACAGGCTCAAACTCTTGCCAATTTGACGGACAGGAGATTGTAACTTCTACTCCCTCATTGGGCTATATCCTTGGAGACGAGGGAAGCGGAGCCACTTTAGGGTGCACACTGCTTAACCACGTCTTGAAAAATCTGCTACCCAAACACTTATGTAAAGCATTTGTAGAAGAATACGACATCAGTTTATCTAAGGTTCTTGATAGCATATACAGTCAACCACAGGCCGCACGGTATATGGCCGGATTCGTACCATTCTTGAGCAAATACCGCGAAGAACCTTCCATACAGGAATTATTGGCAGAGGAGTTCGAGAAATTCTTCCAAAAGAATGTAATCCGAGCGTATGACACTACATTGCCGGTGCACATGGTAGGCTCCGTAGCATATGTATTCAAAGAGGAATTGGCAAAGGTGACAACTTCGCTCGGGCTCATCACAGGACGAATACTGCGAAGACCTTTAGAAACATTATTGACGACGTAGAGTATAAAAGAAAAAATCACTTGTATATCATGAAAAAGAACTGTAAACTTACATTAGCAGTACTGGCAGCAACAACTGTGGCAGTACAAGCGCAAGTGCAGACTGCAAGTAGTCTGATAACAGCCGAAATCAAGCAAGAAATGAACGCTGTTCCCTTCAGTGTGGAGGCTGAAGGAAAACAGTTTCCCGTAATTTGGGGAATGGACACTGCATGGCCATCAGAAGACAACATGAAACGGGGTATCGCTTTCATCGGGACTGAGAATTTGGGAACGGCACGTGCTTCATTCCAACCAAGTGACCTCATTGTGAATGGAGAACTTTCCAAGGCACAACAGCAAGCATTGGACAACCGCCTGCGTATCGTTGCACTGAGCGGAGTGAAGGATATTGCACTCAACTGTGACCACGAAGTGATGAACAAGGACAACTATTACGGGAAACCGGAGGAGTGGGTGAAAATGATAGAAGCCTCTGTCATATATTGTCAGAAAAAGGGATTCAACGTGGTGTCCGTAGCACCATTCAACGAACCGGACTATACACCTTGGGGAGAAGGAAACATCAGCGATTTCTATAATATAGCACGCTTATTGAAACAGAACCCTCTCTTCGACAACATACGTATCTGCGGAGGAAACACTTTAAATTGTGACCAGGCATTACCATGGTACAATGCGTTAAAAGAATATCTTGATGAGGGGAATACCCACCAACTGGCCGGAGAATTTGATACATATGCCAACTTTTTCACCACAGTAAGAGCCGATGGGAAACATGCCACAGCAGACGAATTGCACAATGTGATGGAAGCTATGGTAGGAGTGGAATACGGAATGCAGACTGGCATATGGTGGGGATTCGATGCCAGAGCACGTGGAGAATTCTGCCGAGCAAGTAACAACGGTGACCGATTGGCGTATACCGAAGACAGAGCACACTGGACGGCAGCTGCCGTTTATCGCAATAATAAGGAACAGACAGTACAAGCATTCATCGGTTCATCAGAACGTCAAGCCGGCAACTCTACCTACCGTTTCCTCTCTACTGACCGCAATGTCTACTTTGATGGATACGGTCCCGTTAGAGAATATACCGTGGATATGCCCGGAGGAACAGGTTATCAGACAGGACAAACAAATGCCGAATATGTGGCCGACATCACTTGGGGAGAAGATGTTCCTCCTTACATCAACGGAAATTATGTAATACAAAGTGCCGCAACAGGGGAGAGAGTCATTTCTCTACCATTGGCCAACACTGCGGAAGGTTCCAACATTGTGCAGAAAAAACATGTGCAGAAAGCGACTTACCAACAATGGAAAGTGATGCCTGTCAGCAATCGTATTGGAGGAGATTTCAGCTACTATACCATCACATCACTTGGCAACAACAGTTACAACCTCGATGTCCTTAATTATTCGCTCAACGAAGGGGGGAACATCATAGCCTACCGACAGAACTTAGGAGCACAGCAGCAATGGTATCTGAAATATGCGGGAGAAGGTTATTTCTACATAATCAGCCGCCACAGCAATCTGTGTCTGCAAGTGACTGGAGCGGGAGAAAATGCCGTTGTCACTCAGGGAAGAATCAATGGAAGCGACAAACAAAAATGGCGTTTTGTACCTGCCGGACTCAAAAGTGAGACTACACCACCAGCCGCACCGGAGAATCTGACGGCCACAGCACAGACCGCTTCAATTCTTCTGAACTGGACATTGGGTTCTGAAACAGACTTGAAAGGCTATGATATCTTCAGAGCCGAACTGCCAATGGAAGGAGAAGATACTCTCTATAACACCATTGCCCGTGAAGTAAATACAGACGGTTTCCTCGACAACGACGTACGTCAAGGTATAAAATACATCTATAAGATAAAGGCCACCGACAAAATCGGTAACCGTTCACAAAGTTCCAACACAGCAGAGGCACAAACCATCAGTGAAAAAGCATTGGTATGCCAATTACAAATGGACGACACACTGGCCGATGCAACTATCAACAGAATGGATGCTACAATCTACGGCACAGCCGTATATACCCCCGTTTGCAAATCTGGAACAAAATCACTCATGTTCAATGGAACGGACAACTATCTGAAACTGCCATATGCCATAGCAAATATGCACGAAATGACAATCTGCACATGGGTAAGGATGCGTGCAACCACAAGTTGGCAACGCATATTCGACTTCGGAAATGGAACCCAACAATACATGTTCCTTACACCAACCCATGGAAGTGAAATGCGCTTCGTGATGAAAAATGGAGGTGAAGAAGAAATATTGGCTACCAACCCGATAAAGCAATCGACATGGACTCATGTAGCCATCACAATAAGTAACGAAGCTGTAATATTATATATCAACGGAGAAGAGGCTGCAAGGTCAACTTCCATGAACATACGCCCCGATGACATACACCCCACACTTAACTATATCGGACGTAGCCAATTCAATGCAGACCCTTTATTGAAAGCATTTGTTGATGACTTCCGTATCTACAACTATGCTCTCACACCTGAAGAGATTGTTGATGTCACTCAAGATCTGGAAGCTGATCACATGGAAATTCAAACAGAAGACGATGCACCTATAGTGAACACCGAATATTACTCAACTTCGGGCGTACAACTCACTGCCCCGGTCAAAGGAATAACCATTGTCAAGCATACCCATGCAAATGGAAAGGTTACAATAGAAAAACAACTAAAGAAATAAGACAGGACGTTCAGAATCGGTATCGTCCGAATTTCTAAAAATTGGAAATAAGGGTCAGTCCCAATCGGACTGACCCTTATTTTCAACAATACGGCTCATTGATGAACAATTATTCTTTTACCGTCGATAAGGTAAATACCTGAAGGCAGAACCTCCACTCCTTCACCAATAGAAAGAATACGCAACAGCCGCCCTTGCAAATCATACACTTCCAAAGGCTTTTCAAATGCCGACACATTGTGCCGAAGAACCGCAGAAGAGCCCTTCCCTGAAGAAACGAATGTACCACGAATCACCGGGACACTACCACTTGCAGTCATCACACCCGTCAGCTCTACTGTTATTTCGCCTGCATCCGATACGCATCCTGAAAGAGGAACGTAAACCAACAAATCCTTTGCATTATACGGATCAGCCTCTATGCGCAATGAATCCTTCGGAAGCAACAATTCTACAGTTTCCCCATCCTTAATAAAAGAGATTTTTACGCTATCAAAAGCTACATACACTCCTTCGGCTATCCATATTTCTATCTCTTCCACAGCATCAATATTGCTACCTATAGCCGGCATAAAGTCACAATAGACATTTACATCAATGGTCTCTACTGCATAGGAAAAATGAATTGTTCCTGCACTGCCTTTCGTATTTCCTTCAATATAATTGCCCGAGGTGTCACAAATACCACGTAAACTGACATTAACAATACGGCGCCCCTCATCATCAAGAGGAGCCTTGTTCATATGAATGCCCTGCATATTCCAAACAATGGTATTTCCCTGTATCGTATAAGGCACAGGCAACTCCACCCAAGTTCCGGCCTCACGATCTCCGTAAGTCAACAGCGCCGACTCTGCAGAGCACATAACATCATCAGAAAAAGTAAGTACAACCAATCCCTCTTCATCTCCCTCCATATAATAAGATTTGAGAGTTCCTTGTTTATTCACATCCGTGAGAGTGACAGCTTCAGGTGATGCTGTGTAACAAACAGAGATTCCTTCGGCAAAGCAATTTTCAGGATAAGCCTTATCCGCCACATTAGTCAGCACAATACTGAAGGTGTCGCCAGGCTTGAGTTTGCCGACAGCAAGAAGGGAGTTGTAAGTAGCGGCCACCTGTAGGGTATAGATAGTTCCTTGGGTGGTATAATTCTCTGCTATGGTGTAATCCGTCAATGACACTTGCTCACCATCAGACAGCACAAGTGCAGGTACAAGGTTTGAAGTATTGACTGCTACATTAAATTCAAAAGAGACACTACCCTCTTTTGTGGTCGTGTGATAAACACTGCCATCAGCGGGCGTTACTTGTTCCAATACAATAGGAAGATAAGGGGCTCCTTCAACAAAGGCAACCTTCAACGTGATTGTTTTTCCCCAAGTTGTAGCGTGCTGAAAATAGTAAGTTTCACCAGCTTGCACTCCTATCATACAATCTGTACCGAAAAGAGGAAGAGGATCAAAGCTATTACCTTGAGCATCTGTACGGAAGATGCGTAAGGGAGATGACATTTCCAATGTCAGCACTCCGTCTTTCTCGGCCGTATAAGCAAAGATTGCAATGGAAAAATCAGTAGGGAACAGATATTCTTCCCCTATCATCAACATGACGGGAGCCTCAGCAGCAGAACCAGCCAACTGAGTCTGTGCATTCAGACTCGCAAATCCGAACAGGCTGCACAGCATAATTAATAGTTTCTTCATATTTTAGTATCTTTTTAAATTATCTTGAAGAATTTCAGAGCCTTCACCATTGAGTCTTGAAAGTGGCATTCTCGGTTGTAGTCTGCACCTTTACAATAACCGTATGATTATGGCCGGCAATTGGAAGTGTATAAGTTTGCAGGTTAGGAGCAGTGCGGCTGAGCAGTTGCCCTTCAACACTCCAAACTTCCACGTTGCAAATAGGAGAAACTGCAGTCAGTTCTATGCCGGCATAAGTAGTACGCATACGAATGGATGAAGAAGTTTCTGCACCTTTTATACTTGAACTGCCTGAAAAATACGACAATTTTGTTTCTGCAGCATTTACTACCTGGCCTGTCTGCTCATCAACAATTAAAGCTACGAGTTTTACTTTGTTGACATCACTGATGTTTGACGGATAATTGAATTCGTAATTAAAATCAGTTTGTGTATGCCGCTCAGGTTGTGCCTCAATTGTCAGTCGTTCTTTATTGGCTAAATCTACAACCACACTGTCGAACACCGCACGACCCACATTGGCAAAGTAGTATTCACCGGCAGGAATAGGATCGGGCAAAAGATCGAGTCCACCCATAGCAGAACTGCTGCCCGAATAACCATTACTCTGTTCATATCCTGTCACACTGTCTTCGACAAGGATAAAAGAGAGGCGATATTCACCCTCGTTAACAGCTTTGCCGAACTCGTAAGACCCTGAAACTTCAAAACGGCCAAAGTCCTGTTCATAAACAGAAGCCTGCAAATCTACAAACCGGCCAATCGCTCCCTGCTTCTTGGCTTCATCGAGCATCTCTTCTACACCGACGTAGGGATCGCCTGTCTGTGCAGAGTTACGATCCATCACACAAGAAGGCAAGCCGTTGGCATAGAAAAAAGGAGCATAAAGAGCCATAGCATAATCATACACCATCATGGGATCGCTCACATGCACAGCTATGTCAATGAATTCACCGGAGTGTTTTTTATGTAGTTGCTGTAATCCATATTGTCCACGCGGACACCACATACACCAAGTTCCCGTCCCTTCTTCGATAAGTACAGTACGTTCGAAACAGGTGACACTTCCGTATATAGTGTCAACATCAGTTCCTCCCATACTACTGATAACAAGGGTATAGTCTTCTGTCGTATTCAGCATTACAGGGATTGCCTGGTCAAAAGTAAGGGTGACGGTCTCATCCGGTTCTAACAATTCATCTGTGTGGTCAATGATATAAGTATATCCACCGTGAGTCAGTTCCAACTTGTACCCCTCTACGGGAAGGAAACCTGATGAAGCAAGAGTACCCGTCACTTCCACAGCGCCAGCCGAAGTAACAGCTTCCGGAGTAAGATTAGTAAAGGTGAAAGTGTGTTTACGGGTAAAAACAGTGATGTCATCCAACATCAGCAGATTACAATTGATACTGTTATTTACAAAGGCTACATAGATTTCTTTACCGGCATACTGCTCTAACGGGAGGTAATAATCCTGCCACGTCACAGACTCGGCACTGACGGTAAAAACAGGTTCACCGACAAAATCCTCAGGACGATTACCTTTATCGGATATATAGATGCTGTATCCGTCAGGATGTTCTGCATCTGTAGCACAAGCCTTCCAAGAAAGGATGGCTCGTGCATCCCTCACCATAACACCAGGAGTTATAAGCCAATCGTCCGACTGTGCCGCCTCCTGATACCACGAACCGCTGACAGCCACATTGCCAACCGTGGCATCGGCATATCCAGCCCAAGCCACACCTTGTTCCAATCCATATCGCTTCATACTACGCGATGGAACGTTGCCATCTCGATCGTAAACAGAAAAAGAATCGGGGATACCGCCCTCAAAATCACAAACAAAAAGAGTATCCTGTGCCCAAAGTCCTTGAATGGCCAAGAGGAGAATTCCTCCTATAATCATCTTTTTAATCATTGTCTATTGCATTACTTATATTTACCTATTACCTGATATACATTTTACTTGACTTCCACTTTCCACCTTCCAGTGTACGGACGAGGTAGAGTCCTTTTTCCCAATTTTCAGTTGAGAGACTGCTAACAGCTTCGCCTGCCACCACAACCTGTCCACAAACATTCACCACCTGTACAGCTTCTGCACGAATAATCAGCACATTACCTTGCAGCCAAACGGAAGCCTCTGTATCTGACCTTCCCTCCTCTATTCCAGAAGGAGTAATCTTGGTGAGGTTGATGGTCTGTCCTGCACTTTTTCCGTTACGGTAAACAGCTTCCACGACATAGGAGTATTCTCCTTCATTGAGATTCTTCCAATACAAGTCGGTATAAGACAGTCCGTCCACTTCAATCATTTCCAACTCCTCTCCCACATTGGCAGGAGGCACCATCATATATTTGACAGTAGGCGCATCAGCTACAGCCAACTTGAGAGCAGTGTAGCTGATGAAGAAATTCTCTTCATAATCCTTACCCAAACTTTCAACATACTCCAATTTTGTATTCTTTGTGTAATCTTCAATATAGGCATTGAAGTTCTTCACAAAAGGCTTTTCCGCTGTAGGAGTTGTAGTGAGGAGATAAAGATTACCCTTGTCGCAGCTGAGTCCGATAAAACAACCGTTGGGAGCATAAACAGATTCCTTCAATGCATAAGTAGTGAGATTGTATCCTTTGTTGGGGGCATCCAAATCTTGGTAAAGCACTTCATCTGTGGCATTGCCCGCTGCATCGAGTGCCAGAATCGTAACATTGATGGTAGAGTCACCGATAAAGACACTCCAGTCTATTTCTTTCAACACCATCGATTCACGACATACAAGTCCGATAAGCGTGGTATGGTCTCCCTCATCTGTTCCAAACGTATATGAACCTTGATTACTGAATGCCTCCGTCAGTTTTTCCACTCCCGGCTGTGTCCATGAGATTTCAGGAATCTCCACATTTCCTTCAGCAGTTATTATCTCTCCTTTCACCAATGCCGGTGGCAAAATAGAGTCATTCAGTGTAAAATCCTGCTGATAAACAATCCCGTTCACCGTCACCATCTCGGCTTGAGCCGTAGCACTGGAATAAAAATCTTTGGAAACTCTCACGTTATAAGGTTCTTCGACAAGATAGATTCCTTCGACAAGGTAAGCACCGGTGGCATCGGTTTGCACCTGATAGCAATTGTAGCCTGTCAGGCAGACAGTTGCACCAGCCAAAGGCTCACCATATTCATCCCTCACTTCCCCCTTCATTGCGAGGGTTCCGATAATGTTGACATCCAACTCTACGTTCACAGTCTGAAGTCCTTCTACTGTGACGTTTTTGGATACAGAAGTATAGCCCAACTTGGTCTGTACTGTGGTGTACGTTCCTTCTGGTACATTCATTATCTCGAATTGTCCACGCGCATCAGTTGTAGCAGAAAAGTCGGTACCTTCAAGACTAACCACTACCCCTTCCACGGGATTTCCCTCATTGTCATATACATCACCACGGATATGCCCCTCTTGATTAGCAGAAACTTCCACCTTGGCTAAAGCCAACCAATAAGCCTCGGTGAAGTCGCTGACACAACGGATACCAAGAGAATATTCGCCAGCCTCTACCAACGGGGCTATGTTCACACGGAACTGACTGAGAACAGTCTCGCCCGTAGCATCTTCTTCACCACTGACATGAATGGTATCGCTAAGGCTGATAGCTTTGTCAAGGTCATAATCTTTAATCAGGTAGAGCATCATCTTCTCCGGACGATAGATATTACAAGGACGCGCGGTGATGAGTACTTTATAAGCCACACCCGCATCAAAAGTGTATTTGGGCGAAACTACCCAATCGTCCGCATGACCCGTAGGAGCATATTTACACTGATAATAAAAGAACCCCTGATCCTTGAAGTTGGGATTGTATTGCCAAAAATAGGTCTGTCCATCGCCATCAGCATCTGCAATGCTCCACAACTGACTCTCTGCTTCATCCGTAAAATCCGTAGCAAGAGGCAATTGACGTGCGGGTCCATTAACAATATATCCAGTAGCGGTAGCTTCACCCACTCCGTCAGCATTCGATGGTAACACTTCATACTGATAACGATCCAACGCTGTAATATTGGAATCCGTAAAAATGGTATCTGTCAGATTCTCAGCCAATACAGTTCCATCACTCGTGCGCGTCACCTTGTAAACGATAGAACTGAGGTCAAGATACCCCTTATTGGCTCCTGTTGTAACGGGATGCCAAGCCAATCGTACAGCATTGTTTCCCACTCGGGTGACAGAGGCAAAGGTTGTAGCTTTGGGGACATCACGACCAATAAAAGCCGAAATGGTAGCTGGCAAGCCTGAACCTGCAGTATTGCAAGGAACTATTTTATAAACATATTCACCAGAGGTTGTCACTCGGTCATTCCATACCACGGAAGTTCCCGGAGCAACACCTTCAGTGAGGGTTGCCACCAACGATTCATCGCGATAAATTTCAATTTTCTCTATTTCCGACAAGGTTTCACCCACATAAGTAGTCGTAGGACAAGTCCAACTGAATGTAGCAGTCAGTTCTCCACTCTTATCAGGGGTTAGTTGCAAATCGGTCACTTTATGAGGAGCATCATCCTCACACTGTTTATAGGGAATGTAGAGTCCCAATACCTGCTCTTTCGACTCTCCACCGATGTAACCGATATCTGTCACCTTGCGTGTGTTTATCTTTATTTTCTTCAGATATCCGAAGTCATCAGTGTCACAATAAGCCCAATATAAGTCTCCGTTTTCACGATCAAACTCCATTGACTGCTTTCGCCAAGGATAAGTTTCCAAATTAAACAGGTTGGTGCACTTTCCTGTTGTTTTGTTGATACTCATCACGGTTCCATTATCGGTAATTCCATAGACCCGTCCGCTTTTGTTAATGGCCATAGCCACCACGTAGCAGCCCATATTGGTGTTGATGAAGCGCTGTTCTCCTGTTCTCAGATTTATGGTACCAAAGGCTGTAGCATATTCATCTTCATCTGACACCGTGACCATATACATCGTTTCAGTCGTAAAGTCGTAACTCATCTCGATAGCGGCCCTGACATCCTCACGGTACATATAATCAGCCACCCGATTAGTTTCTCCTGTTTGTACATCAATAGTATAAAGTCCCTTCGGATAGGTTGCATACGAAAGGATGGCGTAGTAGGCATCGCCTCCCCATGCTCCAGCCGTAGCCCACTCTTCCATGATTTTGATGCGTTGCATTGTGTTGGCAGGATTGTCACTATTGAACTTTATCAGACCCGACTGCGTCTCATCATCAATATTGGTAGAAAAGCCATAGATTTCCACACCGTCAGCTGCTGCCGGCAAACAAAATAGAGAAAGATAAATGGAAACAAGATTGAATAGTAAAAGTTTTCGTTTCATATACAAAAGTTTAGCGTTTTCGATTTGAAGGTGCAAATATAGACAAAATGCAATAAACAAACGATTCAAAAAAGTAAAAATCTTATCTAAAAACAAAAAAAAGGACTATGCCCTTGCATAGTCCTTCATCTCAGTTAGCAGCTAACCTCTTTACTTTCATCTGCAACGCGGAGTGATTTGTTTGAAGAAATCATTACCTTTGTCATCAACAAGGATGAAAGCAGGAAAATCTTCGACCTCAATCTTCCATATAGCCTCCATACCCAACTCCGGATATTCTACGCACTCGATGCTCTTTATGTTGTTTTGTGCAAGGATAGCAGCGGGTCCTCCGATAGAACCAAGGTAGAATCCACCATGCTTTTTGCAAGCGTCAGTCACACACTGTGCCCGGTTACCCTTGGCTAACATCACCATGCCACCGCCATGGCTTTGGAACAAATCGACATAAGAGTCCATTCGGCCGGCCGTAGTGGGTCCCATCGAACCACAAGGCATTCCTGCGGGAGTTTTGGCTGGTCCGGCATAATAAATAGGATGATCTTTCATATATTGAGGCATCTCTTCGCCACGGTCGAGGCGTTCTTTCAGTTTGGCATGAGCGATATCACGACCAACAATGATAGTTCCATTCAAGGAAAGACGGGTAGAAACAGGATATTTGCTCAACTCTTTCAACACTTCACTCATCGGCTGGTTAAGGTTAATTCTTACGGCTTCTCCCTCACCGGCCTGACGCAATTCTTCGGGAATGAGGCTACCGGGATTATCATCGAGTTTTTCAATCCAGATTCCGTCTTTGTTGATTTTACATTTGATATTACGGTCAGCCGAGCAACTTACTCCCATACCTACAGGGCAAGATGCGCCATGACGAGGCAAGCGGATGATGCGCACATCATGTGCAAAGTATTTGCCGCCAAATTGTGCTCCCAAACCTATTCTATGTGCTTCTTCAAGCACTTGTTTTTCCAATTCTACATCACGGAAAGCACGTCCTCCTTCGTTACCCGTAGTGGGCAAATTATCGTAATAGTGAGTCGATGCCAACTTCACAGTAAGCAAGTTTTTCTCTGCCGACGTCCCACCGATAACAAAAGCAATGTGGTAAGGAGGACAAGCCGCTGTACCCAACGTCTTCATCTTTTCAACCAAGAAAGGTACGAGTGTAGCAGGATTTAGCAACGCTTTGGTTTCTTGGAAGAGATAAGTTTTATTTGCAGAACCACCTCCTTTGGTAACGCAGAGGAATTTGTATTCCATCCCCTCTGTGGCCTCCAAATCAATTTGTGCAGGAAGGTTACATTTGGTATTCACCTCGTCATACATATTGAGCGGTGCATTCTGCGAATAACGCAAGTTCTCCTCTGTATAGGTTTTGAACACTCCCAGCGAGAGGGCTTCTTCATCACAATAACCCGTCCATACCTGCTGGCCCTTTTCACCGTGAATGATGGCAGTACCAGTATCCTGACAAAGAGGCAGTTTACCCTTGCAGGCTACCTCTGCGTTACGCAGAAAAGTCAGCGCCACATACTTGTCATTGTCGCTGGCCTCCGAATCTGACAAGATTTTCGCAACCTGTTCGTTGTGTGCCCGACGAAGCAAGAATGACACATCGCGAAACGCGGCATTTGCCATCGCTGTCAGTCCCTCCTTCTCTATTTTCAGAATAGGGGTTCCCTCAAACTCACTGACCGACACATAGTCTTTAGTCAGCAGATAATACTCTGTATCGTCCTTCTCGATAGGAAAAGGATGCTGATACTTGAATGTCACGTTATTAGCCATACTTATCAATTGGTTTATTTAATTTAAACGAAAAAACGTTGTAACCATCGTATAGTTACAACGTTTTGTAAGAGTTTTGGTTGTGGTGCCACCAGGAATCGAACCGGGGACACAAGGATTTTCAGTCCTTTGCTCTACCAACTGAGCTATGGCACCATGTTTTTCGAATGCGGGTGCAAAGGTAGGCAAAGTTTTTCTTCTAACCAAACTTTTTACCGGTTTTTTTCGAAAAAAGCATTATTCTTTCATGTTTTCGTCTTTCAGAGGATTCCATCCTTGCGCTTTTAACTCAAATTCTTGTCCATCCCGCGTAATGAGCGCACACCCCAACTCCTCTTGCGTGATGTGCCCCACAATCTTGACTCCCTCCATCCGGGAAACTTTCTCATGATCAGCGATAGGAACAGTAAAGAGCAACTCGTAGTCTTCCCCTCCATTGAGAGCACATGTGATAACGTTCATGTTCAGTTCTTCAGCCATTACGGCAGTCTGGTAATCAATAGGCAAATGTTCCTCGTAGATTCGACACCCTACATGACTTTGCGTACAGATGTGCTTCAACTCGCTGGAAATTCCATCACTAATGTCTATCATGGCAGTAGGCTTGACGCCGGCTTCGGCCAGTTTCTGTATGATGTCGCGCCGAGCTTCTGGCTTGAGTTGTCTTTCGAGGATATATTCGCGCCCGGCAAAATCAGGTTGCACATCACTTTGTCCTTTAAAAACGAGTTTCTCACGCTCCAACAATTGCAACCCCATGTAGGCAGCACCAAGGTCTCCACTGACACAGATAAGATTGGTTTCTCTCGCTCCATTGCGGTAAACTATATCTTCAGCACGTGCCTCACCAATGGCAGTGATACTGATGGCCAATCCTGTAAGACTTGATGTAGTATCTCCACCCACAATATCCACTCCATGTTGTTCGCAAGCCAAACGCATACCGGCATAGAGTTCTTTCACATCTTCGATACAAAAGCGTTTACTCAAGGCTAACGAGATGGTAACCTGACGAGGTTGCCCGTTCATAGCATAAATATCGCTGAGATTCACCATCACAGCCTTGTACCCCAAATGCTTCAATGGTACATAAGTAAGATCGAAGTGCACTCCCTCCATCAACATATCAGTAGTAACAAGCATCTGCATTCCTTCCGGCTGTGCGATGACTGCACAATCATCTCCTGCCCCATAACAGGTTGATGAGTTAACAACCTTGAGATTTTCGGTCAAACGGCGAATAAGGCCAAATTCACCGAGGGTGGCTATTTCTGTTCTGCTTTGTTCGTTCATTGTCTTTTTTACATACTATAATAAGGTGGGGATAATTCCCCACCATAAACGGTTTTCCTGCTCAAAATGCTATCAGTTCCCTCATGATGGCAGTCATACGGGGTTGCGCTTCGTCAGCAGCCCGTTGTACCTCTTCATGAGTAACCTCCACAATCTTTCCCTCCACACCAAGGTCGGTAATAACGGAAATTCCAAATACACGGATGCCACAATGACGGGCTACGATAACCTCAGGCACTGTGGACATTCCTACGGCATCAGCTCCCAGACGGTAGAACATACGGTACTCGGCAGGAGTCTCGTAGGTGGGTCCTTGAGTTCCAAGATAGACTCCTTCACGTAGAGATATTCCCAAACGGTCTGCAATTTTGCGGGCCTGAGATATAAGGGTGCGATCATAAGCTTCACTCATGTCAGGGAAGCGAGGGCCATCACCCACGTTTTTTCCTCGAAGGGGATGCTCTGGAAAGAAGTTTATGTGATCAGTAATCATCATCAGATCTCCTATCCGATAGGAGCTATTAGTTCCCCCGGCTGCATTGGAGACAAAAAGTGTACGGATACCCAAGGCATGCATCACCCGAACAGGGAAAGTCACTTCCTTCATCGAGTAGCCCTCATAATAATGAAAACGCCCTTGCATGGCCATAATGTCTTTACCGCCCAACTTTCCGAAAATGAGCCGCCCGCTATGTCCCTCTACTGTAGAGACAGGAAAATTTGGAATATCCCGGTAGTCAATTTCATAAGTTTCCGTTATTTCTTCAGTCAGCCGTCCCAAACCAGAACCAAGGATAATAGCTGTTTCAGGTACGGTGTGCATCCGGTGTCTTATGTAGGATGCTGTTTCTTGAATTAGCTCTAACATATCTGATGATTTGTTCGTTAAAAGTTTCCTGTTGTCTTTGCAGGAATTCGACTTCAATCGGCAACACATAAATATTGCACCGCAAGTCTTCATCGAGAGCCGGATGCCCGACCAAACGCGTAGCATCCTTCTCTGTGGTGACAATCAGCTTCGGTCCATCTCCCAATGAGGCATGACGCTGCCTGAGAGTTCCGATGTCAGCTGCAGAGAAATCATGATGATCAGGGAAAGCCAACAACTCCACTTCCCCTGCATATTTTTCCAACTCCTCCTGCAATAAAGTTGGCGATGCTATACCAGAAAGCAGTAGCACTTTCGTATCCTTTGCCAAAGAGGCGAGTGGTATTTCATCCGAATCCACACACAATCCTTCTGCAGACAAGGGGCGAAGCGCCCCATAGGAGATAGTGGAAAAATAGAGTTGTTGGTAAGGATAAAGAGACATCTGACTATTCAGCAAACGGTAATCCATAGGTTTCAGGTTGCGTGGACATTTGGTAACGATAACGATGTCTGCCCTATTCTTTCCAGACTCAGGCTCACGCAAGCGACCGGCAGGCAACAAAGCATCGTATTTAATCAAGCGATGGTAGTCAACCAGCAACAAATTAATGCCTGGCTTCACATAACGGTGCTGGTAAGCGTCGTCAAGCAAGACAACTTCCACTTCCGGAGACACTTCCCGGCTGCACAACCGCCCAATACCCCTACAGCGGTTGGCATCCACAGCCACATGCACATCAGGAAACTTCTGCTTTATCTGATAAGGTTCATCTCCAACTTGCGCCATAGGAGTCTCTGCTCCAGCAAATAGGAATCCGCGTGATTTCCGCTTATACCCTCTGCTCAACACCGCCACTTGAAAGTGTTTCCGCAGAAGTTTTATCAAGTACTCAGTGTGAGGGGTTTTTCCTGTACCCCCCACCGTGATATTACCAATACAAATGACCGGCACATCAAAACTGCGCTCGCGCAAGATACCCCAATCGAACAGCAGATTGCGAAAGTTTACTCCCACGCCATAGAGTGCTGCTATAGGATAAAGCCATTTGTAAATTTTGATATTTTCTTCTGCCATACACAAAACTTATTCTTTGTTTCAAACACCAAGGCGATTTCCTGCAGATAACCACCTGATTAAAGCCGGATGTTCGGATCTGCCTCTATGCGTGCCTGCAAGGGCGTCATCTCTTTCAGGCTGTTCAAACAGCGGATGATGCCATAGTATTCTCCCGCTGAAGTTCTCAATTTAGCATTAATATAATTGTCTTTACCCTGACTGAGCAGATTATCGAAGAAACTTGCCTGCGCAGGGTAAGCCAACACTGTGTAATTCTCCACACCCGCTTTATTTGCAGCAGCAGCGATGGCATCATCAATACCTCCAAGACAATCTACCAAGCCACGTTCCTGTGCCATAGCCCCTGTCCATACACGACCTTCTGCTACCTGACGGATCTGTTCTTCACTCACCCCACGTCCATCGGCACAACGCTTGACAAAAAGGCCATATCCACGCTCTACAGAAGCCTGTATCAACTGTTTCTCCCCTTCAGTCATGGGACGTGTAGCATTGCCCAGATCGCTGTAGCGGTTGGTATTCACCACGTCAAAGGCCAACCCCAGTTTGTCAGTCAGCAGTCCTTGCATATCCGGCATCATACCGAAAATTCCGATAGAACCGGTCAAAGTGGTCGGCTCAGCAAAGATACTGTCGGCGGCACATGAGATATAATATCCACCCGATGCTGCCATGCCTCCCATAGAGACAATAACAGGTTTCTTAGCTTTCAGTTTCACCACTTCGTTCCAAATCTGTTCTGAAGCAAAAGCACTACCTCCCGGTGAATTGACACGCAACACAACGGCTTTCACATCGTCATCTTCACGCAACCGGCTGAGATCCGTAATCACCTTTCCACCCACAATACCTTCTTCCCCACCAGGCATAGCCTGTGCAGGTTGGTCAGTAATCTCACCCACAGCATAATATACGGCTACGACATTGCCACTTTTATCCTTGGGGACATTGCGTTTCACATTTATCATATCGCTGAGTGCCAAGGTATTCAAAGCATCGTCCTCATCCGTTCCTGTCAACTGTTTGAGATAGCTCTTCACTCCGTCCATATAAAGGAGTGTGTCCACCATCCCACAACGGACAAACTCTTCAGCAGGTCCGGTAGCCATCATAAGGTCAGCATAAGCATTCAACGAATCAGCAGATATGCTGCGCGAAGCTGCAACGTCTGCAATAATCTGCCCCCAAATGGAATGGAGATAAGCTGAAGTCTGTTCGCGGTTAGCTTCACTCATGGAGGTATTCACAAAAGGCTCCACAGCCGATTTATAGGTGCCGACTTTAAAGATTTGCATTTTGACTCCCAACTTGTCAAAAAGTCCTTTCAGAAAAACGGGCTGTGCACTGAGTCCCGTCCAAGCAACGGCTCCCTGTGGATTGAGAATCACCTTGTCGGCCACACTGCACAGATAATATTCTCCTTGTGTATACATGTCACCGTAAGCCACAATAAACTTACCGCTCTCCTTGAAATCCACCAATGCCCGACGGATTGCCTCCAATGTGGCAGGCTCTGCTCCCGGGAAATTGCCTGTTTCAAGATAAATGCCACATATATTTTCATTTTCCTTGGCTTTCTTGATACTGCCCAACACATCATCAAGCCCTATTGCTTCAGCTTCTTCCCCCATCACTGCGGCAAAAGGATTAGGTACAGCCCGCTCTTCAACGGCCGCGTCAAACGTCAGTGTAAAGATGGAGTTTGGTTTGACTGGCACCTCCTGTTCAGAAGCTGCCACAATACCAAACAGGCTGACAAGTCCCAACAGAGTGCACAAGACGCTCACCAACACAATTCCCACAACTGTGGCAAGAGTGTACTTCAAGAATTCTTTCATGTTTCTCTCTATAATACTTTTAAATTAAACAATGTGCAAAAGTAATCATTTACTATGGAAAAACGAAACAAATGACAGAGAATCATCCGCCAAGGTACACTTTTTGACATTTTTCCAACAGGACATCCGGCAGCTACGCCCTATTCCTGAGGACTTTTCAGGCCTACTTCACACTTGCGGAAGAAACATTGCCATTACATTACAAAAACAACCAAGCAAAATGATACGGACAGGGAGACATTAATGCCAAAACCGCAAGTGATTCTCTGAAGAACACCTGAACATTCTTTATCCCAAAGCTTGGGATAACTAAATCAAGCTTTAGGATAACTAAACCAAACCTTGGGATAACTAAACCAAACCTTGGGACAAAGAATATTCAGGTGTTCTTCCAAAAAGTTTGTGCCAGTTAAGGATTTATGTTGACTGATTTCCGTATTAATTATTCGTAGCCGAGGCTGACTGAATCAAACCCTATTTTTAGTCTGACAGGCCGAGTCGTGTCTGTTAACGGTTTCCGTTCCGTCGATTTTAATTAAGGTATAATACAATATAATATCATTTCCTGCGTTTCAAATCTTGATAAGGGGAAAGAAAAGCCTCCCACATAGAAGACAAATCAGAGAGAGAGAACATATGATTGCATACATCAAAGGAGAAATCACAGAAATCACACCAGCCACTGTCACTTTAGAAACAGCCGGAGGAGTGGCCTACCTGCTCAACATTTCACTGAACACCTACTCGGCCATACAAGGCAAGAATCAAGTGAAACTGCATGTCTATGAATCAATCCGCGAAGATGCTTGGGTGCTCTTTGGATTTGCCACGCGCGAGGAACGTGAACTCTTCACACAGCTCATCACCGTAAGTGGCATCGGAGGAAATACCGCACGCATGATTCTCTCGGCACTCAGCCCTACCGAACTTTGCGAAGTCATCAGCACTGGCAACGACAAACTGCTGAAGACGGTGAAAGGCATCGGGCTAAAAACGGCACAACGCATCATTGTTGATTTGAAGGACAAAATAGCTCTTACCGGATTAGCCGGTGCGACTGCCGGTGCGACACCGGTCGGGGCCTCCACTGCTGACACTGCCATCGTGGAAGAGGCCGTAAGCGCACTCACCATGCTGGGCTTCGCTGTTGCTGCATCGCATAAGGTTGTGACAGCCATTCTCAAAGAGGAGCCGACAGCCACAGTAGAGAAGGTAATCAAACTGGCACTGAAGAGACTGTGAGAGAAAATTTGAAGGTTTGTATCCAAATGAAAAAAAAACACCTCATATATTTGATGCTGCTGGCTGTAACGGGTCTGCAGGCTGCCGCTGCCATCAGCGGTAGCAGCCCTCTGACGGCCTTATGGGAAGAGGTGCAGACTCCTGAAGAACCTACAGACACGGTGCGCAAGGCACGCTACTCCGTGAAGCGGACTTCGCCCATGAACGAGACGGAGACCGAAAGCGGAACGGCAGACCTTCGCGACCCTGAGAACATTGAGCAGACAGCAGAATACGACGAACAAACAGGGCGCTATCTCATCGGCTCAAAGATGAATGGGCAATACATCAGCACACCTGTGAGCATGTCTCCCGAGGAATACACCACCTGGAGCATGAAACAATCAATGGATGCCTTCTACCGAGCCCGGAATCTGGAAGAGTTCGAAAAAGCAGGCAAAGAAAAGTTTGATTTTACAGATATGCACTTCGACCTTGGACCGGCAGAGAAGATATTCGGTCCCGGAGGAGTACAGATAAAGACACAAGGATCAGCCGAGCTAAAGTTCGGTGCAAAAATGAAAAACACCGAGAATCCCAGTCTGCCTGAAAGACAACGCAAAACTTTCGGATTCGACTTTGATGAGAAGGTCAACCTTAGCATCACCGGTAAAGTGGGCGACAAGATGACACTCAACATGAACTATAACACGGACGCGACCTTCGACTTCGATGCCCAAAAGCTAAAGTTAAGCTACGGTGGTAAGGAAGACGAAATCATCCAATTACTGGAAGCGGGAAATGTGAGCATGCCCACCAACTCATCACTTATCCGTGGAGCCACTTCGCTCTTTGGTGTCAGAGCAGACCTCCAGTTCGGAAAACTGAAATTGCAGACAGTGGTATCGCAGAAGGAATCTTCTTCGAAAACCGTCTCATCAAAAGGAGGTGCGCAACTCACTGATTTCGAGTTGAACGCAGCCAACTACGATGAAAACAGACACTTCTTCCTCAGCCACTATTTCCGCGACAACTACGACCGGCACATGGCCACGCTACCCAACGTAACGAGCGGCATCAACATCACCCGCGTGGAAATTTGGGTTACAAACAAGAATAGCAGCTACGACAACCCACGCAATATTATCGCCCTGACAGACCTCGGTGAAGGCACACACACGGCCAATACCCTTTGGACCAACAACGGGGGAGGAGAGAACCCGCGGAATAATGCCAACACCCTCTACCAGAGCATGGTGGGCGAATATGCTACAGCACGCGACATCACACAGGCCACCAACGTGCTTGATGCCATCCCCGGATTTGCCGGCAGTGTGGACTACGAAAAGATAGAAAATGCCCGGTTGCTGAGTGCCAATGAATACACCATCAATAAGGCCGTCGGCTTCGTCAGCCTCAAGCAAACCCTGCAGACCGATGACGTGTTGGCCATTGCTTATGAATACACACTCGGAGGTACACGCTACCAAGTAGGCGAATTTGCTTCAGACATTAGCGACACAAAGAAAGCACTCTATGTGAAGTTGCTGAAAAGCACAGCCAACTCACCACAAGCCGGCACTTGGGATCTGATGATGAAAAACGTATATGCATTGGGAGCTACCAGTGTGCAAAAGAGTAAGTTCCGCCTCGACATCAAATACCAAAGTGACACTGCCGGTGTATGGTTAAGCTACATCCCCGAACCGCTCTTGAAGGAAACCACCCTGCTGCGCGCCATGAATCTGGATCGACTGGACGACAACCAACAGACCCGTCCCAATGGATTCTTCGACTTCGTGGAAGGCTACACTGTGACGGCACAAAACGGACGCATATTCTTCCCCGTAGCCGAACCTTTTGGAGATCATCTGCGCCGTTTTATCGGTGACGACGCACTGGCCGAAAAATATGTATTCGATGCTCTGTACGACTCTACCAAAACCATAGCCAAACAAATGGCTGAAAAGGACAAGTTCAAGTTCACCGGACAATATCAAGCCACCTCTGGCTCTGAAATTGACCTCGGAGCATGGAACATCCCTCAAGGATCGGTGACAGTGACTGCCGGAGGAGTGACACTAGTGGAGAACAGCGACTATACCGTAGATTACAGTTCAGGTCGTGTTACCATCATCAATCAAAGCATTATCGATGCAGGTACAGCCGTCAGCGTCAGCCTCGAAAGCAACACGAACTTCAGTATGCAACGGAAGACCATGTTGGGCATGAACTTCACCTACGACCTGAGCCGCGACTTCCAGTTCGGGGGTACCATCATGCACTTGAGCGAAAAACCACAGACCACTAAAGTGGCCATGGGTAGCGAGCCCCTCAAAAACACTCTTTGGGGAGCCAACATAGCATGGAAAAAAGAGAGCCAATGGCTGACGAACATGATAGACCGCCTCCCTCTGCTGGAGGCCACACAGCCATCAACCATCAATCTGACAGCAGAGTTTGCACAGCTCATCGCCGGCGAAGCTGGCGGAGTGCAAGGCAATGCTTCGTATATAGACGACTTCGAAAGTACAGAGAACGGCATCGATATACGCCAACCCGAAAGCTGGATGATAGCCAGTACCCCCTCTACCCTCGCAGAAGGGACTCTGACAAACGATGTAAACTACGGTATGAACCGCGCCCTGCTCAGTTGGTACTACATCGATCCGCTCTTCACCCGCCGAAGTTCATCACTCACCCCCAGCCACATCAAAAGCGATTTGGAGCAACTCTCCAACCACTACGTGCGCGAAGTATATGAGCGGGAACTTTATCCCAATAAAGAAGCGGAGTACAATTCGTCATCAACACTGAACATACTCAACTTGGCATATTACCCCGATGAGAGAGGGCCTTACAACCTCGACACCGACCTCACTCCCGAAGGACGCCTCAACAACCCGGCCAAACGCTGGGCGGGCATGATGCGCAAGTTGGAGACAAGCGACTTCGAAACAGCCAACATCGGATACGTAGAGTTTTGGATGCTCGACCCTTTCCTCTATGAAACCAATGATACACGTCCACGGGGAGGCGACCTCTACATCAACCTCGGTGAAGTGTCGGAAGACGTATTGAAGGACGGTAAAAAGTTCTTCGAGAACGGACTTCCAGCAGACGGTGACCCGACACGATATACGGAAACGATATGGGGACGTGTACCCACCGACCGTAGCATCGTCTATGCCTTTGACAACACAGGAGGCGCACGTTCACGCCAAGATGTGGGCCTCAACGGTCTGAACAGTCAGGAAGAGACACAGTTTCCTACTTACCGCGACTATCTGAGTGCATTGAAGGAGAAACTGACTGCTGAGACCTACAGCCGTTTCGAAGCAGACCCTGCAGGAGACACCTACCACTACTATCGAGGCTCCGACTACGATGACTTGCAATTGGGCATTCTCGACAGATACAAATATATAACAAACACCGAAGGGAACTCCATTGCTTCGGAAAACTCTCCCGAAAGCTACGACATTTCCTACAAGCGTACACCTGATATTGAAGATATCAACCAAGACTATACGTTGGGAGAATATGAGAAATACTACCAGTACCACATCAGCATGCGTCCCGAAGATTTACAAGTAGGACGAGGCTACATCGTTGACCGCCGTGTAAGCAGCGTAAAGTTGCGCAATGGACAAACGGAGGAGGCTATCTGGTATCAGTTCCGCATCCCTGTAGATGAATACGAGAAAGCTGTGGGAGGAATCAGCGGAACCAGCTCCATCCGATTCATCCGCATGTGGCTCACAGGATTCGAACAGCCTATCGTACTCCGCTTTGCCACGCTCGACCTCATCCGCTCCGAATGGCGCACCTACGAACAGCCACTCTACAACGGCACACAGGCTCCGGCAATCAGTGGCACAGTGAATGTGTCATCAGTCAACATCGAAGAGAACGGCGACCGCGAGCCGGTAAACTATGTGTTGCCACCGGGCATCAGCCGTGTGGTAGATCCCAGCCAACCTCAGTTGAGACAGGACAATGAACAGGCTCTCTGCATTAAAGTTACCGATTTGGGTACGGGTGATGCACGGGCCATCTACAAGAACACTACCATTGATTTGAGACAGTACAAGCGCCTGCAAATGTACACTCATGCCAACGCACTGCTCAACGATGTAACAGGGTTGGAAGACGGTGAAGTGTCCGTCTTCATTCGCCTCGGCTCGGATTATAAGAACAATTTCTATGAATATGAAATTCCACTGAAACTGACACCTCCTGGAAAATATGACAAATATTCTGGCACATCTGCCTCTGCTGTCTGGCCGGAAGAGAATATGCTCGACATTAACTTCGATGTATTCACTGCCTTAAAAAAGGCACGCAACAAGGCACGTGGCACAGCCGGCTCCAATGTGAGCTACACTACACTCTACAGTGAATACGACGAAAATAATCCGAAAAACAAGGTAAGCGTCATGGGTAACCCATCGCTCGGCGAGGTGAAAACCATGATGATAGGTGTTCGCAACAACTCGCGCACCAAAAAGTCGGTAGAGGTATGGGTAAACGAATTACGACTGAAAGAGCCTGAAAATGATGGCGGATGGGCTGCACAAGGAAACTTCAATGTACAACTCTCGGATTTGGGAAGCCTTAATCTGACAGGACACGTGGAAACCGCAGGTTTCGGCGGACTGGAAGAGAGCGTCAGCGAACGGCGTATGGAGAACTACTACCAGTATGCTGTCACCACCAATTTCGAATTGGGCCGTTTCTTCCCCGAGAAAGCCAAAGTCAGCCTGCCCATCTATTTTTCATACACAAAAGAGAAACTATCGCCGAAATACAACCCGTTGGACAACGATATGTTATTGGAGGATGCACTCGATGCGGCCAACGACCATGAGCAGGACTCCATACGCAATATTGCTGAAACCGTTACCACCTACCGTAACTTCAGCGTCAGCAATGCCAGAGTGAACATAGCGAGCAAGAAACCAATGCCTTACGATCCGGCCAACTTCTCAGTAAGCTACTCCTATAGCAAAAAAGAGAATAGCGGGGAAACCACTGCCTACGAAACGGAACTGGACTGGAAGTTGGGCCTCAACTACAGCTATGCCCCCGTGTACAAGCCTTTAGAACCATTCAAGAAGATAAAGAGCAAATCAAAATGGTTGCAAGTAGTAAAGGACTTCGGATTCAACTGGCTGCCGCAAAGCATTTCGTTCAATTCGAACATGAGCCGACACTATTACGAACTGCAAGAACGCGACATGGAGAATCTGGATGTACAGACAAGCCTGCCCGTCAATTACTCGCAACAATTTCTTTGGAATCGTGAACTGGCCATCCGCTGGGATCTGACCAAGAATCTCAAGCTCAACTACACCTCGGCTACACATGCTGAGATAGAAGAGCCCTATGGGCCGGTAAACAAAGACCTCTATCCCGACCATTATACTGCATGGAAAGACTCCGTCAGACAAAGCCTGTTGCGTTTGGGACGCCCCATGGACTACCAACAGACCTTCTCGGCATCCTACCAGCCACCACTCTCTAAAATTCCTGCACTTGACTGGATTACCGCCGATGCCAGTTTCAACTCTTCTTACACTTGGAACCGGGGAACAACATTGGACGACGGGACTTCACTGGGTAATACCATAGCCAACCAACGCTCCATCAATGTGAACGGACGGTTCAATATGGAGAACCTTTATAATAAGGTGCCATTCCTGAAAGAGACGAACAAACGGTTTGCCGCCTCCAACAAGAAGCCAGCACCCAAGAATGTACGGAAAAACCAAAAGAAACAAGCAGAACGAAGAGCTGAAGTGGAGAAGAAAAAGAAAACCTTCACCAAAGAAATACAACTGAGAGCCGACACCACAGTTACCGTCACTCATTCACAGAAGAGCAAACGACCGAGAGTGACGGCCATCACAACCGACGGCAAACGCTATCCCATCAAATACAAGATTGATGGCGAAAACAAAATCATCATCCGAAACCTCGACACAGTGAAAATCAAACTGACCATTGCTCCCGGCCCCAAAGCAGAGGAACAAAAATGGTATAAGACAGCTCAGGTGATAGCCCGCGGAGCCATGATGCTGCGGAACTTCTCCATCAGTTACCGCAACACATATGCCATGTCTGTTCCAGGTTTCATCCCTTCGGTCGGAGATGCATTCGGTCAAGGAAAGAATGGGGGAATCTTTGCACCCGGATTGGACTTTGCCTTCGGTCTGCAGGATGACAGTTATCTGCAGCGGGCCTCTGAGCGCGGTTGGCTGATGTCATCCGGAGGAGTGGCCACACCGGCTACAAGCAATGCAATGGAAGACTTGCAGCTGAAGTTTACATTGGAGCCGTTCCGGGAATTCAAGATTGACCTCAATGCCAGCCGCACAATGAACCGTTCAAAAAGCATCCAATACATGTATGCCGGCATGCCCGAGACCCAAAGTGGAAACTTCTCGATGACCGTCATCACTATCGGATCGGCTTTCGGTTCCACCGGCAATGCCGACAACGGTTATTCTTCACGTACGTTCGACAAATTTATCAGGAATCTGGAGGTGGTACGCCAACGGGTAGAGAACAAGTATGCAGGCACAGTCTATCCCACCGGAACGTCTTTGGCCGGCCAGGCTTATGACCCGGCCAACGGTAGCGTTGACAAATATTCGCCCGACGTAATGATACCGGCCTTCCTTGCCGCTTACACGGGTGGAGATGCAGGAAGCACCGTACTCGACATTTTCCCATCACTGCTGAAGATGATGCCCAACTGGACCATCAAGTATGCAGGTTTGGGCAAATTGCCCTGGTTCAGCGAACACTTCAAGAGCGTCACCCTGAGCCATGCATACAAAAGCATCTACTCCGTCGGATCATTCAATACCTACCAGAGTTTCTGCTCCGTGATGGGCGAACGCGGATTCATCGAGGATACCCAAACGGGAAATCCAGTCCCCAGCAGTATGTACGATGTGAGTACCGTCAGCATCAACGAGTCATTTTCACCACTCATCGGACTGGACGTGACATTGCAGAACAACCTCTCAGCCAAAGTGGAACTCAGAAAAACACGTGTGTTGAACTTGAGTATGGCTGCAAACCAAATCGTAGAGACCACATCCAATGACATCGTGGTAGGACTCGGCTACAAGATAACAGACTTCAAACTCTTCGGCGGAAACGGCGGACGCAAACGACGGGGTAACAACAATTCCACTGCAACAAAAGGCAGACGGGGAGCCGTAAGCAACGATCTCAATCTGAGAGCCGACATCTCGTGGCGCGAACAGAGTGCACTCTGCCGTGATATACAAGCCGTTACCACGCAGGCAACCAGCGGTAATCAAGCTCTGAAGGTATCCTTCACCGCAGACTATACCGTAAGCCGCCTGCTTACCATGAGCGCTTACTACGACATGCAACGCAACAAGCCGCTTGTCTCAGCTTCGGCCTATCCCGTGACAAGCACCGACTTTGGCATCAGCATGAAATTCTCGCTGACAAGGTGAGACAGCTGCAATGAAGAGAAAAAAATGACAAATGGAACAGAACAGGTTAACAGTAAACCATCAGACCAATGAAGAAAGGAGATAAAGTACGCTTCCTTAGTGAAGTGGGAGGAGGCACCGTTTGTGGCTTCCAAGGAAAAGACATCGTACTTGTGGAAGACGAGGATGGATTTGAAATCCCCATGCCCATGCGGGAGTGTGTGGTGATAGAAACGGACGACTACAACATTGCCAGGGTGAAGAAGCCCCTCACTCCTACCCCTCCACAAGGGAGAAGAGAAGATACCCCGGCTGAAACTGCAGCCCACTTCCCCTCAGAGGAGCCGAAGAGAGGCCAGGCTGCTACCGAAATCAAAGGGAACAACACCCTCAACGTGAAGCTGGCCTACGTGCCACAAGACATCAAAACTGTCACAACCACTATGTTCGACTCTTACCTTGTCAACGACAGCAACTATTACCTTTATTATATATATGCTACTGCTGACGGTCACAGTTGGACAACACATGCCCACGGACTGATAGAGCCGAACACCAAACTCTTCTTGGAGGAATTCGGCAAAGAGACCTTGAACAGCATGGAGCGCATAAGCGTACAGCTCATCGCCTTCAAGGAAGAACGGAGCTATCTGTCCAAACCCGCCGTCAACGTGGAACTGCGCATCGACACTGTGAAGTTTTACAAGCTGCACACCTTCCGCGAATCTCCCTTCTTCGACGAGCCAGCCCTTCTTTACGACCTCATTGTGAATGATGTACCCGTACGCCAAGTGCACGTCAACGCTAAAGAATTGCAAGAAACTTTGTTAGGGAAGAAGCCGAATGGCCCGAAACATCCGGAAGCTACCTCCACCGGCAAGCAGGACAGGCACTCCAAAGCGGCAGGCACCCCATCCGTCATCGAAATCGACTTGCACATCCATGCTTTGCTCGACAACACTTCGGGCATGACTTCCGGAGAGATGCTGGAATACCAACTCAAGATTTTCCGCCGCACCATGGACGAACACCTGAACCATTCCGGGCAGAAGATAGTATTCATCCACGGCAAGGGAGAAGGGGTACTCCGTCGGGCTATCGAGCAGGAACTGAAAAGCAAATACCGGCAGTGTCTTTTCCAAGATGCCTCGTTCCGCGAATACGGGTTCGGTGCCACAATGGTAACAATAAGGAAGAAAGATGCCTGAAAAAGTAGCAAGCTATGAATCATGACGAAATACTGAACGGGCTCACTGCAGCCTATTACACATTAGGATGCAAACTGAACTTTTCTGAAACATCCACCATCGGACGGTTGTTGAAAGAGGCAGGCGTACGCACGGTAGGGCCGGAAGAGAAGGCCGACCTTTGTATCATCAACACTTGCTCAGTCACCGAAGTGGCCGACCACAAATGCCGGCAAGCCATTCATCGTATGATACGCCGACACCCCGATGCCTTTGTCGTTGTCACAGGATGCTATGCCCAATTGCAACCGGAGCGCATTGCGCACATCCCTGGGGTTGACCTCATAGTGGGGGCAGAGAAGAAAGGGGAAATCATCTCTTTGCTGCGGGACAAATGGTTGCAGCGGACTACCCCCTCCATCCACACGACCCCCCGACGGGACATCCGCACATTTGCCCCCTCGTGCTCACGGGGTGACCGCACACGCTATTTCCTCAAGGTTCAAGACGGATGCGACTATTTCTGCACCTACTGCACCATTCCCCAAGCCCGGGGTCGCAGCCGGAATGCCTCCATCGCTTCACTCGTGGAGCAGGCCCGGCAGGTAGCCGATGAGGGAGGACGTGAAATCGTCATCACCGGTGTCAACATTGGAGACTTTGGGAAAAGCACAGGCGAAACGTTCTACGATCTTATCCGAGCACTCGACGAGGTGGAGGGCATCAGCCGCTACCGCATCTCGTCCATCGAGCCCAACCTGCTAACAGACGAAATCATCCGCTTTGTGGCCCGTTCCAAGCGCTTCATGCCCCATTTCCACATCCCTCTTCAAAGTGGTTCCGACGAAGTACTCCGACTCATGCACCGCCGCTACGACACTGCACTCTTTGCATCGCGCATCGCCACCATCCGCAGTCTGATGCCGGATGCCTTCATCGGGGTGGATGTCATCGTCGGCTCACGAGGCGAGACGGAGACTTGTTTCGAAGAAGCTTACCGCTTCATCGACAGCCTGCCTGTCACCCAACTCCACGTTTTCAGCTATTCCGAACGCCCGGGCACCCGCGCACTGGAGATACCTCATGTAGTCTCTCCCGAGAAGAAACACCGGAGGAGCCAGCTGCTGATAGCCCTCTCCGACGAGAAGACCAAGGCATTCTACACCCGCCATATCGGACAAGAAGCCACCGTACTGCTCGAACGTCCCCGCCCCGGACAACCTTTCCACGGCTTCACCGACAACTATATCCGCGTGGAAGTGTCCGACTCAGCTGCCCGACTCACGGAGAATTCCCTCACCCGTGTCCGTCTTACAGGAATGGACGAAAAGGGGACCATGAGAGGAGTATTGAGTGCAGAATGCCAGAGTTGCCAACAATAACTTGCCCACGATTTCATGAAACTCTCTATCGTCATCCTCAATTGGAACGGTGAGCAGATGCTCCGGCAGTTCCTTCCCTCAGTCGCAGCCTCGTGCGCCAACATGCCTGAGGTAGAGGTCTGCGTGGCAGACAATGCCTCCACCGACGAGTCTGTCAGTCTCGTCCGCAGCCAGTTTCCCACCGTCCGCATCATCCGGCTCGACCGCAACTATGGCTTTGCCGGAGGTTACAACCGTGCCATCAAGCAGGTAGATTCGACATACACCCTGCTGCTCAACTCCGATGTGGAGGTGCCCACAGATTGGCTTCCGCCCTTGCTCGACTATATGGACACGCACCCTGGAACGGCAGCCTGCCAGCCCAAAATATTGAGCTACTCCCAGCGCGGCATATTCGAACACGCCGGAGCAGCCGGAGGCTTCATCGACCGATACGGCTACCCTCTCTGCCGAGGACGTGTAATGGATCGTGTAGAAGCAGACTATGGGCAATACGACGAGCCTTCCGGCCACCACCCGGTATTCTGGGCCACAGGTGCAGCCCTGCTTGTCCGCACGGCAGACTACCTTGCTGTGGGTGGACTCGACGAGCAATTCTTTGCCCACATGGAGGAAATAGACCTTTGTTGGCGTCTGCTCAGTAGGGGACGACAAATAGTCTGCATCACAGACAGCCGCGTATGGCACGTGGGAGGAGCCACCCTTTCATCCGCCCATCCACGCAAAACCTACCTCAACTTCCGTAACTCACTGCTCATGCTCTACAAGAATGTGCCCACTTCTGCAGAGTTGTTCCGCGTAATGTCGGTACGCAGCATATTGGATGCCGTGGCATGCTTACGTTTTGCAGTTACAGGACAGTGGAGCCATGCACGTGCCGTAATCAGTGCAGTGCGCGACTTTCACCGCTTGCGCCCGACTTATGCCTCCGTGCGCGAAGAGTTGCGACGCACTGCCACATGTCCTCATCCTGCAGGACGTTTCCGTTGGTGTCTGATATGGCAGTATTATATCCTCAGGAGACGAACGTTCAGCGAATTGAAGAGATAGGTACCAACAGTTTGAGCATTGGAGTACCCCAAAAACAAACCTCCGCTTGCATCCCGTGATTGTCCGGATTGCAAGCGGAGGTTTTGCTTTCAGTTCAGTAGAGGAGGACTCTTACAGCTTCACCTTCTTCGTCACCACACCGGTGCGTACGAAGTAGATGCCCGGTGTCTCCATCGGGATTTCTGTCCGTACAGCAGCAGACTGCACCGACTTCACAAGCCGACCGGTGAGGTCATAGACAAGGATGTCGGCAGATGCGTTCTCCACTACGATACGCCCATCAGCGGTATAGATAGCGGCATCATCCCCTTCTACAGTTTCCACTCCCGTCGGATCAATAATGGTCAGAGTCTTATAGATTCGGGTGGCTGCGTGATAGTTCCGGTTGCCCGGCTGTATAGCCTTGATGACAACCTTGCCGTACCCGGCACAGTCGATGTAGAGTTTGCCACCGGCTTCATAGAGGGAGATGATGTCGTTCTCCTCCACTTCATATTCCACTTCGAGTCCCGAAGTAGCCACAGCTTCCAGCGGAATCTGTGTGCCGAGGGGGATGTCTGTCAGCTCCTGTTCCCAGATGATTTCCTGCGTAGCCTTGCCGATAGTGAGCGTGCCGGTCGTGTAGATGAAGTCATAGTTGGCGGCTTCAGCTCCCGAAGCTGTTATTTCGTAGGAGCCGGCATCGCTCATCTTCTCCGCTTCGCATTGCACTACCACCGGAGAAGTCAGCACCTTTTCTGTCTCATTGTTCACAAAGCCTTCATACTTCACGCCGAATGCAGGATTATCTTCACCGTAGATTTTCTCTGCATCGTTTACAGTCACCGTCACTTCCCGTTTGCCTACGGTGAGTGTGCCCGCTGTGTAGCTCGGCACATAGTTCTTGGCATTGGCTCCCTGCAGGCTTATCTCATAGACACCTGCACCGCTCACCTTTTTGGCTGTGCAGGCAAAGGTAGGCTGCACGGTGAGGCAACTTTCTGTATCACCATTTTTCCATCCCTCGCCGTGGAAAGTAAAGGTGGGATTCTCCTCAAAATAGAGCCGTTGCATGTCGTCTGCAATCAGGGTCAGTGCTGCTTTCTCTACGGTGAGAGTACCCTGCTTGTACGCTGTGAATTCGTAGTTTTGTGCTGTGCCTCCCTCCGGCATGAGCACGTAGATGCCTGCACCACTGGCGACGGTTGCATTGGTTGTCACCGCAGGAGCGGTAGCGATGCATCTCTCATCGTCTCCATTGCGGAAGCCGCTATAGGTCAATCCGAAGCGTGGATTCTCGTCGCCATAAGTCTTCCGGCAGTCGGTGACCGCCACACTCAGCGGTGCTTTGGTGACGGCAAGCACGCCGTTGGCATAGTTGATGGCATAGTTCTGCGCCATGGCTCCAGCCGGCACAATGTCGTAGTTGCCCACGGCAGCTGTAACATTCACAGAGGTGGCTGTCGGCAATTCGGCCAATGCCGCCTCTGTCTCCTGATTCTTGAATCCGGTGTAGGTGAATGTGAATGCCGGATTCTCATCGCCATACATCCTTGTCGCATTGTTGGCCCGGATGGTCAGCAGAGCCTTTTCCACCGTCAGTGTACCGTTGGTGTAGGCAATGTCGTAGTTGTTGGAAGTCGCTCCATTGGGGGTGAGGGTATAGTTCCCTACGGAACTTGTGGGTGTGGCAGGTGTGGTGGCAGCAGGAGGTGTCAGCAGATTGGCTTCCGTATCACCGTTTCTGAAACCTGAGTAGGAAAACTTGAACGTCGGGTTCTCTTCGCCATAGCTTCGTGCCGTACTCTGTACAGCGATGGTCAGCGGAGCTTTGCCAACGGTAAGTTCACCGGGCAGGTATTCGATAAACTCGTAGTTGTTGGACACTCCTCCCGTCACTGTGATGGGATAGATGCCGGCATCACTCTTGGCTGTAGCCGTAGTGGAGATGTTGAAAGGTGAGGTCTGTGCGATGGTGCTCTCCCCATTCTTCAGACCGATGTAGGAAACATCGAACTGCGGGTTGGCATCTCCATAAGTGCGGCTCTTGTTGTTGGCCTTCACGGTCAGCGGTGCTTTCTTCACAGTCAGCGTACCTTTATCCACTTCGATGGTATAGTTTTTGGCTGCTGCTGTAGCATTGATGGCATACGTACCTGCCGTGCTCGTTGCTGTGGCTGGGGTAGAGAGTGTCACGGGTGTAGTGAGCACACTTTCGTTCTCGTTGTTCACAAACCCCGTCAGCGAGTAGCTGAATGCGGGATTATCATCGCCGTATGTCCGTTCTGCATCGTTCACACTAAGGGTCAGGGGAGCAGGAGTGATGGTGTAGGTGTAGGGGATGTCGCACACTGTAGCCCCATTGTAGCTTATTTTGATTGTCGTCTCGTAAGTGCCTACGTCTATCCCTGTAACATTGTCGGTATTTACTCCTAATTCGGTTGGATGCGTATAAGGAATTTCCGGGATATGACCGCTGTAGGTGAATTGCGTTTCTTTGAAAGTGACGTATGGGAGGATGTCATCTGCATACTTGCTCCAACCTTCAGCATTTTTACATTTCTCAGGGTCTAACACATAGAATTTACGGGATTCATGGTTGCTATCAAATACTGAATTTTCTGTTTCCAATGAAATCATTTCCAACGTCGGATATGTATCACCCAACAGAAATATAGCTTCCAACGAAGAACAGTCACGAAATGCCATGCCACCAATATCCATCACCGAATTGGGGATGGTGACGCTTGTAAGACTGGAGCAGTAATAGAACGCCCCCTTTCCAATGCTCGTCACCGAATTGGGGATGGTGACGCTTGTAAGACCGGAGCATTTATAGAACGCATAAATTCCAATGCTCGTCACCGAATTAGGGATGACAGTAGATTGACAACCTGAAATTAACGTGTTTGTAGCTGTTTCTATAATTGCATTACAATTCTCTCTTGAATCATACACGGTGTTTCCCTCTTTCACTACTATGCATGTAAGGCCGGAGCAAGCATAAAATGCATGATTTCCAATACTCGTCACCGAATTGGGAATGGTGATGCTTGTAAGGCTGGAGCAATACCAAAATGCTTCATTTCCAATGCTCGTCACCGAATTAGGGATGGTGACGCTTGTAAGACCGGAGCAACCAGAAAATGCACTACTTCCAATGCTTGTCACAGTATAAGTTGTTGAGCCATATTTTACACTGGAAGGGATAGTTATGTTACCGGTATATTCATTATCATACTCATTACTAGAACTTCCTCTATAAGTTACAGAAACAGTAGAGGATGTCAGTTTATTGTAATATATGCCATTGACAACGAAGTCATGGGCATTAGCTGCGATGCTGCACAATAGCGTGGCTATTGCTAACAGCGAGAATTTGATTGTTGGTTTCACAAATTGTGGTTTTAAATATTTAAATTTATGTATTTACAAGTTTTGGATTGTGTAATATCGATGGGATGTGTAATACCTTGCATTTTGAGGAACAACTCCAAATGACTCTTTATTTTTTCAAAATGTTTTTCGTCATTACAATTTATGATAATCCCAGATAATGCTTTGATAGGAAGAAAGAACTTCTTATAGAATACAAAATCGTGATCTCTGACACATTTCACCCCTATGCCATTCGGGATTTCTCCATCAATAAATTTACCGCTTTCCCCATGAAATATAGACAAATTATAATCTAATTGAAAAAGGCGACTTTCTTGCTCATACTCAAAACCGAAGTATTTGATAAGAGGCAATTGTTCACGTACGGTATCCATTAGACTATTAATCGTTTTTTCAGCTTGGTTGAAGAGGTCAACAAACACTTGGTGCATATCTTGAGTATCTTTGGGGTATCTGCACTTTCCATAATAGAGACCTGAATGATATTTCCCATCTTTTAATTCACCTACTTCAGATTTTATTACGGCATCGTCCAATTCTATAGCTATTTCCGCTTTGTATGTTCTCCACATGAAGAAGCTATCCTTTGCTTGAGAAAATGATACTATGTATGGATACGCTTCTACATCCTCCAGGGCATCTTCGCTGTATCCGTATTCCTCTAAAGCAGACTTCACACAGGGTATAATATGCGATTCTGCAAAAATGCAATCTGTAGAATCATTCATTGAATCGTACCGAGTTCCCCAAAAACATAATTGATCCTTATTTTCACTTAAAATTCCCTTTAGAGCTTCTAAACTCGTGTAATGATATACTTTCATTCTTTATTCTCCTATCGCCACACCAGCCCCGAATGCGACATTTCTTATTTAACAAAAAAGCGTGGAACTGCGTGCTACTCATCGTCTTTGAAGGCCCTAGGAATCGCCCGTTACGCAAATGAATAGGCAGCAGACCCACGCTGGAAACCAGCGCGAGAACCGCTAATGCCACCTTGCGTAACTTTGATGAATTTCCTAGGTTCTCAAAAACAAGATTAAAGCACAACGCTTCTTACAATTTTCTTTTCCTCAATGTTGCTGAAGCTATGTCGCTACATACTCCGAATGCAAAATTATATAAAGTTCGGGAATCAAGCAAAAGAATAACGAAAATTCTTGCCGCAAAACCTAATAAAAACTATGGATTTATTGCACGAATGATAATTTTATTTGCACTTTTGCATCATCGTAACCATCGTTACGGTAATGACTATTACGATAAAACTTATAGATATGAGTTTTTTTGATAGAGAGCAAGAGTTTGAAAAGCTCAGAGAGATAGAAGAACTATCTCATGAAGTAGCAGTGAAATGGAATAATTCACAAGACATCATATTTTAACGCGTTTTTCTTGGGAGGAAAAAGAAAAAGCCGTACCTTTGCACCCGATTTTTAAGTTTAGTCAACATAATGTCTAACGCAATTAATTAAAAAATTAAACAATTTATTTATTAATGGAAAAATTCAAGAATGTAGCTCCCGTAGAAGATTTCAATTGGGAAGCCTATGAAAACGGAGCTGCTGAGACTAACCTCAGCAAAGAAGAATTGGAGAAAGCCTATGATGGCACTCTCAACAATGTGAATGACCGCGAAGTGGTTGACGGAACAGTCATCTCATTGAACAAGCGTGAAGTCGTTGTAAACATTGGTTACAAGTCAGACGGTATCATTCCCCTGAGCGAGTTCCGCTACAACCCAGAATTGGCAGTAGGTGACACTGTTGAAGTGTACATCGAGAATCAAGAGGACAAGAAAGGCCAGTTGATTCTGTCACACAAGAAAGCCCGCGCAGCACGCTCTTGGGACCGTGTGAACGCAGCTTTGGAGAACGAAGAAATCATCAAGGGTTACATCAAGTGCCGCACAAAGGGTGGTATGATTGTCGATGTATTCGGAATCGAAGCCTTCTTGCCCGGTTCGCAGATTGATGTGAAGCCTATCCGCGACTATGACGTATTCGTTGGTAAGACTATGGAGTTCAAGGTTGTCAAAATCAACCAGGAGTTCAAGAACGTTGTGGTTTCTCACAAGGCTCTTATTGAAGAAGAACTCGAACAGCAGAAGAAAGAAATTATCGGTAAACTTGAAAAAGGACAGGTTCTTGAAGGTACAGTCAAGAACATCACTTCATACGGTGTATTCATCGACTTGGGTGGTGTTGACGGCCTGATTCACATTACAGACCTTTCTTGGGGCCGTGTAAGCGATCCGAAGGAAGTGGTAGAACTGGATCAGAAGATCAACGTGGTTATCCTCGACTTCGATGATGAGAAGAAGCGTATCGCTCTCGGTCTGAAGCAACTCACTCCGCATCCTTGGGATGCTCTGGATGCAGAGTTGAAGGTAGGCGACAAGGTGAACGGTAAGGTAGTCGTTATGGCTGACTACGGTGCATTCATCGAAATCGCTCCGGGTGTAGAGGGTCTGATCCACGTATCAGAAATGTCTTGGAGCCAGCACCTCCGCAGCGCTCAGGACTTCATGAAGGTAGGAGACACTGTAGAAGCTGTCATCTTGACTCTCGACCGCGACGAGCGCAAGATGTCACTTGGCATCAAGCAGCTGAAGCAAGATCCATGGGAAACCATCGAAGAGAAGTATCCCGTAGGAAGCAAGCACACTGCCAAGGTACGCAACTTCACCAACTTCGGTGTATTCGTTGAGATTGAAGAGGGTGTTGACGGACTCATCCACATCTCTGACCTTTCTTGGACCAAGAAGGTGAAGCATCCTTCTGAATTCACCCAGATTGGTGCTGACATCGAAGTCCAGGTATTGGAGATCGACAAGGACAACCGTCGCTTGAGCCTCGGACACAAGCAACTGGAAGAGAATCCTTGGGATGTATTCGAAACAATCTTCAAGGTTGACTCTATCCACGAAGGAACCATCATCGAGATGCTTGACAAGGGTGCTGTCATCGCTCTGCCTTACGGCGTAGAGGGCTTTGCCACTCCGAAACACCTCGTTAAAGAAGATGGTTCACAAGCACAGCTTGATGAGAAACTCGAGTTCAAGGTTATCGAGTTCAACAAAGATGCCAAGCGCATCATCCTTTCTCACAGCCGTATCTTCGAAGATGTAGCCAAAGCAGAAGCTAAGGCAGAAAAGAAGGCTGCAGCCAAGAAGAACAACAAGAAAGAAGAAACTCCTGTTATCCAGAACCAGGCAGCATCTACCACCCTCGGTGACATCGATGCATTGGCTGCCCTGAAAGAGCAGATGGAAAAAGGAAAATAATCTGTAGTTCACAAGCTGAATAATACATTAACCGACAAAAGGCCGATGAAAGTCCAACTCTTTCACCGGCCTTTTTCAGAAGATTGAATATTCATGGAAAAGTTTGAAGTCCATATCCTCGGCTGCGGCTCGGCCCTCCCCACCACCCGCCATTTCCCGACCTCACAAATAGTAAACATCCGTGAGAAACTGTTTATGATAGATTGTGGTGAGGGAGCACAACTGCAAATCCGCCGTTCACGTATCGGTTTCTCCCGTTTGGGGCACATCTTCATCTCACACCTGCACGGCGACCACTGCTTCGGCCTCATCGGTCTCATCTCCACCCTCTCGCTTTTGGGCAGGACAGCCACTTTGCACATCCATGCACACCGGGACCTGGAGCCGCTCATGCGCCCATGGCTCGACTTCTTTTGCCGGGGTATCAGTTTCGATGTGGAGTTCCATCCGTTTGATAGCAAACAACCTGCCACCATCTACGACGACCGTTCCGTCACCGTCACCACCATTCCCCTCAACCATCGCATCCCCTGCTGCGGATTCCTATTTGAGGAGAAGCGCACCCCCGACCACCTCATTCGCGAAATGATAGACTTCTACCGGATTCCTTTCCACGAACTGAACCGCATCAAGAACGGGGAAGACTATACAACCCCCGAAGGCATCATTGTGCCACACAGCCGACTGACAACTCCGGCATCACCACCCCGCAAGTATGCCTACTGCTCAGACACTACCTACCTGCCGGAAAATACCGACCTCGTCCGAGGAGCCGACCTGCTCTTCCACGAAGCCACTTTTGCCGAAGACAATGCAGCCCGTGCCAAAGAAACCTGCCACTCCACCGCCAAGCAGGCAGCCACATTCGCACAAAAAGCCGGAGTAGGACAACTGCTGATCGGACACTTCAGTGCACGCTACGAAGACGAAAGTATACTCCTCCGCGAAGCCAAAGAGATATTTCCCAACACACTGTTGGCACAAGAAAACTTGAAAATCACGCTTTGAACATTAAACTTTTCTCTCGCAAAGCAATCATATAGAAAGCAGACAACATCCAGCATCACATGAAAGTGTTTAACGAAGAAGATATCATCGGGCAACTGCACCGCCCTGACACCTGCCGGAAGGCTTTCGAACAGGTAGTGGCGGCCTATAGCGAAAAGCTCTATTGGCAGATCCGCCGTATGGTGCTTTCGCACGATGATGCCAACGACGTTCTGCAAAACACCTTTATCAAAGCATGGACAGGGATTGATTCCTTCCGGGGAGAATCCCGCCTGTCCACCTGGCTCTACCGCATCGCCATCAACGAAACGCTGACCTTCCTCAACCGGCAGCCGACAGTTCCTACTGTCGATATAGACTCTCCGGAGGGCTCATTGGCCGACAAGTTGGAAGGAGACCCATACTTCAATGGCAACGATGCCCAGAAGCTGTTGCAGGAAGCCCTGCTCACCCTGCCCGACAAACAACGGTTGGTGTTCAACATGAAATATTTCCAAGAGATGAAATATGAAGAGATGTCACAAGTGTTAGGCACCAGCGTGGGGGCACTCAAGGCTTCTTACCATCTGGCCGTTAAAAAGATAAGCCATTTTCTGGAAGCCTATCTTTAAACCATATCACGGTCAAGACGTCAAATAGATAACGAAAAAAAGGAGATATAACGAATGAAAGAAGAAGAAATCATCAAAAAATGCGGCACGGAAAGCCCTTTTACCGTCCCTGAGGGTTACTTCGAACAGTTCACAGAGAAGTTGATGGGACAGTTGCCGGACACTACCCACAACGCAGAAGAGAGAGACACTCCCGTCATCTCCCTGTGGCAACGGGTAAAGCCCTGGATTTATCTGGCAGCCATGTTCTCCGGTGTAATGTTTTCGGCCAAGGTGTTCCTTGGAACTGATGCCGGCCAAGTAGAGTCTATGGCACAGACAGAAGAGGTGCTGACCGACGAAGAGATAGACACCATGATGGAATATGCTATGGTAGATGACTATACCCTCTACCGCTACCTTACAGAGGCCGAATAAACAAAAAAAGACAAATAAAGAAACCTCGTAATAAACAGGACTATGAAACAGAAAATGACCATACTACTGACCGCCCTCCTGCTCTGCCTCACACTGGCAGCCCAAGAGAGGAGCAGGCGTCCGCACATGAGCAAAGAGGAATTCGATGCCAAACGCGAACAGTTCATTACCAGACATGCCGGACTAACTGATAAAGAAGCCGCCGCATTCTTCCCCATCTACAACGAATGCCAACGGAAGAAGCACGAATTGAACGGACAAATCTGGAAACTGCGCAAGGAAACGCGCGGCAAGCAACTCAGCGAAGAGGAATACCACAGCCTGTTGGAGAAAATCGCCAACCTGCGTATTCAGGTCGAGGAATTGGAAAAAGAATACCTGCCCCGCTACCACACAATACTGACTTACAAACAGATTTTCGCCGTGCAAGGCGCTGAAGGACGCTTCCAACGCGAATTGCTGAAAAACATGAAACCAGCACACGACGAACATCAGGCAAGAGAGAAAAGAAACTGATATATACTTACCTCGTCAACGGATATATACTTCAAGTGCCAACGAATATATACTTACTTGGCCCATGAAGTATATATCTTTTTTTATCCCAACCGTTTGAAAAAGACATCATCCAGTCTTTTTCAGTTCACCCCATTATTCACCACCGGAATAGGCATCCATCGGACTGGCTTCATCACCACCTGCATCAGGACGATTGGACTTACGGCTGTTCATCTTCATATTACCGAAACTGTAAGTCAACGTTACACCGATGCGACGGCCACCACGCCAACTCTTGCTGTCAACATGTGTATCTCCTGTTTCCGTGATGGTGTGCCACTTGCGGGAATCAAATATGTCGCGCACATTGACACTCAAACTCAGCTTCTTGTTCCAAAAGGATTTGCGCAATCCGGCATCCACCGAATAATTGGCCTTACGGTAGCCCTGCGCCACCACCTGACGGGCATTGTAGTTGCCCGTCACCTGCAAAGAGAAGGAATACGGCAGAATGACGTTTGCCATCATGCGGGCATTCCACGAAAAGTCTTCATCACTCTCACCCGACACCCACTGGTCGGCCATCTCGAAACCGAATCCATCAAGCTTGTAGTAGAAGAGATTGACCGTAGTGGTGAGGTCGATGGCATTTGTCAGTTTATTCTTGGCTACAATCTCAAGTCCGGCAGACTGCGACTGGGTAACATTGCGGTCGGTAGAATACATGACATTCCCTTCGCGATAGCGGATACGCTGGATGACATCGTCCGTTGTACGGTAATACCCTGAGAGCGAAAGAGTGTGGTCTGCCCAATTTTTGATGTAGTTCAGCTCGTAAGCATTGGAATACTGCGGCTGCAATTCGGGATTACCATAAGAGATGCTGGTGGAATCGGTGATATTCTTGAATGAGTTGAGCTGTCCACCCCAAGGACGTTGGAGACGACGGGTGTAGTTCAACTGCAATTCATTGTTCCCCGGCAACTCATAAGAGAGGAAGAGGCTGGGGAAGAGGCTGAAATAGTCTTTTGCAAACTTTGTGGGAGTCTTTCCCTCGAATTCCTGATAATAGTCGCGCGACTCGGAATCAACCTTCCAATACTCTCCACGCACCCCCACCTGAAAGCCCAATTTGCCAAGACGCCCCGAATAGGTGGCATAGAGTGCATGAATATCCTGATCGTAAATGAACCGATTGTAAAGCGACCGTTGCATCTCGGCATGTGCCTCATCACCGTAAGTACTCACAGGGCTATTCTCACGGTTGAACGAACCCTTGTATCCGGCTTCCACTTTATGGTTTTCACTGATTTTGTTCACATAGTCGAGCTGTGCCTCCCAACTTTGGTTGCTGATTTCACTCTCCTGATACTGGTATGATGAAGTGGCTCCACCACGCATGGTACGATAAGCATTGCTATTGTCCATGTCCCAAATATGTCGGGAGAGGGTGAAATCGATGTTATGGTCTTCACCAAAATCATGCTTATATCCCACATTGAAGTTGAACATCTGCATATCGTTGTCCGAGGTAGTGAAGCGGCTATAATGCTCAGCAGGGATTCCTGCCCCACTTGTCTGAGTGTAATATATGGCATTGTCGCGGTCTCCGCCTCCAAACATACCCATGAAGTTGGCCGAAAAATGGTCATTACGTGTCACATTCCAGGTCAGTCCGGCACGAGCAAAGAGGTTGTCCCCACTACCTTCATTCTCTCCTTTCTGCACCAAGGAGCCGTTGGGGTCGGTACGTTCACTCTCATTCCCTCCCTCATGTTCGCGATGGCGGTAACCCATGTTGGCGTATGCCTCCAACTTACCGCTGCTGTAGTTGATGTTCCCACTGGCATTGTATCCACCATAGCTGTCGCCACCGGCCTGCACGCTGCCATAGTAACCGGCTTTACGGTCTTCCTTCAGCACAATGTTGATGATACCTGCAGTACCTTCCGGACTGAATTTGGCTGACGGATTGGTAATGACTTCAATCTTCTGGATGCTCTCCGCTGGAAGTTGTTCCAAGATTTCTCCCCGATTGTCAGCTGAGAGTCCCGATGCCTTGCCATTGATCCAAACCGTCACACTGCTACTACCCCGCAAGGAAACCTCGCCTTCGTTATCGACCTCCACGGAAGGGATATTGGTCAGCACATCGCTGGCCGAGCCACCCGTAGCTGCAATGTTCTGATCGACATCGAACACTTTTTTGTCTATCTCGAACTTCATCTGCGCACGTTGCCCCGTCACCTGCACTTCGCTCAGCATCTTACTGTCTTCACCGAGACTCAGTTGACGCATATTGACAGTACGCGACTGCGGTGTGATGGAGAAGCTCCGCTTCACCTCACGATAGCCAATGAAAGTAATGGAAAGGACGTAATTTCCGTCAGGCAATCCCTGAATGACAAAGTTTCCGGACATATCCGTCACAGTACCCTTCAGCAACTGTGTAGTACCAGCCGGCAAAACGCTCACCGTAACATACTCCAGCGGCTCTTTGCTTTCTGAATCCACCACTTTACCTTTCACTGTTCCCTTCTGGGCCACAGCAAATACCACAGTCACCAACAGCAGACATACCGTCATCCAAAACCTTTTTTCCATTGAAATACTCCTTAATTGATTTGTGTTTTAATTGTTCTCTGATAAATTGCTGCAAAATTAATATAATCATAAGATTTTATCAGGAAAATGACACTATTTAACGGGCTTAACTTCCCACCTTCCAAACAAAATGACAACAAAAAGCATTCATATAGCCATATATACAGGATTACAAGTGTTAAAAAGTCAATTTTCACCCGACAAATAGGGAAAACCTGCTCAATAACATATAAAAAGATTATTTAGTTACGATTAATCTCCGTACCTTTGCAGCGTTATCCTAAAACAATCTTTTTACCTTAAAAGAGAACTAATACCTATAATTATCGAAGAAGAGCCTTTGTGAAAAGGCTCTTCTTTCATTTCCCATCTCCTACGGCATAGAGGTGAAGTCCTATGTCACAGATTCCTTCCAACGGTTCTCCACGCATACAATGCGTCACAGTGACAATGGGTGTTCCGCTACCATCTGCCTCTATAACATTATAAGGTATCTCCAATTGATAAAGCGAGGACATTCCTTTACCGATAGGAATCCCTTTCTTATCTGTCAGCATACACTCCAATGTATCAACAAGTATCTCCGTAGAATCTGTCAGATTATGACTGACAACCAGCCATAGCGACCGATAAGGATAATTGTCCGCATAACGTACACCCACAGCCATACGACACACCTCTCCCCGCTCCATCCGGGGAAGGAGGAAACGGAGTGTATCAGTCTGTCTCCACTCCTCCGCCACCGGCTGATAACTATGATAGAGCGTATTGTCCCACCGGCAAGCCATTGACAGCATAGCCACAAGACACATCAACAATAGGCTGTATCCGCCTCTCATTGCGGTTTTTCTCCTCCTTTTTCCTGAGCGGACTTGACGGGATGAGGCCGATTAAGGTTATTGCTACCGTTCCGCTTCTTGTTCTTTCCACCACCGCCATTAGGCCGGGGAGCATTTCCACTCTGCTGCGGCTGTACTTCTTTTCCAACCGGAACATCTTCTGTCTGTTTAGGCTGTTTTGCCGCCACATTCTGTTTTCCCTGCTGACGACTGCCTCCTCCCTTCTTCTTTTTCTTCTTGGCACGGTCAAAACGGGCAATATTCTCCTGCTCCAACAAATCCACCGAATGCTTTTCACCCTGGGCCCCTTCGGCTTGCAGAGAGTCCGGTTTCTGTCCATGACGGTTCATGTTGATAATTTCAAAAGCCTGTCTTGCAGTAAGTTCTACCAGATTGGCCGGCACATTCTTGTCGCTCGAATAGGTAATGATACCTTTCAGTATGTCGGCCTTGAAGAAATAAAACTCTCCATCCTTCGTTTCCAACACAATCTCCTTTGACGGCAAGCGCTTCTGTGCTTCTACATAGACATCCACCTCGTAGTTGAGACAACACTTCAGCTTGGCACACTGTCCGGCCAGTTTTTGAGGGTTCAACGATATATCCTGAAAGCGGGCTGCACTGGTGGCCACCGACACAAAATTGGTCATCCAAGTAGCACAACAAAGTTCACGTCCACAAGGCCCTATACCGCCAATACGTCCGGCCTCCTGACGAGCTCCTATCTGGCGCATTTCGATACGTACCTTGAAAGTCTCGGCCAACACCTTGATGAGTTGCCTGAAATCTACGCGCTCATCAGCAATATAGTAGAAGATGGCCTTGTTACCGTCTCCCTGATACTCCACATCACCAATTTTCATATTGAGCAACAGGCTGTTGGCAATCTGTCGCGACCGTATCATGGTGTCGTGTTCACGTGCCTTGGCCTCTGCATATTTCTCCATATCTACGGTCTTGGCCTTGCGGTAAATCCGCTTGATTTCAGCATCGCGTTTGAGATTTGCTTTCTTCATCTGCAACATTACAAGACGTCCGGTAAGCGTCACCACCCCGATGTCATGTCCCGGTGCAGCCTCCACTGCCACAATGTCTCCTTTCGACAAAGGCAGGTGATTACTATTACGATAATATCCCTTGCGGGTATTTTTGAACTGCACCTCCACCAAGTCACACTCCTCATCATTACCGGGAATGTCGGCCAAATAGTCGTAGGTGTTCAGTTGCTTATCCTGTCGTCCGCATCCACGGCAGCAAAGACCACCATTTCCGCTATTCCATTTCAACTCTTCTGACATATATCCATTCATGCATTTAAATCCACCGGAGCAATCTCTTTTCTGGATTTGTCACCGGCCATATTGTGTTATTCCTATTTCATTTTCTCCATTTCATTGTCCATTCAATTGCTTTTCAACAGCATTATCATCTTCAGGGCAAAATCGAAAAATATCATCTTCGGGTTGACATTCTGTTCCACGTGCTGTTGTGCCAATGCCAATTCTTCCATTATACCCATCACATTGCGTTCGTTGACGTAAGGGGCAAAACGCTGTGAAAATGCCTGTTCTTCAGGAGTCATATAGACAAGTTCCTGCCTTCGGAAATTAAAGATGAAGTTCTCGCGTAAGCTCCGCTGACAATAGTCAAGAAAATGTTTCTGTTTCTCACGTCCCATGGCAGCAACCTGTTCACTCCAAAGTTTCATTTCTCTCAACTTGCGTTGGTATGAGAGACGCATCAGACTGACAAAAAGGTCAAAGAAAGCACGGCTGTCTTCACTCAAGCGGATACTCTCCAATGCTTTCAGGAAACTGCCTCCCGACAAATGAGCCACCGTAGCGGCATCTGCCTCTTGCAATCCATAGTGTTCCTCCAATGCCCGCTTCACCTCCGGTTCGGCCAATTTACGCAGTTCCATCCGTTGGGTACGGCTCTGTATGGTTGACAACAATGTATCCGGTTGTTCGCTCACCAACAGGAACACCGTCTGCCGGGGAGGCTCCTCTAAGAGTTTCAGCAACTTGTTGGCACTCTGCACATTCATTTTTTCGGGCAGCCAGATAATCATCACTTTATATCCTCCGGCACTGGCCTTCAGATTGAGTTTACGGGCTATCACATCACTTTCGCGCACTCCGATGAGAGGTTGTTGGTTTTCCACTCCCATGGTCTCCATCCATTGAGGGAAACTGAAGTAAGGGCTTTTCAACATCAGGCTCCTCCATTCGCGAAGGAAATCATCGCTGACATTGGACGAAGATTTCACCGGAAAGACAAAATGTACATCGGGATGAACCAACTTGTCGAACTTCACACATGACGGACAACGGCCACAAGCCTCCCCACCCTGTCTGTCTGTACAACAGAGATAACGGGCATAAGCCACAGCCAACGGAAGTTTGCCACTTCCTTCGGGACCACAAATGAGGCGGGCATGAGGCACACGCCCTTCGCCCACCTCCTGCACTATACGTCGTTTGGCCTCTTCTTGTCCGATGATGTTTTTAAAGTACATGGTATAAGTTCTCGCTTTTAAGGTTAGAAAATCTGTCTGGCCACTTCGCTTACGCTATCTACCGCCGACACCGTATAGAAGTGCAGACTGGGCACTCCATGAGCCATCAGTTCCCGACACTGTGTCACACACCACTCTACACCTAACGCCTTGGCCTCTGCATCGCTTTTGCACTTGGCCGCTTCAATGGCCAATGGCTGAGGCAAATCAACTTTAAAGGTCTTGGGCACTACCGTCAACTGCGACATCTTGGCAAAAGGCTTGATACCCGGAATGATGGGTATAGTAATTCCCTCCCGGCGAGCCATCTCCACGAAACGGAAGTAACGCTCGTTGTCATAGAACAGTTGCGTCACTGCATACTCTGCTCCCAACTCCACCTTACGTTTCAACCATGCAAGGTCGTTTTCCAAATTAGGAGCCTCTTCGTGCTTTTCGGGATAGCAAGCCACTCCATAAGAGAATGGAGTACCGGGTGCCTTAATAAGAGTTCCATCAGTAAAATACCCCCTGTTGAAGGCATTCACCTGCCCAATCAGTTCAGTAGTGTGGGCATATCCGCCGGGCATCGGTGTAAAGGCCGCCTCATGCTTAGCCTTGTCTCCACGCAAAAGAAGCAAATCTGTAATACCGAGAAACTGAAGATCGAGCAAAGCATACTCTATGTCTGCACTGGTAGATCCGCTGCACACGATATGGGGCACTACCGTCAACCCATATTTGTGATGAATGGCAGCAGCCACAGCCACCGTGCCCGGACGACGACGTACCAACTCCCGACGGTAAAGTCCATCGCCCAATTCTTTATAGACATACTCGCCCCGATGGGTGGTGATGTTCACATATTTCGGGTCGAACTCCCGCAGGGTGTCAATAGTCTCAAACAATTTCTCAGTACCTGTCCCCTTCAACGGAGGCAGCAATTCAAAAGAGAAAGCCGTCCGACCATCCTTATGGTTCTTTATCAACTCGATTACTTTCATTGTTGTCCCACTCCTTTGTTTATTAAGAAACTTTTAAGGAGCAAAGATAGTGCAAACCACGCAAAGGACAAAAGAACTTTCCCGTTTTTTACGGCCCAATAACATTTTTATATTATTTTCCCGCACATAGGGAATCTATTAACGCGAATGACATGGAAGCCACTGTCACTTATGCCCGAACGGTCATAAACACTTCCACGTCATCCGCGTTATCTACAGATGAAAAACTGACGAACTGTATCTTAAGGTGCGACTATTTTACTTACACGTTTTTTACCGTTAGCAAATTTGTCCACACGAATGAAGATTCCCTTCTCCGGTGAATCAATGCGCATACCTTGCAGATTATAGTATTGGGTTTCCACAATTTGGTTGGTTGTGTATTCTTCAATGCCTTCAGTATTACCGTTGATTGCTGCTACGTATGTACCATCAGCTTCAGTGTAAGCAGGATAATATTCATTAACAGGCTCAATGGCATCAGCATTACCCGCAATCATGATCTCTTGCACCAGACTGTTCATATAGACTTCAAGATTTGTATAATAGCCCTTTGAGTCAATGGTGTATTGACCGGCATCGTTGAGCCTAGGATTCAATCCGTTGGCAGTTTCCCAATCGTCTGGCATTCCGTCCTTGTCTGTGTCTGTCGGCTTGGTTTCCTTGTTAAGTACGGGCCATCCGCCCACATCATTCTGTGTGTCAATGATTCCGGGTTTTCCAGTCACACTTCCCGTATAGACAACTTCTCCTGTTTCTGCTTCTTGAGCATAACGTGCATCAACCGCATCTCTCCTATAAGAAGCACCGGCATAGGCTATCACTTTCTCAAAAGCGACCGTAGCACTGTGGGTAGTCACTTCACCGGCATCTATAGGAGACTCAAATTTTATAGGAATGTAGCCAGCTCCTTCACCATAATAATTTTCGGAGTCGTTCACACACTTGACACCGTTGACAGTGGAGAGACCACTATCATAGACAACACCTTTCCAGTCGTAATTCTCGGCATTCTCTCCAGCAGCGGCAACGTAGTTACCGTTAATATAGTAGCGGCTGGTATAGTTCGGGAATGGATTATCACCACCATTGCCGCTGTCCGACTTGGATATTTGGGTCACTCTCGTCTTGTTTGTTGTTGCCGGCCCTGCCTTGTAATAATTGTTGACCATATTGATGTAACCGCCCCCAGGTCCTCCATAGCATCCGCCTGTACCCCAGTTGAACATGACGCAGTTGCGGAAATCGACCCGTTCGGCCTGAATCGTATTGGGGTATTTGCTGGTATCGTATCCGTCCCATGCATAGCGTGCACCATTGAATCGGGGAACACGGTTTTGCAGATGCACCAGGAAGTTGTGATGGAACGAAGCCTCCTTGCCTCCCCAAATGCCACCGTATCCATGTGCGCCCTTGTCGTGTCCGGCATTAGTCAGTGCTTCAGCTATGGTACACCATTGCATGGTGAATGTACGGTTATCATAGAACGATGCCACTTCATCGATACTCCAACTGAATGAGCAATGGTCGAGCATGATATTCTTTCTCTGACGACCCCAAATGGCATCTGCTCCATCATTGATATCAACAGCATTTCCACGACGGAAACGGACAAAGCGGATAATGACATTGTCAGCTGCCACCGTTACGGTATAATTAGCTAAAGTAATACCATCGCCGGGAGCTGTCTGTCCGGCTACAGTAACATTACCTTTTGAAATTTTCAAATCTGATTTCAAATTAATCGTACCGCTTACATCAAAGACAATGGTTCGTTTTCCACTTTTCCCCAAAGCCTCGCGTAAAGAACCCGTACCGCTGTCGTTAAGGTTCGTCACATGATAAACGGTTCCTCCTCGTCCGCCAGTGATATATCTGGCAAATCCTTCTGCTCCAGGAAATGCCGGAGCTTGTGCAAATGCTGTACCTGCAAAGATTGTAGCTAATGCTGTAATTAGTTGTTTTTTCATTTGATAATCTTTCTTATATGTCCCATTCAGCCTGCAAATGTAACACTTAAAAACCAAAAATCACATATTATTCAAAAAAAACAATTATTTTTGCTCGCAAATAAGTGAAATACAATGTTGAAAATTATTCAACGTCAAAATATTCTTAACCATGAAAAAGGTAACTTTTTTATCGCTCATTCTCTTTCTTACAATGGGGTGCGCAACACAAAATGAGACAATTAAAGATGATTTTGTAAAAGGTGCCGACGTCGGTTTCCTTACCGGACAAGAAGCACGTGGACAAAAGTTTTACGACACCGGGGGGAACGAACGCGAATGTCTGGAGTTGTTGAAGAACGATTATCAGATTTCGGCCGTACGCCTCCGGGTGTGGGTCAATCCGCGTGGTGGCTCGTGCGGCAAGGAAGAAGTGCTTGCCATGGCTTTGCGTGCCAAGAAGCTGGGCATGGACGTGATGATAGACTTCCACTATAGCGACTGGTGGGCCGACCCGGCCAAGCAACCTATCCCCAAGGCATGGATGGGGCATTCGTTTGAAGAGATGAAGCAAGACCTTCGCAACCACACCATCGAGGTGCTGACTCTGCTGAAAGAAAACGGTGTAGAGCCACGTTGGGTGCAGGTGGGTAACGAGACAGCAAACGGTATGCTGTGGAATGTGAAGACCAACGAACATGGCTGGGAGATAAAGGATGAAAAGGGCAACACCACTGTCACCTATTCGATGGGGCACATCGAGACTCACCCCGAACAGTATGCCGGTTTCATTGGTGCGGGATACGATGCGGTGAAGGAGGTCTTCCCCAATGCCATCGTCATTGTCCATCTGGATCGCGGACATCTGCCCGAACTCTATGACCACAACTTGGGTATCGTGCTCAAGCATGGTGGCAAGTTCGACATGATAGGCATGTCGCTTTACCCCTATTGGGCCATACAAAGTGACTCTACGTTGCAAGCCGAGCAGATTATCACCGATTGCATAGCCAACATCCGTCGTGTGAGCGAAAAGTTCGGATGCGATGTGATGATTGTAGAAACAGGTTTTGAAGTTGATGAACGTCATCCCGAAGTGATGGAGGAGGGGCGTCGCCAACTTTCCCGCGTCATCCGTGAAGCCCGCAACGAGACAAACGGACGTTGCCGTGGTGTCTTCTATTGGGAGCCCCAATGCAATCCCCGACAATATAAGTTAGGGGCTTTCGATAGCAAAGGTACTCCCACCGTTATTATGGATGGGTTTGTGGAGGAATAAGGCAAAGCCATGTTCGATTGGCGCGGTATAGGATAAAGGATTAAGTTATTTATTCAACACTTTTTTTCGATAATCTCTTGGTGTACAACCATTGAATTTCAGAAAAGCTGTATTGAAACAACTGATAGAGTTGAAACCACAAGTGTATGCAATCTCAACGATGGGTGTATCGGTAGTCAGCAACAGGCGTTGGGCTTGTGTGATGCGCTCTGTGGTCAGGTGGGTGTTAAGCGTGTGCCCGAATGCTTTCTTGAACAGCGCATTGGCATAATCAGGATGAAGCCCCACGGCCTTTCCGATGTCTGCCAAACGAACAGTCCGATGATAGTTGCTGGCAATGTAGAGTGTCATCTGTTCAATCAGGTTTGTTTCTCCTGCCGGTAGAGCAAGATTGGTGGTTGTTTCAGCTGAAACGTGAGCGGAGAGGCGCAACAGGCGGCATTGCATTTCTAACAAAACGGTCTGTTGGTTAGCTGACGGAGACAAAAGGTCAGTGTACCAATTCTCCATCAGCAAGCAATCATAATCAGCATAGCGTTCGTATTCTTCATCCATCAGAACTTCCCCCTTGAATAACCTTGCGGTAAAACCTTCAGGTAATCCCCAATTGAGAAAGACAGACAAAGGAATGGTGCATACATAATACGCCGATGGCACATCGAAGTGAACGATACGATGAGGCACCAACCCCCAAAACAGGGCAATGCGGCGAGGCGGAATCGTGACGTGCCGGTCTTGCAAGAAATAAGTGATTCCCCCTTCAGGAAAATAATTCAGTTCTATCTCGTTATGACGGTCAAAGCGAGGCTTGATGTCCGTCTGCCATTGTTCACACGTCACACCATACGGCTCAAACTCTTTTCGTGATGCGTTAAAAGTCTTCACAATCTCGATATTCCGTATATTTTTTGGTCCAAATAGGAAGTTTTATACTGAAAACGGGTGTAAATTTGCAGAAATTATTTCAATTAACCAACAAACAAGAGAAATATCATGAAAAAAAGCCATTATTTCCTGATTCTGTTTCTGCTTGTGGGATGTATTCTTCCCGTACAAGGGAGGAAAACGAAGACAGATAGTGACCGTCCGCGCGTAGTCATTATGACCGATGCCGAAACGGACGACCGATGTTCAATGGTGCATGCATTACTCTATGCAAACGATATGGACATAGCAGCCATCATTCAGACAAATTCCTGTTTTCAGAAGCATGGCTGGAGTCGTGAGCCTTGGCTTGAGCAGATGATAGATGCCTATGGGAAGGTGCTTCCTAATCTGAAAGTGCATGATGCAGATTATCCCTCGACCGAAGAATTGCACCGTGTCTGCTACGTGGGCGATGAAGACCCTACACACATCCCAAATATCGGGAAAGCATACAAGGCGCTCTATACGGGCGAACCTGTTGTCATCAATCCGGCTGAGTGGAAAGACACTCCCGGATCTGACCGAATCGTAGAATTGTTGCTTGATGATGACCCCCGACAACTGATCATACAATGTTGGGGAGGAGGAAATACAGCCGCTAAAGCCTTTGAGAAATTGAGACGGGAATATCCCGAGAAATATGAGACGGCCATTCGGAAAGCTGTACTCTATTGCATCTGGTATCAGGATGCGGCCGGTCCTTATATCGAGAAAGAGCACCTTGGGGCAACCATCCTGCTCAACCACCATTTCTCAGGAAGTTGGGATTATGGGACAATGACCAATACCGAGAGTTTTGTCAAAGACTATCTGCAAAATGGTCAGAATCCGTTAGGGGCTTTCTATAGCCAGCCCTATATCAGCGAAGGAGATACACCTGCATTCCTCTATTGCTTGGGAGGAAAAGGTCTCCGTAGCTGGCATCATCCCTCATACGGAGGTTGGGGTGGACGTTTCTATCGGGTAAAGGGCACAGAGAATGTGTGGCGCGACACCGGATATGGCGAAATACGCGAATGGATGGAGCCTGCCTTACATGATTTTCAGGCTCGCCTGCAATGGTGTATCACTCCCGAATATTCAAAAGCCAACCATGCGCCTCTGATTGAACTGACGATGTCTCCTGATATTGCCGTAGAGAGTGGTGAAGAAGTGCATCTTTCCGCTAAAGTTTCTGATGCGGATAGCATAGACTTGGAATCCGTGTGGAAATTGCGGGGTGTCATGTGGGAACAAAAGGGACGGACAAAAGAAAAGTTCTTGGAGAATCCTCAGAGATTCATTGAGCGTTGGCGCACGGGATGGAGTCAAATGCCTTCGGGAAGTTATCATGGATATGTTGACCTCAAGTTTGATGAGAAGAAGGCTACTTGTTCATTCATTGCGCCTGATGTAGAAGAACCTCAAACCATACATATTCTCCTCGAAGCCTTTGATATGGCCATCCCTCGGCTAACGAGCTATCAGCGCTTTATCATAACGGTGACTCCGAAAAATAAATAATCCATAAATTAATATTCAATATGAAAGGACAAAATATTTCTTTTGTAACAGGCCTTATCGCCCTGCTACTGACAGGTGCGGCCTGTACAACAACAACCGCCAATGAACCGCAATTGGCCTTTCCTACGGCTGAGGGATATGGCAAATATACCCGTGGCGGACGCGGAGGGGCGGTGTATGAAGTGACGAACCTGAACGACCATGGGCCGGGCAGCTTGCGCGAAGCCATCGAAGCAGAGGGACCCCGTACCGTTGTCTTCCGCGTATCGGGAACCATTGACCTCGAACGTCCGCTTACCATCCGCCATCCTTACATTACCATTGCCGGACAGACGGCACCGGGCGACGGCATCTGCTTGAAGCGCCATCCGCTGAACATCGGAGCCGATGAGGTCATTATCCGCTACATCCGCGTGCGTTTGGGCGATGAAACGGGACACGACACCGACGCCATCAGCGGACGTGGGCACAAGAACATCATCCTCGACCACGTGTCGGCCAGTTGGAGCATAGACGAGACACTCTCCATCTACATGTGCGAAAATGTGACCATCCAATGGTGCATGATTACGGAAAGCCTCTTCGGCTCGAACCATGTCAAAGGCACTCACGGATTCGGTGGCATTTGGGGTAATAATTATTCTACCTACCACCACAACCTCATAGCCCATCACTCAAGCCGCAATCCGCGCTTTGCGTCAGGCGGAGGTTTCAACGACTATCGCAACAATGTGCTCTACAACTGGGGATACAACAGTTGCTATGGTGGTGAGAAGTTGGTGAAGGGCCAACCGCATGGAAGTTTTGACATCAACATGGTCGGCAACTACTACAAACCAGGGCCTGCCACCCAAAGTGGGAAGGTGAGCTATCGCATAGCCAGCCCGAGCAACCGGGGCGAAGAGGATTATGGAAGCTGGTACGTTGAAGGCAACGTGGTGGAGGGTTATCCCGAAGTGACGACCAACAACTGGGCAGGCGGTGTGCAAACCAGTGAAGAGATGCTGGCCAAAGTACGTCGCCACGAGCCATGGCCGGCCATGCCTATCCGCGAGGAGAGTCCGGCGGATGCTTACGAGGCCGTACTCAGCCATGCCGGTGCCAGCCTGCCAGTGCGCGATGCCGTGGATAGCCGCATTATTGAAGAAGTGCGTGGAGGATATGCCACCTACGAAGGAAAGACTTACAAAGAACAAAAGCGTCAACCCGAATTGTCGAAAAAGAGCGGCATCATCGATTCACCGAACGATGTGGGCGGATGGCCAGTGCTGAATTCCCTACCCGCCCCTGCGGATAGCGACCACGACGGTATGCCCGATGAATGGGAAAAGGCGCAAAAACTCAATCCTAACGACCCCGATGACCGTAACCTGACCGATAAGGACGGATGGACCAATCTTGAACGCTATCTGAACGGATTGGTACACCCTCTGCGTGAATAAAGACGGTAAGGCCGTGATCCGCTTACATTCTGTCAGCTGTATCAATCACCCCAAAGCGTGTACCATTGCATATTTATGCAGATATTTAGGCTTAATATCCTAGAAACAGGCCATAAAACACACTTTTTTGACCATTCAATTTTGAAGAAATGGTATCATCTATGTGCGCTAACCAGCCGTGGTGAGCGAACCGGTTTCTACTTTATCGCAGGAGAATAGCTATCCGCCTGCAGACGAATGGCTGTTCTCCTCCTCTATGAACAGCTATCCGTCCGGAGTCCGATGGCTATTCTTCAGCGGACAAATAGCTATCCGCCTCCCGTCCGATAGCCATCGGACTCCAAAAGCCCCTTTTTCCCTATCCCCTTCTTTGGACAGGAATCTTCCTTTCAGACCATTATCCACACGTAGAATTTCCCTTTTTACAGAATTACACATTTTACAAATCCAAGTATATCATCAATATACACAATTCCAAACAATCAAGAATCGCGTATTTCCGTCCAAAAAAGTTTTTGGGTGAAAATATGCGATTCTCGCAAGGCGAATATACAGTTTGACAAAATGTCAAAATTGCTTTTACAAATATTTATTTATATCTTTCTTTATTTTCAAAAGTTTTTAGTTCCTTTGCAACAAATATATACTGACCAATATAGAATATGGTATCGTAAATATCATTAAATAGAGGAAACATGATGACAACAAGAAGAATTCTTTTATATGCCGTAGGGGCTGTATTTTTCCTTATAGTCCTGTTGTTTGGTTTTTACAATGGCTACCGTGACACCCTGGACAAGAAACGCGACGCGGAGCCGGCAACCCCGCAAGAACAGATTGTGAGCCGCATAGCGACAACCGCCTTCCCCGACCGGGTGGTGGAGGTAGCAGTGAACGAAGAGAATGCCTTAAAGGCTCTGCAACTGGCCATCGACTCGTGCTCATTGGCCGGTGGAGGCAAGGTGGTGGTGAAAGCCGGACACTATGCATTGAATGGCCCCTTGAAGTTGAAGAGTAATGTGAACCTGCACCTGGAAGAAGGGGCTTATCTGCAATTCAGCGGACGGGCTGACGACTTCCTGCCCGTGGTGCTCACCCGTTGGGAAGGTACTGAGCTGTATGGCCATTCGCCCATGGTGTATGCTTATCATTGCACCAACATAGCCATCACGGGCAAAGGAGTGATTGATGCGCAAGGTGGCAAGGAGTTTGCCCCATGGGCCGCCCAAGAGGCTCCCGACCGCGACCGCCTGCGCGAAATGGGCGACAAGCTGACACCGGTGAACGAGCGCGTGTTCGGCAAAGGCACCATCCTGCGCCCCTCGTGCATGCAATTCCTCGGATGTTCGCGCATCCTGCTCGAGGACATCACCATCAAGGATTCGCCCTTCTGGACAATCCATCCCGTCTATTGCGACAACGTCATCGTGCGCGGAGTGACCATAGACAGCCACTTCCCCAACAACGACGGATGCGACCCCGAATCGACCTCGAACGTGTTGATTGAGAACTGCACCTTCCGCACGGGCGACGACGCCATAGCCATCAAGGCCGGACGCGACACGGACGGAAGAAGCATCGGACGCCCGTCGGAAAACATCGTCATCCGCAATTGCCTCTTCTACTCTGAATGCAACGGCTTGTGCATAGGCAGTGAAATGTCGGGTGGTGTGGCCAACGTCTATATGGACAACATCGAAATCGGCACGGTGAAGAATGCCCTCTACTTCAAATCAAACCACGACCGGGGCGGATACATCCGCAATGTGCATGTGAACAACATCACCATCGAACGGGCCCTGGGAGCCATCCTGCGCTTTGAGACTAACTATTTCGGCTTCCGTGGCGGCAACTATCAGGCACGCTATGAAGACTTCAAGATAAGCAATGTGCACGCACGCACGGCCGACCATTATGCCATCTTCATGGACGGCAATGAGGAGAAGCCCATCCGCAACATCGAGGTGACCTACTTCCACGTGGACAAGGCCGAGCGCCCCTATTACCTTATATATACCGAAAATATCGCCTTCAAGGAGTCAACGGTCAACGGGGTGGCCGTGCCCGAATATCCCGAGGAGAGCACGGAGCGTCAGAGCTGCGACGTGTGGTAAACGTTCTTCTCTACCAACCGGCAAACTTCTTCCAAATAGTGCCGGTCAACCTCATCAAAGGTGGCCAGGTGTTCGCTATCAATGTCAAGGACGGCGCACACTTGGCCATCTTTGTCATAGAGGGGGACAACGATTTCTGAGCGCGAAAGGCTGCTACAGGCTATGTGTCCGGGGAATTGCTCCACATCGGGCACCACTTGGGTGCGGGCCTCGGCCCAAGCCGTGCCACACACTCCCCTGCCCTTGCGGATGCGGTAACAGGCGGTGCTCCCCTGGAAAGGCCCCAGCACCAGCTGGTCGCCACGCACCAGGTAGAAGCCCGTCCAAAACCAGCCGAAGCACTCGTGCAGGGCGGCACTCACATTGGCAAGCACACTCACCTCTTCGTGTTCGTCCTCTATCAGTAATGCCAGTTGTGGGATGAATTCACTGTAACGGCTTGATTTGTCCGCGTTGGGAGTGAAAGTGAAACCTGTTTCCATCTGTTTCCTGTATATTGAATTTCTTTGAACTGTTTCCTTTACCTCTAAAACACTATTGTTTCACATAAATCATTTCCAACTTGGTATAATTCCTGTTACCGTCAGCATGCTCCATCAAGCCAAGTGGAGCAGTCAAAGGCTTACCGTCACGCTCAGGATCATAAGTAATGCCTGTAACCGGAGCAGGAATAGTAGCAGCTTCGCGAAGATATTCGTCACAATAGTTGAAGTTACCGAATTCGGGCCATTCATGGATAAGCAAATCCATACCTACCGCATCACATGCCAAGGGGTCTTGAGAAGCGATGATACTGCAACACCATTCGTTATTGAACGGAGCTTTCTGCCATTTGGGAGCAGGCGCACCATTCACATGACGGCTACCATAAGTGCCATCGATGAGGAAAAGCAGACACTTCTGACCCAAATCCTTGTGACCAATCCAGTCAACCATCGTCTTATAGCCGGGTTTTCCACGACGCTTGTCGGGGCTGATACCATTATGTGCATTCTTACGCCACATGAGATTGATGTCTGTAGCACCATACCAGTTCTTAGCAGTCAAGGTTACACCAGGACCATTATGAGTCTTCAACAAAGCAGAGTTGATAAGGTAATCGGCATCTACAATACACTTGGCCAAGCCACGCGCCATCTTACCATTATCTACTGAATACTTGATTTGCTCTGGATAGTACTCACACTTCACACGGCCATTGCCTCCCAAATTGTCGATGAACACGACATCGGGGAATTCACGGTGAATCTTATTATAAATACTATCAGTGATGGCACGACTTGGTTCACAAACGATCACATCCTGCTGACGCACTCCACCGTCATTAACCAAACTACGCACCAAAGCCAACGTAACGTATGGCGATGAGTTCAGTTCAATAGTGTCGCGATGGGTAATTGCATTATTCATATTGAGTTTGATGGCAATCTTCTCCCCCTTCTTATAGCCTTTGTTTCCTTTACCATGAGTCTTGTTGAAGTTCTTGAACAGAGCCTTCCATGCACTTTTGGCTGATTTGGCGCCAGCCACAGTCATGACAGCCTGGCGCACCATGGCATCAGCTTTCTGTTGGTCATTCCAACGTTCCTCTACCCACAAGCCAGTCTCACCGTCCCAAGTAGCGACACCAGGACTATGAATCCATGCTACACGACCATGATGAATTCCCTTACCTTCACCTAACGGTTCATTAGGCTTTACAAACAAACGAGGCTGTGCAGAAGTCATCAATACAGACAGCGCAAATACAGCCATTAAAACTAGTTCTCTCATTATTCTGATGATTTATTATTTATATTTACCAAATTTACATGCTTTCCGTACAACTGGTTTGTCTAACAACTGGAAAGTCGTGGCAGGTCCCAAATTACGGTCTCCTTTCCAGGAAGAGACCTCCCACACCACCTGTTCATCAGGAGTAAGTTCTATCATCTGAAGCGGAGCTCGCGAAGGATTGAAATTGGCTACATCAGCCTTGTTCCATTCATTGAACCAGTTAGTGATTACCATATTCCCATTGGGCAAACGATATGCTTTTTGGGGATTATCCAACCCAAACTTGGTGGTATTGGTTTCCCAAACGACTGTGCCGTCACGCGTAACCTCCTTGACAGGCCCCTTGCGTCCGACCATCAGGATATTCCCATTTTCCAACTCTGTCGCTGACCAAGGACCAAAGAGTTCCCAACGGCGAAGTTCCTTGCCTTTAACATTGTATTCAGCCACAAATCCCATAGCCATATTGGATACCAACAAAGTCCCCTTACCGGTCAGACGAGCATTACGGAACTGGCCATGCACACTGCCTTTCGGGTCATAAGGGAGTTCAAATTCGTGCACAGTCTTCTGCTTGGCAATGTTCATCACCACGACCTTGGCTGGTTTGGCATTGAGCACATACACCACATATTTGTCTCCGATAGGTTGGATGGTATGCACCTCTGTTCCTTCAGGTACATTTGACCGCCAAAGTTCTTCGCCATCAACTCCAATTTCTGCAATCCCGTATTGGTCAGCTATCAGGATATGTCCATCATCCATAAGGACTGCATCGCTGATTTCGCCACGTCCCTTGGCATTGTCGTAACGCCAAACAATGTTTCCGTCCTCGACTTTGAAGATACGACGATTCTTTGACTGGCCAGTGTACATGAAATCGTATCGGCTCAAATCGGCTTGCTGCACATCATTGTAAAGATCTCGCACCTCCTTTTCTGTAAGCGCTGTGTCATACATACGCACATCACTGATACTTGTTCCCTTCAGGTAAGAATCTCCCTTGAAAGGAGCACGCCCCATCCAATTATAAACAGGTGCCTCCTTGGGGAATGTCTTGGCCATAGTGAACATTCCATTCAAAAATGCCACCAAACGACCATTCAAGAAGAGACGGCCTTCATCATCGTTCTGTGTATAGACCACATACTGCCATTCCCCCTTCGCCGAAGGTTTGCCAATATCCATCAGTGTCTCATTCTTCCAACCGCCCACAGAATTTTCAGCCCTTTGCACATTCAGTTTATAGGCATGGTACCGCCCTTCGGTTTGAGTGTTCAGTGCCAACGTGGAGAAAGCCCACAAGAAATAGCCTTGGCCTTTGAGCGAAGTTTCTGAATCCACCTTGTAGCGCACGGCAATGGTGAACTGGCGGAGCTGCTGCAATTTCTTTCCTATAGATTCACCCAAGTCAATGTAACCGTCTTCGTTACCCAGATACACTGTACCGTTTTCAACGGTAGCACTACCTTTCAGCGCTCCGTCAAAATGCGAAGCACTCTTGTCACGCACTACTGCTCCCTGATCGCCCTTGAAATCGTAATGCAGAATCAAATTCTCTTGAGCCATTGCGGCCAATGAGAAGAGGGACATTAGTGAAACAGCAAGAAGACCCACCCCCTTGCCCCTCCCTGCATGGAGGGGAGCAGATAGTCTATGCCCTACATCATTTAATCGCTTCTGCCATTTTTTATTTAATGTTCTATTCATGTTAATGAGTTGTTTGATAGTTTATATTCCATTCACTTCCCTCCATACAGGGAAGGGTAAGGGGGAGAGTCTGTTTTATTCCTTTGTAAAGTCAAATACCAGACGGATGTGGAAACCCTCATCACCCGGCTTGATGCGGATATTATAAGGTTGGCTATCGGGTCCGAGTTGCTCCAAGGGTTTGTAACTTTGGATGGGTGGAATAGAGAGCAAGAATGAGATATCGCCCTCGGGGAAACGCACCATGCTGCGCTCCTGCTTGCGGGGTTGTACATCCAACAAGCCGCCCATCTCACCTGGAGTCTGGTCAACAGGTTCCTCGGGAGTGAACAGGCGGAGGTAAAGTCCCTCGTTCAAGGTGCTGACACGCCAAAAAGTGCCATCCTTATCCTGCATCTCCATCCAACGGAAATCACTACGATATCCTTTGAACTCAGGATAAACGGGAGGAGTGGCACTATTATAATCACCCGTCACTGTGTTGTTATAAGCCAATGACCAGAAACCGAAGTGTTGTCCTTTGAGACGGTTCTTCCACACGCGATAAGGGCCACGACCCACCCAATGCACACTATCCACCCGATTTTCAGGATAAGTGAAGGTAAGGCCCAATGTCCATTTGCTCTCGTCGGTCAGGAAAGAGCCCATGCCATGGCCCCGTTCGTCGTTGAGCACTACGGCATCCATGTGCAACAGGCCGTCAGGTGTCTGACGCCACTGTATGCTGTCAATACCTCCCTTGTACCAGAAAGTATTGACTACCGTACCGTCAGACAATGTGCGCTGTTTATGTTTAGTAACCTCGGCCTTCATTCCAACGGGGAAAGGCCCAACGAGACTATCGATAGCGAACATGCCGTTCTTGTCAAATGTGACAATTCCCGGTTTAACAGAAGTCGTCGCACTGATTGTCTGCTCATCAGCGCGATGAATAGGAGCTGTCCAGTTGCAAACTTCTTCACCTCTATCATTATAAGCTATAAGTTCCAGCACTTCACCTTTACGGAAATCCGCAGGCAAGTCAAAACGGGCATAACCGCTCTCGCCAGGAACAATAGCTGGTAACGTCACCCTACCTTCGGCAAGTATTCCACCGGTAAAATCTTTTACACAATACTTCATACTGCACGAAGAGAAGTCTGTAAACAGATAACGGTTGGATACAAGCACACGACCATCAAACGAAGGAGTAATGTGCAAACGGTCTATATAAATAGGGCTCCATACCTCGCGGATGGTGTAAAAACTGGCTTCAGGCTGGCGATAGGGGTCCATGCAACCATCAGGTCCATGACCTCCATCACTGTCAAGGATGCAATCTTTTATATTAAATCCCTTGCGGCCAAAGACTTTTCCCTCAGACTTTCCCGTGGGCAAGTCGGTACGGCGAACCGCCTCATCCACGTATGCCCAAATGAATCCACCGACAAACAGGGGCGAGCGGGTCCAATGGCTCCACATATCTTCCAATGCGGCACCTTGTCCCTTGTCGTACTTACCATGCAGGAACTCGGTGGGCATAAAGACATTCTGCCCGTTGTGCATACGGTATATTCCTGTCTGATAAGCGGGATAATGATGAGTGTCCAATCCTTGAAAGTCGCTCCACGGATGGACTACTTTACGTTTCTGTATGTCCAATTCTGCAAACAGATGATCGATAGTACGGTTCCATCCGCCTTCATTACCGTTACTCCAAATGTACACACAAGGATGATTCACGTCACGCATAATGAATTCTTTTACCATCCTGACAGCAGTCGTATCATCATAACGAGTCTGCCAACCTGCCAGTTCATTGAAATAGAGCAGACCGATAGAATCACAGATTTCCAAGAAATGGCGGTCACTCGGATAGTGGCAACGCACAGCATTCATATTCATCTGCTTCAACAATTTGGCATCCTGCAGACTCATAGCCGGGCTGAGTGCACGCCCCGTCTCGGGATGGAAACAGTGGCGATTAGTTCCTTTCACCACCAATTTGGTTCCATTCAAATAGATACCATCGTGCTCACGGAATTCGATGGTGCGGAAACCTATCTTCTGTGTCAAACTATGCCCGTCTTCACCCAAAGTGAAGGTTGCGGTATAAAGGTTGGGATGTTCAGGATTCCATGCTTTGGAGGTAGGATAGACCCAACAGCCCTTTTTCTCATCATAAGCAACCTTCTTACCATCAATAAAAAGCGAAACACGCTTGTCGGATGTAGTTTCCACATTTGCATATATCTCACCATTAGCACGTGCATCAATGCTGACATGACTGATATGCTCTTTAGGTAACACCTCGATATATACAGGGCGATAAATACCGCCAAACAACCACCAATCGGCACGACGCTCAGCCGAATTGACACTGGCATTGGCCGATTCTTTACTGACAAGTACCTCTAACGTCTGTTTCTTACCCGGTTTGATAAAAGGAGTGACATCATAAGAGAACTCCGTGAAACCACCTTGGTGTACAGGTCCCACTTGCTGACCGTCAATCCATACGCGGGTGTCGGTCATCGAACCCTCAAAGACCAGTTTATAGACATCGCCCTTGGGCATCTTGAAGGTTGTGCGATAGCGGCCTGTCTCCGTTGAAGGCTTCAGCCCCTTTGTCTTATAGAAACGGCCATAAGTATATTCACCATACCCCTGCTGTTCCCAACAACTGGGCACTTCAATGGTTCGCCACTTTCCACTCTGCTGTCCGCCTGAGCAAAGAAAATCCCACGTACGGGTATGTTCTGCATCCGTACCGCTAAGATAAATGCGACGGGTGGGTTGCGAGCCTGCATTCAAAGCCACTGCCAGTACCAGAATGCAACAAAGTAATCTGTTCATAGAATGTAGTTCTTCATGTTTCAAATTTCACCGGACAAAGATACAACTTTGCCCCAGAATATCTGCATACCGTACCTTCTTTATATTTATATCCAAGGAGCCGGTATTGAAGTCGAAAAAGTGCTTGTCACTTCCCCTTCGTTGCTTCAGGTGTCCAGCATTTGAAGAAGCGTTCAACTTTCTCTTTGCTATATCCCTTACCCTCTTCCAGGAAACTGGAGTCCTGCGTATGTACCACTCCTCCATTTTCATCAAGGATGACAATGACAGGAAAACCGAATCTGGCCGGATTCTCCAACCGTTCCATCAAGAGCTTTGCCTGCTCCTGTTTTTCTGCTCCCAATGACTTGCGTGGATTGTAGTTTGCATGGATATACACAAAATTATTGTTGATGAGTGCATGGATGGTGCTGTCATTGGTTATGAAATCAGCAAAGCGTAAGCACCATGGGCACCAGTTACCGCCCACCTGACATGCCACATACTTGCCTTCCGCCTTTGCCACCTTCAGGGCAGAATCTATCTGTTCCAACGGATTAATGTCCTCGTTATACACTCTCTTCATTCTTGTTTGCGCACCTGCCGTAATAAGAAACAACAGCGCAAACGATGCTGCTATCCACGTTTTTCTGATCATAGTTATCATACTGTTTGGTTATTCATCGGACAAAGATACAACAAAGAAACGAAAAATCCCTTACTCCAATCTTCGAATCCATTGGGGAGATCCTTTTTTAGAAAGATTCCACTATTTCAGGCTTTCATTCATCCGATACACTCCTGTCAGCCTATCACGTTCCAAAGCCTCATCAACCAACTCATCAACGTCGGACAAACCAACAGTAAAACATGTTCTTCGACACAATCTTCAAAATTCTTCACTCTTCATTCTTCACTCTTCACTAAAAATGCGTACCTTTGCCCCGTCTCTCATGTGCCCATCCCTCTCTGTAAAGGGACAAGCCACGAGTGGCGGACATATTAAAAGAAGACGTTTACTCAGCGTTTTGTCTTTGGCTTATCAGAACTTAGGAACTTTTGAATAACTGTCGGAGATGAATCAACGGTAGGTGTCTGCGGGATGTGTATCCAACTACGCATCCCTTTACGCTGTTATACCCGTGTAGCCCCAACTGTACCCTTACAGTTGGGCGCACATTTGGCGTAGAGGGTTGTTATATATACATATTGACGTGGGCCTGATGTTGTTTGTTCTACAGTTATGGGTTTCCTAAGGCCTTGATAAGCGGAACATACAACGAGTCAGATTCCCCACGTCTTTTTTTTGTATGTACTGACCAAGGTAAAACCACCCAGAAAAACTGTTCGCTCTCGGGGAATTGGCGGATGCTTTCGTCATGCGTATGACCACAAGCAGCAAATTCTTTAACAACACGCCTGGCAACACCCTATTTGACAAACTCAAGGGAATTGCCCAAGGCATGGCCAACTTCGACCGCTTTCTGGCAGTGGTCGGATTCTTCCGTTCGTCGGGTTACTTCAAACTACGTCGCGAATTGGGCGATGTTTCCGAAATAAAGATTCTGGTAGGCATCAACATTGATGACATATTCCGCAGTCACAACAAAGCCCTGCTGATGTTGGCCGACGAAGAGAAGGCCAAGAAAGTCTATAGCGAAGAGTTCAAGAACGACATCCTGCAGGCACAGTATTCTCCCGAAGTGGAACAGGGCATTCTGCAAATGTGCAACGACCTTGTGGATGGCCGCCTGCAGATGCGTATCCATGCCACCAAGAACCTTCATGCCAAGTTCTACCTCTGCCTGCCACAGCACCATAGTGAACATAGCGACGGGTGGGTCATCATGGGTTCGTCAAACATATCCGACTCAGGACTTGGCATCAAGCAACCGCCACAATACGAACTGAATGTGGCCATGAAGGACTACGACGATGTGAAATTCTGTTCCGATGAGTTCTGGACACTGTGGAACGAAGCCATTCCCCTGACCACCGATGACATTGCAGCCTACAAGAACCAGACCTTCCTTGGCTGCCAACCTACTCCGTACGAACTGTATATAAAGGTATTGATTGAAGCTTTTGGCGATCAGGTGGAGGATGACTTTACCATCCAATTGCCCGACGGAGTGAAGGACCTGAAGTATCAGAAAGATGCCGTCATCCAAGGCTACCAGATGCTGATGCAGCACAACGGCCTCTTCTTGGCCGATGTAGTGGGTTTGGGAAAGACCATGATAGCCACCATGATAGCCAAACGGTTTGTAGAGGCAAACGGTAAGAACACCAATATCCTTGTCGTTTATCCGCCTGCATTGGAAGACAACTGGCGAAACACATTCAAGCTGTTCGGCATCTACAAGAAAGCACAGTTCGTCACCAATGGCAGTCTGTCCAAGGTGCTTGACGGTCGCGACCAATACAAGGACAAGGAGGAGTTTGACCTCATCATCGTCGATGAAGCCCACGGATTCCGTAGCGACAGTTCGGGCAAATACGACGAGTTGCAGAGAATATGCAAGTCTCCCCGCAGCAACAGCGGCCTTGTGCGCGACACACAGAAGAAAGTGATGCTCCTTTCGGCCACTCCGCTCAACAATCGCCCCGATGATTTGCAGAACCAATTGCTCTTGTTCCAGAACAGTCAAAGCTGCACCATCGACGGTGTGCCCAACCTGAAAGCCTTCTTCTCCGGCCACATCTTGGACTACAAACGGTTGATGCGCGAACGCGACCAGCGTGACGTCACCGCCGAAGTGGATAATATATACGAACAGATACGCAGCAAGGTGATTGACAAGGTGACCGTCCGCCGTACACGCAGCAACATCCTGAACGACCCCGATTACAAGGCCGACATCCAGTCGCAAGGCATCATATTCCCACACATCCTGCCACCCAACGAACTGGAATATGTGATGGATTCCGACACAAGCAACCGTTTCTATGAAACCCTGAAGCAGCTGACCGATGGCCCGTCAGAAGACAATCCCAAAGGCAAAGGGCTGACCTACGCCCGCTACCGTGCCGTAGAGTTCCTGAAACCTGAGTATCGCGACAAGTACAAGAATGCCGTACACATCGGCCAGACATTGGCAGGCATCTACCGTGTACACATGGTCAAACGGTTGGAAAGCAGTTTCTATGCTTTCAAGAAATCATTGCGCACCCTGCTCCGCATCACCACCGACATGATCAAGATGTTCGATGAAGACAAGGTAATCATAGCCCCCGACCTGAAGGTGAAAGACCTGCAAGCAAAAGACATGGAGCTTGACGAAATTATAGAATATGCCATCACAAAGGGATATGCAGCCGAGGATATTCTCTTCTCTGCCGATGCTTTCAGTCCCAATTTTCTGGAAATGCTCCACCACGACCGTGAGATATTGGAACGCCTCAATGCCGATTGGGAAAAAGAGAACGACGACCCGAAGTTCGACAAGTTCCGCGACAACCTCATCCAAGTCTTCTTCAACAGAACCATCAATCCGGCAGGCAAACTGGTGCTGTTCTCTGAAAGTGTCGATACCCTTACCTATTTGTACGAAAGGCTCACCAAGGAGCTGGGACGTACCGACGTGCTGATGGTCACTGCCTCCAACCGCAACCGTTTGGGACAAACCATCAAAGAGAACTTCGATGCCAACTATGCCAGCGACGCCATGCGGTACAACATCATCATCACCTCCGATGTGTTGGCCGAAGGTATCAATCTGCACCGCTCCAATGTGATTGTCAACTACGATTCCCCTTGGAATGCCACCCGACTGATGCAGCGCATAGGCCGTGTGAACCGTATCGGCTCTGTGGCTCCTAACATCTACAACTACATGTTCTATCCTTCACAACAAGGCGACAAGGAAATCCAACTCTACAAGAATGCCCTTGTCAAGCTGCAAGGTTTCCATTCGGCCTTTGGCGAGGATGCCCAAATCTATTCCAAGGAGGAGATTGTAAAAGAGTTCCAAATGTTTGACAACCAAGTGAAGGACAGCATCGACAAGAAGATTGCCCTGTTGCGCGAGGTGCGCGAACTCTACAACAGCGACCGCAAGCTGTATCACAAAATCAAGGCACTGCCCATGAAGAGCCGTGTAATGCGCGATACTGGCAAGCATAGCGGGAAGTCCATCATCTTTGTCTCTTCCAACGTGAAGACAGAGTTCTACCTGGCCACTTCCACAGGTGTTGACGTGATAGATTTTCTTGAAGCGGTGAAATACCTCAAAGCCAAACCCGAAGAACAGGCTGCCTCCTTCACAAATGAAGCGCAGCATTACCAACATGTGAACAGTGCCTTGACCCGATACACCACCGAGTATGTGGAAGCAGCCGACACCTCGTCCATCAACCGCACCGACCTTGACAAGACTTCGCTCGAAGCCAACAAGTTCTTGCGAACCATCAAGCAGATAACGACAGACAACGAACTGAAGTCGCAATGCGATGTACTGATGGCTTATATCAACGAAGGTATCTATGCCCAACTGCCCCGTTACCTCAAAGCCTTGTCGCGTGAGTACAAGAACGACCGTGTCAAAATGAAGCAGGACGAATACCAACTGCAACGCAAAATAACCGGCCTGCTCGGCGAGTACCAGACCCAAAACAAAGAGCAACGCCGCGAAGCGCAACATGCCTCTGACCCACAAATCATTATTTCCGAAACTTTCGTATAGGAGAGTACACTATTACTATGCATCATTATTTATCAGAACACAGAGACACAGAGGCACAGAGAGCTATCATAAAAGATTCTCTGTGTCTTCGTGTCTCTGTGTTCCAATAATCTAACAATCATAACATCATGACTTCAACTTACACATCAAATTCATTAAGAACTATTTTCCAGTCATCGTTCAACCTGGCACAGTGGTACACTGTCCTTCAAAACCTGTTTCAAGCAAGCGAGTTGAAAAGCACGCCAGAAAAGATTATTAATAATACCACTGATGAGGGTTACTATTTAGGCTGTATCGATACCACCGACGGCTACCGCATCGGTCTGTTTCACTACAAAATCAGTCATGGCTCCGTTGCCAACAAGCGTGTGGGGCTTCGCAATCTGGTAAAGTCATTCATCAATCCCACATGGGGTGAGTTTGAAGGTGCCTTGGTGGTATTCGATAGTGGCGACCATTGGCGCTTGTCCTTCATCAGCGACATCAAGGGAGAAGCCACCTCGCCCAAGCGCTATACCTATGTGTTCGGCAACAATGAACTGCCGTACCGAACCCCTATCGAACGTTTCAACTTACTGCAAAAGAAGGAAATCTCGTTCGAGAACCTGAAAACGGCCTTCTCTGTGGAAGCACTGTCCGATGAATTCTTTGACAAGTACCGCAATCAGTATGCCGACTTTATCCAATACGTTACCGGCAAACGCTATGTCAAAGTAGGCAGCAAGTGGGAAGAAAAGGTACAGGGTACACCCAACGCAGCCTTGATGCAGGCATTCGGTTACGACGAGAAGAAGATACGCGACTACATCAAGAAGATGATGGGACGTATTACCTTCCTACATTTCCTGCAACGGAAGGGCTGGATGTGTGGTGACTTGAACTATATGCAGAATATGTTTGACCATTCAGCCTATCAGCACGATTATCTTGATGCGGTGCTCGAACCGCTCTTCTTCGGTGTGTTGAACACCAAGCCCGATGAACGCGAAGCGGTGTTCAGAGCCTACAATTGGGACTTGCAACTGCTTCGGGAATGGAAAGATATACCTTACTTGAATGGTGGACTCTTCGAACGCGATACAGAGGACGAGCCGGAAAGCCGTTTCCCTGCCGACTATTTCCAACGCCTGTTCCAGTTCTTCAGCGAATACAACTTCACCATCGATGAGAACGACCCCAACGATGCCGAAGTGGGTGTTGACCCCGAGATGCTTGGTAAGATATTTGAAAACCTGTTGGAGGATAACAAGGACAAAGGTGCCTTCTATACCCCGAAAGAGATTGTCCGCTACATGTGTCAGGAATCGCTCATTGCCTATCTCGACACCAACACAAGCATTGCCAGCGAAAAGATACGCAAGTTTGTGCTTTCACCCGAAGAGGGAGTAACCGACATACCCGACAACAAAAAGCCCAAACTGCTCACTGCCCTTGAAGAGGTGAAAATATGCGACCCTGCCATCGGTTCGGGAGCTTTCCCCATGGGCTTGCTCAACGAATTGTTGCACTGCCGTGAGGTGTTGAGTGGTGAACATTACGACCGTGCCGCACTGAAGAAAAGTATCATCCAAAACAACATCTACGGTGTGGATATCGAGAAGGGAGCTGTTGACATCGCCCGCCTCCGCTTTTGGCTTTCTATTGTGGTGGATGAAGAGATACCCTCTCCCCTCCCCAACCTCGACTACAAGATTATGCAAGGTAATTCGTTGATTGAAAGTTTTGAAGGTATCGACCTCAGTGAACTGACCTACAAGCGCGAAGGCAAAAAGGACAAAGGCGAAGTGATGCTGTTTGATGATGAGAAGAACCGCCATCAGAAAATCGTTTCACAACTCCTTACCCGTTACTACTCATGCTCCGACCATACCCGTAAACTGGAATTACAACGCGAAATAGCCGCCACCATCAATACCCTGCTGGAATCACAAGCTATCGATGCAAGCAAACTGGCACAACTGAAGAAACTCAACCTTGCCGAAACCAACCGATTCTTCCTTTGGCACACCTGGTTCAGCGATGTTTTCAACCGCGAAGACGAAAAGAGTGGCTTTGATATTGTGATTGGGAATCCGCCGTATGTGGTTGTTTCCGACAAAGATAAGGATAAGCTCTATTATAAATATGAAACGAAAGGATGTTTGGAATTATATTCCTATTTTTTTGAACACAGTATCAATATTTTACATCCACAAGGTGTTCTGTCTTTTATTACGGGTTCATTATATACAAAAGGACTTAAATTTGAGCCTTTACGAACTTTTTTAGAACATAATACCCAAATAATTGCATATCGTAATGAAGGAGATGTTGTTTTTAAGAATGTAAATATGCCAACTTCAACCATCTTATTATACAAATCATGTAATCAAACATGGTGCTTCGAGGATCTATTAGGTAACTCAATTAGTATTTTAAAGAAAATGGATTTAGTTTCAAAACCATTATCAAGTATATCAATAATGCAACGTGGTTTTGAAGTTGGCAGAGACCGAGTTTCTAAAGATTTTGGAAAATATAGATTTTTAACGGGAAGCAATGTCGAAAAATACTGCTATAAAACAGTTTCGTATGTTAATCAAGATGTCGTAGATGATTTTCAAAAAGATGCGATGTTTTATAAAGGGAAACGTCTATTGATACGTGAAACAGGTTCATGCCTTACTGTTGTCTATCTTGATGAAAACATATTTTGCAATAGAAGCCTATATTCTACTATAATAAAAGATAGTTCATTTGACACACAATACATTGTAGGGGTATTAAATTCAAAACCTATACAGTATTACTACCAACAGAAGTTCAAAGCCGAAACAGAATTGTTTCCCAAAATTAGAATAAAACAAGCAAAACAACTACCTATACCAATTGCAGAATCAGGTATACAGTCCTCTATTGCTGTTCTGATAACTCAGATTATTACAGTTAAAAAAGCAGACATTAAAGTTTCAACAGAGAAGTACGAAAAAGAAATAGATAAAATTGTATATGAATTATATGGCTTAACTGATGACGAAATAGGAATTATCGAACAAAGTATCTAAGAGGTTTAATGTAAATCCCCACATAAAGTCAATAAACTTATGGGGGATTTTCGGAGTCCGGAAAGATAAAACCTCTTATTTGTAGTGATTTGTGTTGCTGTATTTTGGACACTGCCTAATATTATTTCTGTAAAAAAGAAAAACTGCGATACTTTGTCGCAGTTTAACATATAATATTATGGAGTAGTATTGGTTCTCATACAATTAAGACATTTAGTAATATCCTCTACTATTTCTTAAACCTATTTGAATGCCAGTTTGCAGTGATCTGACTATCTTTGGGATTCAAGTTTACTGTTTGGATGATTTTCTGCCTATCAGAAAAACTGACATGATTATTATACAAATATGAACGCACTCTTGCTCGTATAATACTCATAGCAACAGGGTTGTCTTTTAGTTCCTCAATCAAGTCTTTCAGTTCAAGAATAGCAATCTTCGAGAAACAGCTTATTATTGAGAATGATACCAACTTAGCCGCAGGAGTCCCTATTTCTTCAGCAATTTGAGTAAAGGTTGCCCTCAGTTCTTTTGTACCTACAGAATTGATAATTTTTGAGAATACAAACAAGCAGAAATTCAAAGATGTTATTTCAAAAAAAGTATCAAGTTTCTTTTTTATTTCATCATTAGATATTCCTTCTTTCTTGTTCTTAATGATATCTTCTATCATTTGTGCCCTGTCGGCTTCTACTATAGTTCCGAAATAACCAATGGTGCGAAAAGCTGTTTCATACATATGCATGACCATTGCCTTGATATCTGTTTTCGGTAAAGATCCTTGTCTATTTTTAACAATCTGTCCTACGACCTCAATAGAGCGTAAAGACTTGTTCATATTCTGTATCTCAATTGGAAGATTATTAGGATTAACCTTATCTTTAGGAATAAGTTTTTCCCTCTCATCCAGTTCCATTAACATTTTTTCACGTTCTTTCTCTGGATCTATCTTTTCTTCTGGTGCAACGATTTCTTTCTTAAGGCTTTCACAGAGTTCATTTAACAACGTGTAATATTTATCATCTCTTTTCAATGTCACAGGTTCTTGTAATTCAAGGGCTGAAGTCAATGCTAGCTGAGTTGCTTCAATAAACTGAGGGTTCTTAATATGATGAGCAATAAAAATTAGGATGTTTGCTTTCTGTTCATCGTGAATGTTTACACATAATTCCAAGATGTCATTCACTCCTTCATTTGAGTGAATATTGCCAGCCATATATTTAGCAACTAGAAAATAATAAATATAGTTATATGAGAACTTATAGTAATAATCATCTGTACACTTGAGCAAATTACACTTCACAAGATTATTCTTTGTATCTTTGTATCCTTGTGCAATATAAGTTTCTTGATATTCTTTATAAAACTTAACAAATTCAGCTTCTGATATAGCATTACTTTTCTTAGTGTAAAAAAAGTATGCTAAATTCATCAAAACATTGTAATACTGATCTATTTTAGTCTTATCTTCCATACAAGTCATCAAAGCACAGGTTATTAGAGCTTCGTAACAATAGCCATATGAAGTCTGCTCCAGTGAGTTTCCCTGAATCTTGGTATTGGAAAGTAGAATAGATAGTATATAAATTGGATACGATGGTATGTATTCTTTACCAAGGAAATTTTCCACCATGTCGAACCCTGCTTTCACTTGCTCCCAAAGAGCCTGTTGCTGCAATGTCGATGTATTAACATTATATGTGGAATAAAATTTTTTCACTAACTCATTGCGCTTTAAATGTCCGAGAGGCTTGATTCGAGCCAATAGTGTTTCTTTCTTTTCCATTAAATAATAAGATGAAGTTACATTCTCATTCTCTTTGGTAGTAAGAATAACCTTGTGGAAGCGTTCAATAAGTCGGTCAATAATGTTCTTTTTTATAGTATCATTTAACGTACATTCATCAAAATTATCTACAAGTAAAACTTTACAATCCTTGTTGTATTGATTATACTTCTCTTTTTCATCGCTATCATACTGTTTTGTAAATGCATCTTCAATAATTTTGTCAAGTTTGTCATTCACGATGTGTTTACCCTTTATTAGAATAGGATACATATATTTATCCACAAAGCGGAGATAAAACATGTTTAACAAGCTAGTCTTTCCGCTCTGATTATCTCCTTCAAGCATCACTAGACGATACTGCTTATCATCCAAAATAGTCGAACTATCAGTAAAGTCTTCATCCACTTTAACATGTTTAGTATTCAGACGTTCAAGATCAGGAAAAACAAAAATCTCATCAAGTGTCATCTTCGTATTTTCACTATTGTGAATGGGAATTGACATCTTTTTCAATGACTTCATAAATCCTTCTTTATGACGAAATTCATCTGTTTTTCTTTCTTTGTTCAAATCCACATATTCCTCCTTTTTCTTGGAATATATACCTCTTGCATATTCGAACGACCGAACTATACAATCAAATGATTCTAAATCTATTACAAAACTATTAAAAGTAGATTCTCTCTGCTCAGAACACAAAGTGCCGCCTTCAAATTCATTAATAATTTCACCTTCATAGTAGTCTTTTATTTGAGAAGAAGAAGGTGTATGTTCATGCCCAAATAGAACCATATTCGAAGTTTGCATGATGTGTTTCCTGAAACAATGCTTGTTATTATCGCATGCAGGAGTCATCCACGAATAATGGTGGTGAAAAATAGAAATTGTCAAGTCTGCATTACTATTCTCTTGCTCCATAATGTTCATTGGCATAACAATACTGTTCTGGCTTTCATTCAAAGTAGACATCCATGCAGTATTGTATAGTCTGAAAAGAATAATCTTATCTCCAACTTTTACTGGTAAATCATTGTTTATTGAGAGTATGTATTCCTTGTTAATCATAATATCTTTAGCAAAGGATTGATACTCTTTTTGAAGAACAGAGACAGTATTATATACACTTAGGTCAACCAACGATAGATCTGATCGTAACCCATTTATCAGCAATATTCTAGCTCCATTATCATTGTCAAAGTTACAATCGTGATTACCTGGTACGCAAATAATCCTATTTTCCAATTCTGTATTTTTTAGATTTTTTTCAGCAAAAGATCTTAATAAAGACTTAAAAAAAAGCTTAGCATAGCCGTATTGTTCTTCTTTTCCTGAATATACAATATCACCAGAAACGGTAATAATAATCTTATTACACTCAGAGAAGTCATTCCAAATAGCAGAAACAATCTGTCTAGCTCTATTTATTAACCACTGATGATTATCACGATTAATATGCAAATCTGAGAGGTGTAGTATGGCGACTTTCATTATAATTTTATTTTAGTATATGACAAATTGCACTGTTATTTTACTTAATACACTTCCTCAAAAACCCCTTCAACGGCAAGAGGTATTCCCCATCAAGGTTCCAATGCAACGTGTTATAGTATTCACGCTGGGGTTCCTTGATTTTCTCCTTTTCACTTCTGGATGTACCTAACAGGGCTTCCAAGTAGCCATAAATTTTGGTCTTCTTGGCAGGAGTGGTCAGTGGTGGAGGTGTTCTGCCGGGTATATCAAGAGTGACCAATTCTTTTTCGTAATTCTCCCAACAGTCCAAGATGGGACGGTTGTTGGGATTGATGATGTTTTCCAACAGGTCTTCCAACTCTCCCTTGGCTTGATTGTTGGGGAGAAGGAACAGTTCAAACTCCAAACCTTTCTCTTCTTTCCACTGAAGAATACTTGCCCGTCTGGCTTCAAAATCATCGTCAGCATCGAAAATGACAAGGTTAATACCTCCTTGGTCGGTCATTGAACGCATACGGTTGATGGCTGACGCAGATTGCAGATTGTCCTTTCCATTGACCCTAAGAATGTAATCCTTCAGTGCTTCTTGACCAAAAAGATGATGAAGGTATTGACGGATGAAAGTCTCGTCGGCCAAGCCTTCCACTACGATAAGGAAACGGTCTTTCATAACACAATGCTTCTGAGTTCAACATCATTTTGACAAGCATCCTTGAATTCCTCAAAGAGGTATTTGTATGCCTGATGGTCTTTCTTCGGTGTCTGCTCGATGGTGTACAAACGGAATGCATCCTGATACGGTGCATTGTCTTCTAACATCTGGCACAGTTGGAGAAGGGTCTCTTGGCTATGGGTGGTGATGAACACCTGTTTGTTGGTGTCAACGGCCAAAACAAAGATGCTTTCCCACAATTTCTTGTATGCTGAATAGTGAAGTCCGTTGTCAATCTCATCTATCAAGACAATGTTGTTGGTGGGATTGGCCGAACTGGCTACAATGCTGAGATAACGGCGAAGACCATCGCCCGTGATGTTAAGGGGCAACAGTTCTGCCATGCCGTCGAAACCGATGAACACTTCATGACCGATAACCTCAATGGCATTGATGCGGTCATCGAACTTTCTCAGACGTTCTAAAATAAGGTCTTTCTTTTTCCGCTTAATCAATTCGGCCAAGTCAGCAGCCAAATTACTTGTCATAAGGTCGGCCGACAGAAACGATGCACTGTTCTTTTCCAAATATCCCTTGGCATAATCCCTGTTAGAAACTACACCCTGATTATTGAAAGTAACGATACTACGATAGGAGTCTGTACGTTCCCCAGATGCAACATCAAAGTTCATTTCCAATGTATTAAGGAATACCTTAGTCTCAGAAGTAGGGATGTTCGTCTGAGGAATATCGGTCTTGGCATTTTCATCGGAGGTATAGGCCAGATTCATTTTTAACCGACGACTAATGCCATCGGTCTGCTCTGAGAATATTTCCGGAATATTGTTGAGGTCGAGGTTATAAAAGATGTAACGCACATCTCCCAAACCGCTGAACACATTACGGATACGGAGGGAGTTCACGCGTTGGACGATATCGGGATTAGACATGCCCATCAACAGCATCAACGCTTCAAGTATGGAACTCTTACCTGAATTGTTGTGACCAAGAAAGACATTTACTCGCGCAAAATCACCGATAGACAAGTGTCTGATCCCTCTAAAATTGTTTATTTCTATATTCTTAAATCCATCCATATTCCTTCATGTATTTGATTCTATCCGCAAATATAGACATTATTTTATTAAGAACACAAATTGGGAGCCATTTTATTCTTTTCCCGGATAGATTCACAATAATCAAACAAACCGTTTTCAGTAATTTGATACGATATTTTTCGGTAATTTGGCGTCGACATATTCAGTAAAATGACAGTTTATGATATCCTTCAAGTATCTATTCTTTTATGTAGTATTGGGAAGGAGAGGGAGAGAAAATTCGATTTGCTACTCTCTAAAACCTATTTGCCTCTTGCTTTTTATAATCTGAGTGAAGAGAAAAGTTTAATCATCGGCGCAAACTATATAATCATCGTCGATGATTACATAGTTATCGTCGATGATTACGTAATCATCGACGATGATTAAACTTTTCTGTGGAGCAATTTTGATTTTTCAGCAAGTCATATTAACTTTGCACACAAGCAAATCCACTTTTAATCTTAAGGGAGATTCCATAAATTAGCACCTTCATCTATTCAGGTTGGTTCTCTGCTTGGATGCTTTGCTTGTTTTTTGGCCTTTCTCTCCCTTATCTCCTTGGTACGTAGCCCACATCACCCTTTCGCTATCTCCTCCGCCGGACGGGTGCGGGCCACTTGCAGGATGCGCCACAGAATGGTGAGCACCACCAGGAGGGCTACGCTGAGGAAGATGCCTGTCCAGAAGAGCGGACCGTAATCGATGAATACGGTGTACTCTTCGCTAAGGAAGTTGAGTATCAGTCCCACCAACGGAAAAGCCAGGGCGGCTGGGATGACCAGCAGGTAGAAGTACCTGCGCCCAAAGAGCCACAGGATGTCCTTGAAGCGGGCACCGTGCACTTTGCGCAGCGCCACTTCGCGACGGCGGCGCTCGGTGTCGAGAGTGATGGCGGAATAGACACCCAACAGGGTGATGGTCAGGCTGACGAGGGCGAAGAAGAGGATGATGTCCTGCAGGATAATTTCAAGTCCTTGATTATCTTCAATGTATTCCATCAGTGTCTGTACCTCTGGCTCGATGCCATTGGAAAAAGCCTTTTGTAACTCATTCTTAACATGTTGGCGTACAGCCTCCACCTGTCCCCGGTGACATTTCAGATAAACGTGACCGATGTAAGGCTGTGCCTGCCTTGCCTGATTCTCCAGTGGGAATACCCATCCGCACTCATTGTGTGCAACCATTCCTACGCGACCAACATTTCGCGTGATATTCCGTACAATGGCCGTTACGGTGTAAGGTTCGTTGTTTCCTTGGAAGTAGAGTGAGTGTCCAAGAATATCCTCATCGAAGAGGGCGGCAAATTTTGTATCGACTGCCATCTGGTTTCCTCCTTCAGGAAGCACACCGCTTACTACTTCGATGTTCATAAAATCATAAAAGTCGCGAGGCAGTTCGTCTATCAGTGCATCAATTTTGCTGTCCGGGTTTCCCTTTTCGGTCAGTATTCCACAACCCGAAACAGCATTCAGCAGATCGCAATCTTTCGTTTGTACTTCCTTCACACCGGCATGTGCTTTCAGCCGGTCTATCAGTGCCAACTTATCGTTGGGATGCATCATGGTCTTCTGCCCGTTCAGCGGTATAGAGAGGATTTCTTCCTTTTCGGTGCGCGACAGGTTGTCCATTACCGTACTTGTGGTGAGCCGTCCTTGCAGGTAGAAGGCTACCGTGAGGCTAACGAATACCCAGCAGATGAAGAACTGCAGCCCCATCATCAGATCGCGCCCCACATGGCGGCGGATGCGCGGAGCATTGCTTGCCCCTGCCACCCCCTGCCGGATGGTTATGTGTTGGATGTAGAGGCTCACCCCAAAGCAGATGAGTGTACAAAGGAGGAAGAGCCAACCAAGGTACCCCATCGACTCGCTCATCAGACGGGCAGAATCCAATTCAAGGAATCTGCCGAGTTGTACCGGCAGTGTGATGTGGGCAACTGTCAGCTCTACCAGATAGTAGCACAGCCAGCTGGCAGCCAACAGCATCAGCACCACTTGGGTAAGCAGCATGAAGAAGAGATCGCGCAAGCGGCATCCGAACATGCGGCGCAGGCTGTATTCGTGTGTGCGGTTCAGAATGCTTCCTACCATGAAGTGCAAGAAGTTGAGCAAACCCACCAACAGGATGAGGGTGGCAAAGGTGATGATGACACTGTTGACCATTGTCATACCGTCGGATACATACTCCCCCATGCGGGTGGCAACCAAAGTCCTTTCACCGCGCTCTTCTCCAAAGAAATGAGTGAAGTTTGGAAGAATGGAGGTCGCCAGTTCGTGATTGACATCATCCAAGTCAACTCCTTCGGGCATCAATCCATAAATGCTGCCTGTATAATTATAGGCGTACTGGCTCTTTCGAGGTGTGCCCTCGTCATTCAGCACCAGAGCTTCTATTCCCATTTCAAAGAAACTGATGTTCTTTGGCAAATCAGCCATCACAGCTTGCACCGTGTAAGGAGCTCCGTTTTGGCGGCTACCGTTGAACACTCGCCCTACGGCCTCTGTCTCAGAACCGAACATGCGGCGGGCTACCGAAGCTGCAAGCACCAACGAGTTGGGTGTGTGGCTCGCATGTTCCCAGCTTCCGGCAACCACCTTCACGCTGAACACTTTGGCAAAGCTGGCATCCGTGTCTATGCTCTGCAAGTATGCCGGAGTGAGTTTTCCCGATTCATCCTCGTAACTGCAGGCAAAGGGCCTACCTCCCAAAAGAGTACAGATATCTTCCAATGTGTTTATGGAGAGTGTCTTCATCTTCTCAGCCTCCATGGCGGAGACAGAACGGAGAGTGCCGTCAGGTTGTTTCATCACCACCTCCGCAATGCGATCGTAGTTCGGGAAATGTTTGTCCATACCCATGATGTAGCGGCTGAAGTGCATACACAGGCTGAAGCAGACCAGACTGGCCGAGAGGCCGAACACACTGATGATGTTTTGCGAAAGATACTTGTGTATGTTCCGCCAGGCGATGGTCAGGTTATGATATATCATATCTTGATTTGTTAGATGTTGCTGAGTCCTCGTTCTATAGTTTACCGATTTCTCCTGCTACAAATTTATCAGATTTTACAGATACAGGATACTTAAATTCCGTTAATTCGCATTTCTACCCCTAAAAGTGTCCAATTATTGGACACACGCTTGGGCAGGAGAAGGGGGAAAATAAAAAAAGGCCGTGCCACAATGAAGTGACACAGCCTCTTTAATGGGGGATAAATTATCTTACGCTATGCGTCTATCTTATTCAACTTCGCTATAGTCGAGCACATTCTTGCGATTGGCAAGGATGCGATCATACTCCTCGCGTGAACCAACCACAATCTTGTCAAACTCACGCTGACCGGTACCTGCTGGGATGAGATGACCGCAGATAACGTTCTCCTTCATACCTTCAAGACGGTCAACCTTGCCATTGATTGCGGCATCGTTAAGCACCTTAGTGGTCTCCTGGAACGAGGCTGCCGACATGAACGAACTGGTCTGAAGAGCGGCACGTGTAATACCCTGAAGAATCTGGGTAGATGTAGCAGGCACTGCATCACGCACTTGGACAGGCTTCAAGTCACGACGCTTCAACATTGAGTTCTCGTCTCTCAGCTTACGGGCGGTAACAATCTGTCCGGCATGGAGCGTTTCGCTGTCACCGGCATCAATAACCACCTTCTTGCCCCAGATACGGTCGTTCTCTTCCATGAAGTCGAGTTTATCCACCACCTGCTGCTCGAGGAAGCGGGTGTCACCCGGCTCATTGATTTCAACCTTACGCATCATCTGGCGTACGATAATCTCGAAGTGCTTGTCGTTAATCTTCACACCCTGCAGACGATATACATCCTGAACCTCGTTCACAATATACTCCTGTACAGCGGTGGGACCCTTGATAGCCAAGATGTCAGCCGGAGTAATGGCACCGTCAGAGAGCGGAGTACCGGCACGAACGTAGTCGTTCTCCTGTACCAGAATCTGCTTGGAGAGGGCTACAAGATACTTCTTCACATCGCCAGTCTTAGAGGTAACGATGATTTCGCGGTTACCACGTTTCACCTTACCCATAGTGATTTCACCATCGATTTCAGAAACCACAGCGGGGTTAGACGGATTACGGGCTTCGAACAACTCGGTAACACGGGGAAGACCTCCGGTGATATCACCAGCCTTACCGGCCACACGAGGAATCTTCACAATGATATCACCAGACTTGACAGCCTGCTTGTCCTCTACCACGACGTGACCACCCACGGGGAGATTATAAGTGCGGATGAGTTCACCGTCCTCAGTAAGGATGTGTGCAGAAGGCACTTTACCCTTATCCTTAGACTCTGTGATAATGATTTCGCGAAGACCAGTAGCCTCATCTGACTCAACCTTGTAAGTGACACCCTCAATCACATTCTCGAACTCAATGCGTCCGGCGGCTTCTGTAACGATAACAGCATTGAACGGATCCCACTTGGCAATAAGCGTACCCTTCTCTACTGTTTCTCCATCATTGACATAAAGCTTAGATCCGTAAGGAACAAGTTGAGAAGAGATGATAATGCCGGTGTTGATGTCAATGAAGCGAACTTCGGCCAAACGTCCGACAACAATCTTTACTGCTTCACCTGTTTCTTCAACACTATCTACGGTACGGAGTTCATCAAACTCAAGACGTGCATTGTGCTTAGCCACGATAGTTGCATTGGCAGCAATATTGGCTGCCGTACCACCGGCATGGAATGTACGAAGAGTCAACTGCGTACCCGGCTCACCGATAGATTGGGCTGCGATAACACCGACAGCCTCTCCCTTCTGCACCATCTTACTGGTTGCCAAGTTGCGGCCGTAACACTTCATGCAGACACCCTTCTTGCTCTCGCAAGTAAGCACTGAACGAATTTCAACGCTTTCAATAGGAGACTCCTCAATCTTCTGTGCTATATCTTCTGTAATCTCTTCACCACCAGCGACAATAAGCTCGCCTGTAGTGGGGTGAACGATATCATGTACAGAAACACGTCCTAAGATACGCTCATACAGTGAAGCAATTACCTCGTCGTTGTTCTTCAACGCTGTACATACGAGTCCGCGGAGTGTTCCACAATCTTCTTCGTTAATGATAACATCGTGAGAAACGTCCACCAGACGACGGGTCAGATAACCGGCATCGGCTGTCTTCAAGGCGGTATCGGCAAGACCCTTACGGGCACCATGGGTAGAGATAAAGTACTCAAGCACGCTCAAACCTTCCTTGAAGTTAGAAAGAATCGGGTTCTCGATAATCTGTGCACCTTCGGCACCCGCCTTCTGGGGCTTGGCCATCAAACCACGCATACCGGAAAGCTGACGAATCTGTTCCTTAGAACCACGGGCACCTGAATCCAACATCATGTACACGGCATTGAAACCTTGGTCGTCAGAAGAAATAGTCTTCATGAGGACATTGGAAAGGTCGTTATTGACGTGTGTCCATGTATCAATAACCTGGTTGTAACGCTCGTTGTCGGTAATGAAACCCATATTGTAGTTCATGGTAATCTGCTCAATTTCCTCATTACCACGCTTAACCAGTTCTTCTTTCTCTTTCGGAATGATAATATCGTCCAAGTTGAAGGACAAACCTCCTTCGAAGGCCATCTGATAACCGAGATTCTTGATTCCGTCAAGGAATTCTGCAGCGCGAGCCACACCGACAATCTTAATAACATCGCTGATAATATCCCGCAATGATTTCTTAGAGATAACGGTATTGACGTATCCAGCTTCAACAGGTACAATTTCATTAACAATAACACGACCCACAGAAGTTTCGCGCATCACCTTCTGAATCTTTCCATCTACAAGATCGTCCACCAACACCTTTACTGGAGCATGAATGTCCACTTTACCCTCGTTGTAAGCAATCAAAGCCTCTTCAGGACCATAGAAAGTGAGACCTTCACCCTTAGCCCCCTTACGCAACTTGGTGATATAGTACAAACCAAGTACCATATCCTGTGAAGGCACAGTAATAGGAGCACCGTTAGCGGGATTCAGAATATTGTGTGACTGAAGCATCAACATCTGTGCTTCCAGAATTGCTTCATTGCTCAAAGGCAAATGAACAGCCATTTGGTCACCATCAAAGTCGGCATTGAACGCAGTACAAGCCAACGGATGGAGCTGGATAGCCTTGCCTTCAATCATCTTAGGCTGGAATGCCTGGATACCCAAACGGTGCAATGTCGGTGCACGGTTGAGCAATACCGGATGTCCCTTCATCACATGTTCAAGAATGTCGAAGATAACAGGCTCCTTACGATCCACAATCTTCTTGGCACTCTTCACGGTCTTCACGATACCACGCTCAATGAGTTTGCGGATAATGAACGGCTTGTAAAGTTCTGCAGCCATCAGTTTGGGCAAACCGCACTCACCCATCTTCAATTCAGGACCAACAACAATAACAGAACGAGCAGAATAGTCAACACGCTTACCGAGAAGATTCTGACGGAAACGTCCCTGCTTACCTTTCAACGAATCTGAGAGTGATTTCAACGGACGATTAGCATCTGATTTCACCGCACTGCTCTTACGAGAATTGTCAAAGAGTGAATCTACAGCTTCCTGCAACATACGCTTCTCGTTACGAAGAATAACTTCGGGAGCCTTGATTTCAATCAGACGCTTCAAACGATTGTTACGGATAATGACACGACGGTAAAGGTCGTTCAAGTCAGATGTAGCAAAACGCCCGCCATCCAGAGGTACCAACGGACGAAGATCCGGAGGTGTCACAGGTACAATGCGGACTATCATCCACTCGGGTTTGTTGCGGCCACGTGAAGAACGGAACGACTCAACAACCTGCAAACGCTTCAGAGCTTCATTTTTACGTTGTTGTGAGGAATCATTGCCTGCCTTGTCACGCAACTCATATGAAAGAGCATCCAAATCAAGGCGAGTCAAAAGATCATATATAGCTTCTGCTCCCATTTTGGCAATGAACTTATTAGGATCAGTATCTTCCAAATACTGATTATCTGAAGGAAGAGAATCCATGATATCAAGGTATTCTTCCTCTGAAAGCAAATCGTAAGTATTGATTTCACCTTCCTTAATACCTGGTTGTACTACAATATATCTCTCATAGTAAATAACCATATCCAACTTCTTGCTGGGAACACCCAACAAGTAACCTATTTTATTAGGAAGTGAACGAAAATACCAAATGTGGGCCACAGGCACAACCAACTGGATATGTCCCATCCGCTCACGACGCACTTTCTTCTCTGTAACCTCTACACCGCAACGGTCGCAAACAATACCCTTATAACGGATACGTTTATACTTACCGCAATGGCATTCATAATCTTTTACGGGACCGAAGATACGCTCGCAGAACAAGCCGTCACGCTCAGGCTTGTAAGTACGATAGTTGATGGTTTCGGGCTTCAACACTTCACCACTAGAATTCTCCAAAATTTCTTCAGGTGATGCGAGACCAATCGAAATCTTCGTAAAGTTACTCTTTATCTTTGAATCTTTTCTAAAAGCCATAAATTTATATTATATTGTAAAGAGTTGTATGATTAATCCAATGTGACACTCAGTCCCAAGCCTCTCAATTCGTGCAATAGCACATTGAGTGATTCAGGGATTCCCGGTGTAGGCATAGGCTCACCTTTAACAATCGCCTCGTAAGCCTTGGAACGTCCGACAACGTCATCAGACTTGATAGTCAGAATTTCCTGCAATACGTGTGCTGCACCGAAGGCCTCAAGTGCCCAAACCTCCATCTCTCCAAAACGTTGACCACCGAATTGGGCTTTACCACCCAAAGGTTGCTGGGTAATCAATGAATACGGACCGATAGAACGAGCATGCATTTTGTCCTCGACCATGTGACCAAGTTTCAACATATAGGTCACACCTACAGTTGCAGGTTGGTCAAACTGTTGGCCTGTTCCACCATCATACAGATAGGTCTTGCCGAAACGAGGTAATCCAGCCTTGTCTGTCCATTCACAAAGGTCATCCAACGAAGCACCGTCAAAAATAGGCGTAGCAAACTTCACACCCAACTTGGCACCAGCAGCACCCAACACAGCTTCAAAAATCTGACCAAGGTTCATACGTGAAGGCACACCCAACGGGTTCAACACAATATCAACCGGAGTTCCATCAGCCAAGAACGGCATATCTTCTTGACGTACAACTCGCGACACAATACCCTTGTTACCGTGACGACCCGCCATCTTATCACCCACACCAATTTTACGCTTCTTGGCGATATATACCTTAGCCATTTGAATAATACCTGAAGGCAACTCGTCACCGATAGTGATAGCAAACTTCTTGCGTTTCAGTTCAGCATCTACTTCCTTATACTTCTTGAGGAAGTTGATGACAAGGTCATGAATCATTTCATTCTTATGTGCATCAGCAGTCCACTTGCTCAACTGAATGGTGGTATAATCCAACATCATCAAATCTTTTTTAGTGAACTTTGCACCCTTCGGAATAACATCAGTTCCCAAATAGTCCTTAACACCTTGCGAAGGTTTGCCTTCGGTCAGAACCAACAGTTTATCTACCAAGATATTCTTCAATGCTTGGAATTTAGCCTCAAATTCTTCGTCAATCTTGGGCATCAAAGCCTTGTCAGCCAATTTCGAGCTACGGGTCTTGATTGCACGAGAGAACAAACGTTTGCCGATAACAACACCACTCAATGAAGGGGAAGCCTTCAATGAGGCATCCTTCACATCACCAGCTTTATCGCCAAAGATGGCACGCAACAGTTTTTCTTCGGGAGAAGGGTCTGATTCGCCCTTCGGCGTAATCTTACCAATCAAGATATCACCAGGCTGTACACGAGCACCGATACGAATGATACCGTTTTCATCCAAATCCTTGGTAGCTTCCTCGCTTACATTAGGAATATCAGATGTCAATTCCTCCATACCACGCTTAGTTTCGCGAACTTCCAAAGAAAGTTCCTCCACGTGGATAGAAGTCAATAGATCTTCACGTACAACACGTTCATTCAACACGATAGCATCCTCATAGTTATATCCTTTCCAAGGCATATAAGCTACCAACAGGTTTTTACCCAATGCCAACTCACCATCCTCTGTAGAATATCCTTCTGTAAGGATGTCGCCAGCCTTTACACGTTGCCCCTTCTCACAGATAGGACGAAGGTCAATGGTCATATTCTGATTCGTGCGACGGAACTTAGGAATCTGATATTCTTTCAAAGCAGGTTCAAAGCTTACGAACTCTTCATCCTCCGTGCGGTCATACAAGATGCGGATAGTAGTGGCATCTACGTATTCTATAGTACCATTGCCTTCTGCTGTAATTTGAGTACGTGAGTTCTCGCACACCTGACGCTCAATGCCAGTACCTACAATAGGAGCCTCAGTACGCAACAGAGGAACGGCCTGACGCATCATGTTCGACCCCATCAACGCACGATGAGCATCGTCATGTTCCAAAAAAGGAATCAACGAAGCCGCAATTGAAGCAATCTGCTGAGGAGCCACATCCATCAAATCCACTCGTGCAGGTTCTACTACCGGGTAGTCAGCATCCTGACGCGACTTGACCTTGGTACGGATAAATGTTCCGTCATCCTTCAAGGGGGCATTTCCTTGACCGATAATCCTATTTTCTTCTTCCTCTGCCGTCAAATAAACGACTTCATCATTATTCAAGTTAACAACTCCATCTTTCACCTCGCGATATGGAGTTTCGATGAAGCCCAAATCATTAATCTTTGCATACACACACAAAGACGAAATCAAACCGATGTTCGGACCTTCTGGAGACTCAATCGGACAAAGACGTCCATAATGTGTATAATGTACGTCACGAACCTCGAAACCTGCGCGTTCACGTGACAAGCCGCCAGGGCCGAGGGCCGAAAGACGACGCTTATGAGTCACTTCAGCCAATGGATTGGTCTGATCCATGAATTGAGAAAGTGCATTCGTTCCAAAGAATGAATTAATTACCGAAGAAATAGTTTTGGCATTAATCAAATCAGTCGGAGTGAACACTTCATTGTCGCGCACATTCATTCGCTCACGAATCGTGCGTGACATACGAGCCAAACCGATAGCGAATTGGTTGGAAAGTTGCTCACCAACAGTACGCACACGGCGGTTACTCAAATGGTCGATATCATCAACTACTGCTTTAGAATTGATTAACTCAATCAAATATTTGATGATTTCGATTATATCTTCTTTAGTCAGCACCTTCACAGACATATCCGTCGTCAGGCCTAACTTCTTATTAATTCTGTAACGTCCAACATCCCCCAAATCATATCTCTTTTCCGAGAAGAAAAGATTATTAATAACTTCACGGGCACTAGCATCATCCGCAGGGTCAGCATTACGCAGTTGGCGATAGATAAAAAGTACTGCCTCTTTCTCAGAATTGCTCGGGTCTTTCTGTAACGTATTAAATATGATTGAGTAATCTGACTGATTGGCTCCCTCACGATGAATCAACACATTTTGTACTCCTGATGCTATAATTTCATCAATATGTTCTTCTTCCAACGGAGTCTCACGATCAATGATTACTTCATTACGTTCAATAGAAACGACTTCACCGGTATCTTCATCAACGAAATCTTCTACCCAAGTTTTTAAAACACGGGCAGCCAACTTACGACCGATATATTTCTGTAAAGAAGCTCGGCTGACCTTAACCTCTTCGGCCAAATTGAATATTTCAAGAATATCTTTATCATTCTCAAAACCTATAGCACGCAACAAAGTCGTTACGGGCAATTTTTTCTTACGGTCAATATAAGCGTACATCACATTATTGATGTCAGTAGCAAATTCTATCCACGATCCCTTAAAAGGAATAATACGAGCGGAATAGAGTTGAGTTCCATTAGCATGTATACTCTGACCGAAAAATACACCTGGCGAACGATGTAACTGAGACACCACAACACGTTCAGCACCATTAATGATAAAAGTGCCGTTATTAGTCATGTAAGGAATAGGTCCTAAGAAAACATCTTGAATCACCGTATCAAAATCCTCATGATCGGGATCTGTACAATACAATTTCAACTTTGCTTTCAAAGGTACACTATAAGTCAATCCACGCTCCAAACAGTCTTCGATAGTATAACGAGGCGGATCAATATAATAGTCCAAAAATTCAAGAACAAAGTTGTTTCGTGTATCTGCAATGGGAAAATTTTCAGCAAATACCTTATACAAACCATCATTCTTACGTTTTTCAGGAGGAGTGTCCAGTTGCAAAAAGTCTTGGAATGACTTCAATTGCACTTCCAAAAAATCCGGATAAGGCATCGGATTCTTGATGGAGGCAAAATTAACTCTTTGATTTACAGTATTTGAAGACATCTGTTTATGAGATTTGAGGAGAACTTAAATTTAATATAGACACAAAAAGGTTAAGAATCCTCCTAATGAGGATTCCTAACCGTATAACCTGGAAACCAGGCTGTTATTACTTAAGTTCAACTTCAGCTCCAGCCTCTTCCAATGTTTTCTTCAAAGATTCAGCTTCGTCCTTAGCAAGACCTTCCTTAACTACGCTAGGAGCACCATCTACCATGTCCTTAGCCTCTTTCAAACCAAGGCCACAAGCCTCTTTAACGGCCTTAACTACCTGCAACTTAGCTGCACCAGCACTCTTCAATACCACATCGAAAGAAGTCTTTTCTTCAGCAGCAGCTGCACCAGCAGCAGCAGGACCAGCAGCTACAGCAACAGCTGCAGCAGCAGGCTCAATACCATATTCATCCTTCAGGATAGTTGCAAGTTCATTAACTTCCTTAACTGTCAAGTTAACCAATTGTTCTGCAAAAGCTTTCAAATCTGCCATTTTCGTATAATTTTAATGTTTATTTTTTACTTAATTTATTTATTCTCTTTCACCTAAAGTCTTAAGAACTCCGTGAAGGGTGTTTCCACCTGATTGAAGAGCCGAAACAACGTTTTTGGCCGGAGATTGCAACAAAGCAATAACATCAGCAATAACTTCATTCTTGCTCTTGATGCTTGTGAGAGCATCCAATTGTTCTGCTCCTACATAGAAGCTTTCCTCTGCATACGCAGCTTTGAGACCAGGAATACCATCCTTAGCAACTTTCTTAATCAACTTGGCAGGAACATTTGCCGTGTTTGAAAAAAGAACAGCAGTAGTACCTTTCAAGCAACCATAAAGAGGAGAGTAATCACTCTCAAGGCTCTCAAGCGCTTTTTGGAGAAGAGTGTTTTTTACCAAAACCATCTTCACTTCAGACTTGAAACACTCTCTTCTCAGTGCACTAGTAGCAGCAGCATTCATAGCTGTTACGTCAACTAAGTAGAAGTGTCCGTATTCATTGATAGTCTCAGCCAGCTGAGCAATAATTGTATTTTTATCTTCCTTTCTCATGATTTTCCTCCAATTTAAACATTTTCCTCAACGGACTTCGGGTCGATCTTGATACCCTTACTCATAGTACTTGAAAGATAAATACTCTTAATGTACGTACCCTTAGCAGCAGCAGGCTTCAACTTGATGATGGTAGAAATAAATTCCTTTGCATTGTCACGAATAGCCTCAGGAGAGAATGACACTTTGCCTATTGAAGCATGTACAATACCAGTCTTATCAACCTTGAAATCAATCTTACCCTGCTTAACCTCGCGTACAGCCTTAGCAACGTCCATAGTTACGGTACCACTCTTAGGATTAGGCATCAAACCGCGAGGACCGAGCACACGACCGAGAGCACCGATTTTACCCATGATAGAAGGCATAGTGATAATTACATCCACATCCGTCCATCCACCTTTGATCTTTTCGATATATTCGTCAAGACCGACATAGTCGGCACCAGCTTCTTTAGCAGCAGCTTCAGCATCAGGTGTACAGAGAGCCAACACGCGAGTCACCTTACCGGTTCCATGAGGCAGTGAAACCACACCACGAACCATCTGGTTAGCCTTACGAGGATCGACACCCAAACGTACGTCAATATCCAACGAGGCATCAAACTTGGTAAAAGTAATTTCCTTCACCAATTCTGCAGCCTCTTTCAGTGAGTATGCTTTCCCTGCTTCAATTTTCTCTGCAGCCAACTTTTGATTTTTTGTCAGTTTACCCATTTTAATTGAAGTTTATTAATTGTTACCGGGGAACTCACCTTTTACAGCGATACCCATACTTCTAGCTGTACCTGCCACCATCGTCATAGCAGCCTCTACTGTGAAACAGTTCAAGTCAACCAACTTGTCCTGAGCAATCGTACGAACCTGCTCCCAAGTAATCTCGGCAACTTTCTTACGATTAGGCTCAGCAGAACCTGTCTTTACCTTAGCAACCTCCATGAGTTGAATAGCTACGGGAGGAGTCTTGATTACGAAATCAAAAGACTTGTCAGCATAGTAAGTGATAATGACCGGCAATACCTTACCAGCCTTATCCTGGGTTCTGGCATTGAATTGCTTGCAAAATTCCATAATATTAATACCCTTTGAACCCAAAGCAGGTCCTACGGGAGGTGATGGATTTGCAGCGCCTCCTTTAATCTGTAATTTGATTAATCCAGCAACTTCTTTAGCCATTTCTTTTAATTTTATATTTGAACATTTATAAGAAAAGAACAGCACACGTAACAAAATGTGTTATTCCTTTTCAACTTGCATAAAGCCTAATTCGAGCGGAGTCTTCCGACCGAATATTTTCACCATGACCTTCAACTTTTTCTTTTCGTTGTTCACTTCTTCAATGACACCATTGAATCCGCTGAACGGTCCTTCTGCCACTTTCACGGTTTCACCCACTTCAAACGGAATACTTGCATCTTCCGTAATATCTTGAAGTTCATCCACCGTACCCAAGATTCGATTCACCTCAATCTGGCGCAACGGAGTAGGATTATCCAATCCGCCCAAAAAGCCCAAAACATTCGGTGTATTCCTCAAATGATGAGCAACCTCACCCACCAAAGCAGCCTCTACCAAAACATAACCAGGAAGATAAGTTCTTTCTTTTAGAATTTTCTTACCATTTCGAACCTGATAAACCTTCTCAGTAGGAATCAACACCTGAGACACATACTCACCAAGGTGGCTGTTATTCTTAATATCAGCCTCAAGATATTCTTTTACCTTGCTTTCCTTACCACTAATAGCACGCAACACGTACCACTTTTTCTCAATCTCAGACATCTCTACTTCAATTAATTGGGATAGACAAAGCCCATAATAGCTTTAAAGACCGAATCCATAGCAAATACGACCAATGCGATAAGCAGGGAAGCACATAAAACAGCCACCGCATGACCATAAAGCTCAGAACCAGTAGGCCACGAGACCTTATGAACAAGTTCTTCGTAAGATTCCTTACAATAATTTATCAATTTCTTAAACATAAATTTCAAGATTAGCACGGGAAGAGAGGCTCGAACTCCCGACACCCGGTTTTGGAGACCGGTGCTCTACCAACTGAGCTATTCCCGTAAATATCGGCTCTCGGTTACCCAAGAGCCGATGACTATTTTAATTAGTCAAGGATTTCAGTAATCTGACCTGAACCAACTGTACGTCCACCCTCGCGGATTGCGAAACGGAGACCTACGTTCAAGGCTACCTCGTAAATCAACTCAACATTGATTTCTACGTTATCACCAGGCATTACCATCTCTACACCTTCGGGCAAAGAGATTTCACCGGTACAGTCCATAGTACGGAGGTAGAACTGAGGACGATACTTGTTGTGGAACGGAGTGTGACGTCCACCTTCCTCTTTCTTCAAAACGTAGATAGAAGCTTTGAACTTAGAGTGAGGTTTAATCTGACCGGGCTTACACAATACCATACCGCGCTTGATTTCGTTCTTGTCGATACCACGGAGCAACAGACCTACGTTATCACCAGCCTGACCCTCATCAAGCAATTTACGGAACATTTCAACACCAGTTACAACTGATTTCTTGTTCTCTCCAAGACCGAGGATTTCTACTTCGTCACCTACATGGATAACACCAGTTTCGATACGACCAGTAGCAACAGTACCACGACCAGTAATTGAGAATACGTCCTCAACGGGCATCAAGAAAGGTTTATCTACATCACGAGGAGGCAGGGGCACCCAATTGTCAACAGCATCCATCAACTCCATTACCTTATCTTCCCACTGAGCAACACCATTCAGCGCACCAAGGGCAGAACCACGGATAATAGGAGTATTGTCACCGTCAAACTCATAAGCAGAAAGAAGCTCACGCATTTCCATCTCAACGAGTTCGAGCATTTCCTCATCGTCAACCATATCACACTTGTTCAAGAATACAACCAAGCGAGGTACGTTTACCTGACGAGCCAAGAGGATGTGTTCACGAGTCTGAGGCATCGGACCGTCTGTAGCAGCACAAACGATGATAGCACCGTCCATCTGAGCAGCACCAGTTACCATGTTCTTAACGTAGTCGGCGTGACCCGGACAGTCTACGTGAGCATAGTGACGAATTTCAGTTTCATACTCTACGTGAGAAGTATTGATAGTGATACCTCTCTCTTTTTCTTCAGGAGCATTGTCAATCTGGTCGAAAGACTTTACTTCTGAGAAACCCTTCTTAGCCAATACCGTAGTGATAGCGGCAGTCAAAGTGGTCTTACCGTGGTCAACGTGGCCGATCGTACCAATGTTAACATGCGGTTTTGAACGTTCAAATTTTTCTTTAGCCATAGCTTTACTTATTTATTATAATAATGAATAATCTGTTTCACACTTGAGCTGTTAACGAGATTTGAACTCGTGACCTCTTCCTTACCAAGGAAGTGCTCTACCACTGAGCTATAACAGCATTAAAAAGAGCGGAAGACGGGGCTCAAACCCGCGACCCTCAGCTTGGAAGGCTAATGCTCTATCAACTGAGCTACTTCCGCAATTTTGTGGGCAAAGATGGATTCGAACCACCGAAGGCGTAAGCCAGCAGATTTACAGTCTGCCCCATTTGGCCACTCTGGTATTTGCCCAACGTTTTCCTTTTTCAGGAGAGCCTCTTGTCGGATTCGAACCAACGACCCCGAGATTACAAATCACGTGCTCTGGCCAACTGAGCTAAAGAGGCGTTTTCTAAAAATTTGCAGCCTTGCACTAAGCTCGGTGCGAAAACGGCTGCAAATTTAGAGGTTTATTTTGAATTACACAAGACTTTTGGCAACTTTTTTACTTGTTGCGCTGTTTTTCTTTGTATTTCTGTAATTGTTTCTCGAGTGCTTCCACTCCTTCGTTCACTGCTTCTTCAAAAGTGTCGCACACCTTCTCCACGAAAAGTTCCTCTCCAGGAACGAAAACGCGGATATCCGCCTCCTTATTTTTGGCGGTCTCAGGCTTCACGACTTTCAATGACACCTCTACCTTTCTTATTTCATCGCAAAACTTTTCGAGTTTGCCAACTTTCTTTTGAACAAACGCCTGCAGCTTTTCTGCCACATCGAAATGGATTGATTGAATTCTAATTTCCATAAATACCTCCTTCGTTATGCTCTTGGATGAGCTTGTTTATAAACTTTTTTTAGCTCTTCAAACGTCGTATGGGTATAAACCTCCGTTGTTGTCAGACTCTCATGCCCCAACAATTCCTTCACAACACTCAGCTCAGCTTGATTGTTGAGCATCGAAGTAGCGAACGTATGCCTGAGCACATGAGGGCTTCGTTTTTTCATACTCACGACCTTCGAAAGACTTCTTCTTACCAAGTTCGAAACTTTCTTCCTACTAATCCGTCGCCCTTGTTCATTCACAAAGAGCGCTTCACTTAACCGAGGAAGACATCTGTCCCTCATATCGACATAAGCCTGCAATGATCGGTAAAGTTCATCACCAAACGGAATCATCCGTTGCTTATTCCTCTTTCCTGTTACCTTTATCCGCCGGGAGAAAAAATCAACATCCCTGTCATCCATTCCAACCAACTCAGCCAAGCGAATACCTGTCGCATAAAACATTTCGACAACCATCTTATCGCGACATGCGGCAAATCCTTCCCCAAAATCTGTTTCATCAAGCAAGCGGTCCATATCCGCTTCTTTCACAAAACAAGGAAGAGACTTTTCTCTTTTCGGCCCCTTTACTTTCAACATTGGGTCCACCTCAACAATCCTCCTGCGCAACAAATACTTATAAAAGGAGCGCAACGAACTCAGTTTACGGTTGACAGAAGAAGGCGTATATCCTCTATCCATCAAGGAAACCACCCATCGGCGAACAATATCCGCATCAACAGACTCCCACCCTAATGCTTCATCCACTTCGGAAAAATAAGATTCAAAGCCAACCAAATCCGTCCTGTAAGCAATCACCGTACATTCAGAATAGGCACGCTCCTGCCGAAGATAGTTCAAAAAAGAGTTTATCAACATAAGAGTCGCCTCATTTCATTTCAGCGACGAAAATACGAAAAAGAATTCAATAATCCAAAGATTTGCGGGATTATTTTTCTACACGTTGATTATTCCTCTATTTGCTGGAGCTTCTGAACATAGATTGCGCGCTCTTTCTTCAATCTGTTCTTCACAGACGGTTTGTCAAACTGCTGACGAGCTCTCAGCTCTTTCACTACACCAGTTTTCTCAAATTTTCTCTTAAATTTCTTCAGCGCTCTTTCAATGTTCTCGCCTTCTTTTACAAGTACTACAATCATTTGTTTTTATTAATTTTATGTTAGTTAAACAGTAATTTCCACTAAATCAGGGCGCAAAATTACACATTGTTTCTTTAACCACAAAACTTTCGGAGGTTATTTATCGAATTTTTATGTAAAAAGCCCTCGGCGAATTCCTAAAACAAAGAATACACCTTATTATATACACACATCAAATTTCAGCGGAGCACCCTCAGGAACTCCGCTGAAACATTTGACATTTTTCTTCGTAATTATTGGATATTCGGATTCAGTTTGTGCCACTCTTCTGTGGGAGGAAGCACACCCATACCTATCACCTCGTCACGCAATGCACACAGGTGTTTGTAGCTTGCCTGAAGGTTGGCAACTTCTTCGGGAGTTCCATTCACTGCTTTGTAAGAAACACCATCCTTAGTGATTTCAGTTTCCATAGCCATCATGATGTGGTCAAAACCTTCAGAGTGTACGTATGTACCTGCAGGCCATTTGAACGCCTCGCCACCCATAGCGGCACGAATCATCTCAACTGACACGTATGAGGGGCTCTGGAAAGAAGAACGTCCACGCAGGTCGATAATCTTCTTGCCTCCTTGGATTACATCCTGCTTCATAGCTGTCCATTGCTCATCGGTCAACTTGTCGGTACCGATAAGGTCAGTCAACGGAGTGCCATCTACCTTTGCGGTCGATGCGAATACCGCCATTTGCTCACCATGACCTCCGTAAGTACGGCAATTTTCCACCTTGCTTTGGAGTACACCGAAATGCTTTGCCAACGCACTCTGCAGGCGAGTACTGTCGAGAGCGGCCAAAGTGCTCACTTGTGAAGGTTTCAGGCCTGAATAGAGCAATGTGATAAGACCGGTAATATCTGCAGGATTAAAGATAACCACCACATGCTTTGCATCGGGGCAATATGCTTTAATATCCTTACCAAGCTGTTCAGCAATGGCGGCATTGCCTTTCAACAGATCTTCACGGGTCATACCAGCCTTGCGGGCAGCACCTCCTGAAGAAATGATATACTTGGCATCCGTCAACGCCTCCTTGATGTCAGAAGTAAAAGTGATGTTCACTCCTTCGAAAGCGCAATGAAACATTTCTTCTGCCACTCCCTCCAAAGCAGGAGCGAAAGGATCGTACAGGCAGATGTTCGGGGTCAGACGCATCATAGCTGCACATTGAGCCATGTTAGAACCAATCATACCGGCTGCACCTACAATCGTCAGCTTGTCATTAGTCAAAAATTCCATAATCGTTTTCTCCTTAAATCTATTAATATTACAATTATTTTCTTGTTTCCCGTTTTCTTTCAGAGCCCATCCAGTTTGTTCTGAAATCGTAGGCAAAGGTAGTCATTATCTTTTATACGCGCACCAATGAAAAATCATAAAGTTAGTTAATTCTCCATCAAAGGATTCAAATCTTCATTCCTCTGCCCCAACTTTCAAAGTATAGCGTACAATTTGCTTTTCCGATATGGCAAAAACAGTTTTTTATCTAAAAAGTCCCTAAAGATTTCCACATTTGAAATTTAAGTTTTACATTTGGCATCCAAAAAACATTATCAATCCAACCATGACTACAGAGCACCTCACGAACTTCGCCGTATGCAGGCGCATAGAAGCACTACGCAAGGCACTGTCAAGCAACAAGTTGCAAGCAATTATCATCCCCAGTACCGACCCACATGGAAGCGAATACGTGCCCAACCATTGGAAAATCCGCGAATGGATTTCGGGTTTCAACGGGTCAGCAGGTACAGTGGTCATCACGCTTGATGATGCCGCTTTATGGACTGATTCACGCTATTTCTTGCAAGCCGAAGAGCAACTGACCGGCACTGGCATCCGCTTGATGAAGGAAAAATTGCCTGACACACCCTCCATCACCGATTGGTTGGGAGCAGTGCTGAAGCCCGGCGATACGGTAGGGATTGACCCCACGGTGAATAATCGTGACCAAGCGGAGGCTTGGGCAGGAAAACTGACTGGGAGATTCGGTATTTCATTGACTCACATCCCCACAGAATGGTGGAATGAACTTTGGCCGCTCCGCCCCCACCTGCCGGGCGGGGGGATAGAGATTCAACCTGTTTCATTTGCAGGCGAAAGTTGCACCGAGAAATTGACGCGCATCCGCCAGACTATCGGAGAGAAGACTCTTGTCATCTCCGCCCTCGACGACATAGCTTGGACGCTGAACCTCCGCGGGCGGGATGTGCATTGCAATCCTGTAGTGGTAAGCTACCTGATTGTCACTCCCGACGAAGCCGTTTTTTTCGCCCAAGCTGAAAAAATATCTTCTCAGATTGAGGAATATTTACGCGAGCACAAAGTAGCCTTGCGCCCCTATGAAGAATTTTACAACGAGGTGGCCGGATATGACAGTTACCCTCTCCTGCTTCCCACCGATTGCAACGCAGAAACAAGCACCCGTTGCCAACGACTCGTTGATGAAGGGCTATGCACCTTTATCCCATCGCCCGTCCCGATGATGAAAGCTATAAAGAACGAAGCAGAAATCAAGGGCTTCCGCCAGGCTATGATACGCGATGGAATAGCCCTCGTGCGCTTCCTCCGTTGGTTAGAGGAGGAAATGGGGAAAGGCGATAAGGTGACGGAATTGAGTGCTGATGCGGAGTTGACACGTCTGCGCTCGCTCCACCCTCTTTTTCGCGACATAAGTTTCGACACGATAGCCGGTTATCGCGAACACGGAGCCATTGTACACTACGAAGCCACCCCCGAAAGCGATGCCATCCTCCAACCCGAAAGCCTTCTATTGCTCGATAGCGGAGCACAATATGCGGACGGCACAACAGACATCACCCGCACCATCCCGTTGGGGAAACTCACGGAAGAAGAGTGCTTCGACTACACGCTTGTACTCAAGGGAAATATTGCCTTGAGCAAAGCCCACTTCCCGCATGGCACTTGCGGTACCCAGTTGGATGTACTTGCCCGACAAGCCATGTGGCGGGCAGGCATCAATTACCTGCATGGCACCGGACACGGTGTTGGCTCTTACCTCAACGTACACGAAGGTCCCCACCAGATACGCATGAACCACATCCCTACTCCTCTGCTTCCTGGGATGACGGTAACCAACGAACCCGGCATCTATCGGGCAGGCAAACACGGTGTACGCATAGAGAACATGCTACTCGTCGTACCCGACCGGGAGACGGAATTCGGTGCCTTCTACCGGTTCGAAGTGCTCACCCTCTGCCCTATCGACCTGCGCCCCATCGTATGGGAGATGATGACCGATGAGGAAATCGACTGGTTACGCGCCTACCACCATCAGGTTTACGAATCGCTCTCGCCACACCTCACGGAGGAAGAGACGAAATGGCTGAAAGAAAAAACCACAATTTACTATTAAATTATCAACAATCCAACCGACATGGCTCTCATCAAATCAGTAAGGGGATTCTCCCCACAAATAGGAAAAGACTGCTATCTGGCCGAAAATGCCACCATCGTAGGCGATGTGGTGATGGGCAACCAGTGCAGCATCTGGTTCAACACCGTGTTGCGCGGCGATGTGAACAGCATCCGCATCGGCAACCGTGTAAACATCCAAGACGGAAGCGTACTCCACACACTTTACGAAAAGTCCACCATCTGCATCGGCGATGATGTATCCATCGGACACAACGTCACCGTCCACGGAGCGGACATAGATGACTTCGCCCTCATCGGCATGGGAGCCACCCTGCTCGATCATGCCCACGTAGGACGTGGTGCCATCGTAGCAGCCGGAGCACTTGTCTTGGCCAACACACAGATAGGGCCGGGCGAACTATGGGCAGGTGTGCCCGCCAAATTCATCAAAAAGGTAGCACCCGAACAATCCAAAGAAATTAACGAGAAGATAGCTAACGGCTACATCATGTACGCCTCATGGTACACTTCGCCCTCTGCCCAAGAGAATTAAGGTAACCGAAAAAACGATTGTAAAGAAGCCACGACACCCCATAAAGAAGTTTTTGCAATATCGACCTTACAATCGGACACCTATTTATAAATATGCGGAAAAGCGTTTGTCGCTTCCGCATATTTTCTTTATAAAAATAAGAAAGGAAACATTGGGGACATCTTCATTTTGCCTAACTTTGCAGCGTTTTTCATCGGCACGGCTCGAAAGGCACATGTAGAGACACAAAAAAACGCAGAGGAACAATCCCCCGGTTCGCTTACTGAAGCCTTCATGTCTTTGTTTGTCTGTGCCCATAATCCGAATTTGGCAATATGAGTTGGTTAGAGAATTTGTTGTTCAACCCCGATTCGATAGCACACATCGTGCTACTTTATTCATCCGTCATCGCTTGTGGAGTGATGTTGGGCAAGTTGAAAATTTTCGGAGTTTCTTTAGGAGTGACGTTCATCCTGTTTGTCGGCATTCTGTTGGGACACTTCGGTTTCACAGGCAATCGCGAAATTCTGAACTTCGTACAGGATTTCGGGTTGATTCTATTCGTTTTCTGCATCGGTCTTCAGGTTGGTCCCTCATTCTTCTCTTCGTTCAAGAAAGGCGGTGTGACAATGAACCTCATTGCCACAGGTGTGATATTGCTCAACATTGTAGCGATGCTGGGGTTGTGGCTCGTCCTGTTCGACCCCTGTGATTTGCCAATGTTGGTGGGCGTACTCTGCGGGGCGGTGACCAACACCCCCGGCCTTGGTGCCGCCAACGAGGCTCTGAGCCAAATGGGATATACAGGCCCCGACATTGCCAACGGATATGCCTGCGCCTATCCGCTTGGAGTGGTAGGCATCATCGGAGCCACAATCCTGCTCCGTCACCTATGCCGCGTAAACTTGAAGAACGAGGAGGAAGAATTGAAACAAGAAGAAGAGGCCAATCCTCATATCAAGCCCCATCTGATGCATGTTGAGGTGCACAACGAAGCTCTCAACGGCAAAAGTTTGATGGAAGTGAAGGAGTTCCTCAATCGGGAATTCGTATGTTCACGCATCCTGCAACACGGCCATGTAAGCATCCCTACCCGCGACACCATTTTCCACGCAGGCGACCAGCTCTTCATCGTTTGCGCCGAAGACGATGCCGAAGCCATCATAGCCTTCATCGGACGAAAAATACAGGTGGATTGGGAAAAACAGGATGTCCCCATGGTTTCACGCCGCATCCTGGTGACCCAACCCAAAATGAACGGAAAAGCATTAGGACAACTCCATTTCAGCAGCATCTATGGTGTGAATGTCACTCGGGTAAACCGTTCGGGAATGGATCTCTTTGCCAGTCGCAACTTGAAGCTCCAAGTGGGCGACCGCCTGATGGTAGTAGGTCCGCAAGATGCCGTAGAGCGTGTGGCACACAAGATGGGCAATTCGCTCAAGCGGCTCGACCATCCCAATATCGTCACCATCTTTGTAGGAGTCTTTCTCGGCATCCTGTTCGGTAGCCTGCCCATAGCCATCCCGGGCATGCCCACCCCCATAAAGCTCGGATTGGCCGGAGGCCCGCTCATCGTAGCCATCCTCATTGCCCGCTTCGGATACAAACTTAAACTCGTCACTTACACCACCATGAGCGCCAACCTGATGTTGCGAGAAATAGGCCTTGCCCTTTTCCTTGCCAGCGTAGGCATCAAGGCCGGTGCCAACTTTGTGAACACGGTGGTCGAGGGTGACGGATTGCTTTACGTGGGTTGCGGATTCCTCATCACGGTGCTCCCCATCCTCATCATGGGGTTGGTAGCCCGTTTGAAGTACAAGCTCAACTACTTCACCCTGATGGGACTCATTGCCGGCTCGACCACCGACCCTCCCGCCTTGGCATATGCTAATCAGACGGCAGGCAACGATGCACCGGCCGTAGGCTACACCACGGTCTATCCGTTAGCCATGTTCCTCCGTATCCTGACGGCACAAGTGATTATATTGGTGCTCTGCGGATAAGACTTTTAGGATTCTCGAGAATCCTAAAAAAATCAAAGACACTAAAGGAAAGAAATTATCAATTACCATTAACAAATAATCATCTAACCAATTATGTTTAAGATTTTTCCAGGTTTTCATTTGGTTGAAGAATACCAGAAGAAACGAAAAGAGAGACGTCTGTCTGATGACCAGACCCTTTCAAAGACAATCAAAATTCTTGTAGCAGTAGGTGTATCCCTGCTTTTGTGGTTGCTCCCCACCGAATCTTTCGGCATCCCGGGTTTGACTTATGTTGAGCAACGCGTTATCGCCGTGTTCGCATTTGCCACCCTGATGTGGATTTTCGAGGCCGTACCCGCTTGGGTAACTTCAGTTATCGTCATGGTGGTATTGCTCTTCACCGCTTCGGACAGTGCCCTTTGGCTCTTCCGCGAGGGCTACAATGCCGAGCAATTGGGCACACTCATCAAGTACAAGTCTATCGTTTACTGTTTTGCCGACCCCATCATCATGCTCTTCTTGGGTGGTTTCGTACTGGCTATTGCCGCCACCAAGACAGGTTTGGATTCATTCCTGGCCAAGGTGATGTTGAAGCCCTTCGGCACCCAGTCACGCTTCGTGTTGCTCGGCTTCGTGTTGGTGACAGGTATCTTCTCCATGTTCCTCAGCAACACCGCTACTGCCGCCATGATGCTCACCTTCCTTGCTCCCGTATTGAAGGCTCTCCCTGCCGACGGTAAGGGTAAGATTGCCTTGGCCATGGCTATTCCTATCGGTGCCAACGTGGGTGGTCTTGGTACTCCTATCGGTACACCTCCCAATGCCATCGCCTTGAAGTACTTGAACGACCCCGAAGGTCTTAATCTGAACCTCGGATTCGGAGAATGGATGATGTTCATGTTGCCTTTCACCATCCTGATTCTCATCATCGGTTGGGTGCTCTTGTTGAAGATGTTCCCCTTCAAGCAGAAGAATATCGAGTTGAAGATTGAAGGTGAGGCCAAGAAAGACTGGCGTTCAATCATCGTTTACATCACATTCTGCATCACCATCCTGTTATGGATTACCGATAAAGTAACAGGTGTAAACTCTAACGTTGTAGCTTTGCTCCCCATCGCCGTGTTTGCCGGTATCGGAGTCTTGACCCGTCGCGACTTGGAGGAAATCAACTGGGCCGTACTCTGGATGGTAGCCGGTGGTTTCGCCCTCGGTGTAGCCCTGAACGAGACAGGATTGGCCAACAACCTTATCAACGCCATTCCGTTCAACACATGGCCTGCATTGCTGATATTGATTGGTGGTGGAATCATCTGCTACACACTTTCAAACTTCATCTCCAACACCGCTACTGCCGCCCTCTTGGTGCCCATCCTTGCCGTAGTTGGTAAGAGTATGACCGCCGAGCTGGCTCCTCTGGGTGGTGTAGCCTGCTTGCTGATCGGTATCGCCATCGCCGCATCTGTGGCTATGTGCTTGCCCATCTCTACCCCGCCGAATGCATTGGCTCACGGTACAGGTATGATTGAACAGAAATACATGGCCAAGGCCGGACTCATCATGGGCTTCATCGGCTTGATTTTGGGTTATGGCATGTTGATTCTGTTGGGCAACGTCGGATTCTTTGGATAAAAAAAACATATAACAGCGGACCCTCCACAGACCCCATCCCGGCCTTCCCCAAGGGGAAGGAGTAGATAGTATAGCAAAACACTCTACTCCCCTCCCTTGGGAGGGGCAAGGAGGAGGGTCTTCTTCTTTTATTATTATATAGTAGTATGATTTCAGTTGACGGCCTCACCGTAGAGTTCGGAGGCACTACCCTCTTTAGCGACATTTCGTTTCAAATCAATGAGAAGGACCGCATCGCCCTCATGGGAAAGAACGGTGCCGGCAAGAGCACTTTGTTGAAAATCCTGGCCGGTGTACGCCAACCTACCCGCGGAAAGGTCTCTGCTCCGAAGGATTGCGTCATTGCCTACCTGCCCCAGCACCTGATGACCGAGGACGGGCGCACCGTCTTCGAAGAGGCCAGCCAGGCTTTTGCCCACCTCCATGCCATGGAGGCCGAGATTGAAGCCATGAACAAGGAACTGGCCGAGCGCACCGACTACGAGAGCGATTCTTACATGGAGCTTATCGAGAAGGTGTCTGCCATGAGCGAGAAGTTCTACGCCATCGACCTCACCCACTTCGAGGAAGATGTGGAGAAAGCCCTGCTCGGCCTTGGTTTCGAGCGCACCGACTTCGACAAGCCCACCTCCTCCTTCAGTGGCGGATGGCGCATGCGCATCGAGTTGGCCAAACTGCTCCTCCAGAACCCCGACGTGCTCCTGCTCGACGAGCCGACAAACCACCTCGACATCGAAAGTATCCAATGGCTCGAAGAGTTCCTCATCAACAGTGCCAAGGCCGTCATCGTCATCAGCCACGACCGTAAGTTCGTCGATTCCATCACCACCCGCACCATCGAGGTCACCATGGGGCGCATCTACGACTACAAGGCCACCTATAGCCATTACCTCGAACTTCGCAAGGAGCGCCGCGAACAGCAACAGAAGCAGTACGAGGAGCAACAGAAGATGATTCAGGAGACCAAGGACTTCATCGAGCGCTTCAAGGGCACATACAGCAAAACCCTACAAGTACAGAGCCGTGTGAAGATGCTCGAGAAACTCGAAATCATCGAAGTGGATGAGGAAGACACCTCACGCCTGCGCCTCAAGTTCCCCCCTTCGCCCCGTAGCGGAAACTATCCGGTGATTATGGAAGGGGTGGGGAAAACGTATGAACGGACCCTCCTCCTCACCCCTCCACAAGGGAGGGGCAAGGGGGAGGGTCCCCACATCGTTTTTCAAAACGTCTCCCTCACCATCGAGCGAGGCGACAAAGTGGCTTTCGTGGGGCGTAACGGTGAAGGAAAGAGTACCCTCGTCAAGTGCATCATGAACGAGCTGGAGCACGATGGTACCCTCACCCTCGGACACAACGTGCAGATAGGCTACTTTGCCCAAAATCAGGCATCCCTGCTCGACGAGAACCTCACCGTCTTCCAAACCATCGACGATGTGGCAAAGGGCGATGTGCGCAACAAGATTCGCGACCTGCTTGGTGCCTTCATGTTCGGAGGCCCTGAGGAATCCATGAAGAAGGTGAAGGTACTCTCCGGAGGCGAGCGCACCCGACTGGCATTGCTCAAGCTCCTCCTCGAGCCCGTTAACCTCCTCATCCTCGACGAGCCTACCAACCATCTCGACATAAAGACCAAGGACATCCTCAAGCAGGCCCTCATCGATTTCGACGGCACGCTCATCGTCGTCAGCCACGACCGCGACTTCCTCGACGGCCTCGTCACCAAAGTCTATGAGTTCGGAAACCAGCGCGTGCGCGAACACCTCTGCGGCATCTACGAATTCCTCGAAACCAAGAAGATGGAGAACCTGCAGGAGTTGGAGAGGAAAAAGTGAGTAGGATGCGAGTGATGAGCTACTGGTAGCCCAATACCAATATAGTTGAGACATTATAAGAATAGCATTCTTCTGCAGAAGAATGCTATTCTTATAGTATTTCCAATGCAATCTTCTGAAGATTGGTTCTTAAGTGCCTATAAAGTGAAAGATAATTGAAATTACCTGAACCATTCTAAACTGATATGACAGATAACTTACACGACAGTTGCCGTTTGGGTCTCTTAATACACCACACCGAAAACTGCAAAAAGTAATCATGTGGATAGGGAAACCTTAATATCCGAACCGCAACTGATTTTTATGAAAATGCCTAAAGAAAACTTATCCCAAGCTTTGGTTTAGTTATCCCAAACTTTGATTTAATTATCCCAAGGCTTGGTTTAGTTATCCCAAAGCTTGGGATAAAGAATATTTAGGCAATCTACTCTTTTTAAAAGCCCATTTCTCCATTTCTTTAAGGCTTACCGGCAGTTTCTGTCAGCCAATTCCCCACCCGCAAAGCTTCATGAGTCGCAGGGGAAGAGAGAAAAGATACCTACAACTGATTAGAAAACACGCTTTGAAAAGCAGGAAAACACTCATTTTTAGGTATTGTCACATCCGACTGATGGCAGTAATTTTGCACCCGTTAAAATAGCATAATGCAAAAGAAAGATAACACAATGAAAAAAGTGGCAAAGATTATGGCCGCAGGACTGCTGATTGCAGCCCCGGCAGCAAAGGCTCAAGACCAATCGGAAGAATATACCCAATTCCGCATTGGTGGCTATGGCGAGGCCGTGGCAGCCTTCAAGGACTATGGCATCAACCGCTTCAACGGAGGCACAGACGGCAACACCAAAACCGACCGCAACACCATCAGCATACCACGTTTCATTCTGGCTTTGGACTATAAGTTCAACAGCAAGTGGATACTGGGTGCCGAGATTGAGTTTGAATCGGGGGGTACAGGATCGGCCATGGAGCTGGAGAATACCGAAAACGGTGAATACGAAACCGAGATAGAAAAAGGGGGCGAAGTGGTGCTGGAGCAGTTCCACATCACCCGGCTGATACATCCGGCCATCAACGTGCGCGCGGGACATATCATCGTACCAGTGGGGCTGACCAATGCCCATCATGAGCCCATCAACTTCTTCGGCACCGTGCGCCCCGAAGGAGAAAGCGCCCTCATCCCCTGCACCTGGCACGAGACGGGGTTGGAACTGTTCGGCTCATTCGGAAAGGGCTATGCCCGCTTCGACTATCAGGCCATGGTGGTGGCAGGACTGAATGCCAACGGCTTCGACCGCAACGGATGGGTGGCCGGTGGCAAACAGGGTTTCTTTGAAGAAGACAACTTCACCTCACCCGGCTATGCCGCACGCCTCGACTACAAGGGAGTGAAGGGGTTACGCGTGGGGCTCTCGGCCTACTATTGCGCCGACGCGGGAGCCAACGCCGACAAGGCGCAGACCTACTCATCGGTAGGAGAAATCCCCGTAAAGATCTTCTCTGCTGATGCACAATTCCGCAACAAATACGTCACCGCACGAGGCAACATTCTTTACGGAGACCTTGGCAAATCAGCGGCCATCGGAAAAATCTACCAATCGAACAAGGCACCCTACAGCAAGCTGACACCCATAGCCAAGAATGTCATCAGCTACGGCGCGGAAGCAGGCATCAATCTGAGCGCCTTCTTCCCCGAGAAGAAAGCACCCGTCATTTACCCCTTCGCCCGCTACGAGTACTACAACCCGCAAGAGAAGGGCGAGCAGGGGCAGACCATGGACAAGCGCTTGCAGACAAGCATGTGGACGGTGGGTCTCAACTGGTTTGCCCTGCCCAACCTGGTGGTGAAAGCCGATTACACAACCCGCCAGATAGGCACCTCCAAAGTGTTCGGTTCCGGACGCTACAATAGCGAGAATGAATTCGCCATCGGCATTGCCTACGTAGGGTGGTTTTTCAAAAAATAGCCCCTTTTTACCTAAAAATAATGAAGCGGGCACAGGGGGGAATCCGCCATTTACCCAATTTTTAGGTATTGTAGCGACGAAAAAACCGGCGTAATTTTGCACTCGGAAAACAAACGGTAAATCCGGAGCCGGTTTGAAGAGAACTATAACAAATGAATAATAATAAATAGGAAAAAGAAAATGAAAGCAAAGAACATCTTTTGGATGGCCTTCGTGGCCGTAGCCCTCTCAGTGGGAGCGACATCATGCGGAGACGATGATGAACCTGTAAAGGACCCCACAGAGAATGTTGGAGGAAATGAGGATGAAGGAGGAAGTAGTTCATCGGCTGACCTCGACTACAGCGCTGCCAATGCCAACAGCTGGCACAACTACATGAAGCAGGTGGCCTACCTGCTCAAAGCCGATGCCACCACACTCTATGAGGCCTGGAACACCAGCTATGAAGGAGGCGAAGCCTATGCACAGAGTTTCAAGAACCATACACGCTACTACCAGTCGGCACGCAACTGCGTGGAAGAGCTCCTCGACGGATGTGTGACCATTGCCGACGAGGTAGGAAATGCCAAGATTGGTGAGCCCTACAATCTCTACGTCAGTGGCGACGTCACCAGCGCTCTCTATGCCGTAGAATCATGGTACAGCTGGCATTCACGCGACGACTATACCAACAACATCTGGTCTATCCGTAATGCCTACTTCGGATCACTCGACGGCACCGTCAATGCCAACTCACTCTCTGCCGTAGTAAAAGGTGCAAATGCCGAGTTGGACGCAGAAGTGATAGCTGCCATCAACAAAGCAGCCAGCGCCATTCAGGCCATCCCCCAACCCTTCCGCAACCACATCAACAGCAACGAGGCACGCGAAGCCATGGCAGCTTGCGCAGAACTTGTAGAGGTGATGGACGTCAACTTGCGAAGCGTTGTCACCAATTCGGAACTCCTCAGCGAAGAGACACTCGATGCCGTAGTTGATAACTATGTAGATGCTGTGGTACTGCCCACCTACAAAGACCTGATGGAAAAGAACAGCACGCTTTATAATGAAATTGTAGCTTTGGCTTCCAACCCCTCGAACGAAGCCTTTGAGGCTGCCTGCGATGCATGGTTGGCATCACGCGAACCATGGGAAAAGAGCGAGGCTTTCCTCTTCGGCCCTGTAGATGCCCTCGGTCTTGACCCCAACATGGACAGCTGGCCGCTCGATCAGGATGCCATCGTGCAGATTCTGACTTCAGGCAATTTCGATAATCTCAGCTGGAGCGATGAGGATGGCGACGAGGCTATCGAGGCCGCACAGAGCGTGCGTGGCTTCCACACCTTGGAGTACCTCCTGTTCAAAGACGGAAATCCGCGCAAGGTGAATTGAGGGAACGACTCGACTCGGATTCCTGACGGGCATCCATACCTGTCAGTAGAAAAAACATAAAGGTTGGGCGCATCCTGTGTCTCCCCCCTCGGGGTAACATGGGATGTGCCTATTGAAGTAAAAAAAGGAAACGATGAAAAGAAAACTGTTAAACTTGACTGCTTTGGCCGCACTGATGGCCTTGACTGCCTGCGAGGACGACGGAATGGATGTACGGGACATCGTAGTACCCGACGGATATGCCCTGTCTGCCGGCACGGCTACCATTTTCGTCAACTCCTCCAAAGCATACGACTCGCCCGCCGACTGGCTATCGGGCTCTTACCTGAGCCGTTTCTATTCGGGCGACGGACTTTACGACGACATACGCACCACCTCCAACGGCGAAGGTGGAGGACTGGGTCCGGTGTATGCGGGATATTCTTGTGGAAGTTGCCATCGCAATGCGGGACGTACGCGTCCGGCTCTGTGGAGCGAAGGCGGGTCGGGCAGCTATGGCTTCTCGGCCATGCTCATTTATGTCACCCGCAAGAACGGAGCCTTCTTCCAAGACTACGGGCGTGTGATTCACGACCAGGCCATCTACGGAATAGAAGCCGAAGGAAAACTGAAAACTTCGCTCAAATATGAGACCTTCGCCTTCCCCGATGGAGAAGAGTATGAACTCTGTTATCCGGAGTATGAAATCACCGAATGGTATGCCGACTCGGTAGCTCCGGAAGACCTCTTCTGCACGGTGCGCATCCCCCTCCGTCACGTGGGTATGGGGCAGATGATGGCCGTCGATCCGCAAGAGATTGAAAAGCTGGCCGCACAAAGCAACTATCCCGAATATGGCATCAGCGGACGGGCCAACTACATCATGGAGCGCGGAGTGCTCTCGCTCGGTCTTTCGGGCAACAAGGCGCAACATGCCGACCTCACCGTGGAGTTGGGATTCAGTAGCGACATGGGTGTCACCAATAGCCGCTATCCTGAAGAAATCTGCGAAGGACAAAGCCAGATGCAAGGCGGAAGTATGATGGGGCTCGCCTACGACCAGCTGGACATCAACACCGAAGACATGGAGGATGTGGACCTCTACATGCAAGCCTTGGGAGTGCCTGCCCGCCGAAACGTGAACGACCCTACGGTGAAGCGTGGCGAGGAGATGTTCTATCAGGCCAAATGCCACCTCTGCCATGTGACGACCCTACACACCAAACCACGAGGCACCAATCTGCTGAATGGCACAGGACTCCCCTGGTTGGGCGGACAGACGATACACCCCTACAGCGACTTCCTGCTCCACGACATGGGGTCGGAGATTATGGGTGTGGGCCTCAACGACAACTATGTGAGCGGGCTTGCACGAGGCAACGAATGGCGCACCACTCCCCTGTGGGGCATCGGACTTCAGGAGAAGGTGAACGGACACACCTACTTCCTGCACGACGGACGTGCACGCAACCTGCTGGAGGCCATCATGTGGCACGGTGGCGAAGGAGAGGCATCGAAGAACCTCTTCAAGCAGATGCCCAAGAAAGACCGCGATGCGTTGATAAAGTTTTTGGAATCATTGTAAGAAAAAAATATGAAAAAAATACTGCTTTCAGCCATGTTCGCCACCCTCGCTACGGGTGCCATGGCACAATACGAGGCCGACACGGAGAATGGCGTAGTGTCGCTGGCCGGACGTGAAGGATTCGCCATCGAGACAAAGAAAGGTGATTTTGTGTTCAAACCCTACCTGCTGGTACAGACATCGGCCAACTACCGCTGGTACGACGATGAGGGATTGGACAAAGCCTACAATCAGGACAATGTGGCCAACTCCGGATTTGCCATCCCGTATGCCGTGTTGGGATTTACGGGTAAAGCCTTCGGACGGGTGACTTTCAACCTCTGCATCAATGCCTCTTCTTCGGGTGGAGGCATGCTCCAACAGGCGTGGTTTGATGTACAACTGAGCAAAAGCATGGCCATCCGTGCGGGTAAGTTCAAGACACCCTTCAGCCACGCTTACCTCACCACGTTGGGCGAGACGCTGATGCCGGCCCTGCCCACGTCGCTCACCTCATCGGTCATCCTCCCCCACTCGCTCAATGCCGTCACTCCCAGCATAGGTATGGGCTTCGACCTGGGTGTAGAACTTCATGGTATGATGTCAAAGAAGTTCGGCTATCAGGTGGGAATATGGAATGGCACGGGCGCATCGGTGAACTCGGCCACCAAGACGCTGAGCGACGACTGGCACATCCCCTCGCTCCTCTATGCCGGACGCCTGACCTTCATGCCCAAGGGAGTGATGCCCGCCACACAGGGTAACCCCAACCGCCTGAACGAAGACAAATGGATGCTGGGTGTCTCTACCTCCATGAATGTGGAGAGCGAGAGCGAAAGCACCAACGACTATCGTGCAGGACTTGAGTTTGCCATGCTCAAGAACAAGCTCTATCTGGCCGCCGAGGTTTATTATATGAACGTGAGTTTCACCGACCGCCAGAAGATTGACGACACGTACGACTTCCTTGGCGGATACGTACAAGGCGGATACTTCGTGGCTCCCCGCGTGCAAGCCGCCTTGCGCTACGACTTCATGAACCGAAACGGCATCGACACCGACGGTTTCCTGAATATGCCCGCCGTGGGTGTGAACTACTTCTTCAAGAACTGCAACCTGAAGTTACAGGCCATGTACCAGTACATTGGCCGCACGGGACATGAGGACCAGCTCGACCGTGACAACGACAATTTGGGGCTTTCCACCCACACGGGCATCGTACAGTTGCAATATTCGTTCTAAAAGTTTGTAGAATTCCAAGATATTGTGTAATTTTGTAAGCTTAAAATAATGAAGAAACAATATATAACAGGTCTCCTTTTCTTAGGGATGGCAGGGGTTTCGTGCGACGACGGACGCCTCTATGAAGACCAGATAGCCATCCCCGAAGCAGGGCGTGTGGCCAAACTGACCGGGCAACTGACCGGTGTCGGCAATTGGGCGGAAGGCTATGATGTGGTAGTGGCCGGATTTGCCGAAAACAATGACTTTGCCATCATCACCAAAGACGTGCAGGTGTCGGCAGACGGACAGGTTTCCACCATATTGTCGGGGATTCCTGATGAAGTGACCGAAGTGGAATTTTGCGTGACCAACCGTCTGCGCAAGCGTATCCTCACTTTCCGGCAAGCCGACCTGAACACCACGGACACAATCCGTCTGGAAGTGGGCACAATGGATGTGGGCATGTATGCCACCATACAAGAGCAATTGTTCAACACCACCTGCGTCAGTTGCCACGGAGCCAGCACTTTTGCCGGAGGCGGACTCTACCTGACAAGTGGGAAAAGCTACGATGCCCTGATGGGGAAACCCTCGCAACTGGTAGAGGGAATGTTGCTGGTCAACCCAGGAAAAGCGGCTTCCAGCCTCCTCTACCAGACAATAGACACAGACATCAGCACTACGTGGAGGCAAGACCACTCGAATATGGTGATGTCGCCAACACTGAAGGGTGTGGTAAGAGATTGGATAAACGAAGAAAAGGAGCGATAGAAACAAAAGGATATGCAGAAAAAGACATCAATAGAATTATTCAAGTTTGGAGAGCACGGACAGGTTGCGGAGTATCATGCTATGATTCATATCACCGACCCCACACTCACCTACGAGGAGCAGGTGGCAGCCCTATTGACAGCCTATGAGGAACTGTTGCAGACGAAGGCCGCCGGAGCCGTGGCCGTCTTCAAACGCTTTTTTCTGAGCGACGCGGCCAATCAGGCCGATTATCTGATGGCACTCCTGATGGAAACGACAGACTGCGCCCTCTCTTTAGTGGAACAACCTCCGTTGGATGGGACAAAGATTGCTCTATGGGCTTACCTGATGACAGATGTGACTACGCGCTCGTACCCTGGAGGTATCCATGAAGTCGCCCATGGCGCCTATCGTCACCTCTGGACAGGAAGTTCCTTCAACCGTGCAGCCACTTCGGAGTATCAGACACGGCTTTTACTCAATGACTACGTTTTGCGCCTTACCGAGCAAGGATGCCGTTTGGCCGACCATTGTGTACGCACATGGTTTTTCGTACAGAATGTGGACGTCAACTATGCAGGCCTGGTAAAAGCACGCAACGAGGTGTTTGTGACACAAAACCTTACGGATAAGACCCACTTCATTTCCAGCACAGGCATTGCAGGCCGCCACGCCGACCCGAATGTGACGGTGCAAATGGATGCCTATGCCATCAGTGGCTTGCAACCAGGCCAAATGAGCTACCTCTATGCCCCCACACACCTCAACCCTACCTATGAGTACGGTGTCAGCTTCGAACGGGGCACACGCATCGACTATGGCGACCGCCGCCATGTGTTCATCTCGGGCACTGCCAGCATCAACAACCGGGGCGAAGTGATGCATCCGGGCAACATCCGCCAACAGACCCTCCGCATGTGGGAAAATGTAGAAATGCTGCTGGCCGAGGCTGGATGTACCTACGACGATGTCGCACACCTTATCGTCTATTTGCGTGATGTAGCCGATTATGCCGTGGTGCGCCAAATGTACGAAGAGCGCTTCCCTAACCACCCCACCGTCTTTCTCCTTGCCCCCGTCTGCCGACCCGGTTGGCTCATCGAGATGGAGTGTATGGCGGTGAAGCAGGTAGAGAATGCAAACTTTGCGGCATTATAACCAAATGGCAAGAGCTATACTCAAAACAACAATCCTCGCCCTCTACATCCTGCTCACCATGGTGTTGGCCGTAGCCACTCTGGTAGAGTACGCGCAAGGCATCGCCTTTGTGACGGAGCACATCTATCACTCTGTACCCTTCATGGTATTGTGGGGGGTACTTGGAGTGCTTGTGATTTTTTCCTTATCAGAGAAAAAGATTTTTCAACCGTGGCCAAAATTTCTTCTGCACTTTTCCTTCCTCGTCATCTTGGCAGGAGCACTGACCACCTACCTGACAAGTAGCAAAGGAATCATGCACCTGCGCCAAGGCGAACGCTCCTTCCAATACATGGAGGGGGAGAGTCGTTTGATGCACAATATCCCTTTTACCCTCACACTCGACACCTTCTACATCGAGTATTATCCAGGCACAGAGGCTCCGGCAGATTATGTGAGCAGGGTGGAGATAGAGACCCACCTAAATCCTCCCTACAAGAGAGGACTTGTGGGTAGTCAACACATTCAATCTCCCTCCCTCACAGGGAGGGATGGGGAGGGTCTGCTCATCTCCATGAACACGCCCCTCGACCATCAAGGATACCGTTTCTATCAATCGTCCTACGACGAGGACGGACGGGGCACATGGCTGAGTGTAAATTACGATCCGTGGGGGACGGGCCTCACCTATACAGGCTACCTCCTGCTGCTCATAGCCATGATAGGAGTGATGGTGCATCCGCACGGAGGATTCAGAAGATTATTGAAGAAAGCTACGAGTGGCCCCTCCCTGACCCTCCCCAGAAGGGAGGGGAGACCATGCGGCACTGATTTCTCAGATACAGATTGCGCAGATAAGAAATGACAAAATTATGAAAGGAAACAAAAAATCACTTATCACTCGTTACTCGTTACTCGTAGCTCTTATAGTTCTTGCCACCACGGCCTTTGCCCAAGGCACAAAGAAACTCAGCATCGTCCCCCTCGAGGAAGCAGAAGAAAAAGTCGGGATGCAGGTGATTTACCACGACCGTGTGGTGCCTCTGAACACCTTAGCCCGTGATTTTGTGAAGAAACTCTATGGCAAGGATTCTTTCAGCGGCCTTACACCCGAACAGATACTCCTCAGTTGGCAACGCTATCCCAAAGAGTGGGCATACGTGCCGGCCATCAAGATAAAGAATGCTGAATTGAGGTCAAAATTAGGGGTAAGGGGGAACTATGCCCGCATGGTGGACCTGTTTGTTCAGGATGACTATCGCCTGAGGAAATGGTGGAAGCCAAATACCGACGGAGGAAAACCAACACCCCTCCAAAAAGCCATCATCGAAACGGATGAAAAGGTAGCTTTGGTGATGATGTTGCAAAACGGCACTCTCATCCACCCGCTTCCCACGGACGGAAGTGTCGAACCACTGAGCGATACAGAACTGAAGGCAGAATTGCTCTACAACACTATCCCATTCACGAAAATCCTCTTCATGTTCAACCTGACGATGGGGATACTTTTACTGGCTTTCCGGACCCTCCCCCATACCCCTCCACAAGGGAGGGGCGTAAAATGTCCTTTATACCTGAGTATCTGCTCCTTCCCCTGGGGGAAGGTTGGGATGGGGACCGCCCTTCTTTTCCACCTTACCGGCTATCTGCTCAGGTGGTACATAGGCGGGCGCATCCCTTTGAGCAATGGGTATGAAACAATGCAATTCCTGGCTCTCTGTATCATGATATTTGCCCTCTTCATGTCCCGCCGTTTTCGTCCGGCATTGGGCTTCGGTTTCCTGCTTTCGGGATTTACGTTATTGGTAGCCTACTTGGGACAGATGAATCCACAGATTACCCCACTCATGCCTGTGCTCGTCTCTCCGTGGCTGAGTCTTCATGTGTCGGTCATCATGATGGCGTATGCCTTGTTTGCCTTCATCCTGTTGAATGGTGTGTGGGCACTCTGTCTGCCACGCGAGGCGGAGCAATTGATGACCTATAGCCGCCTGTTGCTCTATCCGGCCGTGTTCCTTCTGACGGCAGGCATTTTCATCGGTGCCGTGTGGGCCAATGTCTCGTGGGGGCGTTATTGGGGATGGGACCCCAAAGAGGTGTGGGCGCTCATCACCTTGCTCATCTATGCCTTGCCTCTGCACGGAGTCTCCCTACCATGGTTCAGACAACCGAGATTTTTTCATATCTATCTGATTGTGGCTTTTCTCTCGGTACTCATCACTTACTTCGGTGTCAACTTTTTCCTCGGAGGAATGCATAGTTATGCGTGAAGAGACAGAAACTTGCTCATTTAGAGTGTCTATATCGGTTTAAAATACTATCTTTGCACCAAATTGAATGGCAATATGAGAAAATTAACAAAATACATTCTGTTAGGAGTAAGCCTCTTTATGGCCGTTGGTCTGACAGAAAGCTGTAAACAGAAAGAGAAATCCATGAAGATGAATGAGCCACGAAACATTCACGGGGTGGTCAGCTACAAGCGAAGTTTCAACGATTTGAATGATACCCATTTGGCAGCAGCAAGATCTATAGGTATCAATCCTATAGAAAATCGTGAAGCGGCTGAAATGATGACCCGTTCACTGACCTTGGTGAAGACTTGCGACACCTACCGGCTCGATTCACTGACTCACTCTATTCCTTACTTAGTGCCTAAAGCGAACACTCTGTTGGAAAATTTAGCAACCGGATTCAGAGATTCGTTAGCCAACAAAGGACTGAATCCGTACAAGTTCATCGTCACCTCTGTGTTGCGCACAAACGCAGATGTGAAGCGGTTGCAAAGAGGAAATGTCAATGCCACCTCCAAGTCAGCTCACCGCTACGGTACGACATTCGACATCAGCTATAAACGCTTCGAACAAATACTTGACCCGGAAGGTCGTCCGATGCAAGAGGTGGGGACAGATACTCTGAAGATGGTGTTGGCCGAGTGTCTGCGCGACTTGAAGAAACAGGGTGATTGCTACGTAAAATATGAACTGAAACAAGGTTGCTTCCACATCACGGCAAGATAAATACATTTACAATTTACCATGTACAATGTACAAATCCATTTGTCAGTCATCAACTAACCGACAAGGACCTTGTATATGGAGTATATGGCACTTGAAATTGTACTTTGTAAATTGTAAATGAATTGTACTTTGTAAATTGTAAATCGTACATGAACAGGTATTTCATCTATTTAGGATACGACGGAACCAACTATCACGGTTGGCAAATCCAACCAAACGGCAGAAGTGTACAACAGACATTGATGGAAGCACTGACCACTTTCTTGAGAAAAAGGGTGGAAGTGACGGGTGCAGGAAGAACCGATGCCGGAGTACATGCACGCCTGATGGTGGCACACTTCGATTGGGAAGAACCGCTGGATACCGATGCCGTGACCGAGAAATTGAACCGCATTCTCCCCCAAGACATCTGTATATATAAGGTTCGTGAGGTAAGGCCCGATGCACATGCACGCTTCGATGCCACTTACCGCACCTACCGGTACTATGTGACAACCCGTAAAACTCCCTTCAGCAGACAATATATGCACCGTATCATCGGCAAATCGTTGGACTTCGAAACCATGAACCGTGCGGCGGAAACGCTCTTCGACTATACGGACTTCACCAGTTTCAGCAAATTGCACACCGATGTGAAGACCAACAATTGCCGTATCATGCATACCAAATGGGAACAGGTCAAAGAGACAGAGTGGGTGTTTGCCATTCAAGCCGACCGCTTCCTGCGCAACATGGTGCGCGCCATTGTAGGTACACTTTTCGAAGTCGGAAGGAGGAAACTCTCCATTGAAGGTTTTCGTCGAATCATTGAACTGAAAGATCGTGGAAAGGCCGGAACCTCAGCCCCAGGACATGCTCTCTTTTTGGAAGATATAGGATACCCGGAGGATATTTTCCTTGATAAGGACGAGGATTCTCTCTTAAGTTTCTAACTCTTAATATTTCATTCAACAAGTGCTTTGGTTAGGATTAGCTTTTCTCTCAGCTACATTGCTGGGATTCTATGATGTGTTCAAGAAACAATCGTTAAAGGAAAATGCAGTGATACCTGTACTTTTTCTCAATACATTGTTTTCCAGTTTGATTTTTCTTCCGTTCATTCTTTTCTCACTAAAGGAGGGGAGTCCTCTGGATGGAAGTATTTTCTACGTCCCCACTGCAGGATGGGAGGTACACAAGTATGTAGTATTGAAGTCGCTTATCGTTCTTTCTTCATGGACATTCGGCTATTTCGGCATGAAACATCTTCCCCTCACTATTGTAGGGCCTATCAACGCCACACGCCCCGTCATGGTACTGTTGGGTGCCTTGCTGGTATTCGGCGAACGGCTCAATCTTTGGCAATGGACGGGTGTCATTTTAGCCATAATCTCCTTTTTTATGCTAAGCCACAGCGGACGTAAGGAGGGAATAGATTTCAAACACGACAAATGGATTTATTTCGTGGTATTGGCATCCTTATTGGGAGCCGTCAGCGGATTGTATGACAAATATCTGATGGCATCTGCTACAGAAGGCGGTTTAGGACTCGACCGTATGGTGGTGCAAGCGTGGTATAACATCTACCAGTTTTTCATGATGGGAATCGTGATGATACTCTTATGGTACCCACAACGGAAAACCACTACTCCTTTTCACTGGCATTGGTGCATTATCCTTATCTCTATATTTCTTTCTGCTGCAGATTTTGTCTATTTCTATTCGCTCAGCCTCGATGGAGCCATGATTTCCATCGTGTCCATGATACGTCGGGGAAGTGTTATTGTCTCTTTCCTCTGCGGTGCCATGTTCTTCCACGAAAAAAATCTGAAAAGCAAAATAGTCGATCTCCTGCTTGTCCTTTTAGGTATGCTATTCCTATACATCGGTTCAACCTGCCCAACATGATTAAAGATGCACAAAGACATTGGCAAACGGATTATTCTTTATATATTTGCAGCGCACTAACACTCTAAAAGACTGCAAAATGAGAAAAAGCATTCTATTGTTCCTCCTATCCAGCCTCTGTCTGCTCATCTCGTCTGCCCAAGAGCTGCTCCCGACACTAAGCATGCCACATGGGATATACGAGAATCCATTCATGTTGGATATTACCTGTGAAGACTCTACTGCCACCATCTATTACACCACGGACGGAAAATGGCCGACAACAGAAAACAGTACGATCTACACTACACCGATACCCATCACGGGAACCAACATCATAAGGGCTATAGCTGTCGATACAACCGGATTTGTCGGCAAAGTGTCAACTTCTACATACATTTTTCTGGAAGACGTAATAAACCAAGGCAATAATCCCACAGGCTACCCTTCAGAATGGGGGAAATATGCTACCCGGTCAGGGCGAGCTGTTGCCGACTACGAAATGGATCCGGAAATGACAAACGACGAACAATTCCGCGACTTGTTAAAAGAGGGTTTTCTTTCTCTACCCATTGTCTCCATTGTCACTGACCCTGGCCATCTATTCAATCCCGAAGAAGATGAAAACACAGGAGGCATTTACATTTACACGGGAGCTCCGTCAGGAAGTGGTCAACCTGGGCGTGGTTGGGAAAGACCTGTATCGTTTGAGCTCTTTGATGCAGAAGGGAAGCATGATTTACAAATCGATTGCGGCATAAAAATTCATGGCGGCCACAGTCGGTTACCAGAGAAGAGTCCCAAACACTCCTTCCGATTAGTCTTCCGCAAAGAGTTCGGCGAGAAAAAACTAAAATACCCTTTATTCGGTGAGAAAGAACCATCCAAATTCAATGCCGTAGTTTTGCGTACGGCTTTCTGCAATTCATGGCATCACCAAGAAAACAGCCAGCGGGAAATAGCCGTTTACAGTCGAGACATGTGGGCCAAACAGACTCAAAAGGAGATGGGGCATCTGACAACCAACGGCATTTATGCCCATCTTTTCATCAACGGACTGTATTGGGGAATGTATAATCCCACAGAGCGTATTGATGACGATTTCTGCGAGGCCCATTTGGGAGATGACAAAGAGGACTACAATGTAATCAAAGTTGAAGAGTATGGCACAGGTCATGTGGTAATAGCCGATGCAGGTGACATGGAACAATGGAATGAACTTTTTGCCTTGGCAGACAAAGCCGAAGACATGGACATCTACTACCAAATGCAGGGGCTTGACCGCAAGGGTGAATATGTGACAGAATACACTCCACTGCTTGACGTGGACAATTTTATTGATTATATGCTAATCAACTATTATGGAGGAAATACCGATTGGGACAGCCACAATTGGTTAGCCGTACGCAATCATTCAAAGAATGATAAAGGATTTTATTTCATTTGCTGGGACAGTGAACACATACTGAAAGAGGTTGACAGAAATGTTCTCAGCAAGAAAACCAGCCTCAGCCCTACTTATCTTTTCCACAAGTTGATGAAGAACGCAGCTTTCAAACGTTATTTCATGGACAAGGTACAGGAGCACTGTTTCGACAATGGCATCCTGACATCACAACGAAATGCCGACCGTTGGTTGGCATTGGATGCAATCATCGATACGGCCTTGTATTGCGAACAAGCCAGATGGGGAGACTACAGACGCGATGTACATCCATATACCAAAAAGGGAGCGCTTTACACTAAAGAGGATTATTACGATAGTCAACGCACATTCCTTTTGGATGAATATTTCCCCAAACGGACAACCGCATTCATTTCTCAGCTAAAGGAAAAAGGTTGGTTTCCGGACGTAGAGTCCCCCATTATTCTTTACGGAAACGAACCTGCTATCGGAACTGACACCATTGATGCCGAAGAAGGACTGACACTAACCGGAGAAGGAAAGATTTATTATACCACAGACGGAAATGACCCCGTGTCATGGACAGATGGCTCAACAGGAATAACTAACAAGAGCGCCATCCTATATGAGGGAGAAAGAATTACGGCAGACAGTTCTTTCACTTTGAAAGCCATCGCCTATCAGGATAAGCAATGGAGCGCTGTGCGCAAACGGCATTTTTCCGTACATACACAAGAAAGTGACGGTATAGCGGTTGCCAATGTACAATTGCCCCAATTACAACCATACTGCAATAAAGACGGAACAATTACCTTAAAATATACAACCACATCGAAGGCCAAAGTATCATTGACCATATTCAATCTGCAGGGACAAGCCATGTGCCATCCGATACGTGACAAGGAGTATCCTGCCGGCACACACCAAGTGCCCATCATAGATGAGCGATTGCCTTTTGGCCTTTATATCTGTCGGCTGACAGTCGGAAATGCTACCGTCTCGAAGAAAATAGTCATAAAATAGAATTGAAATCTTTATCCATGGGTGCAAAGTTCCATTCATGATGATTAAATATACAAACAGATAACGAGACAATAAAATTTAAGCCAAGTTGTTTGGTCATTCTTCCGCCATGCTGTATCTTTGCAGACATTAGAATAAGAACAAGAATTGAATGAAAGAATTTATAATTTCAGAAGCGCAAGCCGAAACCGCCATTCTGGTAGCAATCATTACTCCCACACAAAATGAGCGGAAAACGAATGAATATCTTGACGAATTAGAATTTCTTGCCGAAACAGCCGGTGCCAAAACGGTGAAACGGTTCACACAGAAATTGGATGGAGCCAGTTCGGTCACCTATGTAGGGAAAGGCAAGCTACAAGAAATCAGAGAATACATTCTTCAAGAAACCGAAGCTGAACGCGAAGTCGGCATGGTAATTTTCGATGATGAATTGTCAGCCAAACAGATGCGGAATATCGAGAAGGAACTTCAAATCAAGATTTTAGACCGTACATCACTCATTCTTGATATATTTGCCATGCGGGCACAAACTGCTCATGCAAAAACACAAGTGGAACTGGCACAAAACCGCTATATGCTTCCACGCCTGCAGCGCCTTTGGACACATCTCGAAAGACAAGGTGGAGGCTCAGGAAGCGGCAAAGGTGGTTCGGTGGGACTTCGTGGGCCAGGCGAGACTCAGTTGGAAATGGACCGTCGTATCATTCTCAACCGGATGGCTCTATTAAAACAACAATTGGCCGAAATAGACAAGCAAAAGACAACGCAACGGAAAAACCGTGGACGACTCATCCGCGTAGCTTTGGTAGGATATACCAACGTAGGCAAATCCACCATAATGAATTTGTTAGCCAAAAGTGAAGTGTTTGCTGAAAACAAGTTGTTTGCCACATTGGACACTACCGTACGCAAGGTCATCATCGACAATCTGCCTTTCTTACTCAGTGATACAGTAGGCTTTATCCGTAAATTGCCCACAGAGTTAGTAGAGTCGTTCAAAAGCACATTGGATGAAGTGCGCGAGGCAGACTTGTTGTTGCATATTGTAGACATCTCACATCCCGATTTTGAAGAACAGATACAAGTAGTCGAACGCACATTGGGCGACCTCGGATGTAGCGACAAACCAAGTATGGTCATTTTCAACAAAATAGATGCTTACACTTACATCGAGAAAGCAGAAGATGATCTGACACCGCGCACCAAGGAAAACATCACTCTGCCCGAACTGATGCAAACTTGGATGGCCAAGATGAACGACAACTGCCTATTCATCTCCGCCCGCGAACGGACCCATTTGGAAGAGATGAAGACGCTTATATATAATAAGGTAAAGGAACTGCACGTGCAGAAGTATCCGTACAACGATTTTCTTTACCAAACCTATGACACGGAGGAACTGGCATGAGAAGGCTCTTAGCTGCAGAAGAAATAAGGATGCTTGAAGTACAAGGATGTACCTTCGGACCAAACTCGACGGTCGAGGTGGACGAGGACTTTGATATATCTCTCATACGACACACACATTTCAGCGGTACCGTAAGCATCGGGAAAAACGTCAGCCTCAATCATGTGGGCGAGATAGGGAACTCTTGGTTGGGAGACAACGTGACCGTTTGTCGGGTAAACGAATTGGTGTCTGATAAGAACATAACCAATGAATTATTCAATGAAGGCATCACTGTGGGTAACGAAGCTGGAGAGCCTAATATCCGATTCTCTCTCCACTCCAACGAAAGAATAGATTGGTTAGGCATACACTATCCCCATCTTCTGTCAACAGAGAAGGAGGAAGCATCGGAAAATCCCTCATTATGCACCATCGGCAACCATTGTGTGATCAAAAACAGTGGTGTCGTTCGTAATGTCATCATTCATTCCTCCGTTACAGTAGATGGAGCCGCTCATTTGGAGAACGGTATCCTACACAAAGAAAGCTGTATCGGGGCACAAGTCATCGTCCGCACCTTCAGCATCGGCCCTCGTACCCGAGTGACAGACGGAGCAAAGTTGTATCACGTCATTACCACTAACGACTGTAAAATAGGAAAAGGCTTCATGGCTGAAAATTGCTACTTCAGTCATCACTGCGAACTCTTCTGTGGAGAAGCCTGCGCTATTTTTGCCGGTCCTCATACTGTCAGCCACCACAAATCGACCCTTCTCATTGGTGGAGAATTCTCATTCTACAATGCCGGTTCAAATACCAATCAGAGCAACCATGCATACAAGTTAGGGCCAATCCACTACGGCACACTTTCCCGAGGTTCGAAGACTGCTTCAGGATGTCATATCCTCTGGCCCATGCAAACAGCTCCATTCACCATGGTAATGGGAAAAGTCAAAACGCATCCAGACCTCTCTTCCCTGCCTTTTTCCTACGTTATTGCCGAAGGAGAGAATGTATATGTTGCACCAGGCGTAAACTTGGGAACAGCCGGCACGTTCCGTGATGTGTCAAAATGGAAACAGCGTGGAAAATCTGATTACATAGGAGAATACGATTTCCTTTCACCTTGGGTAATGCAGACGGTGTTTAAAGGAATCAGAATCTTGAAGAAGCTGCAACAAGAACAAGGAACGGAAACAGAAGAATATACCTATAACGGGGTCAGCATCCGTCGTCATGCTCTATTGAGAGGAATTGACCGATATGAATTGGCAATTCGCCTATTCGCAGGAAAAATCAGCTCTACAGGTAATATCCATCATAATGAAGCTGACAAATGGCATTGGATTGATGCAGCCGGACTTCCTTTGGTTCTCGAGTTTCTGGCTGGAAATATCAGACGGCTCGACAATCCTTCCGATACTGTTGCAATCAATCAAGAGTATAAAGAGCAGATGCAACAGTGGGGTATGGCAATGCTCGTCCGCCATTACAACACGGAATTCTCTTTTGAGAAAATACAGGAATCTGCCAGACAAGCTTTGTCAGAATGGAAAGCATTGGTTGTTGCTGATGCCCACAAAGAATATGGGCTCGGCGACATGAAAAAGGAGTTGCTCTCCGATTTCATTCGCAAAGTAGAAGCGACAGACCACAACATTTTTTGACATCATGATAAATATAAGACACTTACGTCATTGCAAATATAGATTACCTATATACTTCCTGTTTTGCATCTTGCTGACGGCTTGTTCACAGGAAGATGTCCATATATCCCGACGCGACCAACTGGTAGCATTGGATGACAGTCTGTTTTTTCTGCCAAGGCAACATGACATTCAGGAGATACAGTTGAAGCTCGATAGCATAGACCGGCTATGCGCCCAACAAGGAGACAATTCCAATCGGGTCATGTTGCAGCACATCATGTCTGATTTGCACATTCAGCAAGGACACTATGCCTTAGCCTTTTACGAAGCAAGCAAATTGTTGGATTTGGCAAAAACGGAATATGACAATGGCATCTACTTCCTTACATTGTCAAACATTGATACAGAACTGAACCTATTTGACAAAGCCCACGACAGATTGCATGATGCAATTAACGGACTGAAGGAAAACCGCACCCTACTGACACGCATCTATCTGCATGAATTGGAATTGGATATTATCCGTCAGAACTTCGAACAAGCCTTATTGAAGATGGATAAGATTGAACGGCTGAATACTGCAGAAGGGAAAAAGAATCTTCCTCTGAACATACAGATACGCTATCATGCTTGGCAAACCCTCTTTTACCTCTATTCCGGTGCATTGGAAAGAAGCAGACAAATGATAGATGCTTATGCAGCCAACCACATTTTCAGCAACTCGGTCGGTTATGAAGCTATCAGACATCTGCTGGAGCGCAACTACTACACAGCCTTACAAGATTATCCGCAGGCCAACATTCATGCGCAAGCATACATCAACGAATGTAAGAAGATGGAAAACAGACAATGGGAAGTCAATGGATACGAGCGCGCAGGATATATCTTGGAGGCTGCAGGAAAAAAGGAAGAAGCTGTCGCCTATTTCCAAAAGGCATTGACACTGCAGGATTCATTGAAAACAAGCAACCTCAACAAGCAACAGGTCATCCTAAAGAAAGAGCTCCAAGCCGACGAATTGAACTTCAAACTTTGGCAATCAAGGCAAAGGTTATTGCAGAATGCTTTGATATATGGCATTGTAGCTATTTGCATCATCACCTTGGGAGTTATCTTCCTCATATATGCCAACCACAAGCTGAAACGTTCAACCAAGCAGTTGGCCATAGCCAAAAAAAGAGCAGAAGAGAGCATTCAGGCCAAGAGCCTTTTCCTCTCCAACATGAGTCATGAGATACGCACACCGCTGAATGCCATCTCCGGTTTTTCAGAAATCCTGATATCACAGCCGGATATGGACAAAGAAATGCGAAGCGAATGCAATAAGATTATTCGCGAGAACTCTTTGTTACTGCTCAAGTTGCTGGACGATGTGCTCGATCTGTCCAATCTGGACATTGATAAAATGAATTTCAGTTTCAAGAAAGCCGATGTAGTGTCAATCAGCCGCTCAATAATCAACATGCTACAAAGCATCAAACATACGAGCAATGCCGTCATCCGTTTCCAGACCACATTAGATGAACTCACACTGCATACCGATGAGAACCGCCTGAGGCAACTGCTGATCAATTTGTTGATAAACGCTACCAAATTCACCAAAGAGGGCTCCATCACATTAGCAATCAGCATTGACAAGGAAAACAACCATGCAATATTCTCCGTGACAGACACAGGATGTGGCATTCCCTTAGAGAAACAGAAGAAAGTGTTTTCCCGTTTCGAAAAACTTCACGAACAGGTCAGTGGCACCGGTTTGGGACTCTCTATCTGCCAATCCATCGTCCATCGTTTGGGAGGCAACATTTGGATAGACTCCTCCTACACGGCAGGTGCACGTTTCGTATTTTCTCACCCCATACCATAAATGTCCGACATATGAAAACTATTTATATCATACTGTTAATCTCTGCCAGTTGGTTTTTCGCCACTGCAAGTTTCGCCCAAACGGATTCATTGGAAAAACTTCCGACTGACGAATTGCTTGAACTGTATCACCAACAGCTCAAGCAACAAAAAAAAGAAAAATCCACCACCTACCACGAGTATATCAACCAACTGAGCAATTCGTTTCAGAACAAGACCATACAGACCAACCATAACAAGCAGAAAACTCTCTTCTACTGCTGTTTGTTGATAGGGTTGGCCGGATGCATCTTTTTTCTTATCTTCATCATCTACAAATCGCAGAACATCTATAAAAGACTACGGAAGAATCAGGAACAGACCCGCCTGTTGCTCGAAAACACAGAAGACATAAACACGGCCAAAGCACGTTTCCTGAAAGAGGTAAGCTACAAGATACGCACTCCACTGAATACCGTCATGGGATTTTCTGAAATATTGGCAGAGAATCCGGAGTTGATAGAACCCGAAGACCTGCGTACTATTTCGGAAAGCATCCAAAGCAATTCTCAGGAGCTGCAACAATTGGTCAATGCCGTGCTCGACCTTTCACGACTGGAATCAGGCATGATGAAATTCGAACTCTCGGACTACAGCATCGGACAAGTCTGCCAAGATGCCGTGAGCATTGTCTGCCTGCACAGCGACAACGACCAGCACGTTGGTTTCAGCAACAGCATTGCTATCGGTTACGACCGGATAAACACCGATGTATCCCGCCTGACGCAGATTATCTCAGGTTTACTGCAAGAAACCGCCGGTACAATAGGCAAAAGCAACGGAGAGGAACCCCGCATCCATTTGTCAAATTGTAAAGAAAATGACAAAACTGCATGCATCAGGATTTATCATGCGCCCATCTTGTACGACACTGACAAAGATTCATTGGGCTCTATCCGACTACAGATAGCTCAACACTTCATAGAGCATTTTGGAGGCCAATTTGGTATCGATTCAGGAAATATCACCATCACTTATCCGTTAAAATAACAAAATATTCATTTTTCAGGCTTTGAGATGTCTTATGTTAGCACGAAATTCGCTACATTTGCTGCAAATATTTTAATTCATCATATCAATGTCTGAAACGAAAAGAATAAAGACCGCACTTGTTTCGGTCTATCACAAGGAAGGTTTGGATGAAATTATTACCAAACTGCACGGAGAAGGTGTACAGTTCCTTTCTACAGGAGGAACCCGCCAGTTCATTGAATCATTAGGGTTTCCTTGCCAAGCAGTGGAAGATCTCACTTCCTACCCCTCTATCTTGGGAGGACGTGTGAAAACCCTACACCCGAAAGTGTTCGGCGGCATTCTCTGCCGGCGCCATCTTGAAGAAGATATCCAACAAACAGTACAATACGAAATTCCAGAAATAGATTTGGTCATTGTAGATCTTTACCCCTTCGAAGATACAGTAGCTTCAGGTGCCGAAGAGTCTGCCATCATCGAAAAGATAGACATAGGCGGCATTTCACTCATCCGCGCAGGTGCAAAGAACTTCAAAGATGTGGTCATTGTAGCCAGCAAGACGCAATATCAGCCGTTGGCAGACATCCTGAACGACCGTGGAGCAGAGACCACCCTTGAAGAGCGCCGTTGGTTTGCCAAAGAAGCTTTTGCTGTATCATCACACTACGATTCTGCCATCTTCAACTATTTCGATGGCGAGAGCGGTTCAGCTTTCCGTGCATCTGTAGAGTCTCCCAAGTCACTCCGCTATGGTGAGAATCCTCATCAGCAGGGTGCTTTCTTTGGCGATTTCGATGCCATGTTCGACCAGATTCATGGCAAAGAGATTTCATACAACAACCTGCTCGACATTAATGCAGCTGTTGACCTGATTGACGAATTCGATGAAACCACATTTGCCATCCTCAAGCACAACAATGCCTGCGGTCTGGCTTCGCGTCCTCTGCTTGTCGATGCTTGGAAAGATGCCCTCGCCGGTGACCCTGTTTCTGCATTTGGAGGCGTACTCATCACCAATACACCCATCGACAAGGCCACAGCAGAGGAAGTCAACAAAATCTTCTTCGAAATCATTATTGCTCCCGATTACGATGTCGATGCACTGGAAATCCTCGGACAGAAGAAAAATCGCATCATCCTTGTCCGCAAAGAAGGTGTACAGCTACCAAAGAAACAATACCGTTCTGTACTCAATGGTGTGTTGGTACAAGACCGCGATTTGAAGACAGAGACTCCCGAAGACCTGAAACCGGTAACAGACAAACTGGCTACGGCTCAAGAAATCGAGGACATGCTCTTTGCCAACAAGATTGTAAAGAACAGCAAGAGCAATGCCATTGTTTTGGCCAAGAACAAACAACTTTGCGCCAGTGGTGTAGGACAGACATCGCGCGTGGACGCCCTGAAGCATGCAATTGAGAAAGCCAAAGGATTCGGTTTCGATCTTCATGGCGCAGTAATGGCCAGCGATGCCTTCTTCCCCTTCCCCGATTGTGTAGAAATTGCAGGCAACGAAGGAATCAAGGCTGTCATCCAACCCGGTGGTTCTGTAAAGGACGAGCTCTCGTTCCAATACTGCAACAAGCATGATATGGCTATGGTCATCACCGGTTTCCGTCATTTCAAACACTAATGCAGAGTTGACAAGGAACAAGTTGACGGGTTGACGAGGCCATTTGCCCCAATCTACCTCGTCAACTTGTCACCCCGTCAGCTCGTCAATTCTTATATGTAAGAAACATGGGATTATTCTCTTTTACACAAAACATAGCGATGGATCTTGGCACTGCCAATACCATCATCATCAACAACGGAAAGATTGTTGTCGATGAACCGTCCGTTGTGGCTCTCGACCGCAGTTCCAACAAAATGATTGCGGTAGGCACCAAAGCCAAAATGATGTACGAAAAGACCAACGACAGCATCAAGACTGTCCGTCCGCTACGAGATGGAGTGATAGCCGACTTCTATGCCTGCGAGCAGATGATGCGCGGCCTCATTAAGATGGTCAATAAGGGACGCCGGCTGTTTTCTCCCTCCCTGCGTATGGTTATTGGTGTTCCTTCGGGCAGTACCGAGGTGGAATTACGTGCCGTGCGCGACTCTGCCGAACATGCAGGCGGACGGGATGTCTATCTCATCTTTGAACCGATGGCTGCCGCTATCGGTGTAGGTATTGATGTAGAGGCTCCCGAGGGAAACATGATAGTAGATATAGGTGGAGGTTCTACCGAGATTGCAGTCATTTCATTGGGTGGTATCGTTTCCAACAACTCTATCCGTACAGCAGGAGACGACCTGACGGCAGACATTCAGGAGTACATGAGCCGGCAGCACAACGTCAAAGTCAGCGAACGCATGGCAGAACGTATCAAGATTCATGTAGGTTCAGCCCTTACCGATTTGGGAGAAGAGGCGCCGGAAGATTACGTCGTATATGGTCCGAACAAAGTGACGGCTCTCCCGATGGAGGTGCCGGTCTGCTATCAGGAAATCGCGCACTGCATTGACAAGACTGTGGCAAAGATAGAGACAGCCATTCTCAATGCATTGGAAAAGACTCCGCCCGAACTCTATGCCGACATCGTGAAGAATGGAATCTGGCTGGCTGGTGGTGGTGCACTCCTGCGCGGATTGGGCAAGCGTCTGACTGATAAGATAAACATCCAGTTCCATATAGCAGAAGATCCTCTACACAGTGTAGCCCGGGGTACCGGCATCGCTTTGAAGAAAGCTGAAGAGAATGTGGCATACCTGATGAGATGAACGCATTTGCAATTTACCATTTGCAAAGTACAGATTCAAAGTTCCGTACAATGATTGGTAAATTGTGAATGCCGGTTTGTAAACGAGACTATGCGGAACTTGTTGGATTTCCTGTTCAAATATGGCTATTGGCTTCTGTTCATTGCTTTAGAGAGTATCAGTCTGTTGCTCCTTTTCCGATTCAACAACTATCAAGGGAGCATCGGGTTCACCTCAGCCAATCGGATAGTAGGGGATATTCATGCGCTTTCTGCTCAAGTTTCCTCCTTTTTCACACTGAAGGAGGCCAACGAGAGTCTGGTACAGTACAATCTGACTCTGGAAACAGAAAACGAGATGCTACGGAAAGTCTTGCGCAACCTCACGACAGACGACAGCATCATCGTACAGCAGTTGGAGGAACTGCGACAAGATGAAGTATTCCACACTGTGCCGGCCAACATCATCAGCAACTCGTTGAACAATCGGGACAACTACCTGACACTCAACAAGGGGGCTATCGATGGCATACGTCCCGAGATGGGGGTTATCTGTGGCAACGGTCTGGTAGGTATTGTCTATATGGTCTCCGAGCACTATTCACTTGTCATCTCACTGCTCAACAGCAAGTCGAGCATCAGCTGCAAGTTCAAGCATAACGACTATTTCGGCTATCTGAAGTGGGAAGAAGGCGACAGTCGGTATGCCCATCTCGAAGATGTTCCCCGGCATGCATTGTTCCAACAGGGAGACACCGTTGTCACCAGTGGCCACTCTTCCGTTTTCCCCAAAGGGCTGATGGTCGGCACCGTAGAAGAGATAGAAGACTCTCCGGACGGCATGTCCTACCAGTTGGGCATCAGACTTTCCACCAATTTTGCCAGTCTCGACAACGTCCTCGTTCTCGCCAACAGGCATGCTGAAGAGCTGGACCGGTTGGAACATATAACCAAAGAAGAACCATAAGATTCCCCACAAAGGAGGGTAATATACACAGACAGATGTTGTTCACATTTCTCAAACGATTCGGATGGATGTGGGTGTCGGTACTGCTTCAAGCACTGATACTCAACAACATCCATTTCTTCGGCTATGCCACTCCTTTCCTCTATGTTTACCTCTTGCTGAAGTTCGATGCAAACATCTCCCGCTATGCATTGCTCCTTTGGGGCTTCTTCATGGGACTCTCCATAGACATCTTCTCCAATACCCCCGGAGTCAATGCCGCAGCTGCCACTTTGCTTGCATTGGCACGTCCCTTCCTCATCAAACTCTTTGCACCACGCGAAAGTCCGGATGACATGGAGCCGGGTTTCCGCGATATGGGAGCCGGCCCGTTCATGCGCTACACCACAGTCAGCCTGCTCATTCATCAGACGACCCTTATCCTGTTGGTCACATTTTCCTTTGCACACCCCGGTGCTATGGCATTGAAGATTGTGGGAAGCACGTTGCTCACAGCCCTCTGTATCGCAGCAATCGAAAGCATCAGGAAGTAAAAACACGCAGAACGACAAATGCATGAACAACTATAATCTGGAAAGACGGAAATACGTGATTGGCGGAGTGGCGGTGGGTATCGTGCTCGTCTATATCCTGAGGTTGTTTGCCCTGCAGATTGTAAGTGATGAGTACAAACGCCATGCCGACAGCAACGCATTCCTCAATAAAATCCAATACCCTTCACGAGGAATCATCTACGACCGCAACGACAGTTTGCTGGTTTACAACCAGCCGGCCTATGATGTCACTTTCGTTCCACGTGAGATAAGGGATCTCGACACATTGGCTCTCTGCAACGCACTGGGCATCACACGCGAATATTTCGACAAGCGGATGAAGGACATCCGCAACCGCAACTTGAATCCGGGTTACTCACATTACACACACCAGGTATTCCTCACCCAACTTTCAGGAGAGGAGTTTTCCCTATTTCAGGAAAAGCTGTTCCGCTTCCCGGGCTTTCACATCCAACGGCGCAGCATCCGCCAATACACTTGCGATGTAGGTGCCCACGTGCTGGGAGACATTGCTGAAGTGTCGAAAAAAGAAATGGAAAACGACGAGTATTACAAACGGGGAGACTATATCGGCAAACAAGGAATCGAGCGATCGTACGAAAAGCAATTACGCGGTGAAAAAGGAGTAGAGATTCTGCTACGCGATGTACATGGCCGCATCCAAGGAAAATATATGGATGGGGCAATGGATATACGCTCCACACCCGGAAAAAACCTGCGGTTGGGACTCGACATCAGGCTGCAAGCCTTGGGCGAACACCTGTTGGAGGGAAAGATTGGCAGTATTGTAGCCATTGAACCCAAGACTGGTGAGATTCTATGCATGGTCAGTGCCCCATCCTTTGACCCGCATCTGATGGTGGGTCGCCAACGTGGGAACAATCATCTGGAGCTCTCGCGCGACGGTTGGAAACCGTTGCTCAACCGGGCCATCATGGGTACCTATCCGCCCGGCTCCACCTTCAAGACCTCGCAAGCCCTCACCTTTTTGGAGGAAGGCATCATCACCGAACACACTGTCTATCCCTGCCACGGAGGTTTTGTCCACCGCGGCTTGCGTGTAGGTTGCCATGCTCACGGCTCACCCATCCCTGTCGTACCGTCGTTAGCCACTTCGTGCAATGCATTCTATTGCTGGGGCCTTTACTACATGATAGGTTCACGCAGCAAATACGGCTCAGTGCAGAATGCCATGAACCGTTGGCGCGACTACATGGTCTCCATGGGCTTCGGCTATCCCCTTGGAGTCGATCTGCCGGGCGAAAAGCGTGGCCTCATCCCCAATGCCGCATTCTACGACAAGGCTTATCGCGGCTCGTGGAATGGCATGACCATCATCAGCATCTCCATCGGGCAGGGCGAGGTGAATCTCACTCCTCTCCAGATAGCCAATCTCGGAGCCACCATCGCCAACCGTGGTTACTTCATTACCCCCCACGTGGTGAAGGAGATTGAGGGAGAACCTCTTGACTCACTCTACACCACCCGCCGCTACACCATGGCTTCGCAGAAGAATTACGAGATTGTGGTCGAAGGTATGCGACAAGCTGTACTGAACGGTACTTGCCGTGGCGCCAACCTGCCGGGCATCGAGGTATGTGGCAAGACGGGTACGGCACAGAACCGTGGCAAAGACCACTCCATCTTCATGGGCTTCGCACCCAAGGATGACCCCCAGATAGCCGTCGCTGTCTATGTGGAGAACGGAGGTTTCGGTGCCACCTTCGGTGTGCCCATCGGTGCTCTCATCATGGAGCAGTACATCAATGGAGAACTCTCCCCCGAAAGTCAGGCCAAAGTCGATTACATCCGCGAACGGCCCATTTATTACGACGACAAGAGGTGAAAAGTAGCGAAGATACCGACAAAATCAAGATAGACATCGACTTCTGACATTTTTCAGGGAGTTGACCTCCCCACGGATATATACTGCACCGGCAAAGTAATATATACTCCAAGTGCCAACGGATATATACTTACTTTGCCGGTGCAGTATATATTGTTTTCTTCAGAGCCGCCCTCACCTGGGCTCGGTAGGCTTTCACTGAGTTGGGAGACAAGCAGGAGGCACGTGCCATCATCTCCACATCGTCCAGACCGAGTGCCATCAGATAGCACATCGTCAGCTTCTTCCATTCCAACCCGCAATTTTCCAACCGTTCATGCAATGCCGGATTTTCCTGCTCCAGTAAAGTCTTCAGCAAAGAAAGATACTCCGATGGCTTGATGTCGAAGCGCGACACGGTCTCCTCTGTCTGGCGCAGCTGCAACAGCATATCCACAGCCACAGCATCGCGCCCACACAGCATGAAGTGTTCTATCCGACGGTCCAACATACGTTGGTCTTCGGCAAGTTGCAACCGGTCTGTTTGCTTTTTCAATGCTCCTTCCAACCCCTTCACGCTCCGATTCAACTCCGATTCGGTGTGCTTCCTGTTACGGTTGTCCGCCTTCAGTTCCTGAATATCGTCCTCCAGTTTCTTGATACTCTCCTTCAATCGTCTGATATCCTCCTTACGTTTTTTCTTCACCTCTTCCAAATTGTTTTTCATCCGATTGACAGCATTGGACTGGTGAGCCAAGGTCCCTTTTATCCGCCCCAAATTCACCTTTGTCTCAACCAACAGATTTTTTGTGTCAGACAATGAAGTCTGAGACTCCGTCAGTTTCCGCTCCTTTTCAGCCCGTTCAAGGCGGTGCTTTCGTTTGATGCTGATATATATTGCCATCGCCGTCAATGACACAACGGCAAGAGCCACCGCCAACCAAAGCCTCCATCCCGTCAGAGCCTGATTCTCTGTAGCCAATTGCACGTTCTGCATCCTGTGGGGTACAGCAACCACTTTGGCCGTCTGCTGCCGCATAACGATGTCACTGTGATACCGACGATACAGATTATGGTAGTGAAGTGCCGAATCCATTTCCCCCATACCTTTATATATATTGTACAGCCTCAAATATCCGCCGCACAATGTCAGGCTGTCATTACTTCCCAAAATCTTCTTTCCATAATCGAGAGCTTTCTCCAACTCCTTTTTCTCGTAATAGAGGGTTGTCAAGACAGAATAGAGGGGATAGCTATATATGGAATCCGTCATCTGTGATGAACATTCCTGCAACAGACGTTCGGCATAGGCATACTCTCTCCTATTTATCAAAAACGCGGCATAATTTTGTAACAACAAATAATAAACCTTCATTTTCCCACCACTCAAACTGTCTTTATACAACAAACCACGCTCGTAATAGGTCTCAGCACTATCTTTCATATCAAGCAGTTTATATATACGTGCAATTTGCCCATAAGTTGATACTACATAATGAGCTGAATCTCCTTTTGATTCGTATTGATATGTTTTTTTATAATACACCAATGCCTCTTCATATACCCCTTGTTCCATCAGCAACGCACCATAATGATTGTACAGCAATGCCTTGTATTGATTGTCCTCCACCCCATCAAACGCCTGTTCGCTGCCCACAAAAGCCTCCACGGCCTGCTCCACCTGATGGTTCTGCTTGTGTACAAGTCCCTTATATAATAAGGATAAAGCCAACCGATGCCGGTCACCACTTTCCGTATAATATGCCACTGCCACATTGATGAGCGAATCATCCTCCAAAGGCATCTTGCACTTGTGCATGGCTTGAGTCCTCAACAGGGCATAGCGCGCCTGCTGTTCGCCAGACATACCAACCGTATTTCCCAAATGCAACAGACATCTGTAAGCACTGTCCGAACGGGTCTCCATACATCCCTCTGCACGGGTCAGCCATTGCTCCACTTGGTCATTCTTACAAGCTGTCACCATCAGGCATACAGCTACCAACAATCCTATTTTCATCATTTGTTTCATATCGCTCCGCCATTTTCTTTGTTGCAAAGTAACACATAAATCCTGTAATCAGCAAATCCCAGATGCCCCAAACAGATGTTCTCACATATCTATTCTCAAAAAAATGCTCCAAAAACAGCCTCAAACCCCAACTTATATTTGGTACTTCTCGAAAAGTAAGAAACTCTAATCATCTTTGATTATCAACAATTTACCCCCCCCCCCCCCCCCCCCGGAAGAACATCTGACAAGCTTGTGCAAGCCCCTTTGGACAAAGAACTATTGACTGCTTCAAAAAGCCTCCTTAACTTTGCAACATCAAAGTTGAAAGTTGTGCAACGAAAAATATTAATAACACTTTTAATCATTAGAAAAATGAACAGAAAAACATTATTAGCATGTATGGTGATGGCTGCAAGCATCATCCCATTCAGTTCCATCATGGTGGCCAATGACAACACACCCGACGAGGAAAAAGTCATTGAATTGACAAATGACAACAACGGAGCAGTGAACGACAAAACCATCAAAATTCCCGTCACCGCAACCTTGGCCAACAATGTACTGAATGTACAGTTCACGGGAACTGTTCCCGCAGCCACCGTATCGGTCAGCAATGCACTCACAGGGGCTACCGTCGCACAGCAGAGCATCACGGCCATGTCCGGCAGCTTATGTCGAGTGCCCGTTTCTTCAGGTACATACGTGCTGAACGTAACCAACGAACAGAACGGAGTATCTGTAAGCGGAGTGGTGGACGTGGAGGAGTAAGAATACATATTTGAGATTGCAAATTGAAGGATGTAATGTGGTTTCTTGGCTCTGTTCAAAACCACTTACACCTTCTCAATTAAACTTCAAACCAAATGCATATAAAAAATTATACAATCAAGATCCTCTTGTCAGCATCTTTAACATTTGCTACCCCCAGTGTGGCAAATGATTATCCTACAAATGTCAACGAAGCTCTTCATAAAGCTGGAATTAATGCCTCAGAACTTGAAAAGGTATTGAAACACTACAAAATAACAAATACTAAAAAATTTCAGGCAGCATGTTTTCTTATTAGTAATATGCCTATTCATTGTGGCCAAAGTTATTATTGGGAAAACACCTCACATCAACATATATCTTTTAATGAATTTGATTATTCTACCTACGAACAGGCTGTGACGGAATTCAACACCTTATCAAAACAGCAAAAACTATCTCCTGTAAAAACCTACACGTGGGATTTACAAACGATCAAAGCTGATTACCTAATTCATAATATTGATGATGCATTCTCTTTATGGGAAAACAAATGGTCTGCCCGATTACCCTTCACGCTATTTTGCGAATACTTACTGCCGTATCGTATCATGGATGAACCACTTAGTAATTGGAGGAATGAATATAGGAAAGAGTTTGCGTCACAATGGGATAAATGCCATAACAAAACTGTCAGGCAAGTTTGCACTTCATTATGTGAAGACTTGAAATTATGGTTTTCTGATATTTTTGAGCATGAAGTCCAAAAAGAGCCACAACATGTACTTTCTGCCCGTCAAATACTTTTCCGGCGTCAAGGATACTGTGAAGATATGGCAAACTGGGGAGTTTATATGTTACGTTCCAAAGGTATAGCATCCTGTGTAGATTTCACCCCTTTTTGGGGTACAAGTACCAATGGCCATTTTTGGCAATGCGCATTTGATGAAACGGGAAAGACCATACCATTCTTTATGGGCGATGACACACCAGCAGAGTTTTTCATGCGACGTGAGCCTTCTAAAGTTTTCCGAGTAACTTACTCCATTCAACATGAGACTCCAGCTACCATTTTGGAAGAAGAATCTATTCCTGAAGGTGTTTTACGAAGCCCAAACCTGATAGATGTCACTGGAGAATATTGGCGTGTAGGAAACATTCAAGTAACTCTACCCCATAAATTCAACTCCTATCAAGCAACCTATCTATGCGTTCTGAATGGAGGGAAATGGCAACCAGTCTGGTGGAGCTACAATCGGAACGGATTGACAAATTTTCAACAAATGAGTTGTGGAGTCGTCTATCTACCTATCTGCTACAGCCAAGGAAAAAAAATCCCCGCAGCCCCTCCCCAATTATTACGAATGGACGGTAGTGTACAAGAATTAGCCCCAAACATGATGCACACACGAAAAGTCACCATAAAAGAGCAAAAAGGATACCTACAATTCCGTTCAGGAAAAAGATATACTCTTTATTATTGGAACATTCAACATGGAAGATGGCAAGCTATAAAGACATTGATACCTACTCAAAATGATGATGGCTCTTTTACCCCCTTAGTCTTTGATAATGTACCTGATAATGCTTTGATGAGACTCATTCCTGAATACAGCGAACAAAAAGAACGTCCTTTCACTATAAATAACCAAGGATTAAGAGAATGGTGGTAATATCCACCGAGTATTAACATTAATAAATTACATCAATGAAAAAAGTTTTTTTGATGGCCACCTTTTTAGGAGTGGCTGTATTGGGAAACGCCCAATACAAAGAGTTCAATCCGCAGGAAAAGAACTTGTTACGAATCCACAATGAAGAACTGACAAAGAGTACAGCCCTCATTGCAGAGGAATTATGGTACAAAAACGTCAAAAGTTTCAACATGAATGCTGAAGCAGAAGATTCCAAACGGTTGTACCAACTCATCTACGAACGTGAATTACGAAAACAGATGTGTAACATCTATCTAAAAGACAATCTGAATTATAGGTATGAGAAAAAGTCTTCGATTGATCAAGAGTATGAAGACACTATCTGTCGGGTTATGGCTCCTTATTGGAACATGGGACTACCCAATCTTTATACAGCCATTCTGAACCGTAAAGGCCTTGGCCTGACAGATACACAATATAATGATATCGTAACAAACATGATACGCCTGAAGCCTGTTGCCGAACGTTCCTATAACAGCTTGTGGGGAGAAGAACTGAAAGCCTTGCAAGAAACATTAGACAACGAACAAATAGACATATATTTCCGCGCAAAAAATGCCCGTATTGCTACACGTGATACAAAAATATTTTGGCAACGATTGAAAGATGCAGGCATGACCAACGACCTTGACAGCACTGTTGCCGTAGCAAAAATCTTCGTACATCGATTAAAAATTATGCAAGCCGCAGACCTTTACTGGAACAATGAAGCGAAGAAACGCGAAGCATGGAAAGCAATAGACTATTATGCTCCATTGGAAATGCGCCGTGTCTATTCTATTGACCGTAAAAACTATGCAAAGAAGCAAGGATATAAAGGAAGTTTTAACTGGTAATTATTACAACAATGAAATACAAATTATTATTCTTCATTGGATGTGTATTATATACAACATCCGTAGGAGCTTATCAACCTGACGATGAAATAAATAAAGAGATTGGTAAAGCTGTTGCATGGGCCACAGGTTCGGGAGGAAGAATCAACCGAAATGGAGCATTACAAATATTTCAGAAATATGCAACATTGGGGCATCCCAAGGCCATGAACGGCCTGGGGCTGATGTATCTACAAGGCCATGAAGTACAAGCAGACAGCAGCAAAGCCATTGACTGGCTGACCAGAGCTGGAGAAGCAGGATATGCACGTGCATGGCAAAATTTAGGTTTGATGTATTTTTATGCTCACGGTGGAGTCCAACAAGATTTCATAAAAGCATATAATTATTTTGAGAAGGGAGTGCAAGCTGGAGGTATCGGAGCACTTTATGATGCAGGTTATATGCTTTATAAGGGATTAGGATGTACCCAAGATTACCAAAAAGCATTTGCATATTTCGTAAAAGGAGCAGGAAATGAACACTCTCCTTGCATGTATATGTTGGGATTATGCTATCGAAACGGATATGGCGTAGAAGCTAATGCTGCAGAAGCCAATTATTGGCTTACTGAAGCCGAAAAGCTCGGATATGCTTTTGCCTCAAATGAGTTGGAAGCTGAAACTCCTGAAAATTCTTTGGAAGGAAGACCAATGCAAACATCTGATGCCATCAATGTACCTACAGTTTATGCTCGTATCAAGCCCGTACAGAAGGATTCTGATCTGGCTGGTATTTACCAAGGAATATTGGTTACTTACGACTGGAGCGGCCAACACATACTCAGCGAGACTCCACTACAATTGATTTTGCAAACAGACGGAGAACGTGTACAAGGTGAATGGCAAACAGAAACAGATACCGTACAACTGAATGCAACGTTCAAAGACGGGATTTTACATTTTGAGAATACACAAATGAAAACTTATGACCATTATTCACCTACGGCTCCTGTCCTGTATGAATTTACAGAAGCTAAAATATCAGCCTTTGCCTCTTCGTTAACAGGCAATTTACGTATGTTTTCACCTCAGACCATGGAACCACAACGCCCTATGTACATCAGCCTGCATAAGGTAGGAACAACCACTGTTGCAGAGGACAAAGAGGCGCATACTGTTGTCAAGGCATATCCGAATCCATTTTCAGACAAGCTCAATTTAGCTCTCACTTTGCAAGAATCATGCAATGTACAGATTGCCATCTACGACTATTCCGGACGCAATGTCTATATGACAGATATGGGAGATGTGGCTGTAGGGGAACAGCGCTTCGTGCTGACCCCTAATCTTTCACAAGGTGTCTATATTGTCAAGGCTTTTGCGGGAAAACGAACCTATCAAGTCATTGTAATCAAGAAAGGAGGCAAACAATGAAAAAAATTTGGATGATATTGATATTCTTGCTAAATTTGGCTCCGAATATGATTAATGACAAAATTGCTTTGACAACAATGTCACAATTGTTTGCACAAATGCGTTCCAGTGAATTTGTCTGCCAAGATGAATGGGGGGAATTTGAGTCAGATATTCCTTGTGATGATATTCCTTGCATCGAGGCATGCACGACCTGTGGAGCACAAAACATTTGCAAAGATGACCATGAGTGCCCAACGGAAAGTTGTAAGACATGCTTGGAAGATTATACAAAAGGGACGAGTCATACCTGTGCCAAACAGACATGCCTCACATGTCAAATAGAATACATCATTGCACTGGGACACCAATGTAATGGTGGAGGAGGCAATTCCGGAGGGAATAATTCTGGAGGTGGAAGCGATTCTGGATCAGGAGGTAACAATGGAAATGGGAATGGGAACAATAATGGAAACAATAACGGGACAATTTCCATTCCTCCCATTAATGGTGGTTCAATCGTAATCGGAGGACAAAGTGGAATAACAGATCCATGTGAAAAGGCAAAAGCATTATATGACAATCAAGCCTTTAAAGACAGCGTTGAAAAAATGGTCAATGATTTACGTGCTCACTGGCCTGGGAATAATTACCCAGAAAAAGGATGGATGAAAACAAAAAGTGGCAAAAGTTTTACTCCATCCAATAATATAGCAGGAAGTATTGATTATGGAAATGACATTAATTCAAGACTTGAAGGTGAGCAAATCACGGAGCGTTTCCACACACATCCAACAGGAGGGGCTGTTCCTTCTTACTCCGATTTTGCTGTAATTATGGATAATTATACAAATGGAAATGTTGACATCAATTCCTACAATTTCGGAATTATAGACAATCGTAGTATTTTATTAATTACAATAGGAGATGAAACGGCATTTAAAACGTTCATATCAGAATGTAACGCAAATAGTAAAAACGAGAATACCATAAATGATCTTCTAAGTTTATCAAATAATTCCGAAACAATGTTAAACATTCTAATTCAAGAACTTGATAGAATGGGATCTGGCCTCAACTTCTCCTATTCAGAACATGAAATAGATTACACTTCTAATGAAAATGGCATTTTACAAAGTGTTTCACGACTTAGACCAATAAGTATTGTAAATCAAATCAGAGAATATAACGACTGCGACGAATAATAATAAAAAATATGAAAAAAAACGCATTTATAACAATCATGGCCTTATGTACTACATTGTGCATGGCACAGAAAAAGACTGTCAGTATTGATTATACTCCTTTCATCGGAACATGGATATATCAAAATAATGACACGATATTCAGAATTAATCTCAAACCTATTATAACAACTTCCAGAGCACTTATAATCAACCGTTTATGGGGTGGATACAGCATTTCTATTCACAATACACTGATTGACAATTGCATCGGTCTTTATCCAGACTCTTTGATACGTGAAAACAATGAAGAAGAGAAATATAACATCGGAATTGATGCCTTTATGTACTCTCTTCCTGAAGATGAATCCTATTTGACAAGGGACAAAATCAAAACCATCTTTTACGACAAACAAAGAATGCACAACAAAGGAAATGGTATCGGGGGCGGACATATTGTTTCTATATCCAACGATTCCATTCACTGGTATTTAGATGAAAAGAAAGGGGCTAGACAAAAAGAATTAAAATTTGAAAACTTAGGATTCTCAGTCCCTACTGATGTAATCATGATAAGAGAAAAATAGCCCACATCACCATGTCTGCCACCAAAACTATTTTATATCTCACGGGATGTATGATGCTCGTAAATACTGGGCTGTTTCATTATGCATCCATGACGCAATATTTTGTGTTTTGTGTGGCAGGCTTGGTGGCATTAACAATGGGATTGTACCGTGTTATCAGAATCAAAGGATGGCATCATTCCACAATGTTGGAGATGCTGTTCTTTGGTTGGATTATATTCATTATCTTACACGGAATTTTAGGGACCAACGAACAATACAGCCTACACTATCTATTGGCCCTATGGATGTTTTTTCAAGGATTAGTTTGGATGATGCGAGGGGAAAGTTCAACCACTGCCATCAATAATCTGTTTATAGCCTTGGGGGGTTACGAAGCCATCGTATGCATCCTACAACAAACAAGAATAATAACAAGCCACTCTACCCTATTCCTTGTTACAGGATCATGGGAAAGTCCTAACATGACAGCCATGTTCATGGCTCTCTGCATACCTTACTCCATAGAACGAATGTTATCTGCACACAAGCTATATATAAAAGGTATAGGAACTACAACATTACTGATTCAAATAGCAGCACTTCTATTCATCAACTGCCGCACAGCTTACATCGCTTTCATAATCTCCACAGTTATTCTTTGTGGACACCACTTCCAATGGAAACAATTGTTACAGAAATGGCCGAAAAAACGAATTGTCTATACAACATTGCTACTTATTATTTTAGCGATTGGAGGCACATTCGGGCTATATCGTATGAAAGCAGCATCTGCTAATGGCCGTACATTCATTTGGAAAACGACTTTTTCACTTATCAAACAAAAGCCTTTTATAGGACATGGATATGGTCTCTTTGAGAAAGAATATAATCTGCGACAAGCCAGCTATTTTCAGACCGATATTGGTACTGAAGAGGAAAAGCAAAATGCCCGTCACATATTTATGTGCTACAACGACTATTTGGAACAAGCCGTTGAAGGTGGCATTCTTTCTGCCGTATTCTATCTGTCTATCATATTACTGACCATACATCGGAGTCTCCAACAAAAAGATTATGTAAATACGGTTATAATGGTTAATCTATTCTGGATGTCTTCAGTCAATTTCGTTCTACAATCCCCACCATTAATGTTTGTAGTCCTAATCATTATGGCACAAACATCAGCCAAAGAAAAAGAAAAACAAAAATATTCAACTGTCATACGTTTTTTTTCCATACTATTTGCCATTTCACTTATCCTAATGGAGCCAAATTCTATATTTAATCGTTATCAAGTGCAGCGGACGGTCAAAAATGCACTCATTCTCAGCAAGACCAATTCGACCGCAGCTTTGAAACTCTTGGAAAGCAACAAACACCACGCCGGTACATCAGAATGTTTTTGGAGAATCTACGGAATTGCACTCATGCATCAGAAAAGAAATATAGAAGCGAAATTCGCCTTAAAAAAAGCATTGCAATACACCTCTTCTCCTCTCGTCATTAACAATCTGATAATTTGCCACCAACGATTAGGAGAACAAGCAGAAGCAAAAAAACTTCTTAAACTTTGGGACAACATGATACCAACCCGTAAAAGAGAAATAAACGGCAAAAAACTAAAAGAAAAAAAATGGTCATGAAAGACTATTTCCAAGTCAAATATGGAGTTACAATCTGACTATCCCAATTCTTGCAGATGTTGACGGAGAATTTGAAGTGGAAGAATAATAAACAAACATCTATTACACAGTAGGTGAAAGAAGACAAAGGCGCAGACAGTCCTCAGCAGAGGAATGCAGCGTCTTGTCTTCTTAATTTATTCAAAATCAAAGTAATTTTAACATTAAAAACCATGAAGAAACTATCTTTTTTATTTATTTTGCCTACCATATTGATTGGTTGCATCAATTCATTGGAAGAAACAGTCTCTTGGGAATCTGTCTCCCAACATCAACATGATTGGAATGAATTGGGGATGGGGGAATGTGTATAATGGAGAATGGTACTCACTGACAGAGGATTGGACTCTATCTACTTACAAATTTAACGTTTCAAGAAAGATGATACACAATTTTGAAATTATAGAAAACTAACAAATACAAACTATGGAGATGAACAGGAAAACTATTGCAACAGGAATGCAATATATGTTGGCTGCATTAGCGATGACAACCATCGTAGCATGTGATGAGGATGAAACTGATCCAGTATATGAAATTGATTTTTCACCGGTAACAATAAGTGTCGAACCGGTAGATGAATCAGGCAACAATCTGATGAAACAAATGAAGGATTGGAAGATTACAGCCGAATGGCGGGGAGTCGTCTTTGAAAAAGATTCTTTGGAATTTGGCCAAGAACCAACAACAAGATTCTACATGCCACATTTCCGAGGAATATATACAAACCGTGACAGTACCCAAATCTACTTCGGAGAACTTTTTGGTAACAAAGTCTATAAGGATGAACAGATCCTGCTGAACTGGGGAAATGGAGATTGTGACACCATTGTATTCAGCCATGAATTAAAAAAGAAGGGAAAATGGGAGTACGATGCTATAGAAGAAATAACCCTCAATGGTGTAACTCAAGAGGACTTCTCCATGAAGATTGTCAAGAAGTTGTAACTTTTCTATCCTTCTGAATTTATACCTGTCCCCCTGCACTTTAAAAGCAGGGGGACATGATACAAACGGTTGTAATACTCACTATCAAGCATAAAAACGCATCGCAGATGCTGATACGCAAAACATCCTCATTCCAAATGAGGATGGACGAGAAAGTGGAACTACCACCTTTGACGCTTCAAACTCTGTCACCATAAAAAGTGGATTTAAATGTAAAAAGGAAGCTACACTTATAATAGAATAAAATAAACTGGGTGTGATGACTATTTTTATATATCTTTGTCGCACTTTACTATAAGACTAACTCAGAATAATAAACAACCATGAGAAAAGTGATGACTACATTATCGGTTCTGCT
>JAFTNZ010000020.1 GCA_017451645.1 Bacteroidaceae bacterium | reverse complement strand
TTTCTTGAGCCTCTTGTCGGATTCGAACCAACGACCCCGAGATTACAAATCACGTGCTCTGGCCAACTGAGCTAAAGAGGCGGGTGGGCAAGCTGACTATATCGCGTCGCTACAACCTTCTACCTTTGCTGCGGTCAAGCCCTGGAGGATTCGAAAGGAGCTGACCGTATAGGACTTGCCCGTTTTGCGGCTGCAAAGGTAAGACAAAATATTCACCTGACCAAGAAAAAGGAAAGTTTTTTGCATCTTCTCGAGAGAATCTTCGTATAAAAAGAGGCTGAAAACAGGAAAAACATATTATCTTATGTTAATTGTGCGATTATTTATACGAATTGTCGTACATTTGCAGAGTGTATAACAATTCCCCATTGAAAGAATGGAAAAAAAGTCATTCAACAGCCAAATCATCAATCATGCCATGTCATACGGCACCCTGATGGGAGGATTCTGGATTGCCAAATTCATGCTGGTTCCCTTCATGTTCAGCACGCCCATGGCCTCGCTGATGTTCCTCCTGCTGACGGCTGCTGTCCCGTTTGTGGGCTATGCCTTGACTCGTTACTACCGTAACCGCTATTGCGAAGACGAACGGATAAGTTTCCTGCAGGCATTGTCGTTCTGCATGTTGATGTATCTGTTCGCATCCTTATTGGTCTCTGTGGTACACTACATATTCTTCCGCTACATTGACCAAGGAGCACTGTTGGCTACTTACAGTCAGATGATGGAGGCTGTGTTACAAGCCAATCCGGCTCTGAGTGCCACCATGGGGCAATATCAGGAAGCTATGGCTTTAATCAGTTCCCTGTCGCCCATAGAACTGACCATCCAACTGATTTCAAACAATTTGTTTTATGGCATACTCTTCTCACTACCCACAGCGCTGTTTGCATCGCTACACCGGAAGCGGGAGAAGCCGGCACAGCCATAAACCAACGAAAAGCAACATTATCGGACAATGGATATAAGAGAGAAAGAGACAACAAGGCACGATGGACCGGACATTTCGGTGGTAGTGCCACTGTATAATGAGGAGGAGTCGATCCCCGAACTGTACGCCTGGATAGAACGGGTGATGAAGGCTAACGACTACACTTTTGAAGTGATATTTGTCAACGATGGAAGCACAGACAGATCCTGGGAGGTTATCGAACAGTTGCAGGCTGCCTCACCCCATGTCAGAGGCATCAAATTCCGCCGCAACTATGGCAAGTCGCCTGCTCTCTATTGTGGTTTCGACAGTGCCCGGGGACGAGTGGTAATCACCATGGATGCCGACCTGCAGGACAGTCCGGACGAAATACCGGAACTGTATCGCATGATTACGGAAGAAAAATACGATCTTGTATCAGGATGGAAGCAAAAACGATATGACCCGCTATCGAAAACCATCCCTACCAAGCTGTTCAATGCCACGGCGCGTGCTGTAAGCGGAATACACAATCTGCACGACTTCAACTGCGGACTGAAAGCCTACCGCCACGAAGTGGTAAAGAACATCGAAGTGTATGGCGAAATGCACCGGTATATCCCCTATTTGGCCAAAGAGGCCGGGTTCAAGCGCATCGGCGAAAAGGTAGTGCATCATCAGGCACGCAAATATGGAAAGACCAAGTTCGGACTGGATCGCTTTGTCAACGGCTACTTGGACTTGCTTTCACTCTGGTTCTTGTCGAGATTCGGAGTAAAACCGATGCACATCTTCGGTTTGTTGGGCTCGCTGATGTTCCTGCTCGGATTCATAGCCGTATGCATTGTGGGAGCCAACAAACTCTACGCACTGTACATGGGATTGTCTGCCAGACTGGTGACCGACTCCCCCTATTTCTATTTGGCCCTCACTGCCATGCTGCTGGGCACCCAACTCTTCCTCACCGGATTTGTAGCCGAACTGGTGACCCGCAATTCTCCCGAACGGAACAAATATCAGATAGAAAAAGTGATATGAAAGGTCTATTGAAAGGAATCGTTGCTGCCATCGGGCTCTGCCTGACCTTCGGCGGATGCGAAAGCGAGGATTGCATGCTCACCAGTTCGTCGTATTGCAGCATGTCATTCGTCAACGGTGAGGGAATAAGTGTACAACTTGCCGACACCATCAGTGTGAATATCCATCTGGAAGGGTATGACAGCCTCTTCGCCTATCTGTGCGACACAGACACCGTAGTCAGCTCCATCCCCATCGACTCATTACCAGCCAAGGGATACCGGCAAGAGACCTATACCTACCGAAAAACGGGAACACTGATAAACCGGAAAACGGGAGCAAGAAACATGGAACTCCCTCTTTCCTATACAGCTGAAGAGGACACCTTTTATATAATATACAGCCAACGGTTGAGCGACACTCTGTATGTAAAGCATACCAACCTGCCATACTTCACTTCGATGGACTGCGGCACAGTGATGCACTACAAACTGACGGAAGTGAATGCCACCAACCATTTGATAGACTCCGTGCAGATAGTGGCACCGGAGGTAACCAACAGCCTGAAAGAAAATGTCAAGATATACTTTACTGTTAGCGATTAGCCTGCTGATGACTGCATGGTCTCCTGCCATAGGGCAACAACGACGCCAACGGACACTTCCGGCAGAAGACCAACGAAGCAAATTGGCACAGATTCTAGACCTGACCGACACCTTGGATGTGATGCAGGGGGTAAGCGTCATGGTAGATGCTGTAGGTCCGGGAGCAGCAGCACTCGGAAGCGATTTCTTCAGCATAGAAGCTGCTTTGGAGGTGAATCTGCTGAACCGTTTTTACCCCATCATCGAAGTGGGATACGGACGGACGGATGCCACCAACGAAGATTCGGAGCTGCATTATAAGACGGCAGCTCCCTACTTCCGCATCGGTGCCAACTATAATGTACAGTACAAGAAGAAACGTCCCGGATACATTTTCGTAGGGGCAAGAATAGCATATACCAACTTCAAGTACGATGTGGATGGCCCCTCTATGACAGACCCGGTATGGGGTGGAGAGATACCCTTCCACTTCACCGGTGTGAAAAGCAATGCCCTTTGGACTGAACTATTGGTCGGGGTACGGGCACAAATCTATAAGCAGTTGCACATGGGCTGGAGCTTCCGCTACAAGGTAAGACTGAATGTAAAAGACGGCGACAACTCTTCGCCATGGTATATTCCGGGATTTGGTGCCAACGACAACACCAAGTTCGCAGCAACTTACGATTTGGTCTATTACATACCATGGAAAATGAAGAGTAAAAAATAGAGAAACAGCTAAAAAGAGCAAACGATGTCTTTGATTGAAATCTGGCTTATAGCCATCGGATTGGCCATGGACTGCTTCACTGTGTCTATGGCCAGCGGCATTATCCAACGTCAATGGAACGGACGGACAGTTGTTGTCATGGCTACCGCTTTCGGGCTGTTCCAAGGAGCTATGCCCATCATCGGCTGGCTCTTCACCCGCCACCTCAAAGATATTGTCAGCTCGTTTGACCATTGGATAGCATTTATCCTGCTTGCCTATCTTGGGGGGAAAATGATATTCGACGGTCTGAAAAAAGGAGAAGAAGAACACCATTTCAATCCCTGCAGCCTCAAAGTAGTCCTGACACTGGCCGTGGCCACCAGCATCGACGCCTTGGCCATAGGCATCTCATTCGCCTGCATCGGCATGTCCACTTGGAACTCCATCAGTCTTCCGGTCATCATCATCGGATTTACCTCATTGGTCCTCTCTGCTGCCGGATATGGATTGGGAATATACTTCGGGAAAAAGTTCCACTTCCCGGTAGAACCTGTCGGAGGCCTGATTCTCATTGCCATCGGATGCCGCATCCTTTGCGAACACCTCGCTGCATGAACAACCAATCAACAGAAGCATAAAAAACAACTGATTCAATGAAAAAAATCTATAGGCAAATCATTTTCCTCGCCTTCCTGATTGTGGGGACGGTCATCATTCTCAAAAACCACAGCAATCCTCCCTATCAGACAAACAACGGTCTGGTGTTCGGAACCGTATATAAAATAACCTACCAGTCGGCCATCGATTTGCACGACAGTATCAAAACGGAGCTACAGAAAGTAAACCAATCACTCTCCCCTTTCAACAGCAATTCTGTCATCGCGCGTATCAACAACAACGACCCGGCAGTGTATCCTGACAGTATGTTCCTCCATGTTTACCACCTGGCACGTTCTATATCGGCTGACACCCGAGGTGCATTCGACATCACCGTAGCCCCTTTGGTAAATGCATGGGGGTTCGGTTTCGAGCACAGCCGCGGAATAGACTCGCTCACCATTGATTCGCTTCGTTTTTTGGTAGGTATGGAAAACGTATTTTTCGATGGAGAACAGATTATCAAAACGGACTCGTGTGTGCAACTGGATTGTAGCGCCATCGCCAAAGGTTATGGATGCGATGTCGTAGCAGCCTGTTTCGACAGACTGGGTATCAAAAACTACATGATTGAAATCGGAGGTGAAATTGTGGTCAAAGGAAAGAATCCGAAGCAAGACCTGTGGACCATCGGCATCAACAAACCGATAGAGGATTCTCTTGCACAACAATCCGAACTGCAGACTATCGTCAAAGTGACCGACTTGGGTATGGCCACATCAGGCAACTATCGCAACTTCTACTATCGCGATGGTAAAAAGTATGCCCACACCATCGACCCACGTACAGGCTACCCCGTGCAACACTCCATTCTTTCTGCCACCGTATTGGCTCCCGACTGTGCCACTGCTGATGCCTATGCCACCTCCTTCATGGTGATGGGTATTGATTCAGCCTTGGCTGTATGCAACCGGCATCCCGAGTTGCAAGGCTACTTCATTTATGCCGATACAGCGGGGAACTTCGCCGTGAAATACAGCGAAGGGTTCAAGCAGTGGCTGAAGTGATTGTATCATTTGCTCATCTGCTCCATCAACTGGGCAATATTAGCCGTGAAGAGACGTACACTGACCGCCAACAAGATGATGCCGAAGAACTTACGGATGACATAGATGCCACCTTTACCCAACAGACGCTCAACACGAGAGGTTTGCCGGAGCACTAAATAAACAAATGCCATGTTGAGCACCAAAGCGATGATGATATTGACCGGGGCATACTCGGCACGCAAGGAGAGCAACGTGGTAAACGAACCAGCGCCAGCCAACAGCGGAAAGACAAGAGGCACCAAAGTAGCCTCTTTGATAGGTCCCTGATTCTTGAAGATTTCCACATCAAGAATCATTTCTAAGGACATCAAGAAGATGACAAACGCGCCTGCAACAGCAAACGATGCTATATCTACCTGAAAAAGGCGCAGTATCATGTCACCACCATAGAAAAACAACACCATCAGTACAAAGGATATCAAACTGGCCAACAACGGATTGACGCCCCTACCTTTTTCTCTGAGATTGATAATGATAGGAATAGAACCAAAAATATCTATCACTGCAAACAGTACGATAAAAGCACTGAGTATTTCCTGAAAATCTAATGCCAAAAACATATTCTTCTCTTTTTTCTCTGCAAATATATCCATTATTTATGCAATAAACAACTGCTGTTCGTTTTTTATTTCAATGAAAAACTAAAAAAACAAAAAAGGCAGCTTTATTTGATTACCCTTGCCGACAAAACCGTTATTTTTGTAGGTTAAAGAGGGCAGACAATCTGCCTGCAGTACAAGAAATGTGAATATGGACTTTACAATGTATGAAACACTGCTCCAGTTACCATTGTTTCAAGGACTGAGCAAGAATGACATTACAGAGATTCTGACAAAAGTGAAATTCCACTTTCACAAATTCCAGTCAGAAGAATATATCTGCCGGCAGGATGAGCCATGCAGACAAGTCGGTTTCTTACTGTCCGGAACCCTACAGGCAGAAAGCCGCTCGCGCGATGATTCCTATACTTATAGTGAAAGCCTGCCTGTCCCCCACATCATAGAACTTTACTCCCTCTTCGGACTACACCCCCGATACCATGCTTCATACCGGGCTATGACAGATGTAAGCATACTGACGATAGACAAGCAATACCTGCTTGACGAGCTGAACAACTATATTCCTTGTGTATTCAATTTCTCAAACATTATCTGCACCAGGGCACAATACCTCCATCAGCAAATTTGGAGAGATGTCAGAGGAGGTCTCCACGAACGTTTCATACACTTTTTGCTGGAAAGGAGCAGCCGGCCATCAGGCTACAAATTGTTGCGCATCAAGATGAATGACTTGGCAGCCTTGTTGGGAGACAGCCGCATCAATGTGTCAAGGATGCTGAACGATATGCAAGACAAGGGTTTGGTGTCACTGAGACGGAAGGAAATAGAAATTCCGGCCTTGGAGAGACTCTTATAACCCGTTAACCATCGTTAATATCTACGTCACGCCACCTTCTTTTGTTAAAAGATGGAAAACATCTGTGTCTATTACATCTTTTTGCCGTACTTTTACAACTAAATATGAAATCAGAAAACAGATAGACAAAAAGCATGAACAAAGTAAAAGCAACATTTCCAATTTTATTATTGTGTTTAACAACTATGATGCCAGCATGTAAACAAGCTACAGAGACTGCCGACAACCCTTTTTTGGCAGCCTACAATACTCCGCACGAAACCGTCCCCTTCAACCTGATAAAGGCAGAGCATTACGAACCTGCCATGCTGAAAGGTATGGAGGAAGAAAATAAAGAGATAGAAGCCATCATCAATAATCCCGAAGCACCCACTTTCGCCAACACTATCGTACCTTATGCCAACAGCGGCGAACTGTTGGGAAATGTGCTCAATGTCTTCTTCAACCTGCTGGAAGCTGAAAGCAATGACACCCTACAAGAAATAGCACAGAAGATGTCGCCTATCCTTTCGGAACATGGGAATAGCATCAGCCTCAACCCCAAGCTGTTCGAACGTGTGAAGATTGTCTATGAACAGCAACATACGGACAGCAGCCTGACGGCGGAAGACCACCAATTGCTGGAGAAGACCTACAGAGGTTTTGTACGCAGCGGTGCCAATCTCTCTGATGCTGACAAGGAACTTTATAAGGCATACAGCAAGGAATTGAGTACTCTGACATTGCAATTCGGGCAGAATACGCTGAAAGAGAACAATGCCTACGAACTGTACATCACTGACACGACCCAGTTGGCCGGACTGCCTCCAACTGCCGTAGACGCAGCTGCAGAAGCTGCCAAAGAAAAAGGAAAGGAAAAGGGATGGATATTCACACTGGCCGGCCCAAGCTACAGCCCTTTCATGACATATTGCAATGACCGCGAACTGCGCCGGCAGATGTATATGGCCTATAACACCCAATGCAGCAAAGGAGATTCACTGGACAATCAAGAGAATGTAAAACGCATTGTCACACTGCGGATGCAGATGGCGAACCTGTTGGGATACAAGACTCATGCCGATTACGTGCTCGAACAGCGTATGGCCGAAAAGAGCGAAAATGTTTACCGTCTGTTCAACCAACTGATAGAGGCATATTTGCCCGTTGCACGCAAAGAAGCTGCAGAAGTGGAAGCTTTTGCACGACAAAGCGAAGGCGAGGACTTCAACCTGCAGGCTTGGGATTGGGGGTATTACAGCAACAAATTGCGTAAAGCCAAATATGATATGGATGCCGAACTGCTTCGTCCCTATTTTCAATTGGAGAGCGTGAAAGAGGGTGTGTTCGGACTGGCAACCCGACTGTATGGCATCACTTTTAAGGAAAACAAGGAAATTCCGGTCTATCATCCGGATGTAACCGCTTATGAAGTGTTAGATGCTGACGGGTCTTTCTTGGCTGTACTCTACACAGATTTCCATCCAAGGGCAAGCAAACAGAGCGGGGCATGGATGACCGCATTCAAGGAACAATGGATTGGAGAAGACGGGACAAACAGCCGACCGCATGTGTCTATTGTAATGAACTTTACCAAACCGACTGCTGAACGTCCGGCATTGTTGACTATGGGAGAAGTGGAAACATTCCTCCACGAATTCGGACACTCCATCCACGGAATCATGGCCAACACAAAATATCGGTCAATGAGCGGCACCAGTGTCTATCGGGATTTTGTAGAGTTGCCCTCACAGATTATGGAAAATTGGGCAACAGAAAAAGAGTTTCTGCACACCTTTGCACGACATTACCAGACTGGAGAACTGATACCGGACGAATTGGTAGAACGAATCAAAGCTGCAGAGAACTTCAATGTGGCTAACGGATGCATCGGCCAAGTACGCTATGGCATGCTTGACATGGCCTATTATACTCAAGAGAAACCTTTCGATGAAAATGTAGAGACCTTTGAACATGAAGTGTGGAAAGACACCCGCATCCTACCCGCTGTGGATGGTGCGTGCATGAGTGTGATGTTCTCACACATCATGGACGGGGGATATTCAGCCGGATATTATGGCTACAAATGGGCTGAGGTTCTCGATGCTGATGCATTCTCCGTATTCAAAGAACGGGGACTGTTCAGCCGGGAAGCCGGAGAAGAATTCCGCCGGAAAGTTTTGGAAAAAGGAGGTACTGTGCACCCAATGAAACTCTATGTTGATTTTCGTGGACACGAACCTTCCATCGATGCCCTCCTTCGCCGGAACGGCATTCAACCAAGCAGCAACGACAGAGTGAAAGGACGTCGCGATTAAACCTTTCCTGACAGATGATAAGAACATTCAATCCGAGAATTCCCTTGCTTTGGCTGGCAGCCTGTTGTCTCTGTCTGTTGGCTGTTGCCTGTAATGAGGAGGACGATGCCGACATCTTTGTCGGACGTACATGGAAAGTGGGCAACCTGTTTGGAGCCAACGGACGTCCTGTACTTTCCGAAGAACAGGCAAACACTGTAGCCAGAGAAGATTGTTTCTACATCCGTTTCGAGAACATGACAAACTTTATCGGACGGACATTGGACAAGAATTTCAGCGGTACATGGTATGTGGATTTGAAAAACCGCAAACTGACACTGAATTTCAAAGATACGGGACACCCTTCCGATGCATTGAGCAGGCAAGTTATCAAGGCGCTGCAAAACACTGATTCTTACGAAGGGGACTACAACTTCCTGAAACTGAAAGAGGCAGAATCTACCGCCTACGTTCTTTGTCGTCCCTATTAATAACCACATTCACAAATAAAGAATAATGAACAACACAGACAAAAAACAATTGGAATTGGACAAGCGTTATATCCGCATGGCTAACATTTGGGCTGAAAACTCTTATTGCCAACGACGCAAGGTAGGATGTCTGGTGGTCAGAGGCAACATGATTATCTCTGATGGATACAACGGGACACCGTCCGGATTCGAAAATGTCTGCGAAGATGACAACAATGTGACAAAGCCTTATGTGTTACATGCCGAAGCCAATGCCATTACCAAAATAGCACGCTCAGGCAACTGCAGTGAAGGAGCCACCATGTATGTCACCGCATCTCCCTGCATCGAATGCGCCAAGTTGATTATCCAATCAGGCATCCGTCGGGTGGTGTACTCTGAAAAATATCGCTTGGAAGACGGACTGGAACTGCTGAGAAGAGCCGGCATAGAGGTTTCCTATATGGAAATGGCAAAGGATAAGAATCCAAATTCATAGAGAAAAAAGAAAGAACAGAGCAATATGAGCAAATCCAAATCATCGCGCTATCTCCCCATCATCATCGTTGCCAGCATTGTTGTGGGTATTGTGATTGGAACATTCTATGCCAATCACTTTTCTGGCAACCGATTGAATATCATCAATACCTCTTCCAATAAAATCAACGATCTGCTCCACATTGTAGATAATCTGTATGTTGACAGTGTTGATGTCATCAAATTAGTGGAAGAGGCTATGCCACAAATACTGAGCGAACTCGATCCACACAGCACCTACATTCCTGCCGAAGAGCTGGAAGAGAGCAATGCTGAACTGAAAGGAAGTTTCAGCGGCATCGGTGTACAGTTTACCATACAGTCGGACACTGTACACATCAACAGCGTCATCAAGGGAGGCCCCTCGGAAAAAGTCGGTCTGATGGCTGGCGACCGGATTATATCCATCGATGACTCTGCCTTCGTAGGAGACATTGTCACCAATGCAGAAACCATGCGCCGTCTGAAGGGTCCCAAAGGAACCCAAGTCAAATTAGGCATCCACCGGCAGGGAGAAAAGAGACCTCTGGATTTCACCATCATACGTGGTGACATCCCTATCAAAAGCATTGATGCTGCATACCCCATCACTGACGAGTTGGGTTATGTGAGAATCAACAAGTTCAGTGAAACGACTTACCCCGAATTACTCATAGCATTGGCCGGATTCAAACAGTTGGATTGCAACGGAGTCATCATCGACTTACGCGGGAACACGGGTGGATATATGTCTGCAGCCATTCAAATGGTAAACGAATTCCTACCAGAAGACCGTCTGATAGTCTATACAGAAGGACGCAAAAGTCCACGAGAAGAATATCGTTCGAACGGACGTGGAAATGTACAGGATATAGCTATCGTTGTATTGATGGACGAGACATCAGCCTCTGCGAGTGAGATTTTTGCCGGAGCTATCCAAGACAACGACCGTGGTACAATCGTAGGCCGACGCTCTTTTGGCAAAGGACTGGTACAGCAACCTATAGAATTCCGCGATGGTTCTGCCATGAGACTGACAATAGCCCGCTATTATACCCCTGCCGGACGTTGCATACAGAAACCTTACAATAAAGGAAAGGACAAAGACTATGAACGTGACCTGATGACACGCTACGAGCACGGTGAATTCTTCTCACAAGACAGCATACACCAAGATGAAAGTTCTGTATTCTATACCCACATCGGTCGGCCGGTCTATGGAGGAGGAGGCATCATGCCTGACCTTTTCATCCCGCAAGACACCAGCAACTACACCTCTTATTATAAGAGTGCAGCCATGCGGGGATTATTGGTCAAATTTGCTTTTGACTACACTGACAAGAACCGTAACCGACTGAATGAATACACCACCGAAGCGGCTATGGAGAATTACCTCAAACGGCAACATATTCTAGAACAGTTTGCACGTTATGCAGAGCAACGCGACTTGAAACGCCGCAACAATATGTTGTACAAATCACGTGCCTTGTTTGAAGAAGCCCTCTATGGCAACATCATCTACAATATGTTGGGCATGGAAGAGTATATCAAATACCTGAACAAGACTGACCCTGCCGTCCAACGTGCTGTAGAGGTGTTAGAAAAAGGTGAATCGTACCCCAAAGCTCCTGAAAAGAAAAACAATGAATCAGAAACTCCAGCTGCGTAAGAAAATCCGTACCATAAAGGCGTCCTACTCCTACAAGGAGTTGGAAGCCATTTCTTTATCCTTGCTCCAACGGGTAGAAAATCATCCACGTTTCCAAGCGTCACAAACTATCCTGCTCTATCATTCGTTACCTGATGAAGTTTTCACACACGATTTCATCAACCGATGGGCCGGGGAAAAAGACATTATTCTGCCTGCCGTGACGGGTGATGAACTGACATTGTACCACTACACCGGGCCTTCATGCCTCATTATCGGAGCCTATGGCATTGCAGAGCCAACAGGCAACCCCTTCACTGACTACGAACACATTACGTTGGCCATTATACCAGGGATGGCCTTCGACCATCAGGGGCATCGGTTAGGAAGAGGTAAAGGGTACTACGACCGGTTGTTACCTCACCTGTCCAATGCTTATAAAATCGGCCTGTGCTATCCTTTCCAATGGATGGACGAAGTTATCCCACACGAACCTCATGACCAATGGATGGACGAAGTTATAGGGTGACGGCAAACTGTTCCCCCCGACCTGATTGCAATTGTCATGCCATCATGGCATCAGCCAATGCCTCCAAAGCAGGAAGGTCGGTCTGCTTCATTCGTGAACGGATAGTTACAACTGGTGACACTATTTCAATTTCTTTCATCTGCTCCAACATACCCGTCATCACTTTAGCCGCACACGGTGCCCACGAACCATTTTCAATGATACCGACCTTGCGCTTCTGGTAAGCCTTGATTTTCAGATGATGCAAAAAGTCATGCATTGGCGGGAACACATCGGTATCATATGAAGCAGCAGCCACCACTAATTTGCCCATACGGAAAGCATCTTCTACGGCTTCGGCCATATCATCACGGCTAAGGTCAGCTACAGAGACTTTCGACACGCCCTTCTGACGGAGCACATCCGCCAATTTCAAAGCGACTTCAGCCGTTCCCCCATGAATGGAGGCATAGGCTATAAAGACGCCTTCAGTCTCTACCTCATACTTGCTCCACGTATTGTACAACCCGATATAATAGCCTAAATCTTCTGTCAGAATGGGACCATGCAAAGGACAAATGTAAGCGATATCAAGCGCAGCCAACTTCTTCAGAAGAGCCTGCACCTGCACTCCGTACTTTCCACATATATTAAAGTAGTATCTGCGAGCTTCACAAGCCCAATCCTCATCGTAAGCCAAAGCTCCAAACTTGCCAAAGCCATCAGCAGAAAACACCACCCTATCGGCCTGATCATAAGTAACCATCACTTCCGGCCAATGCACCATGGGAGCCATGAAGAATTGCAAGGTATGTTCACCCAAGTCCAAAGTATCCCCTTCTTTGACAACGATAGTCCGTCCCTCAAATCCGACATTTTCAAAAAATTGCGGAAGCATCTGCACAGCACGTCCTGAGGCCACGATTTTCAAGGAAGGAAACTTTTCCAATGCCGCAGCAATGTTGCCTGCATGATCAGGTTCCATATGCTGTACGACCAGATAATCTGGTGTGCGCCCTTCCAGAGCTGTATGAAGATTGTTCCACCACTCTTCACTTTTACGCAAATCAACGGTGTCCATAATGGCCACCTTTTCGTCCATAATCAAATAGGAATTATAAGAAATTCCATTCGGAACTATATACTGACTCTCAAAGAGATCGATATCAGTGTCATCAACACCGATGTACCTGATTTTGTCTGTTACGTCGAATACCATATCATTTCTTTTTTTTCAAATCGCCTACAAATATCGTATTTTCCGACTTGGTGGACAAGACGTTTTAACTTAATTAAGAAAATGTAACTACACAACAACAAACCAAGCAAACCCTTTTTTTACCACTCCAGACTCACACCACCCATAAAGGTCTCTTTAGGCATGGGAAAACCATAATTGATTTCATAACGCTGCCCTAACAGGTTCTCGCCCTTGGCAAAAAGAGTGACGATGGGACTGAGACGATAGTTGGCGGTAAGGTTCCACAAGACGAAGTCTTCCGTATCCTCATTGGCTCCCACAGCCGTATATAGGCCACCTACATATTGCAAGCCTGTAGTGAGGCTGAAAGGTCCGTAGTGGGTATGCACTCCTACGTATGCCTTGTGTTCGGGGGCTGCAATGACGGGATGCTCCATGTGGAGCAGGCTATAGTTGGCATTCAGATTCCAGTGGGATGACAAACGATAGTCGCCCGACAGTTCAAGGCCGTAGTTCTCCACCTCATCGACATTGGTGTTCAGGGGCTTTCCATCCTCACGGACAAGCATGATGAGGTTCTCACCCGTAATATAGAAGAGGTTGGCTCCCACGCGGAGGTCACCGTCGAGAAGTGCCTGCTTATACCCTATCTCATAGTTGAGTGTACGCTCGGGCTTCAAGTCGGGGTTCTGTGGAGGGAACATATACATTTCGCGCATCGTAGGATTTCGGAATCCCTTGCTCACCATCGCCTTCAGTTCTATCTCATGAGGCAGGCTGAAGGCCAGTCCGCCCTGAGGCACAAGTTCGGTGCCCACCTGTGTGTGGTGGTCAACACGCAATCCTGCATTGAGCGAAAGCCAGTCGGTCAGGCGCTGTTGCACATCAATGTATCCGGCCAGTTCGTTCTCCGTCTTGTCGGCAATCAGCCCTTCGGCATGAGAGAGACGGTCTTCATTCCAGGCATGTCCGCCAAAGTGGGTCCAGTCGGCCCCCACCGTCGTGCGGTTTCCTGCGAAGAGCGAGAAACTCTGATAGAGCGATACCCCCGCCATCAGGTCGTCATGCATATAGAGCGTGGTACGTGGCGAACCACCGGCCTTGTAGCCATCGTTCACCTCGTGGTGTCCCCAGTTGTAGTAGGCACGGATGGCTCCCGAGCTGTTTCCATAGCGGTTGGTCAGGGCAACGGAGGCCATGCCGCGTGTCACCTGCTGGTCGTTGTCGATAAGCGGAGCGCTCACCTCACCAGGGTTCTCTGAGTCGAAATAAGTAATGTTCACATCGCCCATGGCTTGCCAATGTTCGCTGAGGTCGTATCCCAACTTGAGGAATCCGGCATACTGTTCAAACGAATTGTCAGGACGGTGTCCATCGGTGCGTCCATAGTTCAACCCCATGATGGACGAGAACTTTCCCTTGCGGACACGCTGAGTCAGTTCGCCCTGCACCGTACCATAGGAACCGGCCGAAAGGCGGACATGGGTCTTGGCTCCATCCTCCTTCATCTGTCGGGTGACGATGTTCACCACACCTCCCATGGCATTGGAGCCATACAAGGCTGAAGCCGGACCCCGAAGCACTTCCACGCGCTCGGCCAGCATCGTCTGGTAAGCATCGGCAATGGAGTGACCATAGAGGCCTGCATATTGGGGCATACCGTCAATCAGCACCAACACTCCGGCATTGGGGCTGCTCCCGCCCACTCCGCGCAGGGTAAAGGCTCCGGCTGCACCATTTGACACACCATAGCCCAACATACCGCGACTGGTGGTGAAGAGGCCCGGAACCTGTTCGTTCAGTGTAGGCAGAATGGACGAGCGGTGTTGCTCCGTCAGTTTGTCATGCGAAAGGGTGGTTACCGTCATAGGCAAATGGCGCACATCAGTCTCGTGGCGCGCACCTGTGACTACGATATTGTCCAACAGAACACTGTCGTTCAGTTGTGCCGAGGCCGTGCCAGGCAATGTCATGGCCATCATCAGCATACAGATAGGTTTGTAGTGTTTCATATTCATTTGCGAAATGGTTCAACAGATTCATTCATTATCAGCTTAAGCGTGTGTGCAAAAATAACGGATATTATCTACGCAAGCAAGCAAAATGAAAAGAAAATGTAAATTTTGCTGAAACATACACGAAATGAATTTATTTTTGCCTCTCCATTGAACGAATGGCCGACGTGGGTGTATGCAATGACAGAACGTTCTGAAACAAAAATCAGTCATTAACAGAAAAAGAATCAGAGAAAGAGATGAAACATCAGATTATCGGAATCCTCCTCGGCATAGGATTGCTGACCGGGAGCATAGCATGGGCAACCAATCGCAACGCGACACAAAAGGTGGAACTGGAGAACATCGTTTCGCCCACCAAAGTAGAATACGACTCCGTATGGTACGCCCGACAAGCAGAAGGATGGGCCAAAGAAATCAAGAAGAACCCCAAGAATGAATATGCGTGGCGAAACTACTATCTGGCAAGCAAATACCAATGGACTTGGTTTAATCCAAGTCCGTATAGCAAAGATCGGAGTACAAAGAATGCCACGAACTTCTTAGAAGGCATCCTCATCAATATGGAGAAGAACATTCCCGACTCACACGTGCTGAACATCCTGAGATATTTCCACGATGGGAAATGGGATGAAAAGTACAAAGAAGGGGTAATGCGGGCCATTGCCGAGGGACCGGACGATTTACTGTTCTTTCCTGATTACGCAGCCTTTATGCTGAGGTGGGACATGGAAGAGGAACTGACCAAACTTTGCCAAAAGATGTACGAAAGTGGTGAATACTCGCCCACACTGCTTAACTACGCCTACAATGAACTGGTGGGAGTGGAGCCGGGAAGCATCCTGCTGACCTACGGTGATGTGCCCACATACTCCAAACTGCTTATCCAAAAAGGGAAAGGACTGTTTCCCGATGTCCATGTAATATCAACAGCCTTACTTTATTTTGAAGATTATCGGAAGAGCATTTTTACCAAACTTGGTATTCCTCTTGATATTGCCGCAGAAGACAGGAACGGTGAAGGTCTGATTCGCCACATCATCCGCCATAGCAGGCAACCGGTCTATTTCTCGACAAACAGTGCCATTCCTAAAGAGGGATTAAAGGACAGCCTCTATTCCGAAGGACTTGTGATGCGCTATTCGGCCAAGCCATACGACAATATCTCCATCAAAAGGCGGAATTACGAGAAAAGGTACCTGCTTGACTATCTGCAGGAATCATTCTCTCCCGAACGCTATACGACTTCGGCCGACAGGTTGAAACTGAATTACGTAGTGGTATTCCAATCGCTGCTCAAGCACTATCGCGAAGCGGGCGACGAGGCACGGCTGAAAGAGTTGCACCAACTACTGGAGAAGGTGATAGACAATGTAGGACTGACTCCCGAAAGACGGGAAGGATATCTAAACTTCATCAACGAAGCGTATGAAGGGAAATAACACCGACGAACAACTGATGCAACTCATCGGGCAAGGCAATCAGGAGGCTTTCCGCCAACTGTACGAACGCCATGCCCGACGGTTGCAGGGTTTCTTCCTCCGTATGCTGGCCTACGACGAGGAAAAGGCGAAGGACTTCACCCAAGAACTCTTCATCAAGGTGTACGAACAGAGTCCGCACTTCAACGAAGGGAAAAGCCTCTTCACAACGTGGCTCTACAGCATGGCTTACAACCTCTGCAAGAACGAATACCGCCACCAGGATGTGGTGGAAGCATACAAGGCCGAACATCAGCTCAGGGATGAGCCAGCTTCATCCCAAGGGGAAGGCTACCTTAACACAGAGCTGATGTACGCACATCTGCGGAGAGCCATCGCCACCCTACCGACAGAGCAACGCACGGCCTTCACACTACGCTATCAGGAGGAACTCCCCGTGAAGGAAATCGCCCACATCCTGCAAGTGCCCGAAGGAACCATCAAATCGCGCCTGCACTACGCCCTTCTGAAGGTGCAGGAAGCGATGAAACCATTCAAATGAATCCCATCATCCCTAAAAACCATAGAAGATATGATAAACGACAATGAATTGAACAAACTGGAAGAGAGTGCTGACATCCGCCACCTCTTGAAGGAAGTACGGACAATGAGCAACGAGGAAAACACCCAATGCACTCCCCCACCCTTCGACTCCCTGATGGAGCGCATAAGGGAGAAAGAGACTCCACGGACAATCCCCCTCCCGCCCAAGAAGCGCACCAACATCTCCCCCTGGTGGCTGGTAGCCGCCTGCCTGACGGGCCTCTGCATTGGCATAGCCATACCTCGCCCGTGGGAAGAAAAATCGTCCCTTCTCCTCTCCTCCCACCTCCACAAAGACACCATCGACACCTCCTTAGGCGAAAGCCTCACCCAAGAAGGCTTCCCCTTCCACCTGATCGTTTCGATGTGAGGACAGGTACTGTGTTAAAAATTCTTGCGACACCGGGCTGTTGGCTAACAAGCAAGTGTTGCCCAAGATAGACCGTGGTTTCTTCTGTTAACGAGTAACCGAAGCACCCATGTGTAAAGGCCTGCTTGCCTTATTTTATGGGGAATTTGCATATAATGCCTTATTTTTGTTTCCTATAGGAAATAAAATTGTATATTTGCGCCAAAATAACGACTTATAAGTATGCAACCAATTACGAGACAGCACTACGCGGATAAGGTGGATGCATGGATAGGCAAAGGACAAATAATCGTACTTACCGGGCAAAGACGGGTAGGCAAGAGTTATATACTCAAAGACTTTGTTGAGCGACATAAGGCCGAACCACAGACAAACTTTATCTATATAAACAAGGAGCGGAAGAAGTTTGATGCAATCAAGACCCATGAGCAATTGAATGCGTACATTGATGAGCATATGGTGGAGGATGCACACAATTTTATTCTCATAGACGAGGTGCAGGAGATTGAATGTTGGGAAAAGAGTGTGCGTAGCTATCGCATGGAAGACGATACCGACATCATTATCACAGGTAGCAACTCAAAGATGTTGTCAAGTGAACTGGGTACTCTGATTGGTGGCCGTTATCAAGAGATTTATATACAATCATTGAGCTATCAAGAGTTTCTCCTGTTTCACGGTTTGGAAGAAAGCGATGAAGCTTTGCGGAAATATCTGAACTATGGCGGATTGCCGGGGCTGATGCAAATCGGCCTTGATGACGAAGACCTTGTGTGGGACTACATCAAAGGGGTGTATCATACAGTGATGCTGAAGGATATTGTTGAGAAAAACAGCATCCGTAATGTGGCGTTCCTCAACACGTTGCTACGCTACTTTGCAGACACGATTGGCAAATTGAACTCGCTGAATAATATCAGCAAGTTTATGAAATCGCAAGGACAGGATGTAGCAGTCAAGTCCATCGCCTCGTATCTTGGCTATTTCAAAGATGCTTACCTGTTATCGACGATTGATAGATTTGATATTCACGGCAAGAAATTGTTGAAGTCTAACGAGAAACTCTATTTCGGCGATATCGGTCTGCGAAACTTGATTGCCGGTGGAGAGAGACAAGGTGATATGGAGAAAATTTTGGAGAATGTCGTATATCAGCAACTGTTGAGAATGGGATATACGGTTAATGTCGGACAGTTGAGGGTTGGTGAAGTGGATTTTGTGTGCACAAAGTCTAATGAGCGTATATATGTACAAGTGACTTATCTCATAGCATCTGAGGAAACGGAGGATAGGGAGTTCGGTTGTTTGGAAAACATTCAGGACAATTATCCCAAATATGTTATATCCATGACACCGCTCGTCAGAAAAAGTGACAGACAAGGAATTATTCACATGGGACTACGCGAGTTTCTGAGAAATGGATTCTGACCGTTTAAAGATACAAAGGATGAATTCGGCTATACATCAAACTCAGAATTATAGCTATCCTGCCCAATGGAAAACAAATAGAATACAACAGATAATCAGCCACGCTTTAGTCAAAAGCCAGTACTTCTTAAGAAATACTCGAGTACCTCCTAAGCGGTACTGCGGTACTCCTTAGGCGATACTCGAGTACTCCTTAGGAAGTACCGAGTCGCTGTTAAGTGTGTTCGCAAGAAGTACAGAACTTCTTGTTCGGATTTACCACCATCCGGTAAACTTCACATACCGCAAAGTTCTGTATTGTATTCCTAAAGCCAATTGTTAAAGCACAAAGATTCCCACGTAAATCTTTGTGCCAACAGGATATTATTGCCTACATTTGTGGCGGATTACTCTAACGGATAAAAACGACACAACCATGAAAGCGTTGAAGAAAATTTTGCAGAGGAACGTTATCGGCAGGTTTTGCCTTGTATTAGGGCTGTTCTGCTTGCTTCCGATTGCCGCAGAGGCACAGATGACCATGAAGGAACGGGCTGCACTCAACCGAAACCGACCAGCATTGTGGTTCCTATCGAAAAATAAGGAAAAATATATACACCATCAACTGGACAGCGCAGAGACACGAATGACCATAAAGGAACGAGCCTTGCGCAACCGCAACCGACCTGCTTTGAGATTTATACCGAATTCCTCGGGCTACAACATCTATAAGGGTGACTTCAATCTTTTGATATTCGGCAATGCTTACACCCATCACTGGACGTATGTGCCACAAGCCGACACTTATGCAGGAACGGGTGGAGCAACTTTTCTTATGGGATTGGGAGTGGGTTTTGAGTATGCCTATCGCGACAACCGTATGGTGTCATTGGGAGGGTCGGTCGGCTGGTCCGTCGATGGAATAGGATGTGGGGGAAGTATGGGAGAAAACAGCACCGTTTATCAGATAGACCTTTTACATTCGTGGAATATCAAGCGCCTGACACTGAGTGCCGGCTCTACCATGGCATGGAAACGATGGAGCCATTGGGTGGATGAGCACGCTTTGTTTCATGAATATTCTCCAGAAATAGAAGATTGCATTTATGTGCCAAATCCATCTATTCAAGCTCCATGGGACAAGGATTTCACCTTCCAACACTGGTCAGCCGGACTGAAAGTAAAGGCTCATTTCCGCCTTCTCATAGGTTTATCTTTCGGTGTGGAGTATGCCGCCCGCCGTGCTTGGGAGAAGCCTTTCCGCCACCACCTTGACCACCAACTGACGGTGAAGAGCCAGATACGATTCAGATTGTTTGGAAAGAAGAAATAAGATTATTTAAGGGCATCATAATTAACTTCTTATAGAACACAGAGACACGGAGACACGGAGACTTTTCTATATTTTTTGATTCTCAAACAAAAAGTACCCTTCTATGACTCTGTGTCTCTGTGTTCTAAGCAAAACAAGTATTTTGACACAGTCCTAAAATTCTCTTCATTCCTTCAATGCCTCCACCAAGTCGATGCCCAAGGCACGTGCTACGCCTTCGCCATAGCGGGGGTCGGCCCGATGGCAATTGCGCACGTGGCGTTGCTTGATGAAGAGGTGGGCATCGCCCATGGCACGGGTGGTATTCCCGAACAGGAGTTGTTGCTCCTCAGGCGGCATCAGACGGAAGAGGTCGCCGGGTTGGCTGTAATAATCGTCGTCGTACTCGCGCTCGTTGTAGTTGTACACCGCGCCACTGACCTTCAAGGGCAGCTCTTTCATCTCGGGACTATCCTTCCACTCACCGAAGCTGTTCGGCTCGTAGCCGATGGTGCTTCCGTAGTTGCCATCCACCCGCATGGCACCGTCGCGATGGTAGGCATGGAAGGGACAACGCGGACGGTTCACGGGAATCTGCTCCAGGTTGATGGAGGCTTTCAAACTTGATGTTCGCAGGGACATGGCAAGGTATGTCTTGAGTTACTCAAAACCTTTTGGATTACTCCCGAAAACCTTGCTGCATTCCGCGAACTTATCCCTCCGAAGTCGGGATATTTGAAAATTTAAACTACAACATTCTTTAATTAAGATAAAATACAATACCTTTGCATCGAATTTGTTTAATAAACGATTATGGAAGATCCGTTTCGCGATTATGGTTATTTTGAAAACAAAAAGAATGAAAAGATTCTCTGCTTAAATGTAAGCAGGACATACCTTTTGTGTGAACGTCCTTCTCTCTATGAATGTACGAGGAAATATTGGAGGTTAAATGGTAATCGCGCCCAAAATGCAGAACTTGTCTTTGCTGTTTCTCAAGGATATATAGTCGGAGTCTTTAAGCCCACTCGTTGGTTTCTATCAGAAGAATATATAGGACGTTGGGAATTTGAGGGCGAGGAAATAGAAGATTCACCATATATTCTTATGAACATTTCTCATTTACTGGGGAAAAGACAAAATCCTGTCAATGTATATTAATATGTAAATAACATTGAAATAATAAAAGTATATGAGTCAATCATGGATTTTAGTACAGGTTTCAGAAGACACATTTTCTCATATGGCTGATGATCTAAAATATATTGGTTATACAACGTTTAGAGGAAGTTGTTCTTATGAAGTCCCTAATGAAGAAGATTTTTTTATTGTGTATTCAGGTTTTAATAGTGGCAATTTATTCCCATTATTCATTGCTAAAGTCAATAGGACTTTTTTAAAAGATAAAAGTGAGTACATATGTTCTTTATCTATCGTTTCTAAAATAGTTAGAATCAATAAAGAATTCGCAGAAACCGAGTTTAAGTATTTCCCTACCTGTAAAACAAATATGACAGAGTTGGTCGATAAAACTTTGGTGGCTAAAATCTGGGGAACAATACAAAATGCTCCATTATTGGCTGCATGGAATTAGATTTAGATTTATGCTCTAATGATGAATGTTTACGATATATAAACAAGAAAATGAAACGCATAAAAATATTCATAAGCAGTGTTCAAAGTGAGTTTGCCGAGGAGCGAGCTATGCTTTGTCATTATATCCGAACAGATGTCCTGTTGGGCAAGTTCTTTGAACCATTCATATTTGAGGAGGTTCCTGCGAATGAATACCCTACAAGCCATGTCTATCTAAAAGAAGTGGAAGCTTGTGATATTTATTTAGGATTGTATGGTAACCTATATGGATATGAGGATGAAGAGGGTGTTTCTCCGACTGAACGCGAGTATTATTTGGCTGCAAAACTTCATAAAAGCCGTTTAATATACATCAAGAGCATTGGAGAAGAGAAAAGACATCCCAAAGAGACTGCTTTAATCCGAAAAGTCGAACGAGATATTGTACGTAAAACCTTTGTGGATATTGATGGGTTGCGAACTTCTGTATATGCCTCATTAATCCGCTATTTGGAAGAAAAGGAATATATCCGCTGGCGACCATTCGATGCTTCTAATGACAATGGAGCGACATTGGAAGACTTGGATGAGGATAAAATGAAGAATTTTATCCACATGGCACGTTCAAAGCGTAATTTTCCTCTTCCTGTTGAAACATCGCCAGTATCATTACTTACACATCTTGATTTAATCGATGACAAAGGAAGATTGGCAAATGCAGCAGTTCTGTTGTTTGGAAAGAAACCACAAAAATATTTCATTACATCTGAAGTGAAATGTGTGCAGTTCTATGGAAAAGTTGTGGAAAAGCCGATGCCTGCCTATCAAATATACAGAGGTGATGTGTTTGAACTTGTTGACCAAGCCACGAGTTTTGTGATGAGCCGCATCAATAATTGGGTCGGAACACGTGCTGAAGGAGAGAAAGCTGATATACCGACACGACCCGAATTGCCTATTGATGCTGTCAAGGAAGCCATAGTAAATGCTGTATGCCATAGAGATTACACAAGTAATGCCAGCGTTCAGGTAATGTTGTTTCGTGACAGATTGGAGGTTTGGAATCCTGGTACATTGCCATATGGATTGACAGTACAGAAATTGCATGGTCCTCATAAATCTTTACCTGCAAATCCGCTACTTGCTGACCCAATGTATTGGAATGGTTATATTGAAAAGGTGGGTACAGGAACAGAAGACATCATTAACAAATGTCGCGAGTATGGGCTGAGAACTCCGGAATTTTATCAAGAAGAGGATTTTAGAGTTGTCATTTGGCGTGTAAATGAAGAAAGTGCTCCAAGGCGTTCCAACGATGATCCAACAGCGTTCCAATATGTTCCAACGGACGAAGAGAAACTATTGGAGGCAATAAAGGAAACCCCCTCAATTTCAAGAGCAGAACTTTCTAGACGATTAAAAATCAGTGAACGTCAAGTTAGAAAGATAACAGACCAATTACGAAAAAAAGGCGTATTGATTCGTGAAGGTGGAAACTCTGGAAAATGGATTATTAATAAGAAATAATTTAAAAGTAGCCAAACTTTTTACTCTATCAAAAAGTTTGGCTACTTTTGTTTCAGAGTTGTTTGATATAGTATAACGCAGAAGATTGGTGCAATCTCAAAGTCGTCAAATCGTTACCAACAACTTTCTACCATAAGCATTCGCTATTTGTGTATCAATCAGAGACGGAATAATTTATTATCCGTCGCAAAGATACTCCAATAGTGAGACCACAGAATTTGGAAAAATTCTTCTTTTCAAAAGAAATAGCCTCCATCTTTCATTCCTTCAATGCCTCCACCAAGTCGATACCTAAAGCACGCGCTACACCTCCGCCATAGCGGGGGTCGGCCCGATAGCAATTGCGCACGTGGCGTTGCTTGATGAAGAGGTGGGCATCGCCCATGGCACGGGCGGTATTCTCGAACAGGAGTTGTTGCTCCTCAGGCGGCATCAGACGGAAGAGGTCGCCGGGTTGGCTGTAATAATCGTCGTCGTACTCGCGCTCGTTGTAGTTGTACACCGCGCCACTGACCTTCAAGGGCGGCTCTTTCATCTCGGGACTGTCCTTCCACTCGCCAAAACTGTTCGGCTCGTAGCCAATGGTGCTTCCGTAGTTGCCATCCACCCGCATGGCTCCGTCGCGATGGTAAGCATGGAAGGGACAGCGCGGACGGTTTACGGGAATCTGCTCCAAGTTGACACCGAGCCGGTAGCGCTGAGCATCGCCATAGGAGAAGAGGCGACCTTGCAACATCTTGTCGGGCGAGAAACCGATGCCATCGATGGTGTTGATGGGATTGAAAGCCGCCTGCTCCACCTCGGCAAAGTAGTTTTCGGGATTGCGGTTCAGCTCCAGGATGCCTACATCGTGCAGGGGGAAGTCGCCGTGTGGCCACACCTTCGTCAGGTCAAAGGGATTGATGCGGTAATGGTCGGCCTGCTCCTCGGTCATCAGTTGTACTTGGAAGAGCCAACGGGGATAGTCGCCCCGCTCGATGCTCTCGTAGAGGTCGCGCTGGTGCGACTCGCGGTCTTTGGCCACAATAGCCTCGGCCTCCTCGTCGGTCAGGCACTCGATGCCCTGCAAGGTGCGCAGGTGGAACTTCACCCAAGTGCGCACATTGTCGCGATTGATAAAGCTGTAGGTGTGGCTACCGAATCCGTGCATATGGCGGTACGAACGGGGAATGCCACGCGGACTCATGGTGATGGTCACCTGATGCAGAGCTTCGGGCAAGGAGGTCCAAAAGTCCCAGTTGTTGGACGCACTGCGCATGTTGGTACGCGAGTCGCGCTTGATGGCATGGTTCAGGTCGGGGAACTTCAATGGGTCACGCAGGAAAAAGACGGGCGTATTGTTGCCCACCAAGTCCCAATTGCCCGTCTCGGTATAGAACTTCATGGCAAAGCCACGGATATCGCGCTCAGCATCGGCCGCCCCACGTTCGCCAGCTACGGTGAAGAAGCGCACGAAGCACTCCGTCTGCTTGCCCACTTCGCTGAAGATGGAGGCACGTGTATAGCGCGTGATGTCATGCGTCACCGTAAAGGTGCCGCATGCTCCCGAACCTTTGGCGTGCATACGCCGTTCGGGAATCACCTCGCGGTCGAAGTGTGCCAGTTTCTCCAAGAAGCAAGGGTCTTGCAGGGTGACAGGTCCACGCGGGCCTACTGTCTGGATGTTTTGATTGTCTGCCACGGGACGCCCGTTGGCTGCGGTCAGTCTTTTCTTTTCCATAAACACATTCTTAAGGTGGGTTCTATAACTTCCCACAGATTATTAAGATGGTGAGGACTCTAATCTTTTTGTCGTCAAATCGGCTTTACCCGGCTATTTTTGCCATTCGTATCAGTCATGTAGCCCGCTACACTCCCTCTACGACTGACAGAAATATCTCGGCTAAACCTCGATTTTTCGACAAAGCGAATTTATAGGACCCACCTTAACTTTGTCGATAGAGGTACGACAAAGAGAGAAGGCATTTTGTTTCAGGGATTACTCCGTTTTTTGTAAAATGTCACTATATTTGCACCACCTTACTTATTTGGACTATCATCAATACTCACTTTCGGAAAATACAATTTGCTTATTGTATTAAGCAAAAATTATTCGGATTTGCTTATTGCATTAAGCAAATTATAGTATCTTTGTGCCGAAAACCAACAAAGCAAATATATGATGCAGCAGTTACAATCTCAACATTTGCGACTTTTAGGGCATCTGAATATGCCCTTCGAGCGTAGTCTGATGGCAACCATCAATTGGAATGACCGACTTATTGCAGTACGTGGCGCACGCGGTGTGGGCAAGACAACAATGCTCTTGCAACACATCAAAAAGACCTACGGCACATCACCCACAACAGCCTTGTATGCAAGTTTAGACCACTTATATTTTACACGACATTCGTTACTTGACTTGGCTGAAGAGTTCCATCAACGAGGAGGAAAATGCTTATGCCTCGATGAAGTGCATAAATATGAAGGTTGGAGCCGCGAAATCAAGAACATCTACGATGGATTCCCAGAACTACAAATCATATTTACAGGCTCATCGTTGCTTAATATCCTCAATGCAGAGGCAGACTTGTCGCGACGTTGTGTGAGTTATGACTTACAGGGACTTTCGTTCCGTGAATATCTGATGATTAAAGAAAACATCTCGTTACCCGTCATTACACTCGACAACATCCTTAATCATCCGTTAGAGGTATCCGAGAAGGTGGTGACAGTATGCAAGCCTTTACAATATTTCTCCCAATATTTGGAAGAGGGGTATTACCCCTTCTTTATGGAGCAGCAGATAGATTACCTCACACAGGTGCAACGTGTGGTGAATATGATTCTGGAGATTGAACTGCCACAGTTGGGCAATGTGGATATTGCCAATGTCCGTAAGTTGAAAAGTCTGCTTTCCGTAGTCAGCAGCGGTGTACCTTTTGCAGTAGATATCAGCAAAATGGCTCAGACTGCAGAACTCAACCGTAACACAATTGTCAACTATCTTGCACATCTCGGCCGGGCCAAATTAATCAACCTTTTATATAGTGATTCGGTAAACCTCAAGCGAATGCAGAAGCCTGACAAGATTTATATGGAAAATTGCAATCTGCTGTATGCGCTTTCGCTCACACAAGTAGAAGCTGGCACTGCACGAGAGACTTACTTTGTCAATCAGCTTTCCTATCAGCATACGGTGGAATATGCCAAACAAGGCGACTTTGTGATTGATAGGAAATATACCATTGAGGTAGGTGGAGCAAGTAAGGATGGCAAGCAGATTGCCAGTGCGGAGAATGCTTTCATTGCAGCTGACAATATAGAATATGCATTAGGGAACAAGATTCCGCTTTGGCTTTTTGGTTTCTTGTATTAATCCACCATTCGTACGATACTTCGCACCACCCCAAGTCCGCTTAGGTTGGCACGAAACGGCCATCCCCAACCTGACAAACTCCGAAGGGCTACCCGTCACACCCTTCTTCCTGAATGATTTTTAAAGCTGATCTGGTGATAGAAGATAGTCCAACACACTTTCCCAATCAGGGAAACACTCTGACCCGAAGTGTATCCATTCGCCCTCAAACTCACTCGTTCCGTTCTTGCCACGGTCATCGATGAGATAATCACCTTTGCACAAGTTCTTGCAATGGGTGATGATCATGCGTTTGTGGAACACGTCGTCCAAGTACTTCGTCACCCATGCCACTTTGTCGCTCGCTGCAGTGGGGTTCTTCCAAGGAGCTGTGGAAAGGATGTACACGTCATAATGCTCTTGCAGGCGATGTGCCGCTTCGATGGCTCCAGGCATAGGTTCCATCAACGAGAAGATGCCAGGAACTTCGTCGAGTCGTCCCTCATACTCGCGCCTTGTGTCTTCACTTAACTTGTCGATACCACTCTGGAAATCGACCAACACACCATCCATGTCAAAAAACAGTCTTTTCTTCGTCATTGATTTCTTATCTTATTCAATTCAATATTAATCCGATTCACTATAATCAAAGAAATCATCCTCCAGCACCCATTTAACCGTGTAGTCAGTATGATGCTTTTTATTGTATCGGTTTATATACTTGTTGAAATACTCCCACAGTCTTTTGAATTTGGGTGAAGCATTTGCCACTGTCACCTCAATGTTGAACAACTCATCACCAACAAAGTCATCATCGCCATACATATAATATATATCGATGATGTTCCGTGTCTTTTTATTCAACTGATAGAGTTTGTTATTAATCTGCGTATTCATCTTTATATCTTTTTTACAGTTTTTCCAATACCTCCCGTATCTGTGGCACAGCAAACTTGATGAGCGGTTCCTCCGAATGTACATCATATTCCACTACGGCATTCTTAAGGACAGCCATACCCACCTTTAACAGTTCCTGTACACTGGCCCCTTTCCCCTTATATTGACTTGCCAAGTTGGGAACAAAGCGGGCATTTGCCCACAGCAACTGGTTCATTGCCTCATCGTCACCTTGATGCGCTTTGATAACCAATGTCTTTTCTTCTTCCCGTGAGAGCAGTTCTGCTCTTCCTATCATCACTAAGAACTCATCTATATCGAATGGTTCTTTCTTCAAGTATTCAATCACGTTAAATGTTTTCATGTCTTTTATATTATGATATTGATTCTTCGTCATTCTGTTCACGTCGTCCCGTGACACTTTTCGTTATTACTAATTTCCTGATTTTCGTATTTTGCCATTCCACTCCATCTGTCTGCCGTTGTTGAACAAGAGTCTTGTGAATCTTGTTAAGTCGCTCAAGTTCGTCTTCGGATATATTTTCAAGCAGAGACTGCTTGATTAATTCTTCCTCAGAGAAAATCAATTCTTTCTGTTCAACAGATAAAATTTCCTTGATGAACGTGACAATGCTGTTCACAGCCTCAGGCGAAAAATCATTTTCGCCCGGTAGGATAACCGCATTGCCAAAGTGCTCGACGTAATTTTTGTAAATAGGCGATTCTGTGTCAGAGGCAAAAAACAAGGCATGGGCATTGTGAATGCCGCGTTGATAGACACGTTCCTCCAGTTGATGGTATTCTGTCGCCATCTGCCGACTAATGGTGAGGTACTCAGGATGCTCCAAGTTGGGCAACTCTATCCGCGCCTTACTTTGTTTCTCCGGCAACATATTGCTGATCATATTGCTTGTGCAGAAGTAAGGCTTTATCAGCACCTTCTCTATCCCACTAATCTGTGCAGCAAGGGTAGCAGCTGTGCCATGGGCCACTATCAGGTCTGGCCTGAGGCTTTCGCTCATGCACAGATGTCTGATCCGTCTTACACCATCGTGCGGTCCTTTTGGCATGGAAAGGTTCATGCAATGGTACTCATCCTTCAGAGTTTCAACGATGGGTATCAGCAATACATTCTGACGGCCCACAAACTGGTCGTTAAGAAACAATATGTGTTTCCTTTCGTCTCTCGTAATCGTACCTAATGTATTAAGTGGTATTCTCATAACATCGCGAGTTTATTAATTATACTTCGTATTGTCAATATAGAAACATTGGGAGAAAAATTCAAAAATTAGTTCTACTTTTTCTCACTTGGCCATCTCCATCAACTTATCCCTCCTCCGCCCTGCGAAGCCCTTCCATAAGCGTCTTACGTACAAAGTTGGGGATACGACCATCGTGGGGCAGCACATGATGGGCAAGGATGTGCTCATGGTCACCATCGGCATTAATCAATATAGTATAATTGTCATCGCTCCAGTCTAATCGCCACATCCTTGCCATTGTATCACCGTCATGCCCTTGGTTGATGCGTTCATTCATCTTCTCGTATTGCTCCGGTGTCATTGGTGTTCCCCATACGATACCCCAATGACCGGCATAGTCGTCGGGAATCATCACAATATCGCCCCGCTTGAAGTGGATCATCTCTTGTGGACGGCCCATGAAAGGGTTCTCCCTCTCTGCAAAGTTTCGTACAATAGACTCATCGTACAAATAACAATACTTGTAGGTCCACTCTTTCAAATACTCGCCCGGTAGCATCATACAGTTGAGAGTTCTTTCACGGATGAAAGTGCAATATATATTTCGGTTGCCATCTCGGTTATCGAGGGTCTTATCAAGGTCTTCCAGCGCCCGTTCCTTTGTTCGGAACAGCCCTGTCAGTTCACGTCGAAGGCCACAGTCCATATGTCCTTCGTTCTCCAGTTGCCACATGTAATCTTCCTCGCTGTCCTCATTGTCGGTGGGTAAAGTCCACACATCCATTTCATAGATGGAGGTAGAGAACAGACCTTCGCATACTTTTATAGTAGAATCTTTAGTTTCCATATCTATACATTTAGCAATTGTGATTGTTCTAATGATTTCAGTACGGCCAAGGTACATTCTCCACATCCTCGTCAACCTCTATCTCTATGTCGTTGTAACATTGATTCAAGGCATCATAGAGAGTCATCAGCGAGGGAGCATCGGGCATCGCTACCCGCATGACTACACACTCGGGGTCCTCAGTGTTGATTCCGACGAGCGAACCTGTGTGCATAGAGTCGCCAATGAGCACTTCCATCACCATCCCGATGGGTATGTTCAGCGCACTCTCGTCGGAAGTGTCTATGCCTATGCGTTGGGCAATCCCCATCAACATTTGCACGATGGCATGGCGCTGCGCCTGGGGTCCATGTATATAAAGGTCGGATTGTACCATAATTGTTATACGTTCATTAATTATGTTGTAGTTACAATATAGAAACAATGAGGAAAAAATTCAATGAAAAGGGCGACTTTTTGAACTTATTGCAAAAATTGTTCTTAATTACTTTAAATTAATCAATAACATTCCATGTCTTCACCATCTTCATGATTTTGTGATGCAAGATTTCAGAAACATCTTTTGTCTCTTGAATATCATCTGGTATGTCATCCAAACAAATCCCATCAACAATAAATTTACTATCTCCTTGCGATAAGCCAAAAAGAGTTTCTGAATACCAATCAGATTTATCCATGGAATCTGACTCTAAAGGATACAATAAACCACCTAATATGACTTCAGAATCTTTCAATCCCGAATAATACTGAATGTAGCTATGTATCTGATAAAAGTCCCCTCTATCAAGATCATCCTTTCTACCTCTCATTCTCTTGTATTTGGCATCAAGCACAATATATTGCGTTTTCCCATTATACATTCGATAAAAGAGAAGATCTGGGATTAATTTGCGGCCATAAAATTGGTTCTCGTAAACAGAAATTTCACAATCAAATTGGGGAATCACTTGCCAACTCCCGAACTCTTCCAACCCCAATACTTTGCCAAGGCTCTTTCGTAGAAAGGATTCCCATATTTCAGCCATATCAAGAAAAAGGCTATTTCCTGTTTGCTCCACTGCATTGGTTAAGCCTATTGCCTGCTGTTTTATTATTTGCCATGAAAAATCCGTGAGCGGTTTCCAACTTTGATAAATCCGTTTGTACTTGATAGATTTATATTCACTATCATCCACTGAGCAAAGTCGTCCATGATAACGAGAATAAAGTGCATTCAACGAATCTTGTATCTGTGGAGGTATGATTGACTGGCTAACACCCCCCTTGGACAAGATATTGTATGCAGAATATACTATCTTACAGATACAATCATCAAGTTCTTTTTCCCTATATTCAGAAACAACCTCCCTCTTGGTTTTATATGGGACAATGGTTTTTCGTGCATTTAGATGCCCTCGTATCTGCAAACCTTGTTGCCGATGCTTGATAGTAGTGGCAAACCATATTTATCAGCATAAGCAAATTTCTGAATCCATAAATAACGGAGAATATGTTTTACGATTTCATTCCAATCCTTTCCTTTCCCTTGTTTACTGTCACTCGGAACAAACTTAAAATGGCATACTTCATCAAGCATTGCCAAGAGACATCGTTCACCAAAACGAGGAACAATCGTTACCTTAGTGTCTTCTATTACAGCCTCACCAATGTATCTTCCTGCTTGCCAAACACGAGAAGAACTTCCATCAACAAATGTAAATGGTCTGTTTTCATAGGGGCTATAAGCTATCTTACTATCAGAATCATTATTATAATGATTTCCAATAGGCACAAAAAACTCTGCATCATTCAGTTTCGCCAATGCGTCAGCCTTAATATTCATGCCAATGGCATTAGCTGTCAGCTCCACCCCCTTTGCATAAAAGGGCATGCAGTCTTTGGCTATAAGATGTTTTGCCATAGATCCTATTACTTACTTTTCATATCTACTTTTACAATCATCTACAAACTTCCTCTTCTCATCTTTATCCATAGAGCCACAATAAGCCTCGATTGTAGGCTGGAGACTTATTTGCCACAATACTTTTTTCGCTTGATTCCAAATATTTCCCGAAACCTTATTTTCCTTCAGTTCTTTATAGATGTTGCCAATTTCAGCAAAGAAAGCATGTCCTATATGGTATTCCTTTCCGAGTTTATTTGCGATATACTTGTTCACTTCGGTGCAACTATTCAAGAAATCAGATATATCAATAGCGTCGCCTTCTGTCCTATCGTCGATTATCTTCTCCAAAGCATCTTCATTGTAATCAACAAGTTCCCATATAAATCGGCGACGCAACGCAAAGTCTATTTGTTCCAAAGAGAAATCAATCTCGTTCATTGTACCGATAAAATAGACATTTTCAGGAATATTAAGAACTAAACGGGACGAAGCATCTTCTGTGTCTGGAAGCGTAAGATAAACATCTTGTTCACGTTTCTCAATAGCTGTAAACAATTCGCCAAAAACACGAGAGACATCTACACGATTCATTTCGTCAAGTATGACGATATAAGGCATAGTAGAATTCTCCTTAGCCTTCTCTATAATGTCAAAAATGAAGCCCTTTTGGATTTTGACATTACCATTCTCAATACTTTGGCCTGCAATAAAATCCTCGTAATTGTAATTGATATGCAACTGTAAATAGTAAACAGAATCTAAATCTTTAAGTGTTTTTACGTTAAGAATGGATTCAATCATATCTATTTTATTGTTGCGCAGCGATTCACGCAGCAAAAGTTCCTTGGCAAGTTCCATTGCTGTGTGTGTTTTCCCGGTACCTGGAGGTCCATAGAGCACCATAGCTTTCTTGTATTCCAACAACTGAATACGAGATAATGAATCACCATTACTTTCACCTTTCCAAAGTAAAGGCAAGGAATTATCGTAAAAAGATAATGATGTACCTTTTAGAACTTTCTGTACTATTTCATTATTTTCGCGGATTAGCTTTATAACATTATCCAAATCTGTATTCTGGGTATCTTCACCAAATGCTTTTACAATTTTCTTTTTATCAGCCGTAGCTGCAATAGGTTCGTAGTAATCTTTATTACATAAATGGAGAAGTAGGTTTTTTACTCCATCAGGAAGATTCTCTTTTCGTTGATCGTCATAGGTATCTTTCTTACAATTTATAATGATTTCATCTTTAGCTGAATCTACATTTTCTTTATCAAATATTTGTGAAAGAATATACAAAATAAAACGAATACCTTTCACTTTGTATTGTACGTATCCAGAGCCTGCTCCGGCAACATAGCCTGAGTACATTGGTTTATATTTGTCTTTTTCATCGTTTTTCTTGCACTCCCACTGAGGTTTACGATTATTAGGATATCCCCACAGCCATATGGCATGGTTCAAAGCATCCATGTCTTCTGGTTTTACTTTTTCTACAACCTCTGCAAAAGGCTTGTCTTTATCTTTATTCTTTTCACCCTTTTGTATGGCTTCCACAAATATAGCATATAAATTGTCTATGGATTCTTTTATCAAAACATCAGTAACTGTTGGATCCTTTTGAACAAAAGATTTGTGTTCTCCTTTTATAAAACATTCAAGGAAATTATCAAATAATGTGTATTCAAAGTTATTCATATTATATTTTATTTTTTATTATCAATCAAATGATACTGCTCAATACACCCTCTGCATCGTATCATCATCGAGCAACTTGCCAACTGATGTGTGAGTGGGAGGTGTATCGTTTATTGCAACTCGTAATATGTCTTCATGGCATAATCCCGAATTGGCAACAGCCCCCATGATATCATGGAAGGTCCAATTACCAACTACGGGAAAATCCAAACGATATTCAAATTCGTAAGTCACACGATTCAATCGTAGTAAACCTGTTAGCGAGTCTGAGGCGATGTCTTCAAGTGGAGCGTTAGCAAGGATTTCAAGCGTACGTTCCACTTTTGCAAGAGCATCTTCCTCGGCATATCTATCGTAGTCATTTAGCGCCTTGGCGAGTTCTGCGCACTGCTTATCAAGAAGCATAAACACTTTTTCCGCAAAGGAATATAGCGAACGAGCAAGGATATAGTTCTGCAAGGCCATCTGTGTATCGAGCGCCTGCAATTGCTTTACATCGGCAGGCAACTGCTGATGCAGGATTGAAGAGGTGGAATTTATCCTCTCTTGCAATTCGGCAAGACGGTTGGAGAGAGTCTGCGCCTTGCTCCACTGTTCAGGATAATCACAATCTATAATCTCAGCCAAAGTGTAAGGCTGAGGTCTTTTTCTGATTTTTAATACCATAAATATCTTTCTTTTTTATTCATTATACCATAATATAGAAACGCAAAGAGAAAAAATCAAAAAAAAGAGGTATTTTTATATTATAATTCCATCCAGCATACGCGCCCTGTCTTGCGAAAGGCTTCGTAATGACGTTTGTAGAAGTATTCGGCATTGTCTATCACCCAAAGAATCTTGGTACGAAGCAAGGCTGGGACCTTCGGCATGGGGGCTTCGCCATCGGTCAGTATGATGAGAGCATCGTAATCGGGATGCGCTGTCACATAGTCAATGGGCACTTGGAAATCGGTGCCACCACGTCCCTCTACCTCAAATGTCTGCTTGTTCTTCTTCGCCTCTGTCAGCGTCATCAGTTTGCCTTGCACCATGGTATCGAACATCAGCACGTCAATCTCCTGAATGCCATATTTAAAGAAGGTGGTGATGATGCGGAAGAAACGCGCCAAGCCGTTTGAACCTACAGAACCGCTGGTGTCAATGGCTACCAGCAGGCGTGTGGTAAATTCATACCGACTGCCCATTTGGTCGAAACCGAAACGACGGCTGGGGCGCATGCGGGTGAGGTGGCGCTTCTGCGAGAGAATAGATGTGCGGAAGGCACGCAAAGCGTTGCGATAGTCAATCTTGCCCTCTGTTGCTTTTTGAATAAGTTGCACCATGTTTCCCGGCAGACTTCCCCAATGCGTGGTGCCGTTGATGATGTTCGTAAGTTCCTGGTTCATGAAGACATCTTCCTCCCACAACGAAGTGTAGTCTTGCGATGCATCGCCATCTTTTTGCCTATTTGCATCGTTTGTTGATGTCTGCTCGGGGTCCTGACCATCGGTGGACGGATTCTCGTCTTGACCGGAATCCTCCGTGTTTCCCGTATCCATCTGCTTGCCATTTGCGGTTTGAGTAGCCCCATCTGCATTATCCGTATCGCTTGCCTCATCAGACGTTCCTTCCTCGAGAGAGATATCCATCAAACTCAATCGGTGGGCATACCACTCAAAGTGTTGCCCCACGGGTAATCCAAAGTTATCGGGATGCGCAAGTCCTGCCCATGCCATGTTGTAGGCAGGCGAAATGACCATATCGCTCGCCATCTTCAGCGCAATGCCTGAGCATCCCGATGGTTGGCGCGAATAGGGGTGCTTCAGCAGGATGCGAACCATCTCCACGGTGAGCATTGCCTTGAGTTGCGTATTGCTCAACTGGTCAACCAGTGGTGGATTGTATTCGATGCGTCCTTGCCCTGAGCGCAGGGGGCACTGCATGTTGGGATTGATGGTCAACCGGTGCGAACAATAGACGGTGAAGAGCAACGGTTCTGTCAAGAACCACTGCTCCACCTCCTGCTGTATGCGTTCTAAAGCACTCATAACGACTGGATGAACTCTATTATCTGTTTGTAGGTCTTGGGCAGTTCCTTGTTGATGAACAGCAGCATACGCTTGTAACCCGTGCCATCGACAAGCGATACAAAGTGGGCATAGGCCTCGCGATGATTCTTGGCCAGGTAGTCGTGATAGGCCTTGAGGTTTTCACGCACCAGTGTGCGCTCCATCGTTTCAATCTGGTCGGTTTCGAAGAAGCGGCAGAGGGTGTCGTTTACCAATGACAACTGGTGCAACTGGTACTTGTCTAACTGCTGCTTGGCGCGCTTGAAGTCGGCAAGCAGTTCCTGTGGTGTGAGGAGTCCCTTCTGCAGAGAGAGGAACAATTTGGCTGCTGCCTGCACACCCACGATGCCAGCCACAATCTTCTGGTGCACCTGTTTCGGGTCGGAAATGTTCTCCATCACGCGTGCCACCTTTTCCCAAGCGCGGCGGTCAGGGTCTTTCTCAAGGCCCTGTTCCTCCTTGGTGTCACCACTACGGTCGAGCAATTCGGGGTTTGCTTGGATGAAGGCTGTGACGCGCTCGTCCAGTCCCTTGCGTGTTGCCCACAACAACCATTCCTCTACCGTAGGACGGAAGGTATAGATATTGAAGCGCGACACCAGTGCAGGGTCAAGGTCGGTGAGTTGATACTCATCGCCATCGTTACATGCCGAGATGATGCGACTTCCCTCGGGCAAGAGACGTCCGGCAAGTTTGCGGTTGAGCACAAGATCCATCACCGTCTGCAAGATTTCTGGGCGTGCACGATTGAGTTCGTCGAGGAAAAGTACGACAGGTTGTCCGTCCACAGGGAACCAATAAGGAGGCATGAAGGTGGTCTTTCCCGTTGCTTCGTCCTTGGTGGGAAGTCCTAACAAATCGCCGGGGTCACTCATCTGACCGAGGAACAGCGCTACGACGCGCATGCCCTTCGCCTCAAAATAGTTTGTCAGGATCTGCGACTTACCAATGCCGTGCCGACCCGTCAGCATAATATTTTGCCATGAGGGAGTCACCTCCAACAGGGTCTCCAACTCTTTACTGTTTATTGCTATTGCCATAAGTGCTATATTGTTATTTTACAATTTTTCTTCAATAAAATCGGAAGAGGATATTATTGTGGCAGAGCCAGGACTGTAATGCTCCACGAAATCTTCTAAAGGCATACTCCATTTCTCAATAAAAGGCAGCCCCTTATGTTCCTCTTTCCACGCCTCCGCATCTGTGGTTGATGGGTCTGCCGCATAGACCGTTCTGCCCTCGGCATCAACCCATCGCTCGCGGAGCACATCCTGTGCGGGAGTATTCCATCCCATATATACATTCTTCTCAATATAGCTGAAGGTAGTATCCCCTGTCACCTTAATTGAGGGGATTGATAAATTGTAACGGGAACTTCTTGAAAGCAATGGTTCAATGTTCAATCGCATATATTTCAGCAAGCGTGCCACTGGTTTGCCTGCATGTTCCGCAATCAACATGTTCAAGTACTGCACCGCATTGGAATATTCCTCATTTTTGAGCAACTGATTGTCGTATAGATTGATAACCTTGACCAGACAATCATCCACACGGTTATTGAGAACCGGCATCTGCTTCAAGTATGCACCTATAACACTCATGGGGGTATCGTAGGCGCGCAACGTGATGGAAATCTCTTCATAGTGCGTATTGGGGCAGAACACTATAGCAATGCCGTATCCTGCACGCATACTGCACTGACAGCCTTGATAGGTCAACGTGATTTTGCTACCGTGGGATTTTACTGTCACATCATGCAAACCTTCCTCTTGCAGATAAGGGCATAGTATCTGCTCCACGAAGCGATTCACGTTCTGCTGATTCGAAGAACTTAAGTCTGCCATTTTCTGCACATCCTCTTTCAGCGTGCGCTCCGTTGCTCTTTCAAAACATTTGCTGACGGCCGCTTTCCAGGGGCGCAACACCTGATTTATGATTTTATCCAACGAATAATCCTTGGCCACATATTCAGGGACCTTCTGCTCCAGTTTCTTTTCGTCCCAAAGTGTGAAATCAATGGTGTCATCCGTCACGGCAGCCTCCATGCTACGTAGTCTCAGTTGCTTGGCATAATAGTTCATCTCCTCCTGGCGCAACTCCCATTCGGCTTCCATCTCCATCAAGAGGGTTGCCACGTTGAGTGTGTTGAAATCCGTCTCCTGCATCAGCATTGCCGCCTTGGTCAACTGACAGCAAGGATTCAGTTCGTAATAACCAAAGGGCACTCCCTCCATGCTGTAACGCTTGATGGTCATCGTCACCTGCCGATAGGTCAGACAC
>JAFTNZ010000019.1 GCA_017451645.1 Bacteroidaceae bacterium | reverse complement strand
GCTTGTTCAAATGGGAAAAAGTAAACCAAATGTATGACTAAATAAAAAACAAGTCAACCATAATTAAAAATATTGTTTAACTGGGTCAACTTGCTATACAAATAAGACGAAAAGTAGTCAACTAAAATCGTTAACATACAGAATCATGTTATATTTATTATAAAATCTACTCATTATCATATTATATGAATGCTTTTTTCAATGAATTTGCGCAGCAATTCGAAGAGATGTGGACAAACAGAAATATGGAAGTTCCTAATCTGTCCGATGCGGAATTGAGTGAACTTCCCAATATAATTCAGCTAATAAGTTTTCTTCAGCATGAGGAGTCTATGATATTACACCGAGATAGAGGGTGGGAAAACTACAAATTCTTACAAAATACACCTGGCGGTGGGTTAGGACTTCATCCTTTTCCTAGTATACATAGTTCCGATAGAGTATATGTAAATAATATTGAGGATGATAAATTTATTGTAAATAGGCTAAATAGTGGTAGATTTTGTTTTAAACCCAATCTGAGTAGGCATCGTTTTTTATTTCGTGGACAAAATCAGCATTATCCTCAAATAGTTTCCTCCTTTGAGCGAAAAACCGCAGATGAGAAGTTACTAAGTAACATACAAGTGGATGATTTTATACTCATGCTAAGAACGCATCCTTTATTTATGCTGTTTGAACATGGTATACACTTCCCCCCCATGAAGAGACCCTTTTTCTTTGAAATGAACTATTATGGGCTAGCTCAACATTATAATTTCAATACAGGTCTTGTTGATTTCACTTCAGATATATATGCCGCAGCCTTCTTTGCGACAACAACGAATAAAGGTGATGATAAATATGAAATATATAATGGGAAAAGTAAATATGGAGTAATCTATGTACATAAAATAATTCCTCAAATCACTTTTTCGAAATTATGTAGTTTTCGAACTATCGGCCATCAAATATACCCAAGAACAGGTGCGCAACATGGATTCTTCTATCAGGAGGAAGAGGCAAGAATGCCTGTTGAAAAATGTGTAATACCTTATTTCTTTAGGCATGATTCCAAATGCTCGGAAATAATATTCAATATGATGAAACAGGGAGAGTCTCTTTTCCCTATGGATGATCTTTCCTCATATTCCAACGATATAAGGCACAGCAATAGTGTGACAGGACTGGCTTTTTGTAACAATCTTTACACAAATCAAGATGATATGCGAATAAATATGAGAAGGCTGAAAGAATTAGGTGTTAAAGTAGATTGGCATAATAGGAGAGTTTTCACCATTGATACGCTCAACCAGTATTATGAGAATATAATAAATGGTTGGTGGGAAGAATTTTGTAACAAAATCGCTTTCGTGGATAAAGATGAAAAAGTCTTGATGGAATCCTTATTGTCATTACCCCGAAACCCATACTATTCCCAATATTTTAATCCTAAAGAATTAGACCGTCTCCATTATATAAGCATACAAGAACGTGATAAAGCTCTAGGGAATAGGCGATTCAAAGAATATCAACGCAGAAACAAGTAAAGCCTTATACTATATGAACAAACGAAATGAAATCGAAAAAATAGTTAGTTCTTTGGAGTACTTCTGCAATAATTCATATTTGTTGGTTAGCAAATTTAGAGAGAACATTGCTAAATCCGACGACGATGAAGAATTCGCAATAGCACAATGCATATTACAAATAGCTGTTTGTAGGATACAGTCATTGCTAAAATTAAGTAGTGGAATTTGTATTGTTCCTAATAGAAAAGAGATATCCTTACTTGAACCAACTTCAATGGTGGCAATTCTCAGAAGTTTATATGAGTTAGTTTTTATATTTCGTAATATATATATAATGACTGACAATGCATATGAAAGAAGAATCCTTCTAAACATATGGCAGATACGAGGATATAATAATAGACAATCTCAGAAGGCTATACCTAAGAAAGAAGAATTTCGTTCTGAATATTCTAAAAAGCAAGAAGAGGATAAGTTGCATATTGAAGAACTAAAAAAAGCCATTGAACAAAATCTAACAACATTGAACATTACAAATGGGGCTAAGTCACAAATTAGAAAAATAATGAATAGTGGGTCTTCTGCAATAAATGGGTATAAGTTCGAGAAGACAAATGAGGTCATTAGTTCTTTTAGCAAAATCTCATTAACGGATTCACCAGAGTATTTGTATGAGAATCATGAGTTAGATATTATATATCCACTCTTATCAATGTATACACATCCTAGTTACCTGTCTGTATTGCAATTCGGACAAATGTTTAATAATAATTACAATGAAGACCTGTTGATGACAATATTAAAAAGTGCATGTCTTTTAAATGTGCGTATCATACATGATTTTTGTCAATTTATCCCAGTATGTCAAGAGTATTACAAGGATATAGGCACTAATGATATTGTTGAATTACTGAAAATTATAGGGATCTAACTCAGCAATGAGGGCGTGTCAAATTTTGACACGCCCTCATCAGTTAAAAGCAGATTATTCTTTGTTATTCCTTACTCGCTAGAACCTCCCTAATATGCTGTTGGTTCTTCTTGTCAATGCCGAATAGTCGGTATAGTTGTTCGTTCACATTACTGCTATAATCAATGAGTCCGTTATTATCGGAATAGTCCAATAGGTCGGGGACTTTCTTGGCAAGTGAGGTGAGGGATTCGTCGGTAAGGAGGAAGGCGAAGCGGATAATTCCGCTTGTTGCGTACTTGAAGAAATTCTTGGCCTCTTGCTCTGTGGCAAAGGTTTTCAAGGCCACGCGAGAGCGACCGAATGCGCTATGGTTATCGACGATTGCAATTTGGTTGCTACGCTTCTGACCTCCGGCATTGGCACTTGACACAATAACCTTCCATCTATCCAAATATTCAACTCCTGTGGTTATAACATCTTTATTGGCAATATACCATCGAGCTCTTCCACTCTTTCCAGCCTTATCGTTAGTGAAGAGTTTTATTTCAGCGTTAGAATCAAATGTATCACCATTATCATATTCTCTTACGAGTGTTGGGTTCTTTTCTACGAAATCACTCTCAATTGAGAAGAGGCAACGTGGAAGAATTGCATCATGCAAACATCCGTACTTTTGAATTGCATTACTGAGCAACATCGCAATTTCATTATTAAGAGGATTCAGCGGAAAGAGTTCTTCGCCTGGATTATCAGTATAAACGGATACATCTTTACCACCTTGAGAATAAATATACTTGAAACCACAACTTACTTTCTGTGTATCTTTCATTACTATGGATAAGCCATCAGCAATACCTACTTCCTTGAATACATCAGTGGAGTTGGGGAAGAACTTCAATAAACACAAACGTGGATCATTGATTTGTGACAAACCGAATTGTTCAAATCCTTTTCCTGAGCGATGAATCCATCTTGCACCAGGATAAATGAGTGCAGTATATCGACCTAACCTTTCGCTTATCATTTGGAAGTATTGGAATATACTGATACTTACTTTTTGGCCGTTGGCTGTCTCTTTTTGTGCTACAACTTCTTGATAAGGTGGGTTCCCCACTATTGCATTGAATTTCATGTTGTCGTTGTCTATTGCTTTCCAGTATGAGCTTCCTTTGGCAACCTTGGCCACGAAGTTCTCTGGTTTGTTTTTGATTTGATTAATCAGGTCCTCGAAATAGCGTGTGTTCACTTTGGCTTTGCGGAAGCCGATAAGGGTACGTTTGGTGATGCTTTTGGCCATCGGGGTTTTGCAGATGACAAAGATGTTCTCTGTCACCACCTTGTCCCATATCTTATGCTCATCCTCTATGCTCGATATGGAGAAAAGTGACGCAGCCACTCGGGTGCGGTAGATGCTGTAGGCCATATAGAGCGGATACAAGCCCGATTTGGAATTGATTTCAAGGATACGCGCATCCTCGGCAAACACCTCGGCGGTCACTTTGCCATGGTCTATGAAGCGAGGTTCGGAGAGTATGGTCTCCTTGTCTTCTGCTAAGAAACAGTATCCACCCAAGCAGTCACCCAAGTGCATATTTACCACACGCCATGGAGTGAGCACGGTTTCTTTGTCGGGATTGCGGAAGGTGCTGAAGATATCGGTGATACGCTCAATGCGTTCTTCCACACTCAGTTTGTCTGCCGCACGTGCCATCGCACGGATGCGCTTGCCTGCTGCACTGAATATTTCGGGGTCGTAGTACTTCTTTATGTTCTCGAATTTTTCCTTGGTGACCCCCTTGGGCATGAACTCCTCCCAAGACTGGTCATCGATGAGTGAAGCGAAGTTGTCAATGGTAATCTCTTCGTCTTCGTCGTTCACCTCTGCACCATAGATGAGCAGAGGCATACGGATGGAGATACCACGCAAAATGGAGATGGCAGCTTCGCGGTTATCACGTTTCTTCTTTAACTCTTCGAGCCGTTGCTTTTCCTCCTCTGTAAGCGGTTGTTTGTCCTTGCCTTTCTTCTTTGATTTCTTTTCCAACCCTTCCAACTCCTCGTACTGCTCATCGGTAAGCCCTTGGTTGTTGATATCCACCTGATTGGTCTTGGGCATGGCTTTGGTCTGACCGATAATCTTTTTCAGGTCGTCAAACTCCTGCAGTTCGAGGTCATTGAGTTTCATCAGTTCATCGTTGTAGAGACTCTTGTCCTCGAATCCGTTGCGCACGACACGCTCTACATATACCTTTTTCAACTGTTCGAGCATACGGGGCACATCGAACTGGTTCATCTGAGAACCTTCGACTGATATGATGGGACAGAAGTTGAGGAACTCACCCATAATCTTACGGTCGTTACCGCTGGTCTTTCCTGCTTTGGCCGATATCTTGGCCGTCTCGGCAATGACTTTGAGTGTGCGGTCAGGGGCGAAGTCAAAGACATAGCACTGTTCCTTGACTCGGCCATTGATGGTGGCTGGTGTCTGCACACGGAAGATTGTCTGCATATAGCTTGATGCTGCTGTGTTGTATGAACCTGACAGCATGAAAACGGCTGTCCAAGCCTTGACGCTGACACCTGTAGTCAGTCGTCCGCATGAAAGTGTGATGGTGCGTGTGGCATCAGGGTCACGGCCAATAGCCTCTTCTACAGCCACGAGTGCATCCCTACTCTCTTCATCGCGGTCGCCATCGCCAGCTACATTGACTATCTTGAAGTGTTGGAATACGGGATGTCGCTGTAGCATGGTGCTCAGTGCGCGTGCCTCCTTCACACCGGGTACCATCCACAGTGTATGGCGGAAGATGTTGCGATACTCCTCATTGGCAAAGGGATAACAGCTTTCTTTATCTTCTTTGGTCAACAGGTTAAGGAATGCCCACACATCCTTTTCATGAACAAATGTTTCCTCGTCGTTCACGCGGAAGAACTCACGGAAATTGAATGCCACATCCTCGTCGATAAACTCATGGAGCAAACGCCCAAGGTCATAGGTGTAGATGTTCATTGTGGGTAGCAAGGCGTATGGGTTGGGGTCGCCAAAGTGAAGATTGTCCCAACTGGCTTTAGCCTGCTGTTCCATCACGTAATCCCACGTGTATATCTCATCCTCCTTGAACTCATCAAGCAGATTGAACGGTGTGCCCGACAGGCGCAACACCTTGGTATTGCTTTTCACCAGTTCGGTCATTACCGATTTGCCCAATTCGGTCTGTGTGCCTTCGTGAGCTTCATCTACAATAATGAAGTCCCATGCCGTAGCAAACACTTCATTGTTCTTGTCGAAATGGCCACCCACCAATTCAGAACCTCGGAGGTCCTGCATGGAAGCAAAGTACACGTAGTGGCATTTGCCTTGTCGGGCTCTTGTTTCCAGTGAACTGTGGCTGTCACCATTGTTCTTCGAACCGTATGAGAAATCGGCACGGTCGTAGAATATCTTGCTAAAGTCTTCAAACCATCCGCTATCAACCACCGGGCGATGAGTAAGGATGAGGGTGCGTGTGAAGTCCATGTCCTTGACTACTTGCAGAGCCGAAAGGGTCTTTCCGAAACGCATCTTGGCATTCCACAACATCTGGTTGCTTTTCTTGAACTGGCGTTTGGTCTTCTCTATGGCTTCGCGTTGTTCCGGACGGAACATGATGGGGGTACGGTCATGCGATATCTCGGCCATGGAAAGTGATTCGCGTCCTTCCTTGACTGCGGTGATGGCACGTTTCACGGTTTCAAGGTCGGTGATGAACCATTCGTTGGCTTTGTTGGCTGTATCAAATGTCTTTTTCTTGATACCCGAACGTTCCAATACATTGTGTACCTCCTTGTCATTGAATGAGCATAGCCCCTTCTTCTTACTATTATATATGGTAAGCTCGGTATATAAGAGGTCATAGGCGATGCCTGCCGTTTGCGTATATTGGTTGATACGCTTCTTGGCCGATTCATTGAGTGGCTTGCTGTTGGGCGCAAGGCCAAACACATTGTCACTGTCACACGTGGCTTCGCCCACTTTCAGACAACCGCTGTGCGCTGCATCATTGATGCGGAACACATAGATGAGTTTCAGTTTCAGTGAAGAGGTGAATTTCATATTGTGCTATCTTATGAGGTCAATAAATCTGATTTTCTTATGCTCTTTGCTTCCCCAATCTCTGATGAGGCAATAGAGGCCGTTGTGGCGGTGGATGTCGTCTTTCGTGCATCCTTCGCAAGGAGTCACCTTCTCTATAGTGCCGGCAAAGAGGTCTTGCTCAATCTCCACTTTGTCGGTACACGAGTCGGGGACAACCCCTTTAAGTCCGTCCATCTGCCATACGTTCCACGAGATGATGTAGGCTATGTAGTTGATAGATTTGAGCATGGGGTGTTTGCCAAACTTGGCTTCATAGTATTCAATGAAGGAGATGAGCATGGCTTCGCGTGCAATAAGCAGATTGTCGCCCTGCCACTCGTAGCCGTAGGTGCTCTTGTAGGCAACTTGCGCCCATTCAAGCCATTCGCCTGTTGTCGTTGTATTTTCACTCACCACGCGTAGTTTGCGATCAAGCAATCCGATGCGTTGGTTTAAGGGAATGGCTTCGCCTGTGGTGGTATCGTATCGGCTAACGATATAGGGAGCTTCGCCGCAAGTAATCTCCAACCGAGTGTCGCGTACATAATCTTTCCACGATTTGCCATCGGGAAAGATTATCGGGTCAGTGGTAGTTTCCCATAGGTGTTGGCCCTGCTCGTTGATGTACTCCGTATTGAATACATCCTTACGACCAAACCACGCTTCATCGATAAGATTGTTTTGTGCATTGCATATCCACGAAGGGGTGAACACCTCGGCCATGTCGCGTGAACGTGCCGACTGGGTGTCGCGACTTTTGAGGATACGCGGCATGATGACATGGCCGTTGCTGCCTGTAATAAGATGAGGAAGTATAGGGGAATGGTAGCCATAGCCCTCGCCCAAATGTTCGTAGTCCGAGGTGGCCCAAAAGATATTGTGTTGCGGTTCTTCTTCCTTGCTCGTAGTGTGGTCTTTAAGCAGGGTGATGAGCAGTTCGGGGGACAAGTCGTAGATGTAATCCTCCAATATGTCAACTTCGATAGCCATAGGCTCTCCATTCACTTGCGGTCGAGGACTACGGCAACCGTATGTTTTTCTATTCCACCCACGTAAAGACACAAAAAAAGCGTGAAGCCCTGCACTGTCGCTCGCTTCACGATTAGAGGCTCGTAGGAAATTGCCCTGTTTGTCAAAGCGAGCAACGAGAGAAAGCCCCACGCTGAGCTATGATAACAACCCAACTACGTCCAAAGTTGCCATTGGTGTACAAGTACACCAATGGCTATAGACACAGTTAGGGCTGTATATACTACAGCCAAGGGGCATTCACCGTTGCTTTGTTTCTGACAAACATTTTGAAATTTTCCTACGATTTCTAATCGTCAAAACCAAAGCGTAGTAAACGCCTTTTCAATATGTCTGCTACCCTACCCTTTAGACCTTTGTGAAAGGCTTTGGGCGAAGTAGCGGGACAAAGGTAAACAAAGTTTCTGAATAGGCAAACGTTTTTCGCTTTTTTGCTTCATTTCTTCACCGGCTCTTGACCGCCAAAGATGAACAACAAATCAACAATAACCAAAATAAAGTTCAAACCTGCCAATCCGGACGGTTCTGCAACTCAGCCAAAAAAAGAAAAGAGCACTTATTTTGCCAACGGAGTATATATTACTTTGCCAATTAAGATATATAAAACGGACGATGGAGTGCAATCCTCTGAAAATGAGAGTTCAGCTTCTCAACTGAATTGCAGAAGACTCCCTCGGACGATAAAGCAGTCAACGGGAATCGCCAACTACAGAACCCTGCAGTACCAACCATACGGTACTCCAGTACTCGCTATACATGACTCTGCGAGTATTGAGTACAAGGAGGGGGAACATTACAACAACGGCCCGCTTCCTTATAGGAAACGAGCCGTATGTTATGTAAATCTGAAAATTCGGTTTTCTTACTTTACTTTTGCTACGATAGCCTTGAATGCTTCAGGGTGATTCATAGCGAGGTCAGCCAACACCTTGCGGTTGATTTCGATACCAGCCTTGTGAAGGGCACCCATCAATGTTGAGTAAGACATACCTTCCAAACGGGCGGCAGCATTGATACGCTGAATCCACAAAGCACGGAATGTACGCTTCTTGTTACGACGGTCGCGGAATGCGTAGGTAAGACCCTTTTCCCAAGTGTTCTTGGCTACGGTCCACACATTCTTACGGGCACCAAAGTATCCACGGGTAAGACCTAAAATTTTCTTTCTCTTAGCTCTTGAAGCTACATGATTTACTGATCTTGGCATAGTTTTTTAATCTTTTTGAACGTTAGCGCCATCCTCTACGGGATGAACTTGACTTTGCTAAACATCCGGTTAATAACTTTAATTAATTTCTTTACGCTAATACTCTGTCTTGCAAGTTTACTTCATGCAAAGGAGTTTCTTTACTGAATCCACGTTGGCTGTGTCAACCAAACCTGAATGGCAAAGGTTTCTCTTCTGCTTCGTAGTCTTCTTCGTCAAGATGTGGCTGTGAAAAGCGTGTTTTCTCTTGATCTTTCCTGTTCCGGTAAGAGTGAATCTTTTTTTGGCACCGGAATTAGTCTTAATCTTCGGCATGTTTTTTATTGTTTAAATTGTTATTAATAGTGTGGCAGCGCACTATACCGATGGCGCTACGCACGTGTTCTCCCTGCTTGATACCGTATTACTCGGCCTCTTCGTTCTTCTTTTCGACTTTGGCCGGCTTTGCTTGCTGGGTGGCATTTCCCTTCTTGGTAGTCATCCCCTTCTTGGGACTAAGGAAAATGGTCATACGCTTACCCTCGAGCACTGGCATCTGATCTACCTTGGCGTACTCCTCCAAGTCGTTGGCAAAACGCAGAAGCAGCACTTCGCCTTGCTCCTTGAAAAGGATGCTACGCCCCTTGAAGAAGACGTATGCCTTCACTTTATCTCCATCCTGAAGGAAACCGATGGCATGCTTGAGCTTGAAGTTGTAGTCGTGGTCGTCTGTCTGAGGGCCGAAACGGATTTCCTTGACATCGACCTTCACTTGCTTGGCCTTCTGCTCTTTCTGACGCTTCTTTAACTGATAAAGAAATTTAGAATAATCGATGAGCTTGCATACAGGCGGCTGTGCGTTGGGTGAAATCTCCACCAAATCTACATCTCTATCATCTGCCATTTTCAAAGCTTGTGCGATAGGATAAACGGCCGGCTCCATATCGTCGCCCACAATGCGGACTTCTTTGGCGCGAATCTGTTCATTGATTCTGTGTTGCCCCTTCAAATTGTCGTTCTTCATTCAAAAACTAACGGTTTCTTTCGAGTCTTTTTTGTTTTTATTCTATATGTATATTCTTTATCTTGTCAACACAAAAGCAACCCGGATTGTTGCCTTTCCGAGTTGCTTATGCGTAAGCGGCTGCAAAATTAATATTTATTTATCATATTTTGAACTTCTTCGTTCAAAATTTTTGCAAAATCTTCAATTTTCTTGCTTCCTTGGTCTCCTTCACCCTGTTTGCGGACAGAAACTTCGCCATTTGCAGCTTCTTTCTCGCCCACGATCAGCAGGTAAGGGATGCGTTTCATCTCGTTGTCGCGAATCTTGCGGCCAATCTTCTCGTTGCGGTCATCAACAATGGCACGGATGTCCTGACTGTCGAGGTATGCCTGTACCTCCTTGGCATAGTCGTTGAACTTCTCTGAGATGGGAAGAACCACCACCTGATCGGGAGTGAGCCACAAGGGGAACTTACCACCGGTGTGCTCGATGAGCACAGCAACAAAGCGTTCCATTGAGCCGAAGGGAGCACGGTGAATCATCACGGGACGGTGCTTCTGGTTGTCAGAGCCCATATATTCGAGTTGGAAACGCTCAGGCAGGTTGTAGTCAACCTGAATGGTACCCAACTGCCAACGACGACCAATAGCATCTTTCACCATGAAGTCGAGCTTGGGGCCATAGAAAGCGGCTTCGCCGTATTCAATCTTAGCGGGAAGGCCTTTTTCCTGACAAGCTTCGATGATAGCCTGCTCGGCACGCTCCCAGTTCTCTTCGCTACCGATGTATTTCTCGCGGTTCACCTTGTCACGGAGTGAAATCTGAGCCTCGAAGTTCTCGAAGTTGAGTGCACGGAAGATGATGAAGATGATGTCCATCACACGGAGGAACTCATCCTTCACCTGATCAGGACGACAGAAGATGTGTGCATCATCCTGTGTGAAACTGCGCACACGGGTCAGTCCGTGAAGCTCGCCACTCTGCTCATAACGGTAAACGGTACCGAATTCTGCCAGACGCAAAGGCAGGTCTTTGTACGAACGGGGCTGCCACTTGTAGATTTCGCAATGGTGGGGGCAGTTCATAGGTTTGAGCAGATACTCTTCGTTCTCCTCCGGTGTATGGATAGGTTGGAAAGAGTCCTTGCCATACTTGGCATAGTGACCTGAAGTGACATAGAGTTGCTTGTTACCGATGTGCGGAGTCATCACCTGCTGGTAACCGAAGCGTTTCTGAATGCGTTTGAGGAAGTCTTCGAGACGGAGACGCAAAGCGGTACCTTTGGGCAACCACATGGGAAGTCCCTTACCTACGGTCTCTGAGAACATGAAGAGTTCCATCTCCTTACCAATCTTACGATGGTCACGCTTCTTGGCCTCTTCCATCAACGCCAGATACTCGTCGAGCATCTTCTTCTTTGGGAAACTGATACCGTAGATACGTGTCATCTGCTTGCGGTCTTCCTGACCACGCCAATAGGCACCGGCTACGGCGGTCAACTTAATGGCCTTGATAGGAGCTGTGCTGGTGAGGTGAGGACCACGGCAAAGGTCTGTAAAAGCGCCTTGTGTATAAGTGGTGATGTGTCCGTCTTCCAATTCTGAGATGAGCTCGCACTTGTAGGTCTCACCACGGTCACCGAACATCTTCAACGCATCAGCCTTGGCAATGTCCTGACGTACGAGCGCCTCTTTCTTGGCGGCCAACTCTGCCATTTTCTTCTCAATATCGGCAAGGTCGCCCTCCTTGATGGTGGCTTCACCCGGGTCAACATCGTAATAGAAACCATTCTCGATAGCAGGTCCTATACCAAACTGGATGCCAGGATAGAGTTCTTGCAAAGCCTCGGCCAACAGGTGTGCACTGGTATGCCAGAAGGCATGTTTGCCTTGCTCGTCGTCCCATTTGTACAGGACGACAGAGGCATCGTTATTGATTGGACGCGAAAGGTCCCAAGTCTCTCCATTCACTCCGCATGCAAGCACATCCTGTGCCAAGCGTGAACTGATGCTTTCTGCAATCTGCAGACCGGTTACTCCTTCGTTGTATTCACGAACCGAACCGTCAGGAAATGTAATCTTTATCATAATCTGTTGTTATTTTCGACTTTTGAGCGGCAAAATTAAACAAATCTTTTGATTATTATGGTCTTTCTTCCAAAAAAACTCACTCTTTTGACTCTGTATATCGTTTTATGATGTTATAAACCGAATATATCCCCAACTCTCCTGCCTTACTAAGGTCGGACAGTCCTTCCTGCAAATTTCCAAGAAAGATTTGAGTCAGCCCCCGATTGTAATAGGCTTCTGCAAACAAGGGATTGAGGGATATGGCTTTGTTGTAATCTACCATAGCGGCATGATAGTCATTCTGCAGACAGAACAAATTTCCTCGATTGTAATAGGCACAATCAAAATCAGGGGCCAGTTCTATCACTTTATTCAAATCGTATTTGACGAGTTCATAATCAATGGTCTTACCCGGGTTGAGTCCCATCCGACCATCACCTTTTTCATCCACCGGTTCAGCCGATGCAGCGATAGCCCGTTCATATTCCAACTGTTTGCATCTGATCAATGCACGATTAAAATAAGCAGGCATGAAGCAATCATCATACAAAATGGCTTTGGTCAAGTCTTCCAACGCATTGTCCAGGTCTTGAACCAAATAGAAATCCAATGCACGGGCAAACCGAATATAGGGGTCTTGAGGGGTTGAAGCAATGGCCGATGAAAGTTCGTCCACTGAAGTGAAATGCTCTTGAACCTGTTCCTGATTCAACGCTGTCTCCTGATTAGTGAGCAAAATACGGTGAGGTAAAGAGCCCAATTGATTGAGTTTTTCTACAGTTTCGTTAAAAATGATGGTACGTTTGACTTCACTCTCCTTTTTATAATAGGTAATGACAAACATGGGCTCCAGTTCCACATTGACATTCCGATCCTGCACGCGCCCGCGATATTCATTCTTATACTTCTGTGTTCCCTCTTCATTATCAGCCACCACAATTTTACCGTAATTTCTGACATCCCGTTCCGACCGTTTACGTGTCTTTTTCTTTCCATTCGTCTGCTCTTCCTCTTCACTTTCCTCTCCGCCGGTCTGTCCTCCAGAAAGCAGTCGGTTGCGTCTGTCTATATCAGCCTTCAACAGAACATATTCATCCGCTTCAGCCCCTTTCCTGTCACCCACTTTACGACGGGCTACGGCACGTTGCTGATACCCATAAAGGAAATTGGGATACTCTTCGATGACGGCAGAGTAGTCTTCTATTGCCCCCCGATAATTTCCCGTCTGATCTCGCAAAATTCCCCGATTGAAGATGGCCATCATATTGTCCGGTTCGGCCATTATCACACAATCAAAATCTTCTATAGCCCGATTGTCATCACCTACTTGTGCACGCAACAATCCCCTGTTATAATGTCCGATGACATTAGCCGGTTCTATATCCAATGCTCTGTCGTAATCACCCATAGCTCCACGCAAATCATTCTGGTGGAAACGAGCCAAAGCCCTGTTAATGTAATAACCCACACCTTTCGGAGCCAGATGTATGGCCTGATCAAGGTCCGATTCTGCCTCCTCATACCTTTCCTGCTGCAATCGGAGCATTGCACGTGTAGCCCACACTCCGTCATCGTACTTGTCCAGTTCCAATGCCTGTTCTACGCTCTGCTCGGCCTGAAGTGTGTCCTTCTGCTTCAACAGAACTTCTGTATGCATCAGAAAGGCCGGAATATAACGGGGAGAGAAAGACAAGAGTTGTTTGATGTCGGCCTCTGCTTCGGCATATTTTTCCTGCTTTATCTTGCACAGAATCAAATTGTGCCAGACCCCGACATTCTCTGGTGCATAAACCAATGCCTGTACATAATCATCGACTGCACCTTGATAATTCCCTTGCCTGATACGTGCCAACCCACGTACCTGATAATAGTTCACCACAAAGGGATTTTTCCCTATCGCCTCCGAACAATCCTGCTCCGCCCCATTGAAATCATCCAAGTTGAGTTTGGCCAATCCGCGATAAAAATAAGGTTCATGCAGATAGGGCTTTGCATTGATGACCTGGTTGAAATATTGTATGCTCAACACATAATCCTCAAAATAGAGAGCATTACGACCTATCATCATCACCCTGTCGGTGTTGATTTGAGCCGCCACCAACCATGGCATGCACATCAATAATAGTATGACAATCAGTCGTCTCAACGGATTCGTGATTTTTCTTTAATATTTCATTTCACCATTTTGGTCTTATATCCACAGCGCACTTTGCCTTTCAACATGGCTCCGAGTTTCCCTTTTATCATCTGTTTGCGCAATCCGCTAAGATGATCGATAAACATTATCCCTTCCAGATGATCAAACTCGTGTTGCATACAACGTGCCTCGAATCCATCAATCCATTCGTCGTGTTCGTTCCAATCGGTATCCATATATTTCACATGAATGCGGGTCGGACGTTTTACCGACTCATGAACACCCGGCAAACTGAGGCATCCTTCATCCATTGTATCTGTCTCCTCATTTGTTTCTATGATATGTGGATTAATGAAGGCACGACGATAGCCCTTGTATTGGGGATAATCATCACTCATAATATCCAAATCAATGACAACCACCCGGATAGGGAGTCCTATCTGTGGAGCGGCAAGACCACACCCGTCGGCACGATCCATTGTTTCATACATATTATCTATCAACTCTTTCAAATTTGGATAATCGGGAGTAATATCCTCCGCTTTTGCCCTCAACACGGGTTGTCCGTAGATATAAACAGGTAAAATCATTTTTAATCTGATAGTTTGGTATTTTCTCTGAAAGCAGCAGACTCCATATAGGTCTGCAGAATAATACAAGCACTTATCTCATCCACCAGCGCTTTATTCTGCCGGTCTTTTTTCTTAAGTCCGGCATCCATCATGGCACGATGCGCCAGCACGGAAGTGAACCGTTCATCAACATATTCAATTGGAACATCCGGCAACTGCTTGCGCAAACGATTGACAAAAGGAACAATACGCTTCATATTCTCGCTATATTCGCCTGATGCCTGTTTGGGCAGTCCGATGATGATGAGCCCGACCGACTCTTGCCGGACATACTGCATGACAAAATCGAAAACAGTGGCCGTTGGCACCGTGGCCAACCCATTGGCAATAATCCGCATCGGGTCGGTAACTGCCAATCCTGTACGTTTCTGCCCGTAGTCAATGGATAATATTCTGCTCATAACTGGGTGCAAAGGTACATCTTTTAGCTGACACTTAATCAAAAACCGAAGACAAAAAAGAAAAATAAACGTTCTTATTCCTTATTTATTGAACCGACCGGTAATCTCCTTTACTATCTCTGGGGCCATTTCCATTGCGTGACGCATATCCTCCATTGCCCCTTTATCATCACCGGAGACATGACGCATACGACCGCGTTCATAGTAGCAGACAGCCACCTTACAACGGACTTTATCTATTTCTTTTTCCCACTTGTCCGGCAATTCCATTGCCACATTCAAATCAGCTTCAGCCTCAACCAACTGCCCCATATTTAACAAAACCAGTGCACGCCTCAACAAGGCATCTGTCCGTTTGGGTTCCATAGCAAGCAATTGTGTCAACATGACGATTTCAGCAAAAGGATTTTCAACTTCTGCTTCCAATGACATATCCGGCACTTTGATTTCCTGACTCATCGTTCTTATCTCTAATTTTGTACTAATTCAATTGACAATGTAAGATTTCTCCATCTACAAGCCTGACTCTTTCGTTCGCCTGTAAAAAGCGGAGGACTTCCATCACTTGCGTACGGGAACAAATAGTCTCGGCCTTTTTGCAAAAAAGAGTCAGACTCACTTCTCCATCCTCTTGGGACAAACTGTCAAGCAATGCACAAAGGTGATTATAAACACTGTTCTTTACCCCCGAAGCATGAGCGGCACAACAGACATCACACATCTGGCAATCACACCTGATATGCTCCCCAAAATATGCCAATAGCATACGACTCCGACATTTGTCGGCAGATGTAGCATATTCGACCATAGCCCCTACCCTTTTTTCCAATGCCTCTTTTCTCTTATCATACACATCGGCAGAAATTACCAACCGTCCAATCTCTTCACGTTGACGGACATATCGGATGAGAGGTGTTTTTTTATAGGGTATATAATGAATGACACCTCTGAAATTCAACGACTTCAAAGCGTCATAGACTTCACGGAAGGTAGTCCCCGTTTCGCGTGCCAAACGATGTTCGTCAATATAGACATAATCCGTAAACAGCCCCGTATAACTACGCATCAGAGCACGCAACAACACATCCATCGAGGGGTCATCACGGAGAGAATACAATTCATCGCGATGGACAACAAACATCAAACGAGAATCGTTTTCTTGCTCGTCGACATATTCTATATATCCTGCCTGGGTAAGGATACGTAAAGCACTTTCTGTCTGGACAGGAAAATGTTTGAAATTGCGACAAAACTTATTAATATCAAACTCATGTGTCACTCCTTCGCCACTTCCCATAGCAACCTGATAATAATAACTCAGATGCTCATAAATCTCACAAATGAATTTCTTGTCAGGGAAAGTTTCAGGTATGCGTTGGCGCAAAGTCTGCACATCACGCCTTCCCACTAAAAGAACAGCATAAGCCTGCAACCCGTCACGCCCGGCCCGACCAGCTTCCTGAAAATAAGCCTCCGGCGAATCCGGTATATCAAGATGAATCACCACACGAACATTAGACTTGTCTATCCCCATCCCAAAGGCATTGGTGGCAACCATCACCCGCGAGACGCCTTGTTGCCATTTCCGTTGACGGTCGTCCTTATCCACATGAGGAATCCCTGCATGATAGAATTCGGCACTGATTCCTTCTCCAACAAGCCATTCGGCCACTTCACGGGTACGGTTTCTGCTACGGACGTAAACGATAGCACTTCCCTGTATCCGTTGGAGAATATGTAGCATTTCTGCCATTTTATCTTCTGTATGGCGTACGACATACCCCAGGTTCTTCCGTTCGAAACTCATCTTCAGGAAGTTTTCTTCACGAAATTCCAATTTTTGTTGTATGTCCTTGACAACTTCCGGAGTAGCCGTTGCCGTCAAAGCCAGAATGGGAATATCAGGCAACAATTTGCGAATATCAGAAATGTGCAGGTATGAAGGGCGGAAATCATAGCCCCATTGTGAAATACAATGACTCTCATCGACCGTGATAAAACTCACTTTCATCCGCCTGAGCTTTATCTGAAAGAGTTCAGACGAGAGGCGTTCCGGAGAGATGTAAAGGAATTTATAGTTTCCAAAAATGCAATTTTCCAATGCCACGACAATCTCTTCACGTGTCATTCCAGCATAAATGGCCGCAGCTTTTATGCCTTTTGCCCGAAGGTGGCTTACCTGATCTTTCATCAGAGCAATGAGTGGAGTGATAACCAAGCACACTCCCCCTTGCGCTAATGCCGGAACCTGAAAGGTTATACTTTTTCCACCTCCTGTAGGCATCAGGCCCAACGTATCCCGTCCGTTCCCTATACTCTGTATGATTTCTTCCTGAATCCCCCGAAAAGAATCATAACCCCAATATTGCTTCAATATGTCGCGATAGCGATTCATTGCCACAATTTCTCAAATCATTCATACCAAAGGTTTTATATCCTCTATAAGCAATTGCACCTCGCCATGCTTATGAGTATTCTCTTCGATTGAATAACAGATATCAAACGCACGTTTCGTCTTGATGTAGCGTGCCTGCGAACTTTGTCCGAATGCAATGCCATTCATTACGTTGTTTGATTTATTATCCACCAATTCCAACTTGATATGTTCCTGATCACGCCCTACGACTTTGCTTGTACCATAATCGTACACATGATGCGTACAGAATATCGGTTTGTGATTGTCAGGCCCGAAGGGGTTGAAACGTTTCAAATCACTAAAAAAGCGATTTGTTATATCCTTGAAATCCAATTCGGCATCAATTTCAATGGTAGCTCTTGTCTGTTCTGGCAAAATATGCCCTGCCACAAACTCTTCAAAACGGCGTGTAAATTCAGGCACATTTTCAATCTTCATAGAAAGTCCGGCCGCATAGGTATGTCCACCGAAATTCTCCAACAAGTCACGACAATGCTCTATCGCCTTATATACATCAAACCCCGATACACTCCGAGCCGAACCTGTCGCCATATCTCCTGTACGTGTCAACACCACTGCCGGACGATAATAGATTTCTGTCAATCTGCTGGCAACAATACCTATTACCCCCTTATGCCATTGTTCATTGAAGATGACAATGCTCCTGCGCCCACTAAGCCCTTCCAATTCATCTACTATATGGTTGGCTTCTTCAGTCATGGCTTTATCCAAGTCCTTGCGTGTCTCATTATACAAATTGATTTGCTGACTTTTTTGCAATGCCTGCTTGAAGTTACGTTCTGTAAGCAGATCCACGGCCTCTTTGCCATTCTGTATCCGTCCCGAAGCATTGATACGTGGTCCAATCTTGAAAACTATATCCGAGATGGTTATCTCCTTATCCGAAAGTCCACACACCTCAATGATAGCCCTCAACCCTACACTCGGATTTGAATTGAGTTGTCTCAATCCATGATAAGTCAATATACGATTCTCTCCCATGATTGGGACAATGTCCGAAGCCACACTCACCGCCACTAAATCAAGCAAGGGGGTCAGTTGGCTGAATTCAATGCCGTTGTTAGCCGCAAAGGCCTGCATAAACTTGAATCCCACGCCACATCCGGACAAATGGGGATAAGGATACGTAGCATCTACCCGCTTTGCATTGAGAATAGCTACAGCTGGGGGCAATTCGTCGTCAGGCACATGGTGATCACAGATGATGAAGTCGATGCCACGCTCCTTTGCATAAGCAATCTCTTCTACTGCCTTGATGCCGCAATCGAGCACAATGACGAGTTTTACACCTGTTTCACACGCATAATCCACCCCTTTATAAGAAACACCATACCCTTCGTTGTAACGGTCGGGTATGTAATAGTCTATATTAGAATAGAACTGTTGCAGAAACTTGTAAACAAGCGCTACTGCCGTGGTACCATCCACATCATAGTCACCATACACCAAAATGCGCTCCTTACGCCCCATTGCCTCGTTCAATCTATCCACGGCCTTATCCATATCTTTCATCAGGAAAGGATCGTGCAATTCGCTCAGCTGCGGGCGGAAGAACCGTTTGGCTTCTTCAGGAGTCTTTATCCCCCTTTCTATCAGCAGACGACATAGGATAGGACTTATTCCTATCTGTGCCGACAACACCTTGGCTGCTTCAAGTTCTCCATCTTTGGGTGATTGATAGATCCATTTGTTATTCATTATATATGTTTTTTCTTTCTTTCCAATCTCATAGACAATGTATTACGAATACACTATCATTGGGCATCATTTTCCTATTCCGCCCGACATTCCTTTACAGGAACACATTTGAACGGGTAAAATTACGAAAATTATCATGCAACAATTACATTTACCACACTTATTTAACAGTATTTACATTTTTCTTTCTTTTAGAACGAACAGAAAAGAACAGCACCTCACTGACACTTGACACAGGAAGCAGCCCCAACAAGACCCAATACTCCCTCCTAATAGGACATTACGACACAAAGAAAAACATAATTCAACGAACAAACACCTGATTTCTAAAAAAAAATAAGTAACTTTGCGCCCTACATACATATATTTAAGGTATAAAACAAACAAAACATATATCAAGACAATGAGTAACCAACGGTACATGATGCGTGGCGTATCGGCCTCGAAAGAAGATGTGCACAATGCCATCAAGAACATTGATAAGGGTCTCTACCCGAAAGCTTTCTGCAAAATTATCCCCGACATCTTGGGCGGCGACCCGGAGTATTGCAACATCATGCATGCCGACGGTGCAGGCACCAAGTCGTCATTGGCTTACCTCTATTGGAAGGAGACGGGCGACCTGAGTGTGTGGAAGGGCATTGCACAGGATGCACTCATCATGAACATCGATGACCTGCTTTGCGTAGGTGCGGTAGATAACATCCTGGTGAGCTCTACCATCGGACGCAACAAACTGCTTGTGCCGGGTGAGGTAATCAGTGCCATCATCAATGGCACGGACGAGTTGCTGGCCGAACTTCGCGAAATGGGCGTAGGCGTGTATGCTACGGGTGGCGAAACGGCCGACGTGGGCGACCTGGTGCGCACCATCATTGTGGACTCTACTGTGACTTGCCGCATGAAGCGTAGCGACGTAATTGACAATGCGAACATCCAGCCGGGTGACGTGATTGTGGGGCTTGCCTCTTACGGACAGGCCACCTACGAGAAGGAGTACAACGGTGGTATGGGAAGCAACGGACTGACCAGCGCCCGCCACGATGTATTTGCCAAATATCTGGCCGAGAAGTATCCCGAAAGTTACGACGCAGGCGTACCCGAGGAGTTGGTATATAGCGGTGGACTGAAGTTGACCGATGCCGTAGAGGGCAGCCCCATTGACGCGGGCAAACTGGTGCTTTCACCTACGCGTACTTACGCCCCCGTTGTGAAAAAACTTTTGGATAACCTGAGAAAAAATATCCACGGTATGGTACACTGCTCGGGAGGTGCCCAGACGAAGGTACTGCACTTCGTGGGAGACAATTGCCGTGTCATCAAGGACAACCTCTTCCCCGTGCCTCCTCTTTTCAAGACCATCAAGGAGCAGAGCAACACCGATTGGGCGGAGATGTACAAGGTGTTCAACATGGGTCACCGTCTGGAGGTGTACCTTGCACCCGAATATGCCGAGGAGGTCATCGCCATCAGCAAGAGCTTTGGCATCGATGCACAAATCATCGGACGCATCGAAGAGAGCAACGGACAGAAGGAGCTGACCATCAAGAGCGAATTCGGAGAATTTAACTATTGATTCATCCATGACGTACATAGTTGCCGTTGTAGCCCTTGTCATCTGCTTCTTTGCATGGCGCCAATTCTTCAGACAAATCAAGAAGAATAAGTGAGGGCACATCATCTTAGGGTTAAGGGTACTTCATCCCATGGTTAAGGTGACCTTAACCCTAAGCTAAGGTTCTTTAACCAAAGCGAAAGGATAATATTCAGATTTTGCAAAAGATGATGAATAAAAAGAAGATTATTGTTATCATAGCGGCTCTAATAAGCATGTCTTGTTTGTTGGGGATGTTGGACTTCCTATTAGACACATGGGAGTCAAACGGTTGGTACCGTAGAGTCATCTGCCTCTTGGCTCTTTTAGGATGGGTACACATCACCTATAACATGATAACGCTGAAATATAAATGGATAAGAAAACTGGCAGAATAAGATAATCTAAAACCTGCTTATGGGAAGAGATGTAAAAGGTTTCATAATCATAACTATCGCCTTCGCCATCATGGCTATAGGTATCTATATCGGCCTCATATACGACTGGCTTTATCTCAAGAACCTCTGCATAATGCTCTTCAGCACGGTTGCCGCATACATTGGAAACAACTATTTCCGACACGACGAAAAGAAACGAGCACCGAGGAGCACTTGGAAATGGTACTTCTTGCTTGTATTTGTTTTGGCGGGCATATTAACATGGATAGAATATCAATATATTGACTAAGATTGGTTGAATAAAAAAAGCATGGCTGACAACAACACCATATTAGAAAAACTCGAAGGGCTGATAGCACGTTTTGAGGAAGTATCCACCCTCATCACCGACCCGAACGTGATTGCCGACCAGGCACGCTACGTGAAGTTGACCAAGGAGTACAAGGACTTGAGCGAAATCATGCGGGTAAGGAAGGAGTATGTGGATGCACTCAACGGTTACGAAGAGGCAAAGCAATTGCTCCTCACCGAAAGTGACCCTGAAATGAAGGAGATGGCTCGCGAAGAGGCCAACCTCTGCGAAGCCCGCATTCCTCAACTGGAGGAGGAAATCAAGTTGCTTCTTGTACCTGCCGACCCGCAAGACGACCGCAATGCCATCTTGGAAATACGTGGCGGTACGGGTGGAGACGAAGCGGCCATCTTTGCTGGCGACCTGTTCCGCATGTATGCCAAGTATTGCGAATCGAAAGGATGGCGCATGGAGGTGTCAAGCGCCAGTGAAGGAGCCTCAGGAGGATACAAGGAAATCATCTGCTCGGTGACGGGCGAAAAGGTGTATGGTACACTGAAATACGAATCGGGCGTACACCGTGTGCAACGTGTGCCGGCCACTGAGACACAGGGCCGTGTACACACCTCGGCGGCCTCAGTAGCCGTACTCCCCGAAGCAGAAGCCTTCGATGTGGAAATCAACGAAGGTGAAATCAAGTGGGACACCTTCCGCTCAAGCGGTGCCGGTGGACAGAATGTGAACAAGGTGGAGTCGGGTGTACGCTTGCGCTACAACTGGCGGAACCCCAATACGGGCGAGGTGCAGGAAATTCTCATCGAATGTACCGAGACACGCGACCAACCGAAGAACAAGGAGCGTGCCCTCTCGCGCCTGCGTACCTTTATATATGATAAGGAACACCAGAAGTACATCGACGACATTGCTGCCAAACGTAAGACGATGGTATCTACGGGCGACCGATCGGCCAAGATCCGCACCTACAACTACCCACAAGGACGCATCACCGACCACCGCATCAACTACACCATCTACAACCTGTCCGCCTTCATGGATGGCGACATTCAGGATTGTATCGACCAACTGACCGTGGCGGAGAATGCCGAACGGATGAAGGAGAGTGAATTGTAAGACCCCATCCCAGCCTTCCCAAAGGGGAAGGAGTAGATAGTTTTGCAAGTCATTCTACTCCCCTCCCTTGTGGAGGGGTAAGGGGGAGGGTCCGTTAACATAAAACATTATCATCATGAACAAACAACAACTGATTGAACAAATCAAATTGAAAAAGTCATTCCTCTGTATAGGACTTGACACAGACATCAAGAAGATACCTGAGCACCTTTTGAAAGAGGAAGACCCCATCTTTGCCTTCAACAAGGCTATCATCGATGCCACCGCTCCCTATTGTATTGCCTACAAACCCAACTTGGCTTTCTACGAGAGCATGGGAGTAAAGGGATGGATTGCATTCGAAAAGACGGTGGAGTACATCAAGAAGAACTATCCCGAACAGTTCATCATCGCCGATGCCAAGCGTGGTGACATCGGTAACACATCGCAGATGTATGCCCGCACTTTCTTCGAAGAGATGGACATCGACTCGGTGACCGTAGCTCCTTACATGGGCGAGGATTCAGTGACTCCCTTCCTGACTTACGAAGGCAAGTGGGTTATCTTGTTGGCATTGACATCCAACAAAGGTTCACACGATTTCCAACTGACCACTGGCACAGAAGGTGAGCGTCTGTTTGAGAAAGTGCTCCGCAAGAGCCAGGAGTGGGCCAACGATGAAAACATGATGTATGTGGTAGGTGCCACCCAAGGACGCATGTTTGAGGACATCCGCAAGATTGTGCCCAACCACTTCCTGTTGGTGCCTGGCGTAGGTGCACAAGGCGGTAGCCTCGAAGAGGTTTGCAAATATGGTATGACCAAAGATTGTGGCCTCATCGTGAACTCCAGCCGTGCCATCATCTATGCTGACAAGACTGAGCGCTTTGCCGAAGTGGCTGGCATAGAAGCCAAGAAGGTACAGGAACAGATGGCTGAACAATTGAAGAGTATATTGTAATTAAAAACACAGAGGCACAGAGACACAGAAATTTTATACTTATCATAAATTCTCCGTGTCTCTGTGTCTCTGTGTTCGACATAAACTTGTTATGCAAGATCGCAAGATAATCAACGACCCAGTCTTCGGATTCATCAACATACCCAAGGGATTGCTCTACGACATTGTCACCCACCCTATCCTGCAACGCCTGACACGCATCAAGCAACTGGGGCTTTCGTCCATCGTCTATCCAGGTGCACAGCATACGCGTTTCCAGCACTCATTAGGCGCTTTTTACCTGACCACAGAAGCTATCAACACGTTGAGGATGAAAGGAAACTTTATCTTCGATAGCGAAGCCGAGGCCGTACAAGCCGCCATCTTGATGCACGACATCGGTCATGGACCTTTCTCACATGTACTTGAACACACATTAGTGAAAGGTATCAGCCACGAGGAAATTTCACTGATGCTGATGGAGCGTATGAACAACGAGATGAAAGGGCAACTGAATCTGGCCATACAGATATTCAAAGATGAATATCCGAAAAAGTTCCTGCACCAGCTCATCAGCAGCCAGTTGGACATGGATCGTCTGGATTACTTGCGACGCGACAGTTTCTACACAGGAGTGACGGAAGGAAACATCGGATCGGCACGCATCATCAAGATGCTGAATGTAAAAGATGACCATCTGGTAGTTGACTCCAAAGGGATTTATTCTATAGAGAATTACCTGATGGCACGACGGCTGATGTATTGGCAAGTATATCTGCACAAAACATCCGTAGCCGCAGAGAAAATGTTGGTAAATGCGCTGTTGCGTGCCAAAGAATTGGCAAACAGGGGAGAAGAGTTGTTCGCCTCTCCGGCTTTGCGTTTTTTCCTCTATAACAACATCACGGCTGAAGAATTTCGAAAAGACCCAAATTGTTTGATTAATTATACAAATCTGAGTGATGATGACATTTGGACTTCACTTAAAGTATGGACTTCACACACCGACATCACATTAGCCCGTCTCTGCCACGGACTGATTGACAGGAAACTTTTCAAGGTGGTAATCACAGACAAGTCACCAACCCGAAGCGAGAAGGAAGAAGCAATACAACGTATTGTCAAACAATTAGGTATCAATAAAAAAGATGCAGAATACTTCTATCTCGTATGTGCTATCCGCAAGGATATGTACAGCAAAGATGACGACAGCATTGAGATTTTATACAAAGAGGGGGCAACACGGGATATTGCTACAGCATCCGATATGCTTAACATATCTCTTCTGTCAAAGAAAGTCAAGAAATATTATATCTGCAGTTTGAGAAAAGATTAAATTCAGAAAGAAATATTTGCCCATTTGTGGTGAAAATTGCAAAAAAATTACGTACTTTGCAACCTAATAAGGTGGATGCTGTGCAAGTAAGACCTTCAGAAGCCCACCGTAGAACAATGAATAAACTTTAAACGAAAACGTTACGATGATGGAATTTTCAGCCAAGCAGATAGCCGAATATATCCAAGGCGAAGTGGTCGGCGATGAAAATGCAAAGGTACAGACCTTTGCGAAAATTGAAGAAGGAATGCCAGGAGCGATATCATTTTTGGCCAATCCCAAATACACCCATTATATCTATGAGACAGAGTCAAGCATCGTACTCGTCAACAAAGACTTTCAACCTGAAAAGCCTGTAAATGCCACTCTCATCAAAGTGAACAATGCATACGAAAGCATAGCCAGATTGCTCACTCTCTACGAACAGAGCAAGCCACGCAAAACAGGTATCGACCCGAAAGCATCCATCGCACCAACAGCCCAGATTGGGGAAAACGTTTACATAGCTCCTTTTGCCGTCATCGGTGAAGGAGTCGTTGTTGGAAACAACACCCAGATACATGCTAACAGTGTCATTCAAGACGGAGCCAAAATAGGTGACGATTGCATCATTTACCCCAACGTGACCATCTATCACGGATGTCGGTTGGGCAACCGTGTAACGCTCCATGCCGGTAGTGTCATCGGTGCGGATGGATTCGGATTTGCACCTGCTGCAGATGGTTATGAAAAAATACCTCAAATAGGTATCGTCATCATAGAGGACGATGTGGAAATCGGAGCCAACACCTGTATCGACAGAGCTACCATGGGGGCAACCGTCATCCGTAAAGGTGTAAAGTTGGACAACCTGATACAAGTAGCACACAATGTAGAAATTGGAGCTAACACTGTGATGGCTTCACAATGTGGCATTGCAGGAAGTACCAAAGTCGGAGAGTGGTGTATGTTCGGAGGACAGGTAGGACTGGCAGGTCACATCACAGTAGGCGACCGAACCAACGTTGGAGCACAAGCCGGCATTGCAGGCAGTGTAAAGGGAGGACAGACCATCATCGGCTCACCGGCCATTGATGCACGCATCTTCGCCCGTTCATCTGCCGTTTTCAAGAAATTGCCAGAGATGTACACATCACTCAATGCAATGACCAAAGATATTGAAAATTTAAAAAAACAAGAATAAGATAATATATGCTGAAACAAAAGACACTCAAAGGCAGTTTTTCTCTCTGTGGGAAGGGACTGCATACAGGACTTAGTCTGACAGTGACATTCAATCCTGCCCCCGACAATCACGGGTATAAGATTCAACGTATCGATCTGGACGGACAACCGATTATTGATGCCGTTGCAGAGAACGTAGGCAACACCACACGAGGAACCGTACTTTGCAAAGGAGATGTCAAGGTGAGCACAATCGAACATGCCATGGCAGCCCTTTATGCAGCCGGTATTGACAACTGCCTCATTCAGGTAAATGGTCCGGAGTTCCCCATCCTTGACGGAAGTGCAAAAGCATACGTTGAGAACATACAACGTATCGGCGTCGAAGAGCAAAGCGCCGTCAAGGATTATTACATCATCAAATCTAAAATAGAACTGAGGGATGAAGAGACCGGTTCTTCCATCATGATTCTGCCCGATGAGAATTTCAGTGTAAATGTACTTATCTCATACGACTCACAGGTACTTTTCAATCAGTTTGCCACTCTTGATAACATGGAGCACTTTGCCGAGGAGATTGCTTCCAGCCGTACATTTGTCTTCGTGCGTGAAATCGAGCCGTTGCTCAATGCCGGTCTTGTAAAAGGTGGCGACTTGGACAACGCTATTGTCATTTATGAGCGCCAGATGGATCAGGAGCGTTTCGACAAGTTGGCTGATGTAATGGGAGTCCCCCACATGGATGCCACCCAATTAGGATATATCAATCACATTCCTTTGGCACACCCCAATGAGCCCGCCCGACACAAGTTGCTCGACATCATCGGCGATTTGGCTCTTATCGGCAAGCCCATCAAGGGACGTATCATTGCCACCCGTCCCGGACATACGGTGAACAACAAGTTTGCCCGACTCATCCGTAAAGAGATCAAGTTGCACGATGTACAGGCTCCGACATACAATCCCAATGAAGCACCCGTCATGGATGTCAATCGCATCCGCGAACTTCTCCCCCACCGCTATCCTTTCCAGTTGGTGGACAAGGTCATCGAGATTGGTGCCAACTATATCGTGGGTGTAAAGAATGTAACGGCCAACGAACCTTTCTTCCAAGGACACTTCCCGCAAGAGCCCGTTATGCCTGGTGTATTGCAAGTAGAAGCCATGGCTCAAGTGGGTGGTCTGCTCGTGCTGAACTCTGTAGAAGAGCCAGACCGTTGGAGCACATACTTCATGAAGATAGATGGTGTAAAATTCCGCCAGAAAGTAGTGCCGGGCGACACACTCATCTTCCGTGTTGAAATGACCGCTCCTCTCCGTCGTGGCATATCAACCATGAAGGGATATGTCTTTGTAGGCGAAAAAATTGTCTGCGAAGCAGAATTCATGGCACAAATAGTGAAGAACAAATAAAAAAGCTACGAGCTACAAGTTAATACGAAGAATAATCAAGTTACAAGTTTTGAGCTTGTAGCTAAAAACTGCAAAGATATGATTAGTCCATTAGCATACATCGACCCCGAAGCCAAGATTGGCAACAACGTAGAGATTGGTCCTTTCTGCTTCATCGACAAGAACGTGGTTATCGGTGACAACAACACCATCATGGCCAATGCCAACATTCTGTATGGTTCACGCATAGGAAACGGCAACCGTATATTTCCGGGTGCAGTCATCGGTGCAATACCACAGGATCTGAAGTTCCGTGGTGAAGAGACTACAGCCGAAATAGGAGACAACAACACTATCCGCGAAAACGTGACCATCAATCGCGGTACTGCCGCCAAAGGGAAGACCGTAGTAGGCAGTAACAATCTTCTGATGGAAGGTGTACACGTGGCACATGATGCCATTGTCGGCAACGGATGTATCATTGGCAACTCCACCAAAATGGCTGGTGAAATCATCATCGATGACAATGCCATCATCAGTGGAGGTGTACTGATGCACCAGTTCTGCCGTGTGGGAGGATATACAATGGTACAAGGAGGTACCCGTTTCAGCAAGGACATCCCACCTTTTGTCATTGCCGGACGCGAACCTGTAGCATACTGTGGACTCAACCTTGTAGGACTCCGCCGCCGTGGATTCAGCAACGAATTGATAGAGAACATTCATAATGCCTACCGCATCATCTATCAAAGCGGATTGAATGTCAGCGAAGCCCTTGAAAAAGTGAAGGCTGAAATACCCATGAGCCAGGAAATCGAATATATCATTTCGTTCATCTCAGGTTCACAACGGGGAATCATCAGGTAAGGTTTTCCTAAAAATACACACCTTATTATATTATTATATATAACTATGGTTTACAGATTCACCATCATCTCTGATGAAACAGATGATTTTCTCAGAGAAATCAAAATAGATGCCGAAGCCACATTCTACGATTTACATGAATGTATCTTGAAGTCGTGCAAATATAGCGATGACCAGCTGACCTCCTTCTTCCTCTGCGATGAAGATTGGGAAAAAGAGCTTGAAATCACCCTTGAAGATATGGGCACCAGCTCAGAAGAGGATAGTTACATCATGCGCGATACTCGTCTGAATGAACTCTGTGAAGACGAGAAACAGCATCTGCTTTATGTCTTCGACCCATTGGCCGATCGTGTGTTCTTCATCGAACTTTCAGAAATCATCACAGGTCAGGAGCTTAATGCAGCCACCTGCACCAAGAGCCGGGGTGAAGCACCCCAACAGCTCATCGACTTCGACGAACTGATGGCCAAGGATACCAAGTCACTTGACTTGGGAGAGAATTTCTATGGAGATGAAGACTTCAACATGGATGAGTTTGACCCCGACGGATTCAGCATGGGTGGAAGCACCGAGCCGCTCGACGACAACATGCTGTATGAATAAAACCCTTATCGTACTCATTGGCCCTACCGGAGTAGGAAAGACTGCACTCAGCTTACATTTGGCCGAACGTTTCGGCACCGACATTGTCTCTGCCGATTCCCGCCAAATGTATGCACCGTTGAAGATTGGCACAGCAGCACCCACCAAGGAGCAATTGGCGCATGTCCCTCATCATTTTGTAGGAAACCTGACACTTACCGACTACTACAGCGCCGCACGCTACGAGGAAGAGGCCATACGATTATTAAACACCCTGTTTGCAGAAAAAGAGACAATAATTCTTTCCGGAGGCTCGATGATGTATGTAGATGCTGTCTGCTATGGCATTGATGACATCCCTACCGTTGATGCGGAGACGCGCACTTTCATGATGGAAAGATACGAAGCCGAAGGGTTAGAATCTCTCTGTCAGGAGTTACGTCTGCTTGACCCGGAATACTATCGGATTGTAGATTTGAAGAACCCGAAGCGAGTGATACACGCACTCGAAATTTGCCACATGACAGGGCGCACCTATACATCTTTTCGCACACAACCGCGAAAGCAGCGTCCTTTCCAAATCCTTAAGATTGGACTCCGCCGGGAACGGGAAGAGCTTTACGACCGCATCAATCTCCGCGTTGACCAGATGATGGCAGACGGATTGCTCGATGAAGTCCGTAGCGTCAGCGCCTACCGCCATCTCAATTCACTCAACACAGTAGGCTACAAAGAGCTGTTCAAGTACCTCGATGGAGAATGGAGTCTGGATTTTGCTATAGATAAAATCAAACAGAACTCACGCATCTATTCACGCAAACAGATGACATGGTGGAATCGCCAACAAGACATTCATTGGATACATCCCGATGATAAAGAAGCATTGGAATCCATCCTATTGGCCCACACGACAAAAAAGTAGAGACATCTGCCCGCGGGCAGATGTCTCTACTTTTTTATTTCCTGATATTTTTAGGGGAGGTTCTATAAATCAGCTGTCAGCATTTGAGCAACTGCCCAATGCGAAGTGTTGTCTTAGAGCTGATATTGTTCAATTTGCACAACCGATTGACAGTGGTACCTTGGCGACGTGCAATTTTTGAAAGCGTATCCCCTGCACGCACCTTGTAATATCTCACACCATCCTGCCCATCGGCAGACAATGTAGCTCCACCACGCTTCTTCACCCGTGGAGAATGGTAAACATAAAAGTCACCCGTCACATCCTGATTGGGAAAATCAAAGAGCAACTCAGGATTTATCTCCTGCCCCAGCAGTCGGGTCTCAAAATGGAGATGACTTCCCGTAGAACGTCCGGTATTACCCCCCAATCCTATCGGCTCCCCCGATTTCACAAGTTGGTTAGGTTCCACCAGTTGTTTGGACAGATGGCCATAAATAGTCTCCAACCCATTGTCGTGACGGATAACGATGTATTTCCCATATCCTACCCGACGTCCCTGATTTGCCACCACACGCACCTTACCGCTGAATGCCGCATAGATAGTGTCACCAATGTACACCTTCACATCAAGTCCTTTGTGCTGCCTGCGAAAACGCCTGCGATATCCGAACCGCGATGTAATACGCTGGTTGGTTGTAGGCATGGAGAAACCACGCAAGTCTATACGAAAAGTGTCCGGCAAGACCACATCACCATAGCTGTGTACCCGCTCATTATCCCATGTCGGGTAAAGGTCAAATGCCGGAAACTCCGATTGCTCAGCCATCAACTGTCTGCGCAATGCCAACGAATCGATGGCCCGCATCTTATCATCAATTGGAGCCTGACGTGCCAACAAGTCCTGACCATACGAAACAGTAGCCAGTGCAGACATCATCAGGCCCGATATAACCCATTTTCTAATATTTCCCAAATTCATTTCCCTTTTTCAGTATTCTCAATATTCATCGTTTGCATAAAGATAGTCGAATGTAGCCTGACGGTATTCGAAAATCTCTTCAGGTTTGAAGAATCTTGCCAATTCCACCTCAGCCGCCTCCGGCGAATCAGACGCATGCACAATATTCTCCTGAAAACTCATGCTATAATCTCCCCGGATGGTACCAGGCGCTGCCTTGCGCCCATTGGTCGGTCCGGCCAAGGCACGCACAGCCTCTACAGCATCCACCCCTTCATAGCAACACACCACCACAGGAGCAGCCATCATGGAATCCTTCACACGCTGGAAGAATGGTTTTTCACTCAAGTGTGCATAATGTTCACTCAGCAAGGCATCAGTCAGCTGTATCATCTTCATACCGGCCAAACGGAGCCCTTTGCGGTCAAACCGATTGAGAATCTCTCCCACCAACCCTCGCTGTATGGTACACGGTTTAAGGATGACCAAAGTCTTTTCCATGATGTTTTTCTTCTTTTAAAATGCGTTAATAATCAGAGGTTTTCCAAAATTCTCCCAAAGGTACTCCTTTTTATTCAAACGCCCAAACGATATTAACATCTTTTTGCCCTAAGAAGCATTATTCCACCCTATTTTATGTATCTTTCAGGATTCAAACACAAAATTCCCACCTCAGTACCAATCCATGATACCGAGGAGGGAATATCAATGAGTGCGTCTTATCATTCTCAGAAACAGCATTCTACTGCTGTTCCTTCTGTTTGGCCTCTTCCATCAGACCATCCACTTTATGTTGCATTTCGTGCAGGGTATGACAGATTTTACCTTTCAGTTCGCGTGCCTTTTGGCTACGTACAGCTTGACAAGTGACCACACCCAACAGCGTGCCCAGTCCGAGTCCCATCCAAAAATGGCTCTTGTTGCATTCACATTCCATAATCTTCAATTTTTGAGTAGTTAAACAATAGGGTTAGTTTTCAGCCACTACAACCGCAGAAAGCCCAGAAAGGTTCGCCTATTTTAAACTTTTTATCTGCCACCGATGAGGCAAGGCCGAATAGGGTCTCATGTTCATTACAAGTCGAAGAATACGGGGTCAGTCCGAAAAGTCGGTTATATATGATTGGTCTATTATGATGTCTCTGTCATTCTGAGCGGAGTCAAAGAATCTCAGAATATAGCAAAGAGACCGGCTGATATTCCGAACCCCACCAGCTGATAGATTTTGGTGGGACACCTGATCCGCCAAGTTCCTTCGTCGGTTCGGAAGAAAAATAAATGGGTATTTATTTTGTTCTTCTCTCGGTTTGCACTATCTTTGCTCCGTCACTCTGCCAGTTTCCTCCACGGAGGTTGCATGGTAGGGCGGCGGACATATATGAAAAGGCGTTTACGACGCTTTGGTTTTGACGCTTGGAAATCCTGAGAAAATTTCAAAACGAATATCAAAAACAAAGCAACGGTAGATGCCCCTTGGGTGTGTTATATACACATTCCTGTGCTTTACCGCTTGACAGCCGTTGGTGTACCCGTATGCCAAAGGCTAACTTTTGGTATAGCCGGATGTTATATATACATTCGGCGTGGGGTTTCTGAAGTTGCTCGTTTCGATATTCGGGCAATTCTCAGGAGCCTCTAAGCGTGAAGCGAGCGACCGTGCAGGGCTTCACGTCTTTTTTATATCTGTACCTGAGAGAAAAACTTAATCATCCACACGATTATCAGTATCGGTTAGCCCTGGCCGTAAGGAAACGGCATGAAGCTGATTGACAATATACACCTCCGGTTGAAGGACGACCTTGCTACTGAGATTCACTCGGGTAGCCGCCTCTCCATTGCCGCTTCGTGCTTCTCCATCTATGCATTCGAGGAGTTGAAGGAACAATTGGCCGATGTGGAAGAGCTCCGCTTCATCTTCACCTCGCCCACCTTCGTCACCGAGAAGGCCAACAAACAGAAGCGCGAGTTCTACATCCCCCGTCTCAATCGTGAGCGGAGTCTCTATGGCTCAGAGTTCGAGATAAAACTCCGCAACGAACTTTCGCAACGCGCCATTGCCCGCGAGTGTGCCGAGTGGATACGCCGTAAGGCCTGCTTCAAGAGCAATCGCACGGGTGAATATATGCAGGGCTTTATCAATATCGACGATAAGAACTATACACCTATCAACGGTTTTACCACGGTGGATTTGGGTTGCGAACGTGGAAACAATGCCTACTCGATGGTTATCAAAACAGAAACGCCCCATTCGCAACAGTTCTTGGTCTTGTTTGACCAACTATGGAATGACTCTGCCAAGATGCAGGTAGTCACCGACGAAGTGCTCGAAAACATCACCAATGCCTACAAAGAGAATGCCCCCGATTTCCTCTACTTCGTCACCCTTTACAATATCTTCCGCGAGTTTCTCGACGACCTTTCCGAAGACACCCTGCCCAACGAAGCCACCGGCTTCAAGGACAGTGTCATTTGGAACAAACTCTACAACTTCCAGAAGGATGCCTGCCTGGCCATCATCAACAAATTGGAAAAATACAATGGTTGCATCCTGGCCGACTCCGTAGGTTTGGGAAAGACCTTCACCGCCCTTTCCGTCATCAAGTATTACGAAAACCGAAACAAGTCGGTACTCGTACTTTGTCCCAAAAAACTTAACGACAACTGGATTACCTATCGAAGCAACTACCTGAACAATCCCATTGTGGCCGATCGATTGCGCTACGATGTACTTTATCATACAGATTTGTCTCGCAATGGAGGCATATCAAACGGACTCGATCTTACCCACATCAATTGGAGCGCCTACGACCTTGTTGTGATTGACGAAAGTCACAACTTCCGCAACGGAGGCAAAGTGACCACCGATGAGAATGACGAGAATCCTCGTGAGAACCGCTACCTGCAATTGCTCAACAAGGTTATCCGCAAGGGGGTGAAAACCAAGGTACTGATGCTCTCGGCCACACCTGTAAACAATCGTTTCAACGACTTGAAGAACCAAATAGCTTTGGCATACGAGGGAAATTCAGAAAACATTGATGGTTTGCTCAATACAAGCAGTAGTATAGAAGATATTTTCCGTCAGGCACAAACGGAATATAATCGTTGGTCTAAATTTCCTCCCGAAGAACGTACTACAAAACGCCTGCTCGAACGCTTGAGTTTTGATTTCTTTGAGGTGCTTGATAGCGTCACCATTGCCCGGAGCCGTAAGCACATCGAGCAATATTATGACACCACCGACATCGGTAAGTTCCCCACACGACTGACACCTATCGCTCGTCGTCCACACCTGACCGACCTTGATAGTGCTATAAACTACAATGACATCTATCTGTTGCTCTCGGTGCTCAACTTGGCCATATACACTCCGTCGGACTTCATTCTACCGAGCAGATTGTCAAAATACGTAAACATCACAAGCGAAGAGGACTATTCAGGACTTACCATGAAGGGACGTGAACGTGGTATCCGCAAGTTGATGAGCATCAATCTGCTCAAACGTCTTGAAAGTTCTGTCAATTCGTTCCGTCTGTCATTGAACCGCATCCTTGTTTTTATTTCTGCTACGGTAGAGAAAATCAATGCACTTGAGGCAGGGCGTAGCACTACACGAACCACGGTAGATGAATATGACTTCTCTGCCGGACTTGACCTTGACGAGCAGGAGGATATTTTCATCGGTGGTAAGAAGACGCAGATTGCTCTTGAAGATATGGACTATATCGGCTGGAAGAAGTACCTCGATAAGGACATTGAAACACTGAAGTTGTTGCTCCTTATGCTTGCCGATATTACTCCCGAACACGATAGCAAGTTATTGCAACTGATTGATGACCTTCGCCATAAGTTTACCAACCCAATAAACGGCAACAACAAAAAGGTAATCATTTTTACGGCTTTTAGCGATACAGCTGAATACCTTTACAACAATCTTGCCGAGCGTATAAAGGAGAAACATAATCTGCATACTGCACTTATCACAGGTAGCTCTGAGGCGAAAAGTACTGTAAGAATACCTAGTCGCCAACGCATAAAACTTGACTTCAACACGCTGCTCACCTTATTTTCTCCGCTATCAAAGGAAAAGGCGGCACTATTACCTGATGTAAACGAGGAGATAGATGTGCTGATTGCTACCGACTGTATCAGCGAAGGTCAGAACCTTCAGGATTGCGACTATCTTATCAACTATGATATTCACTGGAATCCTGTGCGTATCATTCAACGCTTTGGACGTATCGACCGTATAGGCTCACGCAATGATGTTATCCAACTCGTCAACTATTGGCCCGATATGGACCTGGACGAATATATTGACCTCAAAGGACGTGTAGAAGCCCGTATGAAAGTATCTGTAATGACCAGTACGGGTGATGACAACCCCATTTCTCCCGAAGAAAAGGGAGACTTGGAGTATCGTCGCGAACAACTCAAACGCCTGCAAAGTGAAGTGGTGGATATTGAAGAGATGAACACAGGCATCAGCATCATGGACTTGGGATTGAACGAGTTCCGTCTTGACCTGCTTGCCTATATGCAGGATAATCCGAACATTGAACATACACCCTTTGGATTGCATGCTGTTGTTCCAGCTTCTGAGGGTTGTCCTCCAGGTGTGGTGTATGTCCTAAAGAATCGTAACAACAATGTAAACATCGACCGCAAGAATCGTTTACACCCATTCTATTTGGTCTATATCTCTGATGATAGCGAAGTTGTTGTCAATCATCTGTCTCCAAAAGAGTTGCTCGACAGACTCCGTTACTTGTGCAAAGGAAAGTCAAGCCCGAATAAGGAACTATGTAAAGAGTTCAACCGCATTACCCGCGACGGTAAGAATATGCAACACTATTCCGAGTTGCTGAGTGATGCCATTGCGTCTATCATAGACGTAAAGGAAGAAAGCGACATTGATTCTTTCCTTGGCGGCGCCACAGGCTCACTCTTTACTGAGGAGATTAAGGGACTTGATGATTTTGAATTGATATGTTTTTTGGTGATAAAGTAGGAGTATGAGAGAGTTATCTTCTATTGATAGGCTAATTATAGATCGTATTATCCAAGCATCTGAGGCACACGATTTACAAGGGCTTCAGATTGCTCGTCTACTGCGCAATGAGCTAAGCGTATTTGCTGTAGAATGGGATATTAATCCTTTCAAAATATCAATTTATGCGCCTCGAAAAGAAGGCAAACCAGATTTTGACAGAATAATGGTTAACTACTTTGATATTTCATATTTTTTGTATTTGGTAGAGGTGTTAGACAAAGAGGGATATATAAAACTTCAATCCGTATTATCGGCAAACGATACATATCCAAAACAGCTTTACGATAAAGATAAATACATCAAGGAGGGTAATCAATATATTGAGAAAATAGGTGATAGTATCCTCGCATTTAGCGAAGTGGACTACAGCCTATTCAATTTAGATATAGTAGAACTATTAGAAAGGTATGCATACAAAATCGTATTTCCATTGCCTAGTCTAAAAGAATTCAAAACTCGTGGGTATATAACAGAAGAACAACAGTTTAGGCGTGAGGAAATCGTGCTATCACGCAAATCGGTTAGTTCTGCAAAATGGGCAACTTGGGTAGCTGCTGCTGGTGTTCTATTGACTACTATTTCTACTTTCAAGTCCTGCACAGATACTAATGAGGTTGATATCAATGATGCAGACATAATTAGGTTGGAGGAGATTATAAATTCACCTAACCATGTCATAGTTGATGATATGCCTGTAATCACAGCAAATACATTAAGAGTTCAGTATGTTGGTGAAATCAAACCTCTACCAATAAAACTCAATGTAAATGTAACTCCAAACCAGTAGTTTATGTACGGCCTACCACAGACGACAGAAGTTCGGAAGCAGTTGCCCAAGAAAGCAATCTATGCAAAGTATGAGTTGAAGCCCTCGCAACGTGAGAGTTTCGATGCAGACATTGCACGTATAGACATTGTGGCGGTTGTATCAACCTCCACTGTGCCTGCACTGAATGCTGGGGCTGAGGTGAAGGAATTTTATCTGCTTGCCGTACAACTGAAACGCAAGGAGTACGACAACAAAAATATAGCACTGCTTACCAAACTTATTCCGCAACGAATGGTGTTTGCCCTACAATTCGAGGAGCAAACACAGTTTGCAATATACCATACCAAACTCATTTCGTCGGCTTGGCAAGATACAAAAGAGGCCACGCTTCCCTTATCGGGATTGAATCTCGATGCTGTGTGGGAGAATATTGTGACCCATATCGGAGAGATTGAAGTTGCAGAAGGCAATACCCTTGCGGAACAAATCAAGGTAGAGGATGTACGAACCAAATTGAAAACAGAAATTGCCTCACTGACGAAGAAGTTGAATAAGGAAAAACAATTCAACAAGCAAATGGAAATCAATGCCGAGATAAAATCACTGAAAAAACAATTATCGAACCTGAAATAACAAACAATAAGATATATGGAACTCAAGAAAATGGAACTGACCTCAGCTTCGGGTTGCGAACTTAACCTTGAAGCTCTTTATCAGATTATGCCATCGGCATTTACCGAGGTGCGTGATGATAAGACAGGAAAGATAGCACATAAGATAAATTTCAATACGCTTCGTGAACTCCTTGGTGATAATGCCTACGAGGGTGCAGATGAAGAATACGGTTTCAAGTGGGTTGGTAAGAATGCCGCTCGTCGTGAAGCTGCACGCCCTATCAATAAAACGCTTCGTCCATGTCCTGAAGAGAGTGTGGATTGGGAGAATACTCAGAACCTCTACATCGAGGGTGATAACCTTGAAGTGCTAAAACTTTTGCAGAAGTCCTACTTGGGTAAGGTTAAGATGATATATATCGATCCTCCTTATAATACTGGTAATGATTTTGTGTATCGTGATGATTTTGCGATGGATAAAGATGGGTATGATTTAGAAGCTGGGAATATTGATGAATTAGGTAATCGTTTCAGAAAGAATAATGATAGCGAAGGTCGTTTTCATTCAGATTGGTGTTCAATGATCTATCAACGACTAATAGTTGCGCGTTCATTACTTACCAATGATGGCGTAATCTATATTTCTATTGATGACAATGAGATTACCAACCTTAAAAAAATATGCGATGAGATTTTTGGCGAGTCTAATTTTATCGCACAAATATGTAGAGCCACAGGCACTACTACAGCACAAGGCACAAACTCTATGGGTAAATCATTTGATTATGCATTAATGTATTCAAAAAACACAAGTTTTGAAGTTGGCGGTGTAGAACTTAGCGAAAAGGACACATTAAGGTATGATTTACAAGATGAGAAAGGCAAATACTCTATACTACAATTAAGACGAACTGGCGGAGAAGATAGACGAGAAGATAGACCAAGTATGTATTATGGAATAGAAACTCCTGATGGCAACATTGTATATCCCAAAGGTCCTACTGGCTATGATAGTAGATGGAGAGTCGGAGAAGAAACTTATAAGCAAATGCTTAAAGACAATTTGATATATTTCAAAAAAACGGATAAGGGATATGGAATATATTACAAATTCTATCTAGAGGGTAGAACTAAAAGGCCGTCTAATTTGTGGACTGATATTGAAGGCAACAAAAAGGCATCTATTGATTTGAAAGCCTTAATTCCAGAAAAAGTTTTTGAGACACCGAAGCCATTAGAAATGATAAAAAGGATGATTCAGATAGGTAATGTTGAAAATGATGATATTATTCTTGATTTCTTTAGTGGCTCATCAACTACAGCCCATGCGATCATAAAATGTAATGCAGAAGATGGAGGCAATCGCAAATTTATTATGGTGCAAATACCCGAGAAAACTGATGAAAGTAGCGAAGCCTACAAAGCTGGCTACAAAAATATCTGCGAAATCGGTAAAGAACGTATCCGTCGTGCTGGTAAGAAAATTAAAGAAGAGTTTGGGCTTGCAGCACAGAACCTTGATACAGGTTTCCGAGTATTCAAGTGCGAAGATAGTTTTATGAACAATGTCTATTTCTCTCCTAACGACCTTTCGCAAGCAGACCTATTCTCACAGGTTTCAAACATCAAAGACAGCACTTCTGATTTAAGTTTGCTCTTTGGTTGTATGCTTGATTGGGGCGTGCAGTTATCATTGCCTTTGAGTAACTTCGAGGTATCAGGCAAAACCATATATAATGTGAATGATGGCGACCTTGTGGCGTGCTTCGCTGAAAATGTAAACGAAGAAATCATTACCGCTATTGCAGAACTTATGCCGTTGCGAGTGGTATTCCGTGATAGTTGCTTTAGCGATGCTCCATTGAAGATGAACTTGTTTGAACTCTTCAAACAGAAGTGCGGATGGAGTGAAGAGGTAGTAAAGAATCGTGTTCATGTAATCTAATGGGTTGTCACTATGAAACTAAAATTCAAACATCAAAGTTTTCAGCGTGATGCAGCTCGTGCGGTAACTGGCATCTTCGTGGGCCAACGCTATAGCGATGGTTTTGCCTACCGCTATGATAGAGGAAGAACTGATTCTCGGCAGACCTCATTTGATAATGACATCACGGCTTTCCGCAACGAGCCTATCATGCTTGACAAAGAATCTTTAGTACAAAACATCTGCGAGATTCAGATGAGTCAAGACCTTGAACCGATAACCAATATCGTGGGCGAGGGATTGAACTTTACCATTGAGATGGAGACAGGTACGGGTAAGACTTACACCTATATCAAAACAATGTATGAACTCAACAAGCTCTATGGATGGACAAAGTTCATCATTGTAGTGCCAAGCATTGCCATTCGTGAAGGTGTGGTGAAGAGTCTTGAAATAATGAAAGAGCACTTTGCTGAGGAGTACAACAAACCGATGGAAAGTTTTGTGTATGATAGCAAGAACCTTTCGCCTATTGAGAGTTTTGCGACCAACCCTAACATCTATGTGATGGTTATCAATACACAAGCTTTCAATGCACGTGGTGAGGATGCCAAACGATTTACCCGACAGTTGGAAGAGTTTGGTTATCGTGTACCACTTCAAGTAGTAGCTGCTACTAATCCTATCTTGATTATCGACGAACCTCAAAGTGTATTGGGTGCTGACCGTAACAATGCCACTCGTCAGAAGTTGAAGGAGTTCAAACCGTTGTTCTCTCTGCTCTATAGTGCCACACACCGTAAGGAGGATATCTACAACCAAGTATATCGCCTCGATGCCATTGATGCACTCAACAAGAAACTGGTCAAGAAGATTGAAGTGTTGGGTGTGAAGCAACAAGGTTCTACCGCCACAAATGGCTTCGTGTATCTTGAAAAGATCATTCCAGGTAAGAATGGAGCTGCACCACAAGCAAGAATAAGTTTTGATGTGAAAACAGCATCAGGTACCAAACAAACTTCCAAACTTGTGGGAGAGGGAACAGATTTGTTTGAGTATAGTGAAGGATTAGAAGAATATCGCCACGGATACATCATTGACCGCATAGACGGAGTAAACGGATTCATCCATCTACTCAATGACACTACTTTGTATGAGGGCGAAATGGTTGGCTCCATCAATGAAAAACTTATCCGTCGTATTCAGATACGTGAAACGATACGCACTCATATCGAGCGTGAACGCTCTCTTTATCCCAAAGGTATTAAGGTGCTGTCGCTCTTCTTTATTGACCATGTGGAGAACTATCGTGTTTACAACACAGACGGACACGAATTAGGTGAATATGCCAAGATGTTTGAGGAGGAGTATATCCGTGTGATGCAAGAGATGCAACCAACGTTCGGGGATGAAAAGTATCTTCGCTACATTTCTGGTATTGATGTGGCCAAGACCCATCAGGGATATTTTTCTCGTGACAAAAAGGGTAAGTTTATCAATTCAAAAGTGGAACGTGGTTCTACGGATAGTGCCGATGTAGATGCTTACACGCTTATCATGAAGGATAAAGAAGCCTTGTTGTCGCTTGATCCAGCTGTTAAAGGTTCGCAAGTGCGCTTCATTTTCTCACACTCTGCGTTGAAAGAGGGATGGGATAATCCTAACGTATTCCAAATCTGTACGCTCAAGAATTCGGACAACGAAACCAAGAAACGTCAGGAAGTGGGTCGTGGTATGCGTCTGTGTGTAAACCAAAACGGAGAACGCCAAGATGAAGACTTGCTTGGTTCGGCAGTATTTGATACCAATATCCTTACCATCATAGCAAGTGAAAGTTATGAAGACTTCTCAAAAGGCTTGCAGGACGAAATGGCTCAAGCTATTTCTACTCGCCCGATTATAGTCACTGCCCATCTATTTGAAGGTAAGACCTTCGTATTCGCTTCGGGCGAAAAGAAAACACTTTCTACCACTCTGGCCGTAGCTGTTCATGAAGAATTGATTTCAAGCGGTTATGTAAAAAGAGGAAAACTTACGCCAAAATACTTTGAGGATAAGAAACAAGGAACTCTTGACTTTGGAGAGTACAATGATGCCAAAGAAAGTATTGTTTCTGTTCTTGATAAGGTGTTTAATCCTGATGCTCTTAAACCTGATAACGCTCGTAAGCATCGTGAAGCAAAGTTTGATGAAAGTAAATTCAAGAAACAAGAATTCCAGGAATTGTGGAAACGCATTAATACACGTACATTCTATACAGTAAACTTTGACACAACAGAATTGGTGCAAAACGCCATTAAGGCTATAGACAAGTTCCTAAGTGTAACTGAAATCCGCATTATTGTTGGCACTGGTACACTGGAGACTATTCGTGATAAGGAATCATTGGAATCTGGAACTGCCATGACCGCAGGAAAAGTTCGTACTATTCATGTGAGCGAATCTGTGGGCGATAACGTTAAATATGATCTTGTCGGTCGCTTTGTAGAAGCAACAGGACTTACACGTAAAGCGATAGTGGAAATACTTACAGGAATTAAGCAAACAACCTTCCATCAATTTAAACTCAATCCTGAAGAGTTTATCATCAAGGTGGGCAAACTCATCAACGAAGTAAAGGCATTTGCCGTGATAAAGCATATTGAGTACCATAAGTTGGACGACACCTTCGATGAATCAATCTTTACGGAGAATACTATCAGAGGTAAACTCGGTGACAATGCCATTGAATCAGTGAAATCACTCTATGATTTGGTGGTAGTTGATAGCGTGGGAACTGAGAAACCATTCGCAGAACAATTGGAGAAGCAGGAAGATGTAGTAGTCTATACCAAACTTCCACGTGGTTTCTATATCAATACTCCCATGGGACATTATAATCCCGACTGGGCGATAGCATTCCGAGAAGGAGCGGTCAAACACGTCTATTTTGTAGCAGAAACCAAAGGTGCCACAAAGTATGAAATGAAATCAGCTGACTTGCGAGGTGTAGAAGAGTCCAAGATTGATTGTGCAAGAAAACATTTTGAATCCATTTCAGGTGGCAATCTCAAATTTGATATAGTCTCTTCATATGCGGAATTAAGTGAACTTCTAACGAAATAACATTTATGGGGAAAGTATGTAGAATATGTGGTAAGACTATAATAGGTGGAGTCCTTAAACATTATGAGGAAAAGCACTTTAACCAATAAAGCTAAAATAGAATCACATCCGGGAGCTTTTGTTGTAAGCGAAGGTAATGAATTATTGGCAGAACTATCCAAGGTAAAACATGAGGAACCGTATAAAAAGGACCAAACTATTCCTTGTCAATTCGATAAAAAAAGGATAAGGGAAACAATTCGAGTTCTTGATAAAAGGCTTGGCGAACAGACTTATCGTGGCAAATCTCCTTTTATATGTGACGGTTGCCATAAAAAGAAGAAGTATGGCAAAGTGATTTATGATGATTCATGTAACTTGCACCTTTGTTATGATTGTTATAAATATGCAAAAAAACATATAAAGGCAAAACGGGGTAACAAACATGTCTTTATCAATACCCCGATGTGATAATAATTTCGGCGTTCACCCTCAACGAGTGAACGCCGAAATGGTAAATGCTACTTCCTCATCAACCTGATGAACCACTCATCCGTTGGTAATCCATGGAAATACCCTTTGCCATCACCGCCCAAATCCCAAGGATTCATGACTTCGATGGTGAAAACAGGAAGCCTTTCGTAATTACCAACACTAATAAGCCGATGCTCCCGACGACGGAATTTGCGGTTACATGCTTGCTTGCCACGCTTCTGCGACTTGCAACAAACGTAGCAAGAAATAGGGGTTCGTTTTCTACTTTTGCTCATACAGCCTTGAATGTTTATGAGAGGTCACAACGTCTCGTTGCGCCACTCGGTTATACATTACAAGGCAGTAAGAAATAAACGTGATACCATTTTTGTTCGGATTTTCTAAAGTAGATATTATTGCCTTAACAGTTCACATACCGAATAAACTTTGCTTAAATCGGCAAAGGTAAAATACTGGTCATCCAAAATCATCCATTCGGAACGTTGCTTCAGTGAAAGGTTCTTGATTTCAGGAAAGAAACTGAGAGGCACAATGACTTGGCGACCATCCGTCAATGAGGCAGCCATCTTTCCACGGAATGAAGAAAAATCCAATTTCTTTATCCCTACCGACACATTATTCATCTTGCACATAATCAGTTATTTTTCTATGTTCTTTACTTTCGTCTTTTCACCTCGGAAAGTTTTAGAAATCTGTTCGTTAATAAACTCCCAGTGCTTTTCGATGGCGTTGACTATCATTTCATTATCCTTGGCACTTAGTTGGGATCTGCAATCTCTACACACTTTCGACCATTTTGTTCAATCCATATTTTAGCAATAGAACGCATATGCCTTGTTCCTTTCCGGAATACGTGTATGTGGCGACGGTTGTCATTAATATCTGTCGGAATTGAAACCAACAAGAACATTTTCAAGAAAGCCAACTGTCCCATAGAGTAGTAACAAGTTATATCAAACCTTAGTTTATCAACGCAAAGGTAATCAAATAATTCAATATTCGGTAATTTGGCACGAAAATTTTCAGTAAATTGGCATCTGTCTTTTCGACAAAATAGCAATACAATTGCCCATAAACCATTAACTCCGTTCGCAAACCGAACAAACACGGTAGGAGAGCGGAGTTAACAGTTTACAAGGACGAAAAAGAGAGAAAATAGAGAAAAAACTACCATAATATCATTCACTAATGAAATAAACTTGTTATTTTTGCAGATGAGACAAGAAAGGAGACGATTATGTCAGAGAAGGAAATGAAATCATACAGATTCGGTGTTGGTGAAGAGCCAAGTGATGAAATGCTAAGCCAACTGATGAAAGAAGTTGCCCAAGAAGCTCGTGAAAGTAACGAGAAGGCAATGGGTGAGTTTTTCGAATCTTTGAATCGCGAAGCAAGAGCGATAAAGAAAGAATGGTCGAACCGTCAAACCTGTATAGTCAATGGGTAATGCAACAGAGCACCGTCCGTTGCTGATTGTTATTGCCGGACCTAACGGGTCGGGGAAGACTTCAGTGACTTCACGACTCCTAAAACATGAATGGGTAGAGGATTCTGTATATGTTAATCCAGACAATGTGGCAAAAGAGATGTTTGGAGATTGGAACTCCAAAGAAGCAGTGCTTAGTGCCGCAAACTATTGTGCTGAATGGAGAGAAAGATGTTTGGCTGAAAAGCGAAGTCTCATCTTTGAAACGGTGATGTCTGCAGACGATAAAGTCGATTTCATCTTGCGTGCAAAGGAAGCGGGCTTCTTTATAAGAGTTTTCTTTATTGCTACTGCAAATCCGACTATCAATGCGGCGCGAATAGCAGGTCGTGTAATGAAAGGAGGACATGATGTTCCTATTACCAAAATCGTTTCGAGATACAGAAAATCTATCTATAATTGCATAAAGGTTTCCTGTTTTGTTGACCGTCTCTATGTCTATGACAACTCAGTGGATGGAGAAGAAGCAAAACTACAATTCCGTTTAGTGAATGGTGTTATGGGTAAAATGTATGTAACCGATGTGCCTGAATGGGCACAAGCCATATTACCCGACACCGAAGATGAAATTTAAAATCCAACAGTATCAGACGAATGCGGTGGAAAACACCGTGGCCGTGTTCAGAGGTCAGCATTCGCACCGGATGGCTGAATACCGTCAAACACAATATCAGGATGGAAATGACGAAAGTGTAAAGACTTTCAGGGAGCTTTCAAAAAAGGTGTCTATTGATTTAGACTATGAAACAGAAAACCGTCCACTGAAATGGTTCTTCTGCAATTTAGATGAAAAAAGAAAGAGCACTTACTTTGCCAACGGAGTATATATTACTTTGCTAACGGAGTATATATTAAATGGCTGATGGAGTTATACTGCCAAAAAAATGAGAGCTGAACTTTCAACTAAATTGCAGAAGAACCACTGAAATCAGAAAAAGACAGCCCCTATTCGTTAACTGATGGCCGACCAATCGACATTGCTCTTGCGCATGAAACGGAGCCTTTCCCACATGGGAGCATTTTGTGGAGCTGTACCTTCAGGGTCGGCTTCCACTACCTCGCGAGCTATGCCACGTACATGCTGAAGCAATTGGCTATCGCGGGTAATGTTGGCTATCTTCAAGTCGAAAGCCACACCACTTTGTTGGGTTCCTTCGAGATCTCCAGGCCCACGAAGTTTCAAGTCGGCTTCCGCTATCTCAAAGCCATCGTTGGTCTGTACCATAATCTCAATGCGCTTGCGGGTGTCTTCGGAGAGTCTGTAGCCGGTAACAAGAATACAATAAGACTGATCGGCTCCGCGTCCTACCCGTCCGCGTAGCTGATGAAGTTGCGAAAGTCCGAAACGTTCGGCATTCTCAATGACCATTACGGAGGCATTGGGAACATTCACCCCAACCTCTATCACCGTAGTGGCCACCATAATTTGTGTTTCACCGGAGACAAACCGCTGCATCTCCGCCTCCTTTTCTGCAGGCTTCATCTGTCCGTGCACCTTGCACACCTTGTATTCGGGAAAGACTTCGCAAATGGTGTTGTAGCCGTCTTCAAGATTTTTCAAATCCATCTTCTCACTCTCTTTGATGAGGGGATAGACAACATATACCTGACGCCCTTCGCGAATCTGCCCGCGTATGTCGCTGTAAAGTGATGCCCGCCGGTTGTCAAACTGATGAACAGTAAGGATAGGTTTGCGCCCGGGAGGAAGTTCGTCGATGATGGAGACATCCAAATCGCCATAAAGCGTCATGGCCAATGTGCGTGGAATGGGTGTGGCCGTCATCACCAGGACATGAGGAGGTGTTGTGCTCTTGCCCCAAAGTTTGGCACGTTGTGCCACACCGAAGCGGTGCTGTTCGTCAATGACTGCCATGCCCAACCGGGAGAAGGTGACAGTGTCCTCCAACACAGCATGAGTGCCTATGAGAATGTGTACCTGCCCGGTAAGCACTCCGTCGAGTATCTCTGCACGACGTTTCCCCTTGATGCTGCCTGTCAGCAGTTCTACCCGCACATTCATGCCACAGAGCATCCGGCTGACGGTGTCGTAATGCTGTCCGGCCAATATTTCCGTAGGTGCCATCATGCAAGCCTGAAAACCGTTGTCGAGCGCAATGAGCATAGACATCAGTGCCACCAACGTCTTGCCACTGCCGACATCGCCCTGCAGAAGACGATTCATCTGCCGTCCGCTGCCCATATCCTTGCGTATTTCACGAATGACACGCTTCTGCGCTCCAGTAAGTTCAAAGGGAAGGTTCTGTGAATAAAAGGTGTTGAAGGTTTCCCCCACCCTGCCAAAGACAAAGCCCCGGTAGCGTTGCTGACGCTCTTTCATGTAGCGAAGAATGTTGAGCTGCACAAAGAAGAGTTCTTCAAACTTCAGACGGTATTGTGCCCGTCTCAACTCTTCGGCACTTTTGGGAAAATGAATATTCGTGAGAGCCTCAGTGAGTGAAGGCAAATGATTGTGGCTGATGATGTCGGGCGGAAGTGTTTCAGGCATCGGCTCTTTGATAATCCCCATCAGATTGGACATCAGTTTTTCGATGGCATGCGAATTGAGTCCGGCCCGTTTCATCTTCTCCGTAGTATTGTAATAGGGTTGCAATCCCATATTGGAGAGTTGCAATTCGTCCGCCGGATCGATATCCGGATGAGCGATATTGACCCGTCCGCCGAAGACTGCAGGCTTTCCGAAGACAATGTAATCGGTGCGCAACTTGTACTTCCCGGTGACAAACTTCAATCCCTGAAACCAGACAAGATCCACAACTCCCGTACCATCTGAAAAATGTGCCACCAGACGCTTGCGATAACCTGTGCCTGTCTCCTCAAAACTCAGAATCTGCCCTTTGAGCTGGATGTAGGGCATATTGCCATCTATTTCGTGTACGTAGTAGAGACGGCTACGGTCAATGTATTTGTAAGGGAAATAGTACAACAAGTCATGCAGGGAGCGGATGGACAATTCTTTATTGAGCATGGCCGCCCGATTGGGGCCTACTCCCGGCAGATACATGATGTCGCGTGCGGCAAGGTCGAGCATGGTAGTGTTATGACTTATTCACCAACGTTTCAGCAATCATCAAATCGAAAGGTGTGGTGAGCTTGATATTTTCGCGGTTGCCTGCCACAAGGGTGACAGAGTGTCCAAGAGATTCCACCACCGAGGCATCGTCAGTAAAATCAGGCACATAGGCTTGAGCATATGCCCTCTGCAACAACGGAAGGGAGAAGACTTGCGGGGTCTGCACCAACTTGTAACTGTCGCGGCAGACTGTTACACTCTGCCCATCGGCACTCAAATGGCGGACAGTCTCCACCACATCTGTTACGGGCACTGCTGCGGACGTGCGGGCAGCCTCATCGAAACAACGGGCTATCACCTCGGACGAAACAAAAGGACGCACTCCATCGTGCACCGCCACCAATGCCTCTTCATCGGCAGGAATAGTGTCCAACCCGCTTTTCACGGAATGGAAACGGGTCTCTCCACCATCAGCCAAACGGTAAGGCAAGACAAATGAATGCTTTTCGCACAACTCCTGCCAATAGGCCTGCTGGACAACAGGCAACACCAACACGAGGCATACCTCCGGACTGTAGGAATGGAAAGCCTCCATTGTGCGCATCAACACGGGCCTCCCACCTATAGGAAGGAATTGCTTGGGCACTTCCCCCCCCATACGGACACCTTTCCCACCGGCTACAATGATGACGTATTTCTTCATAAGTGTGCATCAACTCAACCATGATACAGCATACCGGCCTTCACCTGGGCCACCACTCCGTCGCCCACCAAAGCGCCTGCCAACGCATAGGCAAAGGGGAAGACGGCGGCAGGACCTTTACCTGTAATGATGTTGCCATCCACCTCGACCGGTGAGGCGGTATATTCCGCTCCTTCAAGATGAGATTCAAAACCGGGATAGCAGGTTGCCTTCTTGCCCGCAAGCAAACCTAAATGGCCAAACACCATGGGGGCTGCACAGATGGCACCCAACCATTTGCCTGCTTCGGCATGGGCCTTCAGCGCGGCACACACTCCCTCATGAGCATCGAGATTGGCAGCACCGGGCATGCCTCCCGGAAGCACCAGCATGTCTGCCTCGGCATAAGCATGACCGACAAACAAGCTATCGGCCACAACCGATACTCCATGAGCTCCGGTTACCACATCGGTAGGATGGACAGACACAGTGGTCACTTGCACGCCCGAACGGCGCAGAATATCTACAGTAGCCAAAGCTTCGACTTCTTCAAAGCCGTCGGCAAGAAATACATAAGCTGTCTTCATATACACTATTCCTTAATCTATATTTAAACCTTCAATCCAACGGGAAACTCTGTGACCCGATCATGGTGCCGGCCGAGAAGAGCCACACCTGATAGGTTCCCTCACCCAGGAATTCCTCGACATCCCAATAAACCGTCACTTCCTGTTCTTCGCCGGTGTATTCGATATACTTACGGATGGAGTATTGTAACTGACGGTTCTCGTACTCAAATGTGTAGTCGCCCTTACTGAGAATGTCACCATTCGGTTTGGCAATGCGCACATAGATGCTACGCTCACCGGTCTCGGCCGTGGGATTCTTGGCTATGGTGAAACTGATGGTCAGTTTGGTGGCCCGCTTCAGTTTTTCGGTTTCCTTCCCACGCTTATTCTTCATCACCAAACGGATGTTTGTGGCATCCAACTGGGCAGCCAATGCCACTTTCTGATTGAGGCTCTCCTTCTCCTCAGAAAGGGTGGAAATCTGCTCGGCAGCCTGACGGTATTGTGCTTTCACCTTCTTGTTTTCCGAAGCGAGTGCCTGATTGAGTTGGTTGAGTGAATCAATCTGCAGGATGTAGCTCCGCATGACAGCACGCACCGTCTTCAATTCCTTCTTCAGTCGGGCAATCTCTGCCGCATTGGTAGATTTTGTCTGGCGCAATTCCTCCAACAGACGTTGTGTCTTCTGCTGTTCAAGTTCCAGTTTCACCTGCAACGAATCGTTGTTAATCTTTACCCGAAGTTCCTCATATTGATTGGCGAAGTGGGTGTATTCATTCTCCATCTCCTCTTTCTCTATTTCAAAGAGAGCAGCCATCTCCTTGTTTTCGTTACTCTTGCGTACCAGCAACACGGATACTACCCCCAAGCCTACGGCCAGCAAGGTTATCAAGGCAATGACAAGTATTCGTTTATTGTTCATCATAATCTATCTGTCCTGAAAAGTTAAAAACGATGCAAAGTTAATGTTTTTCGTTGAAAGACAAAGTATTCCTGCCAGAAGTTAACGCGCATTAACAAGATTCCCCCCGACATATAAAAAAACTGCCCGCGTCCAGTCACAGGAGGCAGGCAGCAACACTACAATACAAAATACAAATACAACTAAACGAGATATTTCATTATGAGAACTTTTTTCTATTCCATTCTTTCATCACACAACACCCTGTGCGAGCATGGCCTTGGCCACCTTCATGAATCCGGCAATGTTAGCCCCCTTCACATAGTTGATGTAACCGTCGGGCTCGGTGCCATATTGCACGCACTGGTTATGTATGCCCTGCATTATCTGGTGCAGACGTTCGTCCACCTCTTTGGCACTCCAACTGATGTGCATAGCATTCTGACTCATTTCCAGTCCTGACGTGGCCACTCCTCCGGCATTCACTGCCTTTCCAGGAGCATACATCGTACGGCTTTCTATAAATGCCTCTATCGCTTCGGGGGTACATCCCATATTGGAAATTTCTCCCACACAGGTGACTCCATTGGCTATAAGCCGGCGGGCATCTTCACCATCCAACTCATTCTGGGTGGCACAAGGTAAAGCGATATCCACTTGCACCTCCCACGGACGACGCCCCGGATAGAACGTTGCCGAAGGATACTTCTCGGCATAAGGTGCTACGATGTCCTCACCTGAAGAACGCAACTCCAACATATAGTCTATCTTGTCGCCACTGATACCTTCCGCATCATAGACATAGCCATCGGGTCCGCTGATGGTCACGACCTTTGCCCCCATCTGGGTGGCTTTCGTAACAGCTCCCCAAGCCACATTGCCAAAACCGGATACGGCCACGGTCTTCCCCTTGATGTCAATACCCTTGGTCTCCAACATGTGATGAACAAAATAGAGTCCACCAAACCCTGTGGCTTCAGGACGTATGAGTGAGCCTCCGAATTCAAGTCCCTTTCCTGTGAAAGTACCCGTAAATTCGCGTGTGAGCTTCTTATACATACCGAACATATATCCCACTTCGCGTCCACCCACTCCGATGTCTCCTGCCGGCACATCCATATCCGGCCCCAAATGTCTCCACAATTCCAACATGAAGGCCTGACAGAAACGCATCACTTCGGCATCACTCTTTCCGCGCGGCGAGAAGTCTGACCCTCCCTTGCCTCCACCCATGGGTAAGGTGGTGAGCGCATTCTTGAACGTCTGCTCAAAACCGAGGAACTTCAAGATAGAGAGATTGACCGACGCATGGAAGCGAATTCCCCCTTTGTAAGGACCGATAGCATTGTTGAACTGTACCCTGTAACCCAAATTGACCTGCACATTCCCCTTGTCATCTACCCAAGGTACCTTGAAGGTGAAAATCCGATCGGGTTCAACCAAGCGCTCTATCAGGCTTGCTTTCTCGAACTCCGGATGTTGGTTGTAAACTTCTTCGATAGAATGAAGCACTTCCTTCACCGCTTGCAGATATTCGCATTCTCCCGGATGTTTGGCTTCCAAAGAGGCCATGATTTGTTGGATATTCATAGCTACACTTTTTAAGGTTATGTTAAAATGCCATCTTTCACGAGGCAAATATAACACCAATTATTGAAATGACAAATTTTTCAAGGCGAATATTTTGTTTTTACTATCATTTTGTTCATTTTACGTTTCCAAAACGCTTTCACGATTTGTCTTCGGGCATTGTCAACACTGATTCTCCATTTGCGTCTTACAATCCATAAGATAGGGTTTCACTCCCCCCGAAAAAAACTATTCATATCCCGTTTTTCATCCTGACAGACTCTTTTCTCAGATATTTTATCTATATTTGCATCCCGCTTTCCGACAGAAATATGAAAACATATTGGCCGATGAAAGCATTTATTGCTATATATAATAAGGTATAGGGACAATGAACATGAACGAAGACATCAAACAGGCACTCGAAGTGCTGAACAAGGGGGGAGTAATACTCTATCCTACTGATACGATTTGGGGCATCGGATGCGATGCTACCAATCCTGAGGCTGTGAAGCGTGTGTATGACATCAAACATCGGACAGACAACAAGGCAATGTTGGTGCTCATCGACTCGCCTGCCAAACTGAACTACTATGTAAAGGATGTCCCCCCCATGGCATGGGATTTGATAGAACTGACCACAAAACCTCTGACTATCATCTATGAAGGGGCACGCAACTTTGCTCCGAATCTGATGGGAGAAGATGGGACTATCGGCATAAGGGTGACGGACGAAGAGTTCTCACGCCAATTGTGTTTCCGCTTCCGCAAAGCCATTGTCTCCACTTCGGCCAACATCAGTGGAGAACCATCACCGGCCAACTTCAGCCAAATCAGCGAAGAGGTCAAGCAATCCGTCGATTACATCGTAAACTACCGGCAGCACGAGAAGAAGCAGGCGCAAGCTTCGGGAATTATCCGCTTGGGAGCTAACGGACAAGTCAAAGTCATCAGAGAATGAAGAACGCAATGAGACATAAAAAAAAGACAGAAAAAGCAACACTGCTGCAACGATTCTCCGTTTGGAGAGAGGCACACGTGAGCGAAAAGCAATACATCCTATGCATCAGCTTTCTCGTGGGCATATTTACAGCAACAGCCGCCCTGATTCTGAAAGAACTGATACACCTTATACAAGGATTACTGACTTCCCGCTTCGACGAGACAGGCGCCAACGGACTCTACCTGCTTTATCCGGTGGTGGGAATCTTCCTGACAATGCTCTTCATCCGCTATGTGGTGAGAGACGACATCAGCCATGGGGTAACCAAGATTCTCCATGCCATTTCACAAAAGAAAGCACGCATCAAGCGTCACAATATGTATTCCTCTGTCGTAGCCAGTGCCATCACTATCGGTTTCGGAGGTTCGGTAGGAGCCGAGGCTCCCATCGTGCTCACAGGTTCGGCCATCGGGTCGAATATCGGACAGGCTCTCAAGATTGACTACCGCAAGCTGATGCTACTCGTCGGATGCGGAGCCGCCGGAGCCATAGCCGGCATATTCAAAGCACCTATCACCGGATTGGTGTTCACACTGGAAGTGTTAATGATGGATCTCACCATGGCTTCACTGCTTCCGCTGATGATTTCGTGTATGACGGCGGCTACAATGTCTTACATTTTCACCGGTACGGAAGCTATGTTCGAGTTCCAACTCGACCGCCCGTTTGCCATGGAGCGTATCCCACACGTCATCATTCTGGGCATCATTTGTGGTCTTGTATCACTCTACTTCACCCGCGCCATGAATCTCTGCGAAGGGATGTTCCGCCGTTTTGCCGACAAGCCTTACGTAAAACTGCTGATAGGAGGTTCGATGCTAAGCCTGCTCATCTTCCTCTTCCCCCCTCTATATGGCGAGGGATACGACACCATCCATTTGCTGCTCAACGGCACTTCGACAGAGGAATGGAACACGGTGATGAACCATTCGCTCTTCTACGGTTTCAACAATGTGCTGCTTATTTATTTGGCTCTCATCGTTATCTTCAAAGTGTTTGCCTCCAGCGCCACCAACGGAGGAGGAGGATGTGGAGGAATCTTTGCACCCAGTCTGTTCTTAGGCTGTATCACCGGATTCATTTGGGCACGCATCAGCAACATGTTCTCCTTGGGAGGCATCACTCTGACAGAGAAGAACTTTGCCCTGCTGGGTATGGCCGGACTCATGTCGGGAGTAATGCATGCACCACTGACGGGTATATTCCTTATTGCCGAACTGACCGGTGGATACGACCTCTTCCTGCCGCTCATGATAACCTCCGTATCGGCCTACCTCACTATCATGGCTTTTGAGCCACACAGCATCTATGCAGCACGATTGGCACGTAAAGGTGAACTGCTGACTCACCACAAGGACAAAAGTGTGCTGACACTGATGCGTGTGGAGAGTGTAGTGGAGAAAGACTTCCAGACAATACGCCCCGACATGGACTTGGGACAATTGGTGAACGCCATTTCAAAAGCAAAGCGTAACCTCTTCCCCGTGGTAAACGATGGGGGGGTGCTGTTGGGCATTGTACATATGGATGACATCCGAAACATCATGTTCCGTCAGGAACTTTACCACCGCTTCAAGGTGGATAAATTGATGATTTCCGCTCCCTGCCGTTTAAGTGTGAACGACCCGATGGAAGTGGTGATGAAAAAATTCGATGAAACAGATGCATGGAATCTCCCCGTGGATGATGCGGATGGCAAATACCTTGGTTTTGTGTCGAAATCAAAGGTGTTTGACACCTACCGCCAAGTGTTGGTGGACTTCTCAGAAGATTAAGCGATTAAGAATACGGAAAGAACTGTAACACAAACAGACCTATAAGTAAAGACAGAAAACTATGCAGAAAAAAGACTTGAGAATCGTTTATATGGGCACTCCCGACTTTGCCGTAGAGAGTTTGCGCAGCCTCGTTGAGGGTGGATACAATGTAGTGGGCGTCATCACCATGCCGGACAAGCCTATGGGCCGCCACGGAAGTGTGCTCCAACCAAGCCCTGTCAAGCAATATGCACAGGAAAAGGGATTGCTTGTACTACAACCTGTCAATCTGAAGGATGAAACTTTTATAGAAGAACTCCGCTCACTGAAAGCTGATCTGCAAATAGTGGTTGCCTTCCGTATGCTTCCCGAAGTGGTATGGAACATGCCTCCCCTGGGGACCTTCAACCTGCACGCATCACTCTTACCTCAATATAGAGGAGCTGCCCCTATCAATTGGGCCATCATCAACGGAGATACAGAAACGGGGATTACCACCTTTTTCCTGAAACACGAGATTGACACGGGAGAAGTCATCCAACAGGTACACGTGCCCATTGCTGATGAAGACAATGTGGAAGTGATTCATGACAAACTGATGATGCTCGGAGGAAAACTTGTCACCGAAACGGTCGATGCCATCTTGGCCGGCACAGTAAAGCCCATCCCGCAGGAAGAACTGGTGGATTTGTCTGCAGAAGATATCCGACCGGCACCTAAAATATTCAAGGACACCTGCCGCATCGATTGGAAGAAAGGAGTGAAAGGTGTCTATGACTTTGTACGAGGACTATCGCCCTACCCTGCCGCATGGACGGAATTGGTCAGCACCGACGGCACTTCACAAGTACTGAAAATTTTCCAGACAGAGAAAAAATTTTTCTCACACGAGGAAAAAATCGGTGCCGTTTCTTCCGATGGGAAGACCTATCTACGTATAGCCCTATCCGACGGATACTTATATATCCAATCGCTACAATTAGCAGGCAAGAAACGCATGTCAATCAACGACTTTCTGAACGGATTCAAAAACATATCCGGCCTATGTGTGCGGTAACGACAAAGAAAAAGGCAAAAAAAGTTGCAAGTCTCACAAATAATGCTTTTATTTGCATCCGAAAATAAAGTGCAAATTGTTTTATTAACTAAAAAAGAATCAGCCTATAGGAAAGACATTACTCTAATAATAGAAAAGAAAAGAAGTAATGGAACAATTGAAGAAGATGACCGATGATGCATTGGTCGCTTTGTATTCAGAAGGCAACAATCAGGCTTTTGATGTTTTGTTGGATAGATATAAGAACAAAATCTATTCTTATATTTATTTCATCGTGCACAACGAGGAACTCACCGAAGACCTCTTTCAGGAAACTTTCGTCAAAGCCATTGTGACAATCCAGCAAGGACGTTATACTGACAACGGCAAATTCTCAGCATGGCTGACCCGTATAGCACACAATCTGGTCATTGACTTTTTCCGTCAGGAACGAAATGAGAACCAAATTTCCGACAGCGAGACAGATGCAGATTTGTTCAACAACATCAAGTTTTCCGAAGACACCATTGAAAAACAGATGGTTTTCGACCAGATATTGGAAGATGTAGGAAGACTGGTAGAGATGCTCCCCGAAAATCAACGTGAAGTAGTGCACATGCGCTATTACCAGAACCTGTCATTCAAAGAGATTGCAGATATCACGGGAGTAAGCATCAACACTTCGTTAGGACGGATGCGCTATGCCCTGCTCAACCTTCGCCGCATGGCTGAAGAGAAAAACATTGTGCTGACAGTCTATTAATCAAAAATTAAAGATTCCACACACTAAACTCCGATTATTCCCGTTTAAGAAGTAAAATGAAAATAATCGGAGTTTTGCCTATGAATAAAAAAATTACTTCTTCATCCTGTTCCTTTGAAATCTCAGAAAATTCATGCAGCAAACAGTTGTTTGTCTGCCTGCACAAGTCTCCAAGCGCCAAATCGCTCCACTTCCTTCGGACTTTTGCGCGCAATTATCGGGCTTCGACACTACTGCCCGAAACTTTGCCCGGCCTTATGTTAGGTTAATCAAAAGGAAATGCTTATCTTTGCAAGAGATAAGCAAATCATATACTGGTATGACAAGAATAGCCCCTTCCCTGTTAGCTGCAAACTTTGCCAACCTGCAGGCCGATATTGAGATGATTAATTCCAGCGAAGCAGACTGGCTTCACTTGGACGTTATGGACGGTGTATTCGTCCCCAACATATCTTTTGGATTTCCCGTACTGAAACATGTGGCGGCCCTCTGTAAAAAACCGCTCGATGTACATCTGATGATTGTCAATCCGGAAAAGTTCATTCCTGAGGTGAAAGCATTGGGAGCCTACATGATGAATGTCCACTACGAAGCATGCCCACACCTACACCGCATAATCCAGCAAATTAAAGAGACCGGTATGAAAGCCGGTGTCACGCTGAACCCTGCCACTCCCGTAGCACTATTGGCCGACATCATCCGAGATGTCGATATGGTGTTGCTGATGAGTGTCAATCCCGGTTTCGGTGGACAAAAGTTTATTCCTCACACCCTCGAAAAAGTACGTGAGCTGAAAGCCATCATCCAACGCACAAACTCACAGGCTCTGATTGAGGTTGACGGTGGAGTGAATGATGAGACAGGAGCCTTGCTGACAGAGGCAGGTGCTGACATTCTGGTAGCGGGTAGCCATGTGTTCAAATCCTCCTCACCAGCAGAGGTTATCCATCGGATGCGACAACTGTGACCCCTCTTCCTATTCACCGTTTTTTCGAAAACTGCCCCTTTGTCCGGCTGTTACTACCCTTTATGACAGGCATTGCCGTAGCCGACTGTGGGGACGGGTTCACAGACATCGTCCCCATCAGTTACCCATTGGCAGCTACTGCTTTCGTGCTGATTGCCATGATGCTCTCTCTACGTATCACCAGTTGGAAACACCGTGCTCTGTATGGCATATTCACTGCTCTGTTCATGTTTCTGACGGGATGGTCGCTATGTAGCAATCAATGGAAACGCGCAACCCCTTCATGGCCCTCAGGACAGTGCCTCTACGAAGGGCTGATAACAGATGAAATATCCGCCAAAGAACGAAGCTATCTTTGTCCTATTGAAGTAACGTCTGTTTACACAGGTGATTCAGTCCGCACCCTTTCTGCTCATCTGCTCCTATATCTTCCTAAGTCTCCAAAAGTGATATCACTCTCTTCTGGAGACAGACTCCGTTTCTATGGCGAAGTGAAACCGCCAACCAATTTTTCTCCTACGTTTGATTATGTCCGGCATCTCCGTCATCGACAAGTGTCCGGCACATTATACACCCGACATTGGCAATTGACCGACACCTTGCCTGCGCATTGGAAAACCAAGGCTCTACGGATACGCAAACATTTGCTTGACTATTACCGCAACTGTGAATTGTCCGGCAATGAACTATCCGTACTCTCCGCCCTGACATTGGGCTATAAAAACGACCTCAGTGAGACACTACGCGAACAATATTCCATTTCTGGCGCAAGCCATGTATTAGCCCTTTCCGGCCTACACATAGGCATACTCTGCATGGTTCTCACAGCCTTTTTCAGCCTTTTTCTTCCCAATGCCCGCAACATCCGGCTTTGCCATCTGTTAGCCGTACCTGGCATATGGGCATTCGCCCTGTTGGTAGGCTGTCCTGCTTCAGCCGTCCGGGCAGCCACTATGTTTTCAGTCTTATCCATCAGCAACTGTTTCAACCATTCAGGGTTTCCATTGAATACTTTAGCCCTGACCGCCTTCGCTATGCTCATCTATAATCCTTTCTATCTGTTCGATGTCGGTTTCCAAATGTCTTTCTCCGCTGTGGCTGCCATTTTGTTACTACAGCCTTGGATTCAGAAACTTCTTCCCCGTCCCCGTCACATTCTACCACGTTACCTTTGGAACATCACCACCGTCTCCCTTGCAGCACAAATCGGTGTATTTCCACTTATCCTCCACTATTTCGGTCGTATCTCCCCATATGCACTGGTTGTCAATCTGTGGATTGTCCCACTCACCTTTCTCATCGTCTGTGCTGCAGTCCCCCTTCTCCTTGCCTCTTTATTGCCCACTTCCTCCCTGTCCACCTTTATCAGCAACATCGTTGGATTCCTTATCCGCCTGATGAACAACAGTCTGTCTTTAGCAGCCCGTATCCCTGGAGCCGACATCAATGACCTCTCCCTCAATGGCGTCGGCACCCTGTCTCTCTACAGCGCTCTGTTTTTCCTATTTTATGGACTCATCCACAAGCAACGCCGAAGCCTCATCGGTCTTTTGACCAGCCTCTGCGGATTAACAGCATCCTATATTTGGGAATGAAATCCGAATGCTCTCAAAATCCTAGCAGGATTTTCGAAACAGATAGGATGAAGAATATCATCCCAAATCCTTTTTCCCACATATAACCCTCCCATAGACTCACCTTAATTTTTTTTCTTCTTAATATTTTTTAGTCCGCACCGTTTGCATTATCTTTGCAGACATTTTGTAAAAAGCATATAAAAAATACAAGAGACATGTTCAGTAAAGTGATAGATCAGGCCAATGTGGATCATTTTGCCAAATGGTTGGATAAAGCAGAAAAAATGGTCATTGTGACACACCTCTCCCCCGATGGTGATGCCATCGGTTCATCATTGGGACTCCTGCATTTTTTAGAAACGCAGGAAAAAGAGGTGCACGTAATTGTTCCCAATGCATTTCCAGATTTCCTCCGATGGATGAATGGGGCTAAAGATATCATCCGCTACGACAAATATGCCACTTTTGCCAACAAACTGATAGCAGAGGCAGACGTCATCTGCTGCGTAGATTTCAATTGTCTGAAACGAATTGATGCTGTAGGAAAGGCTGTACAAACATCACAGGCACGTAAAATCCTAATAGACCATCATCTGGAACCGGAACAGTTTTGCCAAATCACCATCTCGCACCCACAAATATCATCGGCATCCGAACTGGTATTCCGCCTAATTTGCCGGTTAGGTTATTTCGAGGACATTACCAAGGAGTGTGCAGAATGTATCTACACAGGCATGATGACTGACACTGGAGGATTTACCTTCAACAGCAACGACCGTGAAATCTACTACATCATCAGCCAACTGCTGACAAAAGGTATCGACAAAGATCAGATATACCGCAATGTATTCAACACCTACTCTGAAGGGCGACTGAGACTGATGGGACATGTGCTGACGACCATGCAGGTGTTTCCTGAACACAAGGCAGCCCTCATCACTCTCACAAAAGAAGAATTGGGAAAGTTCAACTATATCCGGGGAGATTCGGAGGGATTTGTCAATATGCCACTACAAATGAAAAACATCCGATTTTCAGCTTTCCTGCGCGAAGACACAGAAAAGGAAATGATTAAGGTATCACTCCGGTCGTCAGGAGACTTTCCTTGCAATCAAGTAGCGGCCGAATTCTTTGGAGGAGGAGGACACCTTAATGCTTCAGGAGGTGAAGTGTATGGCACCATGGAAGAGGCCGTGAGCCTATTCAAGAAAGCCCTGACAAAATTTCATCCACTGCTTGTGAAGAAATAAACAAATGTTATATTACGCTAATTGGTTGCTATGGATGGAGAATTTTTCTCCTTATTTTTATATTTTTGCAACCTGAAGATTTATTTAGAGCGTCAAAGAAATGAAGAAATCAATCTATCCAGCACTTCTGTTGATGGCCACGGGGTGGCTGACGCAGGCTTGCGATGACGGAGAGACTTATGCCGAAATGAAAGAAAAGGAACGTGATGCCATCAATGCCTATATCCAATCGGAAGGTATCAATGTCATCAGTATCGAGCAATTCTATGCACAGGACTCGCTCACGAATGTGGAGAATAACGAGTTCGTACTCTTCAAAGACAACGGTGTATATATGCAGATTGTACGGAAAGGGGAAGGAGAACCGTTAGAAGACGGTGAACGGGCAGAGTTGATAGCACGCTACAAGGAGGTAAACATCAAAACGAATGAGACACTGACTGCCAATATATTCAGTGCAGCCAATCCGGACGTGCTGACCGTTACCAACAAAGCAGGAAGCTACACTGGAGCGTTCACGTCGGGCTATATGTTATCTACCTACGGAAGCAGCGTCCCCTCAGGATGGCTCGTACCTATGCCCTACATCAGACTGGGACGTAACACGGACAAGATAGCCAAATTGCGTCTTATTGTTCCACATAGCGAAGGACAATCTACAGCCAGTAGCTACGTTTATCCTTGCTATTATGAAATCACTTATCAGAAAGGAAGATGACACTTATCAAATCCATATCCGGCATCCGCGGTACGATTGGCGGTACCGCAGGTCAAGGGCTTACCCCACTTGACATTGTAAAATTTACATCAGCTTACGCCACACTTATCCGAAAGACTACAAATATCAAAAGTAACCGCATAGTAGTGGGACGGGATGCACGCATCTCAGGTGCTATGGTAAAAGACATCGTGTGTGGTACACTCATGGGCATGGGGTTTGATGTTGTCAACATCGGACTCGCTTCTACACCCACCACCGAACTGGCCGTAACGATGGAAGGGGCATGTGGAGGTATCATTCTTACAGCCAGCCACAATCCACGCCAATGGAATGCACTAAAATTACTCAATGAACAGGGTGAATTCCTGAATGCAGAAGAAGGAGCAGAAGTAATGCGCATAGCTGAAGCTGAGGAATTCGACTATGCAGACATTGACCACATCGGACAATACCGTGAAGACAGTTCTTACGACCAACGGCACATCGATCGTGTGTTGGCTCTTCCACTTGTAGATGTGGAGGCGATACGCAATGCTCATTTCCGCGTAGCTCTCGATACAGTCAACAGTGTAGGGGGAATCATCCTCCCCAAACTTCTCAACCAATTAGGAGTGACAGACATCACTACACTCTATGGCGAACCAACCGGTGATTTTCAGCACAACCCAGAGCCTTTAGAAAAGAACCTTGGAGACATCATGTCGCTGATGAAGCAGGGAAAACATGATGTCGCTTTTGTCGTTGACCCAGACGTGGACCGTTTGGCTATGATTTGCGAGGATGGCACCATGTACGGTGAAGAATATACCCTTGTCACTGTAGCTGACTATATAATGAAGCACACTCCAGGAAACACAGTCTCTAATTTGAGCAGTACCCGAGCTCTACGAGATATCACTACCCGCTATGGAGGCACTTATCAGGCTGCAGCTGTGGGTGAGGTGAATGTGGTGACCAAAATGAAAAATACTCATGCCGTCATCGGTGGTGAAGGAAATGGCGGAGTAATCTATCCCGAATGCCATTACGGACGCGACGCATTGGTCGGTATCGCTCTTTTCCTCAGCCATTTGGCTCATGAAAGCATGACAGTAAGTCAATTGCGTGCCACCTATCCTCCTTATTTTATAGCCAAAAATCGCATTGATTTGACACCTACAACTGATGTGGACGCTATTCTCGAAAAAATAAAGGAGATGTACAGCCATGAACAAATCAATGACATTGACGGTGTAAAAATTGATTTTCCAGAAAGTTGGGTACACCTACGCAAAAGTAACACCGAACCAATCATCCGTGTATATAGTGAAGCTTCCACTATGGAAGAGGCTGACCGCATTGGAAAAGAAATAATGGATGTGATATATAGCATGTCGTAAGACCACAGAGAACGAATCAGACAAATACCGCAATTGAACCTATAGGGGTTGTTGTTTGTTTACACCGACAAGCAATAACCCCTGAATTTTTATATTCAAAAGAACGGTATGACAGACAGACGACATTTTCTATTATTATTGCTGGCCATAGGGACATGCATGGTTACGCATGCCCAACAACTTCTGAGTTTGGACAGTTGCCGTGCTCTGGCCCTACGGCATAACAAACAGATGCTCATTGCCAGACAACAGCAACAAGCCACACACTACGAGCAACGGGCTGCATTCACAAACTTCCTACCCAAAATTTCGGCATCAGGAACTTATATGCACACTGAGCGAGAACTGTCTCTGTTGAATGAAGAACAAAAGGAATTACTCGGTGTACTGTCCGAATGGTTACGCACTGACACGCGAAATCTTTGGATAGGAAACATACAATTGACACAACCACTATATATGGGAGGTAAGATAGCGGCCTATTACCGAATCACACGATATAAGGCACACATCGCAGACAAACAAACGGAAGCCAAACGACAAGAAACTTTGTCAGCTATAGACGAAGCCTATTGGCTTGTGGTGTCACTCGCAGCCAAAAAGGAACTTGCCCAAAATTATCTGCAGTTGACACGCACATTGGAAAATGACATTCAGAAGATGGTAGATGCTGGAATTGCTACTCGCGCAGACAAACTCAGTATAATCGTCAAATCCGATAAAGCAGCACTGACCCTGACAGAAGTAACAGATGGACTGAATCTCAGCCGAATGGCACTCTGCCAACTATGTGGACTGCCACTCGAATCGGACATCCGACTGATTGATGAAGAAATAAGTAGGAATGAAAATGGGAAAAAGGATGATGATTCGTTCATACCCAGTATTTTGGCACAGGATGTGAATATGGCATTGACACAGAACCCCGAACTACAGAGTTTGCGTTATCTCCACAAAATCCGCCAACAACAGGTGAAAATAACACGTGCTGATTATCTACCTACTGTGGTACTGACAGGAGGATACATGACTTCCAATCCTTCATTAATGAACGGATTCGAACGGAAATTCAATGGTACATGGTTTGTAGGAGCCATTGCCAGTGTACCATTATGGAACTGGGGCGAAGGAATATACAAAGTACGCGAAGCACGCGCACAGGCCAACATTTCTCATTATGAACTGACTGAAGCTGAAGAGTTGGTTGAACTACAAGTACACCAAGCTTATTATAGGACAAATGAAGCCCAAAAACGACTGGAAATGACAAAGCAAAATGTAATGAAGGCCACCGAAAATCTTCGCTATGCGCAGGTGGGATTCCAAGAGGGAGTTATTCCTGTCAACAATGTAATGGAAGCACAAACTGCTTGGCTTTCCGCCCACACGGAGCAAGTGGATGCCTTTATCGAGGTAAAATTGGCCTATGCCAATTTACAAAAGGTCATAGGAAAGTGAATGGAATGTGAAGATGATAACTATAAATTATAATAAAACTCATGAATAAGCAGCAATCCCCTGTCCGAAGCAGTTTGTATGGCTTGGCGGTATTCACAGCCGTGATACTCTTCGTAATTGTCATCGGTTTTATCTTTCTCCAACAAAAAGAAGAATTCATTGAAGGACAGGCTGAAGTAAACGAATTCCGGGTATCCAGCAAGGTACCCGGACGCATCCACCGTATTTACGTCACCGAAGGTCAACGGGTCAAGGCCGGTGATACACTCGTCAGTCTCTCTGCACCAGACGTAATAGCCAAACTGACACAAGTAGAAGCCATGGAGAGTGCCGCACGGGCACTGAACCAAAAGAGTCACAGTCCGGCCCGAAGAGAAGTGTTACAGGAAACATACGAAATGTGGCAAAAGGCCTTGGCAGGACTTACGATAGCTGAAAAATCATACCTCCGCGTACAACGGCTTTATCAAGAAGGAGTGATGACAGCCCAACAATACGATGAAGCACTAGCCAACTACGAAGCAATGGTTGCTACTGAGAAAGCAGCGCATTGGCAATACAAAATGGCACAACAAGGTGCCCAAATGGAGGACAAAGAAATAACTGCGGCACAACTCCGAGAAGCAGAAGGAGGAGTGGAAGAGGTCAACTCATACGTGGTAGAGATGATACTGCTGTCACCAGATAACGGTGAAGTGAGTGAAATCTATCCGCAACGTGATGAACTCGTGGGTAGTGGTGCACCAATCATGAGCATCGCTCTGACTGATAAGATGTGGGCAAGCTTTAATGTGCGTGAAGACCGCTTGGGCAAACTGAACATTGGACAAAAGTTTACGGCCTATTCGCCTGCTCTACAGAAAGAAATACCTCTAGAAGTTACCAGTATGAACGACATGGGTACCTATGCCGCCTGGAAAGCAACCAGAGTCAACGGACAATATGATTTGAAAACATTTGAAGTAAAAGCCATACCACTTACTCCAGTGGAAGAACTACGTCCAGGTATGAGTCTGGTAATACGGGAAAATCCTGAGAAACAATGAATTCACTATATTATATCAAGCAGACAGCTTTGCGCGAATGGTATCGGATGTTACACCACCCCGTGTATCTGTGGAGCATCATATTACCTCCATTATTCTGCATCATCATTTTTACCTCGTTGATGAATGCAGGATTGCCAACCAAACTGCCAGCTGGAGCAGTTGATGAAGATGATTCACCCATGTCCAGACATATTCTGCACACCCTTGACGCTTTCGAATATACGCATGTCATAGCACACTATCCGACCTTCAGCGAAGCCCGGAAAGCTGTACAACGAGGAGAAATCTACGGTTTCTATTACTTGCCAAAAGGAACGGAAAGACAGGTGTTGACTGGCAGGCAACCAACAACTTCATTCTACATAAACTACAGCTACTTAGTAGCCGCCTCCCTGCTTTATGAAGATATGCGCACAATCTCCGAACTGGCCAACGGAACAATAAAGGAGACACAGCTCTACGCACACGGTGCATTGCCATGGGAAACTATTCCCCGCTTGCAACCCATCGTCATCAACACTCATCCTTTAGGAAATCCTTGGCTAAACTACTCTGTTTATCTAAACAATACAATCCTCCCCGGTGTGCTAATGTTGATGATTTTCCTCATCACCATTTATTCTATCGGTTCAGAAGTAAAAGAAAAAACGGCAAACAACTGGCTACAAGGTGCCAATAACCATATCCTACCCGCCCTTATCGGGAAATTACTGCCACAAACTGCACTTTTCACATTGATGGCATGGGGGTGCATGGTGTGGCTCTATTGCTGGTTGAAATTTCCCTGCCAGTGTGGCATTTCTACCATGCTGTTCACCTCTGTACTGATGGTAGTTGCAGCCCAAGGATTCGGAATTTTTCTCTACAGCCTTTTCCCATGGATGCGCTTCGCTATGAGTGTGGCTTCGCTATGGGGGGTAATCTCTTTCTCCATTTCGGGATTTACTTTCCCAACCATGGCCATGAACCCTTCGCTACAGGCCTTGGGATATCTCTTTCCATTGCGTCACTATTACCTTATTTACGTGAACAATGCGCTTAATGGGTATGACATTTCCTACGCAGCTTTACCTTACATCTGCCTGCTGATATTCACCCTACTACCACTACCTATGATGAAACGGTTTCACAATGCTGTCACACAATACAAATACATTGAATAACATATGAAGACTTCTCTCTTTTTCATTTGGAAGTTAGAATTACAACGTATTTTCCGCGATGAAGGGCTACTTATTTTCTTCCTTTTGGTCCCACTCGCCTACCCGTTGCTATATACCTTTATATATAGTGGCGAAGTTGTACGTGATGTCCCTACTATTGCAATTGATAATGATTGTTCTCCACTGAGCCGACGATTCTTACGTCATGTAAACGCGACTCCAGACGCAGAAATAGTCTATTATGCTACCAACATGGGTGAAGCCAAAGAACTGCTTCGCAAACGATTGGCTTATGGTATCATCTACCTTCCCAAAGATTTCAGCAACAAACTCTTATCCGACCAACAAGCTCATGTAAGTCTATTCTGTGACATGAGCGGACTACTTTATTATAAATCTTTACTCATAGCCTGCACAGATGTGTCACTGGCCATGAACAAAGAGCTACAAATCAGTCGTATGCCTGACGCAACTTCAAGAGAGGCCCAAGTGAATGCAACTCCTATCCATTACGAAAGTATAGCATTATTCAACCCTCAGGCAGGTTTTGCTTCCTTTATCATTCCTGCAGTGTTGATGCTAATCATCCAACAGACTATGTTGTTGGGAGCCGGACTGTCAGCAGGTACAGATCGTGACCGACACCAACCCATGTCAAACTCTTCCTTAGTTTCTTTGATAGGACGGGCATTGGCCTACCTCACTCTCTATACCGCCACTGCCAGTTACATGCTAATGGTTGTTCCCTACCTCTTTGATTTGCCTCAATTGGCAGAATTGTCTTCCCTACTAGGTTTCCTTTTCCCCTATCTGTTGGCAGTCGTCTTCTTCTCACTTGCCTGTGCCTCTTTTGTTCCCAACCGCGAGGCCGCGATACTAATGTTCGTATTTACCTCTCTACCCTTACTTTTCCTATCGGGTATTTCATGGCCAAAAACTTCCATTCCAATAGGATGGAAAATATTCTCATGGCTATTCCCATCAACCTTCGGCATCAACGGATTTGTCTGCATCAACTCCATGGGAGGAACACCCGATGAAGTAAAGAATCCTCGCATTGCCTTATGGATACAAGCCATAGGTTATTTTCTTTTTGCATGGTGGAGAATGCGAAAAAACAACAAAAAAAACTAAGTGAATAGTTTTGCTATATCAAAATTAAGCAGTAACTTTGCGCCCGATTTAGTCCGTGGAGGTTCGAAAAAGCGGTGCAAAGAGGCATCCACCTTGCGGAAAAACCCGTTTAATAAATAGTATAATGTACGTAATTGTAGAAATTAACGGTCAACAGTTCAAGGCTGAGGAGGGAAAAAACCTCTTCGTACACCACATTCAGGGTGCCGAGGCCGGTGCTACTGTTGAATTTGAGAAAGTGTTGTTGGTTGACAACAATGGTGCAATCACAGTAGGTGCTCCTGTAGTAGAAGGCGCTAAGGTTGTTTGCGAAGTTAAAACAGGCTTGGTAAAGGGCGATAAAGTTCTTGTTTTCCACAAGAAGAGAAGAAAAGGTTATCGCAAGTTGAACGGTCACCGTCAGCAGTTCACCGAGTTGACAATCAAACAAGTTATTGCTTAAACCCTTAAAATTTTAGAAAAAATGGCACATAAAAAAGGTGTAGGTAGTTCTAAGAACGGACGCGAATCAGCAAGTCAAAGACTTGGTGTGAAAATTTGGGGTGGACAGGCTTGCAAGGCTGGTAACATCATCGTACGTCAGAGAGGTACGGTTCACAACCCTGGTAAAAATATCGGTATGGGAAGTGATCACACACTCTATGCTCTCGTTGATGGTATCGTATGTTTCAAAAAAGGACGTAAAGACAGAAGTTATGTTTCTGTGATTCCCACTCCCGCAGCTGAAGCATAAGGAAAGAAAACCTTATAAAGAATTCAAGAAAAGAGAGGGGTGTACCAACATTTTTGATACACCCCTCTCTTTTTTCGTTTACAAACATCAAATAGGTTCTTATAAATTCATAAAGAAGAAGATTACATCTTAAAATCACGTCCTGAAGGACGTTGATAGAGCTGCAGACCAAATGTCGGTAATACTGAAATGATATGTTCTACTATACCAGCTTGAATAGATTCATATTCGGCCCAGATCTTATCCGAACTAAAACAGTAAAGTTGTAAAGGAAGCCCTTCTGGCTCGGGAGGCAATGATCGCACCATCAAATCCAATTCTGAATTTACCATCTGATGCCTTCGTAGATAAAGAGTTATATAGGCACGTAGAAGTCCAGCATTAGTTTCAATAGAACCATCTACAATCCCTTCCGGATTATGTGTATCGACCACCATTCCACGAAAGGCTTGCTCCTGTTTCCTTATGATGAATTCTGCCAAAGCTGCGTCAAACTCCTTCATCCGTTCCAAAAACTCCACACTACAAGCAACAATGCTGTCATATACCAATAGGAATGTGCGCGTAATTCGCCGACCGGCTGACAGCTTCATACCTCGCCAATTGACAAACGAACCAGAAATGAGTGTATAAGGAGGTACCGTCACTATGGTATTATCAAAATTCTGAACTTTTACTATCGTCAGCGTCACATCACACACTATACCGTTTACGCCAGCTGCTGGCAATTCTATCCAATCACCAATGTGTATCATATCATTTTCCGCCAACAAAACCCCAGCCACAAATCCTAAAATGGAATCCTTAAAAACCAACATCAATACTGCAGCAAAAGCCCCCAAACCCGTTATCAGATTGAATGGAGACTTGCCTAAAAGAATGGATATAATGATAATGGTACCCACAAATCCTACCAAAACTTGGATTATTTGGAAAAAGCCCTTCATCGGACGATTATGCATGGCCTCACGTGACAACATTACTTTGGATATCGAATGCAAGACTACATTTATCGAGCGTATAACAGCTACCACAAACCAAATCCATGCCAAATGCAACAACATCTCATACCAATGTGTTCCACCGACATTACCTAATGGAAGCAACCACACTGCCACTAACGGAGGCAACACATAGGACAAACGGCAGATAGCATCATACTCCACCAAGACACCAAGCAAATGAAGCCGGTGATGTTTCAGCAATCTGCGCACCGAATGCAATAATATCCGGTGGACTATCCAAGCTACCACAAAGGCTATAAATAGAATGACTGCTATATAAGCCACTACATCCAACCAATGCTGCACAGATTCCGGAATTCCCAACAGAGAAAGCCCTTCCCTAATGACACCCAACAATATATCCGCCAATTTATTCTCCATTCCAAACTTTTTAACCATTCAACAGATTTCCCAACAGGATAACAAATATAATTAGGAACAATCCCAAGACGATTAGCCCTAGTCTCATCTCCCATTTTTCTTTTTCGGAGTCAACAAATCCTCCTCTATCCTTATTCTTCATACTACTCATATATTATACTCTTTTTCGGAATCTCTTTTACCAACAACATAAAGATTAATAAGGTTCAATACAGACTGTACTTCTTTGGCTGATTGATTTTGAAAAAATAAAGAGAAGAAACAACAAAAGTCACCGTTATTTATTACCTTTGCACTCAAATTCAGAAAACTCTAAAAACTAAGAAACAGATATGCTTACTATCAAACTTATCAGCGAACAAACGGATATGGTTATTGCTGGTCTGGAAAAGAAACACTTTAGCAATGCACGTGAGGCCGTGGAAAAAGTGTTGCAACTGGACAAAAAACGCCGTGTTGCACAAACCCAGTTGGATATGAACTTGGCTGAATCGAAAAAACTGGCCGCAACCATTGGGGGACTGATGAAAGAAGGAAGAAAAGAAGAAGCCGAGGCTGTAAAGGAACAGGTGTCCAAACTGAAGGAAACCAACAAAACCCTACAACAGGAAATGGAACAAGCTATTGCCGCCCTGCAGTCTCTCCTTTATACTATCCCCAATATCCCATATGATGAAGTACCCGAAGGATGGTCAGCAGAAGACAATGTGGTGGTAAAGACAGGAGGAATGGAGACACCACTGCCCAAAGATGCCCTGCCTCATTGGGAGTTAGCCAAGAAATACGATCTTATAGACTTCGATTTGGGAGTAAAAATTACAGGAGCAGGTTTTCCCGTGTACAAAGGTAAAGGAGCACAGTTACAACGTGCCCTTATCAATTTCTTCCTTGATGAAGCTCGAAAAAGTGGATATACTGAAATCATGCCCCCTACCGTAGTAAATGAAGCCAGCGGTTACGGTACAGGACAATTGCCAGACAAAGAGGGACAGATGTATCACTGCCAGTTGGATAACCTCTACCTGATACCCACAGCAGAAGTTCCTGTAACCAATATCTACCGTGACGTTATTTTGGACGAGAAGCAACTGCCCATCAAAAACTGTGCCTACACGCAATGTTTCCGACGAGAAGCTGGAAGCTACGGCAAGGATGTACGTGGACTGAACCGCTTGCATGAGTTCTCAAAGGTGGAAATCGTACGTATCGACACTCCCGAACACAGTAAGGAATCGCACAAAGAGATGTTGTCACACGTGGAAGGGTTACTCCAAAAATTGGAACTTCCTTACCGCATCCTTCACCTTTGTGGAGGTGATATGAGTTTCACCGCAGCTACCTGTTTCGACTTCGAAGTATATAGCGAAGCACAACAACGTTGGCTTGAAGTCAGTTCTGTAAGTAACTTCGACAACTATCAAGCCAATCGTTTGAAATGCCGCTACCGCACAGCTGACAAGAAGACTGAACTATGCCACACATTGAACGGCTCTGCCCTGGCTCTCCCCCGTATCGTAGCAGCCTTGTTAGAAAACAATCAAACTCCTGAAGGCATACGCATTCCTAAGGCACTCGTGCCTTATTGCGGATTTGACATGATTGATTAAATCATATTTTATCCACAAAGGAAAAGGAACTTATAATAAGAACATGATAACAATAGAACAACTGAAAGACATAAAAACACGCACCGAAGCGTTGCACCGATACCTCGACATCGAGGCTAAACTCATTCAAGTGGAAGAGGAGCAACTGCGTACACAAGCTCCCGGTTTTTGGGACGATGCCAAGAAAGCCGAAGCACAAATGAAAAAAGTAAAGAGTTTACAGGCATGGATTGACGGATACAAGGAGGTAAAAACCCTTAGCGATGAATTAGAATTGGCCTTTGACTTTTGTAAAGATGAATTAGTAACGGAGGAAGAGGTCGATGAAGCATATAATAAGGCTCTGCAAACTGTAGAAGCGTTAGAGCTGAAGAATATGCTCCGTCAAGAGGCTGACCAAATGGACTGCGTGTTGAAAATAAACTCTGGAGCAGGAGGAACCGAAGCACAGGATTGGGCTTCGATGTTGATGCGTATGTATATGCGCTGGGCAGAGCAGAACGGCTACAAGTTGGCTATTTCTAATTTACAGGATGGAGATGAAGCAGGAATCAAGACCGTCACCATGGAGATACAAGGTCCGTATGCCTTTGGTTATCTGAAGGGAGAAAATGGTGTACACCGTTTGGTTCGTGTAAGCCCTTACAACGCACAGGGAAAACGTATGACTTCATTTGCCTCTGTCTTCGTTACACCACTTGTAGATGATTCCATCGAAGTGGTTGTAGAAACGGCACGCATCTCGTGGGATACCTTCCGTTCTGGTGGAGCAGGCGGACAAAATGTGAACAAAGTGGAGTCAGGCGTGCGACTACGCTATCAATACAAAGACCCTTATACCGGAGAAGAAGAAGAAATCCTTATCGAAAATACAGAAACACGTGACCAGCCAAAGAACAAAGAAAATGCCATGCGCCAGCTCCGCTCCATTCTTTACAATAAGGAAATGCAACACCGCATGGAGGAGCAATCTAAAATAGAGGCCGGGAAAATGAAAATAGAATGGGGTTCTCAGATACGCTCATACGTGTTTGATGACCGCCGTGTAAAAGACCATCGCACACAATGGCAAACCAGCGATGTGAACGGTGTGATGGACGGGAAGATAGACGGTTTCATCAAAGCCTATCTCATGGAGTTTAGTGACAGTGAAAGATAATTATCCACCATAAAATCAATTACCAAAATGGCAAAGAATATCAGTAGAAAAGAACAGAGAAGAGAACAGCGCGCACGCCGAGAAGAGGAACAAGGAATGAAGGTCATGAAGTGGGTCTTCACCGGATTGGCAATTTTGGCTTTAATTGGCATCGTATGGGCAGCCTGCATGTAACTGAGTCATGAACCAAGAGATTGAGCGAAAATTTTTAGTCACAAGCCACGCATATCGGGAGCAAGCATTTGCTTGTTCCCGTATTGTACAAGGCTACATCTGCCGTACCATGGGACGCACCGTCAGAGTTCGGATACGGGGAGAGAAAGGTTTTCTCACTATCAAAGGGGCTTCACACGACGGTGGATTGAGCCGCTATGAGTGGGAAAAAGAAATCTCCATAGAGGAAGCTCTTGAACTGATGAAACTGTGTGAAAACGGAGTCATTGATAAACATCGTTATTTAGTATCATCTGGCAATCACACATTTGAGGTTGACGAATTCCATGGTGACAACGAAGGACTGATTGTTGCTGAAGTTGAGTTGAATCATACTGAAGAATCTTTTGAACGTCCTTCATTTTTAGGTAAAGAAGTCACGGGAGAACGACGCTATTACAATTCCAGCCTGACCCTTCACCCCTATAACCAATGGACATCAATGACGAAAGAAGAAACTCCTCCACAAAGTTATCCCCAATCCTGCAGCTAAAATCACACCAATAGAGTTTGCAAACATATCTTCCCAATCACCACTACGATCGGTAGTACAGTATTCTTGCAGCAGCTCTATCCCTCCACTAAATAACAACGGCAATACAACAGTACCCATCCACAAGCGGAATCTCTCTATTTGAGAAGCTGCATGACTGCGCCAATACTCAATCCACACGACACTACACAAACCTCCGTACATACAAACATGAACTAGTTTATCGATGTTGGTCACTTCATCCAATCCAGTTTTGGGAGGAGTGAAAAACGACAAGTATAGCACTAACAGAACAAGCAACAACGAAAAAGGATATTTACTAAAATAATGTTTTATCATAAGAATGGTTGCAAATTTGATACAAAAGTAGAAAAAAGTTTTGTACTTTTGCAGTAAAACAAACATTAATACAACTAATTGAGAAAATAATGAAGGAAAGAGTCAACTTTGGCAGTAAAATAGGAGCCATACTGGCTGCGGCCGGCTCAGCTGTGGGCTTGGGAAATATTTGGAGATTCCCTTACGAAACCGGGAATCATGGAGGGGCAGCCTTCATATTCATCTATCTGATATGTATTTTTCTTATCGGACTTCCTATCATGATAGCAGAATTCTCCATTGGCCGCCACTCGCGAGCTAACACAGCGGGTGCCTACAAAGTTTTAGCTCCCGGCACACCGTGGAAATATGTTGGCTACATGGGTGTTTTAGCAGGTTTTCTTATCCTCAGCTTTTATTCCGTTGTAGCCGGATGGACATTGGAATATACCCTACAAGCACTATCCAACGGATTTTCAGGAATGACTCAATCCAAAGAATTTACCCTTTTTTTTGCATCTTTCTCCTCAAGTACTTTCCGACCCATATTGTGGATGTTCTGTTTCCTGATTATGACTCACATAATTATTGAAATGGGAGTCAAGAAAGGCATTGAAAAGTCTGCAAAAATCATGATGCCTGCTCTTTTCTTACTGATTGTCATTTTGGCCGTATGCTCCCTGACACTTCCAGGAGCTGGCAACGGATTGGAATTTTTATTCAAACCGGATTTCAGCAAAGTCACACCCAAAGTTTTCATGGGAGCTATGGGACAAGCTTTCTTTTCTTTAAGTCTTGGCCTTGGATGCCTCTCCACCTATGCATCCTATTTCGGGAAAGAGGCCAATCTTTCCCGCACAGCTATCAGCGTAGGCATCATTGATACATTTGTGGCTATTATAGCCGGCATCATTATCTTCCCCGCTGCTTTCAGTGTGGGAATCTCCCCTGATGCAGGTCCCTCATTGCTATTCATCACTCTTCCCAATGTTTTTCAATTAGCATTCGGTGACATCCCTTTATTGGCCTATCTTTTCTCACTGATGTTTTATATTCTATTGGCATTGGCGGCTTTTACCTCCACCATCTCCATGCACGAGGTGGTTACAGCTTTCATACACGAAGAATGGAAATTCTCCCGCCGCAAAGCGGCTTGGATGGTGACGGTTGGATGCATCGTATTAGGAATATGTTCCTCACTCTCATTCGGCCCTTGGAGCGACTTTCACCTCTTTGGTTTGAATATCTTTGATTTTCTTGATTCATTGACCTCCAAAATCATGCTCCCATTAGGCGGTATGTTGATTTCCATCTTTACAGGATGGTATCTCGACCGTCGTATCGTGTGGAATGAGATTTCCAATGAGAGCAAACTGAAGGTACCATTATTCAAAGCATACATCTTCATACTGAAATACATTGCCCCCATTGCTATCAGCCTGATTTTTATTAAAGAATTAGGAATATTGTAGAAATCCCTATGTGGAAAGACTTCTTTTTCTTCTCGGCAAACGACCGCAGAGCTATCATAGTACTCTCGACCATCCTGTTGGCCGGTATCACTTATCTTTGTTTGCGCCCACAGGAAAAGATACGACCTGCAACAACAGTAGAAACAGACAGTGTAACCACTCCTATGCTCGCACTCCAAGATTCATTCCTGAGTCATCGTCCGAAAATATACCTACAGCCGTTCGATCCTAATAAAGCCGATTCACTCACACTGGCCACCTTGGGATTACATCCACGCATAATACGCAACATTCTCCATTATCGAGCTGCAGGAGGAGTTTTTCGAACAACCGAGGCCCTATCTCGCATCTATGGCATGACGAATGAAGAATTTGCACGTCTGCATCCCTATATCTTCATATCTCCAGAATTTCGATATGTTTCCCAAAAACAGACAGAAAATAAAAAGAAAGACAAGCTACCAGCTAATACTCCCGCCACTATACATCATAATATCAAATATCCTGCAGGTACTATCATTGACCTCAATCAAGCAGACAGCAATCAACTGAAACGCATTCCAGGCATCGGTTCTGTCCTCTCTCACCGCATAATAGCCTACCGAGAACGCTTAGGAGGTTTTGTCAGTTTGTCGCAATTACATGAGATATACAACTTACCCGAAGGTATCGGACAATGGTTCTACCTTTCTGATACACTTCCCCGAAAAATCAATCTCAATGCTGATTCCATACCTCACCATCCATATCTTACTTATCGGCAAATCCGAATCATTATCCGCCATCACCAACAGCGTGGTAAACTAAAAAACCTGCAACAACTCTCTACTTACCCGGAATTTTCACCTGCAGATTTGGAACGACTGAAACCTTACATTACATTCTAATAAGAATATTATGGCTGTCCGGTGATAAAAAACGAGACTCTATCTACAAAAAAAGTCCCTGTTCCCATTGAGGAACAAGGACTCTCTCTCTTTAAAACGGCAGCGACCTACTCTCCCACCTTGGCAGTACCATCGGCGCGGACGGGCTTAACTTCTCTGTTCGGAATGGGAAGAGGTGGAACCCCGACGCTATAGCCACCGGAATATCATTTCTACATGACTATCGAACAAGCGGAAAGAAAACCATACAATCCTCTAAAGCGGATACAGCTCAAAGTATAACATCATGCAATGAAATGCTTCGGGCAATTAGTAATGCTCGGCTGAACGCCTCTCGACGCGTACACCTGCATCCTATCAACGTCATC
>JAFTNZ010000018.1 GCA_017451645.1 Bacteroidaceae bacterium | reverse complement strand
TTCTTTCAGTCCGAAGTCAAACATCAGCACCCCATTCTTATAGAACTTGTCACCATCCTGCCAGCAATAGCCGACTTCCAGTTTCTCTTTTTGTGAAATCCGTTCGTCCTCTGTGGTGGTCAGGGTATATAGCTTTTTGCACAGCTTCCCATCCACCAGCGTATCTCCGTCTATCCATTGTTTCCCCTTGTAATAATAAGGAACGGTGTAGAGGTACACATGGCTGAGGTTCCACTCCTTGCCCTGTACGGATATAGCTTTGTCATTGACCCTTGTCCAGTTCTCTGTCTCCATTTCTACATCTTCTGGATTATAGACATATTCCTTGATTTTCTCTACATCATCATCGTCTCTCCCATCGGGAATTTTAAAACCGCTGTCCGGTTCGATAGTGATGGTCAGTGTTATGGATGTGGACAACACCAACTTTCTGTCGGCAGCATGATAACTGAAAGGATTAATCTCGAACATTTCCGGTTTATATCCATCCCATCGGACATTTCCGGTATGCACAACTTCAGCAGGATACGTAATCAAAGGATAGTCCGGTGCTTCAGGAAATGGTCCAGGACCAGAATGTTCAAGCGGAGTGGGGCACAAAATGATACTATCTACAGTCAAAGTATCAGGTGTACCATTTCTATAAGCTTCTGCTGTGGGATAGTAAGTAATCTGCTTGATTTGACACGTGTCCTCATCCGTAGAATAGGAAAATTCTTTCATCCTATAATTGTCTGGAATCAGGATGGGATATTCAAAATACAGAAGAGCTGGTGTTTCCCATTTCCCAAAATGCCAAAGGATTTCCTTTGGATTATAAAAGCTCATTCCGGGCAATATGTCAACGTTCTCTTTCCCTGAAAACTCAAAATCTTCTGGTGAAAAGTTGAATGTGAATGTCTTGACATAGGTCTGGGCGGAGACACTTATTGCCCCCAGCAACATGGCAGTTACCAACATGAGGGACTGATAAAGTTTATTAGCTTTCATAGGCTACTTTTTAAGTAGTGTTGCAAATGTACGTAAAAAAACTGATAATAAAGATTGCTTCTTATTTTATTTCAAGGATAGCTCCTTTTTTACAGCTAAATCCGCCTCGTCCATCCTCATTTGGAATGAGGATGTTTTGCGTATCAGCATCTGCGATGCGTTTTTATGCTTGATAGTGAGTATTACAACCGTTTGTATCATGTCCCCCTGCCTTTAAAGTGCAGGGGGACAGGTATAAATTCAGAAGGATAAAAAAGTTACAACTTCTTGACAATCTTCATGGAGAAGTCCTCTTGAGTTACACCATTGAGGGTTATTTCTTCTATGGCATCGTACTCCCATTTTCCCCTCTTTATTAATTCATGGCTGAATACAATGGTGTCACAATCTCCATTTCCCCAGTTCAGTAGGATTTGTTCATCCTTATAGACTTTATCACCAAAAAGTTCTCCGAAGTAGATTTGGGTACTGTCATAGTTTGTATATATTCCTCGGAAATGTGGCATGTAGATTCTTGTTGTTGGTTCTTGGCCAAATTCCAAAGAATCTTTTTCAAAGACGACTCCCCGCCATTCGGCTGTAATCTTCCAATCCTTTATTTGTTTCATCAGATTGTTGCCTGATTCATCTACCGGTTCGACACTTATTGTTACCGGGTAAAAATCAATTTCATATTCGGGATCAGTTTCATCCTCATCACATGCTACGATGGCTGTCATCACCAATGCAACCAACATGTATTGCATTCCTGTTGCAATAGTTTTCCTGTTTATTTCCATAGTTTGTATTTGTTAGTTTTCTGTAATTTCAAAATTGTGTATCATTAAAGATTCCCCATTCCCCTTCCTTTGTAATAGTTTCGGCATTCACCTTGATGTGCCTGCAGGTAGGGCTGTTGTAGAATTTCACCGTAGCTTTTCCTTCAGAGTCAGTCCTTACATTCGGATTCCAATAGAGCGTTCGACGGAAGTCCTGTTCATTGGGCAAATCTGCGTAACTATAGTCTGGTGTATAGAACTTACGTTCGGGGCTGAATCCCTGAATCTTCGTTTTGCGATGACCGCGTTTGTCCTTGTAACGGAAATAGTCTTCGCGGACGAAGAGTGTAACGAAGACATAGTTTTTACTATCTCTATTTAATGGATCCAATACAGGGTCGTACAGATAATCTCCAAAATATTCACTACGACTCAGTTCCATGAAAGCCAGATTAGCATCCGGCTTGTCACAAATGGCTATAGCCTCCACATCGTTTACAGTCAGGTCTTCAAGTTGAATACCAAACTCTTGTCCGGAAGATTCACCGGGTTGAAGTATCCAACTACCGGTACCGGCACGACTTATCAGGAATTTGATGGGACGGGATTTGTAAGCAGGAACAAATTCGTCTTTACCTTGTACGACATAACCCACAAAAGGATTTGTCTTCAACAACCAGTCCCAATAGTCTTCCAAATATTCCTCTCCCGTTTCATCCATACGCATCCGTTCGTCCTCCATATCATAAATGAGGTTGTTCCACCGTCTTATGAAGTCCGATTGCCACTCTTTCTGCGCCTCGACTTTTACAGAAGGTAGCAAGTTCTCCCATCGACGTTTCTCTTCAGCCTTGTACTTCACTATGGTATCCGGTTGGAATGAAACAGTCTCCTCTGTTTGCTTTTGTCGAAAAAACAGGGAGGTCTCCTCTTTCCCGAAAATCCGTCCTTGCGGTCCTTGTACCTTATGCAGGTTTACATTCATTTCTTCCAGTTTATCTTTCTCGTAAGTCATCATGTTCATCTGCCAGCGTCCGGTAAAGTCATCGGCAAGGAAAGCAAAATGACCCAATGAATCCGTGATGGCCGAGCCTGTACGTTTATCACCTGCCTCGTTGAACAAAAAGACTTTCATTTTCACTCCCTCTTTCTTCCGGTTGCGGAATGTAGATGTGAGATTTCCCATAACCATGATTCCCTCTTCCACAGGATATTTCACCTCAAACTCATTCGGACGGGTCATCTCCGTCCAGTCGTACTTACGCCAACCCTGTGTGCAGAGTAACATATCGAGATGCATACGGTGTGTACGGTCGTTAGCCTCCAGATAGTAGTCAATATTGTGAATATACCCCTTCAGTTCCGATCCAAGTAGGAGGTTGGTCATTATATTTCCGCCGTATATACCGTTGGTGGGAGTGTCCGTGTCTGCATCCCGCACTGAAAGAGAAAAAGTCGTGACAAGAGGATGTCCGTCATTATCCGTCACGCGGAAATCCAGCGAAACGTTTTCTTTGGGTTTAAGTTCCTTGGATTTTTCTCCAACGAGAAAAATATTCCCATCCTGTTTGGGAAAAATAAAGCATAGGCGTTCGGCATGAATACGTCCTTATGGTATCAAACAGAGTCAGTTGGTTCACTCCTTCGGGCAGTGACTCCTTCCGAATGTTGAGCAAGGCTGTGTTCCGTCCTTGCCAATCGATCTGTCTGAACATCACTACCTGTCCGCGGCACATGATGGTCAGCCCTACGGCTGTTGTCGTATCTGTCTGTTCATTGCGGGCCAATTGGATGGTCACGTTTTCATCACGCATATTGTTCACACTCATCACATATCCCTGTTGTTCTGCCATAGGGAGATTGAAACGTTTCCCCACTGAATTCCCTTCAATTGTCACTTCGGCATAATAGCTTTCACCTCTATTGGGGGTAAGGACAATACGTCCCATTCCATCATGGCTGGTAGAAAATGTCCCCATGACCACCCCTTGTTGATCGAATACTTGTCCTTGTACTGCCAGTGTATTCCCCCGTTTGTCTGTTGCTTTAAAAAAGAGGGTGGAAGGCAATCCTTCCACCAGTTTTCCTCCTTCCGGGAAAAATGACATATTCAGAGCATCGGCTTTAAGTGGCTGTTTGCGCATATCCGGCAGACGCTCGGTATGCGACAGCTTCACCATACGTGGATTGTCATATACACCTTCATCTTTCGGAGCATTGAATATCGGGAAGACTCGCGAGAAGACATTCTCTTCCTCCCAATTGAGCATCAAAGCAGTGTAAGCCCTCACCTCGTAAAATCCTGCATGCAGCAATTTGCCCAAAGGAATCATCCCATCACATTGTCCGTCCACGATTTTCAACTTCTGTTGCTGGACGATGCGTCCCTCAGGAGTAAGTAACTCCACATAGAGCACCCGACTCAATGCTGAAGGTCTGAATCCTTGCGGACTCACCACGTAGGCCTTGAACCAGATGTTTTCCCCCATGAAATACCCCGTATTATCGAAGTGTAGATAAACCTGTTCACGCGGAAACATCCGGTTATAAGTATGGATGTTCTGGACAAAACGGGTGAGGCTGTCGGTGGAGACAAGTGGCGTAGCATTTATTCCGATGGACAGCAATAAGAAGATTGATAATATTCTTATGCTTTTACTGCCGTATTTCAATGTATTCTGAATGACCATAACTTCATTGATTTTTTCTCTCATTGACTTAGATTATCTTTGTGTAGATATCTTTTTGACCGTTAATGTGTTCCAACCTACTGTTCCATTTGTCGGATTCTGCCCAGCGACAGTTGCTTTCCAAGCATTGTCGGTACTGTTGTTACGGAATTTTATGATAGCAGTTCCCTGATTGTCCATCTTTACTTCAGGATTCCAATAGAGCGTACGTCGGTAATCATTTCCTGGTTCAGGAAGCCTTTGTGAATAGTTGGCTGTAAACGTCTGGGGGCGGTAATATCCGTCGAACCAAGTGGAACGTTGACCTTCTATTACCGCGAGTTGTTCTCGCTTGGGCTTTACATCAATGAGTACCATACCATGTTTCCATGCGCAGTGTGCACTGTGTCCTGTCGCACATGCCATATCCAGTTTTTCCCGTTCTCTTTGCAGACTGGCCAACTTCTCATATCCGTTGAGGGAATATCGGCTTTCAGGACTTCTGATGGCTTCGTGCAAATCAGGATGGTCTCTTAGATATTTGATGCTGTATATGCTGATTTGTTTTACATTGTCAATGTCCATTTCATCCCATCCTATACTGCTTCCACGGGTGCGTTGCATCCCTTGGTTACCTCTCTTCACCCATAGATAAACCTTATCTCCATACAGATAGAAAGTTTCTGTATAATGTCCTTGTGCACAGAGCTCACTGGAACTCCTTATCCCTATATCCATGCTGGTGAGGAATTCTCCCACGTTGGTTGAAAGTATTCCTTTGTCCGTCAAACGATTCAATTCTCTGTCAACATTTACAATCAGATGTACACCCTCCTTTTTTATGGGACGGCGGACAGTCTTCACCACGTCAGGAAGCTGTTGTACCTCATTGAGATTCCGTTGTTTGAAGTGTTCTTTTACTATGAGCGGCAAATTGGTCTCGTCTGATCTGTATGTACGGGGCACAGGACTTATTTCCCGGTCAATCATGAAACGTACATTTTTTACCTTCTCATCATCCTTCAGTGCCAGATGCATTTCTGCCCGTCCATAAAAGTCCGGGAATCGGAAATTATATTGCCCCAATGAATCGGTCAGGCAATTTCCTTTGTTTCCCACATTATGGTAATCGTCATACATCCATACACGCACATTTCTGGCAATAACAGGTCTTCGCCTCCTCCGGCTCAATACCTTACCATTCAATATCAGTCCGTCTTCGACATAATAGGGGCACTCAAACTTATCCACTTCACACATTTCATTCCAATCATACCTTCTCCATCCCTGCACCATCATTAGCAAGTCTAAATGCAGGCGATGGCTTTTGTCATTCCGTTCAAAATAGTATGTAGGATTGTGTATATACCCCTTCAATTCGGAGCCCAACAACTGATTTACCATTGCACTCTCACAGTGCGGAGAAGCGAATTGCAATCGTTCATCACGTATGGCCACAGATAAGTGGCCTTGCACCGGTTGTCCATCGGCTTGTATGGCTTTTATTTGCAATACCGTATATTCATCAGCCTGTTGGTTTGTGGTGTCAGTCGTCAGCGAAATGCTTGTTTGTGCGAGAGTCTCTTCATGCCGTATGAAGAAGAGTCTGGAAGCCCACACCTTGCCGTTTTCATCGAACAAGGTCGCTTGATTGACCCCTTCGGGCAACTGTCGGGTATTTATTTCCAGTAGTGCAGGATTGTTGCCGATGGTCAGTGTGTCGAAACGGCAGACGTTGCCTTCATGTTGTATGGTCATGCCCAAAAGACGGGTTGGCAGGTCTGAACTTTTCCTGACTTCAATCTTCAATCTGTCCATTTCCGCATTGTCCATTGTGAAAGCGTATCCGTTTGTCTGCGTCTCTGGAAGTTCAAAGTCATATGTCTTCTGTTTATAGTGTATGGTCAGTTTTTCGTTCTTTCCTGTAGGGGTATAGGTGAAAACTCCCATTCCATCGTGTTGGCAAAGAACATCCACCATCCGGTCTCCAGTCTGCAACACTGCAGGTAGCGATAGTGGCATTCCCTCTTCGTCTGTTATCAGATAAGCCATTCTGCAAGGAACTCCTTCCACGGAGAAGCCACCTTCCGGATAAAATGTCACATTCACTTTATCGTGTTTATTCAGTTCTTTGCGCCGTTCCGGTAATGGCTCAGTCCCTTCCAACATTTCAGGCAAATAATCGTTTGTAAATTGGGGGCGGTTATATATCGGAAACACTCGTGAAAATATACCCTCCTCATCCCAATTGAGCATATAGCGTGTATAAGCCCTTACTTCATAAAATCCGGGCAGCAGATCATTCACTTTCTTTAGGGCCGAGGTAGAGTCTTCCTTTATTACTTCTTCCCAATCGGGATGTTGGCTCAGAGGAAATTCCCCATGACATTCTCCGTTTTCGATTTTCAGTTTTCGGGTATGTACAATTTGCCCGATGGGCGAAAGCAGTTCTACATAAAGCACACAGCTCAAAGGCTCGTGCCGATCCATGTGAGTGGAACGGACATAAGCCTTGAACCATATTGTATCACCTTGAAAATAGCCTGCATTGTCAAAGTGTAACCACACCTTCTCCTGCGGATAGATACGGCTGAAATGATATACATTCCGGACATAATCACTTAAACGGGTGAAGGTGGTGTCTGAAGAATGTAGGCCAAAGTATTTGATTAGGCACAATATAAATATGAATGTTCGTTTCATCAATTTATAGGTTCATAATCTGTGTCTTTTTGTAGAAAAGGTTGACTCTTAAAAAATCAACCTTTTCTACAAAAAGACCATCTTCACTTCACCATCACCTTCCCGCTCTCGCGCCGCCCGTCAGGATAGGTCACGATGTAGAGATAGGTGGCAGGCACTCTGTCCACTTTCACCATAGCCTCACCGTTGCGGAAGCATGCTTCTCCTGCTTTCACAGCATCGAGGGTATAGACTTCAAGTTTTATGGCGGAGGGGGAGAGGCAGGTGAAGACTGTTCCCTCGGTGTAAAAGCGAAGGGGAGTAGCTATCGTTCCTTTTTCCTCTACAGCGTCCGCTCCCGTCAGTGCGCAGTCGGTATCCTTGAATGCGGTGCTGGTGCTCTTGATGTCTCCGAACGGATTCTTGTAGGCGATGGTCTGATGATAGTCTGTCCAATAAGCATAATTGAGTGAAGAACCGCAGTCGCAAGACGGCAGGATGTATGTCAACGGGTAGAGGAAAGAGATGGTTGATCCGTATCCCTCAATCCACAGTCCGGCACTGTGGCTCAACTTCCAAGTGTTGAATGTCTCTCCGTCAACGGTAGTCACGGTGGAGGTCTCTTCCACTATGACGCTCACAGTGTCCGTACCATTGTATGTGAGTCTGCAAAATTCGTCGCCTGCTTTCAGATTGAAGTCATAGAGGATGTAGTCATTGCCCTCTTCCTTCAGGATGATTCCGGCCTCGGTATAGTCGGGTGCATCCTCTTTCAACAGATAGATGCGGTTGTCCTCCATCCGGACATGGTAGATGGCTGTTTCCTGCCCCTCTTCATATTCACAGGTGGTGTATTCCACCAGTCTGCTATAGGTTATCCTGTCTATATTGGTATATCCGTCCAGTGTATAGCGGGTGTAGCTGTAGTCCTCTTTCATTTCTCCGGTTTCGTCCGTCAGTGTCTTGTCAAATGAGACATAGCTCCATACCTTTTGGCTGGGATGGTGGGGGGACATGACAAACAGCCGTTTCATCATTTTGGTTTCTTGCAGTACCTCTTCTGTAGTCAGTGCCCTTTCACTGAGGATGGTCGGCAGTTTGTCTTTTATATAGTCATCCAATGCTCTCAAGCATCCATTCCAATAGACAGATTCGCTTGTCACATGGTCTTTTACTGCTTTTGTCCATTCCAAATATTCAGTCCAAGCTTCCTTGTTTGCTTCCAGCTCTTTGTCTTGCCTTTGGATTGTCTTTACTGCGGCCAGTGCGGTGGCATGGTCCTTCCCCGTCAGGTTTTCCAGATTCCGGTTGTAAGCTTCCAACAAACTTCTGGTAACGAATGCATCATCATATCGCGATGCATTCTTCTTCACTTCTTCCAACCAGAGGTTGTAGGCTTCGGTCTGCTTGCCATAGTAGGTCAGCCGCCAGTTGCCCCACAATACCCAATCGCTGTTAATCAAAGAGTCCAACCTGATGCCTAAGCGCATAGCTTCTCCCTTTACACCAAAAAATAGAGTGCAGTCGTATTTTTCTCCCAATTCGCTGTGGGTAAAATAAGCTTCTGCGGCCTGCAGGTTGTTCGGTGTGTACCACTTTTTGCCATTTTTGTCGGTACGTTCAGATTCAAGCCCTATCCCAAGCGGTGTTTCAGAAACTCCGTTCCAAATGTAGGGAACGTTTGTTGCCAGCACATCAGAGGCGGTTTCTGCGAAAATGCTTGCCGAAAAATTCTTCTCACTGAGGAATTCGTCCAAGTGATAACTGGGAATTAAGGGGCGGTAGAAAGCCTGTACCTTCAATGCATAGACCCCTTCGGGGAAATGCTGTATGCTTTGGCTGTGCTCGAAGATGTCGTTGTAATGCTCTGCCACATGATATTTGACGGCCAAATCGTCGTTGGTGTCGCTCCATCCGGTGGCATCTTCTTCATAGTTCGGATTGGTGATGAGCGAAGTCCTGTCCACCGGATTGTCTGCCGTGACATGCTCCTCGTCATAGTCAGCCAGTGCCTTTTTGACGGATACTATTGCCGTCTCAATCTCCTCCGGTGTGGCAGCCATGTCGGCATAGACTCTGCGTGCCACAGCCATATCCAACCCTTTGCCTTCTGCGTCTGTAATCAGGTCCTTCAATGTCTCAGCCCTATAGTACAATTGCAAGGCTTTCTGATAAGAGTGGTATTCCTCTTCCGGAACAAATTGCCAGTCGATGCAGTTGTCCCCCTCATCTGTCATATTCAGGTAGATACGGGAATCCCCCTCAGCCAAGTTCACTCCTGCAAAGTCTTCTGCATAGATTTTTGCCGATGGATTCTTCTTACTGGCAGATATACGGTAGTGTGCACCTGCTTTGCGTATGGTCCATAAGGTGTCGTGTCTTGTCAGGCAGTCAGTCCAGCATACAGGTCCCTGATTGGTGTCACAGCCCACTTTCATCCAGCTTCCCTTAAATTCTACCGAATCGTTGATGACTACAGTTTCTCCATCCCAGGCACCTTCTTTGTCGAAATGCTTGGATAGCCTGACTTTCCACCCCGTTTCACCCACACTTCCTTGGGTGTCCCAATCATTGTCACCAAGCAAGAACAGGCCGCTTTTCACATTCAGCATATATACAGTCTTTCCGAACGGAAGTCCGTCATTCCCATTGTTTCCTGTTGCCACGGGCTTTTCTCTTGAAAAGTCCCAAGATTCCACTTGTGCCAAAGCTATGGATGCTGTCAGTAGCAGAACCGATAATGTAGTCATCACTTTTCTCATGGTTGTTTATTATTCTGAGTTAGTCTTATAGTAAAGTGCGACAAAGATATATAAAAATAGTCATCACACCCAGTTTATTTTATTTTATTATAAGTGTAGCTCCCTTTTTACATTTAAATCCACTTTTTATGGTGACAGAGTTTGAAGCGTCAAAGGTGGTAGTTCCACTTTCTATAGTAACATTACCTTCCGTCCATGCCGGCATAACATTGTGACCAACAAAAATATTTGTACCTGTTTCTATATTTGTGCCTGTATAGGTTTTGTTTTGAATGTATGTACTTGATAAATCCGTAATAATTAAAGGAATATGATTTTCGCGAAGAATACACAGTTGATATTCGCTCAAATCAAGATTAAGGTCAAATAAAATTTCTTCCCTTTCGAATTTTGTCTGATAATCAGTTGCACCATAATCAGCTTTACTCATGAGTGTGGCAGTGAAAAACTCATTTTCGCTTCTTACCCATAAACTGCTTCCACCTGAATATCCCCATGTAATACCTTTGATGTCTTGAGGAGTTTCTGTATAAGGTTTTAATTCAGGGTCTCCCATGAGGTTTAAAGCATACGAAAGCCATCGGTATGATTCCAATCCAATACTGCTATTTGATAAAGTGTTTTTTGCACGAGTCAAAGCTTTTCCTGTAGTTAGGGATTCTTTGAGAATATTTTTATAGTATTCTCCATTGAATATTGCGGAAGGACCTATAGAACCGTAATATCCGATTCCATAACGAGATGACCCTAAATAAGTAATGACTCCACTGTTGGGAGAATTCAGCAGTGCTTCGCTTAGGCATCTGCCATTTTTGTCAAAAGCGTTAGTTAAACAGGCTGTTGTTGCAATGAACGTGCGCTTCTCATTATACAGTGAATCTGCATGGCTATTAAAGAAACTAGAACCTTCCAAACTCCAACAATTTTCTAATCCATGTGTGTTTACGTGTAAATGATGATAACCTGCCTCTATTTGTTCCTGTAGATTTGTACTGTTCACGTCATAGTCTGCACCACCTTCGAACGTCGTACCTATATCGTATAACTCGGAGAGATTGACAGTGCTCCAATAAGGTCGGATATATGAAGTGAACATAGAGTGGCTTTCATTAGCCATGTCATCTGTTGATACAGAATTGGCAGCAACTAATAACATCTTCTCATAATAACTATTCCGAATGGGATTTTTTTCGTACTCTATAGTTCTTGTAACAAGTTTACGAGCTTGTGTTGCGGTAAATATAGGAAAACGTCCTATAGCTATGTAAGGTGCAATATTGGAAATGTCAGTTTCTTCTCCAATGAAAGAATCTCCATCGTTATTCCAACTGAGATTTCCTTCAAAATTGGCATAGAACAAATCTGTTGGCATATTCCGGTCGATTTCTGTATTATTAGCAGTCGTAAACACTGCATAGCATCCTTGAACAGGAACAATATGCTCATCTCCACCGAGTAATACATATTCCAATCCTTTTTTATAATAGTCATAAATGCATTGTTTAATCTTAAGCTGATTGGATGTATCTTCAGAAGCGTACTCTTCATAAATTTCTTCTATGGTTACAATCTTTGTTTTTACACCTTTGGTCGTTTTCCAATTGGCCAAGGCTCGGAATGAAGATTTTAGCTCGTTGGATGTTATAATTAAATATTTAATACCTTCATTATCTGCAGGAACAGCAGATGCCACTGATACAGCGGTTTGAGGTTCATAAATCTCTTCTGGGTTCAACAATATGTCTTGCATCATGTTCTTTACAACATCCAGTCGTACATAATCCTTTGCTTCAAAAGGCTTTTCTTCTGTTTCAATTGAAATGCTAATTTGGGTTGCCCAAGTGACTAATTTGTCAATAGGGTTATAGGCAATAAGTGGAACTTTAAAACGGGCATAACGATAACATTCTAAGGTACGTATATCTAATAATTCAACATTTAACGGATAATCTTTTAATGGATACTCATTTAACGGTACAGATATTGAATCCGGATCAGTGTCTGTGGTGATACAAACAGGGTTAGAGGCAAGAGTAACATCTGTTGTTTGCAAGGTCTTGTCAACTGTAAAGGTGAAATTTTTAAAGGATTGATACTCTGGTAGTAGTATATTGATGATTCTATATGGGATGGCAGGTAAAGAAGTGTTTTCTTCAAAAAATATATGATGTTTGTTTGAAGAAATCATGTCTCCTACTTGAGTTTCAGCAACGCTAAAGTCTTCCCTATCAAATTTTACTGTATATGTCCTGTTCGTTTGTGCGACTAAGCATATCTGTGTGAGAATGAATATTCCGATAAAAATAATATAACGTTTCATGAGCGTTTGATTTTTAGTGAGTAAAAAGCGGCATACTTCATTCCGTCAATACCATACGCTTTGACGTAACCATCTGACCGTCAATGATGAGAGCATAGATGTACATTCCCGCAGTGAGTGTGGAGGCTTCGATTGTCACACTGTTGGAGATGACGGATGCATCCAGATTATACTTTTTTAGTTGCTGGCCGTTGAGATTATAGATGCAGATAGATGCATTCTGTATGCCGGATGGCAGACGGTAAGCTATGGAAGTCTCTTGCTTGAATGGATTGGGTGTATTCTGATAGAGAATGGCTTGACAGAGGTCTGCATTGGCTGACTGCTGTTCCAATTGAGGCTGTGCACCATTGTTGGCGTAGAAGACTGCTTGCATAGCATTCATTTGCTTCTGTAAGGCGGCAATCTGTTCACCCTGAATGCTGAGGCTGTCCTGCAAATCATTGATAGCTTCGATAAGTACACCTACCAAGTCAGAGTAAAGGATTCCTTTGGTCCCATCGTATTGTGTACGAACAACTTCGGGGAATACCTTTTCAACCTCTTGGGCAATAAGCCCAATACGTTTGCGGTTCATTTCTTCCCTCATTTGAGCTGTGATTTCTGGAGTAATACCTTCAGGCAAATAATTATTAGCCTCACTGTCTCTTAATGAGAGTGTTTGGACGCTGTCATCCATTGTCAATGCATTTTTGTAACTGAACGAAATACCATGCAAAGTGCGTATTTTTTGTAAAGGGGAAGCAAGTTTTACTATATTGGTCTTACAGATACTGTCAGAAGTGGTTATATCACCTTGACTATAGATGTATCCTTGTGAATTGACATAAAAAATAGGTTGATTCCCACTATAAGCTATATATGGGTGAGCTCCCAATGAAGTGCGGGCACAAAAGATGGACTTAGGACCACAAGTAAAAGCATCGTATCCTGTATGAAGAAGATTTGTTGTCGCTGTTATTACCCCTGTATATCCAATACCAGTTGTTCCTGTTGCAGTGATATTGCTGCTTGTTGTATAACCATTTGATTCTACAGTTAATTGAGCTTGTGCACACACTCCTGCAAGCATCATGCCTGCCATTAGAATTGCTTTTTTCATGATTGAATTGTTTAAATGTTATAAAGTTGAATGATGTTTATTAATGTTTCAGAAGACAAGATGCTGTTTTCTGAATCTTACAGCATCTTTGTCTTCTTTCACCTACTGTGTAATAGATGTTCGTTTACTCTTCTACGTCAACCACACCGCTTACAGATTCTCCGCTCTGTTCGTTGGTTACGTTCAGCACGTATGTACCTGAAGATACGGGCACGCGACATAGGCTGCCGGAGATGGCCGTCATGCTCTGTTGTGCAACGGTGGCTCCTGTGAGTGCATTGCTGACCGATACGGTGGCTACGGGAACTGTTCCCGTAAACTGCACGTTCAACACATTGTTGGACAAGGTGGCGGTGACGGGTACTTGGAGTGTGTTGTCGCCCGAGTCTGCATCGTTTTTGTTGGTCAGTACAATTTGTTTTTCTTCTGTGGGGGTAGTGTCATCGTCGTTGACTACCGTAAAAGAAGAGAAGGGTAGGACACTTGCCAATAACAGGCTTTTTACGATACGTTTTAACTTCATAATTGTTAATTTAAGAATTAGTAATGCGTGGATAAGTTTGTCCATGTTTTCTGCCTGCAAATTTACGTGAATAAATCATTTCCGGGCAAACATTTTTTGCAAAAACGCATTTTGGGAAAATGATAAAGGGGCTTCAGGTGGGAGGATTGTTGGTTTGTAAAAGATTGATTATCAAAGTTGTTGCAGGTTTGCTTGAAATGTTTTTCGGTAATATATTTTGATGTTTTGAGGCTTGCTGTCTATAGGCCTGAGCAGGTGTCTCCTAATAGCTATTGCGAGATGTTTTGTAATAAGTTTGCATATATGGGAAATAATTTGTTCCTTTGTGGACAAACAACTGGACAATGAAAAAGTCTGTAATGACATGGATGTGTCTCCTGCTGATGGTGTCGGTAGGGTGCAGTGATGACCGAAACGAACTTCTGTTGGTCGGCGCTGAAGCCTGTATGGAGACAAGAGCAGACAGTGCACGTTGGCTGTTGCAACAAGTGGACTCAACAATGAGCAACAGGCAACAGGCACGATATGCCTTGCTGTGGACACAGTCCATGCACAAGTGTCGTATTCCTTTGGAAGGAGATTCACTGATAAATATGGCGGTGGATTATTATGAACGGATGGGAGAACGTCATTTGTTGGCTAAATCTTTACTGTATAAAGGATTGGTGCATATGCAGCATGGAGGCGTGGAGGATGCCACCAAAGCATTTGTGGCCAGCGAACAAGCTTTTGAAGGTGTAGATGACAAGCAATACAAATCGTTGTTATTCAATCATTATGCTTTGCTGTTGATGAAGCAGGGGCTGTTGGATGAATCTTTAGCTTATTATAAGAAGTCGTATGAGAATGAATTGAGTGGTGATTCGGTGCATTATGTGGTGTCGGCTTGCAGCCAGATAGCGAAGATTTATGATTTGAAAGGTGTTCCTGACAGTGTTGAACTCTATTACAAACGTGGAATGGAGTATGTGAGAAAGTGTCGGGGAAACAAGAGGGCAAAATTGTTTATGCAGAATTATGCGGCATTCTTGATAGACCGTAAGCAATACGCTACAGCAGAACGGTTGTTAAAAGAGGCTGAGGAGCAGGCCGACTCCACCTATATATATAATGTGTATTCTTCTTTTGCAACGCTCTATTATGAGATAGGAGAATATGTCCGGGCACGAAATTATGGCGAAAAAATGCTGGAAAGTCCGGACAGCTTGATGCAGTGCAGCGGCTATCTGCATCTATACCGAATACATAAGCGGATGGGGAATTTGAGAGAGGCAGTGCACCATCATGACCATTATCGTCGGTATTACAGCGACCTTGCTCAGCGTAGAAAAGCAACGGAAGTGGCCAAAATCCCGGATAAGATGAAAGTCTTTCAGTTGGAAAACGAAAAACGTACGGCATACTGCTGGCAATGGGTGTGGGGAATCGGGCTGGTTTTCGTATCAGGTATGGCTGTATTTGTCGTGAAATGGTTGGGACAGAGACATGGCATACAGATGAAAGCGAAGGATTCTTTGTTGGACGAGAAGGAGTGTCTGCTGTTGGAAAAACAAACTCTCCTACAGGAGACAGAAGGAAAACTGTATGCTCTGAAAATTGAAAAGGGGCGCATGAAGGGGGTTCTGTCACGACAATCAAAAGCCATGGATGGCATTAGAGATGAAAGGAAGAAGGAAGAGGCTGCATACCAGGAGTCGGTAAATGAACTCAGAAAAAAGCTGAAAGAGAAAGTAGAAGAGTTTAATGCTGACAAGAAGGAATTAGAGGACAGGTTCCGTGAATTGACTCAACGATTGGCTCATTCGGAAAAGGTAGAAATCCTGCAGCGTGATGAGGTGAAGGGGGTGGTGGCGCAGATGGAGCAGTATAAATTATTGCAACGTTTTCTGATGAATGGCGGAAGTGTGCGTTCAGTCCTACTGTTGATTGAATTGAAAAGTGGAATCAGTAATCCACGCTACCTTATCAAGCGGACAGAGTACACGGACTTGTTGAAGCTGTTGGCTGAATTCGCTCATCCGGGTATCCAACAGCTGATAGAGACAGACAAGGTGCTGACGGACAAACAGGAAATGGCTTATCTGATAAGCCTTGGTTATGACGACACAGAGATGCTTTGTCGTGCTACCAATCTGAAACCCAACTCAGTAAAAGCCTACCGAGCCCAGGTGAGGGCGGCTCTGAAAAAAGCAATATATACTGCACCGGCAAAGTAAGTATATATCCGTTGGCACTTGGAGTATATATTACTTTGCCGGTGCAGTATATATCCGCGGAGAGGTCAACTCCCTGAAAAATGTCAGAAGTCGATGTCTATCTTGATTTTGTCGGTATCTTCGCTGCTTTGTGCAGTGGAGTCGTTGGGTGCAGGGTCGTAATTCTCCCTTGGAGCACAATGCCCTTGCCTGTCGGTGATGTATTGGATGGCTTCTGTCAGTCCGTTAGCGAACTTTTCAAAATCTTCCCTATAGAGGAAAATCTTGTGCTTCTCGAAATTCACTTGTGGCATTTCACCTTCTTCCGATACAATCTTCTTGCTCTCGGTGATGGCCAGATACATCTCATCCTTCCGGTTCTTCTTCACGTCCAAGTAATAAATACGCTTTCCGGCTTTGATGCTTTTTGAAAACACGATGTCTTTTTCCATGCCGTCTGTAGCTGCATATTTTTTCTTGTAATCTTCCATAATTGTTTTGTCCGTTTCTTTGATTTTGTTGAAAATGGCTTCAAAATTGCTCATTTTTTTTAGAAATTCAAAGAAAAAAAGCAAAAACTTTGCATTCGGACAGAATAATTGGGCAAAACGGAACTCTGACAAATAAAAAAATGCATTGAAAGTTGGCTGAATCAATAATAATGTCTAATTTTGCATCTCATTTGAATGGACTTTGTATTTACTAAGATTTAGGATATATGATTAATAGAGTTCTTATTCGTCTGAAGATAGTACAGATTGTTTATGCTTACTATCAGAATGGAGGAAAAAATCTGGAAACTGCTGAAAAGGAGTTGTTTTTCAGTCTGTCCAAAGCCTACGACCTTTATAACTATCTCCTGTTGCTGATTGTTGCCGTCACCCGTTATGCTGCCAAGCGTATCGACATGGGTAAGGCCAAGCTGCGTCCTACAAAGGAGGAACTGGCTCCGAATATGAAGTTTGTCGAGAATAGGTTTGCCGCCCAACTGGAAGTGAACAGGCAGTTGGAGGAATTTGTCAAGAACCAGAAAAAGACGTGGGACAACGATGAGGATTTTGTGAAAGCACTATACAACCGCATTGTGGAGAGTGATGTATATAAGGAGTATATGGCGGCAGAAACGAGCAGCTATGCTGAAGACCGTGAGTTGTGGCGCAAAATCTACAAGACAATGGTGTTCAACAACGATGCGCTTGATGCCTTGCTGGAGGAGCAGAGCCTCTACTGGAATGACGACAAGGAAATAGTGGACACTTTTGTGCTGAAGACCATCAAGCGGTTTGACGAGAGCAATGGTTCCAGACAGGAATTGCTGCCCGAGTTCAAGGATGAAGAGGACAGGGACTATGCGCGCCGGCTTTTCCGCCGCACCATACTGAATGCCGACTATTACCGTCATCTGATGAGTGAAAACACCCGTAATTGGGACTTGAAGCGCGTTACCTTCATGGATGTGCTCATCATGCAGGTGGCTTTGGCCGAAATCACATCTTTCCCCAATATCCCTGTCAGTGTCACCATCAACGAATTCCTGGAGATTGCCAAACTCTATAGCACGCCCAAGAGTCCGGGCTTTATCAATGGATTGTTGGATACGGTAGTTAATCAATTGAAAAAGGAGGGTAAACTGATGAAAAATTGACCCCTCAGGGTTGTTGTAAGTGAAAAGAGGATATATTTCAAACTGAACCAATAAATAAGAACAGACTATGAATGTTTTGACTGTAATGTTACAAGGAGGAGGCGACTTCTCGATGATTATCATGATGGTGGCTATTTTTGCCATTATGTGGTTCTTCATGATCCGTCCGCAACAAAAGAAGCAGAAGGAGATTATGAATTTCCGCAAGAATCTCTCTGTAGGACAGGAAGTGATGACTGCCGGCGGTATCTATGGACAGGTAAAGAGCATTGATGAGGCTACCAACGTGGTTGTGTTGGAAATCGCGTCCGGAGTGAAAATCAAGATTGACCGCAACTCCATCTATGCCAATGCTGCACAGAGTGCAACCAATTAATCCCACACAGCAGTTTGAGCCGGATGAGATTCTCTAAAGAGGAGATACAGCACCGTTTGGGATGCTGTTGGACAAATGTCAGGAACTTTCTTCGCACTCCCCAGTGCAGGGAGTTCCTGCTCTTTTTATTCTTTGTCTTTGTGGCATCCACCTTCTGGATATTGCAGACCCTGAACGACAGTTATGAAACAGAGGTGACCATCCCTCTGCGGCTGAAGAACCTGCCGGACAATGTGGTGCTGACCGAGGATTTTCCAAAGCAGATAGAACTTACGGTGAAGGACAAGGGCACGGTGTTGGTCAACTATATGTTCGGACAGGGGTTCGTGCCTGTCAGCATCGACTTCAACGACTACAGCAAGCGGGGCGACCATGTGCGTATTCTCTCTGACGAACTGCAGAAACAGGTGGCCGGCCAGTTGGCAGTGTCCACCACTTTGTTGGATATAGCTCCCGACACATTGGAGCTTATCTATACGCAAGGCGAGGGAAAGAAACTTCCCGTCAAGTTGGCCGGTGTGGTGACGACCGGCCGACAATATTACCTGGCAGGCCGACAACTGGAGCCTGATTCCGTCATGCTCTATGCGCCTAAAGCGATTCTGGATACGCTGAATGCGGCTTACACTCTGCCTTTGCATCTGACCGGAGTGTCTGATACGGTACATCGGAAACTGGGGATACAGCCAGTTAAAGGTGCCCGTTTTATTCCCGATATGGTGGAAGTCAGTCTGTATGCTGACATCCTGACGGAGAAGACTGTCTCCGTACCCGTCACCGGCATCGGCTTTCCTGCCGACAAGCAGTTGAAGACTTTCCCGTCCAAAGTGAATGTGACATTTCAGGTGGGAGGGCATCTGTTCAAAGACATCACGGCTGATGATTTCCGCATTGAATTGTCTTACGACGAACTTCTGCAGCAGACCGCCAACGGACGTTGCCGATTGCGGGCGACCGAAGTCCCTTCGGGAGTCAATCATGTCCGCATAGTCCCTAACAGTGTGGAATTTCTGATAGAACAAGTGATACAATGAATCGGGAGCCTCTCACAGATGTCCGTGTGCTTGCTCTTACCGGTGGAATTGGCAGTGGCAAGTCCGTAGTATCCCGTTGTTTGCGTTCGATGGGGATTCCTGTTTATGATTGCGACCGCGAGGCTCGTCTTCTCAATGAGAGTCATCCCGTCATCCGGCAACAGCTCACGGAACTTGTAGGGAATGCGGTCTATGATTCCGAAGGACGGCTCGACAGGGCTGTATTGGCCGGCTATCTGTTTGCAGATGTTGACCATGCAAGGCGGGTCAATGCTATCATACATCCTCGTGTGGCTGAAGACTTCCTGCACTGGAAGTCCCGCCAGCAGGGGCCTTGGGTCGCCATGGAGTCGGCCATTCTCTATGAGTCCGGATTCGATTGCTTGGCCGATCGGGTGCTGATGGTCTATGCCCCTGAATGCGTGCGCCTGCAGCGTGCGATGGAGCGCGATGGGGTGTCGGCAGAGGCTGTGCGCAGACGTATGCGGAACCAACTTCCGGATGAAGAAAAGCGGGAAAAGGCAGATTTTACACTGTACAATGACGGCAGAATGCCTGTCCTTCCGCAAATTTTGGATATTTTAGGGCTTTTATTTTGTGAAATTCGCGAGTGAGTGTTACTTTTGCGTCCGATTTAATAATAACAAACTTATACACTAATAGAAAACGATATTATGTTAAGAACTATTTTATCCATTTCCGGCAAACCCGGATTATATAAACTGATTTCACGTGGAAAGAACGCGCTCATCGTCGAGTCGCTTGATGCTGCCAAAAAGCGTCAGCCTGTCTATGGTAGCGACAAGGTGATAGCTTTGGGAGATATAGCTATGTACACGGACGATGAAGAGGTGCCCTTGCGTCAAGTGTTCAACAATGTGAAGGAGAAGGAACAGGGGGCTTTGGCTTCGCTCGACCCGAAGAAGGCCACTGCTGACCAGTTGCATGGCTATATGGCAGAAGTGTTGCCAAACTACGACCGCGACCGTGTCTATACCAACGACATCAAGAAACTTATTTCGTGGTATAATATCCTCGTAAACAACAGTCTTACTGACTTTGCCGGACAGGAGGCTGAAACAGAAGAACAGACGGAAGCAGAATAAGAGAAGTTTATAAGAACGGAAATGAGGGTGTGTCCGCAGACATGCCCTCATTTCTGTTTTATGGAACTATTGCAACTTGAATGAAACGGGTAGGGTATATCGCACATTCACGGCTTTGCCCCGTTGGGTGCCGGGTGTCCACTTCGGCATTTGTCTGACAACACGCAGCGCTTCGGCATCCAGTTCGGGAGAAATGCTTCTCTTTATCTCAAAATCGCGTAATTCGCCTGACTTGTCAACGATAAACTGCACGATGACTCTTCCTGAAATACCGCATGAATGTGCCTCTTTGGGATAACTGATGTTCTGTTGGAGGTATTTCATCATTTCGGCCGGACCTCCGGGAAATTCGGGCATCTTCTCGACTACCATGAAGACCTCATCGCTTACCTTGTGGTAGTTTATCTGCAAGACATGAATCTTGCGAAGTGCCTCTTTCAGTTTGTCCACACTCTCTTGGGGAGCATCTTTATCGGCCACCAACTGCACCTTGAAGTGTGCTCCCTTACCTGCCGAATTGACTTCTTTCCGCACATCGTTGACATAGTTGGCCACTTCCTCCAACGAACCTTTTTGCATTGTGCCATTGTGTCCATACAAGTATTCTCCCTTGCTGGTCACTTGCACATTGGGAGTTGGCAGTGTCTCGTTGGCAACTTGCTTTTGGAGTGCTTCTTTGCCTTGCAGGCGGAACTGTATCGGCAAGGTAAACTTCACACTCACAGCCTTTCCTCTTTGTCTGCCGGGTGTCCATAGGGGCATGGCATTAACCACTCGGATGGCTTCGGCATCCAATTCGGGTGATACACTTTTCTTGATGACGGGGTCGGTGACCTTTCCCGTTTTGTCTATCACGAATTGCACGATGACGCGCCCTTGTATGCTATCTTTGTGTGCCTGTGCAGGGTATTTGATGTTCTTTTGCAGGAATTTCATCAGTTCTCCCATGCCGCCAGGGTATTCGGGCATCTGCTCTACCACCATGAAGACTTCATCGTTTTCGTTCTGCACGGTGGAAGTAGGTAGGGCGTCTCCTGATACGATATGGGGAACATTCCCTTCGTTTTCTGACATTTTTGCATCGGAAGTTTGTCCGTTTGCAGAAATAACTGTAACTTTGGCTTCTGAAGTGCCGTTACTGTTGTTCACGGCTTCAGGGTGGGCAAATGCAACCACAGAGATTGCAGCCAACGGGAGTACATAGAGGTACTTCAACCGTGCCCATGGATGTGACTTTTCTTTCATCATCATAGTTAAACGTTTTTTAAGTGAACTGTGATTCAGGTTGTTGGCAAGAGAGTAGAGCCTTGCGCCAACAGCCTTTTTAATGATTAGTAATTGATATTGTTTTGCATCGATGCCTTGTTTGATGACAGCTTCGTCGGCTTCGTATTCATGGATGTTCTGTAGTTCCCTGCGGATGAGCCATACGATGGGATTGAACCATTGTACGAGTATGCACAGCTCTACCCACAGCAGATCCCATGAATGGCCGTTGCTTATGTGAGCCTGTTCGTGAGCAAGTATCTGCTTTCCACTTTCCCGGTAGTCCTGTTCGGAGATGACGATGTAATGCATCCAGCTGAAAGGAGCGATGTCCGGCTGCAGGTGCAGTACGAGACGGACACCGTTATCCATCCTCTCTGTCCGCCCGCTACGTAGCAGGCACGTCAACCGATAGATGGAGAAACAATTTCTGCCCAATCTGAAAAGAATTCCTCCCACGTAGAACAAGAAAAATACCTCAGTCCAGTGGATAGGGTGGATATAGTCTTCAATGACCGCTCCATCGGTGGTTGTATCAGAAACAATTTCCATTTCTGTCGTGCCGAAGTCAACACTGATTGTTGCTTCTGCCGACTCTTTTCCTGTCAGCCAATGCTCCCACCGTTGGTAGATTTGGCTGAGCATGACGGGCTCTTTGGTGGTCATCCTACAAAGTGGGATGATAGCCGATGCCAACAGGATGCCTATCAGTGTCAGACGGTTAAACCGATGAAACGTTTCGCGGCTGAGTAGCACCATGTAGAATGGGTAGAACAGAGCCAGACAAAAAACTGATTTGATGAGGTAGTCCATAGCTGTTATTTTTCGTTCTTCACGCTTTCTCCCTTTTCTACCGTCCGGATAAGTTCTTTCAGCTCTTCCACAGAAATCTCCTCTTCCTTTACCAATGAAGATACGAGTCCCAGATAGGAACAGTTGAAATACTTGTTGATGACTTCGCGCAAGGTGCTCTTGTGATACTCTCCCCGGCTTACGGTGGGGTAGTATTGGTAAGAGCTTCCGAATGCCTTGTGGCTGATATACCCCTTCTCTTCCAGCATACGTACGTAGGTGGACAGGGTGTTGAAGTGGGGGCGGGGCTCATCGTAGAGCTCTTGCAGCTCTTTGACGAACATGGGACCTTTCTCCCAAAAGAATCCCATGATTTCTTCTTCCTTTGCAGTCAGTGGTTTCATAACTAAATCTTTTAGTTTGCGCAAAGGAACGAAAAGTTTTAGTTTATCAACTAATCTTTTTAGTTAATAATTGCAAAGTGGATGAAAATAGGCACTTTTGCTATGCTTCCAGCCTGTTTCTATTGCTTGTGTGTAAGCGTGGCATAGGTGTCGAGCAGTTGGTTGGCAGCAGTAAAAGAGGTGAGGTTGCCTTCCAGAACCTCTTGCTCTTTTATTTTCAGCATGGCCGCTATCCGGTTGTTCTGGTAGAAACTGTTGCGCAACTGTTCGTTGATGGATTCATACATCCAATATTTGGCTTGTTCGTTGCGTCGGTATTGGAAGTAGCCGTTTCCCTTGACAAAAGCGATGTATTCATCTATCATGTCCCAGATTTCCTTGATTCCCAGTCCGTAGAATCCGGAATAAGTGAGCACCCGGGGTGTCCATCCGCTTTCAGGAGCGGGGAAAAGGTGTAATGCATTGCGGAAGTGTGTGGCTGCCAGCTTTGCCTTCTCTATGTTGTTACCGTCGGCTTTGTTGATGACAATGCCGTCGGCCATTTCCATGATGCCCCGTTTGATGCCCTGCAGTTCGTCGCCTGTGCCGGCCAGTTGGATAAGCAGGAAGAAGTCCACCATCGAGTGTACGGCAGTCTCGCTCTGTCCTACACCTACTGTTTCTACGAAAATCTTGTCGAAACCAGCCGCTTCGCAGAGGATGATTGTTTCGCGTGTCTTGCGTGCCACACCTCCCAATGAACCGGCCGATGGACTGGGCCGGATGAATGACTTGGGGTGTACACTGAGTTTCTCCATTCGTGTCTTGTCTCCTAAAATGCTTCCTTTGCTACGTTCGCTGCTCGGGTCGATGGCCAATACAGCCAGTTTGCCTCCCTGTTCGAGAACATGTAGTCCGAAGGCATCGATGGAGGTGCTTTTGCCTGCTCCCGGTACACCACTGATGCCTATACGCATGGAATTGCCTGCGTGTGGCAGACATTTCTCTATCACCTCTTGCGCTATGGCCTGATGTTCGGGCAGTGTGCTCTCCACCAATGTCACAGCCTGGCTGAGCAGGGTGATGTTTCCCTTCACGATGCCTTCTACATATTCGCCTACGCTCAATTGGGGGCGTTTGTTCGAGCGGTGGAACCGGCGGTACGGATTGATGGTAGAAGGCTGTTCGATGCCTTTGTTGACGGTGAGTCCTTTATAGATTTCGCTGTTTTCGGGATGTTCCATAGTTTGATTTTGTTTGTTTTGGGAGGTCATTTTTTCACCTTGGTAGCGATGGTCACTTTGGGGTGTCTGGGTGCGTTGGTTACCAGCAGCACTTCAGCTTCTACCATTTGGCGTTGTTTCATGTAATTTTTCACCACGTTGATTTTCAGTCGGGTGCTTTCTCCTGGCTTCAACTCATTTTTTTTCAGTTGTACGTTCAGTGTCAGGTCATTTACCTGTATGGCCAGAATCTTCAAAGTAGATTTGCCGGTATTGGTCAATGTCACCGTGCGCGTCAGCTTTTTCTTTTCTCCAAACTTTCCGAAGTCTGCTACCGTGTCCGACAGTTGGATGTCCGGTGCCAATAGCCGTTGGGCAGCCGTCAGTTTGGAGAAGTCCGGCAACAGGGTGGCATACGTCGTCAGCCGGTTCTCTTCCGACACCTTGTCGCCCACATAGCGCGCCAAGTGGATGTCTGTCCGTGTCAGTCCCAACTGCGTCAGTTTCTGGGTATCAACAGTGAAACGGAGTTTTCCGGTCTGCTTGCGTCCAAATTTGGCAGGAATGGATTCCATGTGGATGTGTCCGTGTTGGTGTATCAATGCCGGTTGGTACTCATTTTCCCCGATGTTCACAATGTTCACTTCTGTTGTCAACAGTTCCCCCTTGTGTCCGTCGCCCAGGTTGATGTCGGTTCTGTCAAGCCTCAGGTTGCCTATGGTATAGGGGTGGGTCTGGTCGTAGTTTTCCAGTTGGGTGGCCACTGTACCGGTCAGTGTCAGGTAACAGGGAGTCTCTTCCGCATTGCTGTAGATACCTATCGATTTGTGAAATCGCCCCAGCATATTGGCATCGAATGTGGCAGTTACTTCACCGCTTGCTCCTGGGGCAATAGGCGTTTGGGTCCAGTCAGCTTCGGTGCATCCGCAGTCTGTGCTGACGTATGTGATTACCAACGGTTGGTTCCCCCGGTTGGTAACGTTGAATTTGGCACTTACCGGTTGTTTCCACAAGATTGTACCGAAATCTTGTTCTGTACGGTCGTAAGTGGCTATGGGTTGTGCCACAACGCAGGCTGTCCAAATCAAAAACAGGGATATGAGGGCTGTGTGTTTCATTCTACATCTTTTATTATTTCGTGCAAAGGTAGCATTTTCCCCTTTAATCTGCAAAAAAAAGGAACAATAGTAGGTTGAGTATCTGATTTTTCTCTACCTTTGTATCCGCTATTCCGTGAAAAACAGACCGGCATTGAAAAACTCTAAGTACAAACGATTATGAAAAGAAACAACCTTACGTGGGGAATACTCATGGCTCTTATGGCTCTGGCAGGCAGGGTACAAACGGTAGCGGCTGATGCTACGGACTATTTCATTCTCCGTCCCTTCGGGTGGGGGACGTGTAGTGATGCAAGCGGAACTTCCTATACATTGGACGGGGGACATCGCATGAAAGACCCCAAGACGATAGTCCTCTATAGCAGTGGAGGGGATGACCGTAGTGCTATTTTGAATGCTATTACCAATAATGACATCATTATCCTGGATGGTTCCAAAGGCGACTTTATAGTCTCTAAAAGCATGTCGCTTTCTGGCTTGAAGAACAAGACCATTGTAGGACGCAATGGAGCGCGGCTCTCTACACAGTGGTACATCACACCGGAGCTGAAACAGGTGTTGGTGGATGCCGATTTGGGGCAATACTCCAGCAGTTCCGGCACGGGTGGGACATTGAGTAATGGTCAAAAGGTGGATGAGGAACGGGAATGGATGACCCGTCAGACCATCATCGACTATACGGGGGACGATTCGGAGGCATATCGTAACTCCGGATTCTTCCAGATAAGCACGGACAATGAGAATATGATATTCCGCAACTTGGTATTCGTGGGACCCGGAAGTGTGGATGTCGGTGGAGCTGACATCATCAGCAACAACGGTGCCACCCATGTGTGGATTGACCATTGTGAGTTCATTGATGGTATGGACGGAAATCTCGACAGTGGCAAGCGTGCAGGCAGTGATCAGTTTGTGACCTATTCTTGGAACATTTTCCGCTATACCGACCGCAGCTATTCGCATCCCTATTCCAATGGGGTGGGGTGGAGCAGGGGGTATCTGCAATACATCACCTATGCCTACAACATCTGGGGAGCAGGGTGCAAGAACCGCTTGCCTCAGGCAGATTGGGTGTATATCCATTTGGTCAACAACTACTATAACTGTCCTGATAATAGTGTGGCCATTGCCATCAATGCCAATTCTCATGCATTGGTGGAGGGGAACTATGCGGTCAGTGGCGTGAGGAATCCCTTCAGACCGGGAAGTTATAGCGATCTCTATTATATGACGCGCAAGAACTATGGTTTCGGCTCGTATGACGATGATGCAAATACAGACATCTCTTTGGAGGTTCCCTATGAATATCCTTTTATCCCAGTGGACAGTGTACCTGTAGTTTTGCAAGGTGAACATGGTGCGGGGGCTACTATTGATGATTTGATTGACGATTTCCTTACTCTCCCTTTGACTGCTCCTGCCACTTACTATTCCCGTCGTATGACTGAATCTCATGGAAAGGCATGGTCGGCAGACAAGGCGTGGGATTATGTGAGCGGATTGGTCACCAAATCGCTTCTGAAATGTACGACCCAATATCCGGATGATGAATGGAGCCTGACAGCCTATGACTGGTGTAAGTATTATGCCGATGCTGCATTGAATGAGGATGGAACATTCAAAAATTTCAAGAAAGGCAATATCGACAACATAGCATCGGGTAAGGTGTTCTTTGAACTTTATCGCAGAGAGTTGGAAAAAGATTCCGATGAAGGACGTGCCAATGCTGCGAAATACAAAGTGGCTGTAGATTATCTGTACAACTATTTGCGTAATGAATATTCGCGTATCCAGTCGGAAGAGGGTAAAGGGGGATTCTATCATAAGGATATCTATCCCAACCAGATGTGGTTGGATGGTCTTTATATGGGTGCCGCTTTCTATGCTGAGTATTTGGCCAATTTTGCACCGGATGATGTTGAGGGATGGAGCGATATTGCTAATCAGTTCATCACCATTCATCGCCACACCTATAATCCCGAAAAGAAATTGAATTATCATGGATGGAGTGCTGACCCAACGAATGCCAACTCCTTCTGGGCTAACCGTGAAGGTGATTATATCGGATGTTCCAGTGAATTCTGGGGGCGCGGTATGGGATGGTATTTTGCAGCTCTGGTAGATGTGTTGGAGGTGATGCCTGAGACGCATGCAGACTATGGTGCCATGAAGACTATCCTTTCTCAAGTTGCAGCAGGTTTGAAAGAGTGGCAGGATGAGGCCAGCGGGGTATGGTATCAGTTGTTGCAATATGACCATACCTTCGTCGGAGAATGTGGAAAGAGCAACTATCTTGAAGCTTCCGCATCGTGTATGTTCACCTATTCCTACTTGAAGGCATTGCGTCTGGGGTTGATAGACGAGAGTTATCGGCCCGTAGCAGAGAAAGCATATAAGGGAGTGTTGGCTACGTTCGTTACGGAAAACGATGATAAGAGTCTGAACTTGAACTACAGTTGTAAATCTGCAGGTCTGGGACCTGCCAAATCTCCTCAACGTGATGGTAGTGCCAGTTACTATCTTTGTGGTAGTGATGTCACAGTTGTCAGCAACGAAGGAAAAAGTATTGGCCCCTTCATCATGGCAAGTCTCGAGTGGGAACTGGAGTACGGAAATGTGGAAGATACACCGGCAGAGCCGGAAGAACCAACTACTCCCTCTGAACCGGAGGAACCCTCAGAACCGGAGACACCGGAACTCCCTGAGGATGTGGTGTACAAGGTCTTTACAGAAGACTGGATTCTGCTCACTACGGTGGAAAACTTGTCGGCCCTTGTTGCCGAAAACTGGGTACGTGGTGGTGAGACATCATCTTCCAAAGGGGGTACTATCGACCCCACAACAGGAGAGTCTGTGGAGAAATACAGTGGAGGTGGCATTATGCTGAAGCATAGAAACAGTGCCAAGATGCTGGAAACCTATGTGTCAGGTGTATCTGAGTTGACCGCTTATGCTTGTACAGCGGGAAGTTCCGACCGTACTCTCATCGTCACAGCCACATCCACAGAAGGAGAAGTGGTGCAGGCCAAAGGAGTTTCCTCCGGCTATGTCTCGACAGCTGTCACTCTTTCGCTTGATGCCGGCAAGAGCTATGGTATCACCTATACGGGTGTGGCGGCAGATAATGAGTCGGCTGGGGCTGACATGGTGCTTCATGGCATCAGGTTCGTGGCCGGCAATGAAGTGCCTGATGGCATGAAATCTGTGTCAGCCGATACACTTGTGGACATATTTGATACCCGTGGATTACCCGTAAAGCGTCAGGTCGCGGTTGGTGAAGCAGTCCGTTCCCTCCCGTCCGGCATCTACATTATAGATGGTTGCAAAGTTTGGGTGAAGTGACTCTCGTACACTTTGGACTAAAACAGAAAAGGAGGCCGCATGACCTCCTTTTCCCATACAATAAGTCTTCCTCAATGATTAGAGCGGATTGCTGTCGTCACCGCTTGACGAACCGTTTCCACTTGTTGAATCGTTGTCACCGCTATCTGTCCCAGAATCGCCTTCATTGCCTTCGGTTGCCGTGCCGGTGGCATATTCATTCTTAGGTTAATACTTCTTTTGTTTGTCTGACAAATGCGCATTGTGTCTTTACAGTGCCGTGGCCGGTTTCCTTTGCCTCAGCGGTTGCAGAGATACAACATCAAAAAGGCGATGTCAATAGTTTGGCCCAATTATTTTTTCAAAAAATGAAAAATTTTTGGAAGGCTTTATATAATAAGGTGGGGCTTACGAAAACTGCCGCAATGGGGAGTGGTTGCGGCGGTTTTTGCTTTTTGAAGCTGGTACATATCGCATGTCACATTCGAATGCTCATTTGGCATTAGAATCATTTAAAGATAAAAAAGCTTGTTTCCTTTAAATGATTTCAATTCGTAATTACCTCCGTTGATTGTGTAATATTTGATATTATACATAAAACGGATTCGGTTAAGGGAGGATTTTATCTTATACGATGAATAATCGTCTAATTTATACGTGTACTCATATTTCTCTTTAGGAGGCAATTCTAATACTCGTTGTTGATAAGGAGTACCCAACCCTACTTCATTGGCAGGACATATGTTGTTAGCTTCATTGAGTGTTAGAAAATCAATGAATACATTAGAACCATTCGAATGAGAAGAATTTATATATACAGTAACTTTTTCTTTGTTGACAATAGTTAGATGGATATGCTTGTCTGTAGCATTGTATTCTAAGTTAACTTGTATCAAAGAGCCTGATTGATATTGCTCCTGTGCTTTTGCTGTAAGTAATGAGCAAATAACGTAATATACAGTAATTAAGACTTTTACTTCCATTCACCAACCAGTTCTATATTTTCAAGCCAATCGAAATCGGCAAAGACAAACAATCGTTTCATACCTTACACCTTTTTAGTCGCTCTTTCCCTTCTTTTCAACTGCAAATCCTGCAATCCTCTGCCGATAGGATCTTCCTTTGCTATCAGTAGAATATCATCATCAAGCTGGAGTGCATAGAGTACACGCAGATAGATGCCGATGCTGACCGTAGGCAAACCCTTCTCTACACGAGACAAGGTGAGTTCGGAGCATGTGGCACGTTCTGCCACCTGTGCCATACTCAGGTTCCTACGAAGTCGGGCAAGCTTTATCTGCTCACCTACGATTTGCATCTTCTCCGTTAGCTTTCTGGGAAGTTTGGTGCTCATTGTATTCTTTGTCATATCAGTCCAACATTTATTTCCGTATGCAAAGATACGGTTATTCCTTTATTTTATGATGGGTTGAAAGAATTTTATTCGGATTAAACGCTGCATTTAACGTATTTTACACACAAACCTACCGTTTCAATAAGGAGAAAAGCATCATCATGGACTAAAACAGAAAGAGGGTGTGTCATAATTAACTTTTTAGATGAGGCGTGGATGACGTGGATTTTTCTTGATTATTTATACATGATTCCGGTTTTTCAGTTCCCGCCCGTTTGTTCGTTTGCAAAATTTAACGCGAGTTTTTCCACTTTCCTTACTGACGTATGCTAAAAGATGACTACATTTGTGGCTAAATAATAAAAAATAGTATTAACTCGGGGCAGGAGAAGCGTCTCTGTCCGGTACTTGAGATATGGATTTTGAGCTTTTGGCTCTTGTTCTCTTCATCATGAATACCGCCAAACATTCATCACCGAGAACAAGCAGATGGAAGTTCACACCGCAAAGGGTGTGGGCTGTTCGTGCTTGTTGGTGATAAGGTCACTTGGCGGTAACCTATGATGAAGGCGAGTAACGGATAGTTTGCGCCTTTTTTGTCTCCTTTAAAAATCAATTATTATGAAAAAAATCAGATTTTGGCTGGCTACAATAGCGGTGCTGTTGTGCAGCGTTCCGGTGAGTGCTTACGATTTTTACTATGAAGGCATTTATTATGAATATAATTGGAGTAGAACGTGTGTGTTTGTTTCTAGACCGGATTATGGCCATTATACAGGTAAAGTGGTTATACCATCAAAAGCTTATGATGGTGATAATTGGTATGAGGTTGCAGGCATTGCAGATATGGCGTTCTACGGTTGCGATCAACTTACGAGCATTACCATCCCAAATTCAGTGGGGAGCATTGGAGAATATGCTTTCGAAGGATGCTCTAACCTTACAGCTGTACATATCACAGATTTAAAAGCATGGTGTAGTGATATTAGTTTTCAAAGTTCTTCCTCTAATCCACTCTATTATGCTCATCATCTATACCTGAATGGAGAAGAAATTAAAGATTTGGTGATTCCCAATTCAGTGACAAGCATTGGAGATGATGCGTTCTATGGTTTCTCCGGCCTTACAAGCATCACCATCCCCAATTCGGTGACGAGCATTGGAAATTATGCGTTCTATGAATGCTCTAATCTTGCAGGTATTATTATTGGAGACTCTTTGACGAGCATTGGATATAAGGCATTCTCCGGTTGTACAGGGATTACGGGTATTACCATTCCCAGTTCAGTGACGAGCATTGGATATGATGCGTTCTATGGTTGTTTTGGCCTTACAGCTGTGCATATCACAGATTTAAAGGCATGGTGTGACATTGTTTTTAAAATAAATCCTTACTATAATTCCGATTACATTCCTCATAGTAATCCGTTGTATCATGCCAAACATTTATATCTGAATGGAGAAGAAGTTAAAGATTTGATAATTCCCAATTCCGTGATAAACATTGGAAATTATGCGTTTTCCGGTTGTACAGGGATTGCGAGTGTCACCATCCCCAATTCCGTGACAAGCATTGGAGTTGGTGCGTTCTCTGATTGCTCCAACCTTACAGCTGTACATATCACAGATTTAAAAGCATGGTGTGACATTACCTTTAAAATAGATTCTTATCCTGATTACATTTACTCTAGTAATCCTTTGTATTATGCAAAACATTTGTATCTGAATGGAGAAGAAATTAAAGATTTGGAAATTCCCAATTCAGTGACAAGCATTGGAGATGATGCGTTCAATGGTTGCTCCAGCCTTACGAGCGTTACCATTGGCAATTCAGTGACAAGCATTGGAAATTATGCGTTCAATGGTTGCTCCAGCCTTACGAGCGTTACCATTGGCAATTCAGTGACAAGCATTGGAAATTATGCGTTCTATAGTTGCTCCGGCCTTACAAGTGTCACCATTCCCAGTCCAGTGACGAGCATTGGATATGATGCGTTCTATAGTTGCTCCGGCCTTACGAGCGTTACCATTGGTAATTCCGTGACAAGCATTGGAGATTATGCGTTCTACAATTGCAGTAATCTCAAAACCGTAATCAACTTTTCAGACCTGGAGTTCTCAACAGGTTCAAAATCTCATGGCTATGTTGGCTATTACGCAAGTAAGGTTATAAATGCAGATGAACAAGTTGGTGATTTCTTTTTCCGAACAGATACCGATGGATACCGTTATTTGTCAGGATATATAGGGAATGATACGGATTTGACTCTACCTAATGACTATAAGGGTATGGATTATAAGATTGGCTCTTCTGTATTTTCTGGTTGCAAAGGCCTTACGAGTGTCACCATCCCCAATTCTGTGACAAGCATTGGAAATAAAGCGTTCTACGGTTGCAATCAATTAAATAAATTAATTATAGAAGATGGTAGTATGTCTATAATTTTAAATGATAAACAATTCATAGATTGTCCTTTAGAATATGTATATATAGGACGAGATTTTTATTATCTTAACAATTATGTACACAAACTTTTCAAGGAAGGAAGTACATTGAAAACAGCTGTTATCGGACCTAAGGTAAGCAAAATAGAATCTTACTTATTCTCTGGTTGCTCCGGCCTTACGAGTGTCTCCATCCCTAATTCCGTGACGAGCATTGGAGTGGGTGCATTTGAGGATTGTACAGGTCTGAAAGAACTATATATTGGAAATTCTATAACGAGTATTCCAACTAATTTAATAAGCGGTTGCTCCGCATTGGAAAAGCTCTATATCGGCAGTTCTGTGACAAGCATCGGTGACAATCTACTCACAGGCTGTACGAACCTGAATACCCTTTCTGTCGGAGCCAAGATTCCTCCCACAGTCAATGATTTGGGATTGGGAAGCCAGCAATACTTCACTGTCAAGCTCCAGGTGCCCGAAGGGTCAAAAGCCATGTACCAGTTTGCCGAGGCATGGAAGAAGTTCTTCAATATCGAGGAGTTCGACCCTGCTACAGGCATTGCGGACATCACCCTTGATGCAGAAGACAACAAACTTCCCATCTACAACCTGCAAGGCACAAGGATGACGGAAGAGAAAGAGAATCTGCCCACAGGCATCTACATCCAAGGCGGCAAGAAGATTTTCATCAAATAAACGTTACTGCCCTTCGCTTAATGGCATGTAAAAAGACAATCCCCGCAACCTGTCTCCGAAATTCCGACAGACAGGTTGCGGGGATTTACATGGAGAGAAATCCTCAAAAAAACCGAAGCAAATCTTCGCAAGCTAATTCGTAGAACCTCCCTTAAGAATGAAAGACAGAAAAAAACGGCTGTTCCTTACAAAATGTCAGAATGCATATTCTCCTTGCGAGAATCGCGTATTTCCGACCGGGAGAGCTGTCGGGTGAAAATACGCGATTCTTGCTGTGTCTGGGAGGTCTATTGTGTTGATAATCTGATGAATGTATTGTTGTGATCGTGAAATGGCAGCAAATTCTACGTGCGGACATTAGCCCCTAATGGGAGAAATGGCGGGAGGCGAGAAGTGAAAATACAGGTGTTCCGCAGTCCGATAGCTATCCGACCGGAGGAGAATGGCTATCGGACTCCGGACGGATGGCTGTCCGTAGATGACTCCGATGGCTATTTGTCGGCGGACAAATAGCCATTCTTCTTTGGAGGAAGAGGGATTTTCCCGTTTTTTCGTCTCAATCCGAGCGTGCAGATGGTGCGATCTGCCCGAAAAAGAACAGCAGAAAATCCACCCGTTCTTGCATAAACTTGCAAGAACGGGAGGATTTCCTGTATGAATACGCTGTTTTATGCTCGTGGAATTGATGGGCGGAACCGTCAGAATGTAAGCAGAATCTACTCTCCGACTTGCAGAATGCAACCCGCTGTGTGCGCATTGAACTCCGGTGCATAGGCACACTGGATAGTGGCCGGGCCTGCCTGATAGCGTCCGGTCCGGTCGATGCGCTGTCGGCACTCAATGGTGTGTGTGCCCTTGGGCAGGTGGTCGAAGAAATAGTGTGTGGAGGCATCCTTTACAGAAAGGTAATACCCCAATCCCTGATGGAAGCGGTAGCCTGAGGCAGTGCTTTCCGGTTCGGTACAGGCGGCCCGGCTCTCTTTCAGCTGCACGAACTCCATGTCGCGGTCGGCCCTGATGACGAGGCGGGAGATGAGAAGGTCTCCCTTATGCAGCGTGGTTCCGGCTGTGACGGGCATCCATACAGCCATACCCCCTTGAAGACGTTCTACCAACAACTGGCGTTCGACGTTGAGTGGCTGCAGGTAGAGTGCCGTTGAGTCTGTGGTCAGGCGCGGGGCAGAGGCTGTGAGGTGCTCCATTGTCTCCAGGTATTGGGCATAGACCGCTCCCCAAGCCAAGTGTCCGTCGCTTTTCTGTACGGTGATGGTGTGGGGCAGATGGTCGGCAAGGTCTTCGTCGGTGTAGGTGCGCTTCAGATAATCCATGCCGGCTATGGGGGCATTCTCCTGTCGGACGGGCCGGTTGTCGAGTAGCAGAGTCACCGGTTGTCTGTCGGCCAGCAGGTCGGCACCGCGCATCAGCAGGGCATAGATGGCGTCTGCCGTGTGGGTGGGGGTGCGCCATTGGCGGGTCTGTTTGCTGGTGAGCAGCCATTGCTTCATCTCCTCTACGACGGTTGTATCCTCCGGTATCAGGCGTGCGAAGGCCTCGATGGCAGCCACTTGAGTGGCAATGTCATGGTTGCGCCAGCTGTAGTGAGGGGCTGTTTGGTTGAAATAGCGTCCTTGCCGGGGATGATATACCATGTATTCCCGGAGTGATTGGAGGAGATTCATTGCTTCGGTCTGTTTTCCATACCCATGGAGGATGACCGCAGCACATGCCTTGCCATAGTGGGTGAAGGAGCCCGGTGTTGCGGGCAGTTGCTCTATCATATACCGGGCGATGGAATCCTGTTTGTCCAAGAGGTGTCCTCCCACAGTGCGTGCATAGAGATAGTGCAGGGCTGCCTCTGAGGGGCAGACATTCCGCTTGTCCTTTTGCTTCAGATGGTATTCTTCGCGCAGGCACTGGTCGAGATAGTGTTCGGCCCGTCTTTTCATGGCGGCTATTTCTCCACTCGGCTCTTGTCCGGTGAGCAGGATGGTGCGCTCCATCAATTCTATGATGGCAGTGGTCATTACCCGGCTTGCGGGCATACCTTTGCACCAGCTCCATCCGCCCGAAGCTGTCTGCAGGTCGCGTAACTTGTCGGTACAAAGGATGTTGAAGTTCTCTGCTGCCCGACTGTCGAATAGCAAGGCCAGGCGGTGGTGCTGTTCTGTCTCATCGGCAGCTTCGGCTATCCAAGGAGTCTCTTCCAATACCAGGTTCTTCAGCTCCTGATTCTTTTCCAGTTGGCTCCAAAGGGCTTCACTGTCCTTGTTGTCGGACTGCCATTGGTCGAAGATGGCTTTGATGCGCGGTGAAGCGTTGGCTATGTGTGTGGCAATGCGGCGGGCATACCATGCTATAGCCCAAGAATAGGCATTGTCATCGGCAGGAGAGGCCACGACAGGCAGTGCTTGCAGGGCGGTCCAAGCCGGATTGCCGGTGAACTCCACCGTCAGTCGGTGTCCGGTGGCTGTCCGGCTGTGGTTGTTGAAGAGGTGGCTGAGCGATTGGGTCAGCGTGTCGGCATCTGTCAGCGTCAGTGGAAGACTCTCTGTCACCCACTCCTTGTCGGTGAGGATGGGCAGATAGCGTTGCTCGCCATCGCTGAATCCGTCCGCTTCGGCCACTATGCGGCAAACGGGCAGGGTGGTGCGGATGTCTTCCGTCCGGAAATGGAAAGAGACCACCTCCGTAGCATTGGCTTCCACCCGGAATTTGCTCTTGCGTGCCAGCAGAGTGCGTCCGGTTGCCGGGTCGGCCAGTTCCAGACGGGCATTTCCTTTGATGCGTTGCTGTGACAGATTGCTCACGATGGCCTGCACAGTCACTTCATCGCCCGTACGGATGAAGCGCGGCAGGTTGGGCTGTATCATGAACCGTTTTTGGGCTGTGGCATAGTCTTCCAGTGCCCCGTGGTCCATCTTCTGTGTGTGGGCAAAAGCTTCGAATTTCCAACGGGTGAGACTTTCGGGCAGTGTGAAGACCATCTTCACCAATCCTGTGGAGTCGGTCCGGAGGTGAGGTTGGAAGATAGCCGTTTCGCTGAAGTCGGTGCGGATGGGTGCGGATGGTGTGCCGGCAGTTCCGTTGTCGGCCATACTTTCCGTGTCTGTTGTTGCACCCGTTGCTTTTGCCTTCAGCCCTCCTACCCGTACAGTGCGGGCAGTTTGGCTTCTCATAGTCGTAGTGGCCTCGTCTGTTGCTACATTTACCGATTCCAAATAGAGTACTCCTTGGGAGTGTCTGTTCCCAATCTGTGTGTAGATTTTCTCGAAGTCGGCATACCTCCACAGCGGTGATACCTCTCTGGAAGTGTATTCAAAGGGGATGTACAGCCTGTTGTAGTGGCGTGAGTTGATTTCGTCCCATTCCCATCTTATATTGTAGTTGCCCAGTCTGTTGACAGGCAGTTGGAGACTGATTGGTTGCCCTCTTCGTATGGCATCCAAGGATGCGTCGTACATCCGTGCCGTCACTTCGGCATCTGCCGGTTTCCCATCGGGGTGGCATACTGTGAGTGCCCATTCTTCCCTGCTCCCGGGGGTGAGCCTGTCGCGGAAGGTGGCCCACCTCAGTTGTAGCTGTTTGTCAGGCTCCTTACGACGGATTATGTCGGAATAGCTGTGGCACTCCCCCTCCTTTACAAAAGTAAGGCTGACTGAAATACCCAGGCCGTAGTGTGGGAGGTAGTCGAAGGTGAATGCCTGTACCGTGTCGGAGAGGAAGAAGCGGCGGCTGTCAATGCGTTGTTGCTCCGTAAAAACGTCCATCATGACATAGACGTCATGCTTCGTCGTTCCGAATAGCAGCCGGGCCGGTGCATCGGTGTCGAACTCGTCAGCTGTCCAGTGATGCCATTCTGTGTTTCCGGCGGGAACTTTGTCCTGATGGTAGTCGTAGAGGGTAAAGCCTCCCTCGTAGCTCACGCTGTCGGTGCTTCCGGGTAATGCTGTGGTTGCTCTGAGAATGTAGCTTCCCGAGGGTAGTGCGTCCCATTCCTCCATCGTCAATGGGGTGTTGGCTGCAGCCTTTCCCCGGCAGACAAGTGTTTCTTTCCCCCAGTCCTGATGGATTTGCCAATCGACCTGTGTCTGTACGGGCACATCTGCAAGGTTCTTCACCTCGAAAATAATGGGGATGGAATCTCCCCGTTGCCGTTCTACGGACAGCGAACCGGCATCCAATGTCAGCGGGCAGCTGCTCAAGTCCAGTGAGGTGATGCCCTCGTGGCTTTCGCCGGCTTGTGAAGTGACGGTGGCCCTCACGTTGTAGGCTGCCCGCCACCAGCTCCATGCAGTGGGGTCCTGTCCGTGCACCAATGGCACGCGTATGCTGAAGCGTCCGTCCTCATCCGTCGCCGTCTCGCCACTTTCCTTATGCCAGTCGTTGGCATAATCTCTCCATCCCCTCAGACAGTGGCTTCCGGTCTTGGTGGTGGTGTAGCTCACTTTGCCGTAGGCTACGGGCACTCCGGTGTATGAGAGTGCCGTGCCGGTGAGTGTCACCGTGTCTCCAATGGAAAATGCTTCGGGAATGGAGTCGAACAGCACTTCAAATGTCGGACGTTTGTACTCCTGTACATGTATGAAATCGTTGCTTCTGGCCTTTTCACATCGGGCCTCCAGATAGTAAGTGCCGTTTATTCCCGATGCCGGCAACACCAGTTCGGTTGAAAAAGAACCGTAGTTGTTGGTCCGTATCTGCAGTGTCTTTATGATGCGCCTTTGGGGGTCGTAAAGCTCTACGGTACAAGGGAGGTCTGCCATTGTTGAAAATAGGTTCAAGGGAGCTCGTCGGTAGGCGATACCTTTCAGGTGGATGGTCTGCCCCGGCCGGTAGATGCTGCGGTCGGTAATCAGATGAATGGAGTGTATCTCTTCATCGATGCGTGGTTCTGTATAGTTGCTGTTCCAGAAGCTGCGGTAACGCATCGAACTGTCTCCTTCGGCTACAGCCCTGAGCAGGTAATCCCCATTCTTGAGGGAGGGGGTAGTGGCCTGTCCGCGTTCATCAGTCTCTATCCGTAAAAGCTGGCCGACACTCTTGCCCCGGTGCCAGGCTTCTTTTACGAACAGAGTGGCATGGGGTACAGGGTGTCCGCTTTTGCTGTCCAGTACCACCAGCTCTGTCCGGTCGTCCGGCAAAGGTAGTCTGGCTATTGTCAACCCGGTGATGTCAAAGAGTATGGTTTGTCTTGATTTATTTCCGTTGGCCGAGGCTTCTATCAGCCAGACACCTTTTTCTTTTGGCTGGGTCAGCAGGAGGGTTGTGTCCTGTGTCTGGTAGGTGGTGTCCTTGCGTAGGGAAAAACTCTTTTCGGAGTGGAAGTCGGCATGTCTCAGCAGCCAGTCGTAGTCATCGGTGTGCAGCTCTATTGAATCTGCAGAGGCATTCATGCGGTGTAACCGTACGGAGAGTCGGTCGAGATTGCCGTATCGGGTCTTCAATGCGATTGGTACGCCGGGGTAGAACGAACTGTTATAGACATGCACGTCCAATGTAGGCAGCAACAGTCGGTCCAACTCGTTTTTCAGTTTGTCGATGACTTTATGCTTCGGGTAGCGCTTAATGGCAGTCTGCAGTTCCTTCACCGCTTGCAGTTTGTTGTCCTGCTTCAACCAATTGTTGGCTAATGCCCAGTGAACCTCGGCACAAAGGTTGTTGGCTGCAAACTCTTCCTTCAGTGCCTCCAAAGCCTGTTGTTTGTCAGTGTACAGTCCCTCACGGTGCGGGAGAATGTCCAGTCGGCTCAGCTCCATCAACAGCCAGGCGTCAGTCCGGTGCGGCAGTTCCAGAAGCTTCAGCATCCGTTGAAAGGTCTGCATGATGTGGAGCGTACAGTCGTAGGCTGAAGCCGCCTGTAGAGAGTCTTTTCCGATAAATCCGGCATACCCTGCAGGGATTTGTTCCCATGCCGTCTGTGGATAGAAACGTTGCAGCTCGCTGCCCAAGTCGAGCAGTCCGAAGATGGTCCGTCTGCCGATGAGGTGCATCAGGCTGTAGCCGTAGTAGTCGCTCCAGTTGCCTTCGTCAACAAAGGCGCACACCTCCCGGGCATCGTAGCTTTGCAGTTCCTCCAGATGGCTGACAGAGGCCATGTAATGCTCATAAGCCCGCTCGGCATACATCAGGCGTGTCCAGACGCTCACATCCTCCGGACGTGGGGAGATGACATTGCTTGCCCATTCTCCCTGTGTCAGCGACTGTTGGTAGATACCTCCCAGCACCGAGTGCATCACGGCAGCATAGCCGGTGGAGAGGGATGGGTCGGCAGCCCACTGTTCCAACTTGGGCAAATCCGTCAGAAAAAAAAGCAAAAGGTCGTCATACGGCAGGTGCTGCAGGTGCATACGGAACAACTCTGCCCGTATCATCTGTGCGGTATCCTGCTTCTGCAAGGCTTTGTCGTAGATGGCTTGGGCCTGTGTGGCGGCAGACGCCGGAAGGTCTCTCTGCTGCCAGAGGTCGTAAGCCTCTTTCCACATCTCTCGATAAGTTTGTGCCTGAAGTGTGCCGGTAAGGGAGAAAATCAGGCAGAGGAGGGTGAAAAAGAATCGGTGCGTCATATCCTTTGTTTTTCTGTTAGTGTGGACAAATGTAGTCAACATTTGATGAAAAGATGCATTGCGGGTGACTTTTTATCACAAATTACAGAATGTTTTAACATGAAAAAGACTTTTTATAACTGTTTAAACGGAAAATTGCACTATCTTTGCCGCAAATATAAGAGAATAGCTATGTCGTGTATCTTACATATAGAGACTTCAACGGAGGTCTGTTCGGTAGCGGTCAGTCAGGATGGGGGACGCATCTTCTATCAGGAAGACGCTCAGGGGCAGCAGCATGCCGTCAAGTTGGGCGTGTTCGTTGATGAGGCTCTCTCGTTTATCGACAGCCATGCCATCCCGTTGGATGCGGTGGCCGTGAGTTGCGGGCCGGGTTCTTATACCGGACTCCGTATCGGGGTGTCCATGGCCAAGGGAATCTGCTACGGGCGTGACATTCCCCTGGTAGGGCTGCCTACGTTGGAAGTGATGTGTGTGCCGGTGCTTTTGCGCGAAGAGTTGCCGGAAGACGCCTTGCTCTGTCCGATGATTGATGCCCGCCGGATGGAGGTCTATGCCGCAGTGTATGACCGGGCGCTCCGTACGGTACGCCAAACGTCGGCAGACATCGTCGATGAATCATCTTATCTGGAGTTCCTGGAGCAACACCCTGTCTATTTCTTTGGCAATGGGGCGGCCAAATGCCGGGAGAAAATCACTCATCCGAATGCTCATTTCCTTGAGAATGTCCGTCCGCTGGCCAAGATGATGATGCCTTTGGCTGAGAAGGCTATCGCTACGGGCGACTACAAGGATGTGGCCTATTTTGAACCTTTCTATCTGAAGGAATTTGTGGCAACCAAGTCGAAACCGTTAATCGGGAAAAGTGAAGACTCCGAATCATGAATCGTAAACAATTGACTTATGCAATATAATACTCAACAACGAAAACTGCCCATGCCTGAATATGGGCGTGGGGTGCAGAACATGGTAGATCATGCACTGACTATCGAAGACAGGGAGGAACGTCAACGTTGTGCCAACACTATCATCAAGATTATGGGTAATATGTATCCGCTGTTGCGCGACATCCCCGACTTCAACCATAAGTTGTGGGACCATCTGGCCATCATGTCGGATTTCAAATTGGATATTGACTATCCTTTTGAGGTGGTGAAGAAAGACTCTCTGAACAGTCAGCCGGACCGGATTCCTTACAGCAACGGACGCATCCGCTATCGCCATTACGGACTTTTTTTGGAACAACTCATCAAGAAGGCAATGGACTATCCCGAAGGTGAAGAACGCCGGCAACTGGTGCACCTGATAGCCGTACAGATGCGCAAGAACTTCCTCAACTGGAACAAGGATTCGGTGGAAGTGCAGAAGATTATTACAGACCTTGAGCAATACACTGATGGGAAGATACGTCTGGAGGAAGAAGATCTGGAGATAGTGGATATAGAACCATCGGTGGCGGCCCGTCATCGGGCCATGTTTGCCCAACAGCGCAGGAGACCTGCCCGAAAAAAATAACAGACCTGAGACAATATATTGGCAGACCTGAGAAAAAATAAGTAAAGGTAATATGGCTTCATTTGTAATAGAAGGCGGACACCGCCTGAGCGGGGAAATTCGTCCGCAAGGTGCCAAAAACGAGGTGTTGGAAATATTGTGTGCCACACTGCTGACAGCCGACGAAGTGACGGTGAGCAACGTACCCGATATTCTGGACGTGAACAACCTGATACAACTCATGCGCGAGATGGGGGTGAAGGTCAGCCGCAAGGAGACGGATACCTACACTTTCCAGGCCGACGAAGTGGATTTGGGCTACATACAAAGCGATGAGTTCATGCAGAAATGCAGCAGTTTGCGCGGTTCGGTGATGCTCATCGGCCCGATGGTAGCCCGGTGGGGAAAGGCACTGATTTCCAAACCCGGTGGCGATAAGATTGGCCGCCGACGGATTGATACACATTTGTTGGGCATACAGAAGCTGGGAGCCGAATTCTCTTATAATGCCGATCGGGGAGTGTTCGAGCTTACTGCAGAAAAAGGATTGGAGGGTACCTACATGTTGCTGGATGAAGCCTCGGTGACCGGTACGGCCAATATTGTGATGGCCGCAGTGATGGCACAGGGGACAACAACCATCTACAATGCCGCCTGCGAGCCTTACGTGCAGCAACTGTGCCGGATGCTCAATCGTATGGGGGCACGCATCAGTGGCATTGCCAGCAATCTGTTGACCATCGAGGGGGTGGAGGCATTGCACGGGTGCGCTCACAAAGTGTTGCCGGACATGATTGAAGTGGGCAGTTTCATCGGAATGGCGGCCATGACCGGCAGTGAACTGACAATCAAGGATGTCTCCTATGAGAATTTGGGCATCATACCCGAGGCTTTCCGCCGTCTGGGTATCCGTCTGGAGCAAAGGGACGATGACATCTACATCCCTGCCCAGGAACACTATGAAATTGAATCTTTCATCGATGGCTCCATCATGACTCTCAGCGATGCACCGTGGCCGGGATTGACCCCCGACTTGCTGAGCGTGCTGCTGGTGGTGGCCACGCAGGCAAAGGGTAGTGTGCTGATTCACCAGAAAATGTTTGAAAGCCGACTCTTCTTTGTAGATAAACTCATTGATATGGGGGCGCAGATTATTCTGTGCGACCCACACCGTGCGGTGGTCATCGGGCACGACCACCAGTTTACATTGCGTGGAGGCAAGATGACTTCGCCGGATATACGTGCCGGCATTGCCTTGCTGATAGCAGCACTGAGTGCCGAAGGTGTGAGCAGGATACACAATGTGGAGCAGATAGACCGTGGATATCAGGACATCGAGCAACGCCTCAATGCTTTGGGGGCGCGCATTACCCGAATGAACTGACAAAAGGGAACAAACACAGACACCGAGAAAATGATACGAAAAGAAGAGGTTTATCGCATAGGGACGTTAGGCAAACCCCATGGAGTCAAGGGGGAGATTTCCTTTAACTTTACAGACGACATTTTTGACCGCACGGAGGAGTGTGACTATCTGGTGCTCATGTTGGACGGTATTCTGGTGCCGTTCTTTTGGGAAGAATACCGTTTCAAGAACGATTCCGTGGCATTGGTCAAGTTTGAGGGTATTGATACGGCCGAACGGGCCCGTCGCTTCACGGGAGCAGAGGTGTGGTTTCCTGTCAAGTATGCACAGGAAAGCGACGAACTCTCGTGGAGTTATTTCGTAGGCTTCCGGGTGGAAGATGCTCACTGTGGCGATTTGGGGGAGATTGAGGAGGTGGACGAATCGACAGTGAATACCCTGTTTGTCGTCAGACGGCCGGACGGTAGTGAACTGTTGGTGCCGGCCCAGGAGGTGTTCATTACTGATATGGACCACGGACGGCGCATCATCCGGATGGATTTGCCCGATGGAATGGTGTGAATGAATAAAGAAAAAGAATTAACTGGCAGATTGATTTAATATGAAGAAAACAACGACATTGGCCTTGTTGCTGGCTGCGGTATGTGGCCAGGCACAGGATTTCAGCTTTGACCTGACCGGAAGCCGGAAAGCACCGGAAGGTACAGTGGTAGTGACGGAAAAGACTGTCTATAGCGACAGCTTGGGATATGGATACGACTTGCAACCGGCCCCTGTAAAGGGAAGCAAGGCTCCCTATTTCTTCTCAGTAAAGGTGCCCGATGGCAACTATCAGGTGACGGTGACGCTCGGAAGCAAGAAGCAGGCCGGCAACACGACGGTGCGGGCCGAGTCGCGTCGCCTCTTTATCGAGAATCAGGTGACCAAAAGGGGAGAGTTGAAAGAATATACATTCACTGTGAACAAGCGGAATCCTGTCATTGACGAGAAAGAGAGGGTGCGCATCAAGCCCAGAGAACGTTCCAAACTCAATTGGGATGACAAGTTGACGTTGGAATTTAACGGAGAAGCACCGGTGTGCTCCAAAATCGTCATCAAGCGGGTAGAGAATGTGCCTACCGTTTTCCTTTGTGGCAACTCTACCGTAGTGGATCAGGACAACGAACCGTGGGCCAGTTGGGGGCAGATGATTCCGCGTTTTTTTACGGAACAGGTATGCTTTGCCAACTATGCAGAGTCTGGTGAATCGAGCAACACATTCATTGCTGCCGGGCGATTGAAGAAAGCCCTTTCACAGATGAAACCCGGTGACTACATCTTTATGGAATTCGGGCATAACGATGAGAAACAGAAGAAACCCGGTTGTGGCGCTTGGGGGCATTTTATCTATAACCTGAAGATTTACATTGACGAAGCCCGTGCACGTGGGGCACATCCTGTACTGGTCACTCCCACCCAACGCCGCAATTTCAAGAATGGCAAGCTGGTGGATACCCACGGAGAGTTTCCGGCGGCGGTGAAGTTCCTGGCCGAGAAAGAAAATGTCCCTCTGATAGATTTGCAGCAGATGACTACTGTGCTTTATGAAACCTTGGGCGAGGAGAATTCCAAGCGGGCATTGGTGCACTATCCGGCAGGTACATGGCCCGGGCAGACGAAAGACTTTGCAGACAATACCCACTTCAACCCTTATGGAGCTTATCAGATTGCCAAATGTGTGATAGAGGGAATGAAGTGCGCCGGTGTGCCTTTGGTGAAGTTCTTGCGTGAAGATTATCCGGGATACAATCCTGCTGCGCCTGATGCCTTGGATGCTTTCCATTGGGACAACAGCCCCTTTACAGAAATAGAAAAGCCCGACGGTAATTGATCTATACCTATGGCAGAAGAAAAGAAAACATTGTTAGGACTGACGCTGGACGAACTTCATGAAGTGGTGAGACAGTTGGGGATGCCCCGTTTTGCAGCCGGACAGATAGCGTCGTGGCTCTATCAGAAGCGGGTGCGCTCCATCGATGGAATGACCAATCTCTCCATAAAGCATCGCGAGGCATTGAAGGCTGCTTACGAAATAGGCGTGTCGGAGCCGGTCGAAGCCATGCGTTCGGTGGATGGTACAGTGAAATACCTCTTTCAGGTTGGGGGAGCGGGAGCTGTAGAGGCGGTCTATATCCCGGCGGAAGATGGTAGCCGGGCCACGTTGTGTGTATCTTCGCAAGTGGGATGCAAAATGAATTGTCTCTTCTGCATGACTGGCAAGCAAGGGTTCTCTGCCAACCTTACAGCGGCACAGATTCTGAATCAGATAGTCTCCATTCCGGAGAGCGACAAGCTGACTAACATTGTGATGATGGGTATGGGCGAGCCGTTTGACAACATCGGGCAGGTGTTGAAAGCGCTGGATGTCATGACGGCTGACTATGGCTTTGCGTGGAGTCCCAAGCGGATAACGGTCTCCACCGTAGGGGTTCGTCGTGGATTGCAACGGTTCTTGGACGAAAGCGAATGTCATCTGGCTGTCAGTCTGCACAATCCTTTTCCCGTTCAGCGGCGAGAACTGATGCCGGCTGAGAAGGGGTATTCCATAACCGAAATGGTGGAACTTTTGCAGCGTTACGACTTTACCCACCAACGCCGCCTCTCTTTTGAATACATAGTCTTTAAAGGCAAAAACGATTCCCTTGCCCATGCTAAAGAACTGGTGCGCCTGTTGAAGGGGTTGGAGTGTCGCATCAATCTGATACGTTTCCATGCCATTCCTGGTGTTTCTTTGGAGGGCACGGGCTTGGAGGAGATGACCGCTTTCCGCGACTATCTGACCGCGCACGGCATATTCACTACCATACGGGCATCGCGTGGGGAGGATATTTTTGCAGCCTGCGGCATGTTATCTACCGCCCGCAAGCAGAAAGAAGAAACCATTTAATTTTAACCAGATATGAATATGAAGAAAAACCTTATTTATCCATGCCTGATGATGGCTATGGCGTTGTTGGCAGCCTGTAAACAAGGCGGAAACACCATATTGACACCGGCTTCGAGCGGTCGTCCCTATGAAATGTTGGTCGTGATGGATGATGCAGCCTGGGAACGTCCGGCAGGCAGAGCCTTGTTTGATGCGCTGGACACCGATGTCCCCGGTTTGCCCCAGTCGGAGCGCTCGTTCCGTATTTCGCAAATTGACGACGGACAATACAATCGTGCCTTTTCCATCTTCCGCAACATCATAATGCCTGATATACAGCACATCTACAGCCAGACGAAGTTCAAGTTCACGCGCGATGTGAATGCGGCTCCTCAGGTGATTATGACAATCCAGTCGCCCAGTGAAGAGGCTTTTGCGGAATATGTGCAAGAGAACAAACAGACGATAGTCGATTTCTTTACCCGGATTGAGATGAACCGTCAGGTCAAGTTGTTGGAGAAGAGCTTCAGTCCGTTGGTGGACCAACTGGCGGAAGAACTGTTCGATTGCGAAATTCATGTGCCGGAGGATTTGGCGAACTACAAGAAGGGGAAGGACTTCTTGTGGGCAACGACCAACCGCGAGCGTGACGACCTTAACCTGGTCATCTACAGCTATCCTTTTACTGATAAGAATACCTTTACGGAGGAGTATTTCGTTCACAAACGCGACTCTTTCATGAAGGCCAATCTGCCCGGTCCTGTGGATGGGTCGTACATGGCAACGGATACTTCTTACATTGTGTCAAAGGACATTGCCGTCCGGGGCAAATATGCTCAGGAGGTAAAGGGGCTGTGGGCTATGCATGGTGCTGTGATGGGAGGTCCGTATGTGGCACACGTGCGTGTGGATGAAGCCAACGGTCGGGTGGTTGTCGCCGAGGCGTTTGTTTACTCTCCGGGTAAGAAGAAACGCGATATTATCCGTCGGATGGAAGCAGCCCTCTATACGTTGGAACTGCCCAGCGATATCAAAGCCAATGTACAGCTTGAAGAGGTACTGATAGAAGGAATAGAAGAAGAACCTAAAAAGGAAAAAGCAGAGAATGGAAAATAAAAAAATAAGAGTGGGTATAACTCACGGAGATGTGAATGGAGTAGGGTATGAGGTGATTCTGAAAGCCTTCGAAGACCCTGTCATGCTTGAGTTGTGTACACCGATAGTCTATGGCTCGCCCAAGGTGGCCGCCTATCACCGCAAGGCCATCGACTCGCCTACCAATTTCAGTATCATAAATTCGGCCACAGAAGCGCAGGACGGTCGTCTGAATGTGGTCAGCTGTGTGGATGATGAAATAAAAGTGGAGTTGGGCAAGCCCAATCCGGAAGGCGGCAAGGCTGCGCTTGATGCTTTGGAGAAAGCATTGGAGGAGTATCGTGAAGGAATGGTGGATGTGTTGGTGACAGCCCCCATCAACAAGCAGACGATACAGTCCGACAATTTCCGGTTCCCCGGACACACGGAATACATCCAAGAGCGGGTTGGAGAGGGGAAGAAAGCGTTGATGATACTGATGCGCAATGAACTGCGGGTGGCATTGGTCACAGGACATATTCCGTTGCGCGACATTGCTTCCACTATCACCAAAGAACTGATTCAGGAGAAATTGCATATCTTTGAAAACTCCTTGCGGCACGATTTCTGCATCCGCAAGCCTCGCATCGCAGTGTTGGCCCTGAATCCTCATGCGGGAGACAACGGGCTGATAGGACAAGAGGAGCAGGAAATCATCATACCGGCCTTATCCGAATTGAAGGAAAAGGGTATGTTCTGCTATGGCCCTTATCCTGCCGATGGCTTTTTCGGTTCGGGACAGTTTGCCAAGTTCGATGGCATCCTGGCCATGTATCACGATCAGGGACTGGCTCCGTTCAAGGCATTGGCCATGGAGGACGGTGTCAATTTCACAGCAGGTTTGCCCATTGTCCGCACTTCGCCGGCTCATGGTACAGCCTACGACATCGCCGGTAAGGGTGTGGCATCTGAACTCTCTTTCCGTCAGGCCATCTATACAGCCATCGATGTTTGTCGCAACCGTATGCTGGATAAGGAACTTCATGCTGCAGGGCCTTTGCGCAAGCAGTATTACGAGAAGCGGGATGACAGCGACAAGCTGAAGCTCGATACGGTGGACTGATGTGATTGCCATATATATAATAAGGTATAGGGAAGAATGAAGTTTGCTATCATATCTGCAGGTGAAGGTTCGCGGTTGGCACAAGAGGGAGTGGCCAGGCCGAAGCCTTTGGTGGAACTGAACGGTGAGGCCATGATAGAGCGTCTGATACGTCTTTTTCTCCGCCAAGGAGCCGAGGAGGTGTTGGTTATCATCAACAACGAAGTGCCACAGACCCGTGAGTTCCTGACTCGCCTACAGGCTGAGTTGCCAGTGAAGTTGGTTGTGAAGACTACGCCCAGCTCGATGCACAGTTTCTATGAACTGAGTTCCTTGTTGGAGGGGGACAAATTCTGTCTGACAACGGTCGATACCATTTTCCGTGAAGATGAGTTCGCCCGCTTCATTGCAGACTTTCGGGCTTCAGAGGCCGATGGCTTGATGGCTGTCACCGATTACATCGACGATGAGAAACCGCTCTATATCGCTGCCGATGCCGGTATGCGCATCACCGGATTCTACGATGAACCCACCGAAACGTGCAACTTTATCTCCGGTGGCATCTACTGCCTGACCCCTCCGGCATTGGATACGCTTCGCCGTTGTATGGCGAGTGGAATGTCAAGAATGCGCAACTTCCAGCGCCAGTTGGTGGCCGATGGCTTGAAGCTGCAGGCTTGGCCTTTCCACAAGATTATCGATGTTGACCATGCCGATGACATTGCCAAGGCTGAGGAGTTTTTGAGTTCTGAGTTTTGAGTGCTGGGTTTTGAGTAGAAAGTGGAGTATTGAGTACGGGAGAAGAAACAATGAAGGTTATAGGAGTCAGCCGGGGGGCACGGTATTCCCCCAACCATGTGGGCAACGATGCTGCCATCTTCAATCAGGTGATGGACTGTTTGGGTGCTGCCGGTTGCATGGTTGAGAGATATTCCGAGCAGGAGTTCCTGTCGGTGCCGATGCCCGATGTCTCCACCATTGTAGTGGGTATGGCCCGCGATGCCCATACGTTGTCCAAACTTCATCAGTGGGAAGAGGCCGGTATCGAGGTCGTCAATTCTCCTCGTGGGGTAGAGAACTGTGTGCGTCGTCCCATGACCGAGCGTCTGTTGCAGCACGGGATTCCCCATCCTGCCAGTTGGATACTTTCTACTGCCGGGGCAGATTGCAGTTGCCTGACCTTTCCTTGTTGGGTAAAGCGTGGCGATGCTCATGCCATGGTGAAGGAGGATGTCAGTTATGCAGCTACGGCGGTGCAGGTCGGCGACATTTTGGACGGCTTTCGTCGGCGTGGCATTGCCACAGCGGTAGTCAACGAACATCTGCAAGGCGACCTCGTCAAGTTCTATGGTGTGCAGGATACCTCTTTTTTCCATTGGTTTTATCCGTCGTCCGGTTCGCATAGCAAGTTTGGTCTGGAGGCCATCAATGGCATGGCCAAAGGCTATCCGTTCGAGGTGAACGTCCTCAAACGGTGTGCCGATGATGCTGCCCGTGTGCTGGATGTGCCCATTTATGGAGGCGATGCGGTGGTGATGGCTGATGGCGGCATCAAGTTGATTGATTTTAATGATTGGCCCAGCTTTGCGCCTTGTCGGGAAGAGGCCGGTGTGGCCATAGCCCGCTATGTGTTGGAGCGTATGTGGGTGTCAGATACAGTAAAGAGTAAAGTATGACAGACAGTACGACACAAGAAAAAAAACGTGGAGGGATAGCCTCCACCTACAAGTCTCAGGACACCGAAGAACGTTTTGACATCCTGTTCAACCGTCCGTTCGGATATGCTTGGGCACTGTTCTTCAAGCAACTTCATGTGCACCCCAATGTGGTGACGGTGCTTTCCATCCTGTTGGGAGCAGCAGCCGGGTATTTTTTCTATTTTCAAGACTGGCGGATGAATCTCGCCGGTGTTTTCCTGCTTGTGTGGGCCAACCATTATGACAGTGCCGATGGCCAGTTGGCCCGTATGACCGGGCAGAAGACCATTTGGGGACGTATTCTTGACGGATTTGCCGGCGATGTCTGGTTCTTCTCCATCTATTTTTTCATTTGTTTGCGGCTTACTCCCGTGTGGGGTGTCTGGATATGGCTGCTCTGTGCTTTTGCCGGTTTTATCTGTCATGGCAAGCAGTGTGCTTTGGCCGACTATTATCGCAACATCCATCTCTATTTCCTCAAGGGGAAAGAGGGGAGCGAGTTGGACAATTCGCGCCAGCAGCGTCACCTTTTCCACAATCGTCCTTGGAAGGGGAATCTCTGGTACAAGCTCTTTCTCTATTTTTACGGCAATTACACCGAATCCCAAGAGCAGATGACTCCCCGCTTCCAACGCTTCTTTGAGGTCGTATCGGAGAAGTATCCCAATGGCCGGATTCCACAACCGTTGCGCGACAAGTTCCGTGCGGGCAGTCTGCCTCTGATGACTTATGCCAACATCCTCACTTTCAACACACGGGCCCTTGTACTATACGTGTCGGTGTTGACAGACTTGCCGTGGATTTATCCCGTGTTTGAAGTGACGGTGATGAATCTCCTTTTCTTCTATATGCGTGCCCGCCACGAGCGCTTGTGCCGGCAACTGACCCGTGAGTTGTGCGGAAGAGTCTAAAATGTATTCGGAACGATGAAAAAGAATTGGCGAAACTTCTTCCTGTGGTTCGGTATTGCCGCCATTGTGCTGATGCTCTGTACCTTTGATATGGACTACTCCGAACTGTGGGCCAATCTGCTCCGTGCCGGACGTTGGTTCCCGGCCATCGTGGGTTTGTGGGCGGTCATTTATCTGCTCAATGCCCTGTCGTGGTACTTCATCATCCGCAATGGTAAAGACTGTCCCGTCTCCTTTTGGCGGGTCTATAAGCTCACCATTTCCGGCTTTGCCCTCAACTATGCCACCCCTATGGGGCTGATGGGTGGCGAGCCGTACCGCATCATGGAGCTGACTCCTGTGTTGGGAGCCAGCCGTGCCACCTCGTGTGTCATTCTCTATGCCATGATGCACATCTTCACCCACATCAACTTCTGGTTTTTTTCCATCTTCCTCTACATTGCCCTCTACACTGTCAGTTGGGAGATGGGAGTGCTGCTTGCCGTCGTCGGGGCTTTTTGTCTGTTGGCCATCTATTTCTTCATGAAGGGCTACAAGAATGGCATGGCCCTGCGCACGTTGAAGTTGCTTTGCCACGTTCCGTTTGTCAAGCGGTGGGCCATCGGTTTTGTCGAGCGTCAGCACGATACGTTGGAGCGCATCGATGCTCAGATAGCCTGTCTGCACAGCCAGCGTAAGCGTACTTTCTACCTCTCCTTCTTTGTCGAGTTCCTGTCGCGCATTGTCGGTTGTCTGGAGGTCTGGTTCATTCTGAACATCCTGACGGACGATGTCAGTTTTCCCGCCTGCATCCTCATTATGGCCTTCTCTTCCCTGTTCAGCAACCTCTTCTTCTTTTCTCCCATGCAGTTGGGGGCACGCGAAGGCGGACTGGCTTTGGCCGTGGGCGGTCTTGCCATCCCCAGTGCTTTCGGGGTATATACCGGCTTGCTCACCCGCGTGCGCGAGCTGATATGGATAGTCATCGGGGTGGCTTTGATGAAAGTGAAAGAAAAGTAAAGCAACTCATAACTCACAACTCACAACTCATGCTAAAAGGTATCATATTTGATTACGGTGGCACACTCGACACCAACGGCATCCATTGGGCCGAGGTGCTTTGGGAGCAATATCAGGCGTTGGGATTGCCTGTGGAGAAGTCTCATTTCCGCGAAGCCTATGTACACGGTGAGCGCACCATGGCCCGCCAGCTGCTGGTACAGCCGGACGACGATTTCCGTCAGGTGCTGTTGGTCAAGAGCCGTTTGCAGTTGGCCTGGCTTGTTGCCGAAGGGCTGCTCGATGCACAGCACTATCCGGTGGAAAAGTATGCCGATGCACTTGCCGGACGGGGCTATGCTTATGCCTCTCGGGTGGTCAGAAATGCTTTGGAAATAGTCGAAAAGTTAAAAATGAAATACAATTTAGTACTTGTTTCGAACTTTTATGGGAATATTCACGCAATCCTCAAAGATTTCGGCTTACTTTGTCTGTTCAATGCTGTGATAGAGTCTGCTGTTGTGGGCGTGCGCAAGCCCGATCCGGCCATCTATCGTTTGGGGGTAGAGGCCATGGGGTTTCGTCCGGATGAGATAGCAGTGGTAGGCGACTCCTATTCGAAGGACATGATACCGGCGCATGCCGTCGGTTGCCGGACGGTGTGGCTGAAAGGCATCGGGTGGGGGAGTGAAAACGACGAGGCGGACATCACATTGCCCGATGTCGTCATCGGTGATTTGGCTGAATTGCCTGCTGCAATAGAAAGGTTGGAAATATAATCTATTATAATAGTTTAAGATATTACTTTGATAAGGTATGAAAAATCAGAATGTTAAGCCTGCCGACGGCAAATTGGGAATCATGGTCGTCGGTCTGGGTGCTGTGACTTCAACTTTTATGACCGGTGTGCTGATGGCACGCAAAGGCTTGGCCAAGCCTGTAGGTTCAATGACTCAGTATGACAAAATCCGTGTGGGCAAGGGTGACGACAAGAAGTATCTCCACTATGCCGACATTGTCCCCCTGACAAAGCTCGACGACATCGTTTTCGGGGCATGGGATGTCTATCCCGCCGATGCCTATCGCTCTGCCATGTACTGCGAGGTGCTCAAGGAGAAGGACATCAATCCGGTGAAGGACGAATTGGAGAAGATTGTCCCCCTGAAAGCCGCTTTCGACAAGAACTTTGCCAAGCGCCTCGATGGAGATAATGTGAAGGATTGCAAGACCCGTTGGGAGATGGTGGAGGCGCTGCGCGAGGACATCCGCAAGTTCAAGGCCGACAACAACTGTTCGCGCATTGTGGTGGCATGGGCGGCCTCTACTGAGATTTATGTCCCCGTCTATGAGCCGGTGCACGGCTCGTTGGCTGCACTCGAACAGGCCATGAAGGACAATGATACGGAACACATTGCCCCCTCCATGTGCTATGCTTATGCTGCGCTGGCCGAGGGTGCTCCCTTCATCATGGGTGCTCCCAATACCACCGTTGACATTCCTGCCATGTGGGAATTGGCCGAGAAGACCCGTATGCCCATTGCCGGAAAGGACTTCAAGACCGGACAGACATTGGTGAAGTCGGGCTTTGCCCCCATCATCGGCACACGCTGTCTCGGCTTGAACGGATGGTTCTCTACCAACATCCTGGGCAATCGCGACGGATTGGTGCTCGACGAGCCGGCCAACTTCCGCACCAAGGAAGTGTCCAAACTCTCTACATTGGAGTCTATCCTCGTGCCGGAAGAGCAGCCCGACCTCTATCCGAACTACTATCACAAGGTGCGTATCAACTACTATCCGCCCCGCAACGACGACAAGGAGGGATGGGACAACATCGACATCTTCGGATGGATGGGCTACCCCATGCAGATTAAAATCAACTTTCTCTGCCGCGACTCCATATTGGCTGCTCCGCTCTTGCTCGACCTCTGTCTGCTCTCCGATTTGGCGGCCCGTGCCGGACGCTATGGCATCCAGCGCTTCCTCAGCTTCTATCTCAAGTCGCCCATGCACGACTATCGTACGGACGAGGTTCCTGTGAACCACCTCTTCCAGCAATACACTATGCTGAAGAATGCCATCCGCGAGATGGGAGGCTACGAAGCCGACGAGGAGATTGATTAATGGGAAGAGATGTTTTTCATATTTTGGACTTTTCTTGCGGAAAGTCAGAGGGCTGCACCGGGAACAACTCCCGGTGCAGTTTTTTTGTTATTATTGGTAGTAGTTCTACCGGATACCAATATCTGAAAAATGGATTTCGGCCTCCAATCTCTTTTTTTACAGGGATGAATAGATAAAATGCTGCGTCGGAAAGTATAATCCGTGATTCAGATTATATATTCCGTGATTCAGATTATATAATCCAAAGCTCAGATTATATAATCCGTGATTCAGATTATGGTTTTTCAGCCATTGATGAAGGAATGTTGTGGGACAATTGACTTTTTGACACACCCTCCTATAAGCCTTTCGCCGCCGTCCGGATTAAAAGTTTTTAGATGAAGCATTAAACCTTATGGAACAAGCAGAGTCATAGGTTTGTAAATTTTCGGAAAAGACAATAAAAGTTTAATATAAAAGTTTAAGGACAGAATCAAGTGATGAAGAAACTATTTTCTTTTGTTCTCATGTGTGTGTGTGCTTCAGCGCTGGCTTTGGCACAGAAGAAAGACATCACCGTATCGGGTACGGTGTTGGATAAGGCTTCAGCCGAACCGGTCATACAGGCCACAGTGCAGTTGCTGACAGTGAAAGACTCCGCTTTTGTCGTCGGCTGTGTCAGCGATATGGAGGGTAAGTTCCAGTCGCCGGCTATAGCAGCGGGCAATTATCTGATGAAGGTCTCTTACACCGGCTATGTATCCGAGTGGAAAAGCCTGAAGCTGGCTTCGTCAGTCGATGTCGGCACCATTGCCTTGGCTACCGATGCCGTGTTGTTGAAGCAGGCTACCGTCACAGCTGAGTTGGCTGAGGTGCAGGTGTCGGAGGATACCGTGGTATATAATGCCGGAGCCTATCGCGTGCCCGAAGGCTCCATGCTGGAGGAACTGGTGAAGAAACTGCCTGGTGCCGAAGTGGATGAAAACGGTAAAATCACCATCAACGGCAAGGAGGTGAAGAAAATCATGATGAACGGCAAAGAATTCTTCAGTGGAGACACTGAGACTGCCATGAAGAATGTGCCTGTAGAAATGGTGGAGAAGCTGAAAGCTTACGACCGTCAGAGCGATTTGGCCCGTGTCACAGGCATCGATGATGGGGAGGAGGAGACAGTGCTCGACCTCACCGTAAAAAAGAATATGAATAAAGGATGGTTCGGCAATGTCGATTTGGGCTACGGCACGGAAGACCGCTATGCCGCACGGGGTATGCTGAACCACTTCAGAGAAGGACTCCAGATGTCAGCCCTTGGCAATGCCAACAACGTGGGCGGACGCGGATTCCCCGGTGGTGGCGGTGGATTCCGCGGCGGTGGCAGTGGGCTGAATGCCAACAAGGATGCAGGCTTCAACTTTGCCTTCGAAAAGGATAAAATCGAGTTGGGAGGCGATGTGCGCTATCGTCACCGCGACTCAGACAACAGAAGCAAGAGTGCCAGCGAGACCTTCCTGCAGAGTGGAAACTCATTCTCCAACAGCCGGAGCACCAGTTTGGGATGCTCGGAGAATTTCGAGGCCAACTTCCGGCTGGAATGGGAGCCGGACACCATGACCAACATCATCTTCCGTCCGAGGTTCACCTACAACACTTCGGACAACTGGTCAAGCAGCGAGTCGGCCACATTCAACGAAGACCCCTTCGACTACACCAACGACCCGCTGGCAAACCTCGGCACTCTGCAGAGTCCGAATGCCCTTTGGGGAGACACGGCGCTCGTCAACTCCAATCACAGCAAATCGCAGAGCAACAGCAACAGTTGGAATGCCAGCGGTTCGGTACAGGTAAACCGCAGGCTCAACAGCGAAGGACGCAACGTCACCTTCCGTGGAACGTACAGTTACAGCGACAGCGAAAGTGAATCCGTATCGGCATCGGACGTCATCTATTTCCTGAAAGACTCCACCTATTCGCGTAACCGCTACAACCTTACACCCGGACGGAACTGGGACTACAGTGCACAGGTGACCTATAGCGAACCCATCTTCAAGCAGACCTATCTGCAGTTCAGCTACAAGTTCTCGCAAAGTTACAATAAGAGCGACCGCTCTACCTACGACTTCAGCGAACTGACGGACTACTATACAAGCGGATTCCCCGTCATCCCGGACAATTACCTGGACTATCTGGATGCCGACCAGAGTAAGTTTGCCGAATATTACAACTATACGCACGAGGCTCAGGTGATGCTGCGTGTCAATCGGGAGAAATACCAGTTGAATGTCGGGTTCACCGTTCTGCCCCAAAGAACCAAGATGAACTACAAGTATCTGGGAACCGACACCACAGTGACACGCAACGTGGTCAACTTCACACCCAACCTGCGCTTCCGTTACCGCTGGACCAAGCAGCATCAGCTCGATGTACGCTACCGCGGACGCAGCAGCCAGCCCAGCATGACGGATCTGTTGCCCATCACCGACGACAGCAACCCGCTCAACATCACCATGGGTAATCCGGGTCTGAAGCCTTCGTTCAACCACAACCTGAATGCGCACTATCGCAACTACATCGTGGAGAAACAGCGTGGCATCTTCGCCATGTTGCGCGGACAGTTGACACAGAACAGCGTGAGCAGCCGGGTGACCTACGACACCGAGACCGGCGGACGCATCACCCGTCCCGAAAATATCAACGGTAACTGGAGTGCCGGTGGTATGTTCGGATTCAATACTGCACTCACCAACAAGAAGTTTACCATCGGCACTTTCACCAATGCCGACTACAGCAACAGTGTGCAGTACTTTGCCCAGAACCAGATGCCCAGCGAGAAGAACACCACACGCAGCATCAACCTTCGTGAGAATCTGCGTGGCACCTTCCGCAACGATTGGGAGAACGGTTGGGGGCTGGAAGTGTCGCTCAACGGCAACGTCAGCTACCAGCATGCGGAGAACGAACTGCAGCCTGAGCGTAATCTCGACACCTATACCTTTGCTTACGGTGGAAGCACCAACGTGACCTTCCCATGGAAAATGTCGCTCTCTACCGACATGAACATGAACAGCCGCAGAGGATACAGCGAGTCGAGCATGAACACCAACGAACTCATTTGGAATGCACAGATTTCGCAGACGTTGTTCAACGGGGCCGGCTCCATCTCCCTGCAGTTCTACGACATCCTGCACGAGCAGAGCAATATCAGCCGTACCATCAACGCTGCCATGCGTCGCGATACGGAGAACAATGCCATCAACAGCTACTGTATGCTGCACTTCATCTACAAGCTCAACATCTTTGGGGACGGACAGAATGCCTTCCGTGGCGGACGCGGAGGCGGATTCGGTGGTGGCTTCCGTGGAGGACGTCCGTTCTGATGCATCCGACTTTCAGGAGTTCAGGAGTCCAACTGGACTCCTGAAAGTCAAGTTTTCTAAAAACAGGTCGGAACTATCATCTGTTTGCGCACACGAAATTAAAGTTTTTTAGTTATTGTCTGTTACTGTTACTCTTCCGGAGGGGGTGGAAGAGCATGCCTTGTTCGCCTTAAGTCCTTGTATTCATGCTTGTTCTGTGTCTTGTTTTTCTCTTTTTAAATCCATTTTGGTGTACTCTTATTGTCAAGTTTGGGGTCGGATTGGCAGGGGAAAGCAATTTCTTTGCTTTGGGAGGAAGGTTAAAAGGTGGATTTTTTGTTTAATAATTGATTTTATTTGTTTATATTTGCAGCCTGATATAGTGTATTGTCAGCTCTTCGCGCGTACCTTATATTATATATAGGACGCCGGGAGGCCGTGAGGAACGAAAAAGCAAAGTGGTGGAGTAGAATAGAAACTAAAAAATTAACAATAATCTTAATATTAAAAACTTTAGTAAAATGAAAAAACCTAAATCTTTTGTGTGTAGGTTATCCTTTCTTGTCGCTCTGATGCTGCTGCCTCTATGGGCCAGCGCACAGGGGATAGTCAAAGGTACTATTGTTGACCCTACGGGAGAACCGGTCATCGGTGCGGCAGTTCAGGAAAAAGGACTTCCCAGCAATGGTGTTGTGACTGACTTTGATGGTAACTTTACACTGGAGCTGAAAAGTTCAAAAGCAGCCGTGATTAGCTATGTGGGCTTTGTTTCGCAAGAAATTCAGGCATCTGACGCTGATCAGAAAATCGTGATGAGAGAAGACAATTCCAACTTGGATGATGTCGTGGTAATCGGTTACACAAGCAAGGCCCGTAAGGACCTGACCGGTTCGGTCGGTTCTGTTTCAGGTGTACGTTTGGCACAAGTGCCTGTGACTTCGGCTGCCGTTGCCCTTCAGGGTAAGATTTCCGGTGTGCAGGTGACTACGATTGACGGTCAGCCGGGTGCTGATGTCAACATCCGTGTGCGTGGAGGTACATCTGTGACTCAGAGCAACGAACCGCTCTATATCGTCGATGGCTTCCAGGTGGCAAACATCAACGATATTCCTCCTACAGATATTGCCAGCATCGACATCTTGAAAGATGCCTCATTGACCGCCATCTACGGTTCACGAGGCGGTAACGGTGTAGTGGTCGTTACTACCAAGAGTGCCAAAGAGGGCAAGGTGACCGTCTCTTTCAACGGACATTTGAGCATCAGCCATCTCTCTAAGGAACTTGACCTGATGAATGCCGAGCAGTTTGCCGCCTACCAGTATCAGTGGCACTCTTGCAACGGTACACGTTCTACCAACGGTAAGTTCTACCGTGCCAACTTCGGTAACCCCTACGACTTGGATATGTACGGTCGTCTGCCCTCTCACGACTGGCAGGACGAAGTGATGGGTGAGACTCCTATCAACTACTCTACCAATGTCAATGTGGGTGGCGGTTCGGAGAAAATCCGTTTCAATGCTTCATTGACCCAGAGTGAAGACAAGGGTATCATCATGGGGTCCGGTGTACGTCGCACCAACTTGAATGTGAAGACCTTCATCAAGGTGAACGACAAACTGAGCATCCAGCTCAATCCCAAATTCACCTTCCGTCGCGACGAAGGTGCCGGTGGTAGCCACATCGGTACAGGTGGTATCATCGATGTCTTGCAGTATCGTCCTACCAACGGTCTGCGTGAATACGGTTATGTCGATCCTTCGTATGCCGACCCGGATGAAGAGGAACTGTTTACCTATACCAATCCGAAGAGTGACATCAAGATCAACCAGCAGTTGAAGCACTCATATACGACAACCAATGCTTTGGCTCTGGAATGGAAGCCCATCAAGGGACTGACTCTCCGCACCGAAGGTTCTATCGGCCTGAAGTGGACAGACAAGAAGCGTTTCTATGGCGCACTGACCGGTGAAGCACAGAAGGCTGTCAACGGTGGAATGCCGCTGGCCGAGATTACCAATTCATATTCTCAGAGCTATGTGTGGACCAATACGGCCAACTACAATTTCTCTGTAGAGGACAAGCACAACTGGTCGTTCCTTGTAGGTCAGGAGATTTATCATAGCCAGGAACGTGATGATTATGAAAAGAACAACTACTTCCCCCGCTCATTTACGGCCGGTGAAGCTTGGAACAAGATGTCTTTCGGTGTACCTTATGAAAACAAATCTACGCTGAAGACAGCCACTCGTACAGCCTCTTTCTTCGGACAGGCCAACTACAATTGGAAGCACCGCTATCTGTTGTCTGCCACGTTCCGTGCCGACGGTAGTACGATGTTTGCTCCCGGCGAACAGTGGGGCTACTTCCCCGCCGTTTCGGGTGCATGGGTGATTTCAGAAGAACCTTGGTTCAAGGCCGATTGGATGAACCAGTTGAAGATTCGTGCCGCCATCGGTCTCACAGGTAACAACCGCATCAGTGCCGACTTGTGGCGTCAGGTTTATACCATCTCCTCTTCAGGAGGTCCGGGCTTTGGTGAAACCACCAAGTATGGCGAGAAATACTACATTAATAATAGTGGTGGCAAGGAAGAGAAGTTTGCCAACAAGAACATCAAGTGGGAGACCATCCTTACCCGTAACTTGGCTGCCGACATCCAGCTCTTCGACGGACGGCTGACCATCACTCCGGAGTTCTATTGGAACACCACTTACGATATGTTGTATGATGCATCGGTAAACTCAGTGCTTGGTTATACCAGCCAGATGCAGAACATCGGACAGGTGACCAACAAGGGTATTGAACTGACCATCAGTGGAGACATCCTTCGTGGCAAAGACTATGTATTGACCGGACATTTGGCTTTCGGTATGAACAAGATGAAGGTGGATAAGTTGAACTCTTCCTTTACCGATTTGCCCATTGATGGTGATGACTGGGATTCAGGACTCCAAGACTATATGCTCCGTGAAGGTGGCGACGTAGGTCTGATTTATGGTTTCGTATATGATGGCCTCTATGGCTTCGACGAATTCTATTTCGACCCGTTGAACAACTATCAGGCCGTTCCTTGGGGATCCAGTGCTACAGACAACGGCACTTCCAAAGACCAGGCTCCCCGTCAGGACGGTTATGTGACCGTTATCAACGACATCTCCGGTAGCTCCAACTCAGGTATTGCCACCTTGCCCGGTAAGGTGAAGTTCAAGGATTTGAACGGTGACGGCCGCATCACTGAGGCCGACCGTACCGTCATCGGTAACACCACTCCGAAGGTGCAGGGAGGTTTCGGCTTCAGCGGCCAGTGGAAGAACTTCGATTTCGTGACCAACTTCACCTATATGCTCGACTACGACATCAACAACGCTACGGCTTATATGTTGTCGTCCTCAGAGGGCAACAAGAACAAGTTCAACAACGTGTTGTCCAAGTTCGCCAACGGCTGGTTGTACAATGACATCGATGGCAGCCTGACCGGCACACCCGGTGACATCCTCTACAAACTCTACTATGTGGATGGTGGTACAGACATCTACAAGGCTGCCAATGCCAACCGCAATTTGTGGAACCCGACGGACGTTACTCGCAAGCTGACCCACTCTTACTTCATCGAAGACGGTTCGTTCCTGCGTTGCAACGACATCACCATCGGTTACACTCTGCCCGAGAAGATTACCGAAAAGTGGGGTATGTCCAAAGCCCGTTTCTACGTGTCGGCCACCAACCTCTTCATCATCACCGGCTATTCCGGCTACGACCCCGAGGTGGACATCCAGACAGGTCTGACTCCTTGTATAGACTACAACCGTTACCCGCGTAACCGCAGCTTCGTGTTCGGTACTAACATTACATTCTAAATAAAATAGACAAAGATATGAAACTTAAGAATATTTTATGGGCAGGAGTTTCTGCCTTGGCGTTGGTTTCGTGCGACGACTATCTGGAGGTGGATGCGCCCTCATCTGCACTTGATGAGTTCGTCTATGCCCACAAGAGCGAAATCGACCGTGCGCTCAATGGCGTGTATGCGAAAGCGATTGTCGGCGACCTGTATGGCAATGCCTACCAGCAGACTTTCGTTTACAACAGTGACGTGGATATGCAGATCAACTCGACCAATGCACATGCGAAGAACTCTTATGCACGTTTCGACTGTGATGAGTTGGGCAGTGAAATAGGCAAGTTCTGGACAGCTGCATACCGCTTGATTGAATATGCCAACAAGTTTGTACGCTCTGCCGAAAACAGCACGTTCTATGCAGAGGGCGATGCCGATGTCTTGCAACAGATAGGTGAGGCCAAGTGTCTGCGTGCCATGATTTATCACGATCTGGTGGTGATGTTCGGAGACATTCCTTTTGTCTTCCATCCGGCAGCAGAAAAGGGAGCAGAGTATATTCCGCCTGTGATGAGCCGTCAGGAGATTCAGGATTCGCTCATCAAGGATTTGCAGGTAGCTGCAGGCTACATGAAATCCAGCAAGTCTGTCACTGTAGAGCGTTGCTCCAAGGAGTTCGCTCAGGCGCTGATTGCCCGTATTGCATTGACAGCCGGTGGCTATTCGCTCCATCCTGACAAAGAAGACGAGAGAAGCTATGGTGAGATGAAGCGTCCCGAAAACTACAAGGACTATTATGAAATCGTCATGCTCTATGCCGACTCTGTCATCGGTTCGGGTTCGCACAGACTCACGCAGGCTTATCAGGATGTCTTTGTCAACCAGTGCAACTACAATGTGGTGAATGGTGATGATGTCATCTTTGAGCTCCCCTTTGCCAAACTCTCTACAGGTAACACCGGTTATCTTCAAGGACCTACCTACAGCGCTTACGAAGGAAAGACTGTAGGTGTATGGGGAGAAGCAAAAGGAAGTACCCGTCTGAATGCGTTCTATCGTTTCCTCTTCCGTGACAACGACCTCCGCCGTGAGTTTGTCAACGGTATGTGGTACTACTCTTACTTCATAGACAGCTTCAACCAGATGACCGACTCTGTCTATATCCGTAACGACTATACCGTGCACAACAACAAGTGGTCCAAACTGTGGACTGCCGAGGGAAGTGCGTTGGGTAACGAAACTACCGGTTCTACAGGTATCAACTTCCCCTATATGCGCTATGCCGATGTGCTGTTGATGTATGCCGAGGCTGCCAACGAGTTGAACGACGGACCTACAGACAAGGCAATCCAGTGTCTGACAGAAGTACACAGCCGTGCTTTCTTGGATGGCGACCCCGAATTCATCGCACAGGCCCAGACTGACAAGGAGACCTTCCAGAAGGCGGTGCTTGATGAGCGCAAGTGGGAGTTTGCCGGTGAAAATTCACGTTGGCGCGACTTGGTGCGTACCAATACCTACAGCGAAGAGCTCGTATATAGCTTCCTGCGCTACTATTCTGCCGGCTTGCAGAATGCCAGCGGCTTCTGCGGCTACGAAGATGCCATCAACGAACATGACGGCAAAGTGTATATCGACAACTTGCCCGAGCGTATCTATTACCATGCGTATAGAATCGAAGAACTGAATGAGCAAGGTTTGTATTTCTTCTATAATCAGCTTTATGGTTATCATGCTACGAACACTGCTATTTTGAGTAAATATCCCAACCAGAGTTTGAAGAGTCTCCGTATCTACAATCCCTATTCACGTGCAAAGACAGAACCTACCAAGGGACTTATCAGTGTAGCCGGCTTCTCTGCCGATGCTTGGATGAGGGCTGACTTCTACCAGTGGGGAGACTCTGAAGCAGGTGTGCCTAAGGACCAGTGCCTCTATTCGTTCTACGGATTTATCCGTGGCGACATCAGCGGCAATATCTGGCTGGTTCGCAACGGTGCTCTGGAGCAGTTGCCTCCTACGATACCTGCAGTAGAAGAGTTGCCGGTGGTAAGATACATCCTGCCTTATCCCGAAGAGACCATCAAGAACTCAATGGGAGTCTATAAGAATTATTACGGTTATTAATCAAGTAAACAAAGAACATAGAATATATGAAAAAGATATTTAGTATCATGGCGCTCCTCGCGGCGTCGGCCTCTCCGTGGTTCTTGGCATCTTGCAGCGATGATGACGAGTCGGCAGGTGTGGGCACCAACCGTGAGTTCATGACCATGTTCATCACAGACAACACCCGTGGTAAGGGTACGGACTATCCCTACAACTGTGGATTGGATCTGGCTTATCCCCACGGAAACACCATCCATCTCTATTGGTACGGTGTAGATGATTGCGCAGGTTATCAGATTCAGATGGCTCTGCAGCCCAAAGTGTCTGGTGGAACAGACGCTTGGGCTTCCATTCAGGGTACCAGTGACCTGTTGCTCGATACCATTCTGGGTCCGGATGTGCTCGACCTTCTGATTAAGGACTTGCAATATTCTACCGACTATCGTTTTGCCATCCGTTGCCTCTCCAAGCTGGACGACAATGTGACCGATTTCTCTCACGCCTCCAAGTGGTACGGTCACGGCAATGGCCGCCAGTGGCAGGAGTATCTGGGCATCGCTACCAACGACCGCTATCCGACTCCTTTCGTAGTCTATGCCAATCAGGCCGAGACGACCGAAACCACGTTGACTATCTATCTGAACACAAACTTGTCGCAGGTGCTTGTGGGTACTGCAGAAGAAAATCTTGAGACAGAGAAGAGCTACCGCGAGAACTTCAACATCGATGCGGAGGGTAACTTCGGCTACAAGTATCTGCGTGTAAGCCCGTCGCCCAACAACCCCGACTCTCAGGTGGACGAGAAGTGGAAGAATTATGAGATTACGGATGAAGACCGCGAGCGTGGCTATGTTGTAGTGACTGGCCTGACTCCCAACTCGGTGTATGTGATTGATGTGATTGACCCCACCGTGCCCATTGCCATCGATGCCAAGTACAACACCTGTACGGCACGTTCTGACGGAAAACCGGGTGACCCTATCCTGCTGAAGCACGACGAGATGATAGCCCAGTATGCCAACGAACCCATCGTGAAAGGTTCTAACTTTATCCGTGCCGATGTCTATGGTGAAATGGCTGAGGTCTATGATGCCGCTCCCATCACTCCGGTACTTTACGACTTCATCTCCAACACCAACTATGCCGAAGGCCAGACCTATCTGTTGGAGGGTGGAAAGACCTATTACATCGACGGCAACGACATCACTTGTAAGGGATTTGTGCTCCGTACAGACCCGAAGGATGTGGCTGAAGGCAAGCGTGCCCGCGTCATCTGCGGTCTGGGTAAGAACTCACAGTATTACACCAGCAGCACCAACGGTGAGCAGTGGCAGGGTTCATACACCATGTTCATGTTCGGCCGTCAGCCCGAAGCCGGTGAAGGCGGTGAGATTTACATGAAGAAGCTGGCTTTCTACGACATCGAATTTGACAACCCGACCGCTCTCAACCACGGAGACAACAAGGCCGGAAAGGGTGTCGTAGCCGGTAACTACTTCTTCAATATGTACAGCAACGGTATGGCCGTGACGCTCGACAGCCTCGTCATCAAAGACTGCAGCTTCAAGCGTCTGGTGCGCGGATTCGTGCGTGAGCAGGGTGTCAACTACAAGGTGTGGAACCATGTGCTCATAGAGAACAATCTCTTCATGGATTGCGGCTACTACAACCAGGGTGCCGGTGGCTACTGCTGGATTGCCGGTTCGGGTAACAACAACAATTCGAATCTCTATGCCGACTTCAAGTGTATCGAGAACACGTTCTACGACAGCCCCTTCCCCTCATTCTTCAGCGAGGAGAAGAGCAACATCTGGGAGGCCGGCATCGTGTGGAACATCACCTTCTCCAACAATACATTGGTGAACTTCAACACCCGTGGTAACGGTGCCATCATCAAGATGCGTAACTTGCCCGACGGTTCAGTCTTCAACGTGGAGAACAACCTGATGGTGCTCTGCAAGAAGCCGGGCGACCTCCGTGTGCTGGACTTCTACGGTGCAGACATCCGTGAAACCATGACGTTGGCCGACGGTACATCCGGACACGTGACGCTCAACTTCAAGAACAACTGGTCCACCAACAACGACCTGACCAATGGCCAGATATTCACGGGTAATCCTTGGACATCTACCAGCAACAACTTCGGACAGTTGGTGAAGAACAACCAGGCTACTTTGGTCAGTGATGGAACATTGGAAGTACAGGTGGCCAGCGTATCGGCTACTGAACTGATGGAGCAGCCCTGTCCGCCCTATGTGGCCAAGACCAAGGAAGACCAGCATATGCACCGCGCCGATGCGTTGGACGGAACGGCTACCACGGAATTCAATGTGAACCTCTATTACAAGACCTGTCCGCCTGAGTTGGCAAATGTGGGTGCTGCCCGTTGGAGAAACAGAACGAATAACTAATAATATAATAAGGTAAGAATTATGAAGATATTCAATAAATCAGTTTGGATGGGTGCTGCCCTCCTCGTGGCTGCAGGCTTTACCGCTTGCGAAGATGCCAACGAGTTTGAAGATGCCCGCACCGACAATCCTTCATGGGTAGAGGACTATACCGATTCGTTGGTGATTGCCCATCCCGACTCATTGGCCGGACAAGTGTGGGTACGTGGCACAGGCATCAAGTTCAACGCCCATGGCGAAGAGGTGCAGGGCTATGTGGAAAGCATGGACTTCTATACCAAGGATTCGGTAGTGGTGACTATGAGTGAGGGGGCCACCAAAGGCACCATGGGAGCCGACGACTCCAACACCTATGAGAATCCCTACGAATACCAGTACGTCAGTGAGACCGGTGACCTGAAAGTGCTGAAGCAGATAACGGATGAAAAGGGAACCGTTTCGAAGGTGACACTTTTCTCGGGTGTGGCTGTCTCAGGTACCAAGCATGGCGATATGCTGACGGTGGTACACTACGGTGATACTCCCGCACAGACCTATCTGGTGAGGAAGTAAACACTGACGGTCTCCTGTCATTCTGAGCGTAGCGAAGAATCTGTCAGACAGAACTATCATAATGGTAGATTCTTCACTGCGTTCAGAATGACAAAACCTCTAAAAAAGTAAAAGACAAAAAGATAAAACTATATTCAATCTAAGTATTAATTTTTAAAAAATGTGTTTATGAAAAAAGTATTTACTACTTTGTTTGCCGCATTCGGCATGGCAGCTGCTTTGAGCGCTGCTACCGTAGATGACATCAAACCGATGCAGCACAGCTATGTGATGGTGTTCGATAACTATACCGGTAACGGTACTGTTGCTCGTACAAAGGGTACTCTCTTCGGAGGAAACTATTTCTTGGATGTAACCGGTGGTACTATCTCTACCGCTAAGGGCTCTGTTGATATTGCAAATGCCTCTACTTATGCGGTGACTTACGGCGGTGCCGAGGCTGATACTTCCCGTTTGGCTGCCAAGTACACCAGCTACGGTTCGCACTACAACTCTCTGCGTTTGAAGAATGCTCAGGACGTAATCGCTTTCAAGCCTACTGCTGGTTCTGTAGTGTACGTATTCGGACAAGGTAACAACAAGACCGGTAAGGATGCCCGTGTGCCTAAGTTTGCTAAGGATGCGGCTTTGACAGAGGCTCTGAACGAGGCTCCTACGGAAGACTATCCCGGTTCAAGCATCTATTGCTACAAGTTCGTGGTACCTGCTGACTTTGACGGTAGCACTCCTCTGTACATCGGTTCATACAACGGTGACGCCTTCTTCAGCTTCATCGTGGTAGAGGCTAACGAGCCTGCCGGTACTCCTTCTGTAGAGGTTGGTCTCACTCAGTACGACGAGACTGAAAAGCTCTATTATCAGGAGGTGACTTGTACTCCTAATGATTATGTGTTGATGGAAGGTATGGAAGGTGTTCCTACGACAGTTTATTACACCACTGACGGTACTGAACCTACTGACCAGAGTGCTCAATATACCGAGCCTATCAAGTGCTATAAGGACATGACCGTGAAGTTCCAGGCTTATTCACAGTTCGGTAAGTGTGAAGGTGCCAACAACGAGGCTACTGTAGAGTTCATCTTCAACGCTCCTACTTTGACTGTTGACGGTGCCAACGCTACCATCGTTTCAGAGTATCAGAACGCTACCAACTACTACAGCATCGACGGTGCTGAGGCTGTTGCCGGTGACTCTTACACCGCTACCGCTTCTTGCAACATCGCTGTTTATACCGAAATCAAGAATGGCGAACACGCAACTTGGACCTCTTCTACAGTATCTGCCCCCATCTACGTGCTCGATCCTATCAAGGAGAAGAAGGTGGTGACCGTAACAGGTACTTACGAACTTGACGAAGAGGCTACTGCTGCCAATACAAACAAGGATGAGAACGGTAACCCGCTCCCAATCTACGTGGCTGATGGCAAATTGCAGTACAACGGACAGGATGCAGACCCCTGCTTCTACCTCGTTCCCGAAGCTACATTCAGTGTGATTCTGACTGACACAGCTCAGGTTAACGGTCAGGAGATTTACCTGCAGATGAGTAAGGACCTCTTGACATTCATGGTGGCTGAAGGTGACTCTGTAGATGTGAAGGTGACAGTTTCTAAGAACTCTCACAAGAATGCAGAAACTCTGATGACTTATGTGAACCTGAACGGTACTAACTATGGTCACGAAAACATCCTGGAAGACGGTAACGTTATCGAGTTCGGTCTGACCGGTGGTATCTACACCTTCAAGAAGTACTCTGGTACAGGTAACATCCACGTGGCTTCTATCGAAATCACTCCGGTGGCAGCTGACGGCATCAAGGGTGTACAGGCCGGTGTGCAGACTGCTCTCGACCAGAATGCTCCTATCTACGACTTGACCGGTCGTCAGGTGGCTAACCCTGTGAAGGGCATCTACCTCCAGAACGGCAAGAAGTTCATTGTACGCTGATACGTTGAACATCGATAAGGAAACATAACAACGAGGCTCCGCTCTGTCAAAGGGGCGGAGCCTTTTTCTTATGGATAAAAAACAGAGATTATGCGAAACAACATATTGAGAAAACTGCCTTTGCTCCTGATGGGTGGGATGTTCTTTGCCTCTGCCGCTCTGGCCGAAGAGGTGGAGAAACTTCCGGCATTCCCCGGAGCTGAAGGATTCGGACGCTATGTCACCGGCGGACGGGGTGGAGCAGTCTATCACGTGACCAACCTGAACGATGACAACAGTGCAGGTTCCCTCCGTTGGGCTTTGGCACAGAAGGGGACGAAGACCATCGTGTTTGATGTGTCGGGTACCATTCATCTGAAATCGGCATTGAACATTCCGGCCAACACCACGATAGCCGGACAGACGGCACCGGGCGATGGCATCTGTGTGGCCGATTATCCTTGCTCCATCAAGGGGAGCAACGTCATTGTACGTTTCATGCGCTTCCGCTTGGGAAACACTCATGTGACAGTGGATGGTGCTGACGGATGGGACGGATTCGGAGGATTCGACCAGCAGGACCTCCTGATAGACCACTGCTCCGTCAGCTGGAGCATCGACGAGTGCCTCTCGGTGCTGGGCAACAAGAACACCACGGTGCAATGGTGCCTTGTGGCGCAGAGTCTGGTGAACTCCGGCCATACCAAAGGTTCGCACGGCTATGGAGGCAACTGGGGAGGAAGCGGTGCATCTTTCCATCACAACCTCATAGCCCATCACACCAGTCGTACTCCACGCCTTGGGCCTCGTCCGACCACACAGCTCGACGAACGGATGGATATGCGCAACAATGTCATCTATAACTTTGGAGGAAACGGATGCTACGGCGGCGAAGGCATGACGGTGAACATAGTGAACAACTATTATAAGCCCGGTCCCGGTTCGCCCACCAACGACAAGGGAAAGCGTATAGCCGGTGTGGGCATCCGCACCAGCAGTTATGTGACGAACTATCCCGACTACGCTCCGGCACTCCACTTATGGGGTAATTACTATGTGACCGGCAACGTGAACTCGAAATACAGCGATGTCACCAGGGACAACTGGACCTACGGAATGTACAACCAGATTACCTCGTCGGACAACGACAATCTTTATACCTCTGTCACCAAGGATACAATCCGGATGAGCGAACCGATGGATTTCGTCTGTGTCACTACCCACGATGCCAAGACTGCCTATGAGAAGGTGTTGCAGTATGCCGGTGCCTCCTTGTCGCGCGACTGGGTCGATACACTGATGGTGTATGACACACGCTACGGCAAGGCATCTCACACGGGTAGCGGCCTTAGTAAGGGATTTGTCAACTCGCAGAATGACAACAAACCTGCCGGTGCCGGTGCCGACTGGAGTGCATGGCCCGAACTGAAGACTACAGCCTGCCCGACGGATACCGACCAGGATGGTATGCCTGACGAATGGGAGACTGCCAACGGGCTGAATCCCAACGATGCTGCCGACCGCAACACAAAGAGTGCAGAAGGCTATACCATGCTCGAAGTCTATATGAACAGCCTGGTGGCCGACATCATGGAAGGCGGTATGGAGGGTGGCGAACTCTTGGGATATGCCCTGACGGAAGAACGGGGAGAGGTCGTGACCGAAGATGTGATGCTCTCTGCTGGGACATGTCTGGCATCCAAGGGAGATTTGACCTATAAGTTCGACAACGGATACGCTATCACCAATAACAAGAGCAAGGGATATGGCACAGGCAAGGAGAACGGCATCAAATATTCTGCCAACGTGGAATATACCATCCAGTTGCCGGCCAATATGGCGGTTTATAGCGCCACTTTCACCGGCTACGACAATTATGATGTGGATGCCTACATCGCTTCACTCAACGGAGTGAGCTTTGATGCCGGCCAATATGTCTTTCCGGCCAAGGATGCAAGTGGAAACTACACGGTAGTGACCCACACCATTGACTTGGAGAGTCCGGCCAGCGGCACGCTGATGTTTACCATCGGATCCAAGCAGACGGTGTTGGCCATTACACTGAAGGTGGCAGACAAGGCTACCGGCATCACCGAAGAAATCACCGTGCCGGTTCAGGAATATGTCGATGTCTATGCCGTAACCGGTCAGCTTGTCCGCAAGCAGGTTCATTACAAGCATGCTTTGAATGGTCTGCCCTCAGGACTCTACATTGTGGGTGGCAAGAAAATGTATTGGTACAGCCGGTAATCGTAGGGAAATCATGAAATCCGCGTTATCCGCGTCTGGAAAATGAATGATGACAAAAAAAGGAGCTGCGTCTGGAAAATGAATGACGCAGCTCCTTTTTTATTGGTTACAATGTTAGCAATTGCAAACATAGTAACCAATAAAAATAGGCGCGGATTAGTCCGCGCCTATAAAAATAAATGCTCTTTTCCCTTGTTACTTCAACGCTTCGAAATCGTAGTATTTGAGATGCTGTTCCAAGCGGGGAATCTGGTTGCTGACGGCTGAAATCAGCGACCAGGCAATCTTGTGTGCACCATAGACATTCAGGTGTGTGTCGTCCTGCAGGCCTTTGGGATGCGACTTGCTTCCCTTCGGCAACCACATGTACAACTGCTTGGAGTCTTCCGGTCCCATGGATTCCACCAACCCGTGTGTGATGGCATTGGCATCAATGAAATAGGCATCGGTTGCAGCTGCCACCCGACGTGGAGACTCCAGGTATTCGCCATGGGTATCTTCCAGACGGTTGTTGACGAACTTGCGGCGAACGATGGCATTGAACAGGACAGGGATACCACCGCGCTGACGGGTCTCGCGGACAAAACGGAGCAGGTTGGCATCAAAGGTGCCTCCGGGAACCGTATAGACCGGCTCTTTCTTGTACTTCTCGTCGTTGTGGCCGAACTGTATGAACACATAGTCGCCCGGACGGATGCGGGCCAACACCTTGTCCCAACGGCCTTCGTTGATGAAACTCTTTGTGCTGCGTCCGTTCTGTGCATGGTTATCCACCTCCACGGCATCGGTGAAGAAGTTCTGCAGCACCATGCCCCATCCCCTTTCGGGGCTTCCTTTGCTGGTGTCCTTATTGGCCATCGTAGAATCTCCTATCATCAGGACGCGGATTTTGCCGTTCTTGTTCTTTACCGTCACCGGACCTTCGTGGGGCATCAGGCGTTCGCGCTCCAGACAGGCATTGATGAATGGGCCGATGGCTTTGGGATCGTTGTCGCGGATGGTCTCGTTGATGTAATATTCAAAAGTGCCGGAACGCATGCCCTTGCCGCCCAATCCGGCCACAGCACAGCAGTCGGTGATGGAGACCACTCCCTGCTTGTCGGTCTTGATGAAACGTTTCATGAATCCGTCAAATCCCTTGTCGGCCACAGCCATATACTTTGCAGGGATGACACCCAGCCGGATGCCTTTGTACAGCGAGTAGATGAACATGGCCGATACGGATGACTCCAGATAGTTGCCCTTGTCGCCACTGCGGTCGAGCACCTGATACCACAGACCGGTCTTGCTGTCCTGATAACGCTCAATCTGTGTTACTACATTATCCAGGATGTTGAGCAGCGAATCGCGGTTCGGTTCATCGACCGGAATGAATTCCAATGATTCCACCAAGGCCATGGCAAACCATCCCATGGCACGCCCCCATGAGTGGGCACTCTGTCCGTTCTCCTTGTCACACCAGAACTGCTCGTGGCTTTCGTCCCAAGCATGCTTGTAGAGACCGGTTTTCTCATCATACGTATGTCGGGCCACCACACAGAACTGGTTGATAATATCCTGGAAAGCCTCGGGTTTGTCGTAACGGGCTGCATACTCTGCATAGAAGGGGCATCCCATGTAGAGGCCATCGAGCCACATCTGGTGAGGATAGACTTTCTTGTGCCAGAATCCGCCTTCCTTGGTGCGGGGTTGTCCCTCAAACTGTGAATACATCAGATCGAGCGCCTTCTTGTATCTCTCTTCGCCCGTGCGCGCGTACATACTAAATAATATCTTGCCGGTGTTCACGCGGTCGAGGCTGTACTCCTCGCGTTTGTAGGCCACCACGGTGCCATCTTCGCGTACCATGGTATCGCAATAGGCCTCGGCATAGTCAAAGTAGCGGCTGTCTCCGTACATATCTTCGATACGAAGGAAAGCTTGCAGCTCCACACCGTGGCAATAGTCCCATTTCAACTTGGGCTGAAAGTCCAGTTGCCACGATTCGGGACAGCGCACCATTTCAGACTCAGCTATTCTCACAGACATCGGGAGGTTTTCATCGATTTTCTCTTGTGCCGCCATTGGTAACGCACACGAGAGACTGACCGCTCCACACAGAATAAAAAAGAATTTTTTCATGTAGTATTTTGTTTATTAGTAATTGTTCTGACCAAATTAGCGGCAAAATTATCTAAAAATCTTTGTAAGTCCAAGAAAAACGCGTATCTTTGACGGCAAAATTTCAAATTAATAATTCATTACTGGTATCATGAGTATCAATCAGAACTACAAAAAGACAAATTTCAGATGGGTGATGTGCGCTCTGCTGTTCGTCGCCACCACGGTCAACTACATGGACCGTCAGGTACTTTCGCTTACCTGGAAAGACTTTATTGCGCCAGAATTCCACTGGACGGATGCTAATTATGGTGACATCACCGCAGTATTCTCAATCGTGTACGCAGTCTGTATGCTTGTTGCCGGTCGATTCGTTGACTGGATGGGCACAAAGAAAGGATTCCTTTGGGCTATCGGTGTGTGGAGTGCCGGTGCTTGCTTGCACGCCGCTTGTGGTTGGGCTACCATGCAGGTTGAGGGAATCGGTTCTGTAGCTGAAATGACAGCTGCAACCGGTGCTATTGCAGTGTCTATCGCCACTGTCAGCGTGTGGTTTTTTATCGCAGCCCGCTGTATCTTGGCTCTTGGTGAAGCCGGAAACTTCCCCGCTGCCATCAAGACTACAGCTGAATATTTCCCCAAGAAGGACCGTGCTTTGGCTACATCTATCTTTAATGCCGGTGCATCTGTCGGTGCTCTTGCTGCTCCTGCCACCATACCTTTGTTGGCTCAGTACTTCAAGGATCAAGGAGTCGGAGGCGGATGGGAAATGGCCTTCATCATCATCGGTGGTCTCGGCTTTATCTGGATGTTCTTCTGGGTGTTCCTCTACAGCAAGCCTCAAGACAGCAAGTATGTGAACAAGGCTGAGTTGGAATACATCGAGCAAGATAAGGATGATGAACCTGCGCAGACTACTGATGCACCCGAGCGCAAACTCTCTTTCTTGGAGTGCTTCAAGTTCAAGCAGACATGGGCTTTCGCTGTAGGTAAGTTCTTCACTGATGGTGTATGGTGGTTCTACTTGTTCTGGGCTCCCGCTTACTTCTCAGACCAGTATGGTTACAGTTCATCCTCTTCTATGGGTATCTGGCTCATCTTCACACTGTATCTCATTGTAACTATCCTTTCACTCTACGGTGGTTACCTGCCCAAATTGTTTGTCGAGAAACAAGGTATGAATCCCTATGCAGGCCGCATGAAGGCTATGCTCATCTTCGCTTTCCTTCCGTTGCCCGCATTGTTTGCTCAGAGTATGGGTGAAGTTTCTGTCTGGTGGCCCGCTATCATCATTGGTTTGGCCGGTGCCGGACACCAGGCTTGGAGTGCCAACCTCTTCTCTACCATTGGTGACATGTTCCCGAAGAGTGCCATCGCCACCATTACCGGTATCGGTGGTATGGCCGGAGGTTTTGGTTCTTTCCTCATCAATAAGGGAGCCGGTTGGTTATTCACGTATTCGGCTGGTTCTTTCTCTTTGAACGGTGAAACTTATGAACTCTCAAAGAAAGTAATAGAAGGTCTTTCTGGACAAGAGATTGTGATGAATGGCTTGACTTCTAACCAAATGACGGAATTATTGGTTAACAAAGCTGTTGAATTGGGAGGAACCATTACCCAAGCCCCAATGGAAGCATTAGGGTTCTTAGGAAAACCTTCCGGTTACATGATTGTATTCTGCATCTGTGCCGTGGCTTACTTGGTGGCATGGTCAATCATGAAGACGCTCGTTCCGAAGTACAAGCCCATCGTGGTTCGCTAATCCAAAACGAAGAAAAGTCTTTTATATTTAAGGGATGCGTCACAACGCATCCCTTATTTATTATATGTATGAACATATGTTCATGGGCCAACGGACATTTGTTCGTGGCCATTTGAACTTATGTCCTTAATTTTCCCTTGATTTTTTGTCGGCCGGATAAATATGCAGGAAACTTGTCGGTGAAGACTTTTTAATGCTTTTTTAAGAGAAAAATACAAGGGATATTGCACGAAAAGCAGTACTTTTGTGCAATTTTCGGTCGTATTGCTCGGCCTTATTTGAAATTTGCAAAATATAATTACAGATTCATTTATGGAAAATATAGGTTTAGGATTGATGCTGATGGCAGTGGGTATGATTACTGTTTTTGCCATCCTGCTCATTGTTATTAATCTGAGTAAGCTCCTGATAGCCATAGTCAACAAAGTGGCGCCGGAAGAAGTGGTTGCGAAAAAGCCTGCGGTGGCATCTGCTGCACCAGCAGTTATCGACCCCAATACCATGGCGGCCATCAAAGGGGCTGTCAACATTGTGACCGGTGGCAAGGGTAAGGTGATGAAGGTGGAGAAAATATAAAGAGGGTTGAACGATTTAGGAATAATAATAATAAAATAGAAAGGACATTCTACTCCCCTCCCTTGTGGAAAGGTAAGGTCCGATACAATTTAGAATATGAAGAAAGAAGTGAAATTCAGTTTGGTCTTCCGCGATATGTGGCAGAGTGCCGGCAAATATGTGCCTCGTGTGGACCAATTGATGAAAGTGGCTCCGGCCATTATTGAAATGGGGTGCTTTGCCCGAGTGGAAACCAACGGTGGCGGATTCGAGCAGGTGAACCTGCTGTTTGGTGAGAATCCCAACAATGCCGTACGCCAATGGACAAAGCCTTTTCATGAAGCAGGCATACAGACACACATGCTGGATCGCGCACTGAACGGACTGCGCATGAGTCCCGTACCGGCAGACGTACGCAAACTGTTTTATAAGGTAAAGAAAGCACAAGGAACAGACATCACCCGCACCTTCTGCGGACTGAACGATATCCGTAACATTGCTCCCTCTATTGAGTATGCCAAGGCTGCAGGTATGATTTCACAGTGTGCCCTCAGCATCACACACTCTCCTATCCACACGGTGGAATACTACGTGAACATGGCCAAGCAACTCATCGAGTTGGGTGCCGATGAAATCTGTATCAAGGACATGGCCGGTATCGGACGCCCTGTATCATTAGGCAAGATTGTGGCCGGCATCAAGGCTATCAAGGATATCCCCATCCAGTATCACTCACATGCCGGTCCGGGCTTCAATATGGCCTCTATCTTGGAGGTGTGCGAAGCCGGTTGTGACTATGTGGACGTGGGTATGGAGCCACTCTCTTGGGGAACAGGTCATGCTGACGTCATCAGTGTGCAGGCTATGCTGAAGGATGCCGGATTCCAGGTACCCGAAATCAACATGGAGGCTTACATGAAGGTGCGTTCGCTTGTGCAAGAGTTCATGGATGACTTCCTCGGCCTCTATATTTCACCCAAGAACCGACTGATGAACTCGCTGCTCATCGGTCCCGGTCTGCCCGGTGGTATGATGGGATCACTGATGGCCGACCTCGAGACCAACCTTGAAAGCATCAACAAGTATAAGGCCAAACGGAACATGAAGTTCATGACGCAGGATGAACTGCTCATCAAGTTGTTCAACGAAGTGGCATACGTGTGGCCGCGTGTGGGCTATCCCCCATTGGTGACCCCTTTCAGCCAGTATGTAAAGAACCTTGCATTGATGAACGTGATGCAGATGGAGAAGGGCAAAGAGCGTTGGGGTATGATTGCAGATGACATTTGGGATATGCTCCTTGGTAAAGCCGGACAACTGCCCGGTGAATTGGCTCCGGAGATTAAGGAGAAGGCTGAGAAAGAGGGACGCAAGTTCTTCACCGGTAATCCGCAAGACAACTATCCCGATGCCCTCGACAAATTCCGATTGTTGATGAAAGACAAAGGTTGGGAAATGGGACAGGACGACGAGGAGCTGTTCGAATATGCCATGCACCCCGCCCAGTATGAAGCCTATAAGAGCGGCAAAGCCAAGCAGGACTTCTTGGAAGATGTGGAGAAACGCCGCATGGAGAAGAAAGCAGGCACAGCGCCTACCGAACCCCAGACACTGACTATCGATGTAAACGGTACTGCCTACCGCGTGACCGTGGCATACGGCGACGTACAACCCGAAGCTACCCAAGCAGCTGCTGCACCGGTGGGTGAAGGTAAAGATGTTGCTTCTCCGTTGGAAGGTAAGTTCTTCCTGACCAAGACAGCTCAAGAAACTCCGCTGAAGGTGGGCGACAAGGTGAATGAAGGTGACGTACTTTGCTATGTGGAGGCGATGAAAACCTACAATGCCATCCGCGCCGAATTCGGAGGTACTGTGACGGCCATCTGCTTCAATGCAGGTGACTCTGTGTCAGAAGACGATGTATTAATGAAGATTGGATAAGCACAAAAGGGGACCCCATCCCAACCTTCCCCAAGGGGAAGGAGTGGATAGTATAGCAGAACATTCTACTCCCCTCCCTTGTGGAGGGGTAAGGGGGAGGGTCCGATAAATAAGAATTATGGAAGATATATTTGTAAAGCTCTATGAGATGACAGCGTTCAGCAACATCATTGCTGATCCGTCATTCCTCGTCATGTATGCTATCGCGTTCGTATTGCTCTACTTGGGAATCAAGAAACACTACGAGCCGTTGCTGCTTGTCCCCATTGCATTCGGTGTATTGCTAGCCAATTTTCCCGGTGGAGAAATGGGAGTCATCCAGGCTGACTCTAATGGTATGGTGATGGTCAATGGGGTGGCTAAGAATATTTGGGAAATGTCACTGCCAGAGATTGCACATGACCTCGGCATCATGAATTTCCTCTATTACATGCTTATCAAGACAGGCTTCTTACCACCCATCATTTTCATGGGTGTAGGTGCATTGACTGACTTTGGTCCCATGTTGCGCAACCTGCGCCTCTCCATCTTCGGAGCAGCTGCGCAGTTGGGTATTTTCACTGTATTGTTGGTGGCTATTCTGATGGGCTTCACTCCTCAAGAAGCTGCATCATTAGGCATCATTGGTGGTGCTGATGGTCCTACAGCCATCTTCACCACTATCAAGTTGGCCCCCCACTTGTTGGGTCCCATCGCCATTGCAGCTTACTCTTACATGGCCTTGGTGCCTGTCATCATCCCCTTGGTAGTGAAATTGCTCTGCACCAAGAAGGAACTGATGATTAATATGAAGGAGCAGGAGAAACTCTATCCCTCAAAAACAGAGATAAAGAATTTGCGTGTTTTGAAGATAGTCTTCCCTATAGCTGTAGCTACGGTTGTAGCTATTTTCGTACCCACGGCCGTATCGTTGGTGGGTATGCTGATGTTTGGTAACCTGATTAAAGAAATCGGGAGTGATACCAGCCGTCTGTTCGATGCTGCCAGCAACAGCATTATGAATGCCGCCACTATCTTCTTGGGACTTTGCGTAGGTGCGACCATGACATCCGAAGCTTTCCTCAATTGGACTACCATCGGTATTGTCATCGGCGGATTCCTCGCTTTTGCCCTGTCTATTGCCAGCGGTATCTTCATGGTGAAGATTTTCAACCTCTTCAGCAAGAAGCAGATTAATCCATTGGTAGGTGCTACCGGACTCAGTGCTGTACCTATGGCCAGCCGTGTAGCCAACGACATTGCTACCAAGTACGACCCTAAGAACCACGTATTGAACTACTGTATGTCCAGCAATATATCAGGAGTTATCGGTTCTGCAGTAGCTGCCGGTGTGCTGATTTCGTTCCTACAATAAGGAAAGGGACTACTGATTGGTGATGATGTGAGTCTGGGATAGAGCGTGTGAACTTCCGCTTTATTCCGGACTCACGTCATTCTATGGGCGTATCTCCCCGTCTCAGTGTGACAATCACCACTTCGCTGCGTGCTCCTGTGCGCATCTTCAGACGGGATGTCCCCAATCCGTTGGTGGTGATGACGGGAATCCCCTGACTGTTGTAGTTTAGTCCGGTGAGAAAACGCTTGCCATATTTCGACCCGGTCTTCGGGACAATCCATCCGAACAAGGTCACTTGTCCGCCGTGAGTGTGTCCGGCCAGAGCCAAATCAGTGTGACTGATGTCTGCATCCTCCGTATAGTCTGGGGTATGGGTGAGCAGGATGACAAAATCCTTCTCTTTCAGTCCGGCGGTAGGGGAGAGTCCGTTCTTCCGGAGATCGAACGGGTTGGCTGTGCCGCAAAGAATGATGTATTCGCCGTTGTGCCAGAGGGTGTCACCGGTATGCTCCAACAGCCGGATGTCTTGTTGCAGCATGGCTTTCCGAATTTTATCGGTGCACCGTTCGTAGTCGTTGTTTCCCAATACTGCATAGGTTCCGTAGGGAGTCTTCACATCGGCCAGTGCGGCAAAGAGTGGAACCACATATTCACACCCCTCCTGGTAATCGCCTCCCAGCAAAAGAATGTCGGGCGATTGGGCTTGCAGGGCACGCACCGTATTCTTCAAGTGTCGCTCCTTGTATTTGCTTTCATAATGGAAGTCGGAAGCAAAGCCAATGCGGAAGCCATCGAATGCAGCAGGCAGTTGGCTACTGCAGACGGTATATTCCTTGATGCGTCCCACCCCCGGATAACGGCTTAACGAAGCACACGAAGAAAGTGTAAGAATTACTGCCAGAAGGGGTAAAAATTGCTTTTTTTTCATGTCTGATTCAATTTTCCACCAAAAGTATGCAGCAAAGATACACAACATCCGGGAAATAGCCGTATTTTTGCAAAAAGAAAAATAATTCAGCAAAAAGACAGATGATGAAAAAAAGAATCTTATCGCTGGCACTGACTTTGATGTGCCTTTTCTCAGCCATGGCCGAGAATTATCCTTATCGTAGTGACCTCTTGTGGGTGACAGTCCCCGACCATGCCGATTGGATTTACAAGACCGGTGAAAAGGCTGTGGTGGAAGTGCAACTCTATCGCTATGGCATTCCTCAGGATGGGGTGACGCTCACCTACACGTTAGGCACAGATATGCTGACACCAGATGAAGAGGGAACGGTGACATTGAAGGATGGACGCGCCAAGGTGAACATCGGTACCATGAAGCAACCGGGGTTCCGCGACTGTGCATTCACAGTGGAGTATGACGGAAAGAAATACCGCCACCATGTGAAGGTGGGTTTTTCTCCGGAGAAATTGCAACCTTACACAACTTTGCCTGCTGACTTCAACAGTTTCTGGCAGGAAGAGCTGGAGAAATTGAAGAAAGTACCTCTGAAATATACCATCAAACCGGTGCCGGAATATTCGACAGACAAGATAGACTGCTATTTGGTGAAACTGCAGGTGACCGGCCGTGGGCAGGCTGTCTATGGCTATCTGACCCGTCCGAAAGCGAAAGGTTCTTATCCGGTGGTGCTTTGTCCACCGGGAGCAGGAGTGAAGACTATCAAAGAGCCTATGCGCCGGAAATATTATGCTGAGGAGGGATGTATCCGGTTTGAAATGGAGATTCACGGACTCAATCCGGAGATTGACGAAGCTACCTTCAAGGAAATCAGCAATGCATTCAACAGCCGTGAGAACGGCTATCTCTCCAATGGGCTGGAAAGCCGCGACAATTACTACATGAAGCGTGTCTATCTGGGGTGTGTGCGTGCCATTGATTTCCTCACCTCGTTGCCGGAATGGGATGGTAAGAACGTGGCAGTGCAGGGGGGCAGCCAGGGGGGAGCCTTGGCTATTGTAACTGCCGGACTCGACAAGCGGGTGACGGCTTGTGTGGCCAATCATCCGGCTCTCAGTGACATGGCCGGATATGCGGGCGGACGCACGGGAGGTTATCCACATTTCCACAATGGGAAAAACATCGAACTGGACAAGCAGATGATAGAGACACTCCGCTACTTCGATGTGGTAAACTTCGCCAGACAAGTCACTTGCCCGGTACGCATCACGTGGGGATTCAATGACAACACCTGCCCACCGACCACCAGCTATGTTGTGTATAATGTGATGACCTGTCCGAAGGAGGCTTTGATAACCCCCATCAACGAACATTGGACAACGGAAGAGACAGAATATGGCCACTTGAAGTGGATTCTGCAACATTTGAAGTAAATTTAGGGCGGCAATGAATGAATTTGCCGCTTTTTTTTTCTTTCTGAATAAAATAGGCTATCTTTGCGCTACAAAAAGAGCGGGAAAGTGAAAAAATAACAGCAGAATGTCCGCTGAACAGCATCTATGGAACTGAAAGAGATATTTGAACAAGTGCAGGCTGCCGGACGTGATCTGGCGATGATGGAGCCTGAAAAAGTGAATGAAGTCTTGCTGGCTGTAGCCGATGAAGCCGTGCGGCAGACGGAGTTTATACTAGTGGAGAATGCCAAGGACCTTGCCCGGATGGACGAGGCCGACCCGAAGTATGACCGCCTGAAATTGACAGAGGAACGCATAGAGGCCATAGCTGCGGATATGCGTAAGGTGGCGGCTCTGCCTTCTCCGTTGGGGCGTGTGCTGAAGCATCATGTGCTTCCTAATGGATTGGAACTGACCCGTGTCAGTGTCCCTTTTGGGGTCATTGGTATCATATATGAAGCCCGTCCGAATGTCAGTTTCGACGTCTTCTCTCTTTGTATGAAGAGCGGTAATGCCTGTGTACTGAAGGGAGGCAGTGATGCAGATGCCTCCAATCGGGCTATTGTGAAGGTTGTTCATGAAGTGCTGGAGCGATATGGCATCAATCCACACGTTGTAGAATTGTTGCCTGCTACGCGGGAAGCTACAGCCGAGATGCTACATGCCAACGGCTATATTGACCTGATAATTCCCAGAGGCAGCAGCAACCTTATCAACTTTGTCCGTGCCAATGCCACGATACCTGTCATTGAGACCGGTGCCGGCATCTGTCATGCTTATTTTGATGAATATGCTGATTTGGAGAAAGGTACAGCCATTGTCAACAATGCCAAGACTCGTCGGGTGAGTGTCTGCAACGCGTTGGATTGTTTGGTGTTTCATGCCGGTCGTCTGGCAGACCTGCCGGCAGTCTGTGAACCTCTCCAGGAACATCGTGTAGTCATATACGCAGATGTGCCGGCATTTGCTGCTTTGAAAGCCACTTATCCGGAAAAACTGTTAAAACCGGCTACACCAGAAAGTTTCGGTACGGAGTTTCTCTCTTATACCATGGCCATAAAAACAGTCTTTTCCTTGGAGGAGGCTTTGGAGCATATCCGCTTGAACAGTTCGAAGCACAGCGAATGCATCATTACAGAAAACGAACAAGTGGCTGACCAGTTCCTTCGACGGGTAGATGCAGCTTGTGTCTATGCCAATGCTCCCACTTCGTTCACGGACGGGGCACAGTTCGGACTTGGTGCCGAGATAGGTATCAGTACACAGAAACTTCATGCCCGAGGTCCTATGGCTTTGGAGGAAATCACCTCCTATAAGTGGATCATTAAGGGAAATGGCCAAGTGAGGAAATGAGGAAGGGGAGTAGAATGATTCGCAAACATGAAAAAAGTAACGAAGAAAACAATTAATACATATAATATAATCAAGTAAGGACTATCCATCACCCCTCCCTTGTGGGGAGCTTAGGCGACGGGGACGGGCAGGGGGAAGAGTCCGCTTATCTTTTCAGATTTATGAAGAACTTTACCTGTGTGCAGGATATCGGTGATTTGGACACCGCCCTGCAAGAAGCTTTTGAGATAAAGAAAGAACGTTTCAAATATGTAGAGACAGGACGCAACAAGACGCTGATGATGATTTTCTTCAACAGTAGTCTGCGCACACGCTTGAGTACACAGAAGGCCGCACTCAACTTGGGCATGAATGTTATCGTGCTCGACATCAATCAGGGCGCATGGAAATTGGAGACGGAGCGTGGGGTGATTATGGACGGTGACAAACCGGAGCATCTCTTGGAGGCGATACCTGTAATGGGATGCTATTGTGATGTCATCGGGGTGCGGTCGTTCGCCCGTTTCGAGGATCGTAATTATGACTATGAAGAGGTAATCCTCAACCAGTTTATCAAGTATTCAGGTCGTCCGGTATTCTCTATGGAGGCTGCTACCCGCCATCCTCTGCAGAGTTTTGCCGATCTGATAACCATCGAAGAGTATAAGAAGACTGCTCGTCCGAAGGTGGTCATGACTTGGGCTCCTCATCCTCGTGCTTTGCCGCAGGCCGTACCCAACTCTTTCGCAGAGTGGATGAATGCGGCTGATTATGATTTTGTAATCACTCATCCGGAGGGGTACGAACTCGACTCCAAGTTTGTGGGGAATGCACGTGTGGAGTATGACCAGATGAAAGCTTTCGAGGGTGCAGACTTTGTCTATGCAAAGAATTGGGCCGCCTACACCGGTGACAACTACGGCAAGATTCTCTGTACCGACCGTGCGTGGACTGTCAGCGACCGTCAGATGGCAGTGACAAACAATGCTTACTTCATGCACTGTCTGCCGGTGCGCCGCAACATGATAGTGACGGATGAGGTAATCGAGAGTCCGCAGTCCATTGTCATTCCTGAAGCAGCCAACCGTGAGATTTCTGCTACAGTGGTATTGAAACGTCTGATAGAGAGTTTGGGATAAAATGTAAACAATAAAAAAAGAAAAGGTTATGTCAGTTTGGAGAGTTATTTTGTCTATTATCTTTCCGCCTCTTGCCGTCTATGACAAGGGGTGTGGTTCTATCCTGATTGTGTTGTTGCTCACCTGCATCGGTTGGGTGCCTGGTGTCATTGCGGCACTGGTCATTCTCAATAAAGGGAATTGAAAACAGAGAAAGGATAAAAAAGAGTGATAAAAAATAAAAGGGCTGCATAGAAATGCGACCCTTTTATTTTTTTAGGCGCGGACAACGCGGATAATCATTATTATGATAAGGTATAGCAAGAACCTTATTTGCTCAACTGCTCATGCATATTCTGTGCAGCCCGTCGCCCGTCACCCATGGCAAGGATGACAGTGGCACCACCACGCACGATGTCTCCACCGGCATAGATGGTAGGGATATTGCTCTGCATACGCTCGTTCACTGCAATGGTGTTCTTTCTTCCTAATTCAAGTCCCTTCACCGAAGTGGGAACGATGGGGTTGGGTGATACACCTACGGCTACGACTGCCATGTCGATGTCTAATGTCACTGTCGCTCCGGGGATTGCCACAGGGCTTCTGCGTCCGCTGGCATCCGGCTCACCCAGTTCCATCTTTTGCAGGACAACCTGCTTTACGGCACCTTTCTCATCGGCAATGTATTCGATGGGGTTGTGCAGGGTCAGGAACTCAATGCCCTCTTCTTTGGCATGTTTTACCTCTTCGAGTCGTGCCGGCATTTCTGCTTCACTGCGGCGATAGACTATATAGACCTTCTCGGCTCCCAAGCGTTTGGCCGTGCGGCATGAGTCCATGGCTGTATTACCTCCACCTACCACGATGACGTTCTTGGCAGGATTGATGGGAGTGTCGGTCTCCGGATTCGATGCATCCATCAGGTTCACGCGGGTAAGGTATTCGTTGCTGGACATGATGTTCACACTGTTCTCACCGGGAATGTTCATAAAGTTAGGCAGTCCGGCACCACTGGCAATGAAGATGCCTTTGTACCCATCCCGCTGTAACTCCTCTACGCTGATGGTTTTGCCTATGATGCAATCTTTTACGAACTTCACGCCCATCTTCTCGAGGTTGTTGATTTCCACATCCACAATCTTGTTGGGCAGACGGAATTCAGGAATACCGTATTTCAGTACACCACCGATTTCGTGCAAAGCCTCGAACACGGTCACATCATAACCATACTTCACCATATCTCCGGCAAAACTCAATCCGGCAGGTCCTGAACCGACTACTGCTATTTTTATACCGTTCCGAGGAGCGAGTTCGGGTAACACTATGTTGCCACTTTCCCGCTCATAGTCAGCCACGAAGCGTTCCAGATTACCAATAGCAACTGCCTGTTCTCCCATCTTCAAGTGAATACATTGGCTTTCGCACTGTTTTTCCTGAGGGCAGACACGTCCGCATACGGCCGGCAGGGCAGAGGTGTGCTTCAGTACGCGGGCAGCTTCGAGGAATTCGCCGCGTTCTACATTCTTTATAAAGGAGGGGATGTTGATGCTTACCGGACAACCTTGCATACAGGTGGGGTTGGCGCAATCAAGGCAACGTTTGGCTTCCGTCATGGCCTGCTCACGAGTATATCCTGTGTTAACCTCTTCAGTACGGGTAGTGGCACGATATACCGGATCCAGTTCATTCATCGGACACCGTTCGATGGCTGTGCGTTCTTTCGGTTTCATGGCTTTGCGCAGTTCTTCGCGCCAAGGAGCCTTACGGTCAAGCAACTCTTCCATCGGAAGCTGGCACTCTTTGTTTTGGCAAGGTTGGCAAGGTGTCTCTGTCTCTTTCACTTGTGGATCTATTTTGCACACATGTTCTTCCAAATGGCTCATCTCTTCCATTTCTACTTGTTTGAACGAGCCCATTCGCTTGAACATTTCGTCGAAATCCACCTGATGCCCATCAAATTCAGGACCATCTACGCAGACAAACTTCGTCTTTCCACCCACAGTGATGCGGCAGGCACCACACATACCTGTTCCATCTACCATGATGGTGTTCAGCGACACATCGGTCGGTATTTCATATTTCTTGGTCAGCAAGCAGCAGAACTTCATCATGATGGCCGGACCGATAGCGAAGCATTTGTCCACCTTCTCACGTTTGATGACACTTTCGATACCTTCGGTGACAAGTCCTTTGTTGCCGTATGAGCCGTCGTCTGTCATGATGATGACTTCATCGCTACTTTTGCGAACCTCCTCTTCCAGAATGATGAGTTCCTTGCTCCGACCGGCAAGTACGGAGATGACACGGTTGCCCGCCTCTTTCAGTGCTTGTATGATTGGCAGCATAGGAGCTACACCCACGCCACCACCGGCACACACCACAGTGCCGAATTTTCGGATGTGTGTAGCCTGTCCCAGGGGACCTACCACATCCAACACGCTGTCTCCTGCATTCAGTTGACAGAGTTTGGTGGAAGAAAGTCCCACAGTCTGTACCACCAGTGTGATGGTTCCTTTCTCTACATCAGCTCCTGCGATAGTCAGCGGCATACGTTCTCCCTTTTCGTCCACACGCACGATGACAAAGTGTCCAGCTTTGCGTGAACGGGCAATGAGAGGTGCTTCCACTTCCAGCTTGAACACCTTCTCTGAAAATTGTTCTTTGCTAATGATTTTATTCATAGCCTTACTTTTTTGTTATTTAATTCTTGTTTTTGCTTTCAAAATGTAAGATTTTGCAAAGATACGACAAGTCGCAAGAAAGACAAAACAAATTGCCGTTTTTTTATGGAATAGGAGGAGATTTTGGGGGAAATGTGCAGACTTTGCTGTTAGAACTAGAGTACTTAAATGTAAGATAAGTGTATCTCCTTCGAACCTGAGCGGATAATTGTGAAAATGCTGTTATTCATTCTAAAAAAGAAAAAGTTTTGGCTTTGATTGACTTGGGCTATTTTTCAGTTGCAATTAAATTAAATAAAAGAGTGTTCTGTGTCTGTATTTTATTAGATAAAGAGTGTATTTTTGTTTTTTTTATGGTTGTTAGCAATGTTTGTCTACTAATGTGAGTTGGTTTGTACTTCGTAAATGGTTGTAATATAGTTGAATAGCTTTTTTGTATGGTGGTGGCAATATTCTATATATTTTATGTTTTTGAACATGATTTTAAAAAAAAAGACTTTTTCCCTTGTTGAAAAAGATAGAAATTGCTACATTTGCCTTTCAAATGTATGTCTCGTATTAGGGGATTTACATGAATAAGTCAAATTACAAGGTGTATATTAATAAAAACTCAAATCTATGCGTACATTAAAAGTCGGAAAAGATGTCAGTAATGACATTGTTATAAACAATTCAACAATATCAAGACAGCATGCAGTTGTTACAATAGCTGATAACAATATTGTGACTATTCGGGATTTAAATTCAACGAATGGAATTTACATTAATGGGAAACGAATAGCGACAGATACCGTACTCAAACCGGGTGATAAAATACAGTTGGGCAACTATGTGGCAACGTATGCGGAATTGACAAAACCTAACAATGGAGGGATTAAGAATGAGACCCTTGTTAATAAAGGTTCTGACTATGTCCAAATGCCACAAGGAATTAGGGATTCGCGTAAGATAGGAAGGGATTCGTCCATGCAAATGTGTTATAACCAAAGTGACATTTCCAAACATCATGCAACGTTGTGTCTTCTTCAAACGGGCAGTGTAGTTATTGTTGATATGAATTCAACAAATGGTACTTTTGTAAATGGAAAACGAATTGCGGGACAACAATCTTTGCGAAAAGGGGATATTGTTACACTTGCAGGAAAGTATAAGATTGATTGGGAGAATGTTTTCCCTATATCTCAACAAAAAACGAAGCCTGTGTGGACTTCAGTAGCAGCAATCGCATTGTTGTTTATTGTCTTAGCAGGTGTCGGTGGGTATTGGTGGTGGAAAAACAGGCCACTTGAACCTTCGGAAATCTATGCAATGTATAAAAAATCTGTGGTGATGATTTATGAGGAGGCCGGATATAAGGTGACGGTTGATGATGTTCCCTTGAGTTCCTATGTAGCGTGGTTAAAAGAATACGATTACTGTTACTTAGATGATAAAGAAGGGTATAAAGGTGGAATACAGGCTAGTACAGGGACTGGCTTCTTTATATCTTCGGACGGTCGGATTATGACTAACAAACATGTCGTGATGCCTGTTGGTGAAGAGACGAAACATGCAGAGATTATTCGAAAGAAATTGTCGGCAGACCTTTTGTCAACGGCATACAAAATGGTTAATACAGATAGGGATTTGGCTCAAAAATTAGCTTATCTTTCAGAAAATTTGGAAGTGAAACATGATATTGTCTATTTGGCTATCATGCGCAATGATACTCATGTATCAGGTAAATCAGATATGACTCCATGTACAGTATACAAAACAAGCAATGATGACAATGTCGATTTGGCTGTTATACAAACAAATTCCAAGCAGATTCCGAGTGATGTGGAAAATATTGTAAATTTGAATGAAATAGCAGATGAGGATAATCTGAAATTAGGAGATAAAATTTATTCGATTGGTTTTCCTTTGAATTTTACAATTGGCGAAACAGAAATTGGTTTAGAGGCGAATAATCAGAGTGGTGAAGTGACTCAAGAACGTGGAGAATATACCTATGGACATAACATTACAATTCATCGTGGAGCGAGCGGCTCTCCAGTGTTTGATGCATATGGTAAATTTGCGGGTGTAATAGTTTCTGGATTCTTGGGAGTATCTCAAGGGTATAACCATGCGGTCCAACCTAAAAAAGCAGTAGAACTATCGAAATAAAACTTTAAAACAAAAGAACTATGGCAACAAAACAATGTGTAAACGGACATCATTATGATGCAACAATTTATGGAGACAATTGTCCTTTCTGTCCTTCGGGAAATAAAACCAAAGTAAATCCGATGCAACAAGAACCAGAAAATGGCAGGACTGTAGCGATAGAACAACCGAATAAACCTACAGATGTATGGCCGCCAGTTGGTGGAGCGACGGAGCCTTATACTCCTGGTGGAGGTGCTACGGTCATCAAAACGAAAGGTGGTGAAAATGCTGTAGGCCGCAAGTTGGTCGGATTGTTAGTGTCTTATAATCAGAATCCGAATGGAGAAGTTTACAAGATTTATGAGGGACGTAATTTGATAGGTCGTCGTTCTACTTGTGATATTCCCATACCAGGAGATGAGAATATGTCTTCAGAACATTTGTTGATTCTCTATCGTGAAGCCGAAGGTGTCTTTTGGGCAGCAGATCAGAATTCTTCAAATGGAACATATATTAATGGTGAATTTGTCAGTGAAAGACGGAAGTTGGCAACGAATGATATTATAGTTACTGGTGCCACTCGTTTTATATTTTTGGCTATTCCTCAAATGTGAAATGATTAATAGCTTCAAATGATGAACAATCAAATGGATATTAGCAAATACTGTTTGGTAGTAGGTTCTACTGATGTAGGCCGTAAACGTGCGGTCAACGAAGACAGTATGGGAAACTTTGAAACATGTAACGGATTGGTGTCTGTTGTCTGTGATGGTATGGGAGGACATGTCGGTGGTGCTACAGCATCACGGATAGCGGTAGATACTATACACTCTTTTTTGGACGGGCAATACTATAGTGATGCACGCGAAGCCATAGGAATGGCAATCGATGCAGCCAATAAGGCTATATTGTCTGAGGCGGCAGTACGTCCAGAACTTCGCGGAATGGGGTCAACTTGCGTCTTGTTGCTTGTGCGTGAAGGTAAAGTGTATATCGGACATGTGGGTGATAGTCGAATTTATCTGATTCGTGGAAACACAATTTACCAATTAACCAAGGATCATTCGTATGTGCAGATGTTAGTGGATTGTAATCAAATTACGGAAGAACAAGCTGAACATCATCCTCGGAAAAATGAGATTACCAATGCTTTAGGAATACCTGATATGACTCCAGCAACAATAAAAGAAGAAGCTATGACTCCTGAAGCGGGAGATTGCTTTTTGCTTTGTTCCGATGGCTTGAGTGGAATGGTTGACAAGCAAGAGATATTGAGCATCGTATGCAGACGTCAGGATATGGGAACACAGGCTCGTGCTGATTATCTCGTTCGACGTGCAAATGAGCATGGTGGACTTGATAATATCACGGTACAGTTGGTTGAGTTCGCTAGTGTTCCTGGTGCAAGTATCAAAACCTCTATTATACATAAAAAGAAGTTTTGGCTGATTGGTCTTATCGCTTTGATGATAATTGTTGGTGGAGTTGTAGCATGGCTTTTGAGAGGATGTGGCTCCGACAGCAAACAAGGTGAAACAACTAATGATACATTGGCAACAAATGTCAGTCAAACGAAACAATTTGTAGAAAAAAACAGTAAACTGAAAGAGGAAATAGAATTAGGTAAAGTTTATTGGGAAAAAGAGTTCAGGTTCGTAACCGTCAAGTACAATCAGGCTTCTGCTATATTGACTTTGCTACAGAAAGAAAATGGAAAGATTGGCATTGAAACGTTGAAGGAGATTGAAATTCAGGGTGAATTTACTCCTGCTTCTTTATCTTGTAATAATTCAGGTGTTATTTTTGGATCTCAGGGAAGTGATTTAGGTTATATAGATTTTGGTAAGAAAGAACCTATTAATCGTGAAATTGAGTTTGTTTTGACTGCCAAAGACAGTACAGTTCATCCCTTTAAGGTGTTTGTTGAGGACAGACCCCAAAAGGAAACGAAACCGAATAAAACTGACAAAAAGCAGGAACAAGGTTTTCAAACTGAAGCCGGAAACGAATCGGAAAGCATTATAGAAAAAGTTGTTGGAGATGTTCAAGATCAACTCGCTCCAATTGAGTATAGTGTAACTCTATTCGGAGATACGGAAAAACCGTTTCTGACAGTTGAAGCTGATAAGTATAAATATGAAGGAGGTGAGGCTAAAATTTCTCTCGGAATGATATTGCCACAGAATAGTGATGCAGTAACGGCTCCAACGTTTGTAGAGGCGAAGTGGGAAAATAATCGAATTGTTTTCCGATTGAATACAGTAGAAGGTGTTGATGAAAATTTTAAAATACGATTGAAGACTGTGGAGAAAGATAATCCTGGAAAACCCGTTAATGTGATTTTCAATTGTGAACTGAAAAAACAATAAGTTATGCCACTATATTCACCGGAACAAGAGATAGGCCATGGCGGCATGGGGGCTGTATATAAAATACAAGAAAATGGGAGAACTGTTGCCGTTAAGATGATGAGTAATCAAGTTACTTGTCACGAGCTTTACAGAACGATGTTCAATAGTGAAGTCAATGCATTGAAGAATATGAACCATCCGTCGGTTGTGAAGATAATAGGAGAACCATATGGAGACTCTGAGGGAAATCTTTATATAAAGATGGAATATATTCCAGGTGTTACGATTCAGCAGTATGTAACAGAACATGGCCCCTATTCGGAAAAGGATGCAGTAGTCTTGATGTGTAAAATATTGGATGCCATGTCATATGTGCATAGCACTCATAATGTTCATCGTGACATCAAGCCTTCAAATATAATGTTGAAGCCTGATGGAGAAATCTGTATCATAGATTTTGGCATTGCTAAAGACATGAAGACGCATACAGGGCTTACTATTGGTACGCAAGTTGGTACACACAATTATATGAGTCCTGAACAGGTTGGTGCCTTGAGCATTGATTATAGGACTGATATCTACTCTTTGGCTTGTCTGTTGTATTATATGGTGACAGGACAAGATGCTGTAAGAAAGGGGATGGGAAACTATGCTACTCAGGTGGCTATTCTGAATGATGATTTTCCCCATCCCAAAGATCTGAATCCTGATATTTCGGACGCTTTTCAAGGGGTCATTCTGAAAGCTGCAGATAAAGATATGCGTAAACGGTATCAGACTTGCTCCGCATTCAAACAGGCTTTGTTGGATATGGGTGGTGGAGGTCAAGGAACCAAAGTACTGAAGCCGACTCTGACAATCGGGCGTAATGATAATTGCGATATCGTTGTGGAAAGTGATTATGTCAGTGGACATCATGCGACAATAGAATGGGTTGAGGGAACAACAGGTGGACGTAGTTATTTGAGATATACTGATAGAAGTACCAATGGTACGGGCATTGATGGCAGGTATGTACATAATGAAAGTTATAACATAGATTATGGAGGAGGTTCTGTCGCATCTTTGCCAACGGTATATCTGGCCGGTCGGAGCGATTTTTTACTTGATTGGAATGAAGTCATTCGTATCTTGGAGATTAAAGGGGCTCTGTTCCATCAAGTTTTGCCTCCAACACCTCCAATCTCTGTGGAGGAGAAATTGGGAATAGGAATGAGTATCCTGTGTTTTCTATTTCCTATTGTAGGTTGGGTACTTGGCTATGTCTGGCGTGAAAGTTCTCCTGTGAAGTCTAAGCGGGCTGTATTGCTGGGTACTGTTGGATTTGTTATAGGTTTTTGTTTGAATATTATTGTGAGTTTATAAGTTAGAAATAAAAAGTAATTACTATGAGTAGAACAATAACAATTGGTAGATCTTCCCAATGTGATATAGTCATTGCACATGATGGAATAAGCCGTGTACACGCTGAAATTAGTCTGATTGGAAATCAATATGTGTATCGGGATATTAGCAAGAATGGTTCATCAATAGGTGGACGTATGATTAACAATGAACGGATTTCTGTAGCAGCTGGTACGGAGATTTTGTTGGCTAACCGCATACCTCTGCCTTGGGCGCAAATTTATGCGTTGCTACCTATGCAACCACTCCATCCTTATGAACAAGGAACAGTTGCCTATGGTCATGGTGGACATGAACCACAACCTCATGTTTATGTACCCGATAATAGAGTATATGTAAAAGCGGATGAAATGGGGGCCGGATGGGGTATTCTTGCATTTCTGTTTCCGCTAATAGGTTGGATACTTTATTTTGCATGGAAAGGAGAGCGTCCCAATGCTGCGTCTCAAGTTGCCAAATGGGCATGGATTGGTTTTGGTGTGGGGTTTGTTCTCAATCTTATAGCAATGGCTTCGTATTAGTTTATAATCAAATGATAAGAAATCATGAAAGGAAAAGAGATATTGAATTATATTATCCAATCGCTTATAGGTAAAGGCGGTATGGGTAGTGTTTATTTGGCCGAGCATAAATTTATTAAAGGTCAAATGGCAGCAATCAAAGTCATCAATGCCAATATGCTGAATGACTATACTCGGAAAAAGTTGTTGGAAGAAGCTACCAATCAGTCAAAATTGGGACATCAGAATATTGCACATTTCCAAAATTTTCATATTGACGAATCGGGAAATGCTTATCTGATAATGGAGTATGCCGACGGTCTTAGTCTGGAGGATTATATCAATACCGTTTCAGGTCTGATTGTGGAAGACAGGATCTGCCCTTTGTTTGAGCCGATTCTTGATGCTATAGGTTATGCACACAAGCATAAGATTCTCCACTGTGATATCAAACCTGCCAATATTGTGGTGACAAAAGATGGAACTCCCAAGGTGTTGGATTTTGGCATTGCCAAGATTATCAATGAAGAGGGTGTGGCAGAAGAGGATAATATGATAGCTGGAACCCCTTCGTATATGAGTCCTGAGCAAGTACGGGGTGAACAAATGGATGCCCGTTCTGATATTTATTCATTGGGCGTTTTGTTGCACCAAATGCTTACGGGTAATGCTCCGTATGACACCACCACACTGACAGAGCATGACATTAATAAGAAAGTGGTAGAAGAACCTCTTCCGCGTTTGCGCACCTATTATAAATATGTTTCGGAGAAAGTACAGAAAGTAGTGGATAAGGCTACAGCAAAAGATCCCAAAAATCGTTATCAGAATTGTGCAGAGTTCAAGAAAGAACTTCACAATGCAATCTATCCTCCTAAAGTTTCTCGTTGGGTGTGGATTGGTGCAGCTGCTTTTGTTGCCCTTATTTTGGGGGTAGGAACATACATATGGGATTATAATCGTACGAAAGTATATTACTATAAAGATTACGTAGAACAATGGGGTGTACCGCAGGGTATTGGTGAGTTGAGTGAGAACGAAGCCGGGCATCGTGAAGCCAGTTATCGTTTTGAGTATTCAAAACGAAAATTGAGAAGAATGACTTTGGTCAATTGCTATGGGAAAATTACGGAACATCATGATTCCGAACATATGGAAAGACCGAGTGATATGCAAATGTATTACAATGATAATGGAGATGTCAGCTATGTCAAAGTGTTAGATAAATGCGGCAAAATATTGTATAAGAAGTCCTATAATGACAAACTAAATACAGTTATATTTCAGTATGACGATGAGAATAGTACTGAATTTGTTTTGGCCGCCACAACTTTGGAATTGTTTAAAAGTCCGTTTGCCGGTGCTGGAAGTAAAGGAAAAATCACACGTTATCTGTTGACTTATGATGAAAATGGCTATGTAATCAAACAGGAATATGCCAGTTTTTTCAACACAAAAGTAGGGGATGCCGATGGAATCTATGCTCGTGTGTATGAGAGGGATGAAAAGGGACGTGTTGTAAAGGAAAGCTATTTGGGATATGATGGAAAGCCCAAAGGTAATAAAACAGGATTAGGAATACGCTGTCATAAATACAATGAGAATGATGATTGGTATGAGACGTCTTACTATACATTTGATGGGCAGGAAAGTACAGATGGTAACGGAGTTCCTGTTGTGAAAATTGATGTGGATGAATATGGCAATCGAATCAAGGAAACTTATGTAGATGGTAATGGAGTACCGGCTTTGCGTACAGATTGTAATGCCGCAGGGTTTGTTTACGTCCGTAATTCACAGGGACTTTGTGTAGAAATGAGTTATTTTGATGTGGAAGGAAAACTTTGTTATAATACAGAAGGAATAGCTGGTTATTATCAAGAATTTGATGAAAATGGATATGTTTCCAAATTGACAGGTTTTGATGATCGTAAACAGATGTGCTTGAACACTTCAGGATGGGCTTATCGCACCGTGGTTAATGACTCATTAGGTAATGCTGTTGAAACTTGGTTCTATGATAAGAATGGTAATTTGGTGGAAATTTCAGAAGGTTATGCCGGTCTTAAAATGAAGTATGATAGCCGGGGAAATCAGGTTGGCTGGATGACTTATGGTGTAAACGGGAAACCATCTTCTCTCTCGGATAATACAGCAGGATATATCGCTGAATTCAATGAACAGGGGTTTGTTGTTAAGATGACCAATCTTGACACCTCTTTGAAACCTTGTAAGGATAATAACGGCTTTGTTGTTTGGACAAGAGAATATGACAAACGTGGTAATGTGACAAAGGTTTCTTATTTTGATGAGAATAATAATCCAGTTCTGAGTAATGAAAATATTGCAGGAGTAAACTATGTTTATGATGACAATGGAAATGAGACGGAACGTACATTTTTCAATGTAAAGGGTGAGCCTTGCTTGGTTGGCAATAAATATTATAAGGTTGTGTTTTCTTATGATGAGAATGGTAATCTTGTCAGTGAGCGCTACTACGACTTGAAGAATAATTTGGCCTTGAATTTCGATGATCTTGCTGGAAACGATTACGTGCGTGATGAACGTGGAAATGTGTTGGAGAACACACCAATCGGTACAGACGGTAAATTGAAAAAAGGCAAGTTAATCACAAAACGTAAATATGACAAATTTGACAATGAGATAGAATTTGCTGTGTTTGATGTCAATGGGCCGGCTATTAATAGTCTCAACTATCATCGTTATGTCTGCAAATACAACAACCGTAATCAAATGACGGAGATTGCTTATTATGGCAAAAAAGGCGAATTGGTTTGCTATAATGATGACAAGTATGCTGTACAGCAGCAGGAATACAATTCGAAAGGACATTGTGTCCGTTCTACCTATTTGGGTACGGATAAAAAACCTGTTGTGGGCAAGGAGGGATGGCATACTTCAACTTATGAGCGTGATGCGCAAGGACGTGTAACCCGCCAACTTTTTTATGGTTTGGATGGAAAGCCTACCAATCCGAAAGTGATGGTTCCTGAAGGTGTTTGCAAATATGACAAATGGGGGAATATGATTTATCTTGCAGCATTGGATGGCAAGGGTAACTTCATCATCAATCCTAATACAGGTTGGAGTATCATGAGAAAGGAATACAATCTGCGTGGAAAAGTGTTGATGGAGGCTTATTATTCAGAGAAGGACAAACCGATTCTGAGCAAGCAACAAGGGTATCATAAAGCCCAGTATGAATATGATGAAAAAGGTAATGAAACATCTGTTGCTTATTGGAATGCTGATGAAAAACCGATGAAGGTTGAAGGATTTCACAAGAGAACCCGTGAGTATGACAAAAATGGAAACAATGTTATGGAGGCTTATTGGGGTACAGACAATGCTCCGATTGTAGTCAATGGAATACATAAAACGACAGCAACATACAATGAGAAGGGGCAACAGACGGAAGCACGCCATTATGGAACAAAGGGGCAGCCGGTAGAAACCTCGTACGGTTATCATAGGTTTACCGTAACATACGACGCGGATGGAGTCACTGCAAGGATGATGAAATATTATCGCCTGAATGGAAGTATATTGTTGTCTGTACGTTGGAACGGATCTGAATGGGTTCCTGTGGAGAATAACGTGGGTATGGAATCAACCTCAACGATTTCTTCATCGAATTCAGGAGGAACAGACTGGCAAACTATGATAAAAACAGAACTTCAGGAAGGACTTCCTACGGATTTAGGTGAAGAGGCAGACCATTTGACTATCGTATACGTTAAGGTGACTAGTAGGACTTCTTTTGAAATGGGTATGAAAATTCCATATTCAAAGTATGAATTATCCGAAAACCAGATGGAAACTTATAAAGGATATGTGAATATGATTGCGGAACGAATGAAAGAAGAATTGAAAACCCCTTCATCTGTTAAATGTCATTGTATTCTTTCTGATAACAAGGGACGTAGTGTATATACTGTAACGAAGTAATGTATTAATAAAATTTGTTTATATGAAAAAAGTATTATTTGTATTGATGCTGGTATTGGGAACAATAAGTAGCTATGCAGAGGAATTGACAGCAACACAAATACAGCAACGTAATGCTGTTGAGAATTTCTTGAAAGAAGAAGGTTTTATGCCACAGATAGATAGTGACGGTGATATAAAATTCAAAAAGGAGGGGCTGAACTATTACATAAGTATAGGAACAGATGAATCTCCTTATTATTTGCTGTTCTTCAGGTATTTGAACTATCCTTCGGAATATTCTAAAGATGTGATAAAAATTGCAGCCAATGAATTGAATTTTTATAAAGGGGTAAAATTACTTTGCTATAAAACCCATATTCGGGTGCAAGCAGATGTCTATTACCATAATGTGGAAACATTCAAAAGGGTATTCTACAAATTGTTGAGCCAAATAGGCAATCTTGAAGAGGATATATTGGATGAGTGTGCAAAGGTTGCAAATGGAACTGCCAATTGAAGATTGTAAACTATTAAAAGATTAAACCTGCCTCGAGGCGGGTTTAGATAAAATTTATTTTTTGGTAATATTAAAGAAAGTCTATATGAAGAATTTTTTGTTCGTACTAGTATTGCTTTGTGGCACTGTGGTTTGTGTGGCAGATGAATTGACTGCTACTCAAGCGAGGCATCGCACGGAAATTGTAAGTTTTCTTAGAGAAGAGGGATTTATGCCTGAAGTGGATGGAGATGGTGATGTAAAGTTTAAAAGAGAAGGATCGGTCTATTACATTCGCGTTAATAGTAAAGATGAATCACCTTTTTTTATCACATTGTTTAGCGCATTTAAGTATCCTTCTGATTACTCAAGAGAGGTGATAATGATTGCAGCTAATGAATTAAATTTCTATAAAGGGGTGAAATTGCTTTGTTACAAGCAAGAAATCCGGGTGAATGCAGAAATGTATTATTATGATGTTGAGGAGTTTAAGTATGTGTTCTACAAATTGATAAAACAAATTAAGAATGTAGAGAATGACTTTTTGGATGAATGTGCAAAGGTGACAAGTGTATCTGTTGATGCAGGGAATACTACCACTACCGCATTGTCAACGACTGAGTTGGGAACTCTATTGGTTGATGAAGATTTTTCCTCAACTTCCTATGCTTGGCAAAAGTCTCAATCTGATGGACGGGTTTCCTTCAGAAATGGTAAAATGATAATGGAGGATTTGGAAGGCTCAGGATTCTTTTATGTTTCTTATAACCTTCCGAAAAATCTGAAAAATGTTGATTTTCAGATAGAATTTCCAATGAAGATTAAATTCAGTCAAGATTATTCCAGTATGTTCTTTACTTTAGGGGAGTCCTCTACCCAATGTTATACTTTGGGGTTGTCCCAGTGGGGAAGTAATATCACTGCCTCATACGGAACTTATGAAACAGCTACAAAGTATTTTAATTATTCAGAAAGACAAGATTTGAATTCTTCTCAAAATCACGTTTATGTGATGATAAAGAAGGGTAAAAGAGTAGAATGGTATGCAGATGGTAATTTGCTTTGTTCTACAAGGTTGGATGAAAACATGGATATGACAGAAATTGGTTTTCTGATTCCTAACAAGCATAAGATTGAGGTTGACTATTTGAAGATAGGCTCGTTGTAAAGTCTCTCTTTTACCTTATCTTGTTGTTTTTGTATAGCTAACTATATTGGTCTATTAAGCAGCTATAGTGCTTTGTTTTTGTGTATTTTAACGTGGGTTCGATTGAACTCACGTTAAAATTGAATATCGGATGAAGTATATAGGAGGAGTATATATACCGGATGCTTATTTCAGATATGTAGCGTGCTTGCTTTTAGCTGATGGCTGTTTTCTAGTGCAGATGTTTTTTTTTATTTTTTTTGAAAAACATCTTTTTTATTTGCTATATTCTTATTTTTTTATAAATTTGCACCGCACTATTCGCTTGTTCGGTTGTAAACGTCGCAGGAAAGATTCGTCTTATTGCGGTAGGCAAACCGAATCAGTCCGCGCCGAGTGACACTTTGCAGATGTAAAAAATTATTTCTATGAAGTGTCCGATGGATGTGGGTGGGAAAGGGTAGTGCAGACATATATAAAGGCGTTTACTTGACGCTCTGTTTGAGACACACTGTAATCTCGCAAATTAAAGTGAATCAAAGTCTTGAACTTAGCAACGGTAGATGTCCCGGGTGTGATTGTATCACGGCCATGTGCGTTATGAGACGTGCAGTGTACCTTCATTATTATAGGGAACATTGTCTCTCCATGCGTAATAGTGGTAAGTCATATCGGCGTGGGCTCTGACGTTGTCTGTTCAACTTTGATAGGCAATGCGAGAGCCTCGGTGTGTGGAACGGGCAACAAGACGATTCCGCGCTTTTTTTATGTGTCGTTGGACTCAGTTTCTGTGTAGAACAGTAGTCCGAGTACATAAACCGATATGATTGCATCGGATGACATGAGAAACCCAAAGGCAGCCACTGTTGCTGCTCGCATTGGCCTTACCTCCAATGCTTTCCCCGAAGTTAAAGTCCCCAATCAGGGCGGCAACTCACAAATAGGGGTGTCCACCAAGAATGTCCTTTCGCGAACAGCCTCTCATTGGTATGCTCTTCGCACCACCTACGGTAGGGAAAAGAAGGCGTATGAGTATATCGTAAAGAACAATGGTACGGCCTTTTATCCCACCATTTCTACGGTTAAGATAGTGAATGGCAAACGTAAGACGGTGGAAGAGTCCCGGCTTCCTAACATATTTTTTGCTTACGGTACAGAAGAAGAAATCAAGTCCTTTGTCTATGACAATGTGAACTTGCCTTTCCTGCGTTTCTATTATGCCCATCATAGAGAGGGAACAGTTGCTGTCAAAAAACCCCTCATCGTTCCTGATTGCCAGATGGAAAGCCTCCGCATCATCTGTGCGTCCGAAACAGAAGATGTCATCATAACATCTGAAAGCATCGAAAAGTTCAGATCCGGACAACTTGTCCGTGTCATTGGAGGCTCTTTTGCCGGTGTTGAAGGCCGCGTCGCCCGTTACTGTGGGCAGCAGCGTGTCGCAGTCATCGTTAATGGTCTATTGACTGCAGTGACGGCCTATGTGCCGAGCGGATATTTGGAGAGAATGGGGGAAATGTGATGAAAAACGGAAACTTTTAAGAGTATTCAGATAGAAGCAGTTTTTACTTTTGTGGGATATAGATGTTAGAATTTAAATGTTTTTCTTATCAAGTATAAAACTTTATAATAATTAGGATATGAAAATGCTGTTTGAACTTTTAAGAAAAAATGGTCTGTTATTAGGCCTGTTATTTGTTTCAAATATGCTTTGTGCTCAAGGCCGTTCTTATATAAGGGAGGCGATAAAGGAGTGGGGCGAGTGTCGGAATGTAGCTATAACCAAAACTAATGGGGATATAGCCTTGTATGGGCATAATGGTTGTGCCCGGTCCGGTTGTCCTCGAGATTTAAGTGACGCGATTACGGAGTTGAATAATGAGGAAGAGTATATTGATGATATTCAATTGACTGAGAATGGAAACTGGTTGATCCTATATGGCGATAACGGACTTCGATGGAGAGGTATTCCCTATTCTTTAGAGCGTCAGATTAGGGATGCCAATAATAACAAAGAGGTTATAACATCCATAACCTTCAACGATGCTGGAAATTGGATTGTCATAACAACTAAATATTTCATTGCGTCTAATTCTGAAGTGACATCCTGGTTAAAAGATGGGTATGATGAATATGGGCAACTGTGGGCTGCTTGTGTGACGGATGATGCTGTTGTTGCTGTTTTTGAGCGTGGTTATAAATTTATAGGGAATGTTCCTGAAGATTTGAAAACCGCTTTACGTAACACTTCTTTGAATGTTTACCGTCTGAAGATTGCGGGTGGTTCTTGGTTCTTTGCAGATAAAGAGGGGAGCTACCAGTACAGTATGTAGAATTTTTATTAGCTTAATATAAATAAAATTGGTTATGAAAAAAGTGATTGCTTCATTGATGTTCTTGTTTGTCAGTTCGATGTTTTCTCATTGCTATAGCCAGTCTATGGTGACAGAAATTTCGTGGATGGACGTAGAACAGACTACCTATCAGGGCTTGTTGGTTCTATATCCTAACAATCAAGGGCATTTTCGTGTGAAATTCTATCATCCGGCAGCAGGTTGGGTGTGGGTTGGTCAGAATGCGACATTGACGAATCAATATGATATGTATGGTAATTGTACTTCATTCATCAATTGTTCATATCCTCAAACATCTCCTTATGTGCCATATTCCGCTGATAATTTCATTGTATATCCCAATGGAACTATGTACACTCAGGATTATCAGGGAAAATGGTCGACTCGCATTGTTGCAAGGGTTATTCAACCAGTTTATTGGCAAAGTAAGTTCTCTGAATATGGCCTAAGCAATTGATTGGTATCAATGAATAAGGCAATTGGATATTTACTAGCATTAAAGCAGTTAGAAATTAGTTGATTAATCAGTTTGAATAGAAATATAATATGAGTAAAAAGCTACGCATATTAGATTGTGAGATTATGACATCTTTCTATAAAATAATGTTGTCAATTTTGTTCTTAATGATGCCACTTATGTCAATTTTTGCAGAATTGCCAAATCATTATATTATTGCCTTTGATCGTTCTATAGAAGGCCGCCGTACATATTATGAGTCGGATGGTATTCTTGAATTTTTGGATAGTGTGTTGTCTGAAAATCATTTTAACAGAAACCAAGATTATATTTCTATTGTAGGATATACGATGGAGTATGGGCATCCCTCTGTAGATAGATATGTAAGAGCTTATAATAGTAATGACGTCCCTGTTATATGGTATAAATTAGAGGGGAAGAATATTTCTGAATTATTTCCGAATTGGCCCGAAGGTCAACCTGCTTTGGACTACCTTAGTTCACCTTATGGTTCTATGCAGTCTTTGGCAAAACCATATTCTGTAATTGAGACGCGAAGCCAAAAGAGTTTCGATGCATTGGCAAATAGAACTTTTTTGTTTGTGATTACTGATGAAGTGGTCAATGGTACCGATGATAATTATCGGCAGGAATGGATAAACGCCTCTACTTGTTATGGAGCTAATTATTCAATGTTTAATAACATATCTGATGGTGTCTTTAGTACATTACAAATGTTTAATGAGGAATTTAAATTCCTTCGAATTCAACTAAGTCGAAACAACTCAATTGTAGGCAAGATTCCAATCTCAACAGATGGTGTTTACAAAATAGTACCATATGAAGTCGTGTCTGTTGATAGGCCATCTGTTTACGCAATAACAGATATGCCATCTCCTCTTCCATTGCAAAGAGTAAAAGGAGGCTTCTTCTTAAAAATAGATACGCATTCTCTTTTCGAGAAATACATAATTAGAGACATAAGTATTTTAACTTCAGATGGTCAATTACTAGGTTCATCTGATTCTGGTAAATTAGAGTTGTTCATACCATCTGAGAAAGTCAATGTTGGTGATATCATTAGTTTGTCATTAACAGTTATTCTTAAAGATGGTCTTTATGATGGTGTAATCATCTCACCTGCAAATACTCGTTACCATGATGGAATGGTTGTTAACCAAGTTGTTAAAATACAAAACGAGGCTAAAATTTTGGGAATTTTACCTTTGTCAGATTCATTCTGGTGGTGGTTCCCTAATGATATGTTTTCTGCAGTAATGATATGGGACTTACTTATCTTATTAATCTTGATATTTATAGTCGGATACATATTTTATAGGTGCTTTGTGAGAATAAACACATATAGTCCTGCAAATGACAAGATAAAAATAAATAAAACAGAATAATGCAAGTTAAAATAAACTTAAACAATCCTCCTACTGCAGATAAAATAAATGTTGATTTGCAGTGGTGTGTGCAGGTAACTAGTCCGAAAGGCGGTTTATTTGCAAAACTCTTTCGTAAACACAACCGTGTATCTCGCGATGTAAGAATTACGGTGTCTGATATTATTGTACCACAAGATATTGTATGTGATAAGAATAATCTGTTCTCTATTTTATATGGCGATAAGTTGTACTCTCAATCGGAATTTCCTGTTGAAGCCCATATTAACGATATGGCGCAGCCATTCCAGCTACTTTTTCATCAAGCGGAAATAAAAGATTGTATAAAGCCTCAGGATGAAAACCCTCGTTATTATTCAATACATTTCACGGTTAACCTTATTGATTTAAAAGGGAAAGTTATTGATTCTGTTAAAGAAAAAATAGAGATAGTATTTGACCCGCTTGGAGTGAAGCCGTATTTCGCTTTTGATATTGATAATGAAGAGATTCAATATTCAGCATCTCTCAAAAAGGAAAAGATTGGAGTTTTCGCAGCATGGTTGGATGAGGAATTTAAGTTTACTCCAGAGCAGATAGCGTCTGTTTCACTAAAGTTATATCAGGGCAGGAATGAACTTCCGGGACTTATATCATTAGGAGAGGAAAACCTCTCAAAAATACAGATTAAAGCTGGAAAGAGGAATGTCGTAAAGCTTCCAATAATGGTGGATTTTACCACTATACCAAACCCAATAACAGAGGAGGAAGATTATACCATTGAGGCATTGATAGTGTTGTCTGCGTCTTATAGTCCAGAAGTTAAAGAAACCATTCTTAAACAATCTCATTTTAGGTTATTGAAAGATTTACAAGGTACAGAGCTGCGTGTTTCCATGCAAATACCCGAAAGAGAGCCTATTCTGTGCGATAATGAACGTTCTTTTCCTGCGATTCCAATGAGCTTTGTCCCACGAAGCAGATTGATGGGGCAAGTGGATGTTATACTACAAAATATAGCAACAGATAACTCTAATCAAGAATCAGGACTGTACATAAAAAACTTATCGCTTACAGAGGAATTGGTTGGTGACATTACTGTGTTGGGGGAGAATAATTCTATACTTGATAGATTTATTACAATTGATGGTGCTGGCGTTGAAGCGATGAATACTTCGGAAGGTTTATTTATACCCAATGGCCCTAACGCACACTCGATTATACGTGTCTCATTTAATCCTTCTGGAATTGTTGATTTATTGAACTGTAAGAGTTATAATTTCAAGATACAATCTACTCTGACTTTTGACTATTGGGAAGACCAAGATGGTATTGAACACTTTAATGAAGAATTTAGAAGAAAGAAAAGTATCCCAATTGTGTGGCAACTACATTTAGAGCCTAATCCAGAATGGCTATGTGTGGACTACGGTTCATCTGCAATAGTCTGTCGATACGATAACGAGATTCTTGATTTAAAGAAACAAAAGGCCAGTATATACAGAAAAGCTGAAGATGGAAAATTTAGACTAGATACGATAGAGGGTAAAACTCCTTTCTTGTCGTCTGATATCGTTTTCCACACGGTTCGTGACACTTCTAAGACCACGCTATGTAGTCAGCAAAGTAAAGATGATGACACTTCATATCTTAACTTGTCTGTATGTCTATCACCTACATCTAGTCTGATAAAAAATGATGTAAGAACACAACTTCCTTGTCTAAAAATTCTTGTTGGGAATGAATTTTTACCACCGAAACCAGATTTCCTTACGTTTAGGTATGCTAGAAAAAATAGCAATGGCTTGGTTGAAACAATTCAGGCGAAAGATGCTATGTCAAGAGATGAAAATTCTTGTATATTAAGAATCTCATCAATATTTAATGAGGCATATTCCGCATTATTCAGGTATTTCATTCTTCCAGAAAGTAAGGATAGAAGTATTAACAAATTGGTTCTGACATATCCTAATACATATACTCCTGCGCATTTGAAAGTACTCGAGAAAATTGCACTCGAAACCTTTCCTAAAGTTAGAAATGGGTATTTAAGGTTTGTAAGTGAATCCGATGCTGTCTCCGCATATTATCTTCAAAATTGGGATTCATTCAATAATGGTAGAAATATTTCTGTCGATGAAACTGTTTTAGTGTATGATATGGGAGCTGGTACGCTTGATATCACACTGTTTAGTAAGCGACTAAATGAAGAAGGCAAAATAGAAGTAAACATACTGGGTAAAATCGGTACTGGCAAAGCTGGAAATTATCTAGATTATGTGATAAGCGAAATAATTAATGAGAGAGTTGAAGGTGCAATACGGGGGGCTAAAACTGTGTCTACAGCATCTGTGCCTGATGTACAGACTCTTAATGAACGCTTAGATATTAAGCAAACTGTAAAAGATAATATTAAACCCGTTCTTAAACCAGATGTAGAATTGTCTTGCGGTGCAAGAAAGTTCAATAGTTCTGTTATTTTAGAGGATGAGAGGTTTAAGGACTTCTTAAATCAAGTTACATTTGGAATTATTTCTCAGCTCCTTTCATATATTGGAGATTCTAATTTAAAGATTGATACAGTTCTGATGTCTGGCCGTAGCTGTCGTTTAGAAACATTGCAAAAGGCTCTTCAAAATTCATTAAATAAAACAGGATTTCAGGAAGCACGCATTGTGAAATTTGAAAGTAATGGCAATAAAGAGAAAACAGTTGTTGTTGAAGGCGCTATGGCTAGAGCTGCATTATTTAGTTCGCCAGAATCTCCAGTATTAATACGTTCTCGTCGTTTGTATGCATCCTATGGTTTGATTTATCAAAGATTAGGAGGTACATACGAGTACACTGAACTTTTAAAAAGTTCGGATTTGCCATTTATTTCAGATAATACAAATCTAGATGATTACGAGGGAAATAATGTTTCCGTAACAGGTACAGCAGCTGCAGGAACAATTAAATTAATACAGACATACCTTTCTCCGGAAGATACCGAAATTGCTTATAATAGAGGTGACCTTGAATTTATCTCTGAGATGGAAGAGTATGACATGGCTGATTTTGGTGGAAGAGATCAATTAAATGTAAAACTCAAGTTAGATTATAAGAATAATATTTCTCTCTATGTAAATGGTCGTAGATCTATTGGTAGTTCTCCTAAAGGAGTGGATCTTTCTAGCGAGATAACCAAACGAAGCATTTGGCCAGTAACCATATAATTTCAAAATAACAATAATAATACATTGATAAATGAAAAAAATATTCTTTACGCTGCTAACATTGTGTATTAGCTGTAGTGTTTTTGCACAGAATGGTAGTGAACTTGATTTACTACCTACAAATGGCAATTTCAATATTTCCAATGAAGGAGTGTTACTTGATTCAAAGAATCAGATAGTGTACAATTCTAGTAAAGATACGGTATATATTGCCTTTGGGAAGTCCAATTTTGTTAAATTAAAAGCTAATGTAGCGAGTTCTATCAATAGAGGCAGTGTAAACGATCGTATAAAGACTAACAGCAAAATATTTGTGCAAATTGGTGGTGGTTACCAAGGTAAAGACTACATAACAGAAAATGCAGGGTATTTGGTTGACGGAATTAAAGGTGGAACCCAAAAAGACGCATATGTTATCATTAAAAAAAGCGATTTGCCATTAAACATTGTGGTTGATAGTAAAGTTATTCACGTTCTGGAGTTTATGTCGTCAGACTTATCACATTGCGAAACAATTCGAAGTGGTGTCGCTGCATATCAAAAACTCCCTGATTGTGAGAAAGACACAATAACAATTAACCAAATAAAGGACTACAAATACCCCGCATTTGAGTTAAAGTTTTCAAACGCATGGAAAAAATCAACCATTAAGTATTATATTAATGATCAAGAGTGTGAGGTTATAAATGGGTACATTTGTTTACCAAGTGAGCTCGCAACCTCAATCAAAAAAGGTGATAAATTAGTCATATCATACAACATTGAATGCAAACATGATTATTTTGGGCATATAAGAGAAGGTGACCTTGTAGAAGTGTATATAGAGACATCTACGACTTCATCATATTGGTGGTATTTATTGTTAGTACCAATTATCGGAGTCATTATTTGGTCTATTTTGTATAGGCGGAAACAAAAAATCAATAAAAATAAGGGGGATGAGGATCGGGATTTGAATAGCAACGATGGTGCTAATGATGATGTAATGGAGGACATCGAAGAAACTGTAACTAAAATAACACCTGATGTTAAGAGCAATGACGTAAGAGCGATTGATGATGTGTTAAACTCTATAATGCCAAATATCAATGAACTCGCAACCCAAGAAAAGATTGATTTAATAAAAGAAAAAATCGAATCATCTGAAAAGATGAGTGATGATTTGTTGATGTTCTATCAAGAATTAGATTTGTCAGACAATAGTACTACTGGTGATTTTCTTAACGAATTAAAGAAATTAAAGCAGAATTTTGATGAACAAGAGAAGAAGTTAGAGAAATGCCAATGCCCTGAGGACATTTATGCTCAAGTTATATCTTTATTATTAAACAAGGACTCTAAGATTCTATCATCATTGGTTGATAAGGCTAAACAAGAAAGTACTGGTGTAAGTCGGACAAATTATGACATAGTAAAGAGGTTTATCAATATACTTCCAATGAGCCTTAAAGAAGCCGTAAAATCAAATCCGGCTGTTCAAACTGTTGATTTGGATATTACAGAGCAACAAATGGGGACAGCGGCTAATCGTCGCAAAATGATGGTCTGGATGATAGAGCAACTAGAGGCAAGAGGTTATAAAGAATTAAACAGAAATGGATCAACCGATGAAAATTTCGAGAAATTGTCCCAAACATTGCTCTCTGTATCTGAGATTGAAGAGAAGCCGTCTGTTGAAGAAATCATAAATGTAGCGGTAAATAATGATCAATTCACTTTAGAACAGAAAAATATTTTATTGAAACGAATAATCGAGCAAATTAACTCTCAGATTAATGATGAAACGGCTGTAATAAATACATCTATTTCGATAGACGATTTCATCTCAATGGTTTCAGAAAAGATACAGTTGCCAAACTCTTATGAAGAAGCACAAGAAATTATTCGTGGGAATAATCTTAAACTTATTAATGAAGTTCTAGAAAGTAGTATTGATGATTTGACCCAGCAGTCATTAGAGGAAGCATTAAGAAGTGCTATTGTTAAACTTTTGAGTAGGCATTTAAAAGGACTAAATGCTGAGAATTTAAAGGATGTCATTAATGAGTTATCGATTTCGCTGACTAATTCAACGATATTAACAAAGACATTGAATGAATATAATATCAACACTATTAGCGAACTTCCGATGATTATTCGTCAGAAAATGAGCGAAGAAATTATAGCATCTGTAAATCATAAGGTCAACCAATTCTTCCCTGACAGGCACTTTGATTCTGTACAAAAATTAGTCAATGCATTATTGAAACTATCAGAAGATATTAAAGATAATGAGGCCCTAATTGCTGATGAGTTGGAAGAGAAGATAAGTATGCGTAATAACTCATATGTATCATCTGGACAATGTAATATAATTAAACTCTTGAACGATTATAATGATTTAGTAACTACACATGAAGAGCAGCTAAATACAGAGATAAGAGGGAAGGCAGAACATATTACACGACTTGAATCAAAAGTTGAGCAAAAGCTAGAGGAAGTTAATGTACTCACACAGAAGAATACTATTCTAATGATTGAATCTGGAAAAATGTTGGAAATTCTGAGAAATTGTGCTGAGAGTATAAGTGATTCTTGTAAAACTATTTTAAATCCTTGTTCTGATAGCGATGAAAGTCAATGTGTCGACATTGAGGATCGTCTATTTGCAGATCTATTAAATTCGACAAACCGCATAAAGGCTCTTAGTATATCAAATGAGAGTATTCCAGTTGATACCCGTAAAGCCATTCAACAGTTCCTAATACAAGAACTCATAGTAGAGAATAGCCCTATAAATACTGTATGTCGCTATTATGCATATAGTAGGCTGCCATTTATGACAGATACTTCACGAGAATATGGAATAATATTTAATCGTAAGAATATGTCTGAACTCTTTCATGCAGTTGAAACTTTGTATGTACAATTTGGTATCAATTTGAGTATTCCGGACTTATTTGTTGCAGGATTTGAAGAGGGCAATTTTGAGAATCTTACCGGACAAACATATGGCGATCTTGACAATTTATGCCAAAACTCTCGTAACCATTTCGATAATATAGACTCAAAAGTTAAGCCGTCAAATGTAATTGTCGATGTAATTAATGTTGGATATGCTGTAGATGGTAAGGTCGAGAGAATAACTTCAGTATTAACATATTAAAATAACACACACATATGAGAAAGAACATAGTATTTGCCATTGTTTCGATTATTGTCATAGTAGTCGTGATTAATCTGTTGCGTGGATGTCCACCACCGCCGGATGATGTTTGGGTAGGTAACAGAGTTATTGCAAGTTTCCCAAAGGATAGCATTAATGAAAAGCTTGGTGAAATGCCTGCTATGGCTGAATTGCATATAGATGCTTCTGGAAGCATGAAGCCATATTTTAGGGCAGAAGGTACCAGTATGATAAATACATTATCCGAAATTGTTAATTTAGATGTGTCAGGTACATCAATTTATCACAAAGGTGAAAGATGTACGGGATTGGTTCGGGATATCCTTAAGAATATAAGCGAGACAGAGAAAAGTGACCCTAACACTCTTTTTCATGAATTTTTCGAAAGTGCTGCATGCAAAATAGATACCACAAATACTATAATCTATCTAGTAACAGATGGAATTATGAGTATCCATGATAGATCGAAGAATATGTCAGAAGCTCTTGTTGAATTAAGTGGCAAGATTAAGAATTCTTTGGAAAAGCATCCTGATTTAGCTGGAGCTATATTCAGATATGTTGGGGGCTATAAAGGTGTATATTGGAACTGCAAAAGTGATGATGTCCCATTAAAAGAACAAATCGATAGACCTTATTATATCATTGCTTTAGGTAGTAAAGAAACTATGAGGTGGTTGGAGTCTGTTCCTGTCACAAAACTCAATAATCCCGATAGATTATTTATGGGAATTCATGATTTGGACGGACATAAGAAGGCGACATTGGCTCATGGAGAAAATACCAAAATACAGGATATTAATAATGATGTAACTTTAATTTTAGATTTGCCTAAATGCCTTCATGATATTGATGTCTCAAATGTCGTACTCACGAATAATGATAGCAAATTGAAAGTTGACGTTATTAAAGAGGAAACTCTTTTGAGAGCTATTATACCTCCGACAATTCCACTCAGACCGGAAAGTGATGGTAGAATTAAAATAGAATTATCTATCCCTAATATTATTCCTAATAGTTGGATTGGCGAATGGAATTGCGATGATGATACTGATGGGCCAGATTCGACAAGTACGTTTGGACTTGGCACTCTAGTTACAGGCATGTTTAATGGTCTTGAGAAGGACTCAGACTTTCTAAGTGTAGTATTTACCTATAAAAGACAGTAACAATTAAAATATTAACATTATGGATTTCTTTTATTTTTTCGTGACTGGTTCCGAAGCTTGGGAACTTCACTATCATCAGAATTTCTTCAATCTGCAAGGAGGATTCTTATGGGGTTTTATTGGCGCTCTAATTATAGGAGTGATTGTCGCTTGCACATTCTATTTTGGATGTTGCAATAGTTCTAAAACAGGCAAGTCTGCAAATATCGGTGTTTGGGCTGTATCACTATGCTTGTGTGCCGTTATTTCATATTTTTACGCAGACTTCGTCGTAATTGGTGATTCAAAAACAACAGATAATAATTCTGTGTTTAGAGCCTATTCTTTCTACAAAGCGAACGATGATTACTTAATTGAGAAGTCAATTGGTGCATCTCCTACTATGATTGAGGATTTAACCAAAACACATAATCAAATTAAAAACGATTTGGACAAGGGCGGAGATGTGCGTTTTGACTTTGATATAACAACAGCAGTACTTGCAGTTATTTTCTTTTTCATAACGAGTGTTATAGTTAAGAGATTTACCATTAACGGAAAAACAATACCATTTGAGAAACCGTAACTTAAAACTTAGAAACAATGCCTAAATTATTTATTTTCGCAATAGGTGGAACTGGTGAAAGAGTTTTGCGTTCTTTCACTATGGTTCTTGCGTCAGGAGCTCCTACTTTTGACAATTACGAAGTCTTTCCGGTAATCATTGATTACGATATAGAGAATGCGGATAAAGACAGAACAGTTAAATTACTTCAGAATTATGCTGCTATCCATGATGCCGCGTTTACTAGACATAGTGCTTCTAGTGATTTAAAAGGTCAATCAGGACAGTTCTTTGCTGCAAAACTTAGGAATCTAAATGGCTTGAGCAATTATGTTTTCCCATTCCATCCAGCAACTGAACACGAAAAATTCCGTGAGCATATCGGTTATGACCAGTTAGCCGGAGATACATTGGGAACTGCAAAATTATTATCAAGCCTATACGATGAGTCTAAACGCTCTGATACAGAGTTGAATTTGGATATGACTGTTGGTTTTAAAGGCAATCCTAATATCGGAAGTGTCGTGTTTCATACTATCAACAGTACAGAAGAATTTGCGAACTTTAGATCTAGATTTCAACCTGAGTCTGGTGATAAAGTCATAGTAATAGGCTCTCTGTTTGGTGGAACTGGTGCCTCTGGAATTCCGGAAATTGTAAAGGCTATTGATGCGATGAAAAACGGGGCTAAAATAGCCACTATTCTCGTACTTCCATATTTTGCACCTAACGAGAAAAAGGATGGTGCTATCCAAGCTTCGCGTTTTAATTCTAAAACGAAAGCTGCACTCAGTTTTTACAAGGATTCCGGGTTAATGGACAAAATAGACAAAGTATATTATGTCGGAGATCCATATCCAACAATTGTGCCTTACAGTGAAGGTGGAAAAGAACAAATTAATAACGCAAATATTGTTGAGCTTATTGCTGCTATGATGATAGAACATTATGTAGCAGGTCGTAATGCTGGACAAAAGGAGTTCAAATTCTCTCCAGATGCAAACATAGTAGTTAGCCCTGGTGAAAAGAGTGGAGAACGACTGTTTATTTACAACTTTGATGCTATATCAATCAATAATGTCTTGAATCACCTTGTAGAACTAGCTATTGGTTTGAAGTTCTTCCATGATGAGATAAAGTCAAAAAAGGCGTCTTCAAAAGATTTTTATAAGTATTTAGGCCTTGAACAAGCGATAGCAAATGAAGATAATGGAGATAAATCTGACAAGTTACGTAATTTATGTTTTGCCTTAGAACAGTTCTATGCAAAATACCAAGCCTGGTTAAAAGAAATTGATTTTGAGGGGAATGGAGATGCTATTCCTGCTAATTCTCATAGAGTTGGATTATGCGATATGACTCGCAAGTACTCTGAGATTATTATTAAAGAAGCTGTAAAAGCCGATGATGCTGGTAATGCGGATCTTCTTAAACGTGCTTCCAATTACATATTCGGAAACAATAATAAGGATTCCTTATCAGATGACTATTTGTTGACTCGTATGAATTATCATATTAGAGATGATGCTAAAGGTAATGGCCATTACGATACAGCTACTAACGCTCTTAGAACTGGACATGAACCAGAATGGGTGTTTGCAGACATCTTGCATTTAGCTTCTGTAGATGGATTCAAGGAATTGGTAACCGCTAACTAAAAAACGCCACTATGTCAGAAACAGATAAAACAAAAAAGAATAATACTAACTTCTTTACAAATGAAAATCCAGGAAAGGCAATAAACTCTTCTGGTAGTTATGGTATTATAAGTAGTTCAATTGAACCGACACATATTAATGATGGATTAACGGAACGAGGTGCCGGATTGGGTAAGTTAGGCTCTTCAATGCCATCTCCTATGGCTCGTCTATTCTTGTTTTCAGCAGCCTTGCGTGAAGTGAATGATTTAGAGGGAGAAAATCCAGGAGAAGGACATATCGGGAAACTAAATGAGGAAGGAGATTTAGAGCCAACACCATATCACGATCTGGTTGGGGAGTTGCTTGATATGCTTGAGTTTGTATTTAAGTATGGAGACGACCCGGATTTTCATGTTCAACGCTGGGATTTAGGAATAGAATGCGAAGCGTTAGAAAATTCAACAGTTAAAGCGCACAAACAGTTAGCTTCCGCATTACGTTCCGCTTTTGAATTCGGTGTTCTAAGGGGCCAGCCTATCTATCTATTTAAGTGGGGATCTGGAGTTAATGAAAAAATCATAGGCGGAACATCTCCTATATCACTTGTATATACCTCTGCAAATCTTCGTTCGATTCTCAAAAACGAAAGATTTACTGGAGATGCAGGTAATATTTTGTTCTCAGATATGGCATTTCCACTTCATAAAAGAGATAAATCGTTTAGAGAATATTTGTATCGTTTAGGATACACTGATTTAGTCGGCACACCTGCAAGTTCTCCATTATCGCAGTTATTTAAATATATTCAGGATAGCGCAGCTACATATGACCAGTCAATAGATAATGAAGTAAAAGGTGCCCCTGATGCATTCCGTGGTGTCAAGAATTTGCAGACACAAGGCTCAAATGTTAAAGTTGCTGGGGTACAATTACGGGTATCTGATCATACGGTTGTAATAAACTCGACCACATCTGATTACATATTAAAACCAAGTGTAAAGTATTATCAGCATGGAAACCCCAACACTTATTGTCCAATGATTCTAACAAAGCATGGAGATGATGGACTTAAGTATGCTGCAGGACGTAAATGGAATACAGCCAGCGATAAGATTGATTTAATTCTGCCTAATAATATAAATGAACGTCACTTACCAGGATTTGGACAGCAAGTAAAATATCCATTCTTGACAGTTACTGACTTCTTTGAAGATAAAATTATTGAGGTTAGTTATGAAATTAATCGAGCAAAATTCTTCACTGGTTGCAATAAAGAGATAACATTCTTGCTTCCACTCAAAAAAGTGTTCTTTGAATACTTTTCTTTAAACGATCTTATTGATGAGAATGGTAATTATACGAATATGCTTGTGGTGGAGTATGATGATGAACGTGCTGCCTTAACAATTCAACTGCGTTTACCACTCATAAACGGCCATGAGATATGTCTTCACAAGAAATATGATACATCGGAACAGAGCAAAGAAAAGATTGATTGTTACGATGGGTCAAAAACTTTTGACTTTTCAGTATTCCCATTCTACAGACTAGAGCCAGAAACCTCACATAACATATACAATATTATGATTGGTAGTACTATTGATGGCGTTACTGCTAAGTTTTACGAGCAAGATGTAAATCAAACGATTAAGAGTGTCGATACTATTTCAAAGCATCGTACAAATAAAGGCACAAATTCACAATTGGCCACAGAGCATCTTCGTGTAAATGGCGCGTTTACATTTATGGAGCTCTCAATTGCTTGTAATGGTGAGGATGTAAAAGCATTAGTCTTGCCAATTTTTAGAAAGGTTAATTCAGATCCAACTTTGGCTACAGATGAATTTACATTTAGCATTGATTTTGGAACAACTAATACCCATGTTTCATACGTAAAGACCAAGCACGGCGTCCCATTTGGTCATAATCAAGTTGAAGCATTTAACTATGGTGAAGTAGATTCTCAAATGGTTATGTTCAACAATAAAGAGGGTGCAAGAGAATTTGGTTCATTTGCAACGGCATTGAAGCGTGAACTCGTACCTTCTGTACTTGGTGAAACTGTGAAATTCCCAATGAGAACAGCTACCTATCAAGTTGCGGGAAACCCGACTAAGTTAGAGATGTTTTTCAATACAAATATTGGTTTCAATTATGGCGAAGATATTTCTCGCTCAAGTGATTACAAGACAAACATAAAATGGGATCGATTTGATGCTCTCGCTAATGACCGGATGAGTACATTTTTTGCACAGATGCTATGGATGATGAAGAATAAGAGTGTCCTCAATGATGGTTCTGATTCTTTCAAATTGGTTGTCACATATCCTATTTCAATGCGACACAGTGATCTAAGTGATTTCAAGGAAGCATGGAAACGGGCAAAACGAGATGTCCAATGTAATGTTGATATTCGTTATCGCACAGAAAGCGTTGCTCCTTATTATTCTTATTTAGCAAATTTACAGTATGGTGAGCCATATGCTAACATGGATATTGGTGGAGGAACTACAGATATGTTATATGTGAATCCATTTAGTGGTGAGTCAAGTGTATATTCCGCATTTTTTGCTGCAAATGATTTATGGAACGACGGCATAGATCGTGTTAATAGAGCATCAAAAGCTAATGGCTTCGTTAGATTTTACCAAATGGTTCAGTTGCGTATGCTTGGAGATAGACAAGTTGATGTAGAAGCAGTAATAAGGACAGCATCATCCTCTGCTGATATCATAAGTTACTTATTTGCGAATGACGATTGGTCAAGACTATCGAACACAATACGTCGATCTCCTCGAATGATGCAATTGCCTGTAATTCATTTTTCTGCTCTTGCTTTTTATATGGCATACACATTACATATGGCAGAAGTAGAGATTCCGCGCAATTTATCATTTACAGGAATGGGTAGTAAATATATAAAATTAATCAGTAGCGAAGAAACTGATATCTCTCGCTTGGTTAATGCTATTTTCAGCTATGCAGGTGGAGTGTTGTGCAATTCAAAACTTCAAAATGCTGATGTAAGGGTTTCTTTTGTGCCTAATCCTAAGGAAGTAACAGCAATAGGTGCATTGATATCGTTAAACTATGCCGGGGCAATAAATCCGTCTGAAGACACTTATTTCGGATTTGAAGAGGAAGAACCTGGTAAAGTTCTGCGTTATCAAGATGTCAACGCAGAAGTTCAAGACTCTGTTGTAAGATTGTTCAGAAAGTTTACTGAGATGTTTGAAAATGAAAACATTTCAGATGTCCTTAGTGACCTTGGGTATAGTGTGGACAATGAGATAACAAGTAAGCTGAGTAATTATGCTGTCCAAAGTCTTCGCCAAATGAAAGATAGTTCTTCAGAAGGACAGAGACCGACTGACAAATTAAAAGAGCCAATGTTCTTCTGGCCACTTAAAAACTCATTGTACATTATTGGCAAGGAACTAGCAGAGAATTCGGCGAACGAAATAGGTAATCGTCAGTAAATTAACACAGATGAATAATACAAAAGTTAATTCAGCCCCAACTGATTTACAGTTAATTGATTCCGTCAATAATTTAAATGTTACCCCGGATACTATTGCTGTTGTGTCTATTGGTACTGAATCCATCCATTCAACTACTACTACCGCTGAGTCCAGTGGTAGTGGCAGTTTGTTTGGTTGGATAAATGTTGGGTTCTCAATATGTATTGCAATAATTGTTTGGAAGATATTTAAAAAAACGTCATTGGAAATTCAAAGGCTACAGCGCAAATTGAATGAGAATGATGAGGTGATTAAAAATGCATTACAAACAATTGAGAAAATCAGTAATGAGGTTCAAACTCTAAAAGGTAAACTTACACCTACTACTAAGAGTCCTATACCTAAGAAAATTGAGCCTACCATTGTGCTTGAGGAGCAAGGTAATAAGTATGTGGAAGTAACGAGAGAAAACGAAAGTCCCAAACAAGTTCAGATCAAGTTTGCTACATTGCAATCACCTGATGAAAATGGTATATTAAGATTCTCGGAGCGTTCTATGATAGAAAATTCATCACCACAAAAAATGTTTCTTGTTGAAATTGATATCATCCGAGGAATTGGTACATATAGAATTAATCCTTCTGCAAAGAACTTAATTCTTGGAGATTTGCAGATGTTTAGAGATTTTGTAAAACCATTTACCTTTAGTGGGGATTCTGTTAATGCAACGATTCAAGATAAAATTCCAGGAAAAATTTCGAAGCAAGGGAATTTTTGGGTGGTTGAAGAACTTTTAGAAATATCAATTAACTAAAAACGAATAATATGGAAGTAGATATAAAAAGTCAAGAATTTGCAAATGCATGGAGAATTGTTTCTGAAGCATTACTATCATATTTGCAAAGTGGAGAAGTAAAGCCTACGGTTTTGATGAACAATTTGTCAGGGCAGCAGGCTGGAGTGAAACCTGTAGTGTCGCATATAGAGGCTGTGCCTAATAAGACCTCTAGTGTAGTAGATGTTCGATATGCCGCGTGTCCAGTCAAACAGACTGACGGTACATATAATTTTAGGAATCTAAAAGAAGAGAGGCAGCAAGAGTCAACATATAAGATAACCCGTTATGCGGACGGCTCTTGTGAATTTGAATTATGTGATCTTCAGGGTGAAGCAAGGCAAATATTCAAAGATAATCAATCAGATAGGATGCCTTCATATGTTGGGACAAGTACAGGAGAAATAACGGCCGATAATAAAATCGTTAATGTTAAGCCCGGAAGAGGCATTGTTGACGGACGATCGGTAAAAATTACCGAATCACTAGTTGTTGAATTTAAATAATTTAAATAGTAATGAAACGAATCTTATTAATTGCTGTAATAGTTATTTTGGGTATTGTTTGCTTTAAAAAGTGTGTTGAACCGAATCCAATACCAATTAATGGTTATGTGGGAACCGTCAGGTCTGTTTCGGGGAATGTGCTTACTCTGACATCTGGATTGCAAGCTCGGCTATTGGGGGTAGAGAGTAATCGTACTGATGTTGAAATGTTTCTTCGTTCTCTGTTTATAAATAAAGAAGTTACGTTGTATACTGATTCACATCATAAATCCCAATATATTGAAACTCCTTATGATGTCGTTGATGTTTATGTTGTTGAGAATGGAGTAAGATCATATTGTATAAATCGTCAAGTGGTAAGAGAATATCCTGATGCATATCGACAATCTGAAATATTTGATTCAATTGGTTGGGTAGGTCCCGTACCTATTCCTGTTGAGAAAAAGAATCTTGCGCTTTATATGAAACAGAGAACCTTTCTTATACAAACTCCTGATGGAATTGGAACAGGCTTCTTTATCAATGAGGATGGGTTGGCTGTAACAAATTGGCACGTACTTAAGCCTGGACAAGAAAACTCTTCTATAGCGTTTTTATATCAAGATGATCCAAATGATAGTGAAATCTACTCGAATAATAAGAGGAATTTTAAAAATATCAAATGGTCGTCTGATGACAGTGGTCTAGATATTACCATTGTATCAGTAGATTTGGAGAATGGAGAAAATGTACCTTTCTTTAACATTGCACAACAACGTCCAAATCAAGGAGATGCTGTAGCCACATATGGAAATCCTCATGGGCTAACAGCTTCATTTACAAAAGGAAGCGTGTCTGCGTTTAGAAAAGACCCATATAATCCAAATCGTAATGTAGATTTGATACAATACGACATGACAACTAATGGAGGTAATTCAGGTGGTCCTGTTTGTGATAAGTGTGGTCAAATCGTTGCTGTTCATGAACTTGGAGACAAGTCTATGCAAAATACCAATTATGGAATTGATGCTATGCAGTTGAGGGTAGTACTCGACAGATTGGGTTTAAAATATGGTGGGAAATAACACTGTAATAAAAAAAATGATAAAGGAATGCTGTCGTTCATTATCATATAATGATGAGGAACGACAGTTTACATTCCCACTGAATCCTTGTCTTAGTCATATCTGGAATAAAGTCAAGAAAGATATAAAATCAATTGACCCAGATTTCCACCTGAATGATTTTAATCAACTACTAACCAGACTCTGCGACCTACATAATCAATATTCGAGGATAGAAACAAAGTGCATTGCAGATATATTTATTTTGCCAGGGGAGGTTTTAGAGTTATCCTTGGTTGACGACCCTAACCCTCTCCGTATGGTTAAAATGAAAAAGGGGCAATACTTAAATGTAAATACAGGTCGGGGTTATTCCTTTGGAGATAAGTATAAATTTAGAGATAATTATATTTTGGAGACATCTGAAGGCTATATTTTGGGTTCTGTTAAATCTACAGCATTATTATCTCCTTCTTGTGAACATATAGCCTTAAGTAAGGTATATATAGGTGACTATTATAGGAATAAAATATCAGATTCTCTTTGGCCAATATTTGAAATGGTGGTTAATAATACAAACCCAAGATGCAATGCAAGAATTCCCGAATATCTGTTAATGGCAAGAAAAATGGGTATTAATTCCTTTTCTCTTCTAAATATTCTAAATGCTAGTACACATGTATGGGGGTAAAAGGAGGTGAAATAATACAAGAGATAATAAACCATAGGCTCAAGTATGATTCTGAGATTTTTTTTGTAGATACAAAAATAGTATCTACAGAGTTTAATATGACTATAATCAAAAAAAAACAATACTATGGTGTTTTATTAAATAGCGAGATTGTTATCCCTCCGATTTATGACGAAATTGTTGTCCTAACACATTCAATCGTAGCGATAAAAATTAAAAATAGAATCTCATTATACAACATATCTAGAAAGAAAACAATTACTGATTTTTCGTATATTTCCATGGAACATATTGGTTCATATTGGAAATTTAACAATGACTCTGGGTCATTTTTGATATTTGACACAATAGGAGAAAAATTTTTCAATAACAAAGGCAGATACGATGAATATAATTTAAGGTGCGACCATACTGAGTATTGTTGGGTAAGAAGAGGTCGTTTCTTTGATTTTATTCATAGAGGAACGGGAAAAAGTTTCTCTCTACCGGGTATCGTCATGGCATATGACACCGAAATCGGGATGTTCGGTAAGAATGAAAACGGAACAATATCATTATTTGAAGAATCAGGAATAGAGAATGTTATAAGATTGCGTCAAATGATTTGTGAGGCTGGTGGGTATTTAACATTGACTAATTATACTTATAATATTCAGCATGTCATAGATGTTTACGGAAACATCTTGAATATTTAGTAAAAACTCATTGAAGTCCAAATAACAAGTGCTCTTTTATTGGGATATGTATATTAAAAAACAATTAATTTTATGAATACTAAATTATCAGATTGGGCATTAAGAATTTTTGTAATTCTTTATGCTTGCGTTTGCGTGTGGCTAATTATAAAGGAGTGCTCTACTGCAAAAGAAATCAAAAACGAGAAGAACATTATTGCAATGATTGCTGAAAATATGATAGAGTTTGAAGATATTGAATTTTGCTGGATAGATGAAGTTGGAAATGATTGTTGTATTGATAGTTTGAAAGATTATACTTGTAGTCCATCTATTCCGCTTGGTGTTGAGAACCTAAAATCAATATTGAACAAAGATTACTATATCGAAAAACAAGAGAATGCAGCACTAGGAATGTATAGGCCTATTGCAATGCTAAAATTTAACGATGAATCTGGTAATAAATATGCGGTGACTTTCTCGTTTTTAAATGCGGAAGTTCGATTTTATCGAAACGATATCGTTCAAAAGGTTATGATGATGTATGATTCAGATCATGTATTGCAAATCTTTAATAAGTTTTAATACTTTATCTTTATGTCTCGTATGAAGAAAATAGTCTTAATTTATATATTCTTTTTGTTTAGCATAAATGCAACCTACTCTAGGACTAAGTTGCATATGGTATTATTCGGCAATACATCGGATCAAAGTATTGGTCAGTCTATGTTAGTCGATGTTTCATATTATGATTATCTTAGTTCAGAATTACAAAACGTCTTAAATGATGATATTCAAATTGAATATCAACGTTTCTTAGGTCAAGATTGTAATCCTAATAATGTAAAAGAATATCTTGATGAACTCTCATGCATAGGAGATATTGTGTTCTTTGTATATACAGGACATGGAGGACGTTCGCACAAAGATGTTTCCAAATTTCCTCGTATGTGTTTAGGTAGTCATTACGCAGATGAATGGATTAGTGTTTCAAATGTTATTGATGTAATCAGGTCTAAAGGCGCGAGACTGCAAATTGTTATTGCTGATTGTTGTAACTCTTATTATGACAGGCCAGTGAAGCAAAATGTTGAAGGATTTATAAACCTGCCCCGCGGTTTTTCTCAAGATGTTCTTAGACGGTTGTTTTATGATACAGAAGGTGAGGTTTGTATTACTGCGGCTTCTCCTGGAGAATATGGTTGGTGTAACAGTAGAGAAGGCTCTTTCTTGTCGTATTATTTTGTTTCTACATTGCAAAATGCTCATGATGATATAACATGGCAGGTACTTTTTCAGGCTGTTTCGGATAAGACATTTGAAATCACAGATAAGATGTATAGGAATAGGAGTATAACTAAGTCTCAACGGCCTGTTTTTGATGTATCTGTTTCTCCTAGGGATAATAATGATGATAACAATGGAGGATATTCTAGTATCATTGTAGATAATAATGATGCGGTAAATAATAATGATTGGAATCGTGATGACAATGATGATAACAGGTATGGCGGTGATAGTAGCTATAATGTGATTGACAATAGGGAAGACTATATTGGGCACAATAATTCATCTGTAAATATTTTCTCATTGTTGTTTTTTCTCTGTTTAGGTTATATCTTGCTTACTAAATTTCAAGATGCTTTCAGAAAATATACACTGCTTCTTTTAATTATTAGACTCCTTGGGATGTACTTTATTATAAAATCATTCTTGATTTTAATAGATTTCTTAAGATGAAGTTGTAGAAAAATGTATTGTTTGCATCGCTTGAGGGAAATTCCGAGATTGTTTTATTGAATCCTTATTGATGGCAGGATCGTAAATCCTAAAGTGAGCGCTTACAATTGATGAAATAATAAAATTAATATATTATGATTGTAAATGCATTAATTAGTACAGCAATACGCATATTGATAGGGTGGATGCTGATAGACAGAGTGCCTTCGTGGCTGAATTTGAGTGGGATAATCGCTACTATAGTGAAAGTGATTGGGGTGTTAATTATCATCAGTGCGCTGTTGGCATGGGTATAAATCATTAGATTATGCAAAGAACTTATGTAATGTTAGTGCTCTTATTGTGTTCATTGCTTTCACACAATAGAGGCTTTGCTCAGTCTTTGGAATGTGAAGATTCGACAAACGTTGTGATTGATACGAAGAATATGACAGCCGAAGAGGTTTATTCTTTGGGCGCTATGTTTCATGATGGAAGTAACGGTATGCCAAGAAATTTTCTTTTGGCAGCAAAGTTTTATCGTCTTGCGGCTGAAAGAAAACATGGATTGGCCTGTACGGGATTGGCTGTCTTATATGAAAGGGGAGATGGGGTATTGCTTGATTATGACAAAGCATTTTATTGGGCAGAAAAAGCGGCAGATCTGAAGGAGGTGTATGGTACAACCTTGTTGGGGCATTATTATGCGCAAGGGAAATCTGTTCAGCAGAATTATAAAAAAGCGTATGAATTGTATCTGAAGGCTGCCGAATTAGGTAGCGGAAGTGCCATGTTGTTATTGGGGACATTTTGGGAAAATGGGGTAGGTGTACCTTACCAAGATACGGAAGTTGCAAAATATTGGTATCGCAAAGCGGTTGAAAAAGGTGAAAAATCTGCCGTCGAGGCTCTTGAAAATTTGGAAAATTTGAAAGAGTAGAAAAAGGAATGTAAAAATAGGCATTTTTTTGTTCTTGCTTCTTCAATGGTATCTGTAAGTCCGATGTAACAAATGATGTATAGTCACATAATCATTATTTAACTATGAATAATCAATTCAGTTCTTTCCGATGGTACAGAAGATTATTGGGAATGCTACTGAACATAGCATCCAAATAGGGCGTCAGATTTGCAAGTCGTGAAGAAATGACGCTTTTGAATCTGTTTGTAAAAGTGTCAGAAGTGTCTGATGAAAATGACAAAACTTGTATATCCCAATTGATGAAAAATTGGAGTGAGGAGAGAATGTATGAGGAAGAGAAATGTCTGAAAAACTTGGCTTGGAACGAACTTATTGACAAGTAATGGTCGGGCTGTTACTACATTTTTGTGATAGATATATGGGAAAAAAGAACTCAGAAGAATAGAATCAAGAATAAAAAAAGTAAAGACAATGAAAAGGAAATTATTTTCTTATGCTCTCGTCTGTGCAATGGGGATTGCCGGATTGTTGAGCTCATGCACATCCAAACCTTCGGGGGCAGCTCTGTTGCCGGATGATGCAATGATGGTGTGGAGCTTGGATGTGAAAGCTGCAGTAGAGACTTCGGGTATTGAAGGGAATGAACGCCTGACGAAAGAGTTGGAGAAAGGGGTGAAACAGATAGGGATGCCACGTAAGATTGAGCGGAAGGTGCTTGAACTGATTGAAAATCCGATGGATGCAGGAGTGGATTTGGCGGAACCGCTCTTCTGTGCAATAGTGGATATGGATAACGAAACGTTTGCTTTTACCGGAAATCTGAGTGATGCTGAAAAGTTTGAAGAAATGGTAGAACTGGTGGCTTCTGAGGTGGATTCAGACGCGCGAATCCGGAGTGTGAGTCGTGATTCTGATATAAAGTATATGCAGATAGAGGGGGACGGACTCTTGTTGTTCAGTCAGGATCGTTTCATGCTTTGCAACATGGAACGTGGTGAAGATGAGGATGATTTTGTGGACGAGATGGCAGAACTCTTTTTGCAGGAAGAGGGATACAACACGACAAGTGGTTATCAGAAACTGATGAAGGAGCCGGGTATCATAAAAATGCATCTCGCTTTTGAAGAATTGCTGAATACCAAAGAGATGAAACGTGAAATGCGTAATGTGCCCAGAGAGGCTAAAGAGACTCTGCGGATGTTGGAAGATGTGGATGTGATTATGGCATTGAATATTGAGGATGGAGAAGCTACACTGGTATGTGAAATGGATGTGACCTCTGAGGAAACAAAAGCTATGTATGAAGAATTGGCTGCTGGGCTTGGAGATATTGAAGGACGTTTCCTTTCGTATTTTGATGAAGATGATGTGTTGGTGGCTGCGGTAAACTTTGATGGTGAGAAATACTTGGATGTCTTTGAAAACAGATTGAAAGATTTGATGGAAAAGCTGAGTAAACAGCAAAGGGATATGATACTGGATGTGATTGAGTCGGTTAATGGTGATATTGCATTTGGCTTTGGAGGAGAAATGTTGGAAGGCAACGAAGGACCTTGTGTCTCGTTGTATGGTGCTACGTCAAATGATTATATTGTCAATCTGGTTGCCAATGAGAATGCTGGGGATGATGATCTGGTAAAAAGTGGAAAGAATGAATGGTATATGCCTATTAAAGACGGTGAATATACCAGCACGGGGGAAACATACTATGATGAATATTGGGGAGAATGGCGTCCTAAATATGAATGGGTGTACAGGGAGGTCGGAAGAGCTACCTTCGGGAATCGTGACAACGTCTCTTATTTCATTACCAGCGAAAAGAAGCCGGAACTATTTGAAGAAGCTTCGTCTCCTGTAGATAAGAGTGACTTTGTAGGGAAGAAATTGTATGCACGTTTGAGTGTTCCTGCCATTCTTCAGATGGATGAAGTAAAAGAGGAGTTGTCATCAGGAGACGGATATATGGTGCGCAAAGTCTTGGAAGAGGTGGAACTGTTGGAACTTGTGTGTGAGAATAACTATCGGGTGACATTGCGTCTGAAGACGAAAGATAAGAGTGAAACTCCGGTTGCCACTCTGTTGGATATACTCAGTGAATTATTGTAATTCATATTATTTTGTGGAAACTTTCAGTGAAGATATGTAGTAGAACTTTATTTTACCGTGAATAATTTATAAAAAGAAATGGATTGTAAAAAAACGAACATAACAGTACTCCTTTTGCTACTGGTACTCTTTTGTGGATGTGGAAATGGGAAAGTGGATTGTTTAGGATGCCATGGAATGGGAGTATTTAAAAATGGTAATTTCGAAATAGAGTGTGTCTATTGTTCTGGTGAAGGAAAGCTGAGTCAGACACAGGCGGAATCGTTGTTTCCAAATGTATATGGAAAGTCCGAACCTATATCTACACGGAAATATTGCATTATTTGTATGGGTACAGGAAAGTTCCGTGTAAATTCGTATCCTTTCGAATCGAGATGTACAATGTGTGGAGGAGAGGGTATAGCCGCAGATGATCGGATGAATTCGGACCAACCTCTCTATGAATGTGTCTATTGTCATCGGAGTGGAATAAATTCCTTCGGTGGTGGGCAATGTACATTTTGTAGGGGGTATGGTATTTCGACATTTCCTCCGCAGGAACAAGAAAGGTCGAGTGGACATAATAGTAGCGAACTGTGCGGAGCGTGTGGAGGAAGACAAGTGTGTCCTGTTTGTAGAGTGACAGGTGGAGTCAGGTATGGAGACATGCGGTATTGCTCTGCGTGTGGAAACACCGGACGATGTCCTTGGTGTTATGGAAAAGGCCTGAAATAAAAGATTCCCAATTGTCATAGTCTGTAAATCCCCCTACCCGAAAGATTTTTTCTCTAAATCAGAAAAACTTTCGGGTAGGGGGTTACTTTTTGTTTCTTGGTGGCATAAATGGTATAATGAACGATTAACTATTATGCCGTATGAAGACAAGTGCAGTTTGTAACAAGAGGGAAATTGAAGATAGAGTTTTTATTCAGGGGTTAAAAAGTGGGAACAGTCAACTGACCCGGACGTTTTTTTATGAAGAGATTGCAAGGGTGATGAAGCACGTGCAATTTGACCTTTTCAACGGGAGTGTGGAGTATGACGAACTGGTAAGTGAACTCTATATCTTTTTGGCGGCTGATGGATGGAGAAAATTGGATACGTTTGAAGGAAAGAATGGTTCTCACTTGAGGACATGGATGTCACCGGTTGCTTGGCGTTTTTTTATGAGTAATTATGACCGATTGATGGAGAGAGAGTCAACCGAGGATGCTTTGGACAAAAGTGAAATGGCGCGCAGTATTGACAAAAGTGTTGAGATGGCCATGGATGTGAATGCCGTCCTGCAACGGATGCCCAACCGTAGGTATGCTGAGGCTTTGGAATGGTTGTTGTTGAAAGGGTATTCGGCAGAGGAATTGGCCAAAATGTGGGGGACAAATGCGGCTAATGTATATAATATCAAACACCGGGCCATTCAGCAGTTCGTGGAATTGTATGGCAGATGAATGAGAGGGGGATGATAGATTCTGGTATCTTGCCTGCTCTAATATACAGTTTAGTTTACAAATAGGAAAGTATGATTAGCAACAGGTTTATGGACGTTCCAGATGAACTGATAGCCAAGTATATTGATGGAAGGACATCGGACGAGGAAAACAGGGTGATAATGGATGCAGTGGCTTGTGTGGATGATTTGTGGACACTACAAAAAATGGTGGCGTCGGACAAAGATTGTGGTTCTTCTGCAATTTAGATGAAATTAGATGAAAAAAGAAAGAGCACTTACTTTGCCAACGGAGTATATATTACTTTGCTAACGGAGTATATATTAAATGGCTGATGGAGTTATACTGCCCAAAAATGGGAGCTCAACTTTCAACTAAATTGCAGAAGAACCAAGATTGTTAGGAAAACAAAAGATTTTTTCAGGCACGGATGATTATTCGTGCCTGAAATGTTTGATTCCTACACTTATTATTGCTACTTTTGCGAAATGAGCAGATTTTTGACAATGTCAGTCCTTTTGTGGATTTTTTTAGCAGCAGGCATTCAGTCACAGACCAAGCGGGCACTTGTCATCGGTATCGGGTTGCAGGAAGATAAGGCATGGAGCAAGATAAACGGTGACAAGGATGTGCTGTACGTGGAGGAAATGCTTGAAAACGCAGGCTTTGGAGTAATCATCACATTGGTGAATGAGCAAGCCACCAAGAGGGGGATTATAGAGGCTTTCAAACACTTGGAAACTTCGTGTCAGGTGGGGGATGTGGTGTATGTCCATTTCTCGGGTCACGGGCAACAGATGAAGGATCTGCATAATGATGAGACTGACGGACTTGATGAGTGCTGGATTCCATACGATGCTTATCGGAAACCTTGCAAAAAGGACTTCGGAGAGAAACATTTGTCGGATGATGAGGTGAATGTATGGCTCAATGCCATTCGTGACAAGGTTGGGGATAGTGGTAAGATTCTGGTGGTTGTCGATGCTTGCCACAGTGGGGGAGCTACGCGAGGTGATGAGGAAGAAGTGGTGCGTGGGGTGGCAGATGTGTTTGAGGCTATCAGTGCATATTTCGAGAGGACTGTAGATGATAGAAGGGGCAGAGTAGTCAATCCTGATGCACGTCCTTTGGCAGAACGGTGGATTACGGTCAGTGCTTGTAAAAGCAGCCAGCAGAACTTGGAAATGAAGAATCCTGCTGTGGGAAAATTGACCTATGCCTTGTATCAGATGATACAGAAGTGGCCGGATGGGGACAATCAGGAATTTTTCCGACACATCCGGAAGTTTGTCAATTCAAATACGGGCAGTAGGCCACAAACCCCTCTGATGACTGGGGAAACGGACAGATTTAGAATAACCGACATATTACGGCAATGGTGAAAACAATACAAATGCGTACGTCTATGCAAGAAAAGGAGGCTCGCCTCGTTGCTGGTATGTACGATAGACACAGGCGGACGCAATATGAACTGTACGCGTACTGTGCTAATTACTTTTGGGGCAACTACAGGGGGGTGTTTTTTGCTGACGAGAATACGGCTGCTGAGATTTTTCAGAACTCGTTCGTAAAGTTGTGGGAAAATATTGAGAGTCGTAAAATTTATGTGGAGCAAGGGCGGGTGATGGGAAAAGACCGGAAGCCGTTGGATGGAAGCATCCGTACATACTTCATGGGGATAGCCCGAATCAAGTATCTGGAGTGGGCGAGGCAACATCCTGTCTATTCCGATCCGGAAACAGAGATGGGGAAGAAGACCGGAGAAAAGGGATTTGATGTGCAGGATTACCTCGACATATTGTATGACTACAGTGATAATGTCATGTTGGAAATTGTTGCAGACCTGATTTCACAGATGTCTCCACGTTGCAGTGAAATTCTGACCAAATTTTATTATGAAGAAAAGGATTTGGATGTGATTTTGCTTGAAATCCCATCCATTGAATCAAAGAATGCTCTAAAAACAAAGAAACATAAGTGTCTGGATACATTGAGGGTATCGGCTAAAGAAATTTACCACAGGTATCTGAATGCATAAAACATCGGGAATATGGATATGGATTTTCAGGACAGAATAGATGAATATCTGCTTCGTGGCGATCGAATGTCGGATGAGGAGAAAAAGAAGTTCTTGTGTGAAGTGGAGCAGGATGAGGAGAAAAAGGAACAGCTCGAACTGACACAACACGTGAAAATGGCTATTGCCAGCCGGGAGGAAAAACTGAAGGTGATGGCCTCTTTGCAATGGCAATACGAGTTGGAGCACGAAGATACGCAGATGTGTGAATGTGCTATGCCGATGATGGAGAGGGTAACTTCTGAAAAGAAATTGTCCTCTGGAAAAATCTGGTGGTGGATATCCGGAGTGGCAGTCGTGTTGATTGCCGGTTTCTTTATAGTCCGTCCGATGTTGGTGATGGATTATGAGGGGGCTTCTTTTGAAAGACAGCCTGACGGTGTTCGAGGAGATGATGACATCTTTGATGCAGGAACGGCTCCTTCGGAGATGGATTCTGTAGCTTCTGATACGGTTTTCACGGATACTCTAATTGAGATGAATGATGAATAGGATTGTCGCTTTGTTGTGCACAGTTGCTTGTATGTCTGTACAATTGAATGCGCAGATGCTTTCTGGGGCTGAGGTCGTAACCAAGATGAAGCAAGCTTTTGAATGGAATGAAGCCCAAAGATATGCAGAAGCACTTGATGCCTTCCTGATAGTAGGAAAAAATACAGAACTCCAACGGACGGAGGAGGAACGGCAGATGTTTGTCTGTAGTCAGAAGATGGCTTGTATGTGTTATGAAAATATGGAGCGGTATCAAGAAGGGTATGTACTGGCCAAGAAAATGATGCAGTGGAAGATGACTGTTGAGGAAAAGAAGGATGTTGCTCAGCTCTACGTGATGAATGGCTATTTCTATGCCTGTAATCTGATAAAAAGGGATGAGAATGGGCTGGCAGATTATGGACGAGGAAGGGATGTCTTGCAGGAGATAGCACCTTATGCTGATGAGTTGATGAAAGGCTATGTCTTACCAAAAATTCCCCTTTCCTGGTATTTTGAAGGTATGGGGTATGCTTCTTCTCAAAAATACGAAGATGCATTGGCCTGCTATGAAAAAGCTCAAAAGGGATTTCATGCATTGGGGAATGTTGCCAATGAAATTGCAGCATGGAAGGCAATCGCATCAGCCAAGCAGAATTGTTATGATATGCAGGGGGCTTTAGAGGTGTATCGTCAGGCCCTTTCACTGGCCCGTTCTGCTGCTGATGCTTCTTCTCAAATGGACGTGTTGGAAGAGTTGTGGAAACTTTGTATGATGTCGGGAGATATAGAGCAGGCGCAGGGTTATGTCTCATCAATGGATTCGTTGGCAGAAGTCGCGACAGACGAGCAAGTGAAGTTTGTCTATTATAACCAGAAAGGGGATGCGGCAAGGTCGCAGGGGTATTATGAATTGGCAGAGCAATGGTACTTGAAGGGCAAAAATATAGCAGAAAGTGAAGGGGAACATGTGGTATCTGCAAACAGACACGCTGCTTACACCAAATTGCGTAACCTCTATGCCAACATGGAACGTTATGATGAGGCTTTGGCATTTGGGTATAAAGCTATCCTTGCGTTTCAGAAGAATTGTCAGAAATCTGATGTAAACTATTATATGCCTTATATGGCGATGGCTGATATCTATAGATTGAAAGGGGATAAGGATAATTGCTATGATTGTCTGGATACATTGTTTATCAGTCTGGACCGATTGGATGAACCACGGGAGCAAAGTCATTTGTATGTTACCCGCGGCAGATGTCATATGGCTTTTGGTGATTATGCTTCAGGGTTGGCGGATTATAAGAAAGCTGATGAAGTGTTGGCCACTAAATATGATTTGACAGATGGAGACAGAACTAACCTTCGTGCCTTGATTGGAGGAGCCGAGATTCAAAACGGGCATTATGAGGAGGCTGAACGATACTATGGGCAATATGCTGCTTGCGTCAAGAATATTTATAGTGAACACAGTATGGAATATATTGATGCACAGATTTACTTGGCTAATGCCGAAGGCTTTGCCGGGCATATTGAGGACGGATGTCGGGATTATGTTCATGCCGTATTGCAATTGAAACAATTGATGAAAGAGCGTTTCCCTTATTTGTCCTTATCCGAAAGAGAGGGCTTTTGGATACCCATCTCTTCGTTGTTTATGAGGATGACTCCTTATGCTTTGAAGGCGGGATTGTATCAGACGCCGTTTACCCGAAGTTGCTATGATGCCCTTGTTTTGTCGAAAGCTTTTCTTCTTGAGTCTGAACGTTCTCTGTTTGATGTGGTGAAACGGGAAGGTACAGCAGAAGATTTGCATGACTATATGAAGTTGTCTTCGATGAAGGCTCAAATGAAAAAGTGGGAAAAAGATTATCGGCAATATGCTGACAATATTCTGTCGCTTTCTTTGCAAATAGAACAGTTGGAAAGACTTTTGTCTGACCGATGTCGTGGATATGCAGACATCACGTCGGCTTTTGATGTGGATTACGAGAAGGTGAGACAAGCATTGAAACCGGGTGAGATTCTTCTTGATTTTACAGATTTTGTATCGGAGTCTGCGGGACGTAAGTATGCTGTATATGTTATAAAAAACAATCAAGAGTATCCGTTGTTGAAAAATTTGTTTGCAGAGAGTCTGATGGACTCGTTGGGAATATCCCGTCCGGATATGTATTATGATGCGGATTATGCTTCCGATTTGTTGAACCTCATGTGGGAGCCTTTACAAGAATTGGTCAGTGAGGGGACAACGATTTATTACGTTCCATCCCAATTGCTATTCCAGGTTGCTTTGGAGTCATTGCCTTTGGCCGATGGCTCTTTATTGGGCGACCGTTATCACTTTGTGAGGTTGTCTTCTGCCCGTGAATTGGTAAATCGGGAAGGTGGCGGGAAGTACACAACAGTACCTCAGACAGCTGTTTTGTATGGAGGATTGCATTATGATCTGCAACCAACAGAAATGCTAAAGGAAGCCATGCAATATGAAGTGCCAGAACATCTTATCGTGCGTGGCGGTATCATTCGTGGAGATTCTGTATTCCATGAATTGCCCGGTACAAAAGAGGAAGTTGTCAAGATAGGGGCTATTCTGAAAAAGAATATGTGTAAGGTGACTTCCTATATGGGCATGGAGGGAACAGAAGAGTCTTTCTTGAATATGCACGGAAAGGCTCCGGAGTTGTTGCATCTTGCCACGCATGGCTTTTATTATACACCGGCTCAAGCTGAAGAGGTGGATTACCTCAAGGGATATACGGATGCCATGTCTTTGTCAGGGCTTGTACTATCTGGTGGAAATGCAGCCTGGCTTGGAAAGGAATTGCCCAAAGGTGTGCTTGGCGGGATTCTTACAGCAGAGAATATTGCGCGCTTGGATTTGAGTGGGGTGGATATGGTTGTCTTGTCTGCCTGTCAGACAGGGCAGGGAAGAGCTACATCTGAAGGGCTGTATGGCTTGCAACGTGCTTTCAAAAAAGCGGGGGCAGGTTCCATCGTGATGACACTTTGGAAAGTGGAAGATAAAGTGACAGCCGATTTTATGGTAACCTTTTACGGACAGTTGACAGATAAAGCTAATCGGGGAGATAAACGTCGAGCCTTTGAACGGGCTAAAGCATTCATGCGTGAAAGATATCCGGATCCGTTTAATTGGGCGGCATTTGTAATATTAGATTGAGTATAAGGAGGTGCTATAAAAGGATTTTTTTTGTTTTATATGTGGTTACATTTTACCCGTTACGTACATAAAGAATAAAACGAAAGAATTATGTACATGAAACAGAGTGAAATAGTTAATCAAATCAGAATTTTTTGCGACCATGTAGAACTTCTTCCCATAAAGGCAGATTCGTGTCATTTTGTGTATAACGATAGGCATTATATTTATGTGTCCAGTCGGGATAAAACGTTGCTTCGTTTTTGTATTCCTCATTTGATAGGAATGACGGGGTTTGACAAGGACAGAATTGTCGAGGTGGTCAATGATACCAACAAGAACATAAAGTACATTAAGGCTGTTGTTCTCGAACGTGGCAGTATCTCGTTGAATTATGATTATAGGATAAGTTGTGACGAACCCGATGCAAATGTAGTCCGGCATATTATCCGTTCATTGGATTTTGCAGCAGGATATCTGCTCAATAGACTTAAGGTGAGTCCTACAAATCCTCACAGATTATGAATGATGGTGAGTACTTTAATCTTTTACACTTTATACGACAAAAGGTTGTGTTCACGTGTGTGACACAACCTTTTGCTACTTTTTCTTTTGCCTATTGAATTATTCGGCTTCAGCTACAACTTCAAAAGGAATCTCCACGGCCACCTCCTTGTGGAGTTTGACGATGGCCTTGTAAGAACCTATTTCTTTAACTGCCCCTACGGTGATGATCTTGCGGTCAATATCGTGACCCAATTTCTGCAGTTCTTCTGCAATCTGAATATTGCCTACAGAGCCGAAAATAGTGCCAGTAGAACTTACTTTAGTGGCGATTGTCAATGAAACTTCTGCCAACTTGGCTGCCAAAGCTTCTGCATCAGCCTTAATCTTTGCCAGCTTATGGGCGCGTTGCTTCAACTCCTCTGCCAACATCTTCTTTGCTGCGGGCGATGCGATGACTGCTTTTCCGGTAGGAATAAGATAGTTACGGCCATAGCCTGACTTAACGGTTACGATGTCGTTCTTGTAACCCAAGTTCTGAACGTCTTCTTTCAATATAATTTCCATACAAATTCCTCCTTCTTTATTATTTCATCATATCAGTTACGAATGGGAGCAGAGCCAAATGGCGGGCACGCTTGACGGCCTGAGCCACACGACGCTGATACTTCAACGAAGTACCGGTGATACGGCGAGGCAAAATCTTACCCTGCTCGTTCAAGAACTTCTTCAGGAATTCGGGATCTTTGTAATCGATATACTTGATACCGCTTTTCTTGAAACGGCAATATTTTTTCTTCTTGACATCTACGGTCGGCGGAGTCAAATATCTGATTTCTGATTGTTGTGCCATGATTTAATCCTCCTTTTTAGCTGATTTTAAACTTACTCTTTTTGCGGCATACTCTGCGGCATACTTATCCAACTTGGTGGTCAGGTAACGGATAACGCGCTCGTCACGACGATAGTTGATTTCCAACTTTGCAATGACTGTGGGGTCTGCCTTGAACTCAATCAACTGATAAAAACCAGTAGACTTCTTCTCGATGGGGTAGGCTAATTTTTTCAATCCCCAGTTTTCTTCATTGATAATCTCTGCACCTTCGGCAGTAAGAATACCTTTGAATTTCTCTACCGCTTCCTTCATCTGAGCATCAGACAAAACGGGAGTCAAAATGAAAACGGTTTCGTATTGATTCATACTACTTTGTTAATTAATTAAATGTTTATGTTTTAAAATCGGGCGCAAAGGTAGTGCTTTTTTTTGAATGGAGGAAACTTTGGAGTGTTTTTTTGGATAAAATATCTATTTCCTCTTTGTTTTGCTTGTGCTTTTACTTTTTCTTTGTACCTTTGTACTATAATCCAATCGGACTCGATGATGACAGAACAGTTCAATTTTGATATTAGCCTGATTTTTGCCATATTGAATGGCAAAGTTTCTGCTGCTATTAACCGTAAACTCTTCCGGAATTTCCGGTTGAATAACATGGATATTACTCCAGAACAGTGGACGGTGTTGCTTTTCTTATGGGAAAAAGATGGGGTGTCGCAACAGGAACTGTGTAATGCCACTTTCAAAGATAAACCGAGTATGACGCGTCTGATTGACAATATGGAGAAACAGAATTTGGTCGTACGAATTGCAAGCAAGGAGGACAGACGGGCTAACCTGATACATTTGACCCGTTTTGGACGCAGTTTGGAGGAATGTGCAAGACGGGTGGTCAATCTTACTTTAGAGGAGGCTTTGGAAGGGGTGACAAAGGAAGAATTGAGAGTGAGCCAAGAAGTCCTAAAGCGAGTGTTTATGAATGCGAAAAACTAAAAAAAAGAGGGGATGACGGCTAAAATGGGTATAAAATTGGCGAATTAAAACTTTTTTCACTGAAATATTTCGCGCATTGGAGAATTATGCGTTTCTTTGTAGCAAGAAAAATAATATAAAATAATAAAATAGGAATTGCAATGAATACTTTTTTGAAGAATTTGGGGCTGCTCTTAGTGGTGATTGGAGCTGTCATCCTGATTGTTTGTTTCAGTACAGGTAATGTGAATGATAATGTTTTTTTGATTAGTGGAATCGGTTCCATCATTGTTGGTATTATCGCATATATTATACTTAACAAGCAGGTAGCCTGATTGCTGAAATGAAAAGAAAAACAAAAAGAGGATGTGTTTGCATCCTCTTTTTTATTGAATAATCAGTCAACTTCCGGTGTGATGAGTTTGTATCCTTTCCCGTGGATGTTGATGATTTCTATGGAATCGTCCTCTTTCAGGTGTTTGCGAAGTTTGGTGATATACACATCCATGCTCCTTGCATTGAAATAGTTGTCATCTATCCATATGGTTTTCAGGGCGAAATCTCGTTGAAGAATTTCGTTAGCATGAGCACAGAGAAGCCCCAACAGTTCACTTTCTTTAGTCGTGAGTTTGGTCTGTTTCCCGTCAATGGTGAGCAGTTGCTTCTGTGTGTCGAATGTGAAACGTCCTATCTTGTAGAGGTTGCTCTCCTTGTTCTTTTTGCCACGTACACGGCGCAGGATAGCTTCGATGCGCAGGGTTAATTCTTCCATACTAAATGGCTTGGTAATATAATCGTCAGCTCCGATTTTGAATCCCTCGAGAATATCCTCTTTCAGTGTTTTAGCGGTAAGGAAGATGATGGGGATTTCAGAGTTGGCTGAACGAATTTCTTGTGCTAAAGTGAAACCGTCCTTCTTTGGCATCATAACATCCAGTACACAAAGGTCGTACTTGTTTTTCAAGAAAGATTTGTAGCCGGCTTCTCCATCGGGGCATAGTTCGGTGTTGTATCCCTTAGCCTGCAAATACTCTCTTAACAGCATGCCAAGATTCTCGTCATCTTCGCACAGTAAAATACGCAATTTTTCTTCCATATGATTAATTATTTAGTAAAGGTAATGCAATTATAAATCGTGTGCCTACGCCCACTTCGCTTTCGGCACGAATAGAACCTTTAAGGTCTTGCACTATTTTTTTTACGTAGGCAAGGCCGAGTCCGAATCCTTTGACATCGTGAAGGTTTCCCGTATGCACGCGATAGAATTTTTCGAATATTTTCTTCAAATCTTCTTTCTTGATGCCGATACCGTTGTCTTGGATGGAGATGAGGAGCTTACCAGTTTCATTCCATGTGCGGACGTTTAGCAACAGTTCTTTCTCGGGATGCTTGTATTTGACAGCATTATCCATCAGATTGAATATTACGTTTGTGAAGTGCATTTCGTCAACGAATATTTGTGGGTTCTTTGCATCAAGATTATAGGTGATTTTGCCGTTGTGCTTCTCTACTTTCAGATTGAAAGTATTGATAACACCGGTGATAAGCTCATTGGCATTTAACTCTTTCATCTTCATAGTCACTTTCTGTCGTTCGAACATTGACATTTGCAGAACCTTCTCCACTTGGAAGCGCAGACGCTTGGTCTCGTCGTTGATGACTCCGGAGATGTGTTGGAACATCTGTGGGGATTTGGCTACACCAGGGTCTTTCAGCATCTGTGCAGCTAACGAGATTGTGGATATGGGGGTCTTGAACTCGTGAGTCATGTTGTTGATGAAGTCATTCTTTATCTCTGTCAGTTTTTTCTGGCGGAAGATGACGGCGATGGTGAAAACGAATGTTATCAGCAGTACAATGGTGAAAATCAATGAAGGAATCATGAATTGTACGGAACTGAAAATATAGCTGTTCATTGTAGGGAAGTGTATCTTCAGCAACCCCATTTTGGCCGGAGGGTCTTCTGGAAATAATTCTCTGGTATAGGAATACTCTTCTCCCCGCTCTTCGTAGTCTGAACAGCGATATACCTCGCGTCCGTATCCGGTAGATACGGTGAAGTGAAATGGTATGTCAATTCCATTATCCAGTAATTCTCCCTTCAAATCACCACTCAATTTACCAAAGTCAATGCGCCTTTCTAATGGCTTGTCGCTGACAGTGCGCATCATGGTATAGACAGCCTCTTCCAATAGATTGCGCTGATAGACATATTTGTTTTTGATAATCTCTCGCTGAAGTTGCATACTTTGTGAGAGGGAATTGTTGCCGATACCTTTACTTTTTGATATCATGGCTTTTGGGACGATAGATGGACTGGTGATTGCCATCCGCATACGGAACATGGAAATTCCGTCGTAAGAATGATAACTTCCTTTGAACTTGATGAAGTTTGCCTGTCCACTCAGTGTGTCAGTTGTTGTCGTATCTGTTAGAGTGAGGGTGTGTTCCACATCTTTTTGGAGGAAACGATATGTTTCGTCCAATTCAAGATTACGTGCTGCTTTGGCTAAACTGCGCATGACTGATTCATCGAATTGCTCTTTACGCATTTTTGCCATTTCCTCAATATAGCTGACTTGTAGATAAAGCAAGCAGAGGAAAGAGATACCCATGACGGAACCTAATATCCAAATCGTTGATTTCTTCATGATTGCAAAAATAGGACGTAATTGATTTTGTACCTATATTCATTAACATATTTTGGTGCGGGATTTTCCATAATTAACCAAATTCCTATTTTAAATTAATATTATGACTACTTTAACAATCCTGATGGGGGATTTGTTTGCAAAAATAGTGTAAACGAATTTGCATTCAGTTATGTATGTCAAAGAAAAAGTGGGTATGCTAACGCACACCCACTTTGAATAGAATACAATGATGTAACAGGGTTATTCTTCGTTAGCCTGGTTGGCTTCGAATTCTTTCATCAGTTTCTCCTGTACGTCACCCGGTACAAGCTCGTAGCTGGCAAACTTCATGATGAATGAAGCACGTCCGCCTGTGAGTGAACTGAGTGATGTTGAGTATGAAGACATCTCCTTCAAAGGTACGCGGGCAATCAGTTTCTCGTAACCGTTTTCACTGCTCATACCCATAATCATGGCACGGCGTCCTTGAAGGTCACTCATCACGTCACCCATCTTGTCACTGGGCACGAATACCTCTACATCGTAGATAGGCTCCAGAATCTTCGGACCTGCATTGCGGAAAGCTTCGGCAAATGCCTGACGACCGGCCAGCATGAAAGAAAGTTCATTGGAGTCAACCGGGTGCATCTTACCATCATATACGATAACACGTACATCGCGGGCATAAGAACCTGTCAACGGACCTTGTTCCATACGGCTCATTACACCTTTGAGGATGGCAGGCATGAAGCGGGCATCGATAGAACCACCAACGATGCTGTTGACGAATACCAACTTGCCACCCCATTCGAGCTGTACCTCTTCAGTACCCTTCACGTTCATCTTGTACTCCTGACCATTAAACTTGTAAGTGTCGGGAGCAGGCATGCCTTCGTAGTAAGGTTCAACGATAAGGTGTACCTCACCGAATTGGCCGGCACCACCGGACTGTTTCTTGTGGCGGTAGTCTGCACGGGCAGCCTTGGTGATAGTCTCACGGTAGGGGATACGAGGCTCATCGTAGCGGATTTGAATCTTCTCGTTGTTCTCCATTCTCCACTTCAATGTGCGGAGGTGGAACTCGCCTTGTCCGTGAACGATAATCTGGCGCAACTCTTTGGACTGCTCAACAACCCATGTTGGATCTTCCTCACGCATGCGGTTGAGGGCTGCCATCATCTTTTCGGTTTCGCTCTCGTTCACAGCCTTGATGGCACGTGAATATTTGGGATTAGGATATTTGATGAAATTGAAGCGGTTGTCACAATCCTTGCCGTTCAGCGTATTGCCAGTCTTCACATCCTTCAGTTTCACGGTACAACCGATATCTCCGGCACGCAGTTCTTCTACCTTGATGCGGTTGGCACCTGCACAGACAAACATCTGTGACATGCGCTCCTTGGAACCGCGGTCGGCATTGGTGAGATCATCACCTTCGCGAACTACACCGCTCATTACCTTGAAGTACTGTACATCACCAATATGCGGCTCGACAGCAGTCTTGAAGAAGTAAAGTGAAGTGGGACCTTCTGCACTGGGCACAATCTCAGCACCGCGTGTGTTGAACACCTTCGGCATTTCGTTCACGAAAGGAACTACGTTGCCCAAGAATTCCATCAGTCGGCGTACGCCCATATCCTTACCGGCGCATACACAGAAGACGGGGAACATGCCACGTGAAGCCAATCCCTTGCGAATACCTTCGCGCATTTCGTCTTCAGTGAGTGAATCCTGCTCAAAGAATTTTTCCATCAGGCCTTCGTCGTTCTCGGCAGCAGCCTCTACGAGGGCTTTGTGCATCTCCATAGCCTTGTCCATCTCTTCGGCTGGGATTTCACTGATGGTAGGAGCACCACCTTCGGGGCCCCAAGAATATTTCTTCATCAATAGGACGTCGATGACTGCATTGAAGTTAGGGCCTGTTTCCAAAGGATACTGTACGGGCACAACCTTTGAGCCGTAAATAGTTTGCAATTGTTCGAGTACATTGTCATAGTCACACTTTTCGTTGTCTAATTGGTTGACGAGGAAGATGACTGGTTTACCCAACTTTTCTGTGTAACGGAAGTGGTTCTGTGTGCCCACCTCTACACCATATTGTCCGTTCAGCAGCAAAATGGCAGTGTCGGTTACGTTCAAGGCAGTCATGGCTGCGCCTACGAAGTCGTCGCTACCCGGGCAGTCGATGATGTTCAGTTTCTTGCCGTTCCATTCTACGTGATAAACGGTAGAGAATACAGAATAACCATACTCCTGTTCTACGGGGAAGTAGTCACTTACGGTATTTTTGGCAGTGATTCTGCCGCGACGTTTTATAATACCACTCTCAAAGAGCAAAGACTCTGTGAGGGTGGTTTTACCTGCACCGTCATTACCCAACAAGGCAATGTTCTTAATTTCACTTGTCTGATAAATTTTCATGATATATACTTTTTAAATGTTGTTACTACTCAGAGAATCATCCATACGGAAGACTCCTTTGTCAAAACGGTGCGCAAATTATAAAATAAAATGCGAACGGCCAACAGAAATGAGGGTGTTTCAAAACTATGTTATTAAACATTGTTTTTCTTTTAGCTCGTATATTCAATACTTTAACCCGTTTTTTTGTAATTTTGCATGCGAAAAAAAACTTCTTTTCTCATGGCTGGAATTTATCTTCATATCCCCTTTTGCAAGCGTAGATGCATCTATTGTGATTTCTTTTCTTCTGTGGACAACACATGGCGTGACAAGTATATAGAGGCTTTGTGTCGGGAGTTGGAGATGCGTCGTGCCTATATTGGTGGCGAGCAGGTGGAAACCATCTACATAGGTGGTGGCACTCCTTCTCTATTGACTTGGCAAGAACTTGATCGGATATTCTCTTGTATATATAAGGTGTATGATGTAACAGAAGATGCAGAAGTTACTTTGGAGACCAATCCGGATGATTTGTCAATCTCTTATGTCAAAGCTTTGCGTAAAACCTCTCCTGTTAATCGAATCAGTATGGGGGTGCAGACATTTGATGATAATCGGCTTCGTTTTTTACAGCGGAGACATACCTCCGCACAAGTTATAGAAGTGGTGAACCGATGTCGTGAAGAAGGGTTTGAAAACATCAGTATCGATCTGATTTATGGCTTACCGGGTGAGACATTGGTTGAATGGGAATCTGACCTTCGTGTAGCAATCGATTTGGGCGTTCCTCATTTGTCAGCTTATAGTCTTACTTATGAAGAAGGTACGATTCTTTGGCGTATGCGTGAAGAAGGATTGGTGTATGAAACAGACGAAGAACTTTCTGCTCAGATGTATTTTCGGTTGGTAAATTATTTGATTGAAAAAGGATATGAGCATTATGAAATCTCTAATTTTTGCCTTCCAGGAATGCTGTCGCGCCATAACAGTAGTTATTGGAAAGGAATCCCCTATATCGGTTGTGGAGCTGCAGCTCATTCTTACGATGGCTGTTCTCGTCAGTGGAATGTAGCTTCTATACCTTGTTATATAAAGGGAATTGTAGAAGAAAAGCCGGTAATAGAGCGTGAAGTACTCAATCTTTATACTCGCTATAATGACTTTTTGGTCACTCGCTTGCGTACGCGTTGGGGAATTGATTTACATCTTTTGCGTATGGAATTTGGACAGCAATTGTATGCCTATTGTTTACGGATGGCACGTCGCCATATCAATCAAGGATTGCTTTGTATGGAGGATTATAACCTCCGTCTTACAAACAAAGGGGTGTTTATTTCTGACAGTATTATTTGTGATTTACTTTGGTGTGAATAGCAGACATTTTGAAAGAATGTAAAAAGCTTCTTTTGCGCGTTTAATGACTGTTAAGTTGTGTACTTTCTTTGTTAAAAGTGAACAAAAAAGCACTTTAAAGCTGTTTTGCTATGTTTTTTGTATCTATATTTGCATTGCTTAAAAGTTAAAATGAAAAGTTGAATTAACAATTTAAACTATATTAAGTTATGAAACAGGCAACTAAAAATGTGGGTAAATTTGTAATGGTAGCTTTGTTAAGTGCAGGTGTGGCTGGTGGAACATGTTACCTGATGCGTTCCAAAGAACCGGTATCGGTAACCTCTTTTGAACAGACATTCCAACCTGGTAGCCAGATAATGGCTACCTATAGTGCACAAGCCGGGCAGCCTGTCGATTTGACGCAGGCAGCGGAAAATTCTCTTCATGCCGTAGTACATATCAAATCAACGCAGTTAGGTAAGGTGCAGACGGTACAACAGCCAATGGATCTTTTTGACTATTTCTTTGGAAGTCCCTATGGAGGTGGTGCCCGTCAACGTCAGGTACAGACGCAGCCTCGCGTTGGCTTTGGGTCAGGAGTGATTATTTCCAAAGATGGCTATATTGTCACGAACAATCATGTGATAGAAGGTGCGGATGAGATTAGTGTGAAACTGAATGACAATCGCGAGTTTAAAGGACGCATTATCGGGGCTGATCCCAATACGGATTTGGCTCTTGTTAAGATTGAAGTGGAAGATGAACTTCCGACACTTCCTATTGGTGATTCTGAGGCATTGAGGGTTGGAGAATGGGTGTTGGCTGTAGGTAACCCCTTCAATCTTAATGCTACTGTTACAGCTGGTATTGTCAGTGCCAAGGCGCGTTCGTTGGGAGTCTATAACAATGGTATTGAGTCTTTTATTCAGACAGATGCAGCTATCAATCAGGGGAATTCTGGTGGCGCATTGGTCAATAGTGCCGGTGAACTGGTGGGTATAAATGCCGTTCTCTCTTCTCCTACAGGGGCTTATGCTGGCTATGGTTTTGCTATTCCTACAAGTATTATGACCAAGGTGGTAACTGACCTCAAACAATATGGTACCGTGCAACGTGCATTGTTGGGTATTATGGGTGGCAGTCTCAGTGGTAATGATTTTAATGAAGAATTAAAGAAAAAGGCCGATGAATTAGGTGTTGTTGATGGTGTTTTAGTGAGTGAAGTCGTTGAAGGTGGCTCTGCCGCGGAAGCCGGAATTTTGGTGGATGATGTAATTGTTGGTATAGATAACAAAACAGTCAAGAGTATGGCTGATTTGCAAGAAGCCTTGGCACAACATCGTCCGGGAGATAAAGTCAAAGTGAAACTCATCCGTAACAAAAAGGAAGAGACTCTTTCCGTTACGTTAAAGAATGCTCAGGGTAATACCAAAGTGGTGAAAGGAGTGGATATGGATATCCTTGGTGCGGCTTTTAAGGAACTTCCTGATGATATTCGTCGTCAATTAAACCTTGGATATGGTTTGCAAGTAACGGGAGTGACTGATGGAAAAATGAAGGATGCTGGTATTCGTAAAGGTATCATTTTGCTGAAAGCTAATAATCAGCCTCTCCGCAAAGTTAGTGATTTGGAAGGGGTTCTGAAAGATGCCGCTCAATCTCCTGAGCAAGTGCTCTTTATTACCGCCATTATGCCTTCTGGCAAGCGTGTGAATTTTGCTGTGGATTTGTCCGAAGCAGAATAAATGAACCTCCTCCTTGAGGCTACATACGCGGATTATAATTGTTTTGCAATTAAGTCCGCGTATTTTTTTTTGTGTACGTTTGAGGTTTTATACTTTTGCGCTACGACTATAGTTGACCATGAAGACTCCGCCGAAAACCATGATGGCAGCAAATACTTTTTGCCAACTGAGAGTGTCCATGCCCAAAAAGATACTGATGGCGATAGCGATTATCGGTTGTACATAGGAATACATACTGACTAATGTAGGACGTATGCATTTCTGTCCGATGGGGATAAGAAAATAAGTGATGAAAGTGGCACATACGATGAGGTAAGTCAATTCGAGCAAGAAGGTGGCAGATAGACCGGCATAGTTGATGGATGCTATTTCGAAACTGGAAAACGGAAGTGATAAAAGGGTGGAGAACAGGAATATCCACTTCATGAATGTAATTACTGAGTAGCGAGCGATAACAGGTTTGAATAAACCTAAGTAGAGTGAAAAACTAAGACAGTTAGCTATAATGAGTAGGATACCTTGAATACTTGTCTGTCGTGAAGGATCCGACATGGATGTACTGTTGAGTATAAGGAATATGATACCACAAAAACTAAGAGTAACACCTCCTGCTTTACGCAAGGTGATAGGTTCTTTCAACGTAAAGGAGGCTATGAACATTGTCAGGATGGGTGAGATAGAACTAACGATGGAACAGTCCATGGGGGTGATATCAGGGATAGCGATAAGAAAAGTTATTTGAGTGAGAAAGAAGCCCAATATAGAAGCGAAGAATATTCTCAGATAATCTTTTTGCCTAATCTTTTCAACAGGAAAAAACAATGAAATCAACCAAAATAAGACTCCTGCTCCGGTGGAGCGTAGGCAGAATAGAGCTATTGGTGAAATAAGGTGTCCACTTGTCAAATCCTTGCAGACAATGATGTTAATGCCGAAGATGGAATATGCAATGAAGCATGCAAAATGCCCCAAAAGTTTTCTGTCCATAGTGTAATTGGTCTTCCCTTAATTTCCTTTAAAGAGTCGGTAGTGTGCATTCTATGTTTTATTTCATCGAAACATAGAATGCACACCTTCTCTCTTCATTTGGAGGATAGGGAATATTCCTTTTGAATTATTTAGTCAATAGCTCTTTCACGCATGCAGAGATAGTACGTCCCTCTGCACGTCCGGCCAATTGCTTAGTGGCCATATTCATTACTTTTCCCATATCTTGTGGTCCTACAGCACCAACGGTGGCAATGATTTCTTTTAAAACTGCAGTTAGTTCGTCTGTAGAAAGTTGTTTGGGCATATATTCTTCCAATACGGATACTTGTGCCAGTTCATCAGAAGCAAGGTCTGAACGTCCTTGACTTTCGTAAATGGCGGCAGCATCTCGTCCTTGCTTTGCTAACTTTTGGATGAGTTTGAGTGCCGTTTCATCAGTCAGCACATCGTTTGCTCCTGGGGCTGTTTTGGCTTCAAGAAATACTTTTTTGACATTACGTAGGGTTTCCAGGCGTATTTTGTCACGCGACTTCATGGCCTCTTTGATGTCATTACTGATTTGGTCGAATAGCATAGTGGAGTATTTTTTATTTATACAGTTATTGGAAATTTGTTCAGATACAAAAAAAGTCTGTTGTGCTTTTGCACGGCAGACTTTCAATTCTCTCTGTGAGTCTTTTGGATTACTTTGTGCAAGTAGAATCGCATTTTACAGAGTCGCAAGGAGTTGTGCAAACTGAATCACACTTTGTTGTGTCATTGCTGCATACGGTTTCTTCTGCGACAACTACAGTATCTGCAGTTTCGTTGTTTGCTGTAGTGTTACCTCCGCAAGATGCGAAAGAGATGGCAGCGAAAGCTGCGAATACAAAAACTAACTTTTTCATTTTCTTTGCTTTTAAATCTTAAAAAATATTTGCTTTAAAAAAACGCTGCAAAGTTAGGCACTTTTTAAATAGGTTGTATCATTTTTGCTGTATTTTTTTTCTTTTTTTCTTCTTTTCTTGATTTTGTTCATGAAAAGTGAGATATTCTTGATTCAATCTTCGAATTTTCTATATGGCATTACTCCTTTCCAAATTCGGCAGGTAATAGTCGTCGGATTTTAAATGAGGCAAGAATGCCTGGAATTGTACAAAGACAGACAATGATAAAAAAGGAGGTGTATCCCAAATTGTCGGAAAGCCATCCGGCTATCATACCAGGAAAGGCCATGCCTGCAGCCATCAAGCCTGTGGCTATAGCATAATGTGCCGTCTTGTGTGCTCCGCGTGCTATATATATAAGGTATAGCATATAAGCAGCAAATCCGATGCCGTATCCAAATTGTTCAATGACAACACAAGAGGTGATAATCCAAAGATTAGAGCATTGGATCCAAGCCAGAAAAACATAAAGAATATCGGGAATATTGATGGCTAATGCCATGGGGATAATCCAATATTTCAGTCCCTTACGTGATACCATGATGCCTGCAACTATACCTCCTGACAGCAGAGCTATAACACCAAGGGTACCGTAAATTCCACCGACCGTGGTTGTAGAAAGTCCCAGACCTCCTTTCTCTGGTGTGGCCAACACAAAAAGAGGTGCAATCTTTGCCAACTGTGATTCTCCCAATCGGTAAGTCAAAATAAAGAATAGTGCCCATCCGATATGTTGTTTTTGAAAAAAGGATACGACAGTCTTACAGAACTCTTCCAACAGATGTCTGAAGCTTTGATTGTTGCAGGGGGCTGGAGTTTTTTCTACTTTTGGCATGGTGCGGCTGTGATAAAGGAAAAGAGTAATAAAAATGGCACAGAGCAAGTAGAATACTATGGTCCAGCTGAGGACAACATTCCCTTTGAATTCAGGAAAAATCTTTCCTTCAGCCAATAAACCTGCCAACATAACCAATACTCCTTGGCCAAAAATACTTCCACAACGATAAAATGTATTCCGTAGACCGACAAAGAATGATTGTTCTTTGGGATTGAGTGCCAGCATATAGTAACCATCGGCTGCAATATCGTGGGTGGCGCTGGCAAAGGCCATCAAGGCAAAGCAAGACATAGTTCCTTGCACAAGAAATGTGGTAGGCATGAAGAATGCGATGCAAGCGAACGCAGCAGCCATCAGGCCTTGCATGGAAAGTACCCAAAATCGTTTGGTTCGGATGATGTCTATGAAGGGGCTCCATATGGGCTTGATGACCCAAGGAAGTCCCAACCAACTTGTATAAAAGGCTACTTCCTTGTCACTCAATCCCATGTTCTGATACATGATGACAGCCAATGACATGACGGCAAAATAAGGAAGTCCCTCGGCAAAATAGAGTGTGGGTATCCAGCTCCATGCTGAATGTTTGGTCTTTTCCATGTTTGTGTGTGTCTATGATTTGGTCAATACATGGTTCTTATCTCAGCACCATCGTAATAATGCAGCAATATTTGGTCGTATGTATATCCTTTTTCTCCCATAACCGCAGCTCCGATTTGGCATAGTCCTACACCGTGTCCCCAACCTGCTCCGGTTAAAGTGAATGTTTGTGGAACACCTTCAATCTGTTCACCTTTGTCAACGACGAAGGCGGAACTGAAGAGATGAGAAGTTGAGAGAGTGCGTCGTATTTCCAACTCTTTGCCGATACACATGCTTCGTTTGCTGCCAACAATTTGCAGGCGGGTGATTCTCCCTGATTTTCCACGTTGCAAAGGAACGAGGTCGATGATGTCTCCGAAGTCAATTTTGGTGCGTTGGTTTATCAGTTCTGTCAGTTCCGATTGTGTATAGCAGACTTTCCATCTGTAGAAATCGGTAGTTTCTTGGTCATAATTATTTAGAATTTGTGAAATGATACGTTTGTTTTTCGTGTTACAGAAAGCTTTCGGACTAGTGCGTATCCAATGATCGGCATTCTGTTCTTGTGTCAGATCTGTCGTGTTGTCTTTCCTTTCTGGAATATCAGCTTTGGCTTTCAAGTAAGGCAGATGTTTGTCTTCCCAACAATATTCAAATTCTTCGGTAATACCACCACAACATTTTGAGAAGCGTGCATCGCAAATGTTTCCATGGTATGTCAGCACTTGTCCACTGGTGGCAAGTACGGCTTCGACAACTTCTTCTTTGGTAGCTTTCGTGATACCCTGATAGCGTTGGCAGTGGTCGTCGGCACATACATCAAAGATTGTGTGGTCTTCTCGGTCATACCAACGGATGAGTTCCGTGTCGTTTTTGATGAAAGAAAAAAAGTTTCCTACATTCTTCTTTACCAAAGTCTTGCGTCTCTCAATTTGTGCATAAAGCCAACTTCGGGAAACTACAGCGTGTGCTTTGAGAAATTCCAATGAGGAGGTTGCTTTCATTTCTGAAGAGATGACGGAAACCAGATAATCCTCCACCGAGAGGATGTTGATGGCCGTAATTTTCCCTTCTTCAATGACTAATTTCAGTACGCCTTGGAATATCTGGGTCTCTTGTCGTTCCCAATGAAAGTTGATACCGATCGTGACATCATAAAGTGAAAAAGATGCATCATCTTCTATAGGGATGAAGGTCAGTTCCTGATAGAGATTCCCATTCCACAAAATACCTCCTTCCTTAAAGGATACGGACTGTTCGCCACGGTAAGTACCTCCCTTGGCTGAATAGTTCATATTGAGGGAGAACTTGATTTCTTGTGCATTGACGATACCTACGTTGATTAATGGTGTTTTCATCCTTTGGTTGTTGCTAAAATGTTTTTTACCTGTTGACAAACCTTTTTTATCTCTTCTCCAGAAAGGGTGACTTCTTTTAGAATATGTTTTATTCTATGTTCGTCCATGCGTAGAAAATCTTCTTTACGGGCAATTGGGAAGAAACCGGCCATTTCTAAAGAAGCTGGACTGATCAACAATTGCTCGTCTTCTGTGGCGTAATAACAACTTGGACGGTGTTTGCTGCGCGGGATAACATAAATGTTAGAAGAACAGATGAGAACATTCATCCGTGGTTCGCTTTCACCTTCGACAAGGGGGAGTGCTTTGTAGAGCGTGTCAAACAAACAGGATTCATCCATCTGTGAATTGGTCTCTATGAGGAATACTGGACATGGGTAGTCGATGAGCAGATAGAGGCTTTCGGATGAAGAAGAATTAGAAATCTTTTTGGCTATAAGTTCTTTTGGGTAGCTTTTGTGTGTCAATGGAAGTCCGGGGTTGATTCCTACTTGAAAATGTGCATGATCAGGAGCTGAAGCACCACATTTGGGGCCATTGTAAAATACGATTAATCTTTCGTCCTCATGAGCCAAATCTTTCATCAAACTCAGTTGCGGAAGAATTGTTTGCGGTACGTGTGAATTAGCGGTGATGGTCAGATGCTCTTTCAGTACAGGATAGGGGTTCTCCAATGCTGTAAAATTCCGTATCCTGCCACATGATAGTTGTGTGGTCGGGCGGTTCTCTTTACAAAGAAAGCAGGGACGTTTGTCTATCTTTTTTAGATCGGTTGACGCTGATTGTATGCGCGGGGCATTTTGTTGCAGGATGAAACCGTTACAAGTCTCTTTCGTTTCTGGTACAGATTGTTCTGTTTTGTTGCGGAATCCGAACTTATCGCTCTTCTTTCGTGCATTTAGCTCGAAAGTTCGCAATTTGTCTTTCAACTGATTATGAGCGTTCACTTGTTGGATATTGAGGTTGGCATCAGAGTTTCCTTCCCACCTCCGGCATAGATAGACGACATCGAATACCCGGCCTATACGGTAAGTCCGGCTAATGGTCAGAGCGATAGCATAATCCTCACCATAGCTGATGTTTGGAATCTCTACTTCATTTCTTAGCACTGGAGTGAAGAAAGCTCGAGGGGCTCCGATTCCGTTTACGCGGAGTAAATTATTGTGCCCGTTTTCTGCTGTCCATTCACGATGGTCAATGATTCCGGGAGGAAGAGTCTGCAGGTTGAAGTCCGTCATACGGTATGAACCCACCACCATGGCTGCCTTCTGTTCGTAGAATGCATTGACCATTGTTTGCAATGTTGTGTCACTGCTGTAGAGATCGTCACTGTCAAGTTGTACAGCAAAGCGTCCGCATTGTGGGTGGTGTATTGCCAAATTCCAACAACCACCTATGCCTAAGTCTGTGCGTTGAGGACGAAGGTGGATGAGTCGGTTGTCATCAGAGGCCAGTCGGGCAATGATGTCTGTGGTTCCGTCCGTAGAGTGGTTGTCCACAACGATGACGTTGTAAGTAAAGTCAGTTTTTTGTGTTAGGGCGGATGCTATTGCGTCTGCTATGGTACGTGCCCGATTTCTGACAGGAATGATGACTGAGGCTTCATTCTGGAAATTGCCTGCAGAGAAATCGGGAGTAAACAATTCTTTGGGATGTATGTAGGCTTTGCATTGCTTGAGGAAGTTGGTACACACTTCTTCCATCTCTTTTTGGACCTCAGATTGTGACGGATTGACATAGTCAAACTGTTTCTCTCCCGAAGTACGTTTGTCACTTTCCTGAATAGTGTAAAGATATTCACTCAAATGAACTGGCGGTGTCTTTTGGCTATTGATATAGGATAATGCCAACAAATAGAAGCCGCAGTGTTTCAGATGTCCGCATTCACTGCTTGCAACAGATGCCAATGCTTGTTCATTCACTAACAGCAGAGCACCAAAATCGAAGTCGTTGCGCAGACTCCCTTCCTGATAATCAATGAGAGGATGTGGCAGGTCTGTTTCTCCATTTTGCACGTGGTGGTCGGCATAGACCATGCTTGTGCGAGTGGCATGAGCCACGTGTAGCATTCGTTCAATGGCTCTATACCCCAATTTTATAGGGGTACATTTGGTATAAATAAGGGCATAATCTCCTCGCATCAACTGGCGGATAATGCTCAGATTGGCTGCATGTGTGAATGGTGTCTGACATGGCAACAGATGGCATCCTGCAGGTAACCAATCAGTCTCGGAAGGAGGCACGGGACACATAAAGTGGATTTCACCGATGAGTGGGCAATCTCTTAATTCTTTTACAATGGCAAGTGCATCCTCTTTATGTCCGAGGGGGAGAAAACAGTCTGTTTGTGGATTCATGTGATAACAAGGAAAGCCCGCCTCCGTTCCTTTGTGTATGGAGCGGGGCGGGAATGTTTATAATTCTTTCTTGATGGCTTCAATCATTTGCTCATATTCCTTTTCTGTAAGATAGACTTTGCCGGGATTCATTTGGAATGTTCCTCCGTAGTCAGGGCCATCTACATACTTGGGAGCCAGGTGGAAATGTAGGTGTGAAAGTTTGTCGCTGTAAGCTCCATAATTAATTTTTTCCGGGTGGAACACTTTATCCATAGCACGGGTCACGCGTACTACATCTGCCATGAATGCATTACGCTCTTCGTCGGTCAGCTCAAAGAGATCGTTCACATGTCCGTCGTAAGCTACAAGGCAACGCCCATGGTAAGTCTGCTCCTTGAAAAGGAAAACACGTGATACACTCAGATGGGCAATCTCAATCATCAGGTTGTGCAGTGTCTCATTATTGGTACAATAGAGACATTCTTTTGGGTCACTTTTCATTTTTTTTTCTATATATTAATAAGGTGTACGGATAGGATTTTCCTACCTTCGCGAAGCAAAGATAGTATAAATCGCATGGAGAACAAAAAAAAACTCCGGTTTTTCTTTTCTTGGCAGGTCATTCATCCACGGATTTGGGAATTATAGTTTTCTTAGTGTGGCAATTTCTTGGGCCCATAGCGTTTCGTCTGGGGTTTCCAAAATGATGGGTATATTGTCGAAACGAGAATCAGACATGAGTTGTCGGAAGAACTCAAAGCTGATAAGACCCTTGCCTATGCTTTCATGCCGATCGACACGACTGGCCAGGGGCTTTTTGCTATCGTTGAGGTGGACTGCCCTCAAATAGTTCCATCCGACAATCTGGTCAAATTCAGTCCAAACTTCTTCGTAGTGGTTGCTCAAGTCGTATCCGGCAGTAAAGGTGTGGCAAGTGTCTATGCATACTCCTACGCGACTTTTGTCCTCAACGTGGTCAATGATGTAGCGTAGATGTTCGAAACGGTGTCCCATATTGCTTCCTTGACCGGCTGTGTTTTCAATGACGGCTGTCACTCCTTGAGTGCGCGCGAGTGCTTGATTGATGCTTTCTGCTATACGGTTGAGGCACTCTTCGGGTGTTTCTTTGTTGAGGTGGCTACCTGGATGGAAATTGAGCATTTTCAGCCCTAATTGTTCACATCGTTGCATTTCATCAAGGAACGCTGTTCGAGATTTTATCAGTCCCTCTTCCTCGGGGTGTCCTAAATTGATAAGGTAACTGTCGTGTGGCAGGATATGTTCCGATAGGAATCCATATTCGGCACATCGCTCTTTGAATAGGTTTATGCTCTTGTCCGTCAATGGAGGACTGGCCCATTGGCGTTGGTTCTTTGTGAAGAGGGCAAAAGCATTTGCCCCGATGTTGTGTGCATGAGTTGGGGCATTTTCAACACCCCCCGATGCACTGACATGTGCTCCGATATATTTATTCATAGAGGTCTTATTCTTGGGTTTTATCTGTCTGCAAATTTAGACATAATTTTTGATTTATACGCCAGTGTGATAAGAAAAATGTCAAGATGTCTCTACGGAAACCCAGAAAAGGCACTGCATAGGCAAAGTAATATATACTCCGTTGGCAAAGTAAGTATATATTAGTTGGGCAATGGAGTGCAATTGCTTGACAGCTCCTGAATGTACAGCTTCCGTTTATTGGGCTTGTTTAATTCCACTAATGAGCGGTATTTGTTTAAAAACAAAAAAAAACTGCCAATATAGCTTGCCGATTGCAATAAAAAGTGTAATTTTGTCAGTCATTAATTAGGGATAAATATGATAACATCCGAAATACAGCAAATAAAATTAAGATTTGGTGTCATTGGTAATGCTGAGGGACTGAATCGAGCCATTGATATAGCCATACAGGTTGCCCCTACTGATCTTTCTGTTCTTATAACGGGAGAGAGTGGGGTGGGGAAGGAGACATTTCCGAAAATCATTCATGAATACAGTCGTCGGAAACACAGTCGGAAATATATTGCTGTGAATTGTGGCGCAATTCCTGAAGGGACAATCGATTCCGAACTTTTTGGTCATGAAAAAGGAGCTTTTACCGGTGCTGTGGGTGAACGGCTTGGTTATTTTGGTGAAGCCAATGGGGGTACGATATTTTTGGATGAGGTAGGTGAACTTCCTTTGGCGACCCAAGCCCGGTTGCTACGTGTGCTGGAAAGTGGAGAGTATATTCGTGTAGGATCATCGAAAGTGGAAAAGACAGATGTGCGTATCGTAGCAGCCACTAATGTCAACTTGATGGAGGCTATTGCAGAAGGGCGTTTTAGAGAAGACTTGTTTTATCGTCTCAATACGGTGCCTATTACCATTCCGCCTCTGCGCGAGCGGGGAGAGGACATCGTGTTACTCTTTCGGAAGTTTGCTAATGATTTTGCGGAAACTTATCGTATGCCAGCTATCCAGTTGACAGAAGCCGCACAGCAAAATCTGAAAAGCTATCCTTGGCCAGGGAATGTGCGGCAGTTGAAAAATGTGACGGAACAAATCTCCATTATTGAGCGTAACCGTGAGATAACCCCTGAAATCTTACAGGCATATATCCCCGAGCAGATAATGTCGCAGATGCCGGCATTGGTACGGAGTGGTGGTAATGCTTCATCTGGCAAAACTTTTGAAAGTGAACGTGAAATCCTTTATCAGATACTGTTTGATTTGCGCCGGGATGTGACAGAACTGAAGAAATTGGTACATTCTAATTTGGAGCAACAGTCTGCAGCCCCACAGCATACTCCTTATATTGCAGAGGAACAGACTGTGCACTATCCTGTGTTGTCTCCGCAGGATAGTGCCGTGCCGGCTACAATCAATATTCATAAAACGGCTACAGTACAACCCAAAGTTGTAGATACAGATTCAGATATTCAGGATACGGAAGAATATGTGGAAGAGTCGTTGTCTCTCAATGATTTGGAGCGTGATATGATAAGAAAAGCTTTGGAAAAACATCATGGCAAACGTAAGTCGGCTGCTAAAGATTTGCATATTTCAGAGCGCACCCTTTACCGGAAAATTAAAGAATATGGATTGGAATAGAAGAGGGTATTGTAGGGGAACCGCCCTACTGATGGTGATGTGTGTGTTGATGACAGCTTGTAGTATTTCGTACAAGTTCAATGCTTCGTCTATCAATTATGATAAAGTAAAGACTATTACTATAGAAGATTTTGCCAATCGGGCTTCTTATGTATGGGGGCCGATGGCTTCCATGTTCAATACAGAACTGCAGGACATTTTTGTGCAACAGACCCGTTTGCAACAAGTCAAGCGGGGGGGGGATTTGTCGCTTTCTGGTGAAATTGTCGCTTATGACCAATACAATAAATCGATTTCTGCAGAAGGATATTCGTCAGTGGTGGAACTGAAGATGGTGGTAAATGTCCGATTTACCAACAATACCAATCATGCAGAAGATTTTGAGCGTACTTTTTCAGCCACGTGCGAATATGATGCTACCCAGCAGTTGACTGCTGTGCAGGAAGAGTTGGTGACGCAGATGATTGATGAGATTACAGAACAGATATTCAATGCCACTGTTGCTAATTGGTAAAAGCCTATGATGCAGAATATTTCCGAACTGATAGCTCATCCTGAAAAACTGACGGATAACTTGGTATTGCATGAATTGCGCGAATTGATAGCTGCCCATCCTTATTATCATGTTGCTCGTTTGCTCTATTTAAGGGCTCTGTATCTCAATCACGACCAAAGCTTTGGTGAAGAACTTCGTCGGGCGGCTTTCTATGTGTCCGACCGCAGAGTGTTATTCCGACTAATTGAGGGTGATTATTATACGCTGAAGCCCGTATTGAAAAAAAAGAAGATTCAGGATGCAAAGGAGGAAGGAGCGGATCGTACCCAAGTGTTGATTGATGCATTCTTGAATGCTCTTCCAGCATCGGAAAACGAGGGGGGGGGAGAGTTTTCTCCATTGGATAATGGTGTACTCAGTGCGGACTATGCCTCTTATATGTTGCGAGAAGAAGATTTCCATAATGAAGAGCAAGGAGAAACGGAAGAGGAAGGAACTCAGATGACGGGACAAGAATTGATAGATGAATTTATAAAAAATACAGACAATAGAGGACCCCTTTCTAAAGACTCGACAAAGGATGCAGAAGTTGCAGAACAAACGGAGGACTTGTCCCCAATAGAAGATGATGAGAGCTATTTTACGGAAACTTTGGCTAAAATTTACATAAAACAGCATCGATATGCCAAGGCTCTTGAAATTATTAGGCGATTAAGTTTGAAATATCCAAAAAAAAATGCTTACTTTGCAGACCAAATTCGTTTTTTGGAAAAAATAATAAAGAATTCAACGGAATAATAGTAATAAAATAAAATAAACAAAAAGAGATGTACGTAATTTTGATTGTATTGATTGTATTGACTGCCATTCTGTTGTGCGGTGTTGTAATGGTCCAGAATTCCAAAGGTGGTGGGTTGGCCTCATCATTCGCTTCTTCTAACCAAATTATGGGAGTGCGCAAGACTACAGACTTTCTGGAGAAGTTCACTTGGGGGTGTGCAGCCGTGCTGGTTGTGTTGAGTGTGGCTACAGCCTATGTGTTGCCTCATGCCACTATGGGAGCTCAGTCTGTGTTTGAGAATGAGGCACAGCAGGAAAATGTGGTCAATCCTTTGACGGCTCCGGGATTTGATGCTCCTGCAGAATCATCAGCAGAAACTCCTGCTACAGAAGTGCAGGAATAATTGTGGAAGAAATCACAGGTGTTTCTTTCGTCTGAAAGGGGAATTTGTCCCCACCGATTCCTTGACAGGTCGGTGGGGACAAATTTTTATTTGGAATCTGACTTGAAAAATACATTTGGAGGGGAAATATTGAAATTTTCTATCAAATGCAAACGTTTTTTCTTACTTTTTTGTGAATTCGGTTGCTTTTTTTAGCATTTTGTTTGTGAAGGAAGAAAAAAAGCTATATATTTGTATCGCTAAAACATAGTATAACTAACAGCATCAAAAAAACTGTGTAATATGAGTGAGTTGGAAAATAAACAAGAGGAAGTTAAAACAAAAGTAAGAAGACCTTATAACATCCGGGAAAGGAAACCTAAGGAGGCCGCTTATCGTTCGTTGATTAGAGCAGAATTGGCTGATGAACTGTATGATAAAATTCTGAATATTATTGTTGTCCAGAAAAAATATAAGGATCCCGATTACTCAGCAAAAGATTTAGCTAAAGAATTGAATACGAATACTCGTTACCTTTCTGCCGTAGTCAATTCTCGATTTGGCATGAATTATTCTTGCTTGTTGAATGAATATCGGGTGAAGGATGCCGCTCATTTGCTGACAGACAGACGGTATGAGGACAAGAATATTGAAGAAATTAGCGCCATGGTAGGCTTTGCCAACCGTCAATCGTTTTACGCTGCTTTCTACAAGAACATGGGGGAGACTCCCAACAGCTACAGAAAGAAACATGTGGAAGAGAAGGAAAAAAAGAGTGCAGGAAAAAAGGCTTCCAAATGTCCGGTGAAGAAAGCAAAAAAGTGTGCAGCTAAAAAATAAGTATAGATTGGACAAATAAGGAGGGAGAGGGGGAATTGCCGCATTAGGGTGCGATAATTCCCTCTCTTCTTTGTTTACGAATTTTACAAGACAGAATATGAAAAATAAAATCATTCAATTGACTATGATGGCTACGATGCTGACAGCGTGCAACAACCAGAACACAACACCGGTTGCAGATGAATTCAACTATGCTGACGAGCATTTTGCAGATTTGCAGATGCTCCGTTATAGAGTGCATGGATTTGAAGATCTTTCACTGAAACAGAAAGAGTTGGTTTACTACTTGTCTGAGGCTGCTTTGGAAGGGCGTGATATACTTTTTGATCAGAATGGCAAGTACAACCTGACCATACGTAAGATGTTGGAGATTGTTTATACCGATTATCAAGGTGATAAGACGGATTCCAATTTTGTGAATATGGTGACCTACCTCAAGCGGGTGTGGTTCTCAAATGGCATTCATCACCATTACGGTTGTGAAAAGTTTGTACCAGGCTTTACCGAAGAATTCTTCCGCAGTGCACTGCATGGTGTTGGGGTGGAAAAATTGCCTTTGGCAGATGGACAGACCGTTGATCAATTATGTGATGAAGTCTTTCCTGTAATTTTTGATCCTGCGGTAATGCCCAAGCGGGTCAATCAGGCAGATGGAGAGGATTTGATTCTGACATCAGCATGTAATTATTATGATGGAGTGACCCAGCAAGAAGCGGAAGATTTCTATCTTAAGATGAAAGATATAAACGACCCCCACCCCGTAATGTATGGCATGAATAGCCGTTTGGTGAAAGAGAATGGATGTATTCAAGAAAAAGTGTGGAAAATAGGTGGCCTTTATTCACCTGCCATCGAAAAGATTGTGGGATGGTTGGAGAAGGCTATGGCGGTTGCTGAGAATGACCAACAGAAAGCCGTAATAGAAAAATTGATTCAATTCTATAAGGATGGAGACCTGAAGACGTTTGATGAATACGCTATCACTTGGGTGAAGGATTTGGATTCACGTGTAGATTTTGTCAATTGCTTTACCGAAAGTTATGGCGATCCGCTTGGTATGAAAGCCAGTTGGGAATCCATTGTCAATTTCAAGGATTTGGATGCAACGAAACGCACAGAGACAATCAGTCGTAATGCGCAATGGTTTGAGGATCATTCACCTGTAGATGGGCGTTTCAAGAAGGAAATGGTGAAGGGGGTCAGTGCTAAAGTCATTACAGCAGCTATCCTTGGAGGCGATCTCTATCCTTCAACAGCTATTGGCATCAACCTGCCCAACTCTAATTGGATTCGTAGTGTGCATGGGTCGAAATCAGTGACAATAGGCAATTTGACAGACGCTTATAGTAAGGCTGCCCGTGGCAATGGATTCGCACAAGAGTTTGTTATCTCTCCTACAGAAATAGGTTGGATGGAAACTTATGGAGATCTTACAGATAATCTGCATACCGACCTTCACGAATGTCTTGGACATGGCTCTGGCAAACTTTTGCCCGGTGTGGATCCGGATACGCTGAAAGCTTACGGATCTACTATTGAGGAAGCGCGTGCCGATCTCTTCGGACTTTACTATTTGGCCGATGACAAACTCGTGGAATTGGGGCTGACACCCAATAAGGAGGCTTATAAGGCCCAGTATTACAGTTACATGATGAATGGCCTGATGACCCAATTAGTCCGTATTGAACTTGGAAGCAATATTGAAGAAGCCCACATGCGTAATCGTGCCCTTATAGCTCGTTGGGTGATGGAAAAGGGAGCTGCAGATAACGTTGTAGAATTCGTCAAGAAGGAAGGAAAAACCTATGTGCAGGTGAATGACTATCAGAAATTGCGTGAGCTTTTCGGACAGTTGTTGGCTGAAATTCAGCGCATCAAGTCGGAGGGAGATTTTGTTGCAGCTCGTGAAATAGTAGAGAAATATGCTGTAAAAATTGATCCAGAACTTCATGCAGAAGTGTTGGAGCGTTACAAGAAACTGAATCTGGCTCCATATAAGGGATTTATCAATCCTGTATATAAGGCAGTAGCAGATGCAGAAGGAAATATCATTGACGTGACAATCGATTATACAGAAGGTTATGCCGAGCAGATGCTTCGTTATAGCAAAGAATATGCAAACCTGCCTTATCGGAATTGATTTGAATTAGACATTATGTTAGGCACGGATTTGCGGGTAGTACGAATGTAAAGGAAAGAAAACGTATTGGCCGTGTAATCCGTGCCTGAATGTTGGTTATATGGACATACACGAAACCATCAGAGATATCAAGGCGCAATTTCGCCTTTTCATGAACGGAGCCGTCTCGCAGAGTATGCGCGAGCAGGGTATTGACTATAAATTGAATTTCGGAATAGAACTCCCCCGTCTGAAAGAAATTTCTCTCAGGTATGAAAAAAATCATGCTCTGGCACAGGCTTTGTGGAAGGAGAATGTACGCGAGTGCAAGATATTGGCCTCCATGCTTCAGCCAATAGATAGTTTCTTGCCGGAAATTGCCGACATGTGGGTGGAGACTGTTGAACGTCAGGAGATAGCCGAACTTACTTGCATGAATCTTTTTCAGCATTTGCCTTATGCATCAGAAAAGGCTTTTCAGTGGATGGCCGATGAGCGGGAGTTTTTTCAAGTTTGTGGGTTCTTGACATTGGCACGACTTATAATGAAGAACGAATGTTTGGAAGAGAGAGCAGAGAATGAATTCTTGGATCAGGCAATGGCCACCCTCTGTAATTTGAGCGAGAGTCATCGGGCAGCTCATGCTTCTTTTGTGGCTTTGCGTGCTTATGCCATCTGTAATGCCAGTCAGTCGGGTAAAGTCTTGAAACAGATGGCTCCTTTGGCTCAGAATGAAGATGAACGGTTAAGGAATTATTATGCCTTGCTGCAGCAGGAACTCAAAGGGGAGGGGAGCGGTGGATAATGGGGTTTTCTGCAAATTTCTGCTAAAAATCTTTCCTATTCCACTAAAATGGTTTAACTTTGTGCACATTCGCGATTCGAAATGGAAACAGAAAGTATAAAAAATACTGTAAGACAGTTGTTTACGGAATATTTGCGTGTAAACGGACATCGAAAGACTTCCGAACGGTATGCTATACTTGACACTATCTATTCCATTAAGGGGCACTTTGATATAGAGACCTTGCACGATATGATGATAAACGAAGAGAAGTTTCGGGTCAGTCGTGCTACAGTCTATAATACCATTGAACTGTTGTTGGATGCCAAATTGGTTATCAAGCATCAGTTTGGTAATTCTTCACAGTATGAGCGCTCTTACAATATGGGCACTCATCATCATCTTATTTGTACGGAATGTGGTAAGGTTTCCGAACTGCAGAACAACGATTTGCAGCAAGCCATATCCCATTCTCCTATGAAGCGTTTCCAAATGTCACACTATTCCTTATATATATATGGAATATGCAGCAAATGTGCCGCACAAAGAAAACGGAAAAAACAATAATAATAATTTAATAAAAACATGAAAGTAGATGTTTTATTAGGTCTCCAATGGGGCGATGAAGGTAAAGGTAAAGTTGTGGATGTGTTGACACCCAATTACGATGTGGTTGCACGTTTTCAGGGTGGTCCCAATGCAGGGCATACATTAGAGTTTGAAGGACAAAAATATGTGCTCCGTTCCATCCCTTCGGGAATTTTTCAAGGTGATAAGGTGAATATAATAGGTAATGGCGTTGTGCTTGACCCTGCGCTTTTCAAAGGAGAAGCTGAAGCTCTTGAGGCTTCTGGCCATTCTTTGAAAGAGCGGTTGCATATTTCTAAGAAAGCCCATCTGATTCTGCCCACACACCGTGTGCTCGATGCTGCTTATGAAGCAGCAAAGGGGGCAGACAAAGTGGGTACTACCGGAAAGGGTATCGGACCCACCTATACAGACAAAATAAGCCGTACCGGAGTGCGTGTCGGTGATATACTTTCTCCTAATTTCGAAGCCATTTATGCAAAGGCAAAAGCACGCCATGAAGCTATCTTGAAGAACCTCAACTATGCCTATGACATCACGGAAATGGAGCTGGCCTTTATGGAGGGAATAGCTTATTTGCGTCAGTTCAATCTGGTTGATAGTGAACATGAAATAAACAATTTGCTGAAAGCGGGGAAGAGTGTATTGTGTGAAGGTGCTCAAGGGACGTTGTTGGATGTGGATTTCGGTTCTTATCCTTTTGTCACTTCATCCAACACAATTTGTGCAGGAGCATGTACCGGATTGGGCATCGGTCCTAATAAGATTGGCAATGTCTATGGTATTATGAAGGCGTATTGTACTCGTGTAGGTAGCGGACCGTTCCCCACAGAGTTGTTCGATGAAACAGGCAAACTTATCCGTGATCTTGGTCATGAGTATGGTGCCGTCACCGGACGCGAGCGCCGTTGTGGATGGATTGATTTGGTCGCCTTGAAATATGCCATCATGGTGAACGGGGTCACTCAGCTGATTATGATGAAGAGCGATGTTCTCGACCAGTTTGAGACTATCAAGGCTTGTGTGGCCTATCGTATCAATGGTGAGGAGGTGATGGATTTCCCTTACGACATTACGGAAGGCGTAGAACCTGTTTATGTGGAGTTGCCCGGCTGGAAGACCGATATGACCCGTATGACTGATGAGGCTGAATTCCCCGAGGAATTCAATGCGTACGTTTCTTTCTTGGAAGAGGAATTGGAGACTCCAATCAAGATTATCTCTATCGGACCTGACCGTGCACAGACAATTGTACGCTATACAGAGGATTTGGAAGATTGACCCTGACGTCCTGTCAGTCTGATTCTTGAAATAGAATAACTAATGTTATAAATTGACAAAAAAGCAGCGGATGCCGAGGCATATTCGCTGCTTTTCTGTATTTTTGGCATACAGTTTGTACTGTGATGATGGAAAGTAATAACTAACGGAAAAAAGAAAAGAGTATGTCAACTTATTGGATTTTATTCATTGGAATAGCCTTGCTGAGTTATTTGGTGCAGGCTAATTTGGAACACAAGTTCAAAAAATACTCCCGTATCCCTTTGGGGAACGGAATGACAGGTCGGGATGTGGCGGAAAAGATGTTGCATGATAACGGCATATACGATGTGCGTGTCATCAGTACACCCGGACGCTTGACTGACCATTACAACCCGACAGACAAGACCGTCAATCTGAGTGAGGGCGTCTATACCAGTGATAGTGTGGCTGCTGCTGCGGTAGCGGCTCACGAGTGTGGACATGCCGTACAGCATGCTGCTGCTTATGGACCGTTGAAGATGCGTTCTTCATTGGTGCCTGTTGTTTCTGCTGCTTCCAAGTGGGTCACTTGGGTCTTGTTGGCAGGCATTCTGCTTGTGCAGACATTTCCACAAGTGCTGTTGGCCGGAATCATCCTTTTTGCCAGCACCACTTTGTTCAGTTTCATTACGTTGCCGGTAGAGATTGATGCCAGTCGTCGTGCTCTTGCATGGCTCAATCGGGCAGGAGTTACCAACGCATCCAACCATGGTCAGGCTCGCAGTGCACTTGCTTCTGCTGCCTATACGTATGTTGTGGCTGCTCTCAGCTCGTTGGCTACACTGATTTACTACGTCATGATTTATATGGGACGTCGGGATTGATAGTCACATCAGCTCCAACCCATCTAACATATCCTGATACAGACTGATGGCTTCGGCTATCTCCTGTATCAGGATATATTCGTTTGCCGTGTGCGACCGTGCACTGTCGCCGGGGCCTATCTTCAGTGAGGGAAAGCCCATGAGGGCTTGGTCAGAAAGGGTGGGCGAGCCGAAGGGGGTGCGTCCCATTCTGACTATTTGTTGCACCAACGGATGTTCTTGGGATATCCTTGAAGAATTCAGCCGGAAAGAACGTGCTTTGGTTTCACTCTTTATCTGCCGGGCAATGTGTTCATAGAGCTCCTCATTAGTGTACAATTCGTTACTTCGTATATCGACAACGAAAGTGCAACTTTCAGGTATCACATTGTGTTGGGTTCCGGCGTTCACCTGAGTCACTGTCATTTTTACCTTGCCCAACATTGGGGAGATGCGTTCCCACTGATAGCTCCGGAACCATTCAATATCTTTCATTGCTTTGTAGATGGCATTGTCTCCCTCTTCGCGTGCAGCATGTCCTGCCCGTCCGTGAGCGGTCACATCAAGCACCATCAGACCTTTTTCTGCTATGGCGGGCTGCATTCCTGTAGGTTCTCCCACGATGGCCACACTGATTGGGGGGAGCAGAGGGAGTACACTCACTATGCCTTGCTTGCCGGAAACTTCTTCTTCACAGGATGCCAGAAATATCACATTGTATGCCTGTTTGTGTGAACATAAATGCCTGAATGTCTGCAGCAGCGAAACCATGCTGGCACCGGCATCGTTGCTTCCCAAGCCATATAGTCTGCCCTCTTGTTCGGTGGGGGTGTAAGGAGGAAATGTCCATCCTGTTACGGGCTTGACCGTATCGATGTGTGAATTGAGTAGCAGCGTAGGGAGGTTCTTGTCGAAGTCTGGGGCTATAGCCCATACGTTGTTTCCTGCACGGTGGGTCTGTATTCCCCGTTCTTCCATATAGGATTGCAGGCAGTCGGCAGCCTCTCTCTCATCCCTGCTTGTCGAAGGGATGGCGATGAGCTGTTTCAGCAATCCGATAGCTTCTTGTGTATATTGTCCTTTTGTCATTGCTCTTCTTGTTTTTTTTCGGCGCAAAGATACTTCTTTTCTATGAAAACTGCCGGTTGTTTCAGACTAAAATCCGTTTCATCAGTCATTCAGTTCCGTTTCTCTACTTACTGCCAACGGGGGTGGCAGATGCCTGCCAAGGTAGTGGCATATCCCTGCCGATAGGGTGGCAGTCTTCTGCCAAAAGCTTGGCAGAAGACTTTTGTTGCCTTTGGTTCGGTATTTGTTCTGGGAGGTTTGTGCTATTCTATCTGTTCTTTTGGAAAATTTACCAGATAGAGAGTCTCCGTCGCACGGGTGAAGGCTGTGTATAGCCAGCGGAAATACTCGGGTGTTATCATCTCTTCAGTAATGTACCCTTGGTCGAGGAATACTTTTCTCCATTGTCCTCCTTGTGCTTTGTGGCAGGTGATGGCATAGGCATATTTCAATTGTAAGGCATTGAAATGAGGGTCTTTTTTCATTTTCTTCATACGGTCTTGCTTGAGTGGAATGTCGGCATAGTCCTCCATAACGGCATTGAACAGGGCGCAGTTCTGTTCTTGCGACAAGGCTGGGTAGTCAGATTGTAAAGTGTCGAGTAATACATTGGCTTCCAGTTCGAAATCATCATAGTCCGGAAATCTGAGGGTGACATCGGCAAATTGGAATCCGTATAATTCATGGCTGTGCCGGACGCGGTGCACCACTGCTATATCTCCGTTGGCAATAAAGTCCAGTTCCTTGCAATCTTCAGACCAAAAATAATTGTTCTTGGCTATCATCACCAGGTCACCGCTGCAGAGAATTTCTTCCCGATAGAGAATTCGTGCCCTTATACCGTTGTTGTAGACATTGGCCCGTTTGTTTGAGCGGCAAATCACCATTGTTTCATCATACCCAGCATTAGCGTAACATTCCTCCAATGTTTCAATCAGTTCATTGCCGGGCAGATGTCGGATGTCAGCAAACCCTTGCAGGCGGATTGTCGGGGCTGTCCATGCCTGATTGGTTGTTATCAGGTGTCTCAGTCGGGTTGCATTCCACAAAATGCCGGAGCCGTCCAATTGGCGGACCACTTGTGTGAGGTCCATTTCTTCCACATTCATGCCATATCCTCTTATTATGTTCCCGGATAATGCCGGACTTTCTTCTTCTCCTACAGGAGGCAACTGGGCGGTATCTCCAAGCAGTAGCAGACGGCATCCGTCTCCGGCATATACATAGTTTATAAGGTCGTCCAACAGGCGGCCTGTTCCGAATGCAGTTCCTGACAAGCCATCGTTGGCAATCATCGAAGCTTCATCTACAATAAAGAGGGTGTGGGGAGTCAGATTGTCTGCCAAGGAAAAGTTGCCTCCTTCTCCATTGAATGCTTTTTGGCGGTAGATTCTTTTGTGTATGGTGTATGCTGCATGTCCGGCATATTGTGAAAAAACTTTAGCAGCGCGTCCCGTTGGAGCCATCAATACCACCCGTTGCTCCAGCTTGTCCAGCAGACGCACCAGTGCCCCTATCAGAGCCGTCTTTCCTGTTCCGGCATAACCACGCAGGATGAATCCTCCTTGCCGGTGGCTTGACAGGACGAATGCAGATAGCTTTTGTATGGCTTCGTCCTGTTCAACTGTCGGCTTGAAACCGAAAATTTTCTTAAATTCTTCTATAAAATAGTCATTTATCATCTTTTAAAAATAAAAAACTTCAAGAACATTCGTTAATTAGATTTATTTGCGTTATTTTTGCGGCACGAATATAAACTAAAAAAATGAAATATTATCATGAAAGTAGTAATTAATTGCATTTTGGCCGCTTGTGTAGCTTTCCTGCTTTATATTTGTGTGGGCAGCATCATGGGGCCGGTGAATTTTGAGAAAGAAAAGGGAGTTAGACAAAGTGCCATCGTAGAGAGTCTGATAAACATTCGTGATGCACAGGTAAACTATCGTAACATCAAGCAAGTCGGATACTGTGATAATATCGACTCGTTGGTAGCTTTTGTAAAAACGGCTAAGTTGCCTATCGTGAAGAAGGAAGGAGAGTTGACTGACGAACAGATGGAGAACGGTATCACCGAAGCTTCAGCTGTGGCCATGATTGAAAAGGCTCGCAAGACCGGAAAGTGGGACGAAGTGAAGAAGAACAAACTGGAGGGCTTCAGCCGCGATACAATGTTTGTCAGCTTGAAGGATTCGCTCTTCGGAAAGGAGTTCAATGCCGATTCTATGGCATATGTGCCCTATGGTAAGGGTGCGAAGTTTGAGATGGAGACTCGTGTGGATTCTACCCGTTCAGGAACACCGCTCTACCTGTTTGAAGCCCGTACTCCGTTCGAAGTTTGGTTGGGTGACCTCAACAAACAGGAACTTCTCAACCTGATAGACAAGAATGAGAAGATGGGTCGCTATTGCGGTCTGAAAGTAGGTGATGTAGAAGAGCCTAACAACAACGCTGGTAACTGGGAATAATGATGCGCCCATTGGAAGAGTTGGCAAACTCCGTACAACATATACTATCCATCCGCCTCAGTGCGGATGGATTTTCTTTTTCAGCCCTTAATCCATCAGATGACAGATCGTTCTGTTATTTGCCTTATGCGGTTGACCCCTCGGTGTCGTTGACGGCCAATTTCAAGCAGATGTTGGCCGGTAATGAGTTTTTGAGCAAGCCTTTCATGCGGACCAACATTTTGGTAGATACCACGGCCTACACTCTGATTCCTTTCGAACTTTTTGAAGACGAACAAGCTGAAGACATCTTTTATCACTGCCATCCGCGTCGCCCTAACGAAACCATTCTTTATAATATACTTGACCGGAGCAATGTGGTAGTGGTATTTGCCATGGATAAGAGTGCCTGCAGCCAGATTGATGAGCACTTCCCTGAAGCGCGTATATTTGCCACAGTGAGTCCGCTTATCGAACATTGTTCGGTGAAAAGCCGTATGGGGAACAACTGCAAGATGTATCTCTATCTGCAGCGTCGCACAGTCAGTATCATGGCCTATGAGCATGGACGCATCTTATTCGTCAATACTTTCCCCAATCGAGGAGAGGAAGATGTTCTTTATTATGTCTTGAATGTATGGAAACAGTTGGGCTTCAGTCAGATTCATGACGAACTTTATCTGATGGGTGGAGCATTTGCCGACGAGGCATTGGTTGATGGGGTGCGTAAGTTCGTCAAGACCGTTTCGTCGGTCAATCCGTCTGCCGAGTTTAACCGTTCCTCATTGGCGAAAGAAGAAGTCCCCTACGATATGTTGACCTTGTTATTGGGCAATTTGTAACATTTGTATCTATAACCAACATTTTTTTCTATGCGGGTAATCAGTGGTATATACAAACGCCGGCGTTTTGAAGTACCCCGTTCGTTCAAAGCGCGTCCGACAACAGATTTTGCGAAAGAGAATTTGTTTAATGTCCTTATGGGCTATATTGAATTTGAAGAACAGATATCGGCACTCGACCTTTTTGCCGGGACAGGGAGCATTAGTCTAGAACTTGTTTCACGCGGTTGTGGTCGGGTCGTTTCTATCGAGAAGGATCGCCAGCATCATGCTTTCATTTATCAAGTGATGCGCGAGGTAAAGACGGACAAGTGTATTCCGGTCTGTGGAGATGTCTTCCGCTATGTGCTCCGTTGTGGTGAGCAGTTCGACTTCATCTTTGCCGACCCCCCCTATGCACTCAAGGAAATCGACCAATTGCCAGACCTTATATTCTCCCAGAACCTTCTGAAGACTGATGGAGTTTTTGTTTTGGAACACGGTAAGGACCGTAGTTTCGATGCCCATCCTCATTTTGTGGAGCATCGTGCCTATGGCAGTGTCAATTTCTCGATATTCAGGTAGTCAGAGGCATCAAAGGTGCTATTGGGGAATTTATGGTTGGCTGACTCCTTCAACATACTCTTCGAGGAATACGTGTTCACCATCGAACACGGCATAATTGAAGCTACTGATCCATTCGCCCAAAATAAGGATGCGGCTTTGGTAGCTCAGCATTAGATCGAGTGCAATGTGCCGATGGCCAAAGACAAAGAAATTGATGGAGGGGTGCTCTTTCAAGTAATCTTTAGCGTAGAGTACCAGACCTTCTTTATCTTCTCCCTGATAAGGAGGTTCTTTGCCGTCTATACGTTTCTGACGGCTGTATTTGGCCCACTCCAGTCCAAACTCTACACTCCAACGTGGATGGATGGTGGAGAAGAGACGTTGCAGCAATCGACTGCGGAATGCAGCTTGCAGCAGACGCACTTTCCAATGCTTGTCGGCATAGTCGAGTCCGTCACCATGTGCCAAATAGAAGACCAGTCCGTGGAGTTCGCAGGTCAATGGGGTTCTGTGCAGGATGACACCACACTCCTTCTCCAGATAGTCGCCACACCAAAGGTCGTGGTTTCCGGTAAAATAGTGTATTTCCACTCCATGGTCGGTCAATTCAGACAGTTTGCCCAAAAAACGGGTATATCCTTTGGGAATGACCAATTTGTATTCATACCAAAAGTCAAACATATCCCCTAACAGGTAGATGGCTTCAGCTTTATTCTTGATGCTATCGAGGAAGTTGACCAACCTTCGTTCGTGCGTCCGCCCATGTTCGATAGCACGTGATCCTAAGTGTGCGTCAGAGAGGAAATAGATATTCTTCATTACATCTTTTGTTTCTGTTTTTTCTTTTAGCTGAGTGTAGGTCAGAGGAATCCGAGTTCCAATTTAGCTTCTTCACTCATCATATCCTTATCCCATTCCGGTTCGAATACAAGGTTGACAACTGTCGATTCAACCCCCTCTATCACTTCTACTTTTTGCCTCACATCTTCCATGATGAAGTCGGCTGCCGGGCAGTTGGGTGCAGTCAGTGTCATGTCGATGATGACATTGCCGTTGTCTTCAACGTCAATCTTGTAAATGAGTCCGAGGTCGTAGATATTTACAGGAATCTCTGGGTCATAGACCGTTTTCAGCATCTCGATGATGCGTTCCTCAATAGTCAGTCTTGCTGCAGTTTCCATGTTATTCTTTATTTCTCATCGATAGTAATCTTGCACGGGTGCTCCAATTCTTTTTTCCACTGTTTCATGTAAGCAAACCATTCATCCTTGTTCCTATAGCCGAACTCTTCTTTGAGTGAAGCGAACGAAATGTGATAGGTCAGTCTGTTTGCTCCTTTAGCACCGATGAGGTAGAGTAAATTTTCGTTGGCTGGTTGTTCTGATTGAACATATTCGTAGGGTATGCAGGCGGCCAATCCAACGGTTTCTCGGATGCGTCCGATAGTGTCATTTGCTCCGGCAGGCCAATCGCTTCCCCAACATCCGGTCAGGCCGTGGTGGTCAGAATAGTGCTCGGAGCCTTTTACATTGATTACTCCGGCGCAGAATGTTTCTTCGTTCAGTGGTTTCTCAAACATGACATCCACCTGCACATCCCGGTGGCCGCCATAGAGTATATAGCGGGTGGTCATGGTTATCAGTTTCCCCTGATAGTTCCAATCTGTGTCGATGACATCCACCACTGTACGCAGTGGCCCGTATGCCCGTATGCATTCAGTGCGTAGTGCAGGTACAATGTGTGCTGGCTTTCCGTCTTCCCATCCTTTGAGGGTTCCGGCCCCGCAGGTGCTTCCTACCCATAAAACATCGTCCCCATAGCCCTGTTCCAATTGTTCCTTAGTGGGATAGAAGCGGGTGTCTTTCAGTTCGAATCCTTTCCTTCGCTTGCCGTAGATGTCCACAGTCTGTCGTTTGTCAAAATAGATTCGGTAGGCCACCAACTCAGATTCAAATGCAGGTCCGTGGTGGTGCAGGCTGTTGTACACATCACTTTCTCCCGGAACAGTGAGCGACTGTATTTCCGGGTATTTCTTTTTCTTGTCGCTGAGCAGCATTTCGGCATACACTTGTGCCGGATAGGTTCGTCCATTGGGCGTGTCAGACAAGTGTACAGTCAACACCTTCTTGCTTCTGGCAGGCATGTCAATGAGGAATGCCAGTTCGTCGGCCAGACGGTCTCCATTGAGGTCGTCCAACTGTGAGGCTATTTCGTTCCCCCCCTCAGTTACTATGGCTGATTGCACACATAGACCCGGTGCAACTTCTTGCAGATTGATTGCAATCGGCTCGTTGTTTTTAGCCTCTTTCCATTCGTTGCTCACGGTCAGTGTGAAGTCTTTCACTTGGGCTTGCACCAGTGTTGCAGTGCCTGCCAGTAACAGGGCCGTGGTATAGCTTCTCAAATTGTTCATATCATTCGACGTTTTTTGTTTATTGGGTGCAAAGATAGTGCAAAAAACTCACTTTTTGTCACTTTTGGAGGCTATTATTCGTTGAATTGTTTGAAAAGTAGTACCTTTGCCACGTTTTTATGTTTTTATAATTATAGGTATGAGTTATAACTTGTTGAAAGGTAAAAGAGGCATCATCTTCGGTGCGCTCAACGAGCAGTCTATTGCTTGGAAAGTGGCTGAACGCGCTGTAGAAGAGGGTGCGACCATTACTTTGTCTAACACTCCGGTAGCTGTCCGCATGGGAGAAGTTTCTGCGCTTTCCGAGAAATTGCACTGCGAAGTGATTCCTGCAGATGCCACTAGTGTAGAAGATTTGGAGAATGTTTTTCGTCGTTCGATGGAAGTATTGGGTGGTAAAATTGATTTTGTGCTCCATTCTATTGGTATGAGTCCTAATGTACGTAAGCGGCGTACGTATGACGATCTCGATTATAACCTTTTAGGAAAGACGCTTGATGTTTCTGCTGTTTCGTTCCATAAAATGATTCAGGCAGCCAAGAAGCTAGAGGCTATTTCAGAATATGGCTCCATCTTGGCTCTGAGCTATGTGGCGGCCCAGCGTACATTTTATGGTTACAACGATATGGCTGATGCCAAAGCTCTGTTGGAGTCCATTGCCCGTAGCTTTGGGTACATCTATGGACGCGAGAGCCATGTACGTGTCAACACTATTTCCCAATCTCCTACCATGACCACTGCCGGTTCCGGAGTCAAGGGAATGGACAAACTGTTCGATTTTGCTAATCGGATGTCACCGCTTGGGAATGCTTCGGCTGCCGAGTGTGCAGACTATTGTATTGTCATGTTCTCCGATCTCACTCGTAAGGTGACGATGCAGAACCTTTATCATGACGGTGGGTTCTCCAGTGTCGGCATGAGTCTTCGTGCTATGGCTACTTATGAAAGAGGACTTGAAGAATACATGGACGAAAACGGTAAAATTATTTACGGATAATATTCCCCAATAACCTATGCGGCATTATCTTCACATCTTCATGGTTCTGATTGCTTGTCTGGCTTTTGGAACTTGCCAATGGAGGGTCTCCCCTGACGGAAGAAACGTCAAGGGGGAAGGTGTGAAGGTGCATCGTTTCGACAGATTGATGGATGAATATGTGGAAAGCAATAGCTTCTCCACTCTACAGAAATTGAACACTGAATATCCGCAGGAGATGCGTTTTCTTATCGAAGACGTACTCTCTATCGGGTCGGTGCACGAGGAAGATATTCATCAGCGGTTGCGCAATTATTATGCCGATACCCTGTTGCAGCAGTTGCGGCATGATGCTTTGCTGAAATTTGAAGATATGGATGGTATCGAACAGCAGTTTAATCGGGCTTTCCGGCAGATGAAGCGAGAACTTCCACAGATGACAGTGCCGCAAGTTTATTCACAGATTTCAGCGTTGGGCCAGTCGGTGGTTGTGGGGGACAGCATTTTGGGCTTCAGCATCGATAAGTATATGGGAGCCGACTATCCTCTGTACGAGCATTTCTATTACGATTATCAACGACGTAGTATGTCTCCTGAGCGCATTGTCCCCGAATGCTTACGTTTTTACCTGCTCAGCGAATATCCTTTCCCGTGGGAGTGGCATCGCACATTGCTTGACCACATCCTTCATCAAGGGAAGATTCATTGGGTAGTGGCGAAACTGATGGATTCCCCGACATTAGAAGATGAGATGGGCTACACTTCTCAGGAAGGAGTTTGGTGTGCTTCTCGTCAGGATAGCATTTGGAATTATCTTGTACAGTCGGGGCAGTTGCACGCCACCGATCCTATGCTGGTACGCATCTATTTGCAGCCGGCTGAATGTACTTATCCTTTAGGTAGTCATTCGCCTGCAGAGGTTGGTGTATGGTTGGGAATGCAAATCATTGATGACTATATGACTGCCAATCGCGAAAAGACAATTGCGGATTTGTTACGTGAGACCGATTATCGGGCTGTGTTGCGGAGTTTGAAACTAAAATACTGAGATGTCATCACAAGACAAGATAAAGTATAATACACTATGGAAACAGCTCTCTATCTGATTCCCGTCACATTGGGGGAAACTCCTCTTGACAAAGTTCTTCCTGCCTATAATCGCGAGGTTATCCTCACGATCAGACATTTTATTGTCGAAGAGGTGCGTACGGCCAGACGTTTCCTGAAGAAGGTGGAGCCTTCCATTGATATCGATTCACTGACATTTTATCCTCTCAACAAGCATACGGCACCGTCCGATATTACGACTTATCTGCATCCGTTGTCGGAAGGCCACTCCATGGGTGTAATCTCCGAAGCTGGTTGTCCGGCAGTGGCAGACCCTGGTGCCGATGTGGTGGCTATTGCCCAACGAAGAGGATTGAAAGTTGTTCCCCTAGTGGGGCCTTCTTCCATTCTGCTTTCCGTTATGGGTTCTGGATTCAATGGACAGAGTTTTGCTTTTCATGGCTATCTTCCCATTGAGCAGACTGACCGCGTGCGTATGCTTAAGCAGTTGGAACAACGAGCTTACGCCGAGCGACAGACTCAACTTTTCATTGAAACTCCTTATCGCAACCGTCGCCTGTTGGATGAGATTCTGCGCACCTGCCGTCCACAAACCAGACTTTGTATTGCTTCCAATCTGACTTGTGAGGATGAATATATTCGCACTCATACCGTCAAGGAATGGCGTAGGGAATCCCCCGAATTAGATAAGAAACCCTGTATATTTTTGCTTTATAAGGATTGAATTGTCAATATAATATAAGGAATTGGTATAGAGAAAGAACATTGTTCAAATTATGTTCATCAAATGGACAGACATTTTTTATGTGTCATGATGTCCAGTACCAGACGGTCGGTCTCGTTCATACCTTGTGAGCCGATGCGGGTGAGGTTGCGGATGCACTGGTCCACATCTTCGTCGATGATTCCCTCAAAAGCGGTCACACACTTCTGTTGCATGGACAGCAGGGCTGAGAATACGGCTGTCGCTACACCGCTGGTAACCTTCATGGCGCAGCTTGGTTTGGCTCCATCGCATATCATACCGGTGATGTTGGCAATCATGTTTTTTACGGCATGGGCCACCTGAACGTATCCACCTCCCATCAGGTAGGTGATACCACAACTGCTACCTGTGGCGGCTACCACGCATCCGCAAAGGGCAGAAAGGCGTCCCAAACTCTGTTTGATATAGATGACAGTGAGGTGGCTCAAGATAAGTGCGCGCACCAGTTGCTCTTCGCTTTTGTGTGTCTCTTCGGCATAGATGACAACGGGCATGGTAGCACTGATGCCTTGATTGCCACTGCCTGAATTGCTCATGACGGGTATCATGGCACCGGCCATGCGGGCATCGCATGCACCGCTGGTATAGGCAAGGATGTGGGCAAAGATGCTGTCGCCCACTACGGGGGTATCCATGGGTTCGCGGATGGCGCGTCCCAATCCATGTCCGTAGTCCATCTTGAACGACTCTTCGGCGGCAGCTTTGTTCAGACGGCGGGCTTCGAGGATGAAGTCAATCTCTTCCAAGGGGCTGGTGGTGGCAAAGTCGAACACTTTGCGAAGGGTTAAGGTGACATCCTGTACCTCTTCGGAATGGGAGGCCGATGGCTGGCGGTTGTCGAGCAATACATCTTCTCCACTACGCAGATAGACAAAGTTGGTATGTCCGGTGGAGATGATGGCTTCCGCCTGATGACCTTCCGCTTCGCAAAGGACTTCGATATAGAGTTTTTCGCTGATGTTCTCTTTCAAGGCAATGTGTATGCGTCCCTCGTCCATGTAGCGTTTGCCACGCTCCACAGCTTCGGGGGTACAGTCGCGAAGAACTTCCAACTGATATTCTGACTTTCCTATGAGCGAACCCAAAGCTATGGCTATGGGCAGACCTATCATGCCTGTGCCGGGTATGCCTACTCCCATGGCGTTCTTCAGGATGTTGGCACTCAGTTGCAGAGAAATCTTTTCCGGAGTGCGGCCTAACAGCTCTGTAGCCTTTGCTACACAGAGGGCTACGGCAATAGGTTCTGTGCATCCGATGGCAGGTACCACTTCGCGCTTTATCAGGGCGATGATGCTTTGGCGTTCGTCTTTTGTCAGCATGGGGATATTTTTTTTAGTGACTAGTGACTAGCTACTAGTGACTGGTGACTGGGGACGAGTCACTCGTTGACAGCTGTGTTACTATCTAATTTCTATTCACTAATCACTAGTCACTATTCTCACTTCTTATAATTCTTCAATCCTGTCTTCAGGAAGTCGATGTACTTGGCCACATCCTCATCGTAAGAGTAGGACTGGTTCAGGGGCATGCCTTCATTATCGACCAATACATAGAAAGGTTGGGCATTGGCTCCGAACTTCACGCGTTGCAGGTAGCTCCATTTGTCGCCCACGGTACGCAGGGTGCGCTCTTTGCCATTCTCGGTCACGGTGATGTGTTCGGGCAGCGGAGCCTTCTCGTCCACATAGAGCGAAATCAGTACGTAGTCGTTGTCGATAATCTGCTTCACGTTCTGGTCAATCCATACGGCATTCTCCATCTTGCGGCAGTTGACGCAACCGTGTCCGGTAAAGTCAAGCAATACGGGCTTTCCTGCTTTCTTGGCATAAGCCATACCTTCTTCATAGTCGAGGAAGTGGGTCTGCATCTCGTTCTTGTTCAAAACGAAGTCCTGAGTGGTGGCCGGTGGTGCAAAGGCACTGATGGCACGCAAGGGAGCACCCCATAAACCGGGTACCATATACACGGCAAAGGACAATGAGATAAGAGCCAGGAAGAAGCGGGTAACGCCTACTTTGTCGTCCTCCTCTTCATCGTGCGGGAACTTGATTTTGCCCAACAGGTAGAAACCGAGCAGAGCGAAAATCATAATCCAGAGTGAAAGGAATGTCTCGCGGTCAAGGATGTGCCAACCATAGGCAAGGTCGGCCACAGAGAGGAATTTCAAGGCGAAGGCCAACTCCAGGAAACCGAGAGTCACCTTGATGACATTCATCCAGTTTCCGCTCTTGGGCATAGACTTCAACCAGGAGGGGAACATGGCGAAGAGGGTGAAGGGCAGAGCCAAAGCGATGGCAAAACCTAACATTCCTACGGCAGGGCCGATGATGTTGCCCGAGGTGGATACTTCTACCAAAAGGAAACCGATGATAGGACCTGTGCAGGAGAAAGAGACCAATGTAAGGGTGAAAGCCATCAGGAAGATGCTGAGGAAACCGGTGGTCTGCTCGGCCTTACTATCTACTGCATTGCTCCATGATGAAGGCAATGTGATTTCAAACGCACCGAAGAACGAGGCGGCAAATACGACCAACATCAAGAAGAAAAGGATGTTGAAGATGGCATTGGTTGAAAGTGCGTTCAGTGCGCTGGCACCGAAGATAAGGGTGACGGCCAAACCGAGGATGACGTAGATGACTACGATGGATGCACCATAGAGCCATGCGTCGCGGATACCTTTCTTCTTGTCGTCTTTTGAACGCTTCAGGAAGAAACTGACGGTCATAGGGATGATGGGCCATACGCAAGGGGTGAAGAGTGCTACCAATCCGCCTACCAGTCCGGTGATGAAGATTACCCAAAGCGATTGGTTGGCTGTACTGTTCTCTTCGGCTTGTCCGAAACTGGAGAGTTCGTCAATGACGGGAGTCCAAAGGTCGTTGGCTGCTACTTCGTCGGCCACAGGGGTTTCCACAACTGGGGTTTCTGCTATGGGCAGAGGTTCGGTGTGGGCCTGAGCGGCAGGTTCCACTTTAGCGGCAGGCACTGATGAGGCTCCCTTCACGTCGCCTGTATAGTTGAACTCCACATCGGTGGGTGGCAGACAGTTCTCGTCGTTGCAAGCGCCATATTGCAGGTAGCCTTTCAATGTATAGGTACCACCGGTGAACTTGACCTTCTGTACGAAAGTTCCTTTTCCCTCGAAATAGCGGAGTGTCATTTCGAACATGTTGTCGAAATGCTCAATTACATTTCCTTTGGGAGTAAGTTTGCCTACCAATTCGGCACCCTCCATCTTGTCGAAATTGATGGTGGCAGAAATCGGACCGTCTTCGGGAAGGTCGGTTGAATAGAGATGCCATCCGGCATCAATGGTGGCATTGAATACCAGTTCAGCTTCCGTGTCGGAAATCTTTTTCAATTCTGTCTGGAACTTGATGGGTTCCTGCATTTGCGCCAATAGGGGCAGGAGTCCTACGAATGCAAACAAGCAGGCTAATGTGAATGTCTTCTTCATTTCTTGATATTTATTAAACTTATTGTTTCTCTGTGTTTTTCTTATGAAAATCGCGCAAAGGTAGTAATATTCAGTGGATAATGCAACAGGAATCAAAGAAAATTGTTCAAGATGCCACTTTTGTCAATGAGTCAATGAGTGGCTTTATACCAGGAAGTGGAACTTTTCTGTTGTGTCAACCGATGAGTGCTTGGATCGGAACAGGTAATGCCTGAAAAACGGATGATTTTTTCTTTTCGCCCACTGATGGCTGAATAGTAATACGGAGTGTGCCGATGATGGATGACAGTGCGGTTCAATTGGTCATTGAAGCGGTTGAGTATGGTTGTATCCTGACAAAGTTTGGTCACATAATCTCCGTAATCATAGAAGATACAAGGAGTGTATCCGTCCAAATGTTGCAGAGAGTCGGCCTGTAGTCCATTAAACGTAAATCGGGTGTTGATTTCCTTCATGATAGAAGCCAACGAATCCAATTCATCTGTGCGGGTGACGGCAATGGTGCCGCAGGGAGGGGAGTAGTTGCTGTAAAATGTGTGGAAACACTCGCAAATGGCTTCGTAGTCAATTTCTCCTACCAAATGTGTTCCTATCTCTTCGTAGGGCATCCCCTTGGCCATAATTTCAGAGGTGGAGGCTATCAGGTGGTCGGTGACGTGACGCAATTCGTAAGCAACTTCCACACACGACATATAGCAGTCGTCGAAGAGGATATATTCCATGTGGAGCCCTGATTCACTGATTCCTTCTGCCAAGGTGGAGATGTCTGTCTGTGTGTCACTGCTTGTCCCTCCAAAGTAGCGTGTCAATGGTCCTTCGGTATATTCCCAATGAAAGAGAGGTTCAGTCCGTTTGGTGTCAGCACTGAGTGGATAGCTTCTGCTTTTGTTGGAATAGATCCATCCCATACCATGCCCTCCAATAGTCATGGAGTAGCGGTTGGCAGGGGCAAATCCCTTCACATCCTCCAATAGAGATGTGATGCCCTCCTTCGTTGTGCACGGATGGTTTTCGTAGTTTTTTAGTGGCTTGCGGATGCAAGTGTCTCCTTTTTCATTGTAAACCAGTTCGAACATCTTGGCCCGGTTACTTGAAGTCGCGAGGAATACGAGTACCCGCTCGTTTTTCAGTATGCCCGTTTGGATAGCCTTCCCCATGTCGTTGATATTGTCGAGGAAATAGCTGGTCAGATTGCCTGACCAGGGCATATACATCAGTAGAGTTTGAGTCTTTTTTTGCTCAGGTGCGTTGATGATATCGTCTTCATCATCGCAAGCAAAACATAACCCTAATAAAATTACGGCTATACCTGCAAAAAAGTTTTTTCTTACGGGGGAATGCATTGTTGTGCTTTTTTTGCTCATATATTGTTCTTCTTCATTAGTTAAATTTGGTTTGCCTCTACCAGTCCATTCATCACCGCGTACACCGTCAATCCGGAGAGGGAACGTATGCCTAATTTCTCGATGATGTTTTTGCGGTGTGAAATGACCGTGGTAAGGCTGATGTTCAGACGGTCAGCTATTTGCTTGTTGATGAGTCCCTGTACCAACAGTACCAAAACCTCGATTTCTCGTGGGGACAATTGGGGCTCACTTTTCCGTGAGTATTGCTTTACACTCATTTGGTGAGAGTGTCCGTGGGCTCCCTGGTGCAGGCACAGGAGAGTGCGGACGAGCTCTTTTTCAGGAAGTGTCGCATCTAATGTGTGGAACCTTCCTGATAGGTTGTTATTTCCTGAAGTCAGTACAATGGTCTTTTGCCGTCTCTCCTGAAAAAAAAGGTTGTGCTCCATAACGATGGCTGATGTGACAAAATAGTGTACATAGGTGTCGGGGGTGTCATCCATCAGTTGTTGGAAGCAATTGAAACTACGCACTACGACTTGTGGAATGATAGACTCCAACAAGGACTTCAACCCCAAACAACAGAAAGTGTTAGGGTCGATGATAGCTATTTCGGGTGAAACGGTTGGATGGTGCATAAACTGAAGTCCCGATGGGTCATTTGATGGCTTTGACTACAGCCCAATGGTTATTTTCGAAATGTTCTATGAATGTCAGGTCGTTTTTTTCGAGGCTTTCTCGGATAGCAGGAATATCTGTGATATAAAAACCACTGAGAAAGAGTAGGCTTCCCGAGTGCATACAGGAAGCATATGCATCCATGTCGGCTAGCAGAATGTTTCGGTTGATGTTGGCTATGATAACATCAAAGTCGTACCGTTCGTTGCGCAACAGATTTGCATCACCCAATTTTACCGAAATGTTGTCTATTCCATTGAGCCGGATGTTATCGGTAGAATTAGAAACACACCATTCATCAATGTCGATAGCTGTAATGGAGGAAGCTCCTCGTTTGGCTGCCAGAATAGCCAAAATGGAGGTGCCGCATCCCATGTCAAGAACCGTTAAGCCTTGCAAATCAGTGTCAAGTAAACGGTTGACTATCAGGCTGGTCGTTTCGTGATGCCCCGTTCCGAACGACATCTGGGGATTGATGAGTATATCGTATGGCATGGTTGGTACATCTCGGTGGAAAGTGCTGTGTATGACGCAACGTCCACCGATGACAATCGGTTGGAAGAAGTTTTTCTCCCATTCTTCGTTCCAATCCTTATCTTCCATAATTTGGGCTGTATAGGTGATGCCTGTATCAGGGATAGGGAAGGATGATGCCAACTTTTCCAAGTCGGCTTCGTTGTAGTTGTGTTGAGGAATATAGGCTTTCAGGCAATTGTCTTCAACCATGAAGCTGTCGAAACCTATTTCTCCAGCCAGACCGACCAATACATCTTGAACTGTTTCCGTGTTCGGGGTGAGAGTAAATGTGACTTCTGTATAAATCATAAGATATCCATGAAATGTAATTACGGTGCGAAAGTAGTGTATTTCTTCCTAATTTTCACCTTTAAATATATTAAATTCTGAAAAATGCTGCTGAAAAATGGGCTGAAAAGGAAAATATAGGGAAATCCCTATCAAAAAATAGGGAAATTCCCTCGTCTAAATCCAATATCCTTGCTTATCTTTGCACTACAAAAAAAGAAATTAACGGATATAATATATATAAGGTATGAAGAAGTTGATGTTATTATCGGTTTTGTTGGTTGCTTTACCTCAAATGACCTTAGTGGCACAGAGTGTAGATGATGATTTGTACTTTGTTCCCAAGAAAGAAAAGAAGACTACATCCCGTGGGACGGACGAAACATCTCCTGCTTATCGGATGGAGTCGGACAGAAGCACTCCGGCAGAGGTGAGTTTCTCTTCCGGTGAAGTGCGGGTAAGTTCTTCGTCACCTGTGGTTGTGACGGATGCATCAGGAGTGGCTCGTGATGTGGATGAATACAATCGTCGTTACTCCTATAGTAATACTGAGGAGCCCGTCAATGACACCCTCTACATAGAAGATGTTGAGGAAGTGGCGGATGAAGGTGAATGGGTGAACGGATTCAGTGGTACTGAAGACGATTATGAGTATGCTACTCGCCTGATACGTTTCCGAAGTCCTCGTGTGGCAGTTCCAGTGAGCAGTCCTCTTTACTGGGATATAGTTTATGCATGGCCGGTCTCAGATTGGAATGTTTATACTGATGGCTTCTATGCGTATGCTTTTCCGACGATAAGCAATCCTGTATGGTGGAGTTGGCGGATGGATCCTTGGCACTGGAATTACAGCTGGGGATGGCATGGTGGATGGGGATTCAGTTTCGGCTGGGGAGCTCCTTGGTATGACCCTTGGTATTCACCGTGGCACTATCATGCACATTACCATCATCATCATCCCCATCACGGGTTTGGTCCTGTTTGGGGTGGTGGCGGACATATAGGTGGAGGCTGGCGTAAGGGGTTTTACTATGACAACCGTCCGCGCATGGCTTCTCGTTCGAATGCACCGCGAGGGAACAGATATGAAACTGGTGTACGTGCCATACGTGGTAACGACCGGGGTGGAGCTTCGGCTTCCCGTGGTAGTGTGGCTACTCGTGAAAATGGCAGGAATACAACAGCAACCGGTGGCCGTGGAGGTACGTCTGCTACACGTGAAGGACGTCAGGGACGTGTCGTTAGTGGACGTTCGTCAGACACAGCAGTGCGTGCTACTACGGGACGAGGTTTCCGGATAGGGGATGCTGACGATGACAATGCACGTGCAGGCCGTGGACAAAATGTGTCTGGAAATAATGGTGGGCAGACAAATAGTCGCCAGAATGGGACAACCGTCAGAAGCGGGCGTTCTTCATCCTCAAATTCATCGGGGAATTATACGCGTTCGAGCAGCACTCGTCGGTCGAGCACCTATACAGGTAGTGCTGCATCGCGAAGCAGTCGCTCATCAGGTAACGTGTCATCCTCACGAAGAAGTTCGTCTGGCAGTTATACACGAGGCTCTTCCTCTTCGTCGTCTCGCAGTTCTTCCGGCTCATATTCTTCCGGTAGTTCATCTCGCAGCTCTTCCGGTTCATATTCTTCCGGCAGTTCATCGCGTAGCTCTTCCGGCTCATACTCTTCCGGTGGAGGCTCATCACGCGGTTCGTCTAGTGGCGGGGGCGGACGTTCATCTGGTGGCGGAGGCGGACGTTCAGGTGGTGGACGCAGATAATTCGGAAAATAAACTTTAAAACATACATGAAAATGAAACGGAAAATGATGATGAGCGCCCTGATGCTGGGAATGACCACAATCTTGGTGCATGCTCAAACGCAATATGATGCAGAACGCTTTACTGCAAGTGATTTGAATGGAACAGCCCGCTTTGTGGGTATGGGTGGAGCCATGGGGGCTCTTGGAGGAGACATTTCCACTATGGGAACAAATCCCGCGGGTATAGGCCTTTTCAGAAGAAATGATGTTTCGGCTACACTCAGTCTGACGGATACAAAAGTGGAAACAGATTTCCAGTCGGTGAAAGGTAAGGACAACCGTTCACGTCTTTCTTTTGATCAGGCAGGTATCGTAATCAGTAACAAGTTTGGAAACGAGACTTCGTTGCGCTATGTCAACTTTGGAGTCAACTACCGCAAGCAACGCAATTTCAACAAATCAATGACCATGTTTGGTGATTTGTTGGGGATGTCGCTTACCGATCAGGTTGCTTGGATGGCCAACACTGACGTTTATGGAAGGTTTATGCCTATATCGATAGCCGATTACGAACAGATATACAATGAACTGGATGGGGACTATTACAGCAGCCAATTGTGGGAAGATGTGTCGTGGCTTACGGTGTTGGGTATGCAAGGGGGATTGATTGGCCCAGAAGGCGTGGATGGTAATGGTGATTTCTATTACATTGGTATGCCGGGTTATGAAGTCCAATATGAAAGCCGGGAAAAGGGCGGGGTCAATGCGTTTGACTTCAATCTTTCGGCCAACATCAACGAACAAGTATATTTGGGAATGACCGTAGGCTTTCATGATGTCAATTATGACCGTTCATCCTACTATAGTGAAGTAGGTGAATTCATGGGCGATGAGACCTTCTACCAGTTGGAGAATTCATTCAAGACGGAAGGTACAGGTGTCGATGCCAAATTCGGCATAATTGTCCGTCCGATTGAAGAATCGGCTTTCCGCTTTGGCTTGGCTGTGCATACACCTACCTATTATAAGTTGTCTGACCGCCATTCTGCAAAGTTGACCTCCTCTTTGGATGATTATTGGGGCCGCACGGATGTTGCAGAAATCGACTATGAGTTGCAGACTCCATGGAAATTCAATTTCAGTTTGGGGCACACGATTGGTACTTCTGTAGCTTTGGGAGCGGAATATGAATATGCCGACTATTCATCAGTCAAGTTGCGTTATGATGACGGAGTGGATATGGAAGAGGAAAATGACTGGATAAGTGAAGACTTGAAGGGTGTGCACACCTTCCGCTTGGGTGTAGAAGCAAAACTGATACCGGAATTCAGTGTACGGGCCGGTTACAATTATAGCACGGCGGCCTTCGAAAAAGGTGCGTACAAGTGGCTTTATCCGAATGATACCCGTACGGATACTGAGTATGAAAATATGCTGGCACGAAATGTCTTTACAGTAGGGTTAGGATACCGTATCGGACAATTCTATATCGATGCCGCTTATCAATATACCCATCAGAAGAGTGAATTTTATCCGTTTGATAGCCAATACAGTTGGGATGCGGGTGTAGATTATCCCTTTACGGCAGACGGTTTGCTCCCTGCCACAGAAGTGAAAAATGAGCGCAATCAATTCATGATGACGTTAGGCTATCGTTTCTAATGTGTCAGCAGGGATTAGCCTTTACTATTTTCCTCCCTCGTCTGAGAAAACTTTTTTCCAGATGGGGGAGGAAAATAGTTTGTGTGAATGGGAGAAGAAATGCTACTTTTTTGAGAAGAACCGACGAAATTATCAATGACTGTCCGAAATTTCTTTCAACTTGTTTCATTATGTCTATTCTACGAAAACGATATGTGAACAAAACCTAAACTCCGTTGTATAGCATGAAAACTATTTGTTTGTGGTTAGTTTTCTTTCTATCTTTGCACCCGTTTTAGTAAAGGATATATAATTAGGATTTATTTTTCTTTTATGGAAGCCGTGGCGGACAATCAGAGAGAGAGTCAGCGGAAGCATGTGATTCGCGTGGCCAATCGCCTCTTCGTAGAGCGTGGCATCCGTGGTGTGCGTATGGATGACGTGGCGGCACAACTTGCCATGTCGAAACGTACGCTCTATGAGATGTTTCATGACAAGGAGGGTTTGCTCTTGGCATGTGTCAGATATCAGGATGAAAAGAAAAAGGACTATATCCGTGAATTGGTATCAACGACCGACAATGTGTTGGAGATAGTGTTTCACCTTTATCGCCAAGGCATACAAGAGGCTGAGCAGATGAAGATTTCCTCCATCAGGGAGTTGCATAAGTTCCCTTTGGTATGTGATTACCTCGTTGAACGTCGCAAAGAAAACAAAGATAAAGCCTTCCATTTTTATAACTTAGGAATAGGACAGAAACTCTTTCGTAAGGATGTGAATTTTGAAATCTTCCATATGCTGATGGATATGGCAATGGGGGGATACATCAATAGTGAGAATTTGGACAGATACCCATTGAGTGAAGTGTTCGACACCATTATGCGGGTGAATATGCGAGGTATCTGTACAGAGAAAGGACAGCGTTTGTTCGATGAGTTTCTGGAAAAGCAGCAATCAGAAAATAAATAATTATAGGAGAATATATGATAATGAAGAATGGTATGAAAATGAAAAAATGCCTGTTATTGGCCGTAGCTTTGATGCTGACGGGTGCGGCCAATGCACAAGAGACATTGGAATTGACTTTGGATAAGGCTATCGAGATTGCTCTTGCCGACAATCCGACAATTCGAGTGGCCGATGAAGAGATTGTGTTGAAAAAAGTGGCCAATAGAGAGGCTTGGATGACGTTGTTGCCCGAATTGAGTGTTTCCGGATCATGGCAATATACTATCAAGGCTCCTGAATTGAAACTTGGCGGTCAGTCATTCCGAATGGGTGATGATGATGTAAGCACCGCTGCTGGTGTGGCTACGTTGAGCCTGCCAGTGTTTGCTCCAGCCGTATATAAGAGTATGTCTATTACAAAGACCGATATCCTGTTGGCTCAGGAGAAGGCACGTGCTTCGCGCCTTGACCTTGTCAATCAGGTGACTAAGGCTTATTATCAGCTGATGCTTACGCAAGATAGCTACGAGGTGTTGAAGCGGAGCTATGCTTTGGCCGAAGAGAATTATAACGTGGTGAACTCACGCTATGAACAGGGGTTGGTGAGTGAGTTTGATAAAATCAGTGCTGAAGTACAGATGCGCAATGTGAAACCCAGTGTGGTTTCTGCTGAAAATGGTGTACGCATCTGTAAGATTCAGCTGAAAGTGCTGATGGGCATTACCGAAGATATAAATCTGGTGGTGAACGAAAAACTGAATAACTATGAGACAATGGTGTTCACCAATCAGCTCGACAATGACAATTTCGGTTTGGAGAACAACAGTACCATGCGCCAATTTGAACTTAATGCAGACATCTTGAAAAAGAATGTAGGATTAGCTTGGAGCAACTTTATGCCTTCTTTGGGAGTGGCACTTACAGGACAATACCAGTCAATGTACAACAATCATTGGAATGTATTTGATTACAGTTGGGTGGGTAGCTCGCAGTTGACATTCAGTTTGAGTGTCCCCATTTTCAGGGCCAGCAATTTCACTAAACTGAAAACTGCACGTTTGCAACGTACACAACTCGAACTTAGCCGTATAGACACGGAGAGAAAATTGAACATGCAGGTGGAAAGTTACAAGAACAATATGTTGGCAAGCTCTGAACAAGTCCTTTCGAATAAGGAGGCTATGAATCAGGCGGACAAAGCTCTCTCCATTTCAAAGAAACGCTATGAGGTAGGGAAAGGAACTGTGCTTGAACTCAACAGTTCGCAGGTGGCACTTACACAAGCGGAGTTGACGTATAGCCAATCAATTTATGACTATCTCACGGCGAAAGCAGATCTTGACCTTGTTTTGGGTAGGGGAGAATGATATTTGATAAAGAATAAAAAAGAATATATATAATATGATGAAGAGTAAATTTCAATTGATAGCACTCGCTGCACTGGTAATGACGGCAAGTGCTTGTGGCTCTAAAAGCGCAACAGAAGAGACTACAACAACTGCTACGGAAGCAGTGGGGACAGAGAAACCAAAGGTGAAGTTGGCCAATGTGACGGTGCGTCCTGTGGCTCAGATAGCAGAGTACACTGCTACGGTGAAGGCTGATGTAGTGAACAAGATAGCTCCATCTACTCCAGTGCGTATCAAACGTATCCTTGTAGAAGTGGGTGACCGAGTGTCCAAAGGACAGAAATTGGTAGAGATGGATGATGTGAATTCCACTTCATTGAAATATGATCTTGACAATATGGAAACAGAGTTCAAGCGTATTGACGAGCTCTATAAGGTAGGTGGCGTGTCAAAATCAGATTGGGATGCCATGCGTACGAACCTTGACAAGTTGCGCCGTTCGTATGCCAACATGATAGAGAACACTCAATTGGTATCTCCCATCAATGGTGTTGTTACTGCCCGTAATTATGATAATGGAGATCTCTATAGCGGAGCAAATCCTGTGCTTGTTGTCGAACAGATTTCACCCGTGAAATTGATTGTGAACGTATCAGAAAACAACTTCCCTAAGGTGAAGAAGGGGGATAAGGTGACGGTCAAACTTGATGTTTATGGTGATGAGGAATTTGCAGGTGTTGTCGATCTTATCTATCCGACTATTGATGCTGCTACCCGTACTTTCCCTGTAGAAGTAAAGGTTGCCAATGCTAACCAACGCATCCGTCCGGGAATGTTTGCCCGTGTGATAATGAATTTCGGTACGGCTGACCACGTGGTAGTGCCCGATATGGCTGTAGTGAAGCAAGCGGGTTCCGGCGACCGTTATGTATATGTTTACAATGACGGTAAAGTCTCTTACAATAAGGTGGAATTGGGACGCCGTATGGATACTGAGTACGAGTTGATTTCAGGTGTGGAGAACAATTCGCAAGTTGTTATTGCCGGACAGAAGGCTCTGTTGAACGGCATGGAGGTAGAAGTGGAGAAATAAATTTAGTGACAAGCTACAAGCTACAAGTTACGAGTCTTGTATAGTGTCTGAAGCCAGCACTTGTCACTCGTAGCTCGTAGCTAATACTAAAAAAAAGAATATTATGAGTTTATACGAAGGAGCGGTAAAAAAACCGATTATGACCACGCTTTGCTTTGTGGCAGTTGCGATATTTGGTCTCTTTTCATTATGGAAACTCCCAATTGACCTGTTGCCGGATATTGAAACAAACACCATTATGGTGATGACTTCTTATCCCGGCGCCAGTGCGGAGGATATAGAAAATAACGTCACTCGCCCGTTGGAGAATACGTTGAACTCTGTAGAGAACCTGAAGCATATCACTTCAAAGTCTTCAGAGAACATCTCAATTGTGACGCTCGAATTCGAATTTGGTTACGACATAGACGTATTGACCAACGATGTACGTGATAAGTTGGATATGGTTATCTCAAGGCTTCCTGATGAGGTGGAGAATCCTATCATTTTCAAATTCAGTGCAGACATGATGCCTATCCTTCTCTTGTCTGTACAAGCCGAAGAGAGTCAGAGTGCTCTTTATAAGATTTTGGATGACAATGTTGCCAATCCGTTGGCACGTATTCCGGGTGTAGGCTCTGTGTCCATTTCTGGTGCTCCCCAACGTGAGGTTAATGTCTATTGTGATCCTAATCGTTTGGAAGCATATGGACTGACGGTTGAATCTATCAGTGCTCTTATAGGTGCTGAAAACAGTAATATCCCTGGTGGTACGTTTGATATAGGTAACTCCACCTATGCACTTCGTGTCGAAGGAGAGTTTTCCGATCCCAAGCAAATGGAGGATTTGGTTGTAGGCAGCCGCAATGGTGCCAACATCTATCTGCGCGATGTGGCTCGCGTAGTTGACGGAGTGCAGGAGCGTGCCCAAAAGACCTTTACCAATGGCAAGCAAGGTGCGATGATTATCGTGCAGAAACAGTCGGGGGGAAACTCTGTAGCCATCTCAAAGGCCGTGTTGGATCAGTTGCCTGAATTGCAGAAACGCTTGCCCAGCGACGTGAAGTTGGGTATCATTGTGAATACTTCTGATAATATTCAGAATACCATCAATTCATTGGTTGAAACCATTTGTTATGCCATGTTGTTTGTGGTGCTCGTAGTGTTCATCTTTTTGGGGCGTTGGCGTGCTACGGTGATTATCTGCATCACTATTCCACTTTCATTGATAGCTTCGTTCATTTATTTGCTCATAACCGATGGTTCGTTGAACATCATCTCCATGTCATGTCTTTCTATCGCTATCGGTAGCGTGGTGGATGATGCCATTGTGGTGTTGGAGAATGTCACCACTCACATCGAGAGAGGTTCTGATCCCAAGCAAGCTTCTATCCATGGTACCAATGAGGTGGCTATCTCCGTTATCGCCTCTACGTTGACTATGATTGCCGTGTTCTTCCCATTGACCATGGTGACTGGTATGGCCGGTATTCTTTTCGAACAGTTGGGTTGGATGATGTGTGTCATTATGACGGTATCTACAGTTTCAGCTTTGACTTTTACTCCGATGATGTGTTCTCAGATGTTGCGTTTGCAAAAGAAGCCCAGCAAAATATTCTTGGCCTTCTTCAAACCTATCGAACGCGTATTGGATGCTTTGGATGATTGGTACAAGCGTCGTCTGCATTGGGCGGTTCGTCATCGTGTGCTGACTGTTTGTGGGTGTATCATTTTATTTGTCCTCAGTTGCCTCTGTGCTGGCAGTATCGGTTCGGAATTCTTCCCTTCTCAGGATAATGGACGTGTGGCTGTAAAATTGTATTTGCCTATTGGTAGCCGTGTTGAACGTGCCCAAGAGCTTGCTCAAGAATTGGCGAATAAGTGGATTGCCCGTTATGGGAAAGATATGCGTGCCTGCAACTTTACGGTTGGACAAGCAGATTCCGACAATACTTTTGCCTCTATGCAGGAAAATGGTTCTCACATCATTTCATTCAACATCGGTTTGGTGAGTGTCGTTGATCGTGAAATTTCATTGGAGCAGGTCTGCAACGAAATGCGTGAAGACTTGAAGGCTTATCCAGATTTCGACAAGACCCAGGTACAACTTGGTGGTGGTAGCAGCGGCATGGGCGGTGAGGCAAGTGCTGACTTTGAAATTTATGGATACGATTTTGAAGTGACTGACCAGCTTGCACAAGAGATGAAGCGTAAGTTGCTTGAAGTGAATGGAGTGAAAGAGGTTCGTATCAGTCGTCAAGACTATCAGCCGGAATATCAGGTTGATTTTGACCGGGAAAAATTGGCTTTGCACGGACTCAATCTTTCTACTGCAGCCGGTTACCTGCGCAACCGTGTGAATGGTGCTACGGCTTCTTATTATCGAGAGGATGGTGATGAGTATGACATTGTCGTACGTTATGCACCTGAGTTCCGCCAAAGTATTGAGGATTTGGAAAACATCCTTATTTACAACAATGCGGGAAAGGCCGTTCGTGTGAAGGATGTCGGTAAGGTTGTCGAGCGTCAGAATCCTCCTACCATTGAGCGTAAGGACCGTGAACGTATCGTAACAGTATCAGCTATAATTTCAGGAGCACCTCTGAGCGAGGTGGTAGCTGGTGGAAATGCGGTTATTGATGAATTGGAACTTCCCAGCGGATATAGTATTCAAGTTTCGGGTTCGTATGAAGATCAGCAGGACTCATTCGCCGATTTGGGTGTGTTGGGAATACTTATCGTTGTGCTTGTATATATTGTGATGGCCGCCCAGTTCGAGTCGTTGACCTATCCTGTCATCATCATGATTTCTGTACCGTTTGCCTTCAGTGGTGTGCTTTTGGCTCTTTATCTGACAGGCACCAACTTGAACGTGATGAGTCTGTTGGGAGGTATCATGTTGATTGGTATCGTAGTGAAGAATGGTATCGTGCTCATCGACTACACCATGCTTTGTCGTGAGCGTGGTATGGCGGTGCTCAATGCCGTGGTTACTGCAGGCCGTAGCCGTTTGCGTCCTGTGTTGATGACCACTCTGACCACAATCCTTGGTATGGTGCCTATGGCTGTCAGCACCGGTGAAGGTGCAGAAATGTGGCGTCCGCTTGGTGTTTCCGTGATTGGTGGTCTGACTATCTCTACCATCCTTACGTTGATTCTTGTCCCTGTACTCTACTGCTCGTTTGCCGGTGTGGGTATCAAGCGTCAGCGCCGTCAACTCCGCAAGGCTCGTGCATTGAATGAGTATTATCTGAGCCATAAGGATAAGATGACCAAGAAAGCTAAGACAGATAATGTAATTAAAAATTAACTTTCAGTTGACGAGTTGACAAAATACCAGTAGGCAAGGTGAAGTTCTGGTATGATTAAACCTTGTCGACTTGTCAGCTCGTTAACCTGTCAACTAAAAAATAGTAACGTTATGAAATCAGTATTTATAGCATATGATCAGGCATTCCATGAACGTATTGTGTCAACACTTGATCGTTTGAACTGTCGTGGATTCAGCCGTTTTGAGCAGGTTCAGGGGCGTGGAAGCAAAACTGGTGAACCTCATTTCGGTAGTCATGCGTGGCCCAGTATGTGCTCGGCTATTATCGCTATAGTTGAGGATCAGCGTGTGACGCCTCTGTTGGAGGCTCTTCACGCAATGGATATGGAGACGGAAATGCTCGGTCTCCGTGCTTTTGTCTGGAATGTAGAACAGACCATATAAGACGAAAAAAGTCAGGATGTACTCAGACGGTTTCTTTATAGGAATCGTCTGAGTTTTTTATTTTTTTTACGACACTTTTCATTTCTATCTTTTTACTTTTTATTTTTCGGAACAATTCATGGATTATTAAATAGAAATGAGTATCTTTGCACGCTAAATATGAAATAAGACTTCTATGATTGTGTAATAGTTGTAATTTTGGTGTTTTTTTTGTCTTAAAAATACTAATTCGCAAAAAAAAACGTTATCGGTCATAGTATAATGTGATAAATATGGGAAGTAATATAGTTACGAGGACATTAAGGTGTATAGCGAGAAAATGCTCAAATATGGCGGCTCGGCAAGAGACAACTCTGAAAGATTATGATATGGAGGAGTTGTTGCCTCGTGCTCCGATTGAGATAGACATACGTAGGATTGCTTCTCATATCGAAGGAAAACGGGTTATTATCACGGGGGCTGCAGGTTCTATTGGTAGCGAACTGATGCGTCAGGTCATAACATTTAATCCTCATCAGTTGGTTTTGGTGGACAATGCCGAAACTCCTTTGCACGATATCAAACTTGAATTACAGGATCGGTGGCGTAATATTAATGCGAAGTGTATTATGGCAGATGTATCGAATCCTGTTTTGATGGAAAAGATATTTGATGAGTATCGTCCGCAATACGTCTTTCACGCAGCGGCCTACAAACATGTTCCCATGATGGAGGAGAATCCGTGTGAGTCAATCCGTGTGAATGTATATGGAACTAAGATTGTAGCCGATCTTGCAGTAAAGTATAATGCAGATACATTTGTTATGATTTCGACGGACAAAGCTGTCAATCCGACAAATGTGATGGGGTGTTCGAAGCGTATTGCAGAGATATATGTCCAGTCTTTAGGAAAGAAGTTGATAAAAATCAGCCGTACGAAGACTACCCGTTTTGTAACAACTCGTTTTGGTAATGTGTTGGGTTCTAATGGGTCTGTTATACCTCGTTTCAAGGAGCAGATAGAGCATGGGGGACCTGTGACGGTTACACATCCTGATATTATTCGTTATTTCATGATTATTCCTGAAGCTTGTCGTTTGGTTCTCGAAGCGGGCAGCATGGGGAAGAGTGGTGAAATTTATATTTTTGATATGGGTGAACCTGTCAAAATTCTGGATTTGGCCAAGCGTATGATAGAACTTTCAGGTAAGAGGTTTGTAAAAATACAGTTTACCGGATTGAGAAATGGAGAAAAGCTCTACGAAGAATTGCTTAATAATAAGGAGTTGACCAAGCCTACAACGCACGATAAGATAATGGTAGCCACGGTGCGTGAATATGATTATGATGAAGTGAAAGAGCAAATCTTGCGGCTGATAGAGGCCGGAAAAACGTATGACCAGATGGTAACGGTGGCTGCTATGAAAGATATAGTACCTGAATTTATCAGTCAGAATTCCTGCTTTGAGGTTTTGGATAAAAAGATTCAAGTCTGTTGATTATTCTTTTTGCCACACGGAGAAGGGAGAGAGGATTGCTCTATGGGCTGCTTCGCGTGCCAATCGGGCTGCTTCTTCGGTGATGGTTGATGGGTGATAGCTGATGGTTGTAGCTGCTTCTCCAAACAAAGATTCGTACCAGACGCAGGCGGCAGTATATCTTCCTAAGTCGTTCAGGTGTCTGTTGTCTCGGCACAAGTTGTCACCTATTTCCTGTCTCATGTTTTGGATTGCAGTTCCTGAAGGGAAGAAACAACGGCTTCCCAACTCTTTTGAAATTCGGCATGAAGCGGCGACAATGCATTCATACATGTAGTTTTGTGAGTACTTATAAGATTCAAAACTGTCATAGTCAGAATCTTCAGGAAAAGCCCATGTCTGATGCCACACATATGCTACATTTTTCTTCAAAGTTCGCATCATTGTTTCATGTATTTGGAAGATGTATGGAACATAACTGTTATAATCTCCCGATCTGAGGGCTGCTTGTTGGAATACCACCACGTCCCAATCTTCATCGTAGTAGGCTTGTTCTATGGGATAGCCGGTCAGATACTGATGCTCCATACCTGCATCTTTGAAATAGTCATACCCGACGAAGGATTCTTTTACATTTGTCCAATGCCTCTCCAACGAACATCCTCCCAATACAAGATTGCCTGATATAATTACTTTTCCCCGTGAGTGTGCGATGGACGGCAAATAATACAGGGCATCATAACTGAAACTGTTTCCGAAGGTTAGTACGGCAATTGTGTCCATGTTTTCGGCTTCTTGGAAACTTGTAAATTCAGGAACGTTCTCCATCTCAAATGGTTCAGGTATCACCAAGTCATATCCTTTTTCACATCCGGCAAGAAGGAATATTCCGATAATTGTTTTCCCGATGGATTTTAATGGCAACATATTCTTCGTTTTTAGGTGTTGCAAAAATACAAAATTTATCCATCGGCCAGTCTCTTTACTTGGATTTAAATACTAATTGACAGAAAAAAACGTTATGATAGTAGTTTTACACATCCATGTTTGTCATGCAACGAAAATATATACTTATCCTTATCGTTTGTTGGGCGGTTGTTGCCAAGGCTCAGTTCAGGCCACATGTAAGTTATGCATTTGAAAGCCATGTTGTGGCAGGACAAGGAGAATATGCTCCTTTTTGGTTCAGTAATGGTCGGCAAGGGCTGGCTTCGATTGATAATCAGTATGGTTATCTGAAGGCAGGTCTGTTCGGTCGGGGCAAGTTGGGGAATTCAGGTAAGTGGGGGTATGCCTTTGGACTTGATTTGGCAACCGCATACAATCATAGCTCCTCCTTTTTTGTCCATCAGGCTTATGCCGATTTCACGTATGGTCCGTTAGAATTGAGCATAGGCAGTAAAGAACGGTATGCTGAATTGAAAAACCTTCGCCTCTCTTCAGGCGGTATGACCTATTCAGGCAATAGCCGTCCTATTCCGCAAGTGCGTTTCGGGTTGTCGGATTTCTGGACTATTCCCGGTGTCAGTTGGTTACAACTTAAAGGGCATTTGGCATACGGTCGGTTTACGGACGACCGCTGGCAGAAAGAATTTACGTCTGGTACAGCTTCACGTTATGGCGAAGATATTCTTTATCATAGTAAGGCCGGATTCATCAAGTTTGGAAATCCCGATAAATTTCCTGTAGAGTTGACCGTTGGCTTGGAAATGATGACTCAGTTTGGTGGAACCGTGTATAACACCGGCAATGGCACGCAGAAGATGCCCTCTTCTTTCAAAGACTACTTTAAAGTGTTGCTTCCTTTCAGTGGGGATTCTTCTACTCCTACAGCCGAACAGAATAATATTTATGGTAATACATTGGGAAGTTGGCACGTCGTTCTTGATATTCACATCGGAGAGTGGACTGTCAGCCCCTATTACGAGCACTTTTTTGAAGATCAGTCGATGATTGTCGACGAATCCTCATGGAAAGAGTATGGGGACAATTTCGGTAAAGGCTCCTTTTGGGATTATTTCCCTCCTCTCATACCTGACGCATATTATTGGAAAGATGGGCTTTACGGTATAGAAGTGACGTTCCCTAAGAATAGAGTTGTCAATCAGATCCTTTATGAATATGTGGCTACAAAGGAACAGACTGGCCCCTTATTCCACGATAACAACACCTACTTTGACGACCAGATAAGCGCTGTTGACAACTATTATAATCATTACATCTACCCCTCTTGGCAACATTGGGGGATGGGTATTGGCAATCCGTTGGTGCTGTCGCCTGTTTATAACCAAAACGGCTACCTGCTTTTTCGGAGCAATCGGATAAAGGCTCATCATTTGGGCATCTCAGGTTCCCCTTCGGTGGAATGGGATTATAGGGTGCTTTGTTCTCTGACTGATCATTGGGGTACTTATTATGATCCTCTGCCGGAAATCATGTCTGAAGTGCGCAGTTTTGCCGAGGTCAGTTATCGTCCGTCAAAATGGGCAGGTTGGCAATTTACGTTTGCCGGTGCTTGGGATTACAGCGAGATTAGCGGACATGCCGCCGGGGCATCAGTCACCATTTCTAAAAAAGGAGTATTATGCAAATAAAAAAGATGATAATGAGAAAGTTATTGAAATCGAGTTTGTTGGCTTGTTTTTTTGTCATGTTGGCATCAGGATGCGAGTCTGACCTTTCCAATGGAGATTTGGACGGAATGTGGCAACTCCGGCAGATAGCTTATGCCGATGGTAGGACTGATTCCTGTGAATACACCTATTACATTATACAGCATAGATTGATTGAGTTGGCTTGGAGGCCGGAAGACAAGCGCCCGGGGCAGGAGATGACTTATTATGTCGGTCGATTTGCCCACATTGGCGATTCTCTTCATGTCGGTGATTTCCGTTATTACAAGAATGAAGCTGAAAGAGTTTCGCCGGACGAATTGTCCCGTTTCGGACTACGGACGGACACTACTCACTTTCGTGTCAACACACTGAACCATTCGCACATGACACTGGATGCAGGCTATGCTCTACTTCATTTCAGGAAGTTTTAGTCCTCTCTTCCTACAGGTGAAATGGATTATTTCAGAATCTCTTTGATTGTCTGCCCTATCAGGCGGATGTCGTGGGTAAGGCTTTGATTCTTGACGTATTCCAAGTTCATTCTCAGCTTGTCGGGCATGATGACTTGAATGTAGTACTCTTCAGGGTTATCTACCCCGGCAAGAATTTCGTTTTCATTGCGATAACGGATAGAGGCCATGTCTGTGATACCGGGTCGGACATCCAGCACATGCTTCTGTTCATCGGTGTACATGGCTACATATTTGCGCACTTCAGGACGCGGTCCTACCAGACTCATGTCTCCTTTTAGCACGTTGATAAGTTGAGGGAATTCATCCAGTTTATATTTGCGGATGTAGTATCCTGAAGGAGTTACGCGCGGGTCGCGTCCGCCGACAGTTATCAATCCCTGTTTGTCAGCATCCAGATACATCGAACGGAACTTGTAGAGCAAAAAGTCCTTGCCTCCGCGTCCGACTCTGGATTGCCGATAAAACACCGGACCGCGCGAATCGCACTTGATCCACACAGCCATCACTAAAAACAGGGGAGACAGGCATATCAGACCTATGGCACTGGCCACAACATCAAATGTTCTTTTCATCATTCGCCTTTCACCACTTTTGCATAAGCTTCTTTCATGCAATTCACGATATAGTTCACCTGTTCATCTGTCAACTGTGGGTATATTGGCAGCGATATTTCAGAACAATAATTGGCAAAAGCCTTCGGATAGTCCTCCATCTGATACCCCAATTCCCTGAAGTAGGTCAGCATGGGCAGTGGCACATAGTGTACATTCACCGCCACTTCAGCTTTGGCCACTTCTGCAATGATGTCGTTGCGTTGCTCCTCAGTGATTCCTTTGATGCGCAGTGCCAGCAGATGATAGGAGCTCTCCACACCATTTTCTGTTACAGATGGAGGCATTACCATCCAATCGCAGTCGGCAAATCCGCGTTCATATGCTTGAAACACCTCCTTGCGTCTTTCGAGCAATTGCGGATAGATGCGCATTTGTGCCAAAGCTATGGCAGCATTGACATCCGGAAGGTTGATTTTCATACCCAATCCTACGATGTCATATTTCCATCCTCCGGCCTGAGATTTTGTGAAAGCATCTTTGGTTTGACAGTTTAACGTATTCAAACGCAATTCGGAATAGACTGCAGCATTGTCGAATGGAGCGGGCAGGTTCAGGCAGATGGCTCCACCTTCGGCAGAGGTCACATTCTTCACCGCATGAAGCGAGAAGATGGCTACATCCGAGCGTCCTCCATGTGGAAGTTTGGCTCCCAATGAATGGGCAGAGTCGCTTACCACAAGGATGCGTCCCAATTGGCGCTGCACTTCATTGTCGGGTACGAACATTGCTTTGATTTCAGGCTCATTCACCAATTGCATGATAGCCGGATAATCGCACGGAAAGCCGCCAATATCTACAGGCAGGATTGCTTTTGTACGTGGAGTGATAGCCTTTCGGATTGCATCCACGGAGATGTTGAAGTCCTCTCCAGAATCCACCATCACGGGTTTGGCTCCGGTATGTATCACTGCATGAGCGGTGGCGCAATAGGTATATGCAGGCACTATCACTTCGTCGCCCGGCTTTACTCCCAACCATGTCAGCATCAGCATGGCACCTGATGTCCATGAGTTGACACAAAGTACTTCTTCTGATTGGCTGTATGTCTTTATTTCCTGTTCCAAAGCCTTCACTTTCGGTCCGGTCGTAATCCAGCCGGAACGCAGTGTGTCAACTACTTCATCAATTATAGATTCATCTATATACGGTGGAGAAAAGGGTATTTTCATCGTTGTCTTATTTCTGTGGTAATTATTATCTGTTTACTTTCACTGAGAACTCTTGTTTGGTCAATAATTTATAAATCCCGACCAGATATCCCCAGCCATAGCTGATATGTATCAAAAAGAACATTAGTGGCAACCATCCCAACAATGACCGGATTTTGCGTTGACGTGCTTCCTGCAGAGCAAAGCCAAATGCCAATAACAGGTACAACAACAATACGGCAACGTAGGGATATACGGCCCACGATGTCAGAAGACTGAGGCATGCACCGGCTATAAGGCCAATGACAAAGGCCATAGGAAAAAATTGACGCACCGTAGCAGGAGCTCCCAATTTTTTATTCACCAAAGGTTTGAATAGCCCGTACTGATAGTACATCTTCATCATTTTCTTTGCTGAATTGCGGGCGTAGTAGTCTATAATCAGATTGGGTATCAGATAGATTTTTCCTCCATGTTTGATGATTCGTGCGTTGAATTCATCATCTTGATTGCGCACCAAATCAGTGTCAAACAATCCGATACGGTCAAAAATCGAGCGTGGGAAACAGCCGAAGGGCACGGTGTCTGTCTCTGTCACTTTGTCGGCACCGACTTTGTGCAATGAGTTTCCTACACCGAACTTATGGCTTGAAGCGATTGCTACGGCATGACAAATGGGAGAATCATTGGCAGGTAGAGTGTTCCACACGCCACCCACATTGTCCGCTTTCAACTTCTCTATCCAACGTATCAGCGTTGAGATGTAATTGGTTGGATAAGAGCAATGGCCGTCTATGCGGATGACATATTCTCCTTTGGATTCCCTAATGCCGGTATTCAGAGCATAAGGTACAACCTTTTGTGGATTGTCCAACATACGGACAAGGCTGTGCTTTTTCTCGTATTCGCTCACAATTTCCCTTGTACGGTCGTTGCTCATTCCGTCGATAAACAGCAATTCCATCTCATTGGATGGGAAATCCTGAGACAACATCGTATCTATACAACGTGCAATGAACTTTTCTTCATTGTATATTGGGCAAATAACCGAAACTTTCATACCTCTCTATGGCTGATTTCTAATATAAGAACGTCAATACATATCCTTTATTATACGAATTCTACAGTCTTTTTATAATTTTTGCAGGTACTCCGGCCACCACACAGTTGTCAGGAACATCATCCAGCACGACAGAACCGGCCGCAATGGTGACATTATTTCCGATGGAGTGGGGTATCAGTAAGATTGCGCCTGTGCCTATGTAGCAGTTGTCACCGATATAGAAAGGGTCGAGTCCCCTGTCAACATCTTCCATTCCTCCATCCGGTGTACGTTTTATACCAGGCAACTTGCGTCCTATCAATACATTTGGCAATATGGTACAGTTTTTCCCAATGTGCGCACCGGGGTTTATCCGTAGAAAACCGGGATGGACAAACTTGAACCCCGGTCCCATGACGTTGGGCGAAATGTTCATCACATTGCGCAGTGACATCCGCCTGTGTTGCAGCAGGTGGTAAATGTACATCGGCAGGTTGTACCACTTGCGGTTGTTGGTGTAGTATTCCAGGTAGCGTAAGTTGCGGATGTAGCTGTGTACGCGGTAGGTTTCACTGAAGATGAAAGCTTTCCACCAGGGCATAGCCCATCCTATCCGTTTGAGATCCTCTGCCAGATAATGTTTCAGATCTGCTTTAGTCTTGATCATGATGTCCTATTTATTTTTCAAACAAATGATAATTAGAACAAACGGCTTTCAGCTGTTTGTCGTTTCTTCCCTCCTTTACATTCTGGTGTGTCAGAGCCGATTCGCTATGAAAATACTGATAGATGGAGTCCAATGTGTAGTTCGTACATCCTTTAAAATCTACCAGTCGGTGGTTCGTACCTTTTACCAGAGCCATTCCCCAGAACCAGATGTCATCGGCTGCCGGAGCCATTCTTTGAGCCAAACCATAGTCTGCGACATCTTTCCACAAAGTGCCTGGGGGATAAAGCACGCCACCCCAACCCACAGGGAACAGTCGTCCGGAGAAGGTCTCACAGACATCTTTTCTCCAATCGTCGTAAGGCCGTAGGCTGCCATCGTTTTCCAGCAAAGGCTCATGTGCCACTACGCAGTGCACGCATTCTGGACTTTTCATATAAGATTCATACATCCGTTCAATCAAATGCGGAGAATAATAGATGTCATCATCCACAGTGATGATAATCTCTTCGGGACAAAGAGCCAGTGAAGGCAACAGCTTTTTGTACGAGCGGTAATCTTGACAAAATCGTATTTCCACCCCACAGTTCCTTAACTGTTTCAGATGTTGCGGTATATTCCCTTCGTGCCAATGTTCATTGTCCAGCCAAAGTATTATTCTGTCCGGTTTGGTCGTTTGTTTCAGCAACGAGGCGAGTGTGTATGGCACAGTCTTGCTTACACGACGTCCATAGCTGGTGAGCGAAACGACTATCTTTGTGCTCCGTGGCGAGTCATTCAGTCCACCGACAATCCGGAATCCTTTCAAATAGCGGACTTTCCACTTTATCCATTGTCCTTGAATATCATTCCATGCCAACGCCATTTTTGAAAAGAGCGCATTTGTTCTTGTCTGTATCATATCTTCAGGCTATCAGGGAAATTCCACAACTACAGATTGCTTGCTTTATTCATCAGGTAGTAGTCCAACAACACCATAGCGGTCATCGCCTCGACAATGGGGACTGCACGTGGTAAGACACAAGGGTCGTGTCTGCCACGGGCCTTGACCAATGTGTCGTTTCCATGTATATCCACAGTCTGTTGCTCCATCAGCAGGGTGGCTACAGGTTTGAAGGCTACCCGGAAATAGATGTCTTGCCCGTTACTGATTCCCCCTTGGATACCTCCAGAGTTGTTGGAGCGGGTGTCTATTTTCCCGTTATTATTGTAAAAAATATCATTCTGTTCAGAGCCACGTGCATTGACCCCTGCGAATCCGGCTCCATATTCAAATCCTTTGACGGCATTGATACTGAGCATGGCACTGCCCAATGCTGCGTGCAGTTTGCCGAACGCCGGCTGTCCTAACCCTACAGGGCATCCTTTGACAACGCAACTGATGACTCCACCGATAGTGTCACCCGCAGCCTTCACCTCGGCTATCAGTTTCTCCATGGCTATAGCCTTTTCCGGGTCAGGACAACGGACGGCATTTTTCTCCGTCAGGTCGAGGTCGTACGACTGGTAGTTGCTGGTCAGTGCTATGTCTCCCACTTGTGAGGTGTATGCCTGCACACTGATTCCTAACTGCTTGAGAGCCAGTTTGGCCAAAGCACCACCTACACAACGGGAGATGGTTTCACGGGCTGATGAACGCCCTCCTCCCCGATGGTCGCGTACTCCATATTTTTGGGTATAGGTGTAGTCGGCATGCGAAGGACGGAAAATCTCGCGCAGGTTTTCGTAGTCATTGGAATGTTGGTTGGTGTTGTACACCAAAAATCCGATGGGACAGCCCGTAGTCTTTCCTTCAAAAACACCGGAAAGGAATTGTACTTCATCTTCCTCTTTCCTGTCAGTGGTTATCGGAGATTGCCCCGGTTTTCGGCGTTTCAGTTCGGCTTGGATAAATTCCATATCCAGTTCGATACCGGAAGGGTAGCCATCAACGACTCCACCGATGGCTTTCCCATGTGATTCACCGAAAGTCGTCAGGCGGAAAAGGTTTCCGAATGTGTTGTTGAACATTTCCTCTATACCTTATTATATATATAGCATTAGTGGCAATGTCCGCATCCACATCCTCCGTCGTGGTGATGATCGTCGCAGTCACCCCCGCATCCTCCGCATTCACCGCATCCACATCCGCATCCATCGCTGGTCAGCATATTGATCATGCCTTGAATCTCTTCGTTGGTAGCCGGACGCGACTCCACAACTTCTCCCGTAAACATCAGGTCCATACCTGCCAACCGGTCGTTCAGGTCAATGACTACTTCCGTTTCTCTCACTTCAGCCACCAGTCCCTGAAAGTGGTTGCCATCTTCGTTGACCAAGGGGACATAGGCTCCCGGATAGATGTATTCCGACTGGAACTTGCCGTCGCGGCAGAACACATCCTTGCCAAGGGTCACCACACGTTCCGGTTCATAGGGACCGTATGCTTCGGCGCAGGGTATGACAAAATCAAAAGAGTCTCCGGCTTGAAGGGGCTGTACTTGTGCTTCAAAGGCATCTAATGAAATGCCCATGCCCGAAATGAACTGATAGGGATGAGCCTTCGGAGCCTCTTCAACCAATTCCTTCTTTCCGTCACGCATCACGTGCAGTTTGTATGCCACTGTGATGTACTTATTGGGTGTTGTATCCATTCTTATTTATTTTATCTTTATCAATTAATCAATTAAAACTTTGCAAAAGTAACCATAATTTATCGGATGGAGAAATAAAATCCTCATTATTGTTGCAACGTTTCCAGAAACTCGATTTCCACGATGCGGAGTTCGCTGCGGGTCTTCTCTCCATCTTTTGCCTTGAAGAGGTCGAGTTCTCCGGCTTTGGGTTCCACCACCTCCACGATTTGTCCGAAGGCATCGCCCTCTTGGGCAGCACCTTTCAGGCGGATGGTAATCTCATCGGTCAGGACGGGGTGCTCAATGTCCAGATGGATGTAGCCGAGGCTCTTTTCTGTGTTGCCTTTCCAGATAAGCTCTTTGCCGGCAAAGATTTCGAGCGGGTAGCTGCGTTGGCGCCATCCGGTGAGCTTCATGCAGATGTCATCCACTGCAGCGCGGCGGTTGAGTTTATAGGTAATCCAAGCGGTATTGAGCTTGCCATCGTTGCGCCATTCGCTCAGCTCGTTGTCGTCGAAACTGTTGGTCGCTGTTTCCTGATTCACACCGGCTTTTACATCCACAATCTGTACATCCACCTTCTTGTCGGTGTACGATGGAGTGAGCGGTGTCTCGCCACGCTCCAGACGGCAGGGGAGGAGTTCGCCGGGGAAGTGTCTGCTCAGTCCGTTCACCACTTCCACAGGGAGGGTAGTCCAGTTTTCTGTGGCTGTACCTAATCCCTCAGCTTTAGCGGTCAGTCTCACTTCACCTGCTTCAGTGGTCGAGCGTACCAACACGCGGGTGATACCGCACTCTACAGGCAACGAGGTGGCAAAGGCATAGTTGTCGGGACCTTGTGCGATACCGCCACGCCATTCGGCCGGACCTTCGAGCGTGAAATTTACCATGTCGTTGGCCAGCGGGCAACGGTTACCCTCGGCATCCACTACCTCTACCTGCACCATTACGATGTCGTGCCCGTCGGCAAAACTGCCTGCCGGATTGGCCATGCGTGTCAGCTTCAGGTGATGAGGTTTTCCTGCCGTCTTCAGGGCAGCACGGCTCACCTCTTTGCCGGCTTCGTCATACGATACGGCTTCGATGATACCCGGCTTCCATTGGATGCTGTCGAAAGTATAGAGGAAACGGTAATCCTGACGGCCGAAACCTTGTGACTCTCCATTGATGAAAAGTTCCACTTTGTCGCCGGTAGAGACTACATAGACAGGTTTTATAACAGCGGACCCTCCCCCTTGCCTCTCCACAAGAGAGGGGAGTGAAATGTCATGCTTAGCATTTTGCGGAGTATCTACTCCTTCCCCTTGGGGAAGGTTGGGATGGGGTCTGCCTTCATAGTTCCAATGTCCCACAATGTGTGTGCCGTGCTCTTCGATATCCACCCAACCGTTCCACATTACCTTGTGGGCAAAGTATCCGTCTTTGGGGATGCGTAGAGGGTCCACTACACCACTGCGGCGGTAGTTCTCTGCACCGCGGAAGTGAGTCTGTGTGTCGCTGAAGATAATCTTGGCACCTCCCGAGTTCACCCGTCGGCCCATGCCGGGACGTTCGCGCCAGTAGTCGTACCAGCGGCGTACCCATTCTACAGTCAGCAGGTCTTGGTTCTGGTTATAGGCACTGGCATCTTTCTTGGGAGCCGTGGTGTTGGTCACGGTGGAGTGGTAGCCCGTGTTGCCGTCGCCATGTTTGTGGTAGGGGTAGCTGTAGCTGTCCCAATACTTGCGCAGTCCCTCGTCGCGGCAATATTCGGTCGCAATCATCGGGTGGTGGCAACTCTTGTTGATGTAGAGCATCTCGCCGCCATACTCAGCCTCGCGGATGTCCAGCATCTCGCGGCTACCGATGGCACGTCCGCCGTGTGGGTCGTACTGGTCACGGATAGCTTTCATTTCCAGCATGTGCTCTCGGCTGATGCTTTCGTTTCCACATTCGTAGAAGATGACGCTCGGATTGTTGCGGTTATAGATGATGACATCGCGCATCAGTTCGGTGCGCTGTTCCCACTGCCGGCCTTGACGATCCTTTTCGGCATCGCCGGCAGGCAACATCTGCATGGCACCCACGCGGTCGCAACTCTCAATGTCCTGCTTCCAGGCTGCGATGTGCATCCAGCGGAAGAAGTTGGCATTGCCCTCTACGGCCAGCCCGTTGCTGTAGTCGCTCATCCAGGCAGGCACACTCAAGCCCACACCCGGCCACTCGTTACTGGTACGCTGGGCATACCCCTTGAACTGCAACACGCGGTCGTTGATCCACACCTTGCCTTCGCCAAAGCGTGTCTTGCGGAAACCTGTGCGGGTCACCACCTCGTCCATCACATCACCATCCACGATGAGGCGTGTCTTTACCTTATACAGATAGCCGTATCCCCAGCTCCAGAAGTGCAGGTCGCTGAGCGGTGCTTCGGCACTCAAGGTGGCAGTCTCCCCTTTGGCAATCACCACCGGCTCGCTGTTGAATGTGGCTACAGACTTGCCGTCGAGGTCCACCACTTCCACTTCATAACTTACAGTCAGCGGCTTCTTGTATTCGTTCTTCACTTCCGACTCGGCATGGATGATGGCCTTGCGGCTCTTTACCTGTATGTCCTTGGCATAGACATAGACACCCGTAGTCTTCATGTTACTGTAGAGGGGCAGTGTCTGATAGAGTTTGTCCGTCACGTGCAGCCACACGTTCTTGGGCAGTCCGCCGTAGTTGGCATTGAAGTTTCGGTCGCTCCACTGGTACTTGGTGTTGGTGGCCCGTTCGCGGTAGTCCCAATTGTTGTCGGTGCGGACAGCCATCACGTTCTCACCCCCATAATTGATATAGGGTGTCAGGTCGAATCCTACGGCCATGGCACCGTTCTCGTGCAGACCCAGATAGTGTCCGTTCAGGTAGAAGTCGGCCCCTTGGCGCACACCCTCGAACTCGATGAACACCTTCTTGTTCTTGGCTGTCTTGGGCAGGCGGAAGTGCTTGCGGTACCAGGCAATGGTGTCTGTCAGGTGTTTGATGTCAACCTTGAACACCTCATCCTCGTTGAAGGCACGTGGTAGGGTCACTTTCTCCCAATCTGCGTCGGGGAAATCTGTTTTCTCTGCTCCTTCCAGGTCGCCGATGTGTAGCAACCATTCGGGGTTGAAGTTGTACTTCTCACGTTCGTATCCCTTCCCTTGAACACAGAGGGGGACCAGTGACATCAGCAGCCACGTACAGAAAGTCAATAAGGTTTTTTTCTTCATTTTGTATGATTCGTTTTTTTTGTGTTAGTTGTTTCCTTGTCATTATACTTCCGGCAATCCGTTTCCGTTTATTTTCCGGTAGAGGTCCAGGGCAAAGACATCCGTCATGCCGGAGATGTAGTCGAGCACAGCCTGTATCCTGCCATAGAGTGTGGGAGCTTCCATGTCATACTGCCCGGATACCCGGCTGATGAGTAGTCTGGAATAGGTCTTGTCCGGCTGTGTGACCGCTTCTATCATCAGGTGGATGAGTGTGCTGATGACCTTGTATCCGGCCAGTTCCACATCCAATACCTCCCGCGAACGGTAGATACGCTCAATGGCCACCGATGAACAGGTGGAATAGGCTGTGCCTGAAGGCGCCCCCAAGTGCTTGATGAGGCTGCCGGTGAAAGTACCTGCGAGGATTTTCTCCTCGTTCTCCATGAAAATGTCGGTACATTCGCGCACCAGTTGTCCGATGATGGTAGAGCGCAGGTAGGCAATTCTTTCGTTGGTGTCGCTGACCAGCCGGAAGACCTCTCTGGCTCTGTTCTGCCGGTGTTCGCTGAGGAAGAGCATCAGCAATTCTGTCGTTTCGGCAGTAGTGAGCAGTTTCAACTTATGTGCATCTTCGATGTCCATCAATTGGTAGCAGATGTCATCGGCAGCTTCCACGAGATAGACCAGCGGGTGTCTGGCGAAACGGAGAGGTTCTCCGGGGCTGCTTTGCCGGATGAGCCCCAGCTCGTGGGCAATCCGCAGGTAATCTTCCTCTTCACTTTTGAAAAAACCGAATTTGCCTTTGGCTCCGGCCAATCGGGAAGAAAAAGGATATTTGACAATGCTTGCCAGCGTCGGATAAGTCATGACGAATCCGCCTTTCCTGCGTCCTTTGAATTGGTGTGTAAGCAATCGGAATGCATTGGCATTTCCCTCGAAATGGATGAAGTCGTTCCATTGTTCTTCGGTCAGCAGCTCGTGCAATCCTTGTCCGTCCCCCTCTGAGAAATAAGTTCCGATGGCCCGTTCTCCGGAGTGCCCGAAAGGGGGATTCCCCAGGTCGTGTGCCAGGCAGGCCGCTGCTACAATGGCCCCGATTTCCTCCACATGGGTGTCTTTCAGAGTGGGGTGGCGTTCGGTCAAGCCTTTGGCCACTCCCGTTCCCAACGAACGTCCCACACACGAAACCTCCAGGCTATGTGTCAGCCGGTTGTGCACGAAGATGCTTCCCGGCAAGGGAAACACCTGTGTTTTGTTCTGAAGCCTACGGAATGGGGCAGAGAATATCAGCCGGTCGTAGTCGCGTTGGAACTCAGACCGGTCATCCTTGTGCGAAGAGTGCATCTCTTCCATCCCTAACCGTTTGTTGGATATCAATTGCAGCCAATTCATCATTTTTCTTTCCGTTTACGTCAGATATACTCACTCTGAAATGCAAAAGTAGTGTAAAAAATGCAGAAGAGGCGGGAGTTTTCCTGTTTTTTTTCCATTATGTTCCTTATTTTGCCTACTTTTGCGGAAAATATAGTTTGGATAAGTGAAATGAAAGTACAAATCATCAATAAATCGCATCATCCGTTGCCAGCTTATGCAACGGTGGCTTCTGCCGGTATGGACTTGCGTGCCAACCTCGAGACTCCCCTTGTATTGAAACCCCTCCAACGTTGTCTAGTGCCTACCGGACTTTTCATGTCATTGCCGGTGGGGTATGAAGCACAGGTGCGGCCCCGCAGCGGATTGGCAGTCAAACGGGGGGTGACGGTGCTCAACTCGCCGGGTACGGTGGATGCCGACTACCGGGGAGAAATCTGTGTGATTCTGGTCAATCTGTCGGATGAGGATTTTGTCATAGAAGACGGCGAACGGATAGCCCAGATGGTCATTGCCCGCCACGAGCAGGTAGAGTGGGAGGCCGTAGAAGTGTTGGACGACACAGAACGTGGAGCCGGAGGTTTCGGACATACGGGAGTATAATTTCAGCCATTTTCAGAATATGGATATTCATCATTGGAAAGGTTGGCTTTGGATGCCGGTTGCCGCCATTGGCTTGTTCGTTTTGGGGGCTTGCGCATCAAAGAAGCAGGTGCAGGGCAGGGAGGAGGTTGCCATCCTGTCTTACGAAGATGCCCGCAAATGCGACTATTTCTTTTTGGAGGCCACACGCCAAAGGGAAAAGGGAGAGTATGCCGAAGCCTTGGCACTCTACGAACATTGTCTGGCCATCAATCCCCGTTCGGCGGCCACCATGTATGAGCTGGCGCAGTTCTATGTCTATCTGGACCAGACAGATAGGGCACGCCTTCTGTTGGAACAGGCTGTGCAGATAGAGCCGGACAACTTCTGGTACAGGCAGACGCTCGGCGCTTTCTATCGGAGTACCAAAGAACTGGACAAGGCTGTCGTTGTCTATGAGCAGATGGCAGAACAGTTTCCTGCCCGCAGCGAGGTGCTGATGGTGCTTTTTGACCTCTATTCGCAGCAGAAGGATTATCCTAATGTCATACGTACGCTGGACCGCTTGGAGGTGAAGGAGGGCAAGAGCGAACAACTCAGTATGGAGAAGTTCCGCTGCTATTTTGAGATGAATGACAAACAGCAAGCCTTCAATGAGATAGAGAGTCTGTCGAAAGAATATCCCAACGACATGCGTTACCGTGTACTGCTTGGCGACTGTTATCTGGACAATGACAAGCCCGAGGAGGCATACGGGGTTTACCGGTCGGTGTTGGACGAAGAGCCGGGGAATGCCATGGCACAGCTCTCCCTTGTCTCCTACTACGACCGCATGGGGATGGATTCGCTGCTCCGGGCCCAACAGGACACTTTGTTGATGAATCCCAAGTTGGGCAGTGAAGCCCGGCAGAAAATCATGAGCCGCATCATTCTGCAGTCGAAGGACAGTGTCCGTGTGCTGCAACTTTTCGACCGTATGCTGGCACTGCCACAGGAAGATGCCGGTATGGCCCTGCTCTGCTACAGCTATATGGAGCATCACAAGATGGCCGACACCCGCACCAGACCCGTGTTGGAAAAGGTGTTGGAGATAGAGCCTGACAATGTGGCTGCACGCTATCAGCTCCTTCTGCAGGCTGTAAGGCAGAACGACTATGCCGAGGCTGTGCGTGTGTGCGAGCCGGCACTTCTCTACAATCCGGACGAATTGGCATTCTACTACTATTTGGGTATCAGCCATTATCAGACCGAGCAGCAGGAGAAAGCACTTCAGGTGTTGCAGAAGGGGGTGGCGCAGGTCACTCCGGAAAGCAACCGTTCCTTGGTTTCTGACTTTTACAGTATGATTGGCGACTTGGAGCATACAGCCGGACGGATAGAGGCGGCTTATGCAGCCTACGACTCGGCATTGGTCTATAATCCCGACAACATCGGTGTGCTGAACAACTATGCCTATTTCCTCTCATTGGACGGGCGCGACCTCGACCGGGCAGAAGAGATGAGTTTCCGTACGGTCAAGGCCGAGCCGAAGAACGACACTTACCTGGACACCTATGCCTGGATACTTTTCGAGAAAGGACGTTATGCCGAGGCACGTGTCTATATCGACGAAGCCATGAAGAATGGGGGCGACAGCAGTGCCACCATTGTAGAGCATTGCGGCGACATCTATTATTTGCTGGGAGAGAGAGAAGAGGCTTTGCGCTATTGGAGGCAGGCTGCAGAGATGGAGCATGACTCTGCAACGCTGGAAAAGAAGATAAGGTTGCAGAAGTATGTGAAGGCGCCTGGTACGTCCTTGAAATGAAAAAAAAGAATCGGATAATATATGGAGAGAGACGAAAGATGAAAACAAGAAATGTCTGTTCAATGGTATTGTTGGCCCTGGTTATAGGGCTTCTGGCCGTGTCGTGCGGGTCCAAAAAGAGTGTGACGGGAAGCGGAGTGAACCTGAGTGAGGTTTCAGATGCGGCCTATTTGCGTGGTGTAGTGGCCAATGCACCCGACTTTGAAGAATTCTCCGCCAAAATGCGGCTCACGGCTTCGTACGGAGGGGAGAACATCTCTGTGGGCGGTTCCATCAAGATGAAGAAGGACGAGGTCATCCAACTCTCGTTGATAGCCATCGGAATCGTGGAAGCAGCCAGGATAGAGATTACTCCCAAACGCTTGTTGCTGCTCGACCGCATAGGCCGTCGGTATATGGAGGTGGATTATGACGAGCTGAAGTTCTTTGACGACAGCAGAATAGACTTCTACACGCTGCAAGCGCTGTTTTGGAATGAACTTTTCTTGCCGGGGGTGAAGCATGTGGAGGGCAATGACATCTTCCGCCTGGATGTGAACCGTGGCGAGGCACAAGTCACTCTTACATCGCAGGTGAGCAAACGGTTGTGCTACTCATTCCTGGCGGCATTGAAGAGTGGGCGACTGGAAGAGTCGCAGGTGCATGTGACTGCCAAAAAAGGTGCCGGCTATCAGATGAATTGGTCCTATACAGACTTCCTGCCGTTGGGTGGGCAGCAGTTCCCGTCGAAGATGAACCTTTCGTTGGATGGTACAGAGAAGCCGATGAAGGCAGCATTTGCTTTCTCGCGTTGGAACACGCAAGTGGAATATGAACCGTTGTCGGTTCCGGCCCGCTACAAGAGGGTTGAGGCTGCCGACATATTGAAAGTGTTGTTGGCCCTATGATGAAAGCCCGTATCCTTTGGCAACTCTGTCTCTTGGTGGGAAGTCTGGCTATGCCCTTGGCTGCTCAGACCAACCGGCAGATTGAAGCGTTGAAAACTCAGCGTGGCGAACTGCAGGAGCAGATCAGGCAGTCGGAGTCGTTGCTGCTCTCCACCAAGAAGGATGTGAAGAGCCAGTTGGACGATCTGGCCCTGATAAACAGCAGGCTGGAGGAACGGCGCAGGTATATTGAGGCCATTGAAGAAGAGATGGCTGCACTGGACGGCGACATAGCCCGCCTGGACAAGCAGTTGAAGCGGCTGGCTGCCGACTTGAAGGAGAAGCAGGAGAAGTATGCCTCGTCGGTGAGGTATCTGCGCAAGAACCGGACTATCGAAGAGAAACTGATGTTCATCTTTTCAGCCCGGACATTGAGTCAGGCTTATCGGAGGTTGCGCTATGTCAACGAATATGCTACCTATCAGCGGGTGCAGGGAGAACAAATCAAGGAGAAGCAGGGGCAGGTAGAGGCCAAACGGCAGGAATTGCAGGCCGTCAGGGAAGAGAAGACCCTGCTGCTGGCCGAGCGCGAAGAGGAGCGGGCGAAGATGGAGAAACAGGAACAACAGCAGCGGGAGCTGGTTGACCGGCTGAAGAAAAAGCAGCGCGGACTGCAGGCAGAACTGAACAAACAACGCAAAAAGTCGCGGCAACTGAATGCACAGATAGACCGGTTGATAGAACAAGAGATAGCTGCAGCCAAGCGACGTGCTGAAGAGGCCGAGCGCAAACGCAAGGCTGAGGCCCGCAAGGGGGCTGGCAAGGGAAAACCTGCGGCAGGAGCCACACCGTCGAAAGGGAAGGGAGAAGTGCCGATGATGGAAGAATATACCGGCGACAGGCAATTGTCCGGTGTGTTTGAGAGCAATCGGGGAAAATTGCCGATGCCCATCACCGGAGCCTATGCAGTGGTGAGCCATTTCGGACAATACAATGTTGCCGGACTGAAAAATGTACAGTTGGACAACAAGGGAATAGACATCAAAGGCAGCAAGGGGGCCTGTGCCCGTGCCATATTCGATGGTGAAGTTTCAGCCGTGTTCCAGTTTGGAGGTACCACGGGAGTGCTTGTGCGTCACGGCAGCTATATATCAGTCTATTGCAATCTGTCGTCCGTCTCTGTCAAACGCGGACAGAAACTGAAGACGCAGGAGCAGATAGGGACTGTAGCTACCGACAGTTCGGGGAACACGGTGCTTCACTTCCAATTGCGTAAGGAGAAGACCAAATTGAATCCCGAACGTTGGTTGGGAAGGTGAAAACACCCCCTTCCTCTTGATTCAAATCAAGAAACATGTTTTATAACATAAAAAGGGAGCTGAATTTCTTGCAGATTCAGCAGAAAGCTGTACCTTTGCATCAAGTTTTTCATGGTATTAGATTTAAGGTTAATAAGGTTGGGTCAAGGCGTTGACCCTTTTTTTTTGTCTATACCCGAAGTAACTTCCCCAAGTAACCCTGTAAATTCCCAATAAAAAGGCTTCTATTCTATAATCTGAATCACAGATTATATATTCTGAATCACAGATTATATAATCCAAGCTTCAGATTATATAATCTGCGTCACGGATTATAGAATATTGATGGATTTTCTTGCTTTTGCAGCCAATATTTTGTATATTTGTAGCCAAGTTCGGAATTTTTTTAAGTCAAACACCAATATACAGACGTTATGGCAAAATACATCAAGCAGGAAATGCCCGACATGAGAGGCAGTGGAGAGACAAAGGCATATTATCGGATGAAGACCATCCGCAATATCGGGATGGACGAATTCATTGAATTGATGACCCGTTATGGAGGACTGTCGCATGGTACAGCCATAGCAGTCCTGACGCAGGCTGCGGATACGTTGGGCGAACTCTTGGGGATGGGATACTCGGTGAATATTGAAGGATTGGGCAACTTCAAGGCTACAGTGGGACTGAAGCGGTTCAAGGAGATGGACAGTCTGGATGGAGAAGATGCCAAGCGCAATGCCCAAAGCCTGTGTGTCAATGGAGTGAACTTCAAGGCTGACAAAGAGCTTGTAAAGCAGGCCGACAGGCATTGCAAGTTGGAGCGCAGCCATGTGAGCCGCCTGCGCAAGTCGCCCTACACACGTGAAGAGCGCCTGGCCCGTGCCTTGCAGTTCATCGACGAGCGGGGTTTTATGCGCATAGCCGACTATATTTCCCTGACCGGACTTTCGCGTACCTCTGCCTGCACCGAACTTCAGGAGTTGCGTCGCGATCCCGGCAGTGGCATTACCACCGAGGGACGTAGACCTGCCACGGTGTATGTGAGAAGGAAAGGTTGACTCCGATTATTCGTTCAAAAAAATGTTGTTATATTAAATTATTCGCTTGAAAAAGTGTATTGAAGTGTTGTTTATTCGTTTGAAAAAGTGTATTTTTGCACTCAAACTAATATTCAACACGATGCTGAAAAGAAAAATTGAGTCAGTTTTGGTTGAGTGGAGAACCTCTGGAGCCAAGAAGCCACTTGTGATAAAAGGTATTCGCCAATGCGGGAAGACATACATTGTCCAAAAGTTTGCAAAGGAGAATTACGAGAGTGTGGTTTATATGAACTTCATTCTTGAGCCGGATAGAAAGTCAGCCTTTGCCGGTAGTATAGATGTTGATACCATTATCCTTAACTTGTCAGCCTTGATACCGGGCAGTCGTTTCGTTAACGGAAAGACTTGTATTATCCTTGACGAGATTCAGGAGTGCCGAGAGGCGAGGACAGCATTAAAGTCGTTCCAAATAGATGGGCGTTTTGATGTTATTGCAACCGGTTCCCTCTTGGGGGTAAGAGGATATGGTAAAAGTGACAAGACAATCGTGGAGGGGCAGGACTCTATTCCTGTTGGGTATGAGACTGTGGTCGAAATGTACCCATTGGATTTTGAGGAGTTCTTGTGGGCAAATGGAATCAACGACAAGGTTATTGATTCGGTTAAAACCTGCTTTGAAAATGAGACGGCAGTTCCCGATGGTATCCACAAAGTGATGATGGAATTATTGTACAGATACGTTATAGTCGGAGGTCTTCCGGAGGTTGTAAACACATTCCTTGAAACCAAAAATATCGAGCTCACTTACAAAGTACAGCGAAACCTTATTGATGAATACGAGGAGGATATGGTCAAGTATGCTGATGATGCAGACAAACCTCGTATCCGTGAATGTTTCGAGTCAATCCCCAAGCAATTAGCCAAGGATAATAAGAAATTCCAGTATTCAATAGTACGCAAGGGAGGACGCTCTTCGCAGTATATAGGTAGCCTTCAGTGGCTTGAAGATGCAGGTATTGCGAAGAGATGTTATAATACACAGATTACAGAACTGCCACTTGAGGGTAATTCTATCAAAGATTGCTTTAAGTTGTACGCTACGGATATTGGACTTCTCGTAGCTATGCTTGACTATGGTACTCAAGCGGACATCCTAAAAGGCAATCTTCTGGGGTACAAAGGTGCTATATTTGAGAATCTCATGGCAGATTTTCTTTGTAAGTCAGGACAAAAGTTATACTACTTCCAAAAGGATAGTGGGCTTGAATTGGACTTTCTTGTACGCTACAAAAGCGAATGCGTAGTACTTGAAGTCAAGGCGAAATCAGGTAAGACAAAGAGTCTGAAAACAGCCTTGAAGAATAAGAATGTTTATCACTTGAACAATGCAATCAAACTTGGGCAATATAATGTAGGACGCGAAAATGAGATTCTAACGATACCTCTTTATATGGGATTCCTAATAAAGGATAAGCTTACGGAGATTATAGTACCTGACATTGATTTGAGCTTCTTGAATTAAAAATAGTTACAGCACTTTGGTTAATCATTGTGAAAAAACTTGTTTTTGTCCTTTGCTCATTTGCATGACTGATAATTAATGACTACCTTGCGAAAGCTAATCAGGTATGTCCTAAGTGAGGCAAAGGGGAGTCCCACTAATGGCAGAAGTAAGGTAACAATGTGCCCCATTTTGAGTTATGGTAACAATCACAACATTATCAGAAGCTGAAGGCCTGAAAGACATTCAAAACCAAACTATCACTATCAATGCTGATGGTATAGTCTTTGAACAAGATTATTATCCCTTCGGTAAAAAAGGAGTAAACCATGGAGTGATAAGTGGTTGTGTATTTGAAGCGACAGTTATCCGCCATGCCGTGTATATTCAAAAAGCGAGCGATATATTGATTGAAAACAATGTTATTTATGGAACAAATGTAATGAATGATCAGTCTCTTCTTAGCGCTTTGGTCACTACAGGCTTGACCAGTTCTCAATTTGATGATGTGGTTGTCACCCAACACATGACAAGGTTTGATTATGCCTTTGAGTACAAAGGTTGTACCAATGTGCGCATCGTCAATAACTATTTAAAGGGTGGCATCGGTTTTATGAATGGGATGGCAGATGCTAACGGGAACGTGGGCACAATGTTTTTGATAAAAGACAATACGGCTGTAGAATTTGATAACAGTCAAGGTGCTGCGGGGTGGATTAATGTGTCGGGAATAAAGGAAAATGACGCAATCATCATTAACAGTGATGATCTTTCCGACCAACAATGAGTAAATTCGTCAACAAGACAATCAGTTTACAAACGGATATAACAATTTAAAAGACATAAGATTATGAAAGCGAGTATTTTACATTCACTGAATAGGATTAAAAGAAGAGGATTAATCGTATTCGTTCTGTTGGTCATCTACAATTCTGACATATTGGCCTATCAAGATAGCTATGGTATAGATTATCAATTGAATTATGATACAAGAGAAGCACAAGTGATAAAGTCGAAGAATATATATGACCCACATGATATAGAACCAAGCGGTGACATTGTAATTAAAGATACAATTAATACAATTAATGGCACATTCACGGTAAAATATGTAGGGAAAAGTGCTTTTTTAGATTGTAAGAATATAACCAGTGTATCCTTTCCTAAAACAATAAAAAGCATTGAAGCTAACGCTTTTTGGGGGTGTATTGGATTGACAAGTATTACAATTCCGGATTCTTGTCATTCCATTAGAGAAAATGCTTTTTATGACTGCGCTGGATTGACGGAAATTGTCATCCCCAATTCAGTAGTAAACATCGAAAAAAATGCATTTTATGGTTGCAATCTCAAATCTGTGCATGTTACAAATCTGGCATCATGGTATAACATTAAGTTTGGTAATGCTTATAGCAACCCTCTTTTTGGTGCCTCTCTTTATTTGAAAGGTGAGAAAGTGACCGAGTTGGTTATACCAAATTCAGTGACAACCATTAATGATTATGCGTTCTATGGTTGTACCGGACTGATAAGCATCACAATTCCGAATTCGGTAACAAGTATTAATAATTATACATTCTATGGTTGCACAGAGCTGACAACCGTTAGTATGGAGAATTCAGTGAGATTGATAGGTGCTGGCTGTTTTTCCAGTTGTAAAAATCTGACAAATATAATCTTGTCCAATCAATTGAAATATATAGAAGAAATGGCGTTTTACTTTTGTGAAAAATTAATAAGTATCACCATTCCAAGCTCCGTTAAAAGTATTGGTTCTCACGCCTTTTCACATTGTAGTAATCTTGAATATATAAGAGTTGATGAAGGCAATGCGGTTTACGATTCCAGAGAAGATTGCAATGCTATCATAGAGACTAACTCAAATACATTGATTAGGGGATGTAAATCAACGATAATACCCGAATCTGTTGTCAAAATTGGTTTTGCAGCATTTGCAGGAAGTTCAGGACTGGAAAATGTTAATATACCACACTCCGTAACCAGTATTGGAGGTAGTGCATTTTCGAATTGTAGCAATCTTACAAGCATCAATTTACATAATTTGTTAACAGAAATTGAGGAATATTCGTTTTATTATTGTCAAAACTTAGCCAACATTACAATACCTGAGAGTATAACGACTATCGGGCAAGGAGCATTTCTTGGTTGTAATAGTCTCACCAATGTATATTGTTTGTCAGACTTTCCACCTGCGGTCGGTGATTATTGTTTCGATGAAACCACTTACAGTAATGCTCGCTTGTGGGTTCCGATAGGATTCAAATACCAATACCAAAAAGCTGACGTATGGAAGAATTTCAAATACATTTCTGAGCATGATATGGATCCGAATTCAGTCAAAGAATTGAATAAGACAGCTATTACACCAACAGAAATCTATGATGTCAACGGACGCCCATGCACATCGATGGACAAGCCCGGCATCTATCTCATCCGACAAAGTGACGGAAGTGTAAGCAAGAAATTGGTGAAATAGAGAATCTGATATACTTGGAGTTGAAAGAGAAAATGATAGGAGGGCAAATAATGTACCCTCCTATCATTTCTTAAGACTCTTTGATGTTCATCAATTTAAAATACATCTCCTGTGAAATGCCATCGTAGCGGCGACAATCAATATGCAGATTCCTGATGAATCTCCATGTCTCAGGAATAGACGAACCTGCTTTCCTTAGCAATAAAGCAATATAAAAAGAGTAAAGATAGCTCCAACAGAAAAAGAAGAGTGGCGAGTAATGCAGGCGCACATCAATATAGCGGTTCAGAAAATAGACATATCGTTTATCATTCCGCTTAAGTTTTGCTGTCGCCTGACCAACTTTATGATATATGCGTGAATCTAATACACAGGCCATTTTCCTCTTTTCTTTTTTCATACGAATGGAAAAGGCAAAATCTTCTTCACCGAAAAAGAAACGCTCAGTAAAAAGCCGACCATCTTCATCTAATATCCTGTCTGTAAAAAAAAGGGCACATCCTGTAATAAACGAAATGGGAATGTATTCTTTTTCCTTAATAGAACTTACGGGTTTGCCAGCATAGTGATATTTGCGGAGTCCGGCAAATAGCTTCCCTCCACAATTCCACACAACATCTTTAGGATTGTAGAAACTGATTAATGGAGAAAGAACCTCATAATCAGGATGTCTTTTACTGAACAAAAAGAGCTGTTCCAAGAAATCTGGAGAAACTTCCGTATCGTTATTCAACACCAAATAATAATCCGGCTTGAATCGGGATGCCAAAGCTACAGCTAAATTGTTTCCTTTGGCAAATCCATAGTTAGCAGACAAACTATAAAGAATAATAGTCCCTGAACGAGGTCTGGAACTATTATCTTCATCACCCTGAGCAATAAATTGAAAATCGACATCTTTGTTCTTCTGACACCAAATCGTCATTTCCTGCAGACTCTCATCGATTGAATTATTATCTGCTATAATGACAAAGAAATCTTCTGTTGTCATTGAATAAAGAGAAGAGATACAGGCTATTGTGTCGTTATATCCATTCCAATTCAAAAGAACGATAGCTGTCATTACTACTTTTTAATGCCTGTTTTCTAATGTGGAAATCCGTGCGTTTAATGTCTCTATCTGTTTGTGCAAATCTATGATATAAAGTGTTTGCTCCTCTATTTTTTTTAATAATTTTATTTGGAAATCATTTACATTCAATCCGTTTGACTTCATTTCAGCTTCCGAAGGTATTTCGGGCAAGTGTTTGTGTTCTTTTACGTAAATCTCGACATCATCCAAGGGGGACAATCTGTAACTTGGGTCAAAAACATAATCAGCACCTGCATCTATTGTAACTAAAATTTCACTAGCTTCAATTCCTTGCGTAACAGTCAAATTACCATCAATCACCTGATTTCCCTTATCACAAATAACTTTATTCCACACACCAGATCCTGATTTTGACGTACATCTGAAATACATTGCGGGATCACCTAGACTTTGCTCTATTAACAATTGGCCATTTTCTTTGTTGTTTTCGGAATTATTTACATAAGCAATATTTACTCCCCAATACCACCTTCCTGAATTTGGAATATTAATTCCGTTTTCACTAGAAGATTCATAAAATCCTGACTCTGTCAAGTTATTCCAATCTGTTATACGATTAGTTTCCAAATAATTTTGGGCTTTTAATTCATTAATAGCAAATAATGCTAATAATGAAAATAGAATTAATGAGTGTTTCATAAATATAATAATATTGTTTGTTGATAAATGTTAATTACTCAACTATAATTTTCTTTGTTAGAACCAATTTATTATCTGCAATCAAAGAACAGACATATATTCCCGCAGCCAAATTCTGCATATTCAAATTCATCTGATAAACTCCCCTATCTTTAATTATTAGTTGTTTTGAAACTTGTTTATCTATAGATTGTATAAGAATTGCAGCTGAAGAAACTTCAACAGGAATATATAAATCTAAAAGATTAGATTTATCTGATTGTCCTTTTAGTGAAAAAGCTATTTCAGTTGTTTCAGAAGTTTCAAGTGTAGAAGTTCGAGTTTTATAAAGTTTAGACGGCAAAGCCGGAGTATAACTTCTTATGCTAACTGTCGATCCTGTTTCTGCATGAAATGGAGGCTTTATAGACACTTCTTTTATGCCATTAAAATTAACAGACGCTCCAGAAGATATTGTTACATCCCTAATTGTTAAATAAGCTCCAACAATCGTATCCTCCACACTATTCGCAAAAGTGACACTTTCAATATTAGTTGTACATACAGGAAGAAACTCTGAAGTGGATATGAAAAAACCCGCGCAATCATATAGGTGTGCATAACCAATACTATCACATTCCCACATGATATAGCACGAAGGAGAATTCTCACTGTTTAAAGTCTTTCTAACAAGGGAAAAATCGCCATTTTCGTCCATTATTTTCCCTTTTTCGACAACGACTTCGAAATCCTCTCCAGAAGAACGAGACTCTATTCCCGTTGCAAATTCAAGTGCATATAAGTACGGCTTATACGCTATCGGTCGTGGCATCCCAGCTATAATTTGACCATGAACAGAAGTACTAATTAATGCACTAAAGCTCCAAAATATTAATAAAAGGCTTCGTTTCATAAAGAATGATGAATCGTTATATTTTTGGCAAAAGTAATCTTATTTTCGATATGAACATTAAGAATAATCTTATAATTAACATTCTTTTTGTATGCTTGCTACCCCAATCAAGCAGACGACCTATACTATCATCTGTCGAACCATTGTCGGCAACAACTACATAAAAGTCTTTTCCCTTGACAGCCGACAAGGATTTCAAGCAAGCCAGCGTGTCATCACATCCATTCCAATTCAATAAAATGATAGCAGTCATATCTACTTCTTATCAACAAATTTATCAACCTCCCCCTTACCACTATAATTGAATCTGCAACGTGAAAGAAGGAATATTAAGCAAAAATAAAATGGAATTTCTATAATACTCAAATGGAAAAAATAGAATTCAAACCATCCCATAGCCAACAACGAGCACGAAAACAAATAGCACAACAAAAACATCAAGTGCCTTGTAACCAATGCGACAATCATACTTCCATATATCCAGGAACTCAGCACCAAAGAATAAGAAATCCCCGACAACAAAGAACCATTAATATATACTGTCCCCCAAAAAGTACGGACATTGGTCAAATTCAACCCTGGATTATAATATATCGGATTTACCGGACTGATAAGTTCTTCACCCGCCAATGTTGCATACACATTATAAAAAGGAGCGAGCAACACTTCAAAGCTACGACAATCAGGAAATCCATTCACCGTATCAACACTCAATCCAAACGTACCACTCGTGAAATAGTGAAAAAAGTGTTTTGCCACCCATTCGACCATATACCAAGTGACTTGTTCTTCTTCACCACCAACTGTAAATGATAAAATATAGGAGACCTGAAACAACAAGAATCCGAGCACTATAGTACGCACCACCAATCCTAAGCGCAACTTCAATTTCCCTGTAATCAATCGGGTAGCCAAACCTGCAACACAAGGAATTATTATCCAACCTTTTACTTGATAAAACAATCCTACAAGCAAAAAGATAAATATATAAAAGAAGTAAGAACGATGCTGCTTGTCTACCTTATATATAAACAAAGCAAGGAATGCACATGACAACTCTCGCAAATGTCCCCACAATCCGCCTCCGGCAAAATCCGTACCAAAATCTTCTGAACCAAACAACTCGTCAGACGTATGCAATACTGTCCAAAAACGATATACGAACAACAGGCACAAAATCCGGACAAACCATATGAATGCTGATGACAACTCAAAATCACTGTAGTTGGCATGTACCGGCAATCCAATCTTCCGATTGTAATAATATCCAAGTATCAGACTGGGTATAAAAAAGATAATACTCCCGACACTCCAGAAAAGGATGCTGGGATAATAGAATTGTACAAAGCCCATATTCCCCGACACTGCAATGGTGACTAACAAGACCAAAGTATAAGGTAATATCATAAAAACCAATGGAGTGAACAAGGTGTTCCAGATTCGACGCTCTAAATAAACCAATACACCTGCCTCTACGAGGAAAGAGAAAAGAATGAGCATGTCTGTAAGCTTATCCATCTGCCGCTCTCCTATAGATTACGGGCGTTTTGATAGATACGCCACAACGAATATACACACAAAACAAACAACAATAATTCAGATAACAGCATAGAGAATCCGGCTGCCATGCTCCCCAAGCTATGGACTGTGGCAAGCAAAAACAAGATGCTGAGGAGACCCGAACTGCAAACATTGTACAGAAAACGTTTCTGCTCTCCTAAATTGATCAATCCAACGATGCCCAACACATAGTTGATGCCGCCAAACATGATAACTGCCGACATGATACGCATCAGGTTTTCTGCCTCAGCCGAATGTACATGCATTACGACCCAAGTAATCCAAGGTACTGAGACATAGAATACAACCGTAAGCAGTGCCAACAAACCTAAGAGATATAAAGACAAGCGGAAAAGCGAACGGATATTCTCGCTGTTCGAATGATTTTTAAACCGATAACCCAAATGAGGGAACAAAGCTTGCGACAATGGTTGCACCATCCCTTCTACAGCCTTCACAATCTTTTCGGCACCCGAATAATAACCCAATGAAGCGTCAGACAATCCACAAGCACCTAACAATAAGATATTTGAATTGCGGTAGAGATTCATAAACAGAGTAGAGAGAAAAACATGCAAGCCATCGCGCATCTGATATATCCAATCAGACTTGCTTATACGGCGTATGGAAATACCAAACATTCGATAAGCGATATAAGTGCTGACTATACCTGCAGCCATATACCCCAACGAATTAAACAATATCACATAGACATAATCAGAAGGGGTCTTGACCAACAAGAACGTCAGTCCGGTAAACAACAACTTGGAGACCACATTGACCAATGTGATATAACGCATCTTTTCCATTCCTTGGAATAACCAAACGGGAATAAAGACATCACCAAAAACTATGCCCAAACCATAAAATAACATTAAGGAGGTTTCGCGCTCAGCAAAAACAGTCAATGCTAACCAAACAAGGAAAGAGGCAAACAGAGCCAACGTCAAACGACATTGCAGGACTGAATTGTATATGCGATTCACCGCCTCCGGATCATCGCGATGCCTTGCAATCTGTCGGGTTGCCGAGAAATTGAATCCATAGCTGGAAAAAAGTATCAGATACATGATAATGGCATAAACAAATGAGTAGGCACCATACCTATCCACTCCAACAACCCGATAAAGATAAGGGATTGTAATCAAAGGCAATAACATATTGAGAACATTCAATACGGATAACGAAAGAAAACTCTCAATTACAGATTTATGCCTTTGCAGATGTTGTCTGATACCTTTTGCCATCCCTACAAATCCCGACTATTTATCAGTGACAGTCTGTTTCTTTTTAGGTTGATACACCATTTGCCATATACTTTTGAGCATATCGCGAGACAACAACCAGGCTATAGTTCCGAATATTGCTAAAAATTCAAAACCAACAAGCATCAACAGTTTGCGGGGCGCAGAGGCCTTTAACGGAACGGTTGCCGGTTTTATGACCGTATAAGCAGGGGTTTGCTCCAACACTTTAGCCTTGGCTATCTGTAACTGTTGTGCCAACTGATTATATACATTATAAGATAATGTCATCTCATTTTCTAATCGGTCTTGTTCTGTACGGAAACGGGCACGGATAATATTTTGATTATCATCCACAAATTGGGCATACGCATTCTGAGCTTTATAATAGTCAGCTTGAGCACTATTGTAAAGTTCTTCTATCTGCTCATAATCGTTGCGTGCTTTTTTTGTGCGATAGTCAATGATATAGCGTTGCAAATTAGCAACAATCGTGTCTGCCATCTCTGCCGACACCAACGGGTCTTGCGTTGTAACAGACAGGGAAACCAATCCGGTTTCATTGTCTATCATGACAGACATCATGTTCTCAATCATTTCTAAAATTTTCTGCTGATGTTTGCTTAACTGGAAAACATTGATAGTTGCAGACTTGTCATTTTCTCTAGGTTCTGAAAACAACTTGACTATTGTATTGATAGCTTTTCCCGGAAGCCCCAATATATAACTCCACCATGCTTTTTTCTGATGTTTTTCGAGATAATCAGCCATAGTAGTGTTCAGTTCTCCATCTACAGTCTGAACCTGAACATTATATAACTCTGCCAAGAAAGGAATTGAAGAAACAATTTCAGGATACAAGTCCGGATAGATTGCGTCTTCACCTACAGCACCCCCTAAATTGATTCCTGCCATAGAAGCCAATGCTCCCATTCCACCAGATAACCCATTGGAGGTATTCATCTCTGGTATCAATGACACATTTACTGTATAAGTTTTAGGGATACTGAAAGCTACAATGATTGCTATAAATCCGGTGACAATGCAATTGCGCAATAGTAACTTACGGTGATTAACAATGTTTTTGAGTATGGCAAATATATTTATTTCAAAAACCTTATTTTTCTTCTCTTCCATATCCTGCTTTATTTAATCAAGTTAGCAATGGTGGCAATCATGGTAGCAAGTGATGCTGTCGATGTTCCGATACTCAAGATTTCGGGCAGTGACAATCCCTTACGCTCGGGCTTGGCCGGAATGATGATTTCACATCCGGGCTGTATCAAGTCTTTTCCTCCTCCTTTGGCCCGGGCAATGGTGCCGTTCATATAGACAATATATGCCTTGCTTTTCTTGGCATCGGCTGTATAGCCTCCCGACTGTTCGATGTAGTGCTTCAACTTCTTGCCGTCGAGATAAGACACGGTGTTGGGGTACATCACCTCTCCATTGATTTTGACGGTGTTGACATATTGGGGCACAACGATGCGGTCGTTCTCACGCAGCACGATGTCATGCTCGCTGCCCGGATGAGCCAAGGCTTCTTCCAACGAGATACCTACGCTGTAGGTGGTTCCCAAATCGAGCTTGTCGATGTCGATGGAGTCTTTGCCTCCCAGTTTGGTCATACGGAGGGCTGCTTTCATACGAACCTGTTCTTCTGGGGTCATCTGGCGTTCCAGACGGGCTCCCCTGATGTAGGCTTCGTCAGTAAGGCCACCGGCGGCTTTAATCAGTTCGCTCAACCGGTAGTTCTTCTTGTCCAAAGCGTATGTGCCGGAGAAAAGGACTTCGCCTTCAATCTTTACGTTCTGCTGCTCGTAGTAACCGGGAGAACGGCGGACATAAATCTCGTCGAATGGTTCGAGAACGAATCCTTGCTCGCCATCTACAACAAACCCATCGCGCAGAGAGAAACTGTAGGTTTCGGCTGTCTGGCTTTGGCTGGTGGTAGCATTGGAGTCCTTGATACGGCGGGCTACATCGACACGTACTGTAGAGGCTGCCTCCTTCAAACCACCGGCTTGAAGAACAAGGTCTTCGAGCGTGGTGTTGGCCGCATAGACGTAGATGCCGGGGAACGCGATCTCTCCATGAATGCTGAGGGTGCGCTCTTCCTGAATGTCGTTGATGCTGGGAATCATCAGTACGTCTTCGTTGTGCAACGTGATGTCGGCGGATGTGCCATCGAGGATACCACGGACGTCAACAGAGATGACTTCCAAGGAAAGGTCGTTGCGCTTGCGGTGAAGTACTGCGCGATTGGTGAAGGCATCTCCTGTGATTCCTTCTGCGGCCTCAATGAGCTGGCGTACTGTGGTGATATGGCCGTCCATCTGGTACATACCCGGACGATAGACTGCACCTTTGATTTCTGCCATGTTGGAAAAACGGGGGATGATGGAGTCGATACTGAGACTGTCTCCATCCATTACGCGGAAAGAATGGAAATCGAATTCGTCAATGGTGTAAATCTGATGTTTGCTGCCGCTCCGGCGGATGAGGCGCACATTCTTGGTGTAAGCATCACCTGTGAATCCGCCGGCATATTCGAGAAGGGTGCCTACGCTTTCTTCGTATTTCATCTCGTAGAACATGGGGCGCTTGATTTTACCGGCAATGTTGACCAGACAATCGTAGGTGCCGACGATGATGACGTCGTTATCCATCAGGCGGATGTCGTCTTTCAGCTGGCCTTTGAGAATGTAGTCGTAGATGTCGAGTGTGGCAATCAGTTGGTTTTGCCGATATACCTTGATGGCACGCAACGTTCCAATCTGATTGGTTCCGCCGGCCTGATACAGGGCATGGAATACGGTGGCAAAGGAGGAGAGTGTATAGGTGCCGGGATTCTCCACTTCACCCATGACGTTTACCTGAATGGTCCGAATCTGTCCCAAAGTCAACTTGATTTGCGATGTGGGGTGGTCGCCACTTACACCGGCATAGATTTTGCTCAGTTCTTCTTGCAGATAAGCATTGGCTTCCTTCACAGTCATGCCGGTGAGATAGACAGGGCCGAGCCCCTCTACCTGAATGGCTCCATCGGGAGAGATGGTCTCCTGGATTGTGTTCTGCGAAGCTCCCCAAACATCGATGATGACTTCGTCGCCTGCCCCCAACCGGTAATTGGCCGGTGTGGCTATGTTGAGATTTGGCTCGAAAGAAAGTTCTTTGTTGTTGAAGATGTTACGTCCGAAGATTTTCTTCTTCGCTTCCTGACCGTACATCTCCATATAGAGCATGGTGCTGTCCGGCATGATGAAGTCCAGACCTTGCAACATCTGCTCTTCTTGTGTCAGCTCACCGGGCTTCAATGGCTTACCTTTTTGCTTCTTGTCTTCCTGAGCCTTTATCATGTAGTCGCTTTGGGTGGGTTTTTCGGGCTTGTTGCGTGTGCGCACTTTCTTATAAACATCTGTGTTCCCTATGACACCCAACTCCTGCCTCTGATACTTGGCCTTCAGGCGATTCACTTGCTCCATAGTCACACCACGGCGTATCAGCGCCTTGATGATGTTTTCCTGTGAAGTCCCTTTTTCCTGTTCTTGCAGTATGTATTCTATCACCTGTTCGTCTGACATGCTTTGTGCCCATGCCGGTGTAGCCAGACAACAACTTGTGAAAATCAATAGCATTACAATATATTTCCGCATCATTCCTTATGTATTATTATAGTTTTCTTGTTTCTTTTCTTCAGATTTTCTTTCCACACAAAAAAGAGCCCAACGTACGTACGATGAGTTTGCAGTCGCCCCACAGGGAACGTGTACGCAGGTATTCAATATCCATCTCCAACCGCCGGAGCATCTTTTCCATGTTGTCGGTATAGCCGTTTTCAATGGTTGCCCGTGAGGTCAGCCCCGGACGCATGGCATAAATATAGCGGTAGTCGGTGGTCACTTGATTGATTTGGTCAATGAAATATTTGCGCTCGGGGCGTGGTCCTACCAACGACATGTCTCCCGTCAGTACATTCCAGAATTGTGGTAGTTCGTCCAAATGATATTCGCGCAAAATCTTGCCCGCGGGGGTCAGCCGGTCGTCGTTCTTGACTGCGAGCCGGGGAACACCATCTGACTCTGCATCAGTATGCATCGTGCGGAACTTGTAGATGGTGAATGGCCGGGCTTTGTATCCGATACGCTCTTGACGAATGAGAGGGGAATGGCATCCTTCAACCTTGAGTATGACGTAAATGATAAAAAAGACTGGGGACAATATAACCAATGCTACCAACGAACAAAAGACGTCGGTTGTCCTTTTGATATGCCTTGCTGTCTGAGACATCGCATCCTGCGATGTTATATCGTTCCATTCTGTTGTTGTCATTCTTACCTCTTGACTATTGCCAATATCAATAACGCACTTTGATTAAAAATATTGCAAAGGTAAACATTTTATCGGAATATACCTTTTTATATGATGAATAATTTCATAAAAAGAAACACCTGCGCCTCTCTTTCACAGAGAAGCGCAGGTTCACAATTAAATCACTATGGTGTAAAAAAAGGAGTCTTAAACAATACCTTGGGCCATCATGGCCTTGGCTACCTTCATAAAGCCGGCGATGTTGGCTCCCTTCACGTAGTTTACGTAACCGTCTTCTTCGGTACCGTACTTCACACAGTTCTCGTGAATATTCTCCATGATGTAGTGAAGTTTGTTGTCCACCTCTTCGCTGCTCCATGAGAGACGCTCAGAGTTCTGGCTCATTTCCAGACCTGATACTGACACACCACCGGCATTGGCAGCCTTACCCGGTGCGTAGAGAATCTTGGCATCCTGGAATATCTTGATGGCTTCGGGAGTAGAGGGCATGTTGGCACCTTCGCTAACGGCAATGACTCCGTTGTCAACCAACATCTGTGCGTGCTCTCCGTTCAACTCATTCTGAGTGGCTGAAGGTAAAGCGATGTCTGCCTTTTCACCCCAAGGTTTGGCACCTTCTACATATTTTACATTGTATTTCTCGGCATATTCGCGGATACGTCCACGGTAGAGGTTCTTCAACTCCATGATGTAGTCGAGCTTCTCGCGGTCGATGCCATCGGGGTCGTAAACATAGCCGTCAGAATCTGACATGGTGAGTACCTTGCCACCCAATTGGAGCACCTTCTCGGCTGTATATTGAGCCACGTTTCCTGAACCTGAGATGAGCACGGTCTTGCCCTTCAAGTCCAAGCCTTTGGTCTTCAGCATCTCCATCAGGAAGTAAACGTTACCGTAACCTGTAGCCTCAGGACGGATGAGTGAACCACCGAACTCGCGGCCCTTACCTGTGAATGTTCCGGTAAATTCGCGGGTCAACTTCTTGTACATGCCAAACATATAGCCAACCTCACGACCACCGACACCGATGTCACCGGCGGGGATATCCATATCAGGACCTACATGACGCCACAATTCCAACATGAAAGCCTGGCAGAAACGCATCACCTCTGCGTTGCTCTTTCCACGAGGAGAGAAATCTGATCCTCCCTTACCTCCACCCATAGGCAGAGTGGTCAATGAGTTCTTGAAAGTCTGCTCGAAGGCAAGGAACTTCAAGATACCAAGGTTTACGGATGAGTGGAAACGGATACCACCTTTGTAGGGACCGATGGCATTGTTGTGCTGCACGCGGTAACCCATATTGGTCTGAATATTGCCTTTGTCGTCCATCCATGTCACACGGAACTGGAATACACGGTCGGGGATACAGAGGCGCTCAATCAAGTTTGCTTTATCAAATTCGGGGTGTTTGTTGTATTCTTCTTCAATTGTACCAAGTACTTCTTCTACGGCCTGATGATATTCGGGCTCGTTGGGAAAACGACGCTTCAAGTCTTCCAAAACTTTTGCTGCATTCATCTTTTTACTCTTTTTAGTTTTAGTAATATAATTGTTATTTGTTCATTGCTGTTTCAAAAACGCTGCAAAGATAAAGTGAATATTTCATCTGTGCAACATTTTTCCAATAAAAAAGGAAAAAGAATTGCAAATTGAATGTTTTTCTTCTGTTTTTGCGGCAAAATTTGTATTTGAATGCAGTTTTCTTGATAAAATGTAACTGTTTACGTTGAATTGGAAGTAGAGTTCTTCTGGTTGGAATAATCAAGAATATGGCCAGGGCCGGTGAAATTTGCATTGTTGCTATCGTAAAAACAGCCGGAAGATTTTCTTTATAGCAAAGAAAATCTTACTTTTGTGTCTTTATTCACGTACTGAATCAAAAACAGACTGATGCTATGCATATAATTGATCTCATTGTCTTCTTCCTTTTCACGGGTGGAATAGTGCTTTTTGGCTGCTCGTTTTTCAGACATAAAATATCATCTGAAGAGTTCACTTCCGGGGGGCGCAGTCTGCCCGGTTGGGTGGTGGGTATGTCTATTTTTGCCACCTATGTGAGCAGTATCAGTTATCTGGGAAATCCTGGCAAGGCATTTGCCGGTGACTGGAATCCCTTCGTGTTCAGTCTTTCCATTCCTATAGCCTCTTACTTTGCAGCCAAGTACTTTGTGCCTTTTTACCGGAGTCAAGGCAGTGTGTCAGCTTACTCTTTCTTGGAAGAGAGGTTCGGACCATGGGCACGCCTTTATGCTTCTGCTTGTTATTTGTTGACTCAGATAGCCCGCATGGGGTCCATCCTTTATTTATTGGCGGTCCCCATGAATGTGTTGATGGGATGGGATATACGGACTGTCATCATATTCACCAGTCTGGCCATCATTGTTTACTCTATGTTGGGTGGGGTGAAAGCTGTCATTTGGACTGAGGCTGTTCAAGGGTTCATTCTTATAGGTGGAGCCTTGCTTTGCTTGGCTGTGTTACTTTTCAGTATGCCTGAGGGGCCGTTACAGACTTTTGAAATCGGTATTCGTGACCATAAGTTTGAGTTGGGAAGTTTTGATTTGGGGCTCAGTTCGTCAACTTTTTGGGTCTGTCTGGTATATGGAATTTTCATCAATTTGCAGAATTATGGTATAGATCAGAACTATGTACAGCGGTATCATGCGGCCAAGAATGAGAAGGAAGCCAGATTCTCTGCTTTGTTCGGAGGGTGGCTCTATATCCCCATGTCTGCCGTTTTCTTTCTGATAGGTACTGCCTTGTATGCCTACTATCAGGTCTATCCCCACTTGCTTCCGGCAGAGGGTGTCAAGGCGGACTACGTCTTTCCTTATTTTATTGCCAACCAATTGCCGGTAGGGCTGACAGGGCTGCTCATCGCTTCCATTTTTGCAGCAGGCATGAGTACGGTGGCTACCAGTGTTACCAGTTCGAGCACGATTATTCTTACCGATTATTACAAGCGAATCCGTCAGAATGTGAGTGACAAAGAAGAACTTCTTGTCCTCAAAGTGGCCAGTCTGCTTGTTGGTGTTATCGGGATATTCATTGCACTGGCATTGTTGAATGTAGAAAGCATTCTGGATGCCTGGTGGAAACTGTCAAGTGTGTTCAGTGGCGGAATGTTGGGGCTGTTCTTGTTAGGCTATGTCGTCCGCAAGGCCCGTCATGCGGATGCCGTTATAGGTACAGTGTGTGGTGTTGTCGTTATCGGATGGATATCTGCTGCGGAGTTTCTTCATCTGCCTTCTTCTGGAATTCATGAATACATGGCCATTGTGTTAGGAACCATTGTCATTTTCCTGATAGGTTTTCTGTTGGCTCATGCTTTTCATCGGAAGAAAGGAGGATAACAGTCTTTTTTTTGGGGGGACTGTTGCGTCATTCCTTCATGCTTTTATATACAGGTATAAAAACCAATGCTCCGGAAATGATGAGTGAGAGAATGAGCGGGCCGTCAATACGTGGGGCACTGACAAGCACCAGATAACAGAGTACGACCCAAAAAAGAACGAGCAGAATAGCTTGTGGACGGTTGAGACGGCGGCGCATGGGTGTGTTTACAATTTATCAATTACAATGTACAAAATTTACAATGCCGTTCCTTCCTTGTGGATAAAACGGTCATTGTAAATTGTGTTTGAGAATATGCTTATTCTTTCATCTTTTTGGCTACAAGAGCGTCGATAACCGCTACAGCAGTGGTGTTTACGATGTCTCTTACCGAACTTTCGATATCTGTGAAGTGAATAGGCTTGTTCAGTCCCATCTGGATGGGGCCGATTATTTCTGTGTCGCTGCTCATGGCTTGAATGAGTTGGTATGCAGAGTTGGCCGAACTGAGGTTCGGGAATATGAGGGTGTTCACTTCCTTGCCTTTCAGACGGGTGAAGGGATATTTCTCATCGCGCAACTTGGTATTCATGGCAAAGTTTACCTGCATCTCACCATCAATGGCCAATTCGGGATACTCGCATTGCATATAATTAACAGCCTCGTGCACTTTGGCCGGACTGCCTTCGGGGTCGGAACCAAAATTGCTGTAACTCAACATGGCCATTATTGGGGTATGGTTGAAGAAACGTACTGTCTTGTCTGCCAATCGGGCCACATCAATGAGGGTGTCGGTGCCAGGATGACGGTTGATGAGTGTATCTGCCAAGAAGTAAGTACCTTTCTTGCTGTTCAGGATATGCATCGTACCAAAGTGTTTGTACCCCGGTTGGATGCCGATGACCTCCTTGGCTACTTTGATGGTATTACTGTACTTGGTATAAAGGCCGGTAATGAATGCATCAGCCTCTCCTGTTTCTACCATCATCATACCAAAGTAATTACGCTCGAACATCTTGTCGTTAGCTTCTTGGAAGTTGGCTCCTTCGCGGGCACGTTTTTCGCAGAGAATGCGGGCATAGCGTTCGCGACGTGGTGCTTCATCGGGGTGGCGTAAGTTTACGATTTCGATACCTTCCAGACTCAATTCAAGTTCCTTGGCCAATTTGGTGATGGCTTCATCGTTGCCCAACACAATCGGGTGGCAAATACCTTCTGCTTTAGCTTCGACTGCAGCTTTCAGCATATTGGGGTGAATACCTTCGGCAAAGACTACGCGCTGAGGATTGCGGCGGGCTGTCTCACGAAGCTGACGTGTCAACTGACTTTCCTGTCCCATCAACTCCTTCAAGTGTTGGCGATAAGCATCCCAATCTTCAATGGGTTTGCGTGCCACTCCGCTCTCCATGGCAGCTTTGGCCACAGCCATGGATACTTCGGTGATGAGGCGGGGGTCAACAGGCTTGGGGATAAAATAGTCGGGACCGAAGGTGAAGTTGTTCACGTGGTACACTTCATTGACCACATCGGGCACGGGCTGTTTGGCCAATGCGGCAATGGCACGTACGGCTCCTAACTTCATCTCTTCGTTGATGGCTGTGGCTGCCACATCAAGTGCTCCACGGAATATGTATGGGAATCCGATAACGTTGTTTATCTGGTTGGGGTAGTCGCTGCGGCCTGTGGACATCAAAACATCGGGGCGGGCGGCCATAGCATCTTCGTAAGATATTTCGGGCACGGGATTTGCCAGAGCAAACACAATGGGGTGGGTGTTCATTGAACGAACCATGTCTTGGGTAAGTACATTGCCTTTCGACAAGCCCAAGAATACGTCTGCACCACGTACTGCCTCTTCCAATGTGGTGATGTCGCGGCGTTCGGTGGCAAAATAGCGCTTCATTTCATTTCCCGGACGATCAAGACCTTCGCGGTCGCTCCGGATAACACCTTTTGAATCTAACATCACAATGTTCTTATGTGATGCACCTAATGCTTCATAAAGTTTTGTACACGAAATAGCTGCAGCTCCTGCTCCGTTCACTACGATGCGCACGTCTTCAATCTTCTTGCCGGCCACTTCCAATGCGTTCAGCAGTCCTGCACTGGAGATGATGGCTGTGCCATGCTGGTCGTCATGCATGACCGGTATGTCCAATTCCTCTTTCAGACGACGTTCAATTTCGAAACATTCAGGAGCTTTGATGTCTTCCAGGTTGATACCTCCGAAAGTGGGGGCAATGGCTTTTACTGCCTCTACGAACTTATCTACATTTTTCTCGTTTACCTCAATGTCAAACACATCGATGCCACCGTATATTTTAAACAGCAGTCCTTTGCCTTCCATGACGGGTTTTCCGGCCATGGCACCAATATCCCCCAATCCAAGTACTGCTGTGCCATTGGAGATGACGGCTACAAGATTTCCTTTAGCAGTATATTTGTAAGCATCCTGAGGATTCTTTTCAATTTCCAGACAAGGTTCTGCCACTCCCGGAGAATAGGCCAGTGAAAGGTCTGTCTGTGTGCTATAGGGTTTGGTGGGTACAACTTCTATCTTACCCGGTTTGCCCTGCGAGTGGTAGAGCAAAGCTGCTTCTTTTGTTATCTTTACCATAATATATCTTTTTACTCTATTTTATTGTCAAATTGTAATCAAATCTCGTCTGATTCTTGAAAATTTGCGCAAAATTACATATAATTTTCAGAAAAAAGAAAAACATTCCATTTTTTCTTTATAACAAAGCTAAAAAAGGAAAGTTCTTTTGCTGTCTTGCATCAGACTGACAGTTTTCATTGGGCTTTTCCCGCTTTCATGTCCTTCATCAAGGCGTGTGGTTGTTGTTTGTCCGTAACATATATAAAGGCTTTTCTCTCTCTCTTGCAGCTACGGACTTACACATTTTTGTCTGAATGTCCGGCTTTTCTATAAAATATTCCTATCTTTGCAGGCTGAAAGCAGTCGGACGGTCTGTCGCTGAGCCATAAGGTTGAGAGGAAAGTCCGGGCAGTATAGGGCATCCCACTTCCTAACAGAAAGCTATCCGTGAGGGTGGAGTAGTGCAGAAGAAAATAACCGCCGGGCAGCTCTGTATCAGTTGAGGCTGATGCAGAAAATGTACGGTAAGGGTGAGAAGGTGAGGTAAGAGCTCACCAGCTGTGTGGTGACACACAGGCTGTGTGCCTTGGGAACTGTAAGGTCATGTAAACCGGCGTAATGAGGGTTGCCCGCCCCATGCCGGAGGGTGGACCGCTAAAGTCATTTGGTGACAAATGACGTAGATAAATGACAGACACCTCTTTCTATATGTGAGAGGGACAGAACCCGGCTTATAGTCCGGCTGTTTTCATTTTTATAGAACCTCCCTTATACGTAAGAGATGAAACTTATAATGACGATAAAGGATGTGCGCCATTTCCTTGATGAAGGAATTTGGCGAGTGACGGATGATGAATTGCGGAATCCGTTGAAACGCCGTTGGTACACATTGTTGAAGGTGATGGTATTGTCGGTGCAGCGTGTATCACGCGACCGGTTGGTCAATCGGGCTGCAGCATTGACGTACAGTACATTGTTGTCGATAGTGCCCATCATGGCTATTCTGTTTGCCATAGCTCGTGGATTTGGCTTTTCTTCATTGATGGAGCAACAGTTCCGTCAGGGGTTTGAAGGGCAGAGTCTGGCCGTTGAAACTTTACTTCAGCTGATAGATTCTTATCTGGAACATGCCAAAAGTGGAATATTCATTGGAGTGGGATTGGTGATGTTGTTATGGACAGTGCTTACCCTGACAAGCAATATAGAACGTACATTCAATCAGATTTGGCAAGTAAAGAAGCCACGCAGCCTTTTTCGTAAAATCACAGACTATTTTTCCATTTTCCTGTTGCTTCCTGTTCTGATTGTAGTTTCCGGTGGACTTTCTGTGTTTATGGCTACCATGGTGAAGGATTTGGCTGGCTATGAGTTGATGGCTCCAGTCTTGAAATGGCTTGTACGGATGATTCCATTTGTGTTCACATCCATCATTTTTGTAGCTCTTTACATTTTTATGCCCAATACCAAGGTGCGTTTGATTAATGCACTTCTGCCCGGAGTTGTGGCAGGTGTGGCTTTTCAAGGATTTCAGTATTTCTATATCAACAGTCAATTGTGGGTTTCAGGTTACAACGCCATTTATGGTAGTTTTGCTGCCATTCCTATGTTTCTTTTATGGACACAGATTTCGTGGTGCATTTGTCTTTTTGGTGCCGAATTGACTTATGTGAGCCAGAATGTGGAAAATTATAATTTCGAAAAAGATGCCCGTAATATCAGTCGGCGTTATCACGATTTTCTTTGTATTTTGTTGATGTCAGCAATTTGCAAATGTTTTGCACGAGGAGAACATCCTTATACCGCAGAAGAAATGGCACGTCAGCACCGGATTCCTTTGCGGCTGGTAAAGGAAATGCTCTATGAGTTGCAGGATCTTGGTTTGATATATCCTGTGATGGAGGATGAAAAGAGCGATTCACCCATCTACTTGCCAGCGGAAGATATAAATCGTTTGACCGTAGGTAAACTGTTAGAGCGTATAGACACGGATGGTACTGAAAACTTCAAAGTCGATCATATCGGATTATTCAGCAAAGAATGGCAACTTCTGACCAAAGTAAAGGAGTGCGGCTACTGCGAGGCTTCCTTATTGAAGGATGTATAGAACGATGGCGAAGAACGACATTATATAATAATAAGGAGTATAGTGTGATGAAAAAGTGGCTTTTTATTGTCTTATTGCTGGTGCTGGTTTGTCCGGCATGGTCCAAACGCTATAAAGTGGAAGATGTTCCGATGGTGCACTTGCAGGACGAAACGCGCTATGTAAGTAACCCTGATGGTATTCTTTCCGCACAGTCGGTGGAGGCTATGGATGAAGTGCTCCGTCAGTTGGAAGCGAGAACGGGTATTGAAACATTGGTGGTGGCTGTAGAAGAAATAGAGGATGGTGATTGTTTCGAATTTGCCTATCAATTAGGTAAGCAGAACGGTGTCGGGAAGAAGGAGGCAGACAATGGGCTTGTCATTCTGTTGGTGCGTGGCGAACGATGCGTGCAGTTTGTTACCGGTTATGGTATTGAAGGAAATCTGCCTGATGCCATCTGCAAGCGGATACAAGAACGAGATATGTTTCCATTGCTGCGTCAAGGGAAATGGGATGAGGGAATGTTGGCCGGCATAAAATCGGTAAACACTTATCTGACAGATTACGATGAATGGAAAAGTTCGGATGCTGCTGAGGAAAATTTGGAAGGATTACTTATTATGGTTGGTGGATTTGCCTTATTGGTATTTGCTTTTTTGCTTTTTTGTTTCTTTGTTGTGTTGCGACAAACAAAATGTCCTTATTGTAAGAAGAGTGGATTGCAACGTAGTAATTCGAGATTGATATCCCGAAAGAACGGCATAAAGACAAATGAAGTGATTTACACCTGCAAGTATTGCGGACATACAGTTGTGAGGCAGGAACAGGAAGAGGATGATAACTATACCGGCTTTGGTGGCGGAACATTGGGAGGTCCATTTGTTTTCGGAGGCGGACATGGAGGCAGTTTTCATGGAGGCGGATTCAGTGGAGGTTCGTTTGGTGGAGGTAGCTTTGGTGGCGGAGGTGCAGGAGGACGATTCTGATAAAGTAAAAAAGGAAAATGTGTAATTTAAAAATATAAGAAATGAAGAAAATCAGTAAATTGCTTGTGGCTTTGATAGCCTTGGTGGGACTTAACAGTTGTGGCTACAACACAATGACAGAGAAAGAGGAGGCTGTGAATAAAGCCTGGAGTAACGTTGAGAACCAATATCAGCGCCGTTCTGACCTTATTCCCAATTTGGTGAACACCGTCAAGGGATATGCTCAGCATGAGCAGACAACCCTGAGCGCAGTGTTGGAAGCCCGTTCGAAGGCAACCCAAATAACGGTTAACGCTGAAGATTTGACTCCAGAAAAGCTGAAGGAGTATCAGGAGGCACAAGGGCAAGTGACCAGTGCGCTCGGCAAACTTCTTGCAATAACTGAGGCTTATCCTGATTTGAAGGCCAATGAGAATTTTAAAGAGTTGCAAGCACAACTTGAGGGTACAGAAAACCGTATCAGTGTGGAACGACGCAATTTTAATGAAGTGGTAGGTGATTATAATACCTACATCCGCAAGTTTCCACAAAATATAATTGCTGGTCTTTTCGGCTTTGACAAGCGGGCTTATTTTGAGGCCGAAGCAGGAAGTGAAAAGGCTCCGACGGTAGAGTTTTAAAAAGGGTGTGCCTAAATGAAGTGAACCCCAGGAGTCAGACCAAAAACTTCTGGGGTTCACTTCATTTCAAGACCCTCTTTTTTTATTATTTGCAGTATTTCTCGATAAGGGACTCTGCGTAAGGGTCGCCCAAATCTTGTGCTTTTGCCAAGTTGTCATGAGCCAGTTTTTTTTCACCTTTCAATGCATAGCAGATTCCCAGGATGCGGTAGCAGTCAGAGTAGTCCGGATATAAGGTTAGCGCTTTCTGACAAGAACTGATGGCATTGTCCGGTTGGTTGAACCGGACATAGAGTGAGGCTTGCTCTGCCAGATAATCAGCATTTTGAGGATTGAGTTCTATAGCACGGGCTATATCGTCGAGGGCAAGTTGGTTCATACGTCCTGCAATGGCTGCTTGTTCACGTTGATAGTAAAACAAATCGTTGACATTACCATTCATCAGTGTGTAATATTCATTATAGTCAGCTACGGCTTCTCGTGGGCGTCCCATATCTGCCAGCACCTTGGCACGTTCCCAAATATAAGGGGCTGTTTCCTGAGGGTATGGGCGGGCATAACATGCTATGGCATGGTTGATGAGTGCAAGTACACTGTCTGCTACGGTTTGTGTCGTGTCGTTTGTCAGACGTAGGCTTTGTGCTGCTGCATACCATGTGGATGCAGTGGCCAAGTTTGAAGAGTTCACGGCCATATATGCGCGATGAGCCTCATGATAGTTGCGGAGAGCAAACAATAAGTCACCTTCGGTCTGCAGGTACAGAGGAATGCTGTCTATGGAGATAGCCTGACGGCATTCAGCAAGAGAGCGTTCCAGTCCCCAGTCTTTATATCTGACCGGTTGTGCTGACACACAGTTTTGGAACATCATACGGGAGAAGGCAAAGTGGATGTCATCTTTCTTCTCCGTCAGGTTCAGCGCTTTTTCGATGTCTTGTTCGGCCAATTCATAATGTACACTGTCTTTAAATGTTTGTACATAATGTTCGGCTCGCCGGCGGTATCCTTCAGCTGTTGTGGGATAGGTGTTGATGAATTCGTTGAGTAAATCCAAATATACCTCAGGTTTTTCTCGTCCGGCTTTCATGTATAAGAATACTAAGGCTTCTTTTTCGGTAGAGGGCAGTGCTTTCCTTATACCGATGGAACGCAATGCAGAACTGTTGGCTGTCAGTGCTCCGATGTTGAGCGAAGCAGCCATGTGTACATCAATGGCATAACTCACTTTCTCGTCTCCGGAAGTTGAGGTTTGTGCCAAGGCTATCACTTCACCAGCTTGATTAGTAATCGGACAACTGACTGTCTTTTCTGTGATGGGAAGCCGTAAGGTATAATAATTGTAGTTTTTGTCTGTCCGGACAATTTCTTCTATTTTTCCAGTCTGGCATTTCATTTCCTTTTGAGTGGAATATGGCAGCAGCCATACCGATTCTCCGGCAAGGGCAGGGGAAGTGGCAAGAGGTAATATGGTGAGTTTCTCTTTTTGCGTGTCAACTTGAAACTTGATGATGTCATACATATCATCCGCCCCAAGAATCTTTTGTACGGGGAATTGTTTGCCCGTGGTTGTGATTACGATGGCTCGTTCAGCCCCTTTGAATAGTGTGTAGTCAGAGACAGCTTCTCCAGTTTCGCTGATGAAAAAACCATTTCCGGTGCTTTGTATATTATCCTGGTTGTCGTATGTGATAATGGAAAAAATGGCATTACGCGCTTTTTTAGTCCATTTGGGCATTTCTTGTGCTTGTGTTGCTACACATAGCAAACAGAGGAGTAATGCAGTAGTTATTCTTTGCATAGTCATTGTCTGTATAGGTTATTCTTCAAATCCCCTTTGTCTGAACACTTCATAAATGAGTATTCCTGCTGCAACGCTGACGTTGAGTGATTCGATATGTCCTTTCATTGGTATCTTTATCCATTCATCGCACAAAGCCAAATGTTCGTAGCTTACCCCTTTGTCTTCTGCTCCCATGATGATGCAGACGGGGTCAGTGTATTGCCCTCGGGTATAGTTGTAGTCTCCCTTTTCTGTAGCTGCTACAACTCTGAATCCGCATTGCTTCAGATAGTGGATAGTGGCAGTGAGGCTCTTCTCCCGGCATACAGGCAAAGTGTGTAATGCGCCGGCAGAGGTCTTGATGGCATCAGCATTCACTTTTGCACTGTTGTTTGTTGGAATGATGATGGCATCTACACCGGCACATTCACAAGTACGTGCTATGGCTCCGAAATTGCGTACATCTGTCACACCGTCCAACATCAGAAAAACAGGGCTTTTCCCCTCTTCGAAGAGTGTGGGTACCAAGTCTTCGGTATGTTGGTAAGTGATGCTGGATATGTAAGCCACTACTCCCTGATGGTTTTTTCGGGTAATGCGGTTGAGCCGCTCCACTGGTACACGCTGTACGGGGATGATTTTACCTTTCAAGGCCGCAAAGAGTTCGCGCGACAGGTCACTTTGTATGTCGCGCTTCACCAATATCTTGTCTATTTCTTTTCCTGCTTCGATGGCTTCTATTACGGCACGAATGCCAAATATCATTTCAGTCTGGTCGTTATTCATGAGTTGTCTGTATTATACCTTATTATATATATGTCCTTTTATTCTCGTTTCAATAATTCCCGTGCATTCTCCATTGCTGCTTCGGTCAGATTTTCACCACTCAGCATGTGGGCAATTTCGGTTATGCGTTCTTCATCGTTGAGGCGGGTAAGGTGAGAAGTGGTTCCCGTTTCAGTATCCTCCTTATAGACACGGTAGTGTGCATTACCTCGTGCTGCAATTTGTGGCAGGTGAGTGATGCTGATTACTTGTCGTTCACGATTTCCCATTTCTTGCATGATGAGAGCCATACGTTCGGCTATTTTGCCAGAAACTCCGGTGTCAATCTCATCAAATATGATGGTGGGCAATTTTACGGCTCCAGCAATCAATGCTTTCAGCGAAAGCATTACGCGGGCAATTTCACCTCCTGAGGCCACATGGGCGATGTCTTGTAGCTGGCTGTTCTTGTTGGCTGAAAACAGGAAGACGACGCTGTCCATACCGTGGTTGTCCGGTTCCTTCCGGTTGGTGAATGCAATGTGGAATTGTACGTTTGGCATCCCCAAAGGAATCAGGTGCTCGGTCAATTGTTGTTCGATATGCTTGGCAGCCTTCTTGCGCATGTCGGTGAGTGCGGCAGCTTGCTTCAACAATTGGTTATATACGGTTTGAATCTCTTTTTTCAGGTCGGTTATGCGCTCGTCGTAAGATGTAATGGCATCCAATCGGGTGCGTAAGTCTTCGGCTAAGGTCAGCAATTCTTTGTCCGTCTGTAGATGGTGTTTGTGCTCCAAAGTATAGAGTTGGTTCAGTCGGTCGTTCACTTCTTCCATGCGGGCAGGGTTGAATTCCACTTCGTCCAAAGCCGACTCCACTTCATCACAGATATCTTTCAGTTCAATGTGGCAACTTTCGATACGCTCTTGCCATTCATTTGCTTCAGGATATACGCGGGCAATGTCTCGCAGGTGACGTAGCACATCTTTCAGGCTGCAAAGCACGCCGCTCCCTTCATCGTGGCAGAGGTATTGGCCTGCAGCATAGAGTCCGCTTTTAATCTCTTCGGCATGGCTCAGGCGGTCAGCTTCTGCTTCCAGATCCTTTTGCTCTCCTTCTTTCAGGTTCAGTTGCTCCAACTGTTCCAATTGAAAAGACAAGTAGTCCTCGTCAGCCCGGCTCTTATCGGCCTCTTCCATGAGAAGGTCCAGTTGGTTTGTTAGGTTTTTCCATTGGGCGAATGTTTGCCTGTATGCTCCGACATCATTGGCATTGTTGGCAATGATGTCCACCACATTCAGTTGGAAGTCTTCTTTACCGAGCAGCAAGTTCTGATGTTGGCTGTGTACATCAATCAGCTGTTCTCCCAATTCTTTCATCTGATTGAGTGAGGCCGGTACATCGTTGATGAACGACCGGCTTTTTCCTGATGCAGACAATTCACGTCGCATGATGCATTCGTCTCCATCATATTCCAGTTCTTTTTCTTCGAAATAGTCTTGCAGATGATATGCCGACAGATTGAAGTGTGCCTCAATTACGCATTTGGAAGCCCCTGTCTTGATACTTTTTGAGTCAGCCCGTTTTCCGAGCAATAAGCCGATAGCGCCAAGGATGATGGATTTGCCGGCACCGGTTTCTCCTGTAATGACCGAAAACCCCGATTCAAAATCAATGTCGAGCCGGTCAATCAGAGCATAATTCTGTATGTGTAGAGTTTGTAACATGCTTAACGTGAGGCTTCTCTTGTATCATTATTTGCTGTTTTTTATCTTGTTCCAACTGGTGGATTGCGAAGGGTTGATGTCGCTCATCATGGTAGCAATCTCTTCCCGTTCCTTCTGTGTGCCTTTGGAGTAGATATTCACGAGTTCATCTTTTTTGATGTCAGTCCAGATGACGGGCAAAGCCGAAAGCGGTTTCTTTTCTTTGGCCTCTTTCAGATAAGCCAGAGCTGCAGTGATGTTCGTGCGTCCTCGCTCGGCATTGGTGACCATTTCATCCAATCCTTTGCGATAGTAGTCATACGCCAATTGTCGTAGAGGAAGCATTCCTCCATCCAGATAGTCGTTGATGATGGCATGTCGGTTACGGTCGCTGTCAAAAGCCTTCCACCCTGTAGCATTGAGCATCTCCGCATTGTTCACGAGGTTTTGCACCCGTTGCAGGACCTCAGTTCCTCCTTGTGGTGCGTAGGTATCCATATCCATGCCGATAATGAGCAGGGCGTAGTAAGCCATGACGGCTGTCAGGTTGTTGTCCAACATCTCTTCCTGAAAATTCAGTTGGTCAAATTCCTGATAGGTAAAGGCAAAATCCGTATCCTTAAAGTTGAACACCGTGCTGTTGTAAGTCGAATTGAAGACAGGCCGGTTGCTTTGCACCATAAGGTCGCATACGAAGTTGCCGTCGTTGCTGTATTGGTTGACGGTGATGTTGAATGAACAGACAATGCGTTCCTGCAGGCCGTATTGTTGGTTGGTCCATTTGCGGTCGTTCAGGAATTCGGTCAATGCTGTTTCCAGAGTCTTGAACACTTCCTTACTGGTACCTTGAATCTTTTGACTGTTGATGACCACCTTGGCTTCCAACTCTTGTGCCGGAAGGTGCAGAGTCACTATGGCCGACAGGGCCACGATGACAAGTGTGCGGAGATGTCGGATGAATGTCTTCATTCTTTGATTCGGTTAAGTTCCTTTTCCAATTCGTCGATAATGTCAGCAGCCACTTCATTTTTAGGTTTCAACGGGTATTCTTTGACGACATTTTCTGATACGATGGTTATCTTGTTGGTGTCGTGTCGGAATCCCGCCCCTTTGTCATTGAGTGAGTTCAGCACTATGAAGTCGAAGTTCTTCCTGCGGAGTTTGTCTTGCGCATGAGCCAGTTCATCAGTCGTCTCAAGAGCGAATCCCACCAGCACTTGCCCCTTGCACTTGGTCTTGCCCAATGCTGCTGCAATATCTTGTGTCGGTTTCAGGCAGAGCACGAGATTATCTCCCTCACGCTTGATTTTCTGATTGGCTTTCACCTCAGGAGTAAAGTCGGCTACGGCAGCACATAGAATGCCGGCATCGCAAGCAGGGTAGTGGGTTGTGGCAGCGTCATACATTTCTTGGGCCGATTCCACATCAATGCGGTTGATGTTCGGATGTTGGCACTTCATGTCCACCGGTCCGCTGATGAGTGTCACATCAGCCCCCCGGCGGGCACACTCTTCAGCCAGTGCATATCCCATCTTGCCGGATGAATAGTTGCCAATGAAACGTACAGGGTCAATTTTTTCGTAGGTGGGTCCGGCTGTAATCAGCACTTTTTTTCCGTCCAACGGGGAAAAACTTTTCTCCCTGTCTGAGAAAAATTTCTGGAGTGCAATGAGTATGTTTTCCGGCTCCTCCATGCGTCCCTTGCCCACTAAATGACTGGCCAGAAACCCTTCACCCGGTTCGATGATGTGGTTTCCGTATGAGCGCAGCGTGTCAAGGTTCTGCCTGGTGGATGGGTGGGCATACATGTCAAGGTCCATGGCTGGTGCCACAAACACTGGAGCCTTCATCGACAGATAGGTGGTGATGAGCATATTGTCGGCCACACCGTGTGCCATTTTTCCGATGGTGGAGGCCGTGGCAGGAGCAATTATCATGGCATCAGCCCAAAGCCCGAGTGCCACGTGGCTATGCCAAGTGCCGTCGCGTTGGGCAAAGAAGTCGCTGATGACCGGTTTGCTTGTCAGTGCCGATAGGGTGATGGGGGTGATGAACTCCTTACCGGCCGGAGTAATGACCACCTGCACTTCTGCCCCTTCCTTGATGAGGCCCCTTATCAGGGTGCATGCCTTGTAAGCGGCAATGCTTCCCGTGATGCCGAGTACGAATTTCTTTCCTTGTAGTATGCTCATAATCTTTCTTATTTCATCCCCAGTTTGATGCGTGTCAGCATTTGTTTGGTGTTCAGGGTAAATTCCCCTTGTAGTATCCAGTTGTAGTAGCCCGGGTCTTTTCGTAAGACCTCTTCCACGGTTTTTCCCTTATATTTGCCGAAGTTGAAGGTAGGGATGTTCTTTTCGTTATACACCATACGTCCGGCAAAGTCCACATTGCGTGTGAAACTGGAGTAGTCGGCCAGAAATGCCATGTCATTCTGCAACGCTTCGGGGTATCGGTCGAGTTGTGCCTTCAACACTTCATAGGTAGCCCTCGTGTCAGCTTCAGCCGTGTGGGCATCTTCCAGATTCTTGTCGCAGTAGAACTTGTATGCGGCAGACAAAGTACGTTGTTCCAGCTTGTGGTAAATCACCTGTACGTCGATAAATTTCCTCCGGCTCATGTCTATATCAACTCCCGCACGGAGGAACTCTTCAGCCAACAGGGGCACATCGAACCGGTTACTGTTGAATCCGGCGAAGTCGCATCCCTCAATGTCCCGGGCTATCTGTTTGGCCACCTCCTTGAAGGTTGGGCATTCAGCCACATCCTCATCGTAGATGCCGTGTACGGCTGACGATTGTTCGGGGATGTGCATTTCAGGGTTTATGCGCATTGTCTTCGACTCCTCATTACCGTTGGGATACACCTTCAGGTAACATATTTCCACGATGCGGTCAGAGTTTATATTGATACCCGTCGTTTCCAGATCAAAGAATACGAGTGGGTTCTTCAAGTTCAGTTTCATAATGTCATTTACAGATTACCATTTACAAATTACCATTTACAAGGTACAATCATTGCAGCCTTCACGGGCTGCAATCAGGCGATACAGCGATTGCACATTGTAAATGGTAAATGCATTTAGTCGTTCAGCATCATCGGCATGAGCAGCATCAGCAAGTCTTCGTTCTCTTCCTGTTCAGCAGGTACGAGCACACCGGCACGCGATGGGTCTGCCAGTTCGATGACGATGTCCTGTCCAGAAAGATTGCCCAGCATATCAATCAGGAATGTAGCCTTGAATCCGATGCTCATCGGTGCGCCGTTGTATGCACAGCTGATGCTCTCTTCCGCTGAGGTAGAGAAGTCGATGTCTTGTGCAGATATCACCAGTTGGTTATCCTGCAGGCGCAGTTTGATGAGGCTGCTTGCTTGCGAAGAGAACACCGATACACGCTTGAGGGCACTCAACAGAGTGGCCCGGTCGATGGTAGCCTTGTTCGGGTTGTTCTGTGGGATTACTGAATTGTAGTTAGGGTATCTTCCCTCGATGAGTCTGCACACCATGCGGTATCCGGGCATTGTGAAGGAGGCATTGCGGTCGTCGAAGTCAACGTTCACATTCCCCTGCTCTTTCCCCAGCAGGCTTTTCAGCAAAGTAGCAGGTTTCTTGGGCAGGATGAAGGCAGCCTTCTCTGTGCCGTGTGCAGCAGTATTTCTGTTTCTCACCAATTTGTGTCCGTCAGAGGCCACCATGGTAATGGAGTCGGTGTTGATGTCAAAATAGAGTCCGTTCATTACCGGGCGCAGCTCATCGTCTCCAGTGGCAAAGAGGGCGCGGTTGATGCCTCCCGACAGGGTAGATGCTTCGATTTCCACGTGCACAGCATTCTCTCCCAATTCTACAGGCAGAGGATATTCGTCCGCATTCTGTGCCACCACGCTATAGCGTCCGTTCATATATTGTACGATGATTTCCAGTGTGCTTGGGTTGAAGTCGAACGAAAGCGGCTGTTCAGGAATCTCTTTCAGAGCGTCAAGAATCGTCTTTGAAGTGATGGCAAACCGGCAGTTACCTTCGCTCTCAATCACTTCCAGCGAAGTAATCATCGTTGTTTCATTGTCAGAAGCAGTCAGCGACAGCGTGTTTCCAGTCAGGTCAAAAAGGAATGAATCAAGAATAGGGAGAGTGTTTTTTGAATTGATCACCCGGCTGATAGCCTGCAAGTGGCTGAAGAGTGATGTGCTTGATACGATAAATTTCATAAGGCTATTATTTCTTTGTTTGTTTTTTCATCGTTAATAATGAGCAAAGATACGAAAACTTTATGTATCCATGGCAAAAAGGTGTGGAAAAATTAGCTTTATATAAAATAAAATAGTACTTTCGCGACAAATTTTAAAAGTACAAGCATGGAATTAAGTGGAAAAATAATTGCAGTGCTCCCCGCAAGAGAGGGAGTTTCTAAGGCGGGAAATCCTTGGAAGACACAGGAGTATGTGTTAGAGACACATGACCAGTATCCCCGTAAGATGTGTTTCAATCTTTTTGGTGCAGACAAGATTGCGCAATTCAACATACAGATAGGTGAAGAGGTGACCGTATCGTTTGACATTGATTGCCGCGAGTGGCAAGGACGTTGGTTCAACGACATTCGGGCTTGGAAGGTAGAGCGTAGCGGTGCTCAACCGATGGCACCTGCAGGTGAACCGGCAGTACCATTCACAGCGCCATCATCAGCTCCGGTAGATTTTACGGCCAGTAGCGAAGGCGACGATTTGCCTTTCTGAAATCAGCAGGCAATCTGTCAGGAAAGCAAAGACGCGGGGATACAGAGCCCATTTCTCTGTATCCCCGCGTCTTGCGTTTTCAATATACATTTTGGGGAAACTCAAGATTCAACAAATCATTTTATCGTTTCAATTTGATGTTATGCCCATGTTTGAATCCTGTAAGTACTCAATTTGGGGTATACCACCGTTTTTAGGTACTTTTCCATTGCCTAAAATGTGAGATGTTAAATTCCCGGTGTTTGTCTTAATATTAGATTGAAGACAATCCCATGTTGGTGGGTGTCAGACTAAGAAAATCCCGACATTCGTTAAAGCTATTTTTGAAAAAAATCCAAGGTAATATTAATCCAGTTTACAAAAGTAATTTTTTCCTTCCCAAAAAACAAAATTATCAGGGGAAATAATCGTTCTTCCTTTCCAAAATTTTCCTCTCTCACAGATTTTAACCATGGTGGAAAGAGCAGAGCGCATCAGCAATAAGCGAATAAAGATATAAAGACCGGGGATTATTGACAAGATGTCATTTTGGACGCTTACTGGTGAGAGTATCAGGGACGCAAATTATCGGATGAGAGCGTTCGTTATTTCAGAGTTATCAGTTCTGAAACAAGATTGATAAAGCGCTTGCAAGGTTCCATCATAGAATCTACATCCTCTTTATTAAAGTCGAACAAATCGCTATAATCTCCCTTTGAACGCCAATTCAACAATTTTGCATATACACGAAAATCCTCTGTTGTCATTAGACCTGCACGTACAATTTGTTCCGAAAACTGTCCAATGACCCCAGCATGGCTTTTAGCAGGGATATGCCTATACAATAGCAATGCTGAAGCTGAATAAAAACAGGCATAGTACAGTCTGTTTATCACCGAGTTCCACTGTGAGGCATCATACAATACACAAGCTGCTTGATATGTCTCCTGTGCCTTTTCCAGCCGATAACGGATATAAGCCGTCATATTTTCATCCTGAATTATATTCATAATCGGATTGCTTCTGCTTGAACACTTTGATAAAAGGGAGTCACGGCATGTCGTTCATGCCAATCCTTTCGTCCATAGGCAAACAATTGGATAGCCTGTCCTGTTTCCACCATCAAGTCACAAATATGATCCATGAAGCGTTCTTCCTCTTTAAAGTCCAATCTGTCTTTGGGAGACAACACCAACACATCCCAATCAGAATCATCCCTTGCTTCACCACGGGCACGGGAACCATAAAGCAACACCTGTGCCAAAGGATCTGTTTCCAGCACATTCTGCTTTATTTTAGACAACATCGTTTGATAATCAATAGCCATGACTCCAATTTATTTTTCTGCAAAAATAACTTTTTCCTCTCAAATAAACAAATTATCGGGAGAATTTATTGCCAGACTCATGGTAATGAATAAAAATGATTAACTTTGCACTATGAAACGTCTGAAAGCAATTTTGCTATTACTGCTCAATGGCATCGTATGGCTGACACTCTTTATCCTCAGTCTGCCGTTTGTTCTTTTGTATAAAGGCTGGACTTTATGCAAACGGATTTTTGTACACACCCAATAATTGCTTTCCAAAATACCAGAAAAATTTCACATCATCAATGAAATACCGTTTGAACATTCGCTTCGGTTCTTTCAAGAAACGGTAGAACCACTCCATTGCTAATTTCTGATAGATTTTCGGGGCACGTTTGATGTTGCCGGCTTCAAAATCAATGGTCGCCCCCAATGCCATCCAAAGATTGACATTTGGAACTTTATCTTTATAATTAAAAATAAAATTAGTCTGTTTGGGATTTCCTAACCCAACCAAGACCACATTAGCAGGAGAAACATTCAATAATTCTACTATCTTCTTACACTCCTCTTCACTTTTTTCAAATCCGAACGGCGGAGAATAGGTATCTACAATAATTTCACGACCTATACGTTTATTAATCTTCTCCTTTGCGACTTCTGCAACCCCGTCTTTAGCACCCAACAGGAATATCTTTATATCTTCATTTTTGGCATGATAGTCGCAATACATCGGAAAGAAACTGGAACCGGGAATAGCCTCTTTCAGCGGTTTTCCCATAATACGGGACATCAATTGTACCACCCGACTGTCACAAATAGAATATTCTGCCCGCGAAGCATTCAAATGAAATTCCTCATTATGCTGATGTTTGACTATATCATCAATATTTGGTGTCACCAATACCCCTTTATGAAGATCTTTCAACAACTCTTTAGAGGTATAATTATCTATTCTAACATTTAATAGTTTGATTGATTCTGTCATACCTTTATTCCTTTTATTCCACAATTCTTTGCAAACTCCATATCACTGTCACTGTCACCAATCATCAGGCAAGTCTCAGGTTTTACATCAGGATAATCCCTCAATATATCAAGGAACATTCCTATTCCAGGTTTTCTTCGATTATCTTCTTCTGTCAGTGCGGTACAATAATAGACTTTATCGATACGACCTCCATGTGACTCTATTTCTGCAATCATTCTTTGGTGTATATCATTCAAAGTATCCTCTGTCATGAGCCCTTTCCCTACACCACGTTGGTTGGTAACAACGAATATATGTTTTAAACCCGTGTTCCATGCCTGAGAGGCATAAAACACATTTGGCAAGAATTCAAACTCTTCCCAACACTTTACATAATCATTGGGTCGTAACTTGTTAATTACACCATCCCTATCAAGTAATAGAGTCTCGTATCCTGTTATATCAATATCCAACAAATTCATAAATTCAATCAAAATAGATGAGGAAATTCTTGATTTGCCTTTTCATAGTCTTCGGGAATACCTATGTCTATAAAATAACCGTCTTGCACAACACCTTGCAGATTTTGAGTTGCACATTGAGGTTCGAGAACGGCTGTTTCAAAAGAGAACTTCTCAGGAAGCCCTTCGAACAAAGGTGCATTACGATTCACGACATACACCCCTCCGTTTATCAACCCTTCATCACAATATTGCTTTTCATTGAATGAGATGATTGTTCCATACATCGAATCCAAACTGACGGTTCCATAGCGATTGAAATTCTTCATTAATTTCAGTGCTAAGGTTATGTTTTTCTTGCTACTGTAATGCCATTGGCATAATGCGTCCAAGTTTACATCAAAGAATGTATCTCCATTCAGAATGATTACATAGGGATCTTGAGCTTTGCTTAAAGCTAATTTAATGCCTCCGCCTGTTCCCAATGGCTCTTCCTCTATCGCATAATCAAATTCAAACGGAAATTCATCCTTGTTTGCATCAATCCAGTCAAATATCACTTCGCGCAAATAGCCCACGGATAATATTACACGATTCACAGGATATTTGGTAAGGTACTTTAATAAATACCATAAAAAAGGTTTGCCAGCTACGGGAGCCATACATTTAGGAACATCAGCTACAACGCTACGTAAACGAGTCCCTAATCCACCGGCCAATATGATTACTTCCATACTTTTCCTTTATATCTAACAATTCAATTGTTTCCAAAGAATTTATCTTCCAACATCAGACACAAACAATGATATACAGGAAGGTGCAATTCCTGTATCTTATATGTCTCTGTTTCCGGTACACGGATGCAGACATCAGCAAAATCCATCAAACGATTCTCCTTTTCTCCTGTCAAACCGATAACCTTCAGCCCTTTTGATCTGGCTGCAACTGCCGCATATAGAACATTCTTACTATTCCCTGAAGTCGAAATACCTAAGAATACATCGCCTGCTCTACCCAAACCGTTGACTTGTTGTGCAAAGATAAGTACAGGTACAGCATCGTTCATAAAAGCCGTCGTTAATGATGGTTCACCAACTAATGAGATGGCAGGAAGTGACCCTTGCAAATGTTCAGCTAATACAGTGCCCATTTCTGCGTCTATTTTCATCATTCGGTCTATTTGTGCGGCATAGATTTTGCGTTTCAGTTTGAATTCTTTCATCAATTCTCCAACAATATGTTCGCTGTCAGATGCACTGCCGCCATTTCCTGCTACTAGCAATTTCCTACCAGCAGAATATGCTTCTTCTAATATATTATATGCAGAAATAATATCTTTTTTGCATGTTTCAAGACACGGGAATCTGTCAATGAGCAAATCTACATGTTTTAATAATCTATCTTCCATCGCTTTCAATATTTTAAAGAATTGATATTGTCAGTAGGATATACTTTCCATCCATGAGCGCCTCCATCACTGAACTGGAATGGCATGACAAAACCATCCAAGTTGCTCAATGCATCAATCACTTCTTTCTTTCTTGTCGGTTCTACAACAAACATGATGAATCCACCACCTCCGGCACCGCTTATCTTTCCTGCTTTTGCACCTGCATTCATTGCTATATCCATAGCTTCTTGAATGATAGGATTGGTGATGTGATCAGCCATTTTCTTTTTATTCTCCCAACCAATTCGTAGAATTTCAGCAAAGGCATCCATATCCCCTTTCAGCAATGCCAGTTTCGTATCAATAGCCGTTTGCTTTATTTTGTGCATTGCTTCTATCGCATCACTGTTTCCTGTTGATGTGTTTCTCTTTTGTTCATCAATGATGTTGGCAGATTCTCGTGAACGCCCTGTAAAATACAAGACCATGCTTGCTTCCAATTCATCAAGAATCCAACGCTTCATTTTCAATGGATTGACGATTACCATATCGTCTTTCAAGAATTCCATATAGTTGAATCCACCAAAAGCAGCAGCATATTGATCTTGTTTTCCGCCTGATAGTCCAAGGTCTTTACGCTCAATCTCGTATGCCAAACGGGCTATTTCATAGTCTCCTAATGGCAAAGAATACCACTCGACAAAACATTTGAGAATACATACAACCATGGTTGATGAAGTACCCAACCCCGAACCTGCAGGAGCGTCATTGTAAGTTGTTATCTTAAAACCTCGGGCTTCAAAACCATAGTCTTGCATAATGCGATTATACACTCCTTTTATCAAGCTTGCTTCACCATCAATTTCCAACCGTGTTGTTATCGGATAACTTTTGAAACAATGGCTGTCATATCCATTGATGGTTATTAATTTATCATCTGTTTCTTCAATTGTGCAATAAGCATACAGATTGATGGTGGCATTCAATATCAGTCCTCCATAAATGTCACTGTATGGAGACACATCACTTCCTCCTCCTGCCAAACCGAGGCGGAGAGGAGCTTTACTACGGATTATCATATAATTGAATTAAATCTTTAATTCGTTGTTCTACTACTTCAAAGGGTATATTAAAATTCTCTTTTATTTTTGGTAATTCTTGTTCCAACAATAATGAAGTGCATTTATTCACATCATTCAATGGCAAGAATAATGCATTTTCTTCAAATGTTTCATGGAAGATTTCGATGTCACTCAATATAACTCTTTTGCATCCACAAGCAACAGCTTCAAAAGGTGTTCGTCCAAAACCTTCATCAACTGACAACAGAGCAAAAGCAAAAGCATATTTATAAAGAGAAATCAGACATTCTGTTTCGACATATTCTGTAAACACTAAGCATTCTTGCATGTCATCTATTAGAGTCTGCAACTCTTCATCTTTTCCCCATCCCTTTCGACCGACTAACACTAATTTATAATTATTTCTTTTCAAGTAGGGGAAAATGACCTTCAAAAGGTATTTGAAATTCTTTCTTGGCTCTAATGTGGAAACAGAAATGATATAATTACTATCTTTCAATCCCCATCTTTCCAAGAAAGCAGGGTCTGCATATTTTTCACAATTTTTATAATCAGAAGAAATGTTTTCCCCACAATTATATATTGGTCGTATGGTGTATCTTTTCAATATGTTTTTGATTGTTTCAGAAATTGTAATAATCGCATCGGCCTTTTTGAATGAAAGCAGATATTTGGGAGTCAGATAATATTTTGCAGCATAGTTCAATGTCTTGCGATATTTTAAGAAAGTAAAATCATGCAGAGTCGGTATTATTTTGCTTTTTGAACGGCAATAGACATCTACTGGAGGCGGGAAAATAGGGAATAAGGTTATATCTGCATCTATTTTGCAGATGGCTCTTGTCAAAGCAACGTTTTCCAACCATAAACGCTTTGTCCGTTTTATTATGTACGCATTAGGATTTGTATCCAATTCATTTTCAACATGGAAAATTGGAATGATACTATGCTCAGTGGAAAGCAATGCCCGATACAGATCTATGGCATACATTTCTACCCCTGTTCGCTTCCTTCCACATAACGGAGTTAAATCAATGGCAATTTTCATTCTAACAAGATAATGCTTTGTGAATATAGTCAACGGATTTTGTACGCCAATTCTCAATTATTTTATTTACAGGACTAAAATCCACATCCAAAGACTGAGGTTCCAAATGGGAGTCATCGTCATAGATGATTCTATTCTGTAGTCCTGTAATTGTTAATATTGACATTACGCGACTGTTCATATTGCTGGTGGGATTTACCAAAGTAGTAAATGGAATATTGAAATTTATAGAGAATGCAGTTCCGTGAAAACTGTCCGTGACAATATAAGCCGCATTCATCAAGAGACCAACCCATTCTTTAGGGCCAACGTTATAGAGATGCTCTATTCCATCATTGGGATTTTCCTTTTTAAAATTAGGCTTAATATTAATGACTTTACAGTTTGGACTAATTCTTTGTGCTATAGATTTGGCCAAATCCCTAATATAGAAAGAACCGGAAAGCGTGTAAATAAGAACATATTTCTCTCCTTTCCTAATTTCGTTAGCAACATTACATTTCCATTCTTCTTTTGTCACTAACAAAGTTGGGTCTAGAACGACTTCAGCTGTTTTATTGCTATATTTCTCCACCAACTCTTTCCCTCTCAATTCGCGAACAGCTACAGAGTCCAAATTCTCCAAATATTTTTTATAGTCGGCATGCAATCGTGATGGTATATCCGGCACACTTATACTTGCAGCATAGGAAATCTTTTTAGCATTGAAACGATTTGCAAACATCAAGAAATATACATCCAAATTATCTGTATGCATATAATTCCATATCTGATCACTGCCTGCTACAAAAACATTATACGGCATATCATCGGTATATACACTCTCTAAAGTATAGAATTTTTCAGAATGTGCTATATTATTTTCAAAGAAGTCTGTAAATAATTTATGCTTATTCCGTTCTTCTTCTGCATATAATTTAGATGCTTTTTTTCGTTCAATTACATCACCAACCAATTTTAATATTTTAAAAGGAGCTTTCCAACCATATACTTTGAAACGATTGATAATGGCTGGTATGATAGCAGATGCTGATGAAGTCAAATCCTTTTCTCGCTTTTCTAAATTTACAAGTTCTGCATCATATCCCAATTTTCTAAAAATATATTGCATAGCATAAGCCTGCAATTCTGCACCATAATTATCACATTTCACGTATGTAACAATACCTATTTTCATGAGAATTTATATGATAAAGTTTTATAAAGGTTGTATAATCCTAAATTATAAATCAAAGTTTTCACACCTTCCTTCAACACCGATTTTATAGTATTCTGATATGGCAAACCATATTTTTTAGAAAAATCCTTCAACGATATGGTCGGATCAATCATATCTTTTACGGTATTGTCACGCATTTCATTTCTTGGCATCGGATGCTTAAGATTGGTTTGTTCAGCCACGGCTTCATCCATCCAGCGTTTTTCAATATAAGCATATTGGTTTAGATTCTCTACAAGTTGTGGCATTATACCATAATTATCTATTACCAAAGAAACTCCACATGCTACATTTCTTTTGAATTTATGTCCATGTTTTCCTATCCCCCAAAAGTCTGCAATGGTAAATGTTCCTACTCGGTCTGTATTACAATAGTTGCATCTAAAACAACTCTCTCTAAAAGTTAATCCTTCAAAAAAAGCATTCATATATGCATTATCAGCATACTTCAATATTTTCCATTTCGATTCCGTAAATTTGATAGCTGGTCGATAATCCCAGCTATCAAATTTACGGAATCGAAATGCTTCAATATTCCCGGTGCCGGGACAATTTTTCTTAATTTTATCAAGGTAAGCATCAAAACCTTTTTGTGAAGGCACACCATGGCATACCAAGTCCAAAGTATAAAGAGAACCTTCATATTTCTTTCCGTTGAGAAATCCATACAAACCGGCTATTTGACAAGGAGTTCCGGTATATAAGACTTTCCGTCCTTTTCTCAACCAATCTTTCGCTTCACGATAAGTATTACCAATTTTACTTTGTATATATTTTGATCCCCTCAGCTTTCCTAAATCTTCCAATTTATCTATACCAACATGGTAAACTTGAAGTTGGTCATCTATTGTAGCACCATATACGATACCTCCTTGTCTCAATATCCATTTGGCAAATACTGAAAAGGCTCCACCAGAGGAACTTACCGTCCGGTCTTCATAGCTAATTAAAGCATACGCTGTCTGCTTTTCTTTATCTGAAGGGATTTCTGATTTCGAAGATACTATGGGGCAAGATTTAGCACACAACCCACACTCTACACATTGCTCCTTGTCAATCTGTGGCTGCAAAAAACCTTCTTCATCTGCAACCATAGCAATTGCATTATGGCCACAAATGTTGGCACAAGCTGAACAACCAGTGCAGTCTAATCTGTTTGCTAATTGAATCATGCTTTTATATTTTTTTTAGGGTCATAAATATACAACCGTACCAGCTTCTTCATGAAATAGTACAAGAATACCAAAAATGGGAATTTTGTAGAATGATTATTCTTCAATATGTGATACCGTTCTATATCTGAAGAAAGATTAGCCTGCCCGCTGGCACCTCCCACATAGTAATAAGCGATGGATGCATCGACTTGTCTGAATCTGTATTCCTTTAAATAACAACGTTGTATCAAGTCAAAATCTGCACGAAGCGGGTAATTAAGATTAAAGCCATTTTCTCTTAATATACAATCCTTTTTCATGATAAGGCCTTGATGGCAGCAACATATAATGTGATTCAAACAATGATAATCCTTTGCTTTAAACAGAGTCAGACTACCATCATCAAATCTGTTTATTGTATTTCCGTACACGACATCAAATCCGTCACTGTGCTGTATTAATGTGTCAATGCCATCAGGTAAAAGTTCATCATCACTACCCAAAACAAAAATCCACTCTCCAGAAGACATTTTCACTCCCTTATTGAGAGCATCAAATATTCCTTTATCTTTTTCCGAGATGTACGTTTTTCTTTTAAATGCATAGGTCTCAATCATTTCAAGAGTTCCATCCGTAGAACCTCCATCGACAACGACCAACTCTATGTTTGCATACGTTTGATTCGCAACACTGGCTAATGCCGTCTGCAATGTTCTTGCAGAATTGTATGTAGCTATAACGATTGAAACTAATCCTTTTTCCATATTATACCCTTTCATCTTGATTTCTCTTTTTAATGATTCTACACGGATTGCCGGCAGCCACACAATCGGCAGGTATTGATTTTGTCACCACACTACCAGCCCCGATTACGCTTCTTGCGCCAATTGTCACCCCTTTCAAAATGATGCATCTTGTACCGATCAGTACATCATCTTCTATTACGACGGGAGCAGTCTTTGCAGATTTTGCATCCAAAACTCTGTCCCTTCTTGTTTGAAAATCCAAACTATGTGAATCCGTATCCAAAATGATAGTGTCTGCTCCGATATTTACATGATTCCCTATTTTTATAGATTGAGAACACCATAGAACACAAGAACTTAATCCTACGTGGTCCCCTATTTCAATTTTAGAATCTTTAAAAGCGAAAATTGAACCTCGGATATTTCTTGCCAAGGGATTATAGCAGTCTCCGCTATTAAACCGGAAATGATTGCCTATACTGATGGAAGCAGATTGTTCTTTCTTTATATAGATTTCATTGTAAACCATACAATCAGCCCCATAATTTATCTTATTCAGTTTAAACAAGAATCTGTTCCATCTTAAATAGAATCTTTTCCTTATGTTTCTTGGAATGAATTGAATTTTGTTTAATTCCATATCAATCTTTTTTAAGAATCTGTAAATAAGTATTCATCAGTCCGTTAACAATTCTACCTCTATTGTGACGAGCGGAAGCTATCTCTTTCGCTTTTTGACCGAGCCTTATATTCTTATTTCTATCTGAATACAGACTATATATATGGGATGCTGCCAATGTGGGGTCATTGGCAGGGACTAATATTCCAGTCTTTTCATGCTCAATCAAAGAAGAAACGCCACCGACATTGCAAGCAATCACAGGAATGCCCTGCAACTGTGCTTCACAGATGCTATTGGGGCTATTGTCTATATAGGACGGATGCACATACACTGTACTTCTTAAAAGAGATTCCTTTATCTCTTCGGCAGATGCAACTCCTTTTAAATGTATATTTACTTCAGATGTTTTAATGCGAAATTTCTTTTCCATAAAACGAGGATTGATGTTACCATATACCTTCCAATCAAATTCCAATCCCATCTCGTTTTTAAGGAAATCGGCTGTTTTCAATATGAAGTCGAAGCCTTTGTATGTCGGATTGGAAATAGTGGTAGATATGGTCAACTTTTGTGGTATATCTCGTATTTCATCTTTGTAAAACGCTGCTCTCAATATTTCACTGCCATAATAATATTTGGATTGTCTCAGAGTGTATGCTTCCACAATCATTCTGTCCCACTCAGTGCGACCAATGTAATATTTGACTCTCTTAAATATTTCACGTTCACGAAAACAATTTCGTTGCCAAAGACAGATGCGATTGTAATTTTTCAGTGCATTGATAGGATTGAGACTTTGCCAATAATAATCTTTTAAAGAAATGAAAGGAGGAAGAAAAGCATTCAAATATGGATTCAGTATCCCTTGTATGTGTAAAACTACAGGGATATTTGTCTCAGAAGCAATAAGTCCGAATGGTTGTTCCGACCCAAAAACTTGAATCACATCGGGCTTAAAATCCTCTATTACTTTCTGATATTGTTGAATTAGTTTTGGCCAATTTTCTTTTTCGTTCCTTGTATTTCCATAAAATAGAGATTGTATCTTTCTCCATTTTTTCATTTGGCGACAAGGCATAGGGTAATATGTTACTCGGTTTTGCCGAACCTTGAACTCCTGCCCATCCATTGTGAAGGCTATAGCTAAGTCTATATCTTCTTTGTCCATGAAAGAGGTCTCCAATGATGAAATCCATCCGCCTCCATTATATTTATTAGCCCCTCTTTTATAATTTGAAGGAGAATTTGTAAACCAAAGAACTTTCATCAAATGTTCATTTAATTAATTTTGCAATTATCATCTGTACATATTTATTCAATGCAACAAATAAAATAGAAAAGATACACTGTAACACCACATAGGTAGTCAGCAAGGTTATCCCCTTTAATTCCAAAGCTATAACAATAGTCATTGTTGGTATTTGGGCACAATATAATTCAAGGGTTTTTGTTCCGATAAAGTTTAATGGTTTGCACATACCTATCCTGTCAAGCCTAATTTTACTTATGGCAAAAATTAGGAATGGAGCAAGATAGGTAGTCATAAGATAGCGGAATTGCCCTTTTAAACACATACATAAGAAGGCTCCGAGAAGATAAAGAAATAATATAAAGCCTAAATTCCTGTCGAAGTTCTTGTCACCCATAAATTTGCAGACATAAATTCCCAACATAAAAATTGGGATTCTACTTATTAGAAATAAATGATCAGGAACAAAAGATACATTGTAAACCAAGAAAAGTACTATCACGTTTGTAAGCAAACATACCCCCCCTAAAATGTTAAACAGTTTAACAAATAAAGGAAAGAAAATATATAAATTCAAAATTGCCATTAAATACCATTCAAAATGACTCCCTCCCAATTCCCAATAAGATAATCCAGTGGCATTACAAATGAAGTCCCAAACCGAAAATGTTTTACCTTGAACGATATATCTAAAAGCTGTGTACAGAACAACGATAAGATACATTGGATATATCCTGACAAAGCGTGAAATATAAAATTTTCCTATAGATTTGTTTGAATATGATCGTGTTAGTCCCCATCCACTATAAAATAAGAAAATATCAACACCGATATACCCCCATTTAAATAGATTAAAAGGAAAATCACTCATCCCCAAGCAATAAAGATGATACACTATTACCAAGAAAATGGCAATACCTAACTGTACATTTCTTTGGCCAGAGATTTCATCAAGCACTTTGAGCATTTTCATTTTGACATCAATTTTAAGAGCAGACGATAAATCAAGTAATTCACAAAGGAAAAACAACCTTCTTTTCCCCACCTTTCAAGCACTCGCTGTTTTGCTCCCTCTTCAAAAGGGCATCGTTTGATTATGCCATACTGATAGCCACAAGCCAATATCCGATGAACAAGATTCAAAGACAATATTTTTCCTAATTTCTTATATATGTCATAATCTTCCAACATGGTGATTCCTTGAGTTGCAGCTTTGGGAGAAACCTTTAAATTATGTTTTCGGAAATAGTTCAATTTTTCAGCATGGTAATAAACATTACCTTGCAAACAGACCAGACTCCAAAACATCCTATCGCCAGAGGCTTTATATGCAGAATATTCTATTGGCTGAATATTTGCCAATACTGATTTCTTGAAAACGACTGCACTTGCATTGTAAATATGATTTCGTCCCAACATATAAGTCTTGACAAAAGATTCCCCGTTTTTTACAAAACTCTTTTTCCACAATCCATCAGATGACGCTATTTTATCACCATCTTGATTTATGATATGTGAAGAGCTATACGCTAAAACTATATCTTTATTTTTAAGAATACCTTGCATCAATTGGCTCAAAAAGGAACTTTCTGCAACATCGTCACTCTCTGCAATCCATATATATTCTCCTTTTGACAAAGCAAAGCCTTTTTCCCATTGTTTGAAGGTTGATCCACTATTAACTTCATTAGCTATGATATGGGCGACCTTACTGTCATTTTTATATTTATTGATGACATCCAAGCTATTATCAGGTGAGTGATCATCCAAAATAATCACTTCTATATTTGAATATGTTTGATCCAAAACACTTTTTATACGTTCATCTAAATAGGGGGCATGTCGATAGTTTGGAATTATCACACTGACTAATGGGTCCATATTAAATTAAATATTGATTGTCTGATTATTATGTATATGCAGTTTAATCATGGCATATGCCATTCCTATAAAGAAGAGTGTTGGAGCAAGTGAAGATAACTCACCCGTAAAATGTGCAAAACACAAATATGACGAAATCAGTGCTAACGCAAAACCTGTTGTACTCTTATCGAATTTTCGTAATTTATGGAATAAAAGAATTATGGCAATCCAATAAACATAGTAGAATATTGTTCCTATGATACCTCGTTCCAACAAATTGAATAAATAGACACCTTCAAGACCTAATAAATCATGATCCACTAAAGTGCTTAGTCCGCCCTCTGCATATCCCATATCGATGTAAAAGTAACCTTTTCCATTACCTAATAGCAAATTGTCTTTTATGTGGTATAAAACTGCGAGGAATTGCATCTCTCGCATTTCCCAACTGCTACCCTGTACATTTGAATTAGAATCAAATACTGACAGAATCATTTCACCAAGATAGTCGGTATGAGATGGAAAGACGTTTAATAGGATTACACCGACAATACAAGCTATTAAAGCTATGCGAACTTTTTGCTTTATATTGTACACACATAAGAAATAGACCAATACCCCGACAATACTACAAAGGAGTAATGTGCGTGTATTGCAGGATAATATACCAAATATGGATCCAAATAATGAAATAAGGAATTCTTTTCTTGTCGCAAATTTGAGTTTTCTGCAATAGAAATTAAACAACAATGCCAACAAACAAATATAGCCATAATCGAATGGATTTAAGAACATGGAATGTACCCTAAATCTGTCAGCGTATTGGTACTTAGAACCTAAATCCTCAAATGCTCCAGACATGGCACGACCAGAGTAAATGAAATCAATGAAAACATCTCGATGGAAAAGCAAATTCAATACTCCGAAAACTGTCAAGGCCAATAGACAAAAGAAAAATACGCGATAAATATAACGCATATCTATCGCTCCTCTAAAAAGTACCAATGGAAACAGTATTATAAAATACGAGCAAATTGTCTCTGCCTCAAAAAACTTGACAGCTTCCACTATCGAATGGTTATAATGTGGACTATGCAAAAATAAAATAATGGCAGCAAACAACATCCATATAGACAAATTCCATAGAACAGTTTGTCTCAAACTTGGTAATATTTGGGGTAGATATTTAAGTTCTGAGAAAAAGAAAAACATAGGCATTAGGATGAATATCTGTTTCATTAATGGAACAGGACTTGGGAATGTTGTCAAGCACATCATCCATATAATCAGCAATGCCATTTTTTTTGTTCTGGATATGATGAACATAGAACAAGCCAAAACAACGGTTATAATATTTAAAATGTGGTATAACATCTATACTTTTTTTCTTATATTTATTATAAATAGGCGGTCTTCCTTTGTCAAAAGAAAGAAAGTTCCAATTCCGTAAGATATCGCAAATAAAATACCTTTTGTAAAAAATGCAGTCCAAGAATTGGTGAATATGGTGATGCTAAAACATCCCCAAGAAATAACTGTTCCTAACATTACATATGGTATAAAAGATTTTGTGAATATCCTCCACGAATTAATTTTCATTACCCGTGGCCAGTAATAAAAATAGTAGAAGAGTAATTGCATCAATACATATACTCCATAAGCAATGATAGTTCCTCCTATCTGCCAATAAGGGATAGTGAACCAACATACCAATAAACCGACAATAGAGGAAGTGATTGTGTTTTTGGTAATAGCACGTATGTCCGTTCCTGCCAAGATTAAGCTTGATATGGCTTGGTTGTGTGCAGCCAGTGTAGTCAGCAGCCAGATAATCAGCCATCCCGTCAGATAAAGATATTCTTCTCCCACATATAACGTTATCAACTCTGGGCTGACACTGATTACCCCAAAACAACAGAAGCACAATGTCATGGAGATGTATTTGGTGCCGTTGTAAGCCACCTTGTCTTGTGCAACCTTATCACCCTTTGCCACAGCCTTTGCCGATGAGGGGAGGAAGACTCCCATGAAAGCACCTCCTAACATCAGTACTATAGATATTATACCATTCAATACCCGATAGTCGGCTACAGACTCTATCGTGCCCTGCATCCCAAGGAATACCGGACGGAGATGATTCATTGAGAATTGGAATATTCCGAATGAAAAGATATTCAGGCAATAGGGCAGTATCTCTTTCAAAATGGGTTTGTCAAAACCTAAATGGAAAGAAACATAGGGACATATTTGCCTGATTTTATGTACACAGAACGGTATGACCAGAAACATTGAAAATGCAGTCAACGCATAATATAGTTCAATGGAGAAATGAAGTAGCACCGTCAACGCCAATACAATCATCTGCACGACTTTAGGTAAAAGTGTCATTTTCTGTGTCCAACCAACATATTCATTGGCGCGTATCAACTGGTCAAAACAGGAAGTGAACCAACTGATGAATGCACTGATGGCAAGAATATAGAAAAGGTGTTTGACTATGATGTCTTGTTCGGCACTTAAGTGGAATATCTGTTGGGAAAAGCAAGACACTACAACCAATATCAACGCATTCAGCAAACCTATCGTCCCATAAAACGTGAGGCTTGTCTGGAACAGTTTGTTCACCTGCCCATACTCTTTCTTGGCTATCCAGTTGGAGAAGAAACGGACATTGGTGGAATTCAACCCCATATCCATCAGGCGAAGATAGACATTGACGGACATGGCCAGTCCTATCAAGCCATAATCGGATTTACCGAAATAAGCCAATAAAATAGGCACGGAAATGAATCCGTAAAGTCCGTTCACCAGATTGACCAAAGTGGTCCAAAACATTCCTTTGGCAATTTTCTGACTGCTTCCCATTTACAATTTTTCTTCTGAATGGTTAGATAGCACTGCTCACAAAATTAATTCTGACTGATTTTGGAGAAATTACAGGAGTAGATTTGTAATGCCCTGCAAGAACAAGAACAACAGGTATTTCGTTCTTGGGTATATTTGCTATTCTCTTAAATTCTTTTTCTCTTTTAGGTTCACGAACAAACATCTTGAAACAAGTAGCAATATGGTTCAGATGCAATCCCCAAACAAAATTCATCGCATATAAGCCTCCATCTATTAATGCTTGATGGCGCTCATATCCACCCCCGAAATAACATTGATTAACTGTAATAACAAAACATGATGTGGCATTATAACACCATCCTTGTGGTCCTAATTGGTTGTCTACCATTTTTTTTATCATAGGTTTTGTGTTAAAATGATACAACCGAGCAGTCTGTCTGTTGCATGCAGTAGGTGTATACGATGCTATTTGTATGGCAGCTTCTAATTCTTTATCTGTAATGGGTTTATCAGAAAATTCACGAACACTTGAACGCGACGCAAAAAAATCCTCTATAGCTTCATAATTAAAAATAGGAGGAGTAGAGACTAACTTCACTCCAGCAAAATCAGATTTGATTACATAAGCATATTCTTTGCAAAGCATCTCAATATGAGTCCTTATATCTTCATTTCGAGTGGAATTTTCTTTTGATAAAAATTCGTTCAAAACATTAATAGCTACACGACAGACATCGTTTATGCCATATCGCTCTATATATTTACGTATCTCAGCGACTAATTGCTGTGATTTTTCAGCTCCAAATTCTCTTTTGGACTCTGTAAAGGACATACCTTTTTCTAACTGATGCATCAGTAACATAATCTTAGCAGACTGACAATCCTTACCACATTTACTGTCTATATTATGACGTAAATAAAATATGTAATCCGAAAAAAAATAGGAAAACAGTTTTATTGCATTCTTCAAGTAATGCATTTTTCTTTTTAAAGTCTTGAACAAATTTGTCATATATTAAAAAAAATCTTTAAATTTTTAATCAGCAGTTTGCGACGTTCTTCAACGATTGTGGACATTCTGTTATCTATAATCTCTTTCAATTCACCACGATTAGAAAAGCTCTCATCTATCTTGGAAATCATCGTCTCAATCGTATCGACTTTCATGTCAATCATGTACGGATACTGAAGGGTGCCTTCAAAAAGTCCGTTAAATTTGCGACTATAGGCCATTGGCACCACAGGAACACCTGATGAAAATGCAGCAATAGTAGCATGCATACGTGCTCCCATAAAAAAGTCTAATCCTGCAACATAATTTTTAGCTTCTATTGGCCCTAAAAAATAGGGAGCACAAACAATACGTGAATCATTGTATTCTTTACTTAAATCATAACATAACGCATAATCATTTTCACTCCATCGTTCACCATTCACGACATGTCCAACCAAATGTAATCTAACATTCTCTTTTTTCAAGAAAAAGTGAATTATATGACGAATCACTTTCTGATAATCATCCAACAGTCCAAATTCATTATGGCCTGTATATCCACCCCGCCAAAGAAGATCAGAAATACTTATTCCTACATTTACCATGTCATGAGAAATCTTTTCTTTCTTATATGGCATAAAAAAAGCAACATCTATATATTCTGCTATATTTTTCTGCTCAGGCACATTTTGAAGTACATAATCAAGGCTTTGCTTATCTCTTGCCATTACTATACTTGCATGAGAAATACTTCTGTCTGCCAAATCCTTAATCTTATTATCAGAAAAAGGTCCTATTGTTTGTGGCAGAATGCAATAAGGCCTTCTGTATTTACGTGCTAAGACATGAATCTTGTCTATTTTGTTAAATCGCGCTTCTCCATAAATGTCAGCAAAGGAATCTCCTAAACCTAAATCTAATATAAAATCTGCATCCTTATAAATTTTCTTATACTTAAGAGGATTCTGTCTTTTATATATCGCCTTTAAAAACTCTTTCAAATCTGAAATAGGGTATTTCCATGGGTAAAAAACAATCTCTTTCTCTCCAATTTTATACGTCCGACATTCATTGTCAGCAAAACCGCTGTTGGGGAGATAAAGCTTATACGAGATTTTTTTTCTCGACAAAAGTTCATCCAAAAGATACATAGTAGAAATACTCAATGCCGTGCAGCCTCTATTGACTGTCTTTATTTCAGCTCCAGCTATGATAATTTTTAGTTCTTTCATTATTATTGGATTATTATTTCAATGTGCTTCTCTGTCAGACCTACATTCAAAAGAATCGTATAAAGGACACAGTTTCTAAGTACCTAAAACATTGCTATCTACATCGATGGATTGACAGAGGGAGGATTAATTTATAATTTTATGGAAAAGACAGGGGTGATTCCATCAAACGAAAAGAACAATCCACGCTGATTCTGCTTTTGATATTTATTCAATAAATCAATAGTTTCTTTAATGGATTCATCTTGCTCTATTTCATTTCCAAGTTCAACGGATAGTTTTCTATAATTCAATAATTGTTGGATTATATCCTGAATCTCTTTATGACTCTGTAAATAATCTTGCAGTTTTTCCGTGTATCGTTCCGTTTCATGCTTATAAAAGAGACTTAAACCGGCTTTTTGTATCAGTACTTCAAGGTTTTCTTTTTTAATTTCCAAGTCACGGATAATATTTGTCTTATCTTTCAGCTCACGCTCTTTCTTGTGGATTTCTTCAACGGCTGAAGTTAAGTTTTTCAGAGCATCTACATTCATATCAGATACATCGACCTTTACAAAAAATTGAAGCAACCCAACTATAGAAGCTATTGAACCAACGAATCCAATGGCATTAGTTGTCTGCAAACTTGGTGGTAAGAAACCCAAAAAATAAAAGAGGAAATAAACAATTATAGCAATATATATAATAAATGCTATTGTTTTGATTAGCCTATTCATAATTCCAATAATATATTGCTCGCATTTTGTGCTATCAGATTTAATTCTGATGTTGTCTTGACGTTGGCATTTCTTACAATTAGAATACGTTTATCTTGTATCGAACGAGCTATAGAAATTATTTCACTTGTTGTTTTTTCACTTGCATCTATACTTAAACTTGCACCGGCACGTGCTAAAATAGTCATTTCGCTTGTTGTTTTTCTTCCCATCGTTATTTATTTAATGTAAAATTTTATGTTCCACATGTAAGTGTCTAATTTTGATATCCCCCTATGTGCCGCCTTTCTATTCCTTGTCATCCATCAGATGTTGCATGAATGCTATCGCCCGCAATTCTTTGGGCGAAGGAAATTTTACTCCCTTTTCTGCCATCTGTAAATAGGCATGATAACTGGTTGCCAATGATTCACGGACACAATCAGGCATCAGGAGATGCCATTCGTTTCTTTCATAGTCTTCGTAAGTCAGCACCATAGCAAACTTTTGAAGTTTGTAGAGTGTTTTGCGTTGTTTTACAACGATATATTGGTTCGCTCCTGCTTTCACGAATTTGTCGAGAAGTTGGAGTTCGGACTTGCATAATTGGCTCAATACATGGATTGGATGATGCTGTATTTCCTGTGCAGCCCGACGGGCTGTCTCGTCTTTCTTCAAGTTCGGACTGACATACAAGTCCAGCTTATCGCAGATTTTTAGTATGTCGGCTTTTGTCTTCACGGCAAGTATGTCTGCCAATGCAATGTCGGACTTGAAATGGGTGTCGGAGATGGTTATCATGGTGATTGGTTGTGGATGTTGTAAGTACTCAATTTGAGGCATACCACCGTTATTAGGCACTTTTTTCAGTGCCTTGTAAGTGTCCAATTTTGACATCCCCCCAAGATAGAGACGCATCAATGCCCCTCTAAAGGAAGAGTTCAAAAGTGTTGGGATTGTTAATAGAATAAACTTTTATGCAATAATGTCTGGCATGGAATCAGGATTCATGCGACAATTCCATATCGCTGCGATTACGATATTTTCGTTATCAATGAAATAAATTAATTTAAACCGACCTCCGTACACCACCAAGGAACGGTATTCTATGTTGGCTTTACATAGGTTTGATTCGACAATGCCCAACAAAGGAAATATCAACAAACGTTCTGATTCATCAAGAATATGGTTGTACAATAAAGAAGCCGCACGTTCACTGTATGTCAAGGACAGATGGTGAGCATATATCTTATCTAAATGTTTCAGCGCACGTTCAGTCCAAACAAGTTTCATAAAGTGTGGCGTTTGCGCAATTCTGTTACAGTATATACCCGACCAACCATGTAATCTGCTTCAGAAAGAGTCAATTCCTGCTTCATTTCATCCAATGTAAAAGTGCATGGTTCTACGGGCACATTTCTACTCTGCGGAAACGTGTCCTGTCTGCCATAAGTCACTACAGGTTCTGCTGCAACAAGTGGTTCTGATTCTATCGGTCTGTACTCTTTCATAATCGAATAGTTTCTTAATCGAATACAAAGATAAATCTATTATTTGAAAGTTGCAACAATAATTGGAAATTTA
>JAFTNZ010000017.1 GCA_017451645.1 Bacteroidaceae bacterium | reverse complement strand
GGGGAATCTCCTTAATGTCGTGCGTGCGCTGCCTGAGCAACCGTTTGGCATACTCGATGCGGTAGCGGTTCACCAGTGTCTTGAGGTTGCATCCGAAATGGCTGTTTACCGCACCTGAGAGGTAGGTAGTATTCGTGCCGACTATTTCATTAATCGAAGCAAACATTTAAGTAGCAAGCACTTGCAAACAGGCGTTCTATTTCGAAGGGACGATAAAGGGACATCAAAGAAAGGAAGAAGAGGAACACTTTAGAAAAATATCCCTCTTTTTTTTATACAAAAATGGTTAATCAAAAGTCAAGATTGTTTCCGGCAGGCTATTCACAGCCTTCTGCTTGAGTTCATCTATGACATGAACATACTTTTCCGTATGCCTGATGGTAGAGTGACCAGCCAACAAAGAGGCCGTCTTGATGTTGGCTCCACCTAACATGATGTTGGTAACGAAGGAATGACGAGCACAATGGAATGTGATGTGCTTGTTGATGCCTGCAGCCTTCGTCCAATGATGCAACACCCGACGAGTGTAAGAATAGGAAGGAAGGGAAAACACCAAATCATCAGGTCCTCCAGAACGAAGAAGAAGGAGATTGACTGCAGTGGTATTCAGATTAAGATGCAGTACAGCTTTTGAAGAATGTGACATTACCTTTTGCTGACGAATGGTGACAATCTGACGCTGATAATCAACAGATTTATACTTCAAAGTACAGATATCGCACCAACGAAGTCCGGTGTGGCATGCAAACAAAAAAGCACGTTTCACCTCTGTATCAGCCAATGAAGTATCGGCCAACCGCTGTATTTCATCGGCACTAAGGATATCCTTCACCAGTTCGTCAGAATATACCAATCGAATGCCACGAGCCGGATTGGACATGATCAGGCCATCATCCACACACCGTTCCAAACACATTTTGAGTTTTTTGAAATAACCCACAGGTGTATTGCCATGCAAGTGTAGCTGAAGATAGAGGAAGAACTCTTCGCAGAATTTTTTGTCCACCAATGAAATTGGCAGTTTCTTCTTCCCCACAAAACGATGAAGATAATTCCCCACTGCATTTACAATTTTAATGTCTTTCCGCCTATAATCGGACAAAAATCCGGCAAAAACTTCAAGAAAATCGACAAAAGGAGCACGTTTATCTGAAGATAAAGACGAAAATCCTGCTCCAAGCAACTGACGTTCTCTTTGTAATCGCAAATCATCAGCCAACTTCATCCGCTGCTTATTTACACGCCTGATTTCTGCATTCGTCGGATTGTCCAAATGAATACCGAGATACTCTTTCCAACGTTTCCCGCCCAAACTTATGTCCAGAAACAAAGAGCAACGGGCATTTTTCAGTTTCTTTTTACCAATTGTTATACTCATTTTCTTACATTATTATGATTATGTTTGCATTTTACAACGCTTTTTTTTACAAAATCACATCCGATTCAATCATTTTACGGGGACTAATGAAGAGTTTTTTTGAGAAAAGTAACGCTACATGAAGAACTTTTCCTAACTTTGGAGCATCTTTTTTAAGAAATGAAACTATGGATGAAAATTTCAATATCAGGGAGGAGCAGTTCCCAAACAAAGAGAAGGAGTTTGAGAACGTATTACGCCCGTTGAATTTTCAAGATTTCAGCGGACAAAACAAAGTGGTGGAGAATCTGAGCATCTTCGTACAGGCTGCACGGTTGCGGGGAGAACCACTTGACCATACATTGCTACATGGTCCTCCCGGACTGGGAAAAACAACCCTCAGCCAAATCATAGCAACCGAACTGGGGGTGGGATTCAAAATCACATCAGGCCCTGTACTCGACAAACCGGGAGACTTGGCCGGACTGTTGACTTCTTTGGAACCAAACGATGTACTGTTTATTGATGAGATACACCGGCTCTCACCCATTGTGGAGGAGTACCTCTACTCTGCCATGGAGGATTATCGAATAGACATCATGATAGACAAAGGTCCATCGGCACGAAGCATACAAATAGGGCTGAACCCCTTCACCCTTGTGGGAGCCACTACCCGAAGCGGACTGCTGACAGCTCCTCTTCGGGCACGTTTCGGTATCAATCTTCACTTAGAATATTACGATGCAGAAGTACTGACACGCATCATCCTGCGGTCGGCCTCTATCCTGCATGTGCCATGTGATGTCAATGCAGCCATGGAGATTGCACGACGAAGCCGAGGAACACCGCGTATAGCCAATGCCCTACTCCGACGAGTGCGCGACTTCGCTCAGGTGAAAGGCAGTGGGCGTATTGATTTGGAGATTGCACGTTATGCATTGGAGGCTCTGAACATTGACCGCCATGGATTGGACGAAATAGACAACAAAATCCTGCTCACCATCATCGAGAAGTTCAAAGGAGGGCCTGTAGGGGTAAGCACCATTGCCACCGCCATCGGTGAAGATTCCGGCACAGTGGAAGAGGTCTATGAGCCGTTCCTTATCAAAGAGGGATTCATCAAGCGTACTCCGCGAGGACGTGAAGTGACAGAATTGGCCTACAGGCACTTGGGGAAAACTCCTTTCAGGGAAGACAACGGCATGAATTCATTATTCTAAGGCAGAATATCTAAGACATCTATGGCAAATCTGAAATCGTTGGCCAAAGAAACGGCCATCTACGGAATGAGCAGCATCATCGGACGCTTTCTGAACTACCTGCTCGTTCCACTGTACACCAATGTACTGAGTGCCGCATCCGGTGGGTATGGGGTCATCACCAATATCTATGCCATCACAGCTTTCCTGATGGTGATTCTCACCTATGGAATGGAAACCGGGTTCTTCCGCTTCATCAACAAACAAGAAGAAAATCCCACACGGGTCTATAGCACCATACTCATCTCTATCGGTGCCAGTTCTACACTTTTTCTGTTGCTCGTATTGGCCTGTCTGAATCCGATTGCAACACTCTTGGGATATGCCAACCATCCTGAATACGTCGGCATCATGGCTGCCGTAGTCGCATTGGACGCTTTCCAAAGCATCCCCTTTGCCTGGCTACGCTACCAAAAACGGGCCATGAAGTTTGCCACCCTGAAACTGCTCTTCATCATCATGAACATCGGTCTGAACCTGCTCTATTTTGTAGCATTGCCAGCCATCTACAAAAGCCATCCCGAATGGATCAGCAGTTTCTACCAACCCGATGTAGGTGTAGGCTATGCGTTCGGCATCAATTTGGTCTGTACAGCCTCCATTACTGTATTCTTTTGGCCGGAGCTGACGGGATTCCGATACGTTTTTGACAGGAAACTGTGGCGACAGATTCTCTCCTACTCTCTGCCCATCCTCCTCTTAGGACTGGCAGGGATACTGAACCAGACAGCAGACAAAATCATCTTCCCCTTCGTCTATAAAGGCAGTGCCACCGAAGCCAGCACCCAATTGGGCATATACGGAGCTTGTAGCAAGATAGCAATGATTATGGCCATGCTGATACAGGCTTTCCGCTATGCCTACGAGCCGTTCGTCTTCAGCCAGACTAACGACCGCGACAACAAAAACACTTATGCTTTGGGAATGAAATACTTCATCATCTTTGCACTGATGGCTTTCTTGGCTGTGATGTTCTATATGGACTTGCTGCGCTACATCATTGCGCCAACCTATTGGGAGGGATTGCGTGTGGTACCCATTGTGATGACTGCTGAAATCTTTATGGGCATTTACTTCAACCTCTCATTCTGGTATAAACTTACAGACCAGACCCATTGGGGTGCCTGGTTCTCCTTTGCCGGATGCTGCATCATTGTATTGCTCAACATCCTATTGGTACCCACTTATGGCTATATGGCCTGCGCATGGGCCGGTGTTGCAGGATACGGCATCTGCATGGCCCTCTCCTATGCTGTAGGCCAACGGAAGTACCCCATCCGATACGACCTCCGCAGCATAGCCTGCTATGCCACACTGGCCATAGTGCTCTATTTTTCCTCGACCCTCGTTCCACAGAATTGGAACATATGGAGCCGATTGGGAATCAACACACTGCTTATGGCTGTCTTCATCAGCTACACCATCAAAAAAGATTTTCCGTTGAAACAATTGCCTGTCATAGGCAAATACTTCAGATAAGCTCTCTACTAATATCCCTGCCGGTACTTCTCTTCGTTCTTGTCCTCTAACATACTGAGATAAGAGGAGTAACGGCTTTCACTGATAAGATGCTCATCCACCGCACGACGCACAGCACAACCGGGCTCGTGCGTGTGGGTGCAGTCGCTGTAACGGCATCCGGCTGAACATTCAAATATCTCCTTAAAGTAGTGTCCGACCTCTTCTTCTTCCATATCAAAAGTGCCGAAGCCCTTAATGCCCGGTGTGTCAATGATATAGCCATCGGACTCCGGTATAGGGTACATCTCGGAAAACGTGGTGGTGTGCATACCCTTGTTGTGGGCATTGGATATTTCACCTGTCCGCACTTTCAGATGGGGCATCAATGCATTTATCAGAGTGGATTTACCTACACCTGAATTTCCTGAAAAAAGAGTTATCTGTCCACGCAGGGCCGTGCGTATCTCCTCTATCCCCTCGCCTGTCAGAGCCGACACTTTAAAACAGGGATAGCCGATAGTGGTATAGAGGTGGACCAAACCATCCAAATAACGGGAGTCATCCTCATCATAACAGTCGACTTTATTGAAAACCAATTTTACGGGAATACGATAAGCTTCTGCCGAAGCCAAGAAACGATCGATAAAGGTTGTGGAAGTTTCCGGATAATTCACTGTCACCACCAACAGACATTGATCGAGGTTAGCTGCCAAGATGTGCGACTGCTTCGAGAGATTGCTGGCCTTGCGGATAATGTAGTTCCGACGATCCTCAATCTCTGTGATAAAGGCAGTACCTTCCTTATTGACAGCAATCTGCACCCGATCGCCCACAGCCACCGGATTGGTACTGCGTATCCCCTTCAAACGAAAATTCCCTTTGATTTTACACTCTATCAGTCGGCCATCGTCTGTGCTTACAGTGTACCAACTGCCTGTATTCTTGATGACAAGTCCGGACATAATACTATTACAGAAAGTCTCTTGTCTTTCTTTACTACCACCGGAAAGACAAGAGACCATCGGCATTTTTTTTATTCTTCATTCATTTACACAGTCATGATTTCCTTCTCCTTATCGGCAAGCATATCATCCACTTTCTTGATAAACTTGTCGTGAAGTTTCTGCACTTTTGCTTCGGCATCTTTCTCAGCATCCTCAGCAAGGCCGTCCTTGATTCCTTTCTTCAGTGCATCAATGGCATCACGGCGGGCGTTACGCACACTTATCTTGGCTGTTTCGGCCTCTTTTCCACACTGTTTGGCCAACTGTTTACGACGATCCTCCGTAAGGGGCGGAATACCTAAACGGATAATTTCTCCATTATTGTCTGGCATAATACCCAAATCGCTGTCAATTATCGCTTTTTCAATGATACGGAACATCGACTTATCCCAAGGTTTGATGGCAATGGTACGGGCATCAGGAGTAGTGATGGCCGCCACATTGTTTAGTGGAACCATGCTTCCATAAGAGTCAACACGAATTCCGTCGAGAATACGCACATTCGCTTTTCCGGCACGGATGTGTGCCAATGATTCGTCGAGGTACATGATGGCCATATCCATCTTTTCCTCAGCCTCGTTAAGGCATACGTTTACGTCTATCATTTGTTTATGAATTTTAGTTTATGAATTCTTTTAATTGTGTACAAGAGTACCTATCTCTTCGCCTTCCATTACTTTGCGGAGGTTGCCTACAATATCCATGTTGAAGACATAGATGGGCAGGTTGTTTTCCTTACACATGCAAGTAGCCGTAAGATCCATTACACGCAGGTTGCGCGCCAACACCTCATCGTAGGTGATATCGGTGAATTTTGTGGCAGTAGGGTCTTTTTCCGGATCGGCCGTGTAGATACCATCCACACGGGTACCCTTCAGCATCACTTCGGCTTCAATCTCAATCCCCCGCAAGGAAGAGCCTGTATCTGTGGTAAAGAAAGGATTGCCTGTCCCGGCTGACATGATGACAACTTCACCCTGCTCCATAGCCTCGATAGCCTTCCATTTGCTATAGAACTCACCGATGGGTTCCATACGCACGGCAGTGAGCACACGTGCTTTGACCCCGATGGCTCCAAGAGCTGAACTAAGTCCCAGACTGTTGATAACCGTAGCCAACATTCCCATCTGGTCACCTTTCACACGGTCAAAACCTTTTGAAGCGCCACTCAATCCACGAAAGATGTTACCTCCACCGATAACGATACCTATCTGCACACCCATATCATGAATTTCCTTTATCTGCTGGGCATACTCGCCCAATCGCTTCTCGTCTATACCATATTTTTTCTCTCCCATCAGGCTTTCACCGCTCAGTTTTAGGAGAATACGTTTGAATTTTGCCATTCTTTTGATATTATTGGTTTCGATGGCAAATTTAAATATTTTATTTTAATATCACACTATCAGAAGGAAGGAAGTTTTCTTCATGCAGAAAAGATTTTCATTTTTTATGGGAAAGACACTCCATCTGCCATTTAATATATCTTAATTGGCAAAGTCATATATACTCCGTTGATAAAGTAAGTGCTCTCCTTTTTTTGACCAACTGCGGATGAGGCAAAAGCACTATAAAGAAAAAGGGGAGGCCCCATCGGTGCATCCCCTCTTATATTCTTCAAAGAAATATTCTCTCTTTAGAAAGCGTAGTAGAATCCGAAAGTAAGGTTGTTTGAAAAATCAAAACCAAAACCTTTCTGGACAGCTTCTGAAATTTCGTCGTCACAATCTTGATAGCCAAGGAAACCAAAATGAGCCACGAGACTGAATTTCTCGTTCAGAGAATAAGCAACACCGGGCTTTATACCTACATTCCAAGCGGTATAGCTATCATTGCCATCGTCGATACTACCTACTTCGAAACCACCATCCAAGAACAGCTTCAAAGCACCAGCCTTCACAAAATTGTAACGGGCATAAGGATTCACTGTCAGCGTAGTCAGATCTTCGCCCTGATCTGGCTTCTGCATGCCATAACCCAAACCGATAGCAATAGACCAATCTTCAGAGAGGTCGTACCCTACCTCGGGAGCAATAGTAAACTGGGTCTTGGTATCATTTCCTTCTGCATCACCGTTGCTCCAGAATCCCAAAGAACCACCAACCCACACTTGTGCATTCGCTGCAACAGCAGCAACCATCACCATCAAAGTCAAAAAAATCTTCTTCATAATAATACTTTTTTTAGTTAGACATTTGGAATGGAAGAAAACTTTTTCACCACATTCCGTTTTCTTTTGACAGTGCAAAGGTAGGACTTTTCCTTTAACAAAAAAATAAATCAGGACTTTTTTTATCCTCAGATGTTAAAAGTCCTTTATCCAATGTCCTAAAATTCGTTATTTATGTCTGTTAGCCCGTTGTCTGCGATACTCTGCTTTCATTTTTGCAGCACCCGAACCGTGAGCACCAGTAATGTAAGCCTTCTTTTTGGCTTTTGTCTTAACCTTTTTCTCTCCTTTTCCTGACGAGGGGGCTCCTCTAAAGGTTATTCCTTGCAAAATAGTTTTTGATATGTCGTCCATAATTCAGTTTTGATTTTGTTTGATTTTTAGTTATTCTGTCCGCATAATACCAGTAAGGATACGCCCCGAATTGATGCCCAACCGCCGAGCGGAGAAAAAGCGTTCGTACCTGTCATAGGTGCAGATGCCGGCGACTTCAATCCGTGACTCGGATACTCCAGCTTCCAGTAACTGCAAACGATTGGCTTCCCAAAGATCGATATGCCATTTCTTTTTTCGGCAAGCAATCCTCTCCATGGGAAAACCTGCCTCATGAAAAGCATGAAACACCTCGTCCCCCACTTCAAAAGCATCAAGAGATATGCCTGGGCCTATGACAGCCACCAAATTTTCTGCACGCACACCATACCGTACACTCATTTCCCGCAAAGTAAGTGTAAGGATACGCGCAACCGTGCCCCGCCAACCAGCATGAACGGCAGCAATCGCGCGCGCGTGCGCATCATATAATAGGATGGGGATGCAATCTGCCGTCGAAACTGCGATGCAACAATGAGGCATACGGGTAATCAAAGCATCCACACCATCAAGACGGACCTGCTGCTGCTCCATCGGAAGTGCGAGAAACTCTTCACTAATTTCGGCCACAAGTGTACCATGCACCTGACGGGGAATAAAGAGGCGGTCGGGAGCTATATGCCAATCAGTACATAACCTGCTGCGATTGACAAGCACATCCGCCTCGTTGTCTCCACAATAATGAGTACAATTGAATGTTGCATAGGTTCCCGAACCTACCCCACCATCGCGACAGGTGCTGAACGCGCTAATTTCTTTTGGGAAATGATAACGGATATAACTCACATTCGTATGCTATGCTTTTAAGGGAGAAATCATCATGCTTCGTCTTCGTATTCAAAGTCTTCCAATACCTCGTACTCTTCTTCCTCTTCCTCCCAATCATCCACAAACTCTATCTCCATGTCTTCACCCATATCCTTCAATTCCTGCTGCAAACGGTTCATATCCTTAGGCCGATGCACCAATGTATCGTCATGGATAACTGCCGCCAACTTATTACTCTCGCTGTTAAGAGCGGCCCAAAGCAGATCCTTCAGTTGGGATATGCCCTGCCCTGTCAGTGAAGAGATAAACACATGAGGCACATCATCGGGGAGAGTTTCTTCCAGCATGGCAATCAGTTCCTCGTCAAGCATATCACACTTTGTGACAGCAAGTATGCGCTGCTTATCCATCATTTCAGGATTAAATGTAGCCAATTCATTGAGCAACACTTCGTACTCGTGACGAATGTCGTCCGTATCCCCCGGAACCATAAACAGCAACAAGGAGTTACGTTCGATATGCCGCAAGAATCTAAGTCCCAAGCCTTTGCCTTCGCTGGCACCTTCGATAATCCCCGGTATATCCGCCATTACAAAAGATTTCCCTTCACGATAGGAAACAATACCCAAATTAGGCTCTAATGTAGTGAAAGGATAGTTGGCTATTTTTGGCCTGGCCGACGACACAGCGGAAAGCAGCGTGGACTTTCCTGCATTAGGGAAGCCTACCAACCCGACATCTGCCAACAGTTTCAATTCCATAATGACAGTCAGTTCTTGCATTGGTTCGCCCGGTTGGGCAAAACGCGGAGCCTGACGGGTGGCTGTACGAAAACGCCAATTACCCAATCCGCCCCGACCGCCTTTGAGGAGCACCACTTCCTGCTCGTGTGCTGTGACATCACAGATATATTCACCTGTCTCAGCGTTATAGACAACAGTTCCACAAGGCACATCTATGATTTTATCCTCACCATCCTTTCCATAACTCTTGCATTTGGAGCCATTTCCTCCATGACCGGCAAAGGCATGACGATCGAATTTAAGATGAAGCAGCGTCCAATAGTTACGATTGCCGCGAAGAATAACGTCACCTCCGCGTCCGCCATCACCTCCATCAGGTCCTCCATTGGGCACATATTTGGCCCGATGCATGTGCATGGAACCCCGACCGCCTTTTCCCGAGCGGCAGTATATCTTCACGTAATCGACAAAATTACTTTCTGCCATACAGTCTCACCACTTATTACAATTTTTCTATCGCTCCAGCAATTTCGTTAAAGATCCCTTCCATCGTACCCAGACCGTTAATGTGGCAATATTGTCCCTCGGCCTTGTACCAATCAATGAGAGGAGCCGTCTGTGAGTGATATACGACAAGACGCTTTTTAATGGTTTCTGCATTATCATCAGCACGCCCGCTTTCCTGACCACGCTTTATGAGGCGGGTCATCAATTCGTCCTCCGGCACTTCGAGATCAAGCATGATTGAAACCTGCTGTCCGCGCTCAGCCAACATCTGTTTTAAGGCTTCAGCCTGTGCTATCGTACGGGGAAAGCCATCAAATATCACTCCCTTGCTCTCCTTGAACGAGTCCAAGACACTGGCCAATATGTCAATCATCAGGACATCAGGAATAAGTTGTCCCTGATCGATATATCCCTTGGCGGTCTTTCCCAAATCCGTACCATTCTTTATTTCTGCACGAAGGACATCTCCTGTTGAGATGTGATTGATTCCAAACTTTTCTACAATACGTGCACTCTGAGTTCCTTTACCCGAACCTGGTGCACCAAAAATAACAATGTTCAACATATTCGTTTTCGTTTTATATTATATTCCTCCTCAAAAAGTAGTCTCCAAACCGTAACAAATACGATATTGGATAGAAATTTGGCACAAATTTACCATTTTTCCTTCAGAAATTCCAAAAAAATAGTTACTTTTACATCCAAATAGCTGAAGAAATTATGAAAATACTGACAACATCACAAATAAAGGAGTTAGATAAGCGCACAATAGAGGAGGAAAACAGTTCTTCTGAAGCGTTGATGGAAAGGGCTGCTGAAGCACTTTCCAATGCAATATGCCAACTATTCAAAGAACCACGCGACTTCAAGGTTTTTGCCGGTCCGGGAAATAACGGTGGTGATGCGATGGCTGTCGCACGTATGCTTTCCAACAGAGGACATCATGTTGAAGTATGGCTATTCAACCCGAAAGGAAACCTGAGCGCTGATTGTCAGACCAATGCCGAGCGCCTGTTCGATTGCCAGAATGTATCGTTCTCCGAAGTGACTACGCACTTTGCCCCTCCGACCCTCTATCGGACGGATGTGGTGATTGACGGTTTGTTCGGTTCCGGACTGAACAAACCACTTGATGGAGGATTTGCCCATGTAGTAAAATACATCAACGCTTCACCGGCCACTGTCGTTTCCATTGATATTCCCTCTGGTCTGATGGGAGAAGACAATACTTACAACAACCCTTCACATATCATCCAGGCCAACTTTACCCTGACTTTACAGATGCCCAAGCTTTCATTCCTTTTTGCAGAAAACCAAAAATACATTGGCGAATGGTTTTGCCTTGATATAGGTTTGAGCCAACAAGGCATCAGGGATGCCGACACACCTTACCATATCACCCAAATCAGACAAATACAACCGCTGATGAAAATACGGAAGGAGTTCTCACACAAGGGAAATTATGGACATGCCTTACTCATTGCCGGATGCCACGGAATGGCCGGTGCATCCATACTGGCGGCCAGAGCTTGTATGCGTAGCGGGGTCGGACGACTGACCATACATGCCCCACAGTGTAACAACGACATACTGCAAACAGCTATTCCTGAAGCTATGGTGCAACACGATGACCATGAGCATTGCTTCTCTACTCCAATATCCCCCGACTCCTATACAGCTATTGCCATCGGTCCCGGATTAGGACAACGCACAGAAACAACTATGGCACTTCAGGAACAATTGAATGCGACTGAATGCCCAATTGTGCTTGACGCTGATGCCCTTAACATTTTGGCATCCAACAAAAGCTGGCTATCCCTCATTCCCAAAGAGAGCATCCTCACACCACACCCCAAAGAATTGGAGAGATTGGTCGGACACTGCTCCGGTAGTTACGAACGTCTGATTCATGCCTGCGAATTGGCTACACAATGGCAAGTTTACATCATATTGAAGGGAGCATGGAGCTGTGTCATCACACCTACAGGCGAATACCACTTCAACCCTACCGGTAATCCGGGTATGGCTACAGGAGGAAGCGGAGATGTCCTCACTGGAATATTGCTCGCCCTGCTGGCTCAGGGATACCCTCCTGCCAAAGCCGCTTTGATAGGTACTTATCTGCACGGAGTAGCGGGAGACATCGCTGCTGAACAAAAAGGAGAAAATGGCATGATAGCCAGCGACATCATCGAGAAACTGCCTTTGGCATGGAGCAAATTAGAAAAGAATCAGTATCTTTGCAGCAGCAAGGAACAGAAGTGTAATTGAGAATAATGCTCAAGCCCATAAAAAGTCTGGAACGATTATATTAGAAATGAAAAAATTACTTTTAACCATCGGAATAGCCATCGGCCTGACGGCTAATGCACAAACAGAGGTGAGCGAATATACCCCCGGCATCCATGCAGAGGGCGTTACCTATTTCCTACCTCAAACGGCTATAGACATCACTATTAAAACAGAGAAAGTAACTTACACACCAGGAGATTTTTGTCATTATGCCAACAAATACCTGAGATTACAAGGAATTTCTGATATCCCCGATACTTATTGGGAAATAAAGAGTATCGACATCAGACCTGTAGGCATTATCGACCCGGACAAAGGATACACGATTAAACTGAAAGACAAAAGTGTGGCTCCACTTGTAGAACTGTCGGAAGATGGTTTACTGCTATCCATCAACAAAGAAAAGGAGCAACCGACTCCTGTTACTGCACCAGAAATGCCTCAGCAGGCATCATGCATCAACCCGAAAGACCTATTAGGAGAAGAAATCCTATCTGCCACCTCCACCGCAAAAATGGCAGAATTGGTCGCTAAAGAGATTTATAACATACGCGATAGCCGGAATGCCATCACACGCGGACAAGCTGACAATATGCCCAAGGACGGTGAAGCATTGAAACTCATCCTACAATCATTGAATGCACAAGACGAAGCGCTGACCTCGATGTTCAAAGGGAATATTACGAGGGAACAGAAAATAATCTCCATCCGTCTGCTGCCTAACGGTGAGGACACTGCCAGGCAAATCCTTTTCCGATTTTCAAGAAAGTTGGGAATTGTTGCAGCAGATGATTTGAGCGGAGCACCAATCTATTACGACCTGACCAATCTGACAAACCTGCCCCAACCGGATGAAAGAGCTAACAAGAAAGCCAAACGACCACAAGGGGTCGTTTATAACATCCCGGGAAGAGCTTTACTGAAGGTTTATCGGAACAACGAAATCCTTTTCGATGAAGAAATACCCGTTGCCCAATTGGGATATACAGATGTTTTGGCTACTGACCTTTTCAACAAAAATGCCACAACAAAAGTTACGTTTGATGCCGCCACTGGAGCTATCCGCAAAATAGAGCGGGAATGAAAGTAGAAACATACCCTCAAAAACACAGCGGGCTGCGATTGAACACGCAGCCCGCTGTATTTGTAGTCCCAGCCCGCTACGACTGACGATGCAGCGGGCTGCATTTTCCCCATTTATTATTGTCCTAACAGATACTGTTTGAAGTCGGCAAACTCCTTGCTCATAGGAACACTTTGCTTAGTGCCCTGCATGAAGGCCTGCAACTTGGCGGGAATCTCCACCTTGTCGCCAATGATGCCCTCTACGGTATCAAGGAACTTGGCGGGATGGGCCGTCTCGAGGAATACACCCACTTCACCGGGTTGCAATCCTTCGGCCAAGGCACGATAGCCGCATGCGCCATGCGGATCGAGCAAATAACCTGTCTCTGTATATGTTTGTTTTACTGTCTCACGAATCTGCTCGTCGGTGTAGGTCGTACCACTAATCTCAGCCTTAATGGCGGCATGACTGTTGCCATACAGTTCAACGACACGGGCAAAATTACTGGGATCTCCCACATCCATAGCATTGGCAATGGTAGCCACAGAAGGTTTGGGCGAATAGACTCCCGTCTGCAGATAGTTGTAGAAAATGTCGTTGCGATTGTTGGCTGCAATGAAGCGCTTCACGGGCAATCCCATGTGCTTGCCGAAGAGACCGGCAGTGATATTTCCAAAGTTTCCACTGGGCACACAGACAACCAACTGGTCGGCCTTGCCCAACTTCTTCAACTGGGCATAAGCATAGAAATAATAGAATGCCTGCGGCAAGAAACGGGCCACATTGATGGAATTGGCCGAAGTCAGTTTCATGTGGGCATTCAGTTCCTTGTCCATAAAGGCATTTTTCACCAGCGCCTGACAGTCGTCGAACACGCCATCGACCTCGATGGCGGTAATGTTTTGTCCAAGAGTGGTAAACTGTTTTTCCTGAATTTCGCTGACCTTACCTTTGGGATAGAGCACATACACATGGATGCCTTCTACACCCAAGAAGCCATTGGCCACGGCACTACCCGTATCACCCGAGGTTGCAACTAAGACATTTACCTGCTCCTGCCCTTCCTGACGGATGAAGTAACCAAGCAGACGGGCCATAAAGCGGGCACCCACATCCTTGAATGCCAATGTAGGGCCATGAAACAACTCAAGTGAATAGATGGTATCTGTCACACGCACGGCCGGAACATCAAAACTGAGCGTATCATACACAATATGCTTCAACACATCGGTCGGAACATCTTCGCCAAAGAAAGCATCGGCCACGCGATAAGCAATCTCTTGGAAGGAAAGATTCTCAATCTCATCAAAGAACTCCTTGGGGAGCGGTTTGATGGCCTCAGGCATATAGAGGCCCTTGTCAGAAGCCAGTCCCTTCACCACTGCCTCGTGCAGGGTAGCCATGGGGGCCTGGCGGTTGGTGCTGTAGTATTTCATAATTTCATTTACATGTACACATAAACTCTTTCATAAACTCTCCGCTTTCCATCATGCCACAGGCTCCCTGCTTACAGGCCACTTCGTCAAAAGTCTGCACTGAGTCTGCCTCAATGCCGGGATAGTAGATAAGGAAAGGAACTGGGTCTGCTGTGTGGGTACGATGTTCACACGGTGTGGGATGATCGGGCAGAATGGCAATGGCAACGGGCTCGTCCCAACGGCTAACCTCTTCAACGATAGGCCCCACCACCCGACTATCCAGATACTCGATAGTACGCAGTTTCAAAGGTATATCACCTTCATGGCCGGCCTCATCACTGGCTTCAATGTGAAGATAGACAAAGTCATCGGTACGCAAAGCCTCCAAGGCGGCTTCTGTCTTTCCCTCATAATTGGTATTATAAAGCCCCGTAGCACCCTCCACCTCAATATTGCGCAGGCCTGCATAGTGGCCTATACCTTTAATAAGGTCAACGGCCGAAATGACGGCTCCACTCCTGATGACAGGATAAGTCTCAGTCAGCGGCACCATACTCGGACGGTAACCAGGCGACCAGGGCCACAGGCTATTGGCCGGGTCTTTACCTTCGGCCACACGCTTGAGGTTGAGCGGATGGTCAGCCAACAACTCTTGTGAACGCAGAATCATACGGTTGATAAGGTCTGCCGTAGGTTGGGCTTCCATCAACTTGGGTTTCACCAACAGGGGCATGAACTCCTGTCCGGGCACATCGTGTGGAGCGGTACAACGCAAACGTTTGTCGCCCCCTTTGATAACAAGCAGATGGCGATACTGAATACCTGTGGTCAAGGTTACATTGGCAAACTGTTTGTCCTTGGCCAACTCTTCTTGCAAAAAACGGATAAGCACATCAGCTTCTTCGGTAGTAATGTGTCCTGCCGAATGATTCTTGATACGTCCGTCTGCCACACAGATGAGGTTGCAACGCATGGCCATATCTCCAGGCTTCAGTTCGTAACCGATACTGGCAGCCTCCAACGAACCACGCCCCTCATAAACCTGTTTCAGGTCGTAGCCAAGAATAGCCGTATTGGCCACCTCACTACCGGGATGGAATCCTACAGGTACAGTTTTCAACATTCCTGTACGTCCCATGCGGGCCAACTTGTCCATATGAGGTGTCTGGGCATATTGCAGCAGTGTTTTTCCACCTAAGGAAGCCACAGGCCAATCGGCCATACCATCACCTAAGATTATCAGATGTTTCATTATATATTCGCAATACTCATAATGTCAGCAAACACACCGGCAGCTGTCACCCCTGCACCAGCTCCGTAGCCCTGGATAAGCATAGGGTATTCCTTATAGCGTTCAGTCGTGAGCAGAATGATATTGTTACTGCCTTCCAACATATAGAAAGGATGGTCCTTATCCACTTCACACAATGATACAGAGGTATTGCCATTCTCCATTTTGGCTACAAAGCGCCAACGCTTGCCTTCGCTCTCCAAACGACGGCGACGCTCTTCGAAATCTGCATCCAGTGTCGGCAGGTTCTTCCAGAAGTCGTCCAACGAACCATCGAAGAAGTCTTGAGGAATAAAGAGATGCTTCTCCACATCCTCCTGCTCTACGCGATAGCCGGCTTCACGGGCCAGAATGACCAACTTACGGACAACATCCTTTCCACTGAGATCGATACGCGGATCCGGTTCTGAATAGCCCTGTTCCTTGGCACGACGAACCGTCTCACTGAAGGGAACCTCGGCACTCAGTTCGTTAAAGATAAAGTTGAGTGTACCACTGAGTACAGCCTCAATTTTCAATATCTTGTCTCCACTGGCTATCAGGTTGTTGATAGTATTGATAATGGGCAATCCGGCACCCACATTGGTCTCGAAGAGATATTTCACGCCACGTACACGGGCCGTCTGCTTCAAGTTGGCATAGTTTTCGTAGGCCGATGATGCAGCGACTTTATTGGCAGCCACCACAGAAATGTTCTTTTGCAAGAAATCTCCATAGAGCGAAGCTACTTCGGCACTGGCCGTACAATCTACAAACACCGAGTTGAAAATGTTCATACCTATCACCTCATCATGCAGGCGTTGTATGTTGCTCGGTTGGCTCTCGGCCAACAGTTGGCGGTAATTGTCCAAATCTATACCTTCACGGCAGAAAAGAGCATTGTGTCCACTGGCTATACCCACCACATTCAGTTTCAATCCACGTTCGTCCATCAGTTTCTGACGTTGCTGACGAATCTGCTCCAACAGACTGCCACCTACCGTACCCACACCACAGATAAAGAGGTTGAGCACCTGATATTCAGAAAGGAAAAAACTGTCGTGGATAACATTCAGCGTCTTACGTAATGATTCACGAGCTACAACAAAAGAGATGTTCGTCTCACTGGCTCCCTGCGCACAGGCAATCACGTTGATACCGTTGCGTCCCAACGTGCCGAACAGTTTACCGGCAATACCGGGCGTATGCTTCATGTTTTCACCCACAATGGCCACAGTAGCCAAGTTGCATTCTGCCGTTACGGTTCCCAATTCTCCCATCTCTATTTCCTTGGCAAACTCTGCGTTCAACACTTCGCAAGCCAATGCGGCATCTTCGTTACGTACACCGATAGAGGTGCTGTTCTCCGAAGAGGCTTGAGAAACGAGGAAAACACTGATACCATTCTCTGCCAAAGCCTTAAAAATGCGGTAATTGATACCGATAACTCCCACCATACCAAGTCCCTGCACGGTTATCAGGCTGGTATTGTTGATAGACGATATACCCTTGATGGCCTTCTGTCCGTCCTTTGTCTCACTACTGATAATGGTACCCGCTCCCTCGGGGTTGAAAGTATTCTTGATAAGAATGGGAATATTTTTGTGGCAAACAGGATAGATGGTAGGCGGATAGACAACTTTGGCACCAAAATTGCAAAGCTCGGTAGCCTCCACATAGCTCAGTTCGTTGATGGTGTAAGCACTGCTGATGACGCGCGGGTCGGCTGTCATGAAGCCATCCACATCGGTCCATATCTCCAGGCAATCAGCATCCAAGGCGGCCGCAATGATTGCAGCAGTATAGTCAGAGCCTCCCCGTCCGAGATTAGTTACCTCGCCTGTATTCTTGTCGGTAGAGATAAATCCAGGAACCAAAGCTATTTTAGAGGTCAGATTCCCAAATGTCTCACATACCAATTTATTGGTCAGTTCCGAATCCAGAATATGCTTGCCCTGTTTCTGCTCTGTCTTGATGAAGTTGCGCGAATCGAACCATTCTGCCCCTTCGATAAGGGTGGTGACGATACGTGATGAAATGCGTTCGCCATAGCTGACGATGGTGGCCAGCGTCTTAGCCGACAAATCGCGAATGAGGTAGAGTCCCTGATAGATTCCTCCCAACTCTGTCAGCAATTGGTTGGCTATAAGCAAAAGGTTCTCCTTCTGTCCACCATCTGGGATAAGAGCCTCTATCATGTCTATATGGCGTTTTTTGATTTCTGCCAGCGACACCTCATAACTGCTATCGCCACCCGCAGCCATGTAAGAGGTGGCAATCAGTTTGTCGGTGATACCACCAAGAGCCGACACGACCACAATGACCGGCTTCTGCTCGGCCTCCACTATCTTCTTTACATTCAGAATACTGTTCACGGAACCTACGGATGTTCCGCCGAATTTCATTACTTTCATATATCTTTCATATTCACGAACCCCATCCCTCCCTTCCCCAGGGGAAGGCGTAGATAGCATTATCAAACATTTTACTCCCCTCTCTTGGGAGGAGCAAGGGGAGGGTCCGCCCATTATTCTATTTGTTTTCTTTGATTTTTCTCTCCACAAATGCGATTTTTCGTTCTGTCTCAGCCTTGTCTTTTTTTATTTCCTCTATTGAAGAAAGCAATTGCGACAATTTATAAACCTGCCCAATGGCTTCGCTATCTGCCGGACGCAACTGACTGATGTAGGAACGTTCACCTATATACTCCACTTTCATGGTCTGTAAACCATGATTCATAGCAATAAAAGCCACCACCCCACCATCTTTTCCCAAAGGATAATCAGCCTTCTCGGTCTTCCAACCCAAATCTGAACTTTGCCAAACATCCTCAGAGACTGGTGTCACTGCAAAGGTTCCATCTTTGGCAACCACCTTTACTGCATGATGATTGGCATTACGTTGACCGCTATAAATAGAAGTCAGAATCATCCGTCCTTGCTCATCAACTTGTGCCCGAAGAAACGAACGATACAAATTCTTTTCTACCACCTGTGAAGGGTGAAAATAAATACCAAGTTCCTGATAAGCCGTATCTTTCTCTAAAACAAAATCTTGCTTCATGACATCGGCCACTTTTCCCAGTTCCACTAACAGACTGTCCTGATAAGCCAACGAACGCTGTTGCTCAGCCAAATCAATCTGTTGCATCAGCCGGATTCCATCCTTTCTGGCCTCAAATGCTTTCGGATACAGCAAACGGATGCTGTCAATCTGTAACTTGGCTTCGCTGAAGTTTTTCTTCTGCAATGCTATTTGAGCCATTTTGATATGCTGTTGAGCATGTTTTTCTCCGTTGTCACCACACGACATTGCGAGAACAACTCCTATCAAAAGCACTGCCCATACTGTCTTTTTTCTCATAAGTTTTGCCTTTAAATGACAAAAGTACAACATTTCCCATTTTCAGCTTACGCTTCACTTCCTTATTTAACCAAGATTAACCTTATGAAAAAAAACACACAGACATCACCAAATAAAGAATGTACACTCGAACTATTATTCAGACTATTTCATAGGTTTCATCAATTCACCCCGAACAAAGATGCGTACATACGAGCGCGGATCATTAGAATAAACTGTTACAGATTTACGGAAGAATCCCAACCGTTGTCCTTCTCCACGATATCCCACAGTGACAGTCCCTGTATCCCCAGGCATCACAGGTGTCATTGTATGAGTCGGCTGGGTACATCCGCAACTACTCACGACACGCAGTACCACCAACGGTTTTTCTCCCTTGTTGACAAAAGTAAAAGTATGCATTTTCAAAGTATCAGATTCCACAGCACAGAATCGACCAAAATCATATTCACGTTCAACAAACTCTATTTTGGGTGCTTCAACAGACTGTACCGAGAGAGAATCAGAAATGCCAATACACTCCCTACTCTGCCCTATGACGGGAGAAATCAAACTGATTCCCCAAAGGACTACCCATAAGATTCGACGAACCGAACTCATATTGGGGTCATCAGTAAAGTTCCACATATTCCGTCGTACCAGTCGTATAAGCTCCTCCCTCGCGCTCATAGGGGTACCGCAGGACACAAGGTTTGGAGACGGATCCTTTCATTTTTTCAAAGCCTCCATCCAACGAAGTTTCGAAATAGGGTTGCGCAACAATCGTTGGAAATTCATCATAATTTTGGGGAACCCTGTTCATAATGAAACTGCTAATGACCGAATATTTGCCAGTCTTGGTCTCTCCACGACCTTCAAGCACCTGCACATCGCGGTCTATGAATACCTGATTCTTTTTTCCTTCATCATATACTTTGAAATTCAGCCCCCATTGGGTGATTGTAGAGGCATTTTTAACCCTGACTACCGTAGTGAAGGCATACTCCACAAAGTCAGTATGTTTGAAGAACCTTAATGCCGGATTTTTCTTCACATATTCATCAAAAGTCTCTTTGGAGAGAGGTTCGCCATACCACTGGTAGATTTTGGTATCGATAATATTGGGCTCAGCCTTGGTCAGCACCATCACATTATTGCGGAATTCGGTCACGATATTCCTGTATCCGTCTTCGATGCAAGGGACAATGTGATATTCTTCGGCATCGGGCAATCCCTTTTCGATGGTATTGATGACAAAGTTATAGGTTTCTCCAGCTTCAACCTCTCTTCCTGGAATACCGACTTGTGCATACTTTCCCGACTTCAAATTGTCGGCATAGACCCTGACACAAGGCCATTGCCACTGGGCTTTCGACTCGGCATAGGTGAAGAAAGTCTGCAATTTCTTGAATCCGATATTCACATCCAGTTCCACTCCGTGGCTGGTTATGCCTGTATTCTCGTCTTTGTAGGAGATACCTTTATAGGATTTGTCACACAAGCGCGGATTCACCACGGCATTGGGATTCATGGCCCAATCAGTCTTGGCCAGGCTAAAAGTGGTTCCTCCCAGATCCACGTCACGCCCCAGCACATTTATCACACCATCCACATAGGCATTCAATTGGATATAAGGCTCCATCATTGCCTGCTCCTGGTCATAGATGGTGTACTTGTCATTGCCATCACCCAAATACTCTGTCTTCAACGAAGCCTTGAACCCTGCTTTTCCTTCCAATCCGACAACCACTCCGGCACCGGCCACGGGATTGCCAACGATAAAGCCCACTCCGCCTCGCACACGACCCCAAGCATCAAACGATCCACCAAAATAGAGTTCCGAGAAGCCAAAGTGATGCAGACCTTGTTTCCACGAACAGATGATCTTTTCATTTTCATCAAATTCTGTATCCGAAGCGAACTCTCTTTCTACCGGAGTCTTTTTATCACCATCGAGGATATATCCCCGGCGAATGGTCGGGGTCAGGTGATGATACTTGGCATGGACTACTCCCCGGAGTTCCCATCCCGCACTGGCATCAAAGTTTATCAACACACAGAAGATACTGCCCGGGATAGGGATGCAGATGTTGCGGGTAGCCATCTTGAATGTTTTGGATTCCAAGGTGGCATATTCGGGCGCAGCAAGGATTATGTCAACGACATCCTCCACATCCTTGGGGTTCTTGTAATTCTTATACCCTTTACTTTTAGAAGGACCCGCTTCCACATCAAAGGCCAGCGTGATTTCCTCATTCGTGTCCGTCCACTCCTCGCGGTATCCCTTTCCGTTGTCCTTCAGATGGAAACGGCGATGCTGGGTATTGTTGTACTCCAAATTCACCCCAATGTACTTCCAATCTCTCGTGTAGCTCCACTTGATGGTGGTGTCCTTTTCGTGGTCGGACGGATTGTCTGCACGCGTCATCGGGTTCTCCATCCTGTCAAACAGCGACATGTCGATGATGACCGAGTCGGTCACCACCCATCCGCGGGTCAGCGCTTCCACACTATCCACGTCATTCACATTGGGTACATCATAACCGAAATCAATATCAGCTGTCAGGTATTCGAATATCTCTTCCTGTGGAGCAGGTTCAAACTCCACCCGAATCATGCCATTCTCTTTCGTCACAGAGCGCACCTTGGCATGAATACCCGTCGGTATGGTACGCGAGCAGTTGGCGGCAATGTAACCTCCCTCCTTAGGCATCCACTTGCTTGGCAAGTTGTCCATAAACCAGATGACCGAGTCGTTCATCATGGCCATGTACTCCAACGGTTGCCCGTTCAGAGGGGTAACGTTCTTACGATATTGGTAGGTCACCTCACCATAGGGGGTCACCTCCGTATAGGGTTCGTCCACTCCTTTTTTCTCTTCCGTGACAATGTATTCATCCATAGTCAACGTACAGGCCGACAACCACATCAACGACAGGATAAAGAGAATATGTTGAATTTGCTTTTTCATCGTCATACAAATTTAGAAATAAAAAACTTATATACTTAAGAGTCCAACTCCAACGGTTCCGACGGACTTCCATGTGTTTCTCCATCAAAGAGAATCGACAGAGGGAGATACTCAAAGGTTACTTTTTCCTTATCATAACGAGCAAATCGTATCAACTCTGCTTGAGTAGGTTCATCATCCCCCCATTCATAATGTCCATAAATACGGAATTGAAGGAACGTCCTACCCTGCCATTCCACCAACTGCCCCATACCACGGAATTCCGATCCGGAGAATGCACCTATCTGCTGTGTTTCCGGGTCAAATGGTTGCCTACCAATGGTCGCTGTGGTATAAACAATCATATCGTCCGAGTAATCATACGGATTCACCGTCCATGGAGCCATCACATAGACTTGGCAATCAGCCCGCTTCGCACCCGATACCGATATGGCCGTAATCACCGTTTCCCCTTCACCCATGGCAACGACAGCACCATCCTTCACCGTTGCCACACTGTCCGCTCCAGAAACAAAGAAAACTTCATGATTGCTCACCGAATCGGGAACAAAGATAGGGGCCAGCACAAAGGTGTCGCCCACCAACACTGTCACCGTGTCACGATTGAGCCGCATCTCATAGGCCATCTGGGTTCCTTCATCAAACTCCATATCGAGCAAACCACACGATGCTGTCAGCAACGAGAATGACACCAACCACATAAAAATCGTGATATGCCTTAGTGAATTATTTTTCATTATCAGTCTTTTATTTACTTATTAATATAAGCAGTCGAACATAAATACATTATTCGTCCTTCTTCTCCTCTGGAGCCGTCACCGTCACCGTATTCGACGGAGTAGTTTCACGGCCATCGGCATATTTGATCTTCACATAATAGGTGGCCGATTGTCCGGGCGGCAACAGATAGTCCTGGAACACACGATCTTCAGCTTTTGCTGACATCAGGAACTGAGGACGTTTGTCTTTCGGCCCCTGACGATAGATGCAGAAATACCATTCTCCCTTGTAAGGCAAGGGTGTCTCGGTTTCCCACGCAATCTTTGTCTGTTTCGCCTTTACGTCATAGTCGCCTATCAGCTTGATGTTCCATTCAAAACGTCGTTCCCCTTCGAAGCGGGTCGAATAAATCAGACTCAGTCCGCTACCGATGCCAGCGTATGAGAAAGACTCCATGGCATACTCATAGCGGTTGCGACGCACATACTCCGGCACATCCATCACATCCACCAGACTACCTGCCACACGCAGCGAATCGCCATTATATACACCTATTGTCTTCCATTTCTTCGCTCCGGCCAAACGGCGCAACAACACATGGTGCGACACCTGTTGCTCGTTGCTGCAAGCCCATCGCATATGGATGCCTTTCACCTGATCCACCCACACGGAATCGATGTGCGGCACGGCCGGCTGAATCATACTCGGACGTATCACCTGCAGCGGAGCGGTATAGGCTCCCTCATTCGTCGCATAGTCCACCGCGCGTACCTTATAATATATATACTTCTGGTTGACATCCACGGCCAGCGTATCCACAAAAGTGGTGTCGCGCAACAGCGAGTCGCCCGGTATCTGGCGCAGCATGAACTCGTGCGTGGTATCGTTGGCAAAGGCCAATTCGTAGTAATCGACATCCAGCGAGGGGGCCGTCCACGAGAGTCTCACCGTACCCGCCTGGTTATCGACAATCTCATAGCGGAAGTTCTCTGGGGCATCGGGAGCCGCCAGGTCCGTCACACGCATGATGTGGGTCATCGAGTAGCTGACGTTCTGTGCCGAGTCATAAGCCGCCACGGTCACCTGACTGCTGGTCAGGTCAGATACATTCACCGTCCATACCGTGTCGTTCACCGGAATCAGTTCGGGAGTCAGTTCCTTCCACTCTGCCTGACGGTCGTCACGCGAGCGTTGGTAATAGAGAATCTTGTAACCCACGAAGTCAACCTCCATCGTATCCTTGTAGAAATGGAAGTCGGCATAGACATCCTTGGAGAGATCGTCCGGATTGCGACGGTCTATGACGATGTATTTCAGCTTCGGGGGACGCGGAGCCTCCAGGTCAGGCATGGTGGCCACGTGGTAGTTTGTGGCAGCCACCAGGTCACCAAAGGCATCATAACCCGAAATGCGGTATTCGTATGTGCCTGCCGTCACATTGTCGTTGATAAAGTTGTCCAGTCCCTCATCATTGAGGTCGCGCATCATGATGAAGGGGTTGTCGTTCAGTTTCGTCCACTCACTCTCGCCCATGGCTCGGCGGTGAATGTCGAATGACGAGAATCGGTCGGTCTGCTCCCACCAGACGCGCAGCTGGTTGATACCCACCACCGAGTCACCCATCACAGCCTCGTAGGGTTCGGCCACATACTTCTTGTTTTCTATCTCTTCGATATAGCCCACGCGGAACTGCAGATGGCCGGTAGAGTCAAACTCAGCCGGACGTACGATGTACTGGTACTTCTCCCCTTTCTTTACGTTCTTGTCAACAAAGCGCATGGCCAGGTCTTCAGCCACATCCTTGCGCCACTCGCTGGCAAGCACGGCCATACCGAAACGGAACTGCTGGTCACCATGCACATCCAGCAAGGCACCCATCTCGCCCGATCCGTGGCGCGACTGCTCTTGGGTGAAACCGCCCTCGCTATAGAGCGTTCCCATGGCAACGGCAGCCACCGAGTCGCTCTCGGGATATTTGCTGCGCCACTGTTCCAGTGTGGCAGGCTTCAGGCGGTAGGCCAATGTGTCCAAGCGCATCATCTCCTCGACCTTCTTGGGCGGTTTGTCAAAAATCGGCATGCGGATGATATTCACGCCCACGGTGTTAAGATACTGCCAACTGACATAGTCCTCGGCCGCCCAACGGAGCACAATGCTGTCGCCATAGGTACGGGCAAGCAGATAGATGCGGCTCTCGTAGTTGCGCGGGGCACTGCTTCGCTGTCCCATCAGGGCAGCTGTATCGCGCACTTCACGAGGCAGATACTCACGGGTAGTGTCTGCCTGCATCGCAGATACCGTGTCTTCAACATCGTACACATCCAAATCCTCCACGTCAATGGAGTCAACAGCCGCTGGTTGGTAACTGTCAGCGGGCATCTGCCTGTGCGACGCTGCCGAAGCGCCCAACAATCCCATTATTAACAGGAATACTATATTCTTACTCTTTCGCATAAGTCTATCTCTTCTTTTTAGTAATTGTAATACCAATAACTGTTCAAGTTCTTCTTGACAAGGACAAGCCCTGACGGATCCTTAATCGTGCACCTTACCTTGGCATTGCATGGTCCCATGTTCAGATAAGCACGGTTGGAAACGGTATATTCAGCCTTCTTGAAATTATAGGCATTCACTCTATAATAGGTCACATCAACTTCCGAGATGTTATTCCATTGTGGCACAAAGTCGAAGTAGGGTCCTCTGTCGGAGTAGTTATAGCCTCCGGTACGTTTTTGTCCTGTAATCACTTCATAATCCACATCGAAAATCTTAAACGGATAGTTTCCTATGAGTCCCAGCAGGATGTCTTCGCAACGTTCCTCCTGTGGACGGGTATAATCCTTCGGTATGCCATCGAAGCTCTTCCACATGGTCACATTACCACGAGAGTTGGCGTTGTTGAACTGTGAACCCCATAGGATTCCCAGCTGATAGTATGGTACCTCTATGCGGATATTCGGGTTGCGATCTGAAACGGCCGTGATATATACTCCAGCATTTGCCTCCATCGAACTTTCGACAAAGTTGGCATATTTGGAACTGAAATCAATTCCGTAAGTTTTATACCCAAAGCCAAACAAGTTCTGCAACCGCAATCTGAAGTTCGAATCAAATTTATCGACAAGGCTATAGACCTCATAAAGGTCATTAACCAAATTCTTTGCTCGCTGTCTTTCGTTACTATTCGGATTGAACGTGTAAGCGCGCTCGCGTCCGCCGATGGCATAGTTATACTTCGAGTCGGTCATCACTGGGAGCGGATATTGGCAATCGTTCTTCCACTGGCTGCCGTCGTAAATAGACATGGCCTTCACTTTGTTGTAGTCAGCCATCGAGCCATACGAGGTTTTGTAGGCTCCTTCGTAACTGCCACCCCGGTCTTGATAGATGAGCGACTGCGCCGTAGTAGCATTAATACCCATTCGTTTGTTGGTCAATTCCCAACCACCCACCAGACCATAATTACTCATATAAGTGATATAGGTATAGGGATCTTGATAACGCAACGGATTCACACCGTCATCAGCCTTATATTTCCAATAGTAAGACAGGCCACGAAGATTGACACGAGGCTGACTGGTCTTCATCTTCACCTTGTTCAGACGGATACCCACAAATGGTTTTTCATAGAGAGTAGAACCGTTGCTATAGCCAGTGTGATAATAGCCATCCTGACCTGACACCTGCCAATTAGCAATGTTGGTGGTTTCGGTTTCAATCTTGTTCACCGTTTTATCCACAAATTTTCTCAGATTGGCATTCCACACACGCTGAGTAGTCGAAACGGTCTTTGACACCATGTAGTTGAGCTGCAGGCGGTAGTTCTTCCACTTGGCCACCTTGGTATCGAAGGCAGCTCCTGCCACTGTCAGGTTACAGGTGCTGTCCGTTGTCACCCAATAGGCATCCTTTTCCTCCAAGAACTTCCAAGCTCCATTGACTCTTTGTTCGAGCTTCCAGCGCAACTTTCCTTTCTGGAAAGCCTGCTTGGAGATATCGGTAAAGAAAGCTATGTTC
>JAFTNZ010000016.1 GCA_017451645.1 Bacteroidaceae bacterium | reverse complement strand
CCAATTGTTGGATTTGCTGTGACAACGTACTTTGGGTGATATACAGTGCTTTGGCTGCTGCAGAGAAATTCAATAGCTCTGCTACCTTTATAAAACTGTTTAATTGTTTGAGTTCCATATGACTAATTATATCTGTTCCCTTACGGATGCGTACTTTGTCTTTATACGTTGATGTTTTGGATGATAAGACAAATCTTCTTCCTTATCCATTTCTATCAAGTGGATATATTTTTTCTGGAAGTCCTTTGAAAGGTGATATTTTTCTATCGCCCTAAATATGAAGGCTGCTATTATTATGGTAATAATACCGCCCCAAACAATCGTTGAAAAAGTCATAGTCTTTATAATTATTTTATAAATTTGTGGCAAAGGTAATACTTTTGAAAAACGTGATGCCGGTTTGGCTAATGGATGTTTCGATAGTGCTATCGTTTTTATGGTTTGAAATTAAGAGGAGTGATAGCCCCTTGGCAGCGTAACGGACTCTGCTGTAGGACTATCAGTTCCTCTGAAATGCGGCCTTCCAATCTTTATCTTGAAAACAATCTTTTTGTTCTTGACCGATTAGATTTTTTCCAATGCCTGGCTGATGTCTGCCAATAAGTCATCGATATGTTCGGTCCCTACCGACAAGCGGATGGTGGAGGGGGTAATGTGCTGGGATGCCAATTCCTTGGGCGAGAGCTGTGAATGGGTGGTGGTGTAGGGATGAATGACCAGACTCTTCACATCGGCCACGTTGGCCAGCAGGGAGAAAATGTGGAGTGAGTCGATAAACTTCCATGCCTCTTCCTGTCCTCCCTTTATCTCAAAGGTGAAGATGCTGGCGGCACCATTGGTGAAGTATTTGTTATACAATGCGTGGTCGGGATGAGTGGGCAAAGAGGGGTGATTGACTTTCACGACCTTCGGATGATGATTCAGGAAGTCCACCACCTTCAGTGCATTCGCCACATGGCGCTCCACACGGAGCGAAAGGGTCTCCAACCCCTGCAACAGGATGAACGCATTGAATGGCGAAAGCGTGGCACCTGTGTCGCGGAGGAGTACCGCACGGATGCGGGTGACAAAGGCGGCTGCCCCGGCCACATCGGCAAAGACGGCACCGTGGTAGCTTGGCTCGGGCTTGGCCAAGGTGGGGTACTTGTCGGGGTAGGCTTTCCAGTCGAAACGGCCGCCATCTACAATCACACCACCTAACGACGTACCATGTCCGCCGATGAATTTGGTGGCAGAGTGTACCACGACGTCTGCCCCATGCTCCAGCGGGCGGAACAGGAAGGGGGTGGCAAACGTGTTGTCCACAATCACTGGGACACCATGGCGGTGGGCTACCTCAGATACACCTTCGAGATTCAATACATCGGAATTCGGATTGCCGAGAGTTTCCACGAACACCGCTTTCGTATGGGGACGGATGGCTGCTTCCAGTGCATCGAGGTCGTTCACCCGGACGATGGTGTGGCTGACACCCTGTGTGGCAAGGGTATGGGTGATGAGGTTGTACGAACCGCCATACAGATTGTCGGCTGCTACCACATGGTCGCCTGCCTGAAGAATGTTCTGAAGGGCATACGTAATGGCTGCCGCGCCTGATGCCACTGCCAATCCGGCCACACCACCTTCCAGTGCTGCCACACGCTCTTCAAAGACTCCTTGTGTGGAGTTGGTCAACCGGCCATAGATGTTTCCCGCATCGCGGAGGCCGAAGCGGTCGGCCGCATGTTGCGAGTTGCGGAAGACATACGAGGTTGTCTGATAAATGGGTACCGCGCGTGCATCGGTAGCGGGGTCGGGTTGTTCTTGTCCTACGTGGAGTTGCAGTGTCTCGAAATGCAAATTCTTTGTTTCCATAATTTGTTCTTTTTAAGTGATACATTTTTGTTTTGTTTTCTGGTGCAAAGGTAGGGGATGTAGAGATTTCTCACAAGATGTATCTGATTTTTGGAAAATATCACTAATTTTGCGCCCTTAAACAGAAAAAGTGCCAAGGGGACAAGCAATTTGGACGTTTTGGCAGAATATTATTCTTTATGGAAACATTGGATAAAGTTGACTTGCAAATCCTGCGTGCCCTGCAGGAGAATGCCCGGCTCACCACCAAGGAGCTGGCTTCGCGCGTGAGCCTTTCTTCCACACCTGTATTCGAGCGTTTGAAGCGGTTGGAGGCCAACGGCTATATCAAGAAATACATAGCCGTGCTCGATGCCGATAAACTCAATCAGGGCTTCATCGTCTTCTGCAATGTGAAGATGAGCAGGCTGAGCCGCGAGATAGCACAGGACTTCGCAGAAATCATCCGAAACATCCCCGAGGTGACGGAGTGCTACAACATCTCCGGCAGCTTCGACTACCTGCTGAAAATACATGCTCCCAATATGAAATATTATCAGGAGTTTGTCCTCAATGTATTGGGCACCATCGAGAATCTCGGTTCGTTGGAAAGCACTTTCGTGATGGACGAAATCAAGCATGAATACGGCATAAACGTATAGGTGGACGATTCTCTGGAAAACAACGTTGATAGAGGCTATATAAGCGAAATCACACGTTCCGGAATGGAAATCTCTGTCACACCTCGTGAGCACCGGAAAATTCATTGTAGAAAATATTTTCGGGTTTTTCTTTGGCTGTTACAAATTCTTTGATTACATTTGTCCGATTTTGCGTTAATTTATTAACCCCTAAAAACAGACAATGCCAAAGGACCCGATAATGACAACACAGTTAGACTTCCTGCCCAAGGGGATGAACGGTACGGGCAACCTCTGGCAAATTATTTATTTGACAAACTGATAGGGACTTCCGAGGGATTTGCCAAAGAATTTGCCACGGGATTTGCCAAGAAAATCGAAACAACGTTACCCTTCCTTCTGGTTGAGAAAAGGCAGAAGCTTGACCTCTTCAATCCTTCGTTGAATGAAGAGGGGCTGGCTGTCTGTTTCCATAAGTTGTATATCAGTAATTGGAAGTACGGCCGGTACGAGTGCGACAAGCTGAAGTTCTCTGCTTTTCTCTATCACCTCGTCAAGAAGACAGTCATGGTAAGTGACGGATTCAATCAGACCAGTTTCTATCAGTTCATCCAAGAGATGGTATTCAGAGAATTGAAACAGAATGTGCGGACATTCAATAACCGTGTGAACAAACTCAATATTCTGGATGAGGCTGTGAAGCGCCCGATGGATTATGCCAAGCATCCGGATTTACGCTATTTCCAGCATCTGAAAAAAAAATTCCGGGAGACGAACTTTTTTGAAGGTATGGAGCGCTTGAGTGAAGGCTTTTCTTCGTTCTTGTAACAATCTGTATATAAGCTTGTTCGCAAAAGGTGAGTCCCCTCGGTCGGGCCCCCTTTCCCCTTTCCGACAAACCAACATGCTTTTTCCGGGGGTATTCCGTACCTGCGGACCGTTTCGTAATTTCGCAGTGTGAAAGAGATAAAATGACTTCATTAACTGCTAAAAATTACACCTTATGATGAAACAGCCAACCAACCCCCGTCCCGAAGTGGAAAATCAGGAGATTTATCCCTTCGTCCCATCGTTAGAGAAACTCATCAGCGGGCTGAAGCACAACGTGCTCACCGTCCGCTACCATTCAGAGATTAGCGGACAGGAGGAGGCTGTGCGCGGAACCCTCATCGGTTATTGGCACGACTTCGGCCACCCCTACTGCTATGTGCCGCGTCAGACCTTCCTGACCCTGTTCGATATGACCCTCCGCCGCTGGACCACACTCCGTACCGACAGCATCCTCTACGACAAGCCCATCGTAGGACAAGTCACCGCCACATCCGTAGTTTCCACCGACCCGAAGGACACCATCATCATCCATTGCTCGGCCACCTTTCCCAGACAGGATGTGGGAGCAGCCGAAATCGACCGTTGGCACCGCCAGCGCGGATTCGACGGCATCGGATACCACTATGTCGTCCGCCTCGACGGGACCATCGAAGAGGGACGCCCCTACCACCGCGAAGGCGCCCATGCCTTGGGGTGGAACAAGCGGGCTGTAGGAATCTGCTACATCGGCGGGCTCGACAACCGCAAGCGCCCCTGCGACACCCGCACAACCCAGCAACGCGAAGCCCTGAAGGCCCTGATTCTCCGCTTGAAGGAGGAACACCCCGGTCTGGTGCGCATCCTGGGGCATCGCGACGTGGCCCGTAAAGCCTGTCCGTGCTTTGATGCGGCAGGGGAATATGGAGGAGTTCTGAGTGCTGAGTTCTGAGTGCTGGGTGCTCAAAAAACAGTATTCAAAACTCAACACTCAGAACTCAGAACTCAAAACTCAGCACTCTCATCACCATGCCAAGAATCAAAAAAGGTCTCGACTACTACTGTTTCCTCACCGATACGTTTCACGACCTGCGTATCAAGCGTCTGCGCCGCAAGTGCAGGAACAACGGACTATTGGTTTACTTCTACCTCCAGACCGAAGCCTACCGCACGATGGGGTATGGCGTACTGCTGGATGCAGAACTGGTGCTGGATGTGGCCGAATACTTCTACCTCACCGAAGAGGAGGTGGAGAAAATCATCGTCATCTGCTGCAACGAAGAGCTTTTCAACAAACGCATCTTTGAGCAGTGCCATGTGCTCACCTCCACAGAACTGCAGGAACGGTATGCCGACATCTGCTACAAGTTGCGCCGTCAGGAGATAACGATAAAGCCCGAACATCTGCTGATTGAAAAGCCGAAAGCCTACGTGCGGAACAAGCCACAAGCCATTGGCGAAGAGCCTGTTGCAAGCACAGATGCCGCAAGTCCACAGACAGACATGTCCTTCCATTGTCCTTCCATAAGTACACATATGAAAAGAAACGAAATGAAAAGAAATGAAATGAAACCTCTCCCTTTTATTCCCTCTCCCGAAAACGGGAAAGGGATGATGACGGAGGAGGAGACTCCTCTGATGGAAGAAAAAGAGATTCTCCCCAATCCCGATACTCCCTGTCCGCATGGCGAGGGCCGCAACTACACCGGACTGGTAGAGGCCCTGCAGCGCCTGCATGTCGAGGTGGAGGACATCAACGCCATCCTCAAGCTGAGCAACTTCGGTGAGATTGGCGACCCCGTATGGCAGGCACTCTACGCCCTGAACAATGCACCGGCCGGCACCTTCCGCCAACCCGTGAAGTACATCTACAGCGTCATCCAGAAAGCACGCCGCCAGAAAGGAGGTGTACCGGTATGAAACCCATCACCTTCTCCGAACTGGCCAACCTCTACTTTGGCGACTACTCCGCCGTGTGGGCACGCAAGCAGATGCAACGCCTCATCCAGGCCAACCCCACCCTGACAGCCGAGTTTGCATCGATGCCCTACCGCCACCGCTCGTTCCGCTTCACACCCCGCCAGCTCGCCCTCATTTACGAACAGCTGGGCGAGCCGTGAGATGTCTTATACTGCTATAGGTAGACACATTTACTAACAATTAAAATGTGTAAGCAGTATGCGTAAGAAATGGCAACATTACAGTGAAGAAGAGTGTCTATCTATTCTTCGTGATTACTACAGTTCAGGGCTGAGCAAACGT
>JAFTNZ010000001.1 GCA_017451645.1 Bacteroidaceae bacterium | reverse complement strand
TCTGCTGCAACAAGTGGTTCTGATTCTATCGGTCTGTACTCTTTCATAATCGAATAGTTTCTTAATCGAATACAAAGATAAATCTATTATTTGAAAGTTGCAACAATAATTGGAAATTTAAGTACCAATAATTCGTTTAAGAGTAAGTGTCCAATTTTGACATCCCCCCAAGATAGAGACGCATCAATGCCCCTCTAAAGGAAGAGTTCAAAAGTGTTGGATTATAAGGGAGGTTCTATAAATTAGTTTCTTCGTTTATCCTGGTTGGTTTTCTGCTTGGATGCTTTGCTTGTTGTCTTTTTGTAGAAAAGATAAACCATTTCTTCTAATCCTCCAGCGGATTAACCGATTTTTATCTCGCTCGAGAAAGTAATTGCACTTACTTTGCCAACAGAGTATATATTACTTTGCCAATGAAGATATATCAAATGGCGAATGGAGTGCATTGCCCGAGAATGGGTCAGTCGCTCTCCACCAAGCGGATGTATTCAGGATTGACCTCCACACTGACGGCAAGGAGTCCGCGAAGCTCTACCAGCAGGCGCTTGACCTTCGACCCCCGGGTGGTGACAAGAGTGCCTTCCTGTCCGTCGAGAGGACCTCCGACAATGCGGATGCGGCGGTTGTACATCTGGGGAGTTATCTCCGAAGGGAGGAGGTACTGTGGTGACGGGGTGGCGGCAACTGCCTGTATGAAGCGGTTCATGTCGGCATCGGAAACGATCATCGGTACGCGCCATTTGTGCCGATGCCAATGGTATTGCAACAGGGGGGTCTGTCCGACGATGGGGTCGAGATGCTTGCGGCTGTCGCGGACAAAGAGCAGGCTGGGGATGTAGGGAATCTCTACACGTACACGCTTGCCGCTCCGGATGGTTATCTGCCAGATTTTGGGAGTGAAGACTGTGAAACCCTGCTCTCCGAGCAGCTGGTAGGCACGCTTCCGGGCATTGGGCCGCTTGAGGTCGCGCATGACATACCATTGTATGATATTCTCACTGTCCATCATGGGAAAAGGATGTTCCTATCAGTCCCGCTTGATAAACTATCCCGCTGTATATCAAGAGGTTCAGGGTTTTGTTTCCGAAAGTTTGGAGGAAAGACTCCAAGGCAATCTGCACGGACAGAAAGGCTGGTGCGCTGTCGGGAAAACAGCTGTTTTCTGTTTTTGGACAAATTGGCGATGCAAATATAATACTTTTTACTGAATTCTGTGGTTTTTTTTTGTTTGTTAACAATGAGTATAAAAGAATCACGACACACCTGCATTGTCATCTCCTGTAACTGCTGAAATATTTCATGAACTGTGTGCGTTCGAAAAGTCGGCTTCCTTCAGCAGCGTAAGCATTCATCCGTGCGCGGAACTGGTTGATGGAGTGCAGTCCGCGTTCTTCCATCCATTGCTTCATCTGTTGGAGCATCACCTCTATGCGTTGCGGTCCATTCCAGAAGAGGGTGGTGCATACCTCTACGGCAGATGCTCCGGTGAGGATGGCTTTGACTGCAGCCCAACCATCGTGCACGCCGCCTGAGATGGCGTAGTCGATTTGGGGTATGCGTGCCGAAGCGATGCCTGTCCATCGGAGGGCATCGCAGATGTCGGAAGGGCGTGTCCACATTTCGCCGGCAGTGAAGTTGCCATTGTCGATGTTGATGTCGGGGCGGTAGGGACGGTTGAACAGTACGATGCCGGCTGCTCCACCGGCATAGAGCTGGTTGATGAGGGCGATGGGATTGGTGAGCTGGCGCTCTAATTTGAAGATGACTGGCAGGCGGGTGTGCTTCCGGATGCGACTGAGGATGTCGATGTGCTTCTGTTCGTATGCCCCATAGCTGTAGTCCAACGAGGTCTGCACTTCCATGATGTTGATCTCGATGGCATCGGCTCCGGCCTCTTCGACTGTTTGGGCAAAGGTGGTCCATTCATCGGTACTGCTACAGTTGATGCTGGCAATGATGGGGATGGAGCAGAGGCGTTTGGCCTCTTTGATGAGCATGGTGTGCGTATTCAGGGAGTTGGCCGTCAGATAGGTGTTCAGATAGTCGTTCCCTTCGGGGTTGGTCGGGTCGCTGTAGCGGTCGTACTGTTGCATGATCTGCTCCTCTAAGATGGATTTCAGTACGATGGCTCCGGCGCCGGCCTTGTCTAAAGCCTGGCATTTGGCGGCTGTGTCGGTCAGCCCGGAACTGCTGACGATGATGGGATTACGTAAAGAAATCCCTGCAAAGGTGGTTTCCAAACTGTTCATAGATGTTGAGTTTTTCTTTAGAAACAACCTTTGCAGGGAAATGTTTGCCGGTATCTCCCCTTGCGGGGGGAGGGTAGGGAGGATTATCCGTTCATGCTCATGAGGAACTCCTCGTTGTCCCGGGTCTGCTCCAGACGTCCTTTCACGAAGTCCATCGCTTCGATGGGGTTCATGTCTGAGAGATATTTGCGCAGAATCCACATGCGGTCGAGTGTCATCTTGTCGAGCAACAGATCGTCGCGTCGTGTGCTTGAAGCTGTGATGTTTACAGCCGGGAAGATGCGTTTGTTTGACAGGTTGCGGTCGAGCTGCAACTCCATGTTTCCGGTTCCCTTGAACTCTTCGAAAATGACTTCGTCCATCTTGGAACCGGTGTCAATCAATGCTGTGGCGATGATGGTGAGCGAACCTCCGCCCTCGATGTTGCGTGCCGCACCGAAGAAGCGTTTGGGCTTGTGCAAGGCATTGGCATCAACACCTCCTGACAGCACCTTGCCCGATGCGGGGGATACGGTGTTGTATGCGCGTGCCAGTCGGGTGATGGAGTCGAGGAAGATGACGACATCGTGGCCGCATTCCACCATCCGCTTGGCCTTTTCCAGTACGATGCCTGCAATCTTCACATGGCGCTCTGCCGGTTCGTCGAAAGTGGAGGCGATGACTTCTGCATTGACTGAGCGGGCCATGTCGGTCACCTCTTCAGGGCGTTCGTCTATCAGCAGCATAATCATGTATGCTTCCGGGTGGTTGGCTGCTATGGCATTGGCGATGTCTTTCATCAAGAGGGTCTTACCTGTCTTGGGCTGTGCCACGATGAGCGCACGTTGTCCCTTGCCGATGGGGGCTACCAGATCGACCACACGGGCGGACAAAGAGTCGCCATGCCCTTTGCAAAGGCGGAACTTTTCGTCGGGGAAGAGTGGAGTCAGGTGTTCGAAAGGTACACGATCCCTCACGACAGAGTAGTCTTTGCCATTGATTTTGGTCACTTTGACCAACGGGAAATATTTCTCACCCTCCTTGGGCGGACGGATGGGACCTTCTACCACATCGCCGGTCTTTAAGCCGAAGAGCTTGATTTGCGATTGGGATACATAGATGTCGTCGGGAGAAGAGAGGTAGTTGTAGTCTGCTGAGCGGAGGAATCCGTAACCGTCGCTCATGATTTCCAACACACCGGTGCCGTTGAGAATGCCTTCGAAGTCGTAGGTCTTTTCCTGAATCCTCTCTTCGTTGGTAGGGAAGAACGGGTTGATGGGCTCGGCATCGGAAGGCATCGGCAAGATGCGTTGGCGTTTTGGGGGAGCGGGAATGTCTTCCATGCTGCCGTAAATGGCCTCCGGACTACTCAGGTTGCCATCGGAAGGGAGGTCTTCGAGAGGAATGAAGTCTTCGGTGGCATTGGGATTTCTCAGCAGGAAGTCGGGGATGGTGATGGTGGTCTCTTCGCTGGTGGCCTCTCCTACAGCAAATGCGGCCTCCGGGATGTCGCTGAAATCGTTGTCGGGGGCATCGCCTTCGGCCTGTGCAGCAGTCTGTGGCTCAGCTTGTGGCTCTTCTGTTTCAGTCTTCTGCGGAGCCTCCTGCTGACTGTCGGTGGCCGGTTGCTCTTCTGTCTGGGTGAAGAGGTCGGGGGTCTCTTGTGGTGCTACTTCCTCTGTCTGCTCTTTGGCAACTTTAGGCTTGTTTTTGCTTCCCGGCTTGCGTCCCCGTTTTTTGGGTGCGGCGACTTCGGCTGTTGCCTCTGTTGCAGCATCTGGGGTTTGCGTTGTCTCTGCCGTTACCTCCTTGGCAGCAGGTGCTTCGGTTGCCTCACTTTGGTTAGGGATGACTAATTTGCCGGGTTCTTCCAGCTTTTGTGCTTTGTCTTGCGAGGCTGTATATACCCGTCCCGCTCCTTGTTTGACGGAGACACGTTGCCGTTTTTTGGGGCTTTCGGTTGTCTTTTTGGCATTGGCTCCGGCTAATGCCTGTTCGTCAAGGATGCGGTAAACAAGGTCATCTTTTCCGAGCGATTCCATCTTTGTCACACCAAGTTCGCGTGCAATTTCCTGAAGTTCGCCCAGTTCTTTTTCTCTGAGTTGGATGATGTTATACATACGATTTTTTTTGATAATGTTCTTGATTTTTAATATTGTAGAGTCCTGCCTGCTCCTCCTCGTTGCGCCGTTGTGTCTCTCTTGTACATCGGCATTGGAAGTAAAATCGGGAGGGCTTGTCAGGTTCTTTCTTTTCAGTAAGGATGTGCAAAGGTAGTGAAACTTTTTGGAATGTAACGCATTTTTCTGCGTTTTTTTGTTTTTTCAGTCTATCTGTAGCTTTTACCGGAAGATTTTACTTTGTTAAATGAACGTAAAACTATCCCGTTTGTTCATGTAATCGTCGGAGAAAACCGTAATTTAGCGGATATTTTGAATGACAGATTCTAAAAATAACGATTAACAAATTGAAAAAATGAAAAAAGTAATTGCAACCAATCAGGCTCCGGCAGCCATCGGTCCCTACAGTCAGGCCATTGAAACAGATGCGTTCGTCTTCCTTTCCGGTCAGATTCCCATCAATCCTGCGACAGGCGAGATTGTTGAGGGAGGCATCAAGGAGCAGACCACTCAGGTGTTTGAAAACATTGCTGCCGTGTTGAAGGAGGCAGGACTGACGCTTGACCATGTGGTGAAGACTACGGTGTTTCTGGCAGACATCAGCCTGTTTGGCGAAATGAATGAGGTGTATGCACACTATTTTGAAGGCTGTACATTCCCTGCCCGTTCGGCTTTTGCCGTGAAACAGTTGCCGAAGGGAGCTTTGGTTGAGATTGAGAGCATTGCTGTGAAGGGATAAGCCGAGTGACTTTGCTATATATATAATAAGGTATAGGATATGGAAACATTCAGCCGACTGATACAGACGCGCCGCAGTATGCGTAAGTTTACAGAAGAAGAACTGACCAAAGAGGAGGTGGAACTGTTGCTGAGGGCTGCACTGATGGCACCATCCTCGAAGCGTAGCAATCCGTGGCAGTTTGTGGTAGTGGACGACAAGGATACACTGGAGGCTTTGTCCAAATGCAAAGAGGCAGGAGCAGGACTTATTGCCGGCGCTCCTTTGGCTGTGGTGGTAGTGGCCGACCCGCTGGTGAGTGATGTGTGGATAGAGGACGCCTCGGTGGCCACACTGATGATTCAACTGCAAGCTGAAGACTTGGGATTGGGCAGTTGTTGGGTGCAGGTGCGCGAACGTTTTACTGCCGATGGAGTGTCGGCAGGTGATGTGGTGCGCGATCTGTTGGAAATACCCCAACCCCTGCAGGTGCTTTCCATTGTGGCCATCGGACACAAGGGTATGGAGCGGAAGCCTTTTGATGAGGAGCATCTCCAATGGGAAAAGGTACACATCAACAAATTCTGAGCAGTAGGCAGACGAAGATGAAAATCGTGTTGATAGGAGCCGGCAATCTGGCCACCAATCTGGGAAGGGCACTGACGGCAGCCGGACATCCGATAGAGATGGTCTATAGCCGGACGGAAGAGTCGGCTGTGTGCCTGGCTTCCCGCTTGGGTTGCAGGGCCACCTCCTCGCTTGATAAGGTGGCGGAAGATGCCGGACTCTATATCGTAGCCCTGAAGGATTCGGTTTTGACCGAGGTGCTTCCCCGACTGCTGACACCCGCCCGCAGGCAGGCCTTATGGGTGCATACGGCGGGTAGTGTGCCAATGGATATATGGAGGGAGTACGGAGCATCCCGTTACGGAGTCTTCTATCCCCTGCAGACCTTCAGCAAGGAGCGAGAAGTGGACTTTGCTGAGGTGCCATTCTTTCTCGAAGCATCGGGACGGATGGAGATGGACATCCTGCGCCAGTTGGCCGGAACCATGAGCCGGCATATTCATGAGGCGGACTCCGTGCAACGCAAGGCGCTGCATCTGGCTGCTGTCTTTGTCTGCAACTTTACCAATGCCATGTATGCAGCCGGTGCCCGTCTGTTGGAGGAACAAGGCATTGGATTTGAGACGATGCTTCCGCTCATTGACGAGACTGCACGTAAGGTGCACAGCCTGCATCCTGCAGTGGCACAGACGGGACCCGCTGTGCGCTACGACCAAGGAGTGATGGGGAGCCATCTGGAGGCGCTATCCTCTCATCCCCTGTATCGGGATGTCTATGCGCTGGTGAGCAGGATGATACACGAAACATGTAAAGAAAGAGAGGCATTATGATCAATTATGACTTGAAGAAGATACGTGCCCTTGTGTTTGATGTGGATGGGGTGCTCAGTGCGGAGACCATCACCCTGCATGCCGACGGACAACCCATGCGCACTGCCAATATCAAGGATGGCTATGCCCTGCAGCTGGCCGTCAAGAAGGGATTGCTTGTGGCCATCATTACGGGAGGACGTACCGAGGCTGTCCGCATCCGATATGAAGGGCTGGGGATAGAGGATGTCTATCTGGGGGCTTCAGTGAAGACCCGCGAACTGGAGCATCTGATGGACAAGTACGGATTGGCGTTTGAAGAGATTCTCTATATGGGTGACGACATCCCCGATTATGAAGTGATGCGTCTGGTGGGGTGTCCTGTCTGTCCGGCAGATGCCGCACCCGAAATCAAAGAGATAGCTTGCTACATCTCACATAAGAATGGAGGTTATGGTTGCGGACGTGACGTCATCGAACAGGTGTTGCGTGCACAGGGCAAATGGATGGACCGCGCCGATGCTTTCGGATGGTGAATGAGTGGAACTTTCTATAATATAATAAGGAGTAAAGAACTATGTTGGAAAAACTGACCCGTTATAAGATTGTATTAGCCAGCAATTCACCGCGTCGTCGTGAATTGATGGACGGACTGGGGGTGCCGTATGAGGTGCGCACAATGGATGGCATTGACGAATCCTATCCCCCGCATTTGCAGGGGGGAGATATTGCTGTCTGCATTTCGCTGAAGAAGGCCGATGCCTACAGGCGGACCATGGCAAGTGGGGAACTGATTGTCACAGCCGACACCATTGTATGGTTAGACGGACAGGTGTTGGGCAAACCGAAGGATGCCGAAGAGGCCCGCCGGATGCTCCGTCTGCTGTCGGGAAAGACTCATCAGGTGATTACCGGTGTGACCTTGACCAACACCTACATGACAAAGAGCTTTGCCTCTTTCTCGCAAGTGACATTTGCCCACCTGACCGATGAGGAAATTGACTATTATGTCGAACGCTTCAGACCGATGGACAAGGCCGGAGCTTATGGGGTGCAGGAGTGGATTGGCTTTATCGGGGTAGAGCGTATCGAAGGCTCTTACTTCAATGTGATGGGGCTGCCTGTGCAGCGGCTCTATCAGGAGTTGAAACGTTTCCCTTGATCAGTCTCTGACAGCTTCCAGCAGTCCTTGGCAGGCATCTTCGAGGATGTCGAGCACATTCTCGAAGCCTGATGCCCCACCATAGTAAGGATCGGGCACATGGTCAACAACTTTCTGACGGCAATAGTCCGTCATACGCACTATTTTTTTCTCTTCTGCCAATCCGGGGGCACGCTCTTTCAGATCGGCTATGTTACGGTCGTCCATACCCACAATGAGGTCGAAGTCGTAGAAATCTGTCGTCGTAACAGGGCGTGAGCGATGGGTCAGTTGATAGCCTCTGCGGGCAGCGTGCATCCTCATCCGGTTGTCGGGCAGTTCGCCTTGGTGATAACTGAGTATGCCGGCTGAATCTACTGCTATTTCATGTTCCAGGCCGGCTTCAACTATCCGTTGGCGCATAATCTCCTCAGCCGATGAAGAACGGCAGATGTTGCCGAGACAGACAAAAAGTATCTTTTTCATTGTTCTTTTTTTTTGTTAATCAGCAGGCAAAGGTAGTATAAAAGAAATAATCTTGCTAATTTTGCCCCGCAAAAATGGAATGTTTACTTGACTTATAGAAAGTGATGGAACAAAACAAGCAGGAAAAACAGATGATATCTGTAGGATGTTCGCCGGAGATAAAAGAGGCTTGTCCCGGCTTCAGGGGTATGGCCTTGTCCGCCACCATATCCAACACACCATACAGTGAGGCTTTGTGGCAGGAGATAGAGCGTTTTACGGCAGATTATCGCAGCCGATATACGGTGGACACAATCAAGGATATGCCCTCCATACAGGCTACTCGCGAAGCATATCGCCGGTGTGGAAAGGACCCCAGTCGCTATCGTCCTTCAGGCGAAGCGCTCTGCCGTCGTCTGTTGCGCGGACTTGAACTGTACAAGGTCAATACGGTGGTCGATCTGATAAACCTCGTTTCCATTGCCTCGGGGTACTCCATCGGCGGGTTTGATGCGGACAAAATTCAGGGAGACCGTCTGCTTTTGGGTATCGGACAGGCCGGTGAACCCTATGAAGGTATCGGGCGGGGGGAATTGAATATCGAAGGTATGCCGGTCTATCGGGATGACGTGGGAGGCATCGGTACACCTACCAGCGACCATGAACGCACCAAACTCTCCTTGGAGACTACGCATCTGTTGGCCATCGTCAACGGATATGATGGAGATGAGACAGCTTTGACTCACACCGTGGAGTATATGAGAACATTGTTGGAGAAATATGCGACGGGAATGGACTTTAACATACTGAAATTCTGATTTTTTTATTGAAAAAATAGTTCTTTTCAAATTTAATGCATACCTTTGCGCAAAATCAGTATGAAATCATACATAAATTATAAAAATAAAACCATTAAACTTTAAAACATTTGAAAGCGTATGAAAGTATTTTCTACACGTTCGCTGGCCACGATGTTCTTGGCAACGATGGCAGCAGTGGGGCTGCAAGCCCAGGAAGAAACGACTGACTTGTCGGAATTCTTCATTACAAATCCGCACTTCACAATGGATGAGCCTGTAGTGGGAGGTATCTGTACTTACGACTACGACTGTGAGAAGAACGGAATTGCTACAACCAATTACAGCTTGTTGCCTGTGCAAGGATGGACACGCAGTAAAACAGACAACGGTGCTGCCGGTGGTGTTTACGAGATCGGCAGCGGCGCATGGTTGGGAGGCGCGGCCTACATCGTGCCCGATGTGATGTCTGACGGATCTACAGAAGGTAAGGTGCTCGGTATCGTGACCTGCTGGGGTATGTCGGCACAATACACCCAGAATGTGACTTTGCCTGCCGGTACATACACGCTGAGTGTATCTTACTACAACACAGGTGGAGAAACAGACATCGTTAAAAACCTTATCGGTTTCATCTGCGATGACGGTACGGAATACCTTGGTGAAGCTACCTTGTTCCCCGTGGGAGAATGGAGTAATGAAACTGTGGAATTTACCCTTACTGCAGAGACTTCCGGAAAGTTTTCTATGGGTTATACCTCAGCCGGTGTAGGTTCGGGTAGTATGCCTCACTTCTTCATCGACGGTATCTCGCTGGTGTATGAGGGTACGGGTATCAACCCCTCGCTGCTTGCCCTCCAAATGGCGGTGAGTGCAGGTAACAAGGCCCTTGACAAAGGTTTCTACAATGGCCTTCGTCCGGCTTTGGAAACTGCTGTATCTGCTGCACAACAGCTTATTGATGCCAAAAGTGAGGATGAAGCAGCCAATGCTGCAGCTGCTGCGGCCATCAACGAACAGCTGGAAGCCGTCAATGCCAGTGTAGCTGCTTATGCTAATCTGGAAGACTTCTCCATCAATACATTGGCTCCGGCCATTGAACTCTACAGCGATGGCAATTTCGAGGAACTTCTGGTTGTTCTGGAAGATCTGGCTGACGAAATTGAGATGGAAGTGCTCTACGACTATACTTGGGATGATGCCAAGATTGCAGAGACTATCGCTTCATTCGATTCTATCGTGTCAGAAGGTGTGGAGAAGGTATGGCGTGAAGCTGCTGCTGCCGGCAAGAGCTTCGATAAAGACCTCGACATCTCTTCTTTGTTTGACCAGCTTGATCACTATAACGGAACTTCAGAGTGGACTTCTACATCCGGTAACTATAAGGTGAACTACGGTACGGCTGAGGTTTGGAATGAAACTCCGTTCACTGTAAGCCGCACACTCACCAATATGCCAGCAGGTACTTATACCATCACTACCAAGGCTTTCTACCGCACAGCAGCCAATGACATCAACTTGGCCAACTATAGCGAGAGTGCTACACCTACAGCATTCCTCTTTGCCGGTGCTGCAAAGACTCCGTTGACCAATGTGGCTGTCATTGCCACTGACAATGCTGAAGCATTCCCAGTAGGAGCAGCAACTATTACAGATGAGAACGGTGTCAATACCTATGTGCCCAATAATCAAGAAGCTGCTGAAGATGTATTTACAAACGGACTCTATACTGAGGTGCTGCAGAAGAGTGTATCTACAGTGCTCGTTTCTGAGGGTGACCTTACGTTCGGTGTGAAGGCTGATGTTATGGAGGCTAACTGTTGGGTTATCTGGTACACCTTTACTATCACCTACAATGCTGTGGATCCTGAACTGGTCGGAGCTGAATTGACCGCGTTGATGGATGAGGTTGCCAATCTGTTGAGCGAAGGTATCCGAGTGACAGAGGCGGACAGCAAGTTGACTGCTGCTTATGACTTGGGTGACAAGGCTTTGGGTGGAGATGCTGAAACTCAGGCTGCTGCAGTGAAGGCTCTGAAAGAGGCTATCGCTTATGCAGAAGAAAGTATGGCTAAATTGGAGGAAGCTAACACGCTCTCTTATACTTATGTGGAATTGTACTATTCTGCAGGTATTGACTCTAACGATAATACAATCAACGACTTGATTGAGGAAATTCAGACTGGTGTCTTTGCTACCAATGAGGCTATTGATGAATGTGTTGCCAAGTTGGCTCCGGCATGGAGTGCATGTGTATTCGGACAACCCGGTGTGGCTACAGCTACAGAAGATAATCCGTTTGATGTGACTGTCATCTTGAATAACCCCAACTTTGATGCAGGAAATGCCAACTATTGGACCATCACTGGCGCAGATGCTACTCTGAACGATGGAAAGATCGGTCAGAACCAGGGATATCAGGGTGCTACTTATACTAATGATGAGACTGGACTCATGATCAGTCAGTTTGTTGAAGCATGGCGTCCAAGTGGTGCTCACTTGTACGATGGAGACATCAGTCAGACTATTGCTGTGGCTCTGCCCGAAGGATACTATCGTCTGGAGGTTGACGGTTATGCAACCAATCAGGATACAATCCTGGCTGACGTGGGTATTCAAGGTGCTTACCTGATGGCAACCAATGGTACAGATACTTGGACTACCAATATCGGTATAGATTCTATCGCTGGTGTGCCCGAACACTTTGCCGTTAATTTCTATTCTGATGGTCAGGCACTGACTACGGTGGGTATCCGTATTGCAAGCACCAACGCTTCGTGGGTGGCTGTGGATAACTTCGTTTTGAAGGTGCTCGGCAAAGAAGCATCCGAAGCTGTCGGAAGTATAGAGGCTGTCGGTGAAATAGCCGGTGAATATATCTATAATCTCTCTGGTCAGCGTTTGCATACGATGCAGAAGGGGCTCAACATCGTTCGTCGTCGCATGAGTGATGGTACTGTTGTGACACGTAAGATAATTGTCAAATAATCCTTCAGGATATCTAATTTAATAGCGAGGGTGGGTCAAATGCTTGGCTCACCCTCGCTTCTTTAGTTTCCAAGCTGGACCTTTTGGAGTCCCTCCTCCCTCTTGCCCTCTTACTTTTTATGATCTAACACACCTTAAGGCTAAAATTGGGTTTACCCGATTTCAAAGTAGATACGGCTTGCTGATAAACCAGAACGTTTTCTACAAAAAGACAAGCAAGGTACAGACCGTTTTTTGGAGAGCGTCAGATAGGATATTCCCTCCCCCTTTTTTATGCAGTGCGCTGCATAGCCAGTCGCAGCGCACTGTGATTGCAATTGCAGCGCGCTGCAAACACTAACGCAGCGCGCTGCATTTTTCTCCCCGGGTTATTTGCTTTATATAATATAATAAGGTGTAGTATTTCTCTTCCTTCCCTTTTTTTTCTTTTCTATTTTATGTTTTACAACACATTTTTCTTCTTTGTCATTCAGCGGTTTAGCGTTTTATTTTGTATTTTTCTCAAAAAAACTTTCATAAAAGTTTGGTTCGTATTGCTAAAAGCAGTAATTTTGCACCCGCTTTCGAACGGAAAGCAGTTGTATAAGCGGTCTTTGAAAGATTTACATAGAACAGACAAGTAGT
>JAFTNZ010000015.1 GCA_017451645.1 Bacteroidaceae bacterium | reverse complement strand
TGTGCCGGCTTCAACAATTGCCGGGTCAGGAGTGTCAAGTTCTGCAGCACTATCTACTCCTTCCCCTTGGGAAAGGCTGGGATGGGGTCTCCCATTGTTCACATTGCAAATATACCATTCTGTGCCCATGGATGTCAAGAGGGTGGGGCGGAGTGGCGGAGATTTAACACTTTCACACGATGGCTATTGGCAATGGTTATAGCTTTATAATCAGCGATATAAAAAGCCATCTGCCATCGCCATCTGCCATAATCAAAAAATGCATATTAACAATTGTAAAATTAGGATTTGTAAGGATAATTCTAAAATTATCCTTTTGATATTCAATTTTTCAGGAAAGACAGACAAACGACAATGGACAATGGACAATGGACAATTAATTTTGCATACTATCTGTTTTTGTCCCTTTGTCACTTCAAAATAGAATTATTATATTATATACATAATATAATGAAATATATTTACATATTTACATTCGAACAGCAAATGATATACCCTTCATATTTAATTGTCCATTGTCCATTGTCCACCACTTTGGTATTTTTGCTATAGCACATGGCCCCCTGTCGTATATCTCGGCATTGAAATGGATTTTTTTGCTCCACCCTTAAAAAATTTCTCATCCGTCCACAAAAAATTTTCATCGGCAATCCCCCTCTTCAAGCACTCGTGTAAAATTTTGAGCCATCCCCTTTGCGGTGCGAAAAATTATCGGTACATTTGCGGAATCAATCATACAATGTGACATGAACAACCATAGCAACATAGTAAACAAAATAAACAAAACGGGGGGGGTAATTTCAGACCCTTCTGACGCGTTTGACGCCCATACCGAGCGGCCCTCTGCACCTGTCTTCGTGCGGAAGGCCGCTCTTTTTGTATCTGCCCTGTGGTGCCTCCTGCCCCTCCCCCTGACCTTCGCCTCGTGCACCGAGGCCATCCCCTTCAACACATCACAAAATCCCGACACCGACACCGACACCCGCACCGACTCCACCGGCTCCTTCACCGGTGAAATCCTCGATTGGGAAGACGGGAAGAGCGAACCGCTGATACCGGCGAAGGAGGAGAAAGGAGGTACCTTATGAGCAGCGACCAGCAACGTGCCGAACTGCACCGCACCATCTGGAAGATAGCCGACGACCTGCGCGGTTCGGTAGATGGATGGGAGTTCAAGAGCTATGTGCTTGGCACACTGTTCTACCGTTACATCTCCGAGAGTATTGTGGAGTATATCAACCGCTTGCAGCACGATGCGGGCGATGCCGACTTTGACTATACACTGATGAGCGATGCCGAAGCCGAGGAGGCACGCGACATGGTGGTGGAGGAGAAGGGATACTTCATCCTGCCCTCGCAACTCTTCACCAATGTCACCCGCAATGCCGACACCGACGAGAACCTGAACGAGACACTCAGCAGTGCCTTCCGCGCCATCGAAGCATCGGCACAGGGGCAGGCATCGGAGGACGACCTGCGCGGCCTGTTCGGTGATTTCTTGGTGGATAGCACCTCGCTGGGGCGCACCGTGACAAAGCGAAACGAACTGCTTGCCAAGGTACTGAAAGCGGTAAACAATATGAACCTTTCCGACAGGTTGACCGACAACAGCATCGATGCCTTTGGCGACGCTTACGAGTTCTTGATGCAGATGTATGCGGCCAGTGCCGGAAAAAGTGGTGGCGAATACTTCACACCCCCTGCCGTCAGCGAATTGTTGGCACGCATCTGTTTGATAAGGAATCGTGACATTCGTCGTGTTTATGACCCTGCCTGTGGAAGTGGCTCACTGCTGTTGAAGTTTGCAAAAACCATCGGTCATGACAATCCCGACCTGCATTTTTATGGGCAAGAAATTAACCCCAGCACCTACAACCTTTGCCGCATCAACATGTTCCTTCACGGCATCAGCTTCGATAAATTCGACATCCAGTTGGGCGATACCTTGACCGACCCGCGCCACATGGGCATGGATTTTCATGCCATCGTCAGCAATCCGCCCTACAGCATCAAGTGGGAGGGTGAGGACAACCCCATCCTGATCAACGACGACCGCTATGCCCCGGCAGGCATCCTTGCCCCCAAGTCGAAAGCCGACCTTGCCTTTACCATGCACATGCTACATCTGCTGAGCGAGAGCGGTGTGGCCGCCATCGTGGAGTTTCCCGGTGTGCTCTATCGCGGCGGTGCCGAGCAGAAAATCCGCAAGTATCTGTTGGAGCACAATCATGTGGATGCCGTCATTCAGTTGCCTGCCAACCTCTTTTTTGGCGTGAGCATTGCCACCTGCATCATTGTGCTTCGCAAGGGCACCAAGGTGGACAACCACGTGCAATTTATCGATGCATCGGGCGAGTTTGAGAAGGAGGGCAACAAGAACTACCTGCGTCCTTGCCATCAAGACCGCATAGCCGAGGCATTGGAAAAGCGCGAGGACGAGCAGTATTTCAGCCGCTTGGTGAGCAATGCAAACATTATTGCCAACGATTGCAACCTCAGTGTGTCGAGCTATGTGGAGCAACCCGACACACGGGAAAAGATTGATATTGCGAAAGTGAATAAAGAGTTGACAGAGGTGGTTTCTATCGTAAACCGTCTGCGTCAGCAAGTGGATGATATTGTAAAGTTGTTGGAGGAGTGAATATGAGTGCGGTTGAGTGGAAGAAGTTGGGGGATGTTTGTGAAATAATCAAAGGTTGTTCTCTTTCTAAGAATGATGTAGGGACAGGCGAGTGTCCAGTTATTCTTTATGGTGAATTGTATACAACTTATGGTGATTATATAACATCTATAAAATCATGTGTTTCTTCTGAATTGGCAGAAAATGCTACTCCTTTAAAATACAATGATTTAGTATTACCGGTATCAAGTACAACCAAAGAAGCACAAATTGGTAAATCTTCTGTAATAAAGGTGACAAATAATGTATCGTTGGGTAGTGATGCTATAATATTGAGAAATAGTCCTAATTCGGATTTTTTAATGTATTATATAAATTCTCAGTTATTTGAAAAAGAGAAGATGCAATGTGTAAATGGAACAACAATAATGCATCTTTCACCGAAAAAAATGAGTGAGAAGAAAATTCCAATGCCTTCGGCTGAAGAACAAATTCGCATTGTTGGAATCCTCGATACCTTCACCACCCTTATCTCCAACCTTGAAAGCGAGTTGGATATGCGTCGCAAGCAATACGAGCATTATCGCAATCAGTTGTTGGATTTTGAAGGAGTGGAAAAATTGCCTTTAAGCGAAGTCTTTGAAATGCGCGGTGGCTATACTCCATCAACCAAAAATGATGAATTTTGGAAAGATGGTACTTTGCCATGGTTTAGAATGGAAGATATTCGTGAAAATGGTAATATTTTAAGTGATTCAACATTGCATATAACACCGATAGCGGTAAAAAAGAATGGATTATTCCCTATGAATTCAATAATTCTTGCAACATCCGCAACAATTGGTGTACATGCTTTATTGACTGTACCTGCTTTATCAAACCAACGCTTTACAGCTTTTTATCCAAAACAAAAGTACGAAAATAAAGTAAATTATAAATATACATATTATATATTCTATATCATTGATGAATGGTGTAAAAATAATATCGTACAAGGTGGATTTGCTTCGGTTGATATGGCTGGATTAAGAAAATACTTGTTTCCTCTTCCATCCCTTGTCAAGCAACAACAAATCGTCGAAAAACTCGATGCATTCGAAAACCTTATCCAATCGCTTGAACAAGAAATCAAGCTACGGAAGCAACAATATGAATACTATAGGGAGAAATTATTAACGTTTGAATGAACACTCATAAATTAAATCTGTAAAAAAGATGAAAGGAATTAGTGATTATTTAGAGTTTGTCCGTGTTCGTGGCGGACGTGATGCCGTTGATGCACGCGATTTGATTATTAGCACCGACCGTCCACATTTGGTGGGTGCCATCCGAACTTTTGCCTTCACGGAGGTGCAAGAGAATTTTCGTCTCGAGTTTTTGGAGAAACAAAGAGATCCCTACTTCTATGCCAAGGCGAATGGGTATAGAATCTATATCACGTTGTTTGGCGGATTGACTCCGCTCCCCAATTTTGTATTGGAGGACAAAGAAGGTATCCACGCAATATTACAAAACATGGTGAATTATTATGCCAATCAATGCATCAGCGACGGTATGCGACGCGAGTATGCAGACGATACCTACTCGAAACCAAAGAGGATAAGAAAAAAGAGTTATAAAGATTATTCGGAAGAGTGACTATGATTGAGAATTTCAACATCGTTATCCAACAAAGCAACCTGACGGTGATGACCTGCTACGAGGAGCAGCCGAAGGATGCACAACGCTACCAAAGCGAGGCAGCGTTGGAGGAAGGCTTTATCCGTCAGCTGGTGGCACAGGGGTATGAGCGGCTGCACATCACCACTGAGCAAGGGTTGATAGAAAACTTGCGTGTACAGTTGGAAAAGCTGAACGGTATCCGCCTGAGCGATGGAGAATGGAAACGCCTGTTCACACAGGAGATAGCCAACGAAAATCTCAACATCGAAGACAAAACCGAACGCATACAGCGTGACCCCATTGTAAACATCCTGCTGGACAATGGCGACACAAAGAACATCCGCCTGATAGACAAGCGCGACATACACAACAACACCGTGCAGGTGCTCAACCAGTACACCCCCACGGGAGGCACGGCCAAGAACCGCTACGACGTGACCATACTGGTGAACGGCCTGCCACTGGTGCATGTGGAGCTGAAGCGCCGTGGAGTCGATATCAAGGAGGCGTTCAACCAGATAAACCGCTACGGGCGCGAGACGTTTTGGGCAGACAACGGGCTGTTCGACTATGTGCAGCTGTTCGTCATCTCGAACGGTACCTTTACCAAATACTACAGCAACACCACCCGCTATGCCCATGTGCAGGAGGCTGCCAAGCAGAAGACAAGGGTGAAGACACAGAGCAACTCGTTTGAGTTCACCAGCTATTGGGGCGATGCCGAAAATCGCATCATCAACGACTTGGAGGACTTCACCAAAACCTTCCTGGCCAAGGAAGCGCTGCTCAACATCCTGACGAAATACTGCGTGTTCACCGTGGATAAGAACCTGATGGTGATGCGCCCCTATCAGATAGCGGCTACGGAGCGCATCCTGCTGAAGATACAATATGCCCACAACCGCCGTTTGCAAGGCACACGCCGCGCCGGTGGCTACATCTGGCACACGACGGGAAGCGGCAAGACGCTGACCTCGTTCAAGACGGCACAGCTGGCATCGCGGTTGCCCATGGTGGACAAGGTGCTGTTTGTGGTTGACCGTAAAGACCTCGACTACCAGACGATGAAGGAGTACGACAACTTTGAGAAGGATGCGGCCAACAGCAATGCCAATGCGTCCATCCTGCTGCGCCAGTTGAACGACCCCGACAGCCGCATCATCATCACCACCATACAGAAGCTGAGCAACCTGCTGAAGGGCAGCAAGGAGATTGATTGCCTGGAGAAGAATGTGGTGCTGATATTCGACGAGTGCCACCGCTCGCAATTCGGTGACATGCACCAGCTCATTACAAAGAAATTCAAGAAATACTATATATTCGGTTTCACCGGCACCCCCATCTTTGCCAAGAATGCCAGCGGCACCACCAAGGACAAGCAACTGGCCACCACGGCACAACTCTTCGGTGGCGAACCCGACGACGAGGGCAACCGCACCAAACCATTGCATAGCTACACCATCATCAATGCCATCAACGACAAGAACGTGCTGAAGTTCAAGATTGACTACGTGCGCACCATGCGCAAGCGCGAGGGCATGGAGGATGACGAGGTGTGGGGCATCGACTCGGAAGAACTGTTGAAAGACCCCCGATACATTGCCAACAACGTGGCGTACATCCTCGACAACTTTGCCCGCAAGACGAAGCGCAACGAGGGATACAAGATGAGCGTGACGCAAAATGTGGTGGAGATGGCCAAGGCACGCCAAAAGAAGGTGGAGGAGCAGCGCACAAAGATAGCCACCAAGGGATTCAACTCCATCTTTGCCGTAGATAGCACCGAGAAGGCACGGCTGTACTACGACGAATTCATGCGCCAACAGGCCGACAAGCCCGAGGATGAACAACTACGCATTGCCACCATATTCACCTATGCCGCCAACGAGGCCGAAAACGATGGCACGGGCACATTGAACGACGAAAACCCCGAAGGCACCGACCGCCTGGACGAAGAGAGCAAGGCTTTCCTGGCTCGTGCCATCGACGAATATAACAAGGTGTTCGGCACCACATACGGCGTGGATGCCCAGCGCTTTGCCAACTACTACAAGGATATCTCACTGCGAATGAAGAACAAGGAGATTGACATCCTCATCGTAGTGGGCATGTTTTTGACAGGCTTCGATGCCAAAACCCTGAATACCCTGTGGGTGGACAAGAACCTGAAGATGCACGGCCTGTTGCAAGCCTTCAGCCGAACGAACCGTATACTGAATGCCGTGAAGGACTGCGGCAATGTGGTGTGCTTCCGCAATCTGGAGAAGCAGGTGAAGGATTGCTTCGCCCTCTTTGGTGACGAAAATGCCAGCGGACTGATTACCATGCGTCCGTTTGAGGACTACTACAACGGCTACGACGATGAAAAAGGTGTGCATCAGTTGGGCTACAAGGAGATTGAAGAAATCCTGTTGGAGAAATTCGGCCTTGACAGCATCACCCTGCTGCGCACGTTGGAGGAGAAGAAGGAGTTTGTGCGCCTGTTCAGTGCCTTGCTGAAACTTCGCAACCTGCTGAGTTCGTTCGACGAGTTTGCCTCGGCCAACCTGATATTGAACGATTATCAGATACAGGATTACACCTCGTGGTACATTGACCTGCGCGACGAGTTCAAGCACGAACAAAGCGCCGACAAGGAGAAGGTGAACGACGATGTGGTGTTTGAAATCGAGCTGGTGAAACAGGTGCAGATAGGCATTGAATACATCCTTGCCTTGGTAGCCGAATATCACCAAAGCAATTGTCAGGACAAGGAGGTGGTGGTGAAGATACAGAAGGCCATCAATGCCAGCCCCGACCTGCGCAACAAGCGCGAGCTGATAGAGCAATTCATCGAACGGATGACCCCATCGGACAGCGACGATGTGTTTGGCAATTGGGAAAACTACGTGAACGAACAGCGCACGGCCGACCTGCAACGCATCATCGACGAAGAGCGGTTGAAACCTACCGAAACGGAGACTTTCATCGCTCGTGCTTTCGAAGATGGCGAGCTGAGCACTATCGGCACCGGCATCACCAAACTGTTGCCACCCATGCCACTGTTTGGCGGTGGAGGAAAGAGAAACGAAAAGAAGCGTACGGTGATTGAAAAATTGCAGGCCTTCTTCAATAAATATTTTAATTTGTAAACCGTTTAAAGAAAGCAAGAAAAAGATTATACATACATACATAGAAAAAGTGTAAGCTAAGCGACATTATTCTTCACTATCGAATCGCCAATTCAAGAACTTACAAGAAGAATCATTGACGCCATTGCACTTCCGTGTAGTAGATGCTACAACGGAGGCAGTGATGGTTATGTGAAATTCTTGTAAAGGGTTTGGCGACCCTGATAGTGATTTTCATTTCCAAATACCTGCCTTCCGTTTTCGATAACATACAACAAGAGAGGGATATGGAAGGTTCAAAATCTCTACAATTGCAACGATATGAAGACCTTTTTGAGACAATCAAAGGTTTTCGAACAAGACACTTTTCTGAAATGGGAAAGCGCTTATATAGCTTATTGTTGTTGGATAAGCTAAGAGTGGCTATTGAGGAGATTGAATACTATATCGAAAAAAGTGATTCAGAATTGTTGGTGAATGTAGGCGTAGATTTCTCCTATAAAGAGATCAGCAACGACCGACGATGGGATATAAAAGAGGAAGGGCAAAGTCTGATGGTCTCTAACAAAGAGCGCTCCTCCTATCCTATATTAGGTAATAATATGGTTACTGCTGATTACATAAAAAGTGTAACGAATTCTTTTGATTTCAACGATAAAAATATGTTGCTAAAAGAATCAATTGATGATGTTGCATTCGGTAAAATAATGGAATCACTTGGAGCAAAATCTATTATATCTGATGGCGTTTTAGAGTTTATGATAATGTCATCAATCAACACGTTGCGTTCAAAAATGGGTGAATTGGATAATGTTTTATCTAATCCGGATGAAGCGTTGTGTGAAGATTTGTACGATACGACTTTTTCACCTATGCGTATTTTGAAAATTAGGGCAGAAATCAATACTACCTTTGAATTATGGAAATCACTTCATTTAAAGAAAGGAACAAAGGATGCCAAAATAAGTCGATTAGATGATTATTTGATTGAAAATATGATAAAACTTTTCAAAACAAATATTTTGGAAAAGGTCGAAAGAGTGAAGTCAAGAGCTGAATTGAAAGCATTCAAAGAAGATATCAAGTTCGATGAATTTGATACAGAGGGAATCGATTGTAACAGCCAATATCTGCGATTGGTTGAATTGATTGATTGTAAATCCAAATCAAAGAATTGTTTACCAATATATGAACCTAACAAAGAAAATATAGGGAGGTTCTTGTTTAACAACAGACAAACATTATCGCAGGAAAACAAGGATCAGTTTATTCAGTTTATTTTGATCATGCAGCTGATACAAGAGGAAAAGATGCCAAAGAGTAAGCCCAAAGAACTGAATTACGAAGCTGTGATTATCAACATGAACAATAAGTATTTCAAATCTTGTGAGACGCTTTTGTCAGAAGATTATAATCTGAATTGGCTTGAAAGTTACATCAACGAGTTAATGAATAGTAGACATCGCGATGCAATTGCAACTGATTGGGCAAATAAGCAAAAACGTATGAAAGTGATTTGCTTTATATTTGGTTCTTTGGTTGATGGAGGTGTTTTTAATTGCAATTATGCTGATATAGCAAACAAAATATATGAAGGAAAAGAAAAGGAGGAAACGAAAAAAAAGAAGCTACGTACTTTGGCGAACTATATCGGACAAGGTAAAAAACAACCCTTTTATGACTGGACAAAAGAATACATAAAATAGAGAATAGACACTTTTGCGATTTTTAGGGATGCGATTGATTTTAAACAGAAGTCAGTCGCATTTTTTTTGATATTTTTTTCACTCTTACTATCAACTATTTACATTGGAAATAATGCGATTCGACTGAATTGCATTATTTTATTTTCTGCAATCGCATAATCGCTTCGGAGATTTGCAACGTCTTCCGAGATGAGCAGCAAAGTTGCGGGCCTTCCTTAGATAAGCGGAAGCTATATAACAATGAAAAAAATTTTTAAGGTGGTTGCACAAACCGAACCTATTATGGTGCAAAGCCAAAAGGTGGAAGGAGGCATACTAAGAAAATCGACACTGGTGCTACAAGAACCAGGTGGTAAGTATGAGAATGTATTTGCTTGCACTTTATTGGGAACATTGGCAACAACGAAGTATTATCCGGGTGAAATCGTACATGCTTCGCTATCATTCAATGCCAGCGAATATAACGGAGTGTGGTATCAGGATGTGTTAGCCACGGACATCATCAAATTAAACAAGTAATTATTTTTTAACCCGAATGGAGTGAAGCGGAGAAGTCTTCGCGAAGAGCAAGCCCGGCCGGCATTTCTGTGCTTCTTTCCCTTCACAATCATTCGACAAATGAAGCAGATTTTCAACAACGTACAGATGGACACCGTAGCCATCTTCAGTGATAACAAAGTGACAGTGATGCCTTGCCCTTGGGATACAGAAAAAGGTGAGGAGGTGACCAACGGCAAGGTGGTGAGCTTCAAAGGGCGCACAGTGTTGGACGAGAGCGGACAGATGCGGACAACACCCTACAACATAGGGTCGCAAGGGCCACGATACGAAACCCTGTTTGCAACGGAGCACTGCACCATCCAACGCACAAACGGGGGCGGCCTTGTCGAACGGTGGGCTTTCAGACGGGAGCTGCCCATGTACAAGGTGTGCGAAATCAGAGAGCGCGAGAGGCCTTCGATTGATGCATTTTTTGTAACACTTAAAGAGGATTTGAAATGAAGAAAGTGACGAGTGACAAGCTACAAGCTACGAGTGATGTTTTTACTTGCATCGGCAAGGGGCATGGCGCCCCTGCCGTGCCTGCCACACGCAAAGAGTGGGAGGAATTGCGCAAAGCACCCTGGCTGGCCGAGATGTGCCGACGCATCGAAGCGGGCGACGAACAATTGAAACACCGCCTGCCGGTGTGGACACCCATGTGTGCCGAGTTCAAGGACAACCACCGGGCGAAAGCGGATGCCATGCGACCCTTGCCGCGCCTGATGCTGGACTTCGACGAGAAGGGGCACTCGCAGGAAATACTTAAAAAAGCCTTACAACTGAACGAACAGGGGATGTGGGAAATCCTCCTTGTGGAGGAGTCGGTCCGCCGAGGCACGCACGTGCTAATCACCCTGCCCGAAGGGATGACACCGCAGGAGGCACAGGAGCGATTCTCAAAGGACGTTGGCTTCCAAGCCGACCCTTCGCTGAAGGATGTAAGCCGCTGCATCTACATGGTGACGGAGGGGCATACGTTGTGGGTGAGCGAGAAGCTGTTCAGGGGACCCCATCCCGGCCTTCCAGTAGATGGTGACGACGAACCCCATCCCGGCCTCCCCCAAGGGGAAGGAGTGGATAGTTTTTCAGGAGTTCAGGAGTTGCAGAAGTTCAGGAGTTCAGACAATAGCTCCGACTCTGATAAACAGGGGGAAACCATGCAAGCCGAACATTCTACTCCCCTCCCTTGCGGAGGGGCAGGGGGAGGGTCTGCCATTCCTGCCTATCACGGCTTGAGCAGTAGCGAAATTGTCGCCAAATATTGGGAGCTGACGAGCGATGGCCAGCCACCTACGCAGGGTGACCGAAATACGAAAATATTTGACCTCGCGTGCTCATTGAGGCACATCTTTGGGTTTGACAGGGAGCTGTTGAACCGGGCTATCCCCAACTACGACGGTTTTCCGCAGGAGGAGAAGATGCAGTGCATCGACAATGCCCTGCGCGAGCCGCGCAAGTACATGCCCATGAAGTTGACAAGGGTGCTACAGGCGTTGAAGGCCGAGCATTCCACTCCCCTCCCTTGGGAGGGGCAAAGGGGAGGGTCCGGGGCTTCTGCCTGTCCCCAAATACCCAAGAAACTCCCTCCCCTCATCGAACTGCTCACACGCAACGTGCCCGAGGCGATGAAGGCGGCGGTGGCTCATGCGGTGTTTCCTCCGCTGGGTGCCCATCTCGGAGGGGTGAAGTTCCGCTACATCGACAATGTGGAGAGGGAGGCTACCTTCATGTGTGTGCTCTTGGCCAAGATGTCGAGCGGAAAGAGTGCCGTGAACAAGCCCATCGAACTCATCATGAAGGACATTGTGGAGCGCGATGCACTGAACCGCCTGCGCGAACAGGAGTGGAAGGCAAGCCTGAGCACCAAGGGGGCGAACAAGGAGAAGCCGAAGCGTCCAGAAGGGCTCTGCATACAGATGCTTGTGCCGGACATGACGAACGCGGCCTTCGTACAGAGATTGGCCGATGCACAGGGGAAATTCCTCTACACACAGATGGATGAGCTGGAGCTGCTGAACAACCTGAAGACCTCGGCAAGGGGCAACCAGGTGAGCCAAATCATCCGACTGGCTTTCGACCAGGGACTCTACGGACAGGAGCGCGTGGGGGCGGCATCGGTCACGGCCATGGTGCCCATCCGATGGAACTGGAATGCAAGCGCCACCATCGAACGGGGCCGACAATTCTTCCGCACGGCTCTGACGGATGGCACGCTCTCGCGACTGAACTTCTGCACCATCCCGCCACAACGAATGGGCGAGATACCCGTCTATGGCACCTACAACGCGGAGTACGAGGCGGAATTGAAACCCTACATCGACAGGCTGAATGCGGCATCGGGCCTGGTGGAGTGTGCGAAGGCGGAGGCACTGGCACGCGCACTGCTGAAGGAGAGTGCCGAGGTGGTGATGCTGACCGACGATGAGGTGTACGAGATGCTCTCGCACCGTGCCAACGTAATCGCTTACCTGAAGGCCATGACGCTCTACATTGCCCACGGATACAAGTGGAGCAAGACCATCGAGGAGTTCGTGCGCTGGAGCAAGGAGTACGACCTGTGGTGCAAGATGCACTTCTACGGCAAACGGATGCAGGAGGAAGTGGAGAAGGAGATAATCCGCACCACACCCGGACGCGCCAACATGCTGGAGATGTTGCCCGACCGGTTCACCCGCCAACAACTGGAAGAGGTGCGCGTACGCCTCGGAAAGGAGAAGGATGCTACAGAGCAACTTTCAAAATGGAGGCAACGCGGATATGTGACACTTGATGGCGAGGAGAGCAACCTCTATGTGAAAAGCGAGAAATACAAAAAGCGAGGCGGACAATGGACAATGGACAATTGAATATGGATAGTGACTAGCTACGAGTGACTAGCTACGAGTGACTAGCTATGAGCTACGAGTGACGAGTGGCCATGCGGCGCTAAATAGCTAAATCCCCCAATCGTAAATAAATCGTAAATAGTAAATCGAAAATCGTAAATGATAATCATGACAAGAGGAATCAGAAACAACAACCCGCTCAACATCCGTCGCGGCACGAGCCGGTGGGTGGGCAGACGAGAAAAGGTGACGGACAAGGAGTTTGAGGAATTCACCTCGATGGCCTTCGGCTACCGCGCGGCATGGAAGCTGATGGAGACGTACAGATTGCGCCTGCGTCAGGAGGGAAAGTCTTATACCTTAGAGAACATCATCCACCGATGGGCTCCGCCGGAGGACGGCAACGACACCAGAGCGTATCTGCGCACGGTGATAAGGCTCTTGAACTACAAGGTGGCAGGGCGTCAGCCCTTGCCATCGCCCCGCACGAAGGAGGGACACCGCGTGTTCGCCCGCATCCTCATGGCCATGACGTGCGTGGAGTGTGGCATCCGCCCCGACGAGGTGGACAGGGAGAGCATCGAGAGGGGATGGGAGTTGAGTTAGTGACTAGTCACTATCCACTATCTTATCAAATTCGCTTTCAAAATTGGGGGTGAACAGGCCCTTGCCGATGTTCTCCCTGATTTCACTGATGCTCCAGAAGCGCCCGCCATCAAGCTCTTCACTGGGGCTGACGGGGCCATCGTAGATGAGCTTGTGGACAAAGACAAGTTCGCGCTCCCGCTCGCTCTCAAACACATAGTGTGTCAACCGGACAGGTGAGGGGGTGAGTGAAGAGGTGAGTGAAGAGGTGAGTGGAGAATCTTCCAGGCAGATGCCCAGCTCTTCGCGCACCTCGCGCACTAAGGCTTGCTCTACACTCTCGCCCAAACCGATGTGTCCGCCTACGGCGGTGTCCCACTTGCCTGGCTGGATGTCTTTCCACAAAGGGCGGCGTTGCAGATAGAGTTCTCCGCTTGAGTTGAACAGGTGGAGGTGCACCACGGGATGGAGCAGTCTGCTCCCTCCATGACATTCGCCGCGTGTGGCGGCACTCACGATGTTTCCTTCTTCATCCACGATGGGAAACATCTCCTGGTTGTTGTCTTGCATCATAATGGTTGGTGATTAATGGGGTACGCGAGCCTCCCTTTGCATGGCTGTCAGTGACGGGGCTTATGGCATCAACAGGCTGGAATCTCCGTAGCTGAGGAAGCGGAATCCGTTGCTGAGGGCATAGTCGTAGATGCGTTGCCAATCGTCGCCCACAAAGGCTGAGACGAGTAGCAGAAGGGTGCTCTGAGGCTGGTGGAAGTTGGTCACCATGCGGCGCACGTAGTGGTAAGTATAGCCTGGAGCGATGATAATCTGTGTGCTGGTGTGCAGCACTTCGATGGCATGGCGCTCCATATAGGCATCGATGACTTGCAGGGCCTCCATAGGGGAGAGTTCGCGGGTGTGTCCGGCTCTGACCTCGGCGGCATAGTCGTAGGGCATCCATTGGGGCACGTGGAGCAGCTCTTCGGTGGCATCCGGATGGCGGCTCAGCGTGACACCGATATAATACAGGCTTTCGAGGGTGCGCACGCTGGTGGTGCCTACGGCGGTGGCATTTCCCCCGTGGGCCATGAGCCGGGCAATGGTGCGGCGGCTGACAGAAATGTACTCGGTGTGCATCTCGTGGTCGCCAATGGCTTCGCTCTTCACCGGCTTGAATGTGCCTGCCCCCACGTGGAGGGTCACCTCCTCGCGTGCAATGCCCCGATGGTCGAGCGCCTCCATCACCCGGTCGGTAAAATGGAGTCCGGCGGTGGGGGCAGCCACACTGCCCTCTATCTTAGAATAGACGGTCTGATAGGTGTGTTTGTCGCTCTCTTCGGTGTCGCGGTTGAGGTAGGGTGGGATAGGGAGTTCGCCCACGGCCTCCAGCACTTCTGCAAAGGCCACCTCCGCAGAGGATTCTGTAGCGGCACTGCCCCATTCGAAGGTGACAAGATGGCTGGTGCCCCGATTTTCGCCCCGCGTGGCGGTGAGTGTAAGCGTATGCCCCTTCACCCGGACGATGCGGCTCAATGTACCCTCCTTCCACTTCTTGAGGTTTCCCACCATGCAGAGCCAACTGCACCGGCTCCGTTGTTGGAAGGAGAGCGCATAGTCGTGAGGCAAGGCCGGCTCAAGACAGAAGACCTCGATGAGTGCACCCGTGGGCTTGCGGAAGTAGAGCCGGGCCTGTATCACCTTCGTGTTGTTGAACACCACCAGACTCTTTTCGGGAAGCAGCCCGGGAAGGTCGGTGAAGGTGTGGGTGGCTATCCCGCCACCGCGATACACCAACAGTTTGGAGCTGTCCCGTTCGGGCAAAGGGAATTTGGCTATCCGTTCGTCCGGCAACGGATAATTGTATGCACTGATCTGTATCTGTTGTGTCGTCTGTTTGTCCATTTTTGTACGATTCAAAAAAAGTGTGGATTTATACAAGCTGTTTTTTCACCCGTGCAGGATTTCCGGCCACCATACATCCGTCGGGCACATCTTTCGTCACCACACTGCCTGCCGCCACGATGCAACGGTTGCCAATGGTGACACCCGGACAGATGGTGACATTGCCTCCTATCCAACAATCGGCCCCGATGGTGACGGGGAAAGAATACTCCTTATTCTCACGTCGCTCAATGTAGTCGATAGGGTGGTGTGGAGTATAGATTTGCACATTGGGACCTATCAGTGTGTGGTCGCCGATGCGTATGCAGGCACCATCGAGGAAGGTGCATCCGGCATTGACGAACACACTCTCGCCCAACTTGATGCCATGGCCATGATCGCAATGAAAAGGCGGCATCACTACGGATGATTGGGGGATATCCGGTATCAGTTCCTCCAACAACGGACGGTAGCCGACATCGTAAATACTCATCGTGCGCATGCGGGCCAACAGAATTTTCGCATGGCGAAGGCTTTCTTGAAGTTCGGGACGATTGAAATCGGCCAACTGGCCGTTTCTCATCTTCTCTATCTCGTTCTGCATGTTTTCATCAGTTTATAGCGATTAGCGACCGGTCGCTATCCGACGGCCGCTATCTGCCTGCAAAGATAATGCATTTTTTTAGAATATGGCAGATAATTTTGCAGACCTGAGAAATTAAACGTATATTTGCAGAGTGAAACTTGAATGAATGAGATAAAGAGTGACACCTTTTTAAAAAACCTTTTTAAAAACAGAAATAAGACATGAAACCTACGTTGTTTGTATTGGCTGCCGGCATGGGTAGCCGTTATGGAGGCTTGAAGCAGTTGGACGGACTGGGCCCCAATGGTGAGACCATCATGGATTACTCTATCTTTGACGCTATCCGTGGCGGATTCGGAAAGATCGTGTTCGTTATCCGTAAAGACTTTGAGCAAGACTTCCGCGAGAAGATTATCAGCAAGTACGAGAACCATATCCCCGTAGAGCTCGTATTTCAGGCCATCGACGATCTGCCCGAAGGATTCACTTGCCCCGCCGAGCGCGTGAAGCCTTGGGGTACGAACCATGCCGTGCTGATGGGTAAGGACGTCATCAAAGAGCCTTTCGCCGTTATCAATGCCGACGACTTCTATAGCCGCGATGCTTTTGCCGTTATCGGAAAATGGTTGAGTGAGTTGCCCGAAGGACAAGAGAACAAGTATTGCATGGTGGGCTTCCGTGTAGGTAATACTCTCTCAGAGAATGGCTCTGTAGCTCGTGGTATCTGCGAAAAGAACGAGCAAGGACACCTGACTACTGTGGTCGAGCGTACCGAAATCATGCGCGTTGACGGCCCCATCTGCTATAAGGATGAGGAGGGTCAGTGGATTGCCGTTGAAGACAACACTCCCGTGTCAATGAACATGTGGGGATTCACTCCCGACTACTTCAAGCACTCTGAGGAGTATTTCATCGAGTTCTTGAGCGACCCGAAGAACATGGAGAACCTGAAGGCCGAATTCTTTATCCCATTGATGGTGAACAAACTCATCAACGAGAATACCGCTACCGTAGAGGTGCTCGACACTACCAGCAAGTGGTTCGGTGTGACATATGCTGCCGACCGTCAGGGTGTGGTTGACAAGATTCAGGCTCTCATCGATGCCGGTGAATATCCTGCGAAGTTGTTTTAAGAAAGAAAAATAGAAGACCCTCCCCCTTACCCCTCCCAAGGGAGGGGAGTAGATAGTTTTTGCCGTACTATTCACTCCCCTCACTTGGGAGGGGCAGGGGGGAGGGTCCGTTAATATAGAAAACGATTATGAGCGTTGACGACAAGAAAATCATTTTTTCAATGGTGGGCGTATCGAAAGCCTTCCAAGCCAACAAACAAGTACTGAAAGACATTTACCTCTCTTTCTTCTATGGTGCCAAGATCGGTATCATCGGTCTTAACGGTTCGGGAAAGAGTACCTTGCTGAAGATTATTGCCGGTCTTGAGAAGAGTTATCAGGGCGAAGTGGTATTTTCACCCGGATACAGTGTGGGTTACCTGCCTCAGGAACCTCAGCTCAACCCTGACAAGACGGTGAAGGAAATCGTGATGGAGGGTGTGCAACCCATCGTGGATGCATTGGCTGAATATGAAGAAATCAACAATAAGTTCGGACTTCCTGAATACTATGAGGACCCTGACAAGATGGATGCCCTCTTTGCCCGCCAAGCCGAGTTGCAGGATGTGATTGACAGTACCGATGCATGGAATCTCGATTCAAAACTTGAGCGTGCGATGGATGCTTTGCGTTGTCCTCCCGATGACCAGTTGGTAAAATTCCTTTCGGGTGGTGAGCGTCGCCGTGTAGCCTTATGCCGTCTGCTTCTTCAGAAACCCGACATCCTGTTGCTCGACGAGCCTACCAACCACCTTGATGCTGAAAGTATCGATTGGTTGGAGCAACACCTCCAACAATACGAGGGTACGGTCATTGCCGTAACTCACGACCGTTACTTCCTTGACCATGTAGCCGGATGGATTCTCGAACTCGACCGTGGCGAAGGTATCCCCTGGAAGGGAAACTACAGCAGTTGGCTTGACCAGAAAACCAAACGCATGGAGATGGAGGAGAAGACCGCCAGCAAGCGTCGCAAGACCCTTCAACGCGAGTTGGAGTGGATTAACATGTCGCCCAAAGCCCGTCAGGCAAAGGGTAAGGCTCGTCTGAACTCATACGACAAGTTGCTTAATGAAGACCAGAAAGCCAAGGAGGAGAAGCTGGAAATCTATATCCCCAACGGTCCCCGTTTGGGAAACAAGGTTATCGAAGCAATTAATGTGAGCAAGGCCTTCGGTGACAAGGTGCTCTTCAACGACCTCAACTTCATGCTTCCGCCCAACGGCATTGTGGGTGTCATCGGACCTAATGGTGCAGGAAAGACCACACTCTTCCGCCTTATCATGGGACTCGAACAAGTGGATGGTGGCACCTTTGAGGTGGGCGAAACGGTGAAGCTGGCATACGTTGACCAGCAACACAAGGATATTGACCCTGAGAAGAGTGTCTATGATGTGGTGAGCGGTGGTAGCGAACTTATCCGCATGGGGGGACGCGATGTGAATGCCCGTGCTTATTTGAGCCGCTTCAATTTTGCCGGCGCCGACCAGACAAAACTCTGCGGTATGCTCTCCGGTGGTGAACGTAACCGTCTGCATCTGGCCATGGCTTTGAAGGAAGAGGGTAACGTGCTCTTGCTCGACGAGCCTACCAATGATATTGACGTGAACACCCTGCGTGCTCTTGAAGAAGGTCTTGACGAGTTTGCCGGATGTGCCGTCATCATCAGCCACGACCGTTGGTTCCTTGACCGTATCTGTACGCACATCCTTGCCTTTGAGGGCGATGGTAATGTGTTCTATTTCGAAGGCTCTTATTCTGAATACGAGGAAAACAAAATGAAACGCCTTGGCCAAGAAGAACCCAAGCGCACCCGTTACCGCAAGTTGATGGAAGACTGATAAGAGAATAGTTCCCATCATATCAAAAAAACTCAGGCGCGGATTACGTGAATGACATGGGAGGTTTTATCCATGTAACACGTGACCCGCGCCTGAAATATAGGAGGGTGGTGTGTCAAAAAAAAATAGGCACGGTAATCCGTGCCTAAAAAACAATTAACAACATCAGTATTTGAAGCTGTCTTTCTTCACATATATACGATAGTTCTTGATACCTCCCGGAACTTCTTTCTCCATGCGGGGGAGGTATTGGAATGCAGTGAGTGTCTGCACACTACCGAGGTCGATAATCACCGTATGAGGGAAAGCTACTCCGCCTACAGTGCTCCAATAGGTAGATTCCTGCAAATCATACAGTTTGTCTGCTGCACGATTTCCCCGATTGGTCTCTTCACTGTCTGCGTATGAAATGGTCCATGGTTCGCGGCTCAGACGTTCGCCATTCTGGTCGAGCAGATAGCATTCGGCTATACAGGCCACATCCTTACCATCGTGTGCATCGATTGCTTCGATGCAAACATAACGTCCGTTGACGGGAGCATCAAATTTCACTTCCTGCCATCCGTTGCCGGGTGCAAAACTTCCCGTCGCTACAGGATTCTCGCCAACAAGAGAGAGGTTCTGTCCCTCTTTGCGATGAGTCTTAGGCTTGGTGTTGTTAAGTTTGTCAATGATAGGCTTGTCAAGACCCTCCACTACCGGATTATCTGTGCCCACTACATCCAGCACGATGATTTCGTTTTTGCCCTTCTTCAACCAACAACCGGGCATATAGAGCGTCTGCTGGGGGCCAATGTTCCAAAAACGACCTATTGCGTGACCGTTGACATAAACTTGTCCTTTTCCCCATGATTCCATATTAATGAAGGTATCACCCACTTTGCTGAGATTGAAATAGCCGCGATAATATCCCATTTTGCCCTGCAAAGCATCATGACGCATCTCCAGTGTCATGGGACCTTCGATGGCGTTTACTGCCGTCGCATAGTCGTCGGGAATTGTGGCCATTTCCCAATTCTTCAGGTCGTAAGTGGTAGCGTGTCCACCCACCTCGGTGGTGATGAGCACTTGGTCAGTAATACCCTTGAAATCCTTGATGGCACGACCAAAGTTGATACGGCCCATGCCTTCAACAAGGATAACGAGCACGTCACCCTGCTTTACAGAGGGGAGTGTGATTGAAGTTTCGTGAAGCACACGGTCTATCTTACCGATGTATTCTCCATTGATGTAAACTTGTGCGTAGTCATGCCCGTCTTTCAACGTCAAGAGGCTCTGATTCTTTATCTCAGGCAGGACGGTAGAGTATTTTACAACACCCCATCCCATGTTGAGTTCTTCAAATGTCTTCACTTCCCGACTCTCAACACGACGATTGATTCCCCGGTCAATGGAAACGAATTGCTCCAACTTCACCTTGGGGAATGAAATGAGAGGCATCGGACTTTTGGGCACGGCCGGGAGTTTCTTGTCAGAAAACTCAGCCATCATTTCACGCAATTCATAGAATTTTGGGGTAGCATGGCCATATTCATTGATGGGCGCATCGTAATCATAAGATGTTACGTCGGGCGCAAAACCTGGCGAATTGGCACCTGCCCAATGGCCGAAGGAGGTTCCACCATGTGTCATATAGAGGCTGAAAGAAATATTCTTTTCCAACATTTCGCGCATACCTGCCACCATGTCTCTGGCGGTACGCGTCTCGTGCCGGCCTCCCCATTTATCAAACCATCCACTCCAGAATTCAGAACACATCAAGGGAGATTCTGGACGTAATTCCTTCAGTTTGGCAAACTGCTGATCGATATTCGACCCCGTACCAAAGTTCATTGTCCAAATAAGGTCGTCGAGTCCATTGTTGGTAAAATTGCTTGCCCAATCGCACTGGAAAAGAGCAACATCAGTGAAACCGGCACGGCGAACAATATCGCGAATAGCTGAAACATAGGGCTTATCCGTACCATAAGAGCCGTACTCATTCTCTACCTGCACCATAATGATGTTTCCTCCACGGGAAAGTTGCAAATCTGCCAACTGTTTTCCTACCTCCTTTTCGAAAATCTCCACGCGCTCCATAAAGTAGGGATCTTGCTCACGCAAGCGGATATCTTTCTTCTTGAGCAACCACCAAGGCAACCCTCCCATTTCCCACTCAGCACAGACGTATGGCCCAGGACGGACAATGACGTACATGCCATGTTTCTGAGCCAAACGGCAGAAAGCTGCAATGTCATTGTTTCCGGTGAAATCGAACTTACCCTCCTCCTGCTCATGAATATTCCAAAAAACATAGAGGCAGATTGTATTCATACCTAATGCCTTGCACATTTTGATCCGATGCTCCCAATAGGGGCGAGGGATACGCGGATAATGCATCTCGGCTGCCTTTACCACGAAAGGCTTGCCATTGAGCAGGAAAGTATTTTTTCCCACTTCAAATGTTTCGGATTGATTTTTTCCGAATACACTACCCGTCACCAACAAAGAGGCCACGAGTAAAAGCAAAAGTCTGTTTTTCATTGTAAATTTTATAGTTTTGGGTTTATAATTCCAATATTCATTTTCCCTTAATGACATCATATGCTTTTTGCATAGTAGCTTGGATGTTTTCTGGACCTTCGCCTTGTGGCAAAATAGGCGGGTGAATTTCGAGGCTCATACGGTGCCAACGGACAAACCCCTTATGCCATCGCGGATAAACATCATACGAGCCACTGATGGTAACGGGTACTACTGGCATCTGTAACTGATCGGCCAATTGAAAAGCTCCTTTCTTGAAAGGAATCATTTGTCCATCCCACGAACGACTTCCTTCAGGGAAGACCACAAGCGAAGTACCACCCTGCAAGATGTTGCGCGCACGATCAATGGTTGCCTTCAGTTTCTTGGGACCTGATTTATCAACAAAAATATATCCCGCATCGTAACAAGCCCGTCCGATGAGAGGAGCGTGACGAAGACTACCCTTGAGCATCCACTTGAAGTGACGACCAAGGAAACCAAGTACAAGAAAAATATCGAATGCCCCCTGATGGTTAGCGACAAACACGTAAGAGGTGTGTTTGTCTATGTTTTCACGACCTTTCACCTTAACGGGAAGAAGTAATATACGACAGAAAAACCATCCCCAACACTTGGCAGGATAGTAACTGAAGATATATCCCATACCACAAAGACACCCGATACTGGTAATCAACGCGGTAAAAATTGTAGAAACCAATAAAAGGGGCACAGCAATGAACAGTTGGTAAATCCAATATAATATTTTCATACGTTTGTCGTCGCTATTTTTCAGACACAATACCTTTGTTTGGGCAAAGGTACGCATATATTTTCGAAATTACAATCATTTCATCGCTTTTTCAATCAGAAAAAGAACGTCGTAAAGTATGCACTGTAATTTCCGGCCATGCACCGAAACGAAAGGCAAGCATGGCTCCTCCCAACCCCTGATTGACATAAAGAGCACGGAGACCATCGTAATAAAATCCGCTCCATTCGGGATAAAACCACGCAGAAGGAGACCAGTTTCCAATACGAAATTGCATGGCATGGGTATGTCCTGAAAGAGTGAGGGGGATGTCTGTATCAGGAAGCACCCTTCTGCGCCAATGGGTAGGATCGTGACTAAGAAGGATTTTGAAATAAGGAGCAGTACCCTCCATTGCTTTCGGTAAATCTCCGAGTGAGGGGAAAGGAGGATTTCCATCATTCTCAACCCCAATAATGGCAATGGTATCTCCAGCATGTGCAATCAAATGTTTTTCATTAAGCAAAAGTCTCCCGAAATTTTTCCTTTCCCACTCTTTCAAAGCGTTCAGATTATCCAATTCGGCTTGCTTTGTTTCCCATTGACGATAAGTACCATAGTCATGATTCCCAAGAATAGAAATAACGCCATCAGTAGCTTTTATACGATTAAAAATATGCTCTTTACCATCTAATTCGGAAACTTCATTGTTGACCAAATCACCGGTAAAAACAACAAGATCGGGATGTTGGGCATTAACTATATCTATAGCTTCAATAATGCGCTCAGGGTGGCCGGCAATAGTACCTATATGCCAATCGCTGATATGTACGATACGGTATCCATCGAAAGCGGATGGAACATCAGGATGGAAAAACTCCACTTCTTTGACTTCAAATCTATGCCACCCTATGGTGCTTCCGTAGCCGATCAAAACAACTCCCCCAAAGGCTACAATAGAGGAAAGAATAACTATAATCTTTTGGACACTTTTTCCAAATACCCTCATCACTGTGCTCCCAATCAGTGAACACAGCACAAAAAGTGTTTTGGGAATGGTCAACAAAAGATAAAGGGTCATACATCTGCTTGTGGCTGTAATCCGAGCTGGTGTAAAATTATCTCCCACCAACAAACTACAAAAAAAGATGACCAACAATAAGGATGGAATCCACCAGGCAAAGCGTAAACAGCGCCGAACTGTTAACTGACAAATGTAAACGCGATAAATATAAAGATCTGTAATCAAGAGTAAAAACAGTAAAATAGCAGAAATGCGGTGTATCATTTTTCTCGAAGTTTTAAGAATTTAAAGCATATAAGGCCTGAGAAATTTGCGGATTTCATCAACATTAATGCCGCGTCGATAGGCATAATCAGCGAGTTGTTCATTTGTGACAGGAGCCACGGAGAAATAACACGCTTGTGGATGTGATAACATAAGACCACTCACCGAAGCATGGGGAATCATAGCTCCATTTTCTGTAAGAGTAATATTCAAATCTTTCAAATCTAATAATTTATCAATTAAAAATATAACAGACAAATCGGGTAAAGAAGGATAACCGACGGCAGGACGTATGCCCTGAAATTCTTCGCGATGCATTTGTGCAATGGTCAATTCTTCTGTAGGTGCATATCCCCAAAAAGAAGTGCGTACATCCTGATGCATCCGCTCAGCGGATGCTTCCGCCAAACGGTCAGCCAATGTTTGGACAAGCAAATGTCGATAGGAATCTTCTGTATGAAGGAGTACCGAATCTGCATCCACTGTAGCGGCAAAAACTCCTATACGGTCACCCTTTCCTGAAGCAAGAGGACGCACGAAATCACTGATGCAAAGATGTGGCTCTTTTTTTTGTTTGATCATTTGCTGACGAAGCAAAGGAAAACGCAGACACTCATCTCCACACAAGAAAATCAAATCATCACCTTCGCTTCCAGCTTCATACAGACGGCAACGGGCATGAATGTGACAACCGCCTGCCTCCATTTCTCCAAGCATCCTCATTGCCTCTTTGTACAATTGCATGGCTTCGGCAGCCCGCAAACGTTCCTCCTCCGGAAAAGAAGCCAACCATGTAGCCCGACACGCATCGCACCCATGGACATCAGCTATTGTAGCAAATCGCAGGGCAAAGCCCCATGCATGAAAAAAATAAGTCCAATTAATATACTCTACAACTTCATGAACAGAGTATTGATAATCTTTCTGAGTCACAGGTAAATTGTCATTGTTGTCATTGTTTTCATTCTCTCATCTGTAATTCCTCACCACGTACACTCTCGTCCACCTCACCACAAGCATATACTTGTTGGCCGTTGACGAAAGTGTACTTTACCTGCCAATCAAATGTATGCCCTTCTAAGGGACTCCATCCACATTTACTCAATATGTTTTCTTTTGAAACTTTCCAAGGTGAGTGAGGCTTCACTAACACTAAATCAGCCTTATATCCAACGCGCAGGTATCCACGTTTTTCAATACGAAATAGAGTAGCTGGTGCGTGACACATCTTCTCCACCAATTGCACCAGAGTGAGTATTTCCAGATCAACCAGTTCAAGCATTGTCACCAAAGAGAATTGCACCATAGGCATTCCGGAAACAGCTTTCAGACATCCACCCTGCTTCTCACTAAGCAGATGAGGAGCATGGTCAGTACCGATGACATCGATACAGCCATTAGTAAGTGCTACACGCAAGGCATTGCGATCAGCCTCCGTTTTAATGGCAGGGTTACACTTGATGCGTGTACCAAGACGAGCATAATCGGCATCTGTAAAATAGAGATGTGCGACGCAAGCCTCGGCGGTAATACGCTTGTCCGTGTTGAGCGGAGTTGAAGATAACAACTGGAGTTCTCGCGCCGTACTAACATGAGCGATGTGGAGACGGGCACCCGTTTCCTTGGCCAAAGAAACAGCTTTCTTAGTTGATTGATAACATGCCTCTACATTACGCACCATAGGATGGAAACTTACATCAGGATCGTCTCCATACATTAATTTTACCAACTCCGTATTGGATTGAATGATGTTCTGATCTTCACAATGTGCCATGATAAGCATATCCGTGCCAGCGAATACCTGCCGGAGGGATTCATCTCTGTCCACCAACATATTTCCCGTACTCGAACCCATAAAAAGTTTCACACCACACACTCGTCTGGAATCAAGGTACGGCAAAAGGGAAACATTATCATTGGTCACTCCGAAAAAAAATGAATAGTTGACCAAACTATATTTCGCCGCCGAAACAAATTTTTCTTCTAAAGTTTCCAATGTCGTAGTTTGCGGTAAAGTGTTAGGCATATCCATATAAGATGTAACGCCTCCAGCTGCTGCGGCACGACTTTCACTCGTCATATCAGCCTTGTGGATGAGTCCAGGATCTCGAAAATGTACATGATCATCAATAATCCCTGGCAAAAGGTACATCCCCTGTGCATCAATAACTTTATCACCATGTATGTGATTTGGCAGACATCCTTCACAAATTTCAGCAATACAATCGCCCTCAATGACCAAGTTTCCGATAAAAGAACGTCCCTCATTGATAATGATTGCATTTTGTATAATGGTACGCATAATCGTGTCTATAATTTACGCTTTTGGGTATTTTTTGAACCAACCATCCCAACGGAGACGAATCACTCCAAAGACAGCCTCAGAAAAGATGCCTCCACTCATTTTGGAGGTTCCCAATTCACGATTGATAAAAATGACAGGTACCTCCTTTATCTTGAATCCGCACTTATAGGCGGTGTACTTCATCTCAATCTGAAAAGCATAGCCTTTGAAACGGATACTGTCGAGATTGATGGTTTCGAGTACACGACGACGATAGCACTTGAATCCAGCCGTGGTATCGTGAATATTTACCCCTGTAATCATGCGCACGTACTTCGATGCAAAGTAACTCATCAGCACTCGTCCCATAGGCCAATTGACTACATTGACACCGCTAACGTAGCGCGAACCGATGGCTACATCAAATCCCTCATCAGCACAAGCGGCATAAAGTCTCGGCAAGTCATTGGGATTATGAGAAAAATCTGCATCCATCTCAAAAATATAGTCATAGCCGTTTGCAATTGCCCATTTGAATCCGGTGATATAAGCTGTACCAAGCCCCAACTTTCCTGTTCGTTCTATCATAAAGAGACAATCTGCAAACTCCTCCGTCTGCAGACGCTTCACGATATCAGCAGTGCCGTCAGGCGACCCGTCTTCAATGACCAATATATGAAAATCCTTTTTAAGGCCTAAAACGGCACGGACAATATTTTCTATATTTTCCTTTTCGTTGTACGTCGGAATGATGACAAGACTGTCTGATGTTGGCATAACTTTCTATATTATAGTTCGCTTTTCAAAATAACGTGCAAATGTAAGCATTATCGCTTGAATAGACGAAAAGTTAACGTGAATTAACTCATGCATATGGTATAGAACACATATAAAAAGATGAAGGTATATCTTTTCATGGAGACATACCTTCAAAATTTACTAATGTTCTGATAGTTCTTTCTTATATTACAGTACTTGCTTGTAAAGTTCGAGAATAATTTCTTCTGTCACTTCACGAGGGTTTCCAGGTGTGCAGACATCAGCAAAAGCTGACTTTGCCAATTTCGGAAGATCGCTTTCCTTGATTCCTATTTCCGACAGATGTTGAGGAATTCCCACTCGGACAGATAACTGACGCACGGCATCACAAGCGGCTTGAGCTGCATCTTCGCGGGTCATACCCTCCTTATATACCTTCATAGCTTTGGCAATGTCAACATATTTATCAAGTGCAGCAGGTGCATTGAACTCCATGATGGTGGGGAGCAATAAAGCATTGGCTACACCATGAGGTATATCGAAAATAGCTCCGAGCGGATGAGCCATACCGTGTACTACACCCAAACCAACGTTAGAGAATGCCATACCGGCTATATACTGAGCCACGGCCATACCATTTCTTGCTTCTGCATTATTCGGTTCGTTAACGGCAGTCTCCAAATAACGTGCAATCATTTCGATTGCTTTGATTTCAAACATGTCACTCATCTCCCAAGCTCCCTTGGTAATCAGTCCTTCAATAGCATGTGTCAAGGCATCAAGACCCGTCGATGCGGTCAAACTTTTGGGAAGAGTGTACATCAATTCGGCATCCACGATAGCGATAGCAGGAATATCGTTAGGATCCACACACACCATTTTCTTTTCGTTCACTTCATCGGTAATCACATAATTTATAGTCACCTCAGCCGCCGTACCAGCTGTAGTGGGCAAAGCTATAATGGGTACCGATTTCTTCTTCGTAGGAGCCACACCTTCCAAAGACACTACATCTGCAAACTCAGGGTTGTTGGTAATAATACCTATAGCTTTAGAGGTATCGATTGACGAACCGCCTCCTATTGCAAGAATAAAGTCCGCTCCAGATTCAGCAAAAGCCTTCACCCCAGCATTCACATTGCTTACTGTGGGATTTGGTTTGATGTCACTGAATACGACATAGGGGATATTTGCGTTTTCCAGTACCTTCAATACTTTGTCTGCAACACCAAATTTCAACAAATCTTTGTCCGTGGCAACAAAAGCCTTATTCAATCCTAATCTTTTAATTTCCTGGGGCAACACCTCTCGTGCACCCGGGCCGAAGTATGACACTTCATTCAATACAAATCTGTTAATCATGTCTATAGTCTTTACTGTTAATAAATTAGTAATATCAAATACTTTATATTCAGAGTATGAACCACATCCGATAGATGCCCCACTTGGAACTATGTAACAGATGTGTTGTACCACATTTCTGCTTTAACGGTGCAAATGTATATAAAAAAAATCAATTACGGGTCAGTGAAAACAAAGAATTCACTTATTTTGTGGAAAGCAACAAAAAAACAGATGCCTATGTAGGATTTTTCTGTTCTCTGACATGTAAACGCAAATTTAAAAATACACTGATTACGTTTTTTTAATTCACTTTTGGTTATGAATGCGAAAAAAGAATTGTATTTTCGCATTCTTAAAATATTTCATCAGATTGTTTTTTATGAAAAAATACATTTCTCCAGGTTCGTGGTTTGCATTCAGCTACCCGGAAAATTGGCATGAATTTCAAGATTCAGAGGAAAACGGATTTCTCTTTTATAACCCCGATGTGTGGAGCGGTAATTTTCGCATTTCTGCCGCTCTCGACGCTTCACCACATTTTGCAGAGGAAGCAATGCATGATGAGTTATGCCAATACGCTAATGCACGCAAGGTGACGATAAACAATCGGCATTTTATCTATAGTTTTGAGTCTTTTGAAGAGGAGGGTAGGCACTATACTTCACATTTTTGGGTAACAGGCGAACGCAATATGGTTGTCTATTGTTCCTTCACAATGGACGAAAAAGGTAAATTAGAAGAAGCCGAAGCATTGCTATCTACTTTACAAATATTGAACCCGAAGAAGCCGTGTCTGCATGAAATCATCCCCGTGCGCCTGATGGAGGTGGCACTCATCAACGAAGCTTATGAATGTGCTCTCAAGACCGTAAAGCAAGAACTGAAACGCGACTTTTCTTCATCCACAATAGAAACCAGCATCGAACTTTTACAAAAATTGGCGGATAAAGGAGTAAAAACGGTAAAAGATTTCGAAGTAACAGGTCTTGTACTCGGTTGTTTTTTGGTAGATGACATTGATGGAGTAGAGTGGGTGACAGTCATCGACAAGACACGCGAATACCCAGCATTGCTCTATACCGCTTCTTCAACTCTTCAACTCAATGAATCAAGAAAGCACATTGTAGATCCCGTCGCTCTTGTCCGTTCATGTAAAGAGAAAAAGTTGAAAGACATTTACGAAAAGCTAAGGGAACAGTGATAGAATGTCTAATACACATATCTCACCCACACCGTCAAATCATTGATTTAAATACAACACACTCGAATTATAGTCATATATGAATCCTATACTTCAAGTAGAAGAACTCACCAAATCATTCGGTAGCCATCTGCTCTTTCATCGTATTTCCTTTGGATTGACAGAAGGACAACGAGTAGGTCTGATAGCAAAAAATGGTACAGGGAAAACAACACTGCTAAAGATTTTGGCAGGACACGAGGACTATGATGAAGGACAAATCACCTTCCGTAGGGATACTCGCGTAGGATACCTCAAACAGGTACCTGTTTATCCATCAGAACTTTCCGTCATCGAAGCGTGCTTTTATCATGCAAGTCCCATCACCCAACTCATCAAAGAATATGAGTGTTGCATAGCTACTCCTGATAACCCCAAATTGGAAGAACTACTTACGCGAATGGATCAAGAGAATGCATGGGATTATGAGAATAAAGTCAAACAGATACTCTCACAACTGAAAGTCTGTGATTTCAATCAGCCAATTGGCGAATTGTCAGGCGGACAAATAAAACGTGTAGCATTAGCCAACGTGCTCATAACGCAACCAGACATACTTTTTCTCGACGAGCCGACCAATCACCTTGACCTTGAAACGATCGAATGGTTGGAGGAGTATCTCCGCCGAAGCAATATCACATTGTTAATGGTAACACACGACCGTTATTTTTTAGACCGTGTGTGTTCGGAAATCATAGAAATAGACAACCAGCAGACCTATGTTTATCGAGGAAACTATAGTTACTACCTCGAAAAGCGCCAAGAACGCATAGAAACGGCCAATGCAGAGATAACGCGTGCAACCAATCTCTACCGCAAAGAATTGGAGTGGATGCGCCGCCAGCCACAAGCGCGCGGACATAAAGCCCGCTATCGTGAAGAAGCATTTTATGAATTGGAAAAAGTGGCCAAACACCGTATCGCTGAAGCAAATGTCGTTCTGAAAACGAAAGCATCCTATATCGGGTCAAAAATTTTCGAGGCAGAAAATCTCTGCAAGAAATTCGGTGACCGCATTATCCTGGATAATTTCTCCTATACATTTTCACGCTACGAAAAAATGGGTATTGTGGGAGAAAACGGTACAGGAAAATCTACTTTTATCAAACTGCTTATGGGATTGGTCGCTCCTGATTCTGGTACACTTGACATAGGCGAGACTATCCGCTTCGGATATTATTCTCAAGAAGGTATCCGCATTGGTGAATCAGAATTCACAACGGACAAGAAGGTAATAGATGTGGTACGAAACATTGCGGAAGTCATTGACTTGGGTGACGGGAACAGACTCACGGCCTCACAAATGCTCCAACACTTTCTATTTTCCCCAGAGAAGCAATACGATTATGTAGAGAAACTCAGTGGCGGTGAGCGACGAAGACTTTATTTATGTACGGTGTTGATGCGCAATCCCAACTTCTTGGTACTCGATGAGCCAACCAACGATTTGGACATTATCACCCTGCAAATTCTCGAAGAATACCTCCGAAACTTCAAAGGATGTGTCATTGTGGTCAGCCACGACCGCTACTTTATGGATAAGGTGGTTGACCATCTTCTCATTTTCCGAGGACAGGGTGATATACGCGACTTTCCAGGCAACTATAGCCGTTATCGCGAGTGGAAAGAAGAACGCAAACAACAAGAACATGACGTCGTCCATCACAAAAGTCAGGAAAATCCACCTGTAAAACAGAAAGTTCCTCCAACCGAACGCAAACGAATGACTTTCAAAGAACGACGTGAATACGAACAACTCGAACAAGAAATAGCCACTCTCGAAGCAGAAAAAAGCGTCATCGAGAAGGCTCTCTGTAGCGGCACTCTTTCGGTAGAAGAACTGACAGAAAAGTCAAAACGCTTGCCTCTGCTTACCGAAGAACTTGACCAAAAGACAACACGTTGGTTCGAATTAGGAGAAATAGAGGGATAAACGGAACTTTCCTCTCTCACTACAATGTTAGCAATTTGAAAAAACAGGCAGACGCTTCTGCCTGAAAGGGGGTTGGTGGCTTGTCACAAGCGAGCTTCCCCAAAAGATCTAAAATCTATTACTATGAAAAACACTCTTCAGAAACACCCGTTAGGGGAAAAAAGTTTTCAAAAATAGGATATTTTCTTGTCAATATATGAAGATTTGATTACTTTTGCACTCGAATTTCTAAAATTGAAGAGAAAATATGCGGGTTATTATACTTGATGATTATACACTGATTTCACGATGGGCTGCCAATTATGTGGTGGAAAAAATCAACCAAAAGCATCCGACTTCAGAGAATCCTTTCATATTAGGTTGCCCTACCGGTTCTTCTCCGTTGGGTATGTACAACGAACTTATCCGTATGAACCGCGAGGGAAAAGTTTCTTTTGAACATGTTGTGACTTTCAATATGGATGAATATGTAGGTTTGGCAGAAGATCATCCCGAAAGTTACCATTCATTCATGTGGAAGAATTTCTTCAACCACATCAATATCAAACGAGAAAATGTACATATCCTCAATGGAAATGCTCCTGATTTGATGGAAGAGTGTGACAAATATGAACGTTTGATTTCCGATTTAGGAGGAATAGACCTTTTTCTCGGGGGAATTGGCCCTGATGGCCATATAGCCTTCAACGAACCCGGCTCATCGCTTTCATCAAAAACACGAATCAAGACGTTGACAACAGACACCATTCTTGCTAACAGCCGTTTTTTTGATGGTGACATATCACAAGTGCCCCGTCAAGCATTGACAGTAGGAGTCGGCACCGTGATGTCCGCACGTGAGGTCTTAGTGTTATGTAACGGACACAAGAAAGCACGTGCTTTGAAACATGCCATAGAAGAAAGCATCAACCATATGTGGACGGTGAGCGCCCTGCAGATGCACCCACACGGAATTATTGTTTGTGATGAACCGGCTTGTGATGAAATCAAAGTGGGCACATATAAATACTTCAAGGACAAAGAAAAATTAGAAGGCTTGGTTGATAAATATTTGTAAATTATAATACATATAAAGTATAGAAGGTGTACATGATTCAATCCATTGGTATGATTGCATTATGATACACCTTCAATATTTTTTCATTTTTTTCGGTTCCCAAAAGTGGTTGAGTGGTCCATGGCCTTCACCGATGATTACGTCAGCTCCTTGGCGAATACATTCAAATACATAGTTCTTAGCAGAAAAGACAGCTTCAGTAAGTGGCATGCCTTGCGCACATAAGGCAGCTATTGCGGATGAAAGGGTGCACCCTGTCCCATGCGTATTCTGAGAATCTATACGGGGAGTTTCAAATGCAACCGCCTCTTTCATTTCCGGCATCAGCAGAAGATCTGTCAACATTTCGCCACCTCTTATATGCCCACCTTTCAGTAACACCGCATAATCCCCCCATCGACGCAAGTCTTCCATTGCTCGATACATATCCGACAGAGAATCAATGTGCCTGCCTGTTAACACCTGAGCTTCAGGCAAATTAGGAGTTATGAGAGTACATAAAGGGAACAGTTCTTCTTTGATAATATTGATAGCATTCTCTTCAAGAAGTGTGTGTCCGCTGGTTGACACCATCACGGGGTCATACACTACAATTCCCGTATAGCCGCGCAAGCAATGTGCTACAGTACGAGCAATGTCCACATCAACCACCATGCCAATTTTGACCACTACAGGATGCAGGTCATTCATTACGGCGCGTATCTGCCCCTCCACCAAATCCGATGGTACAGGCCAAATAGCGCTAACCCCACAAGTATTTTGTACAGTAATAGCCGTGATAGCTGTTGCGGCATATCCTCCCAAAGCCGATATGGCTTTCGTGTCAGCTTGAACTCCAGCTCCCCCGCTACAATCAGAACCAGCAATGCTCAAGACTACAGGATATTTGTAGATTTGATTGACTCCTTCCATATATCTTTTGTTTTATTTCAACTTTCTGACAGCAAATTTAAACATTTCTCACCAAAAAGTTGCAAAAATGAAAAACAATATCTACTTTTGCTCCTAAATTAATTGTGAAAACACCATAAACCAATTGTTATAGAAAAGAATCAGGATGAAAAGAATCTTAGTCAGTGGTGGAGCTGGATTCATAGGCTCGCATCTGTGCACACGGTTGGTAAACGATGGACACGATGTCATTTGTTTGGACAACTACTATACAGGAAGTAAAGAGAATGTGTGGCATTTGATAGGAAAGCCCAACTTTGAATTGGTTCGTCATGACATCGTCAATCCTTATTGGGCTGAGGTAGATGAAATTTACAATCTTGCATGTCCGGCTTCTCCCATACACTATCAGCATGACCCCATACAGACGACCAAAACTGCAGTTGTGGGTTCTCTTAATATGCTCGGTCTGGCCAAACGCACCAATGCAAAGATTTTACAGGCTTCAACCAGCGAAGTATATGGAGACCCCGCCATACATCCGCAACCCGAAGAGTATTGGGGAAATGTCAATCCTGTAGGCATCCGCTCGTGCTACGATGAAGGGAAGCGTTGTGCTGAGACGCTCTTTATGGACTATCACCGCCGGCATGGAGTACGGGTAAAAATCATCCGCATATTCAACACATATGGTCCCCGGATGCTGGCACATGACGGAAGGGTAGTGTCGAACTTCGTGGTGCAAGCATTGAAGGAAAAAGAACTGACCATTTATGGCGACGGGCACCAGACACGCAGTTTCCAATATGTGGACGATTTGGTAGAGGGTATGGTGAGGATGATGGAAAATACACCTGATCACTTCATTGGCCCCATCAATATTGGCAATCCTGGTGAGTTCACCATGCTCGAATTGGCAGAGAAAGTCGTCAAACTGACAGGTTCAAAGTCAAAAATCATATATGAGCCCCTACCGCATGACGATCCGCGTCAACGAAAACCGGATATTACGTTGGCAAAAAAAATGCTCGGATGGGAACCCAAGGTCCAGTTGGATGAAGGATTGGGACACATGATTGAATACTTCCGGACAATCATCGACAAAATATGACATCATAGGTTCGATTGAAAAAAGGAGATACATATTATAGCATAGAAAAAAAGTCATTATGGCTGAATATACGAACAATATGACGGTGGACATCAATCCGTCAGACTATAAAATATTGGTAGTGGACGATGTTATGCCCAACGTATTGCTACTGAAAGTGATGCTGAGTAACGAGAAATTTCAAGTTGTCACGGCGTCAGATGGTAAAACGGCCATTGAAATAGCACATACGGAGCATCCTGACCTCATCTTGCTTGATGTGATGATGCCAGGTATGACCGGATATGAGGCCGCACAGATACTACGTTCGGAGACTGACACATCGGAAATACCCATTATTTTCCTGACAGCTCTCAATACTTCCGAGGATATTGTGCGTGGTTTCCGTATGGGAGCAAACGATTTCATATCCAAACCTTTCAATAAAGAGGTGCTCATTGTCCGTGTAAAATACCAACTTTCGTTGGTAGCTGCCAAACGCCTCATTTGCCAGCAAAACGAAGAGTTGCAACGCACTATTGCAGGTCGCGACAAGCTCTATTCGGTAATAGCTCACGATTTGCGTTCACCCATGAGCACGGTAAAGATGGTGCTCAACATGCTCACGGAAACGGTTTCACCTGACACCGTAGGCGAAGATGTACACAATATGCTCTCGATGGTAAACACACAGGCAGAAGAGGTATTTGCCCTGTTGGACAATTTGTTGAAATGGACAAAAAGTCAAGTAGGAAGACTGAATGTTGTTGCACAAAAATTCCTTGTAGACGAGATTGTAATCTCCGTCATTGAGGTATTCCGCATGGTAGCCGAAGCCAAAAACATACGCATCGAGATGGGTAATTGCGAGGCTTTGAACGTTTATGCCGACATCGACATGTTCAAAACCGTACTCCGTAATTTTCTGAGCAATGCTATCAAATTCAGCAATTCAGGCGAACGTATCATTGTATCTGTCAAGTCTGAAGGAGATTCATTTGCCCGTGTGAGCGTACGCGATTTTGGGTGTGGAATCAGCGAAGAAGATCAGGCCAAATTATTCCATACAGCCACGCATTTCAGCAAATACGGCACTAATAATGAAGAAGGTTCAGGCTTAGGGTTGCTCCTCTGTCAGGATTTCGCCCGAAAAAATGGTGGAGAAGTCTATTTGGAATCCGTTTTAGGAGAAGGTTCTACATTCAGTTTTACCATTCCACTTGCCAATGAAGTGACAAGTGAATAGCTATTAACGTCTCTGCTATTCTGAGGACGACAGGGCGAAGGCTAACCCTTTCTATCTGCAGAATTCATCACCTACCATCATGGCCGCCAAATAGTGTGTTTGCTTTCCAATGGGGGTGAGTGGCAAGTAGCCGGAGCAGATACGTCCATCGGTTGCCCATACGGGTGTATGTTGCTCCATCCGTTGGTGATGCATGTCGGCTAACTTCTCAGGAGTAGGGTAGTATTCAACTACAAAACGCCCCTTTGTGCCAGGCATCATCCAACGTTCGTAAAGCAGGTGACTCACCACCCCCATGTTCATACGCAGATTTATCTCCACACACGGATGCAAAAGTGATGAAGAGCAAATCATCATATCCACTCCCACATAACCCTGATATCCAGAGGGGGCGAAACGACGGACAAGTTCGTCAGCCAACACATCGCGCACAGCGTATAGCGTCTCACAGGGAACAGAGTGTATAAGATACTCCTCAATCTCCGCATCATTCATCAGGATATTGCCTTCGTAGGCCCCATTGGCATTGGTAACGAAGAGAGAATACCCCACAAATTCGGCTTTTTTTTCCTGAGTGTGTACATAAAACTCCATGGCAAAATCGCACACCTTACTATCATACAAAGGCTCTACGACAACAGCTCCCTGTCGCTCCAACGTCCGTACACACCATCCGCTCAACGGAGAACGATAGCCTCCAGCCATACCACGCCTCAATCCCTTGCCACTACCGCTCCAAGGCGCCTTCAACATCGTGTGTGGGAGGGTATTCACCAACGAAGCCACCTCTGCTTCGGTGTTACACATCCACGACTCGCCCATCAACGGATGCTTTCCTCCCAAACGTTCTTTGATGGCGGCCAACACTGATACGGCATTGCTCCGGCTCGACAATTGCCTCCAAACCCTCATCACGTCTTCTGAAGGCAACCGTTCAGTACTGACCCCACGCGAGGCCAATCGCTTGACCAATGCCGGATTCCACCCCCAAGGGCAAAGCGTAGCATCCGGGATGGCTTCAGAATCCGTAATCCATTTATTTTCAAACAGGCATGCATGATTTGGTAAAGTTTTACTAAAACTGCAAATCGCCTCGCTATCAGGGAGGATAACCTTGTCCGACGGTTGTGAATACCACGCGGGAAGCATGGCCAGATCCACCGTCATTAGCCTCACATTGCGTGGGGGCAGATAGTTGGTGTCACCGTTAGCCAATGCCAAGTCATTATCGGGATTGAAGATATATATATTCATGCCATATGCGCTAAAATCTGTTAATTGGCCGCAAAGATACAAAAAAGTTAAGATTAAAATAAATATTTTGCTAACCCCACTTTGCAAATAATGGAATTCTTATTACCTTTGCACACGAATTACATGAACAAGGATAAAATATCTCGGGAATGGAAGTTTTTTACCGCACACATAACTACCTTGTAGAGCATATCAGCAACACGTTGGTACGACGCGACTTGATGGATGAAATCGATTGGAGCGACCGTCTGATAGGTATCAAGGGAACCCGTGGGGTGGGGAAAACCACCTTCCTGCTTCAATATGCCAAAGAGAAATATGGCACCGACCGCTCTTGTCTTTACATCAATCTGAACAATTTCTATTTTCAGGGAAGGGGCATTGCCGATTTTGCCGGAGAATTCCAAAAGCGGGGCGGACGTGTGTTACTCATTGACCAAGTCTTCAAACAACCCGATTGGAGTCGCGAACTCCGCCAATGCTACGACCGTTATCCAGGATTGAAGATTGTCTTCACCGGTTCGTCTGTCATGCGACTCAAGGAGGAGAATCCTGAGCTGAACGGCATAGTAAAGTCGTACAATCTGCGCGGATTCTCTTTCCGCGAATTCCTCAATTTGCAAACGGGGTGCAATTTCCCGGCATACACACTCGATGATATCCTCAACAATCACGAGCACATCATCAAGACCATACTCCCGAAAGTCCGTCCGTCGGATTATTTTCAGGACTATTTGCATCACGGGTTCTACCCCTTTTTCCTCGAAAAACGGAATTTTTCGGAAAATCTGCTCAAGACAATGAACATGATGATAGAGGTAGACATCCTGCTCATCAAACAGATTGAGTTGAAATACCTCTCCAAAATCAAAAAATTGCTCTATCTGCTTGCTGTAGATGGTCCTGTAGCCCCCAATGTCAGCCAATTGGCCACTGATATAAAGACATCGAGAGCCACCGTCATGAACTATATCAAGTACCTGGCCGATGCACGGCTCATCAATATGGTCTATAGCAAGGGAGACGAATTTCCCAAAAAGCCTGCCCGTATCATGATGCACAACACCAACCTGATGTATAGCATCTATCCAGTGAAGGTAGATGAACAACACGTGCTCGAAACGTTCTTCCTGAACATGTTATGGAAGGACCACAAGGTGAATAAAGGGGACAAGGGCACTTCATTCCTTGTCGACGAAAAACTCTCTTTCCGCATCTGCCCTGAAGGGTATCGGATTCCAAAGAACAATCCCTCTATCTGCTACGCGATGCACAAGGCGGAAGTAGGGCATGGCAACCAAATACCGCTATGGCTTTTCGGTTTCCTCTTCTGAGAAAGAAAAATGAACATATTTTTATTATAAAATTATAAAGATTATAAAGAAAAATAATACAAACCTATTAATTTATATTAGATTATGGCTAAAGAAAAAAAGTTTATCACGTGTGATGGTAACCAGGCTGCCGCTCATATCTCGTATATGTTCAGCGAAGTAGCAGCTATCTACCCCATCACTCCGTCATCTACTATGGCAGAATACGTAGATGAGTGGGCTGCACAGGGCCGCAAGAATATCTTCGGCGAAACTGTGTTGGTACAGGAAATGCAATCTGAAGGTGGTGCCGCTGGTGCTGTTCACGGTTCACTTCAGGCAGGTGCGTTGACTTCAACTTACACCGCATCTCAGGGTCTTCTTTTGATGATCCCTAACATGTACAAGATTGCCGGTGAGTTCCTTCCCTGCGTATTCCACGTGTCAGCTCGTACATTGGCTTCTCATGCCCTCTGTATCTTTGGTGACCATCAGGACGTAATGTCTTGTCGTCAGACAGGCTTCGCCATGTTGGCCGAAGGTTCAGTGCAGGAAGTTATGGACTTGGCCGGTGTAGCTCATTTGGCTACTATCAAGAGCCGTGTTCCTTTCTTGAACTTCTTCGACGGTTTCCGTACTTCTCATGAAATCCAGAAGATTGAGATGCTCGAGAACGAAGACCTCGCTCCGCTGATCGACCAGCAGGCTTTGGCTGAATTCCGTAACCGTGCCCTCACTCCCGAGAAGCCCGTTGCCCGCGGTATGGCCGAAAACCCCGATACATTCTTCGCTCATCGCGAATCCTGCAACAACTACTACGAAAACGTGCCCGCTATCGTAGAAGAGTACATGGACAAGATTTCTGAAATCACCGGTCGTAAGTATGGCCTCTTCAACTACTACGGTGCTGAAGATGCTGAGCGCGTTATCATCCTCATGGGTTCTGCTACTGAAGCAGCTCGCGAGGCTATCGACTATCTGACCGCTCAGGGCGAAAAGGTAGGTATGGTAAGCGTACACCTCTATCGTCCCTTCTCTGCTAAGCACTTCTTGGCTGCTGTGCCTAAGACTGCTAAGCGCATTGCAGTTCTCGACCGCACTAAAGAGCCCGGTGCTAACGGCGAACCTCTTTACCTCGATGTTAAGGAGTGCTTCTACGGACAGCCTGATGCTCCCGTTATCGTGGGTGGTCGTTACGGACTCGGTTCAAACGATACTACTCCTGCACAGATTCTTTCTGTATATGAGAACCTCGCATTGAACGAGCCGAAGAACCACTTCACTATCGGTATCGTTGATGACGTTACCTTCACTTCACTTCCTCAGAAGGAAGAGATTGCCATGGGTGGCGAAGGTATGTTCCAGGCCAAATTCTTCGGTCTTGGTGCCGACGGTACTGTAGGTGCCAACAAGAACTCTGTGAAGATTATCGGTGACAACACCAACAAGCATTGCCAGGCATACTTCTCTTACGACTCCAAGAAGTCAGGAGGTTTCACTTGCTCTCACCTCCGTTTCGGTGACACTCCTATCCGTTCAACTTATTTGGTGACTACACCCAACTTCGTAGCTTGCCACGTACAGGCTTACCTGAAGATGTACGACGTAACACGTGGTCTTCAGAAGAACGGAACCTTCCTGTTGAACACTATCTGGGAAGGCGATGAGTTGGCCGCTAACTTGCCTAACAATGTGAAGAAGTACTTCGCTGAAAACAACATCACCGTTTACTATATCAATGCTACTAAGATTGCTCAGGAAATCGGTCTTGGCAACCGTACCAACACCATCCTCCAGAGTGCATTCTTCCGCATCACTGAGGTTATCCCCGTTGACCTCGCTATCGAGCAGATGAAGAAGTTCATCGTGAAGTCTTATGGCAAGAAGGGTGAAGATATCGTTAACAAGAACTACGCAGCCGTTGACCGTGGTGGCGAGTACAAGCAGCTCCCCGTTGATGCCGCTTGGGCTAACCTCCCCGCTGACGAGAAAGAGGCTAACAACGATCCCGCATTCATCAACGAAGTCGTTCGTCCTATCAACGCTCAGAATGGTGACTTGCTCCCCGTTTCTGCCTTCAAGGGTATTGAAGATGGTACATGGCCTCAGGGTACTGCCGCTTACGAGAAGCGCGGTGTAGCAGCATTTGTTCCGACTTGGACTGCAGAAAACTGTATCCAGTGTAACAAGTGTGCTTTCGTTTGTCCTCACGCTTGTATCCGCCCGTTTGTTATGGATGAAACTGAAGCAGCCGGTTTGAACGCCGCTACTATCGAGGTGAAGGCTCCTGCCACTATGAAGGGTATGAAGTTCCGCATGCAGGTAGGCGTTATGGATTGCTTGGGTTGCGGTAACTGTGTTGACGTATGTCCCGGATTCCCCAAGACTGGTCCTGCCCTCAAGATGGTTCCCCTGGAAGGCGAGCTCGGCGAAGCTGCTAACTGGGATTACTGCGTGAAGAACGTGAAGAGCAAGCAAGACCTTGTTGACATCAAACAAAGTCCGAAGAACTCTCAGTTCGCTACTCCTTTGTTCGAGTTCTCAGGTGCCTGCTCAGGTTGTGGTGAAACTCCGTACGTGAAGCTGATTTCTCAGCTCTTCGGTGATCGTGAAATCGTGGCCAACGCTACCGGATGTTCTTCTATCTACTCAGGTTCAATTCCTTCAACTCCTTATACTACTAACGAAAAGGGGCAAGGTCCTGCTTGGGCAAACTCTTTGTTCGAGGACTTCTGCGAGTTCGGTCTTGGTATGGTTTTAGCCAACAAGAAGATGAAGGCCCGCGTAGAGGCTATCTTGACAGAGGCCATCGCTTGCGATTGCACACCTGCTGAGTTCAAGGCCGCCGCTCAGGAGTGGATTGACGGTAAGGAAGATGCAGAAGCCTCTAAGGCAGCTGCCGCCAAGCTGAAGCCCATGATTGAAGCTGGTGTTGCCAACGGTTGCGACAAGTGCGCCAAGTTGGCCGAACTGAGCCACTACCTCGTTAAGCGTTCTCAGTGGATTATCGGTGGCGACGGTGCTTCTTACGACATCGGTTACGGCGGTCTCGACCACGTGATTGCTTCTGGTGAAGACGTGAACATCCTCGTACTCGACACTGAGGTTTACTCTAACACCGGTGGTCAGTCATCTAAGGCTACTCCGCTCGGAGCCATCGCCAAGTTTGCTGCTTCAGGTAAGCGCGTTCGCAAGAAAGACCTCGGTATGATTGCCACTACCTATGGTTACGTTTATGTAGCTCAGATTGCTATGGGTGCCGACCAGGCTCAGTGCTTGAAGGCTATCCGTGAGGCAGAGGCATATCCCGGTCCTTCTATCATCATCGCTTACGCACCCTGTATCAACCACGGTTTGAAGAAGGGTATGGGTAAGGCACAGGCTGAGGAAGCTGCTGCTGTAGCATGCGGTTACTGGCACTTGTGGCGCTACAACCCCGCTCTCGAGGCTGAGGGTAAGAATCCGTTCTCACTCGACTCTAAGGAGCCTCAGTGGGATGGCTTCCAAGACTACCTGAAGGGTGAGGTACGTTTCGCCTCTGTGATGAAGCAATTCCCCGCAGAAGCTGCCGACCTCTTCGCTGCTTGTGAAGAGATGGCCAAGAAGCGCTACGCCTCTTACGTTCGCATGACCAAGATGGATTGGAGCGAGTAATCCCTCCTGTCTGTTTTTTGACTGATTCAGCTCCCCTGTCCCACGCGAAGTGGGACAAGGGGGCTTTTTAAGGAAAAAAAAGAAAAATAAAGCCGTAAGGCAAACAACTACGAAATATATAAAATCAGTAGAACAAAGGAAAAGCGTTTCCCATTCTATTACTTATTGGATATTGAGCTTATAGCTCTTATTCTCAGACTCTCGAATACCGCCAAATCATTCAGAAGTACTCAGAGAATAAGTGTATATGAGTTCACGCAATGGGCGTGGACTGTTTTATGCTTATTTATGTGTACGAGGTCACTTGGCGGTAACCTGAGAGTTTTAAATAAGGATGGATGGTTGCGCCTTTTTTTTACACAAACAAACACAGAAAAGCTATCAATGAAAGACATTGGTGAACTAATCAAAGAAGAGTTGATACGTCAGGAGCGTAGTGTTTCCTGGTTAGCTCGCAAGTTATCATGCGATCGCTCCAACATCTATCGCATTTTTCAAAAACAGAGTATCGATACATCTGTTTTGAAACGGATTTCTATCATTTTGAATCACGATTTCTTTGTTGATTTATCCAACGAATTAAACAATTGATTTATAGCACTTGTTAAATATTATGAACCATTTGTTGCATATTTCGCAACACATACGTTCGCATCCTACAACAATCTAATCACCACATCCATAATTATTTCATCTATCTTTGCACCCGAAATGGAATTTTCGTGAAGATGAACGCATCCGAATCGAAAAGCCATGAATAGAATATAGTAGAACAGAAACAAATAACAAATAACAAATAATAAATACATTAATGATTATGAAGAATATTGATAAAAAGATTAAGAAAGGGGTTGGATTATTGGCCATTTTTTTTACAACAGCCAGTACTGCCGGATTCATTTCATGTAGTGAAGACGATGAGAAATTGAGTGGTTCGGTTTCCTCCAATACCATTGCGGCAGGTTACGATACAGATAGGTTTGCCCAAAAGATTTCCGGATACGAATTGTTGAAAAATGGAGAGAAGAGACTCACGTCAGAAGCCTTTTTCACGTCGACAGACAACAAACTCACATCCATGACGATGACTAATTATGAGTATTATTCAGACGATGAAATTGACAAATATACCGAAGTTTATGCATTCGATTACAAAAAAGATGAGATTGTGATGAACACGGTGACACCAGACGGGAGCGGACAGGGTGTTCCCGTGGTCATGAATTTAGGAGAACATGGCTATCCGCAATCTTTGGTAGGCAAATATCAGGCATCAATATGGGTTGATGAGGACAAAAAAATCACACCTTCATACGAAAAATCGGGCACTTTCACTTACGACGCGAACAACCGGCTAACGGAAATGTACATCGAAGACAAGATCACGTACTCCGATGAAGACCTTGCATGGCTAAAGCAAAACCAATATTGGTATGAAAAAAGTTACACGTCACTTGACAAATTCACTTACGACGAAAATGGGAATCTTACCACCTACACTTCAAGAGAAAAGCAAGAGGGAGAAAGTGCCTATACAGATGTCTTGACATTCAAATATACATCGTACAAAAACAAGAACGGATTTTTCATTACGGATGCTCACTATATGTTTCCCTATGCATCCTTTGTGTTCAAATCAACTCCCAATCTTGTGAAAGAAATCACAGAAGGAAATAACCACAAATACACTTATGACTATGAATTCGACGAGGACGGTTATGTCACCAAAGTTATAGAAACTGAAAACAACTCCGGTGTCACAGAATACATCTTCGAATATTGAAAAAGAATTATACAAGAAATTTTAGAATAATCACACAGATACAAAAAGGCAGAACTCGAAAAGCCAAAACAGAGTAGAGAAAGACTAACAAAAAATGTAAAACAATGAAGAAATTTTTCTTGACAGTAATGGCATTGGTCAGTATGGTGTGTGGAACCAATGCACAGGAAGCTGGCGACATGTCAGTAGGTTTGAACGCTAACTACCGTATGTGGGACAAAGCAAGCGATTTCAACAATTTCGGTTTGGGTGCAAAATTCCGTTACAACATCACAGCTCCCATCCGTTTGGAAGCCAACTTCAACTACACTCTGGCAAAGGATGATTTGACGGCCATGGATTACACCATCAACGGCCACTATCTGTTCCCCATCGGTGAAAAATTCGTAGTATATCCCACCGTGGGTGTAGGTTTTGCTAACCTCAGCTTTGATGTTGATGGCATGGATTCTGTAAACGAATTCATGTGGCAGGCTGGTGCAGGTGCAGAATATGCAATCACTGATGTAATAGGCATCAATGTCGAATTCAAGTACAACAGTGCGGGTGGAGATATCGACGATACTTGGTTTATGCTCAATGCCGGTGTGACATACAAATTCTGACGCTGTTGAAGAGAAGTTGATGGGGAGGAGTCCGATTAATGCAAAATAAACTCCTCCTCGTTTACAGATTATCCCATAACAAGCAGACATACACTTTTAATTTTCAAACCGACTGGGGAGTTTCATTGCTTTTCTGATGAAATTCCCCAGTTATTCTGTATCCCATTTTGTCATACCTGCTGTTCCCCCCTGACTTGTGCCCCCGATAGCCGTCAGGATGATTGTCTGCTTCTGAATCACATTTTCCCCCGACATTTTCTTTTCTATAAGTACATTTACATTTGTCTGCCCCATCCGTGTTATTTCTGCGTGCCATTTCCGCCCGATTGCATTGCAAATATACCATTCTGTGCCCATGGATGTCAAGAGGGGAGGGCGTTTTGGCGGAGATTTAACATCAGCCACGAGTTACGGGCTACCAGCGACAAGTTGATTTTCAGCCGAATGTGCTTGTAGCTTGTCACTCGTCACTCTTTTAACATTCCGTTTTTGGAAAGTTGTAAGGACTATTCGCGATTTATGGCACACGGAATACACGGAGCAGACGGAGAATCACTGAGTTGTGGGTGCAGAGTTGTGGGATTATGGGTTGAGTCCGCATGATCACTCATATTTCGTCAATTGTCACCCTGAGCGATAGTCGAAGGGACCATATGGCTCACTGCTCGTCACAGTTATCACAAATCACAGATAACAGTTAGTAAAAACGGAAACCGAAGAAGTTGATGTGAAAACTTATAATATATATATAATAATTATATATATTATAAAATATTCTTTACATTACAGACTCAGTTGTGATTTCACTTTTTTGTAACTGTTATCTGTGATTTGTGATAACTGTGTGCGTGCATCTCATCCCCTACCAGCATGACTCACCCCTCCCCCAATCGGGGCATATTTTCCCCTATCTTCCAAAAAAATTTTCTCCGTGCGCCCGAAAATTTTCATCGGCAATGCCACCCTCAAACCCTCTCCCCCATACCTCTTGGGGATGTGGGCCATCACCCCCTATGCTTGCGGAAGCAACCGTAAACCGAGGAATAAATCCATTAAAAAAAACGATAAATAATGCGGACAATATACAATCATTTGCATAGTGAATTCCCCGCCGGTGTGATATGAGGGTTGTGTGTGCGTGGCTACCTCGCTCTCTTCAACCTCAGCCGGTGAGTGATGCAGGTGGGCAGCTCTTCCTCGTAGTGAGTGACCATGACGAGCGTCTTCCCCTTGCGCGAACAGAAAGCATCGATGATGTCCTTCACACACTGGCGGTGTCGGTTGTCAAGGCCATGAAGAGGTTCGTCGAGCACTAGCAGAGCGGGGTCTTTGACAAAGGCGCGCGCAAGGAGCACAAGGCGCTGTTCGCCACTGGAGAGGGTGAGGAAGTCGCGGTCGCGCAGAGGCAGGATGCCGAAGATGTCCATCCACCACTCACACACCTCCAGCTGTTCGGGGCGCGGACGACGGTAGAGCCCCACCGTGTCGTACAAACCTGAGGACACAATGTCGATGGCGGGCAGGCGCTTGAGGTAGGCGCGATGCATTTCGGGCGACACGTAGCCGATGTGGCGCTTGATGTCCCAAATGCTCTCTCCTGACCCCCGGCGGTGGTCGAAGAGGGTGATGTGGCAGGCATAGGATTGTGGATTGTCGGCACAGACGAGGCTCAGCAAGGTGGACTTCCCCGCACCGTTTTCTCCCGAAAGAGCCCAACATTCCCCCCGTCGTACACACCAGTCGAGCCCATCGAGAATGGTGCGTGCACCGTAGTGTATGCCCACTCCGTGCATTTCTATCACACGCTCGGCATCTACCTCCTGTTCGGGAGTATGAAGGCTGGCGATGCGTTGCCGTTTTTCTTCATCGAGGTGCGGTGTATCTTTTCCGGACAGGGCGGAGATGAAGGCTTCGCGGGTCAGTTTTTCTCCCACCGTCATCCCCTCGACGGTCACCACATGGGTGATGTAGGGAGGGATGTCTTTCGGGAGTGTGAGGACGAGGATGAGTTGTAGATCGGTGGTCAGCACCAGTTCGTGCAGAAGATGCCCCAACTGACGGCGTGTGTCGGCATCGAGTCCGATGAAGGGATTATCGAGGATGAGTACACGGGGGTTGCCCACCAGTGCTTTGGTCAGCTGGAATTTGCGCATCTCGCCGCTGCTGAGCAGGATGGACGACTTGTGCAACATCTCATCGATGTGGAAGAGCTTATAGAGTTTTTCACGCATGGCAGGGTCGCCCCCTTCGGGGAGGAGTTCGGCCACGGTAGGGTAGAGTCCGGCATCCTGACTGTTCCACCGTTGCTGGTAGTAGTAGCTGCCTTCAGCGGTGTCGCCGTAGTTGTCGCGGAAGGCCATGTAGCGGATGTTATCCGAGGCCATGGACGAGCTTCGTGGCGAAAAGTCGTAGGTTACTTCGCTCCCGAGCAGTGGATAGGCTCCGATGAGTGTGTTTACAAGTTCGCTCTTTCCCCCTCCGTTAGGGCCTACGATAGCCAGTTGTTCGCCGGCCTCAAGCGAAAAGTTGATGGGGTGCTCCATCCGATGGTGCGGATGGCGGGCAATGCCGCCCGCTATACTGATGATTGGCATGATACAAAGAAAATAGTCAGAATCAGAATGCTAATAAAGTCTCACACTTTCCGGTCAGGATTCTTCTGTAGGAAGTCCTTCCACCCGCGATAGCCTTTGGTGACGGCAGGACGCCCCATCTGCAGGTAGTGGCAATATGCTACCCCGAGGGCATCAGTGGCGTCGAGAAAGGGACTCATATCCTGCCGCTCAATCTTCAGAATGCGCTGGAGCATCCCGGCCACCTGCTCTTTGCTGGCCTGTCCGTTGCCGGTGATGGCCATTTTTATCTTCAGGGGAGCATATTCGGTGATGGGGATGTCTCGTCCGATTGCGGCGGCCATGGCCACACCTTGTGCACGCCCGAGCTTGAGCATTGACTGTACGTTCTTCCCGAAGAAGGGGGCTTCGATGGCCATCTCGTCGGGCAGATAACCTTCGATGATGCCTGTCACGCGCTGGAAGATGTGCCCCAGCTTGAGGTAGGGGTCGGCCATCTTACGCAGGTCGATGACTCCGAGCGCCATCACCTCGGGCTTGCCCGCGAGCACCTTCAGTACACCGTATCCCATGACGTTTGTGCCAGGGTCGATGCCTAAGATTATTTTTTCTTTGAGCGGCTGGTTCATCCGATAACCTCCATCAGCGTGGAAAAACCTGCAACCTTGTCCTTGAACAGGCGCTTCATCTCCTCTTGCAGAGCCATACCGTGGTGTGTGTGCCACTGATGCAGGGTGCGCGAGTCGGCCACCTCCCATTGCAGGGAGAAGCATTCCGACTCTTCCTCCTTGTGGCTGAGTATGCGCGTAAGGCGCGGGTTGGCCAGCAATCCTTCAGCCTCGGCACGGGGGATATACACCTCGTGCATCCAAATGACGAAGTTGCGTGCCTCGTCGTTCGTTGTCTGATAAGTAGTGTTGTATATCAGCATATCAAAATTCCTCCTTCCATTCGTTCGTACGGATGTTATATGGATATAAAAAAAGAACTGTGCCAACACGTGACCCAGTCCTCCTTCAATCATAAAAAACTTCAACTCTGTGGAGCATACGAGAATCGAACTCGTTACCTCTTGACTGCCAGTCAAGCGCTCTAGCCAAGTGAGCTAATGCCCCATTTGCCGAATAGCGGTGCAAAGTTACGTTTTTTTTTTATATCCGCAAATTTTTCCCTGTTTTTTTTGCAAAAAATGGGCTAAAAACTTGCATTCCCCTTTTTATTTTTGTATATTTGCATAAAAATAAGAAGCCAAAACATTTCTCGCACCGTGATACAAGAATACCAGCTCCGCCTGTTGCCCGAACAGGCCGCCAATGAACAATCCATCATCCGCTACATTGCCCACGAAAAGGGGTTGGATGTGCGCACCATCAAAGCCGTCCGCACACTGAAACGCGGCATCGATGCCCGCCAACGCACCATCTACATCAATCTGGGTGTGCGCGTGTTCATCAACGAGATGCCCCCAAGGGACATTTTCCCCCCCATCCGCTATCCGATGGTGGAGGGCAAGCCCAAGGTCATTGTCGTGGGGGCAGGTCCCGGAGGACTTTTTGCCGCCCTGCGGCTCATCGAGCTGGGATTGTGCCCCATCGTGGTCGAGCGGGGCAAGGATGTGCACACACGCCGACGCGACATTGCCCTCATCTCGCGCGAACACAAGGTGGACCCCGAGTCGAACTACAGCTTTGGGGAGGGTGGGGCAGGCACCTACTCCGACGGCAAACTCTTCACCCGAAGCAAAAAGCGCGGCAATGCGGAGAAAATCTTGCGCGTGTTCTGCCAACACGGTGCAAGCCCGAGCATCCTTTCGGACGTGCATCCGCACATCGGCACCGACAAGTTGCCGATTGTCATCGAAAACATGCGCAAGACCATCATCTCCTCGGGCGGTGAAGTGCACTTCGAAACGTGTATGGAGGCACTCATCATCCGCCAAGAGCATGTAGTGGGCATCGTCACCCGGCAAGGGCAAGAACTGGAAGGCCCCGTGATACTGGCCACCGGCCACTCGGCACGCGACGTGTTCCGCTGGTTGGCCGGCCATGGGGTAAAACTTGAAGCCAAAGGACTGGCCGTAGGCGTGCGACTGGAGCATCCGGCACAACTCATTGACCGAATACGCTACCACAACCCGCACGGACGGGGAAAATATCTGCCCGCCGCCGAATATAGTTTCGTCACCCAAGTGGATGGACGCGGTGTGTACAGCTTCTGCATGTGTCCCGGAGGATTCGTGGTGCCGGCAGCTACAGGCCCCGAGCAAGTGGTGGTCAACGGTATGTCGCCCAGCAATCGGGGCGGACACTGGAGCAACTCGGGAATGGTGGTGGAAATACACCCTGAAGACGTGATGGCCGAAAAACTGGTGAGCGAAAAAATCAATCCCGACGATCCGCTGGTGATGATGCACTTTCAGGAAAAACTGGAGCGCGAATGCTGGCTTGCCGGAGGCATGAGGCAGACGGCTCCCGCCCAACGCATGACCGACTTCACCCGTCAGAAACTGAGCTTCGACCTCCCCGACACTTCCTATTCGCCAGGTGTCGTATCGGCTCCCCTGCACTTCTGTATGCCCCAGTTCATCACCAACCGACTGATGCGAGGTTTCAAGCAATTCGACCGGGTGTCGCACGGATTCCTCACTCAAGAGGCCCTGATGATAGGGATGGAAACACGCACCTCATCGCCTGTACGTATCGTGCGCGATCGCGAAACACTTCAGCACACAACCCTCAGCGGCCTCTTCCCCTGCGGAGAAGGAGCGGGCTACGCAGGAGGCATTGTCTCTGCCGCCATAGACGGTGAACGGTGTGCCGAAGCCGTAGCACAGAGGATGGGGATAAGGATTGAGGAGAACCCCCAAAACAATAAATCATGAACTGGTACAAAAAATACTTGTCGGTATATGGAAAATCCTTCGGCGAAGTGCCCGAAGAGGTAGTGGACAAAGTGAAGAAAAACATTCGTAGGCTGGAAAGTGAAAAGCCACTGGTGACGGTCTCCGTCATCGCCTACAACGAAGAGAAACACTTGCTTGCCTGCCTGTGGTCGCTGAGTGAAATGGAATGCCGCTACCCCGTGGAAATCATCGGTGTGGACAACGACTCGCAAGACAAGACCGCCGAAATCTTTGCCCGTACGGGGGTCACCCATTTCACCGAGACAAAGCACAGTTGCGGATATGCCCGCCAATGCGGATTGGAACATGCACGGGGGAAATACCACATCAACATTGATGCTGACACCATGTACCCGCCCCGCTACGTGGAAACAATGGTGGACAAAATGATGCAGAAAGGCATCGTGGGAGTGTGTTCGGCCTGGAGCTATATCCCCGATAAAGAGCACTCATGGATGGCACTGAAAGCCTACGAAACCGCCAGAGACATCTACCTGTGGATACAACACTTCAACCGACCGGAGTTGAGCGTACGCGGCCTCGTGTTCGCCTATCACACAGAGCCGGCAAAAGCCATCGGCATACGTACCGACATCGTGCGAGGAGAGGACGGATCACTGGCTTTAGCCCTGAAAAAACACGGTAAGATAGCCTTCATACACAACAGCCGGGCCCGGGCCGTCACCGGATATGGCACAGTAGGAGCCGACGGCTCTTTCGCCAACAGTTTCAGGGTGCGCCTGATGAAAGCCGTCAGAAACATCGGTAACCTCTTCACACAAAAGGATTCCTACGAGGACAATGAAGACAACCTGATAAAAAGAAAGAACTGAAAACAAACCGGACGTATACATAACATCAACAAAAAATGAACTAACTTATGAAAAGCATTGAGATAATCTTCTGGATATGCATGGCCATCGTTATCTACACCTACGTGGGATATGGTGTCGTGCTCTACCTGATGGTGAAGGTGAAGGAATGGATAAAACCGGAGCAAAAGCCGCAATTGCCCCCCGACAACGAATGGCCGGAAGTGACTCTGCTGGTGGCCGCATACAACGAAGAAGAAGTGGTGACCGAAAAAATAGCAAACACACTGGCACTCGACTATCCGGAAGAAAAACTGAAACTCATGTGGGTGACGGATGGAAGCAACGACCACACCAACGACCTGCTGGCCGCCTACCAACGGGTGGAAGTGCTCTATACCCCCGAACGACGGGGTAAGACCGCCGCCCTGAACCGATCCATTGACTATGTGAAGACGCCCATCGTCATCTTTACGGATGCCAACACGATGATAAACCGTGAAGCCGTCAAAGAAATCATCCGGCAATTCACCAACCCGAAAGTAGGGTGCGTGGCAGGAGAAAAACGGATAGCCGCCAAAGAGAAAGACGGAGCCGCTGGAGGAGGAGAGGGGCTGTACTGGAAATATGAGTCGGCCTTGAAACGACTGGACGGACAACTATACTCGGCTATGGGAGCCGCCGGTGAGCTGTTTGCCGTAAGGAGAGAACTATTTGAGAAGATGGAAAGCGACACATTGCTCGACGACTTCATCCTGTCGATGCGCATCGTGGAAAAGGGTTATAAAATAGCCTACTGTGCCGAAGCCTATGCCATCGAAGACGGATCGGCAAACATGCAGGAGGAACAAAAGCGCAAAGTGCGCATTGCCGCCGGAGGATTACAAAGCATCTGGAGGCTCCGCCCGCTAATGAATATCTTCAAGCACGGCATCGTTTCCTTCCAATATGTCTCGCACCGCGTCATGCGCTGGTCAATCACCCCCATCGCACTCTTTGCCCTGCTCCCGCTCAATGCGGTGCTTGCCTTCACGACCACCGGATATGCTGCCATTCTCTACCTGAGCATCCTGATGATGCAGATACTATTCTACCTGATGGGATACTGGGGACACGTGCTCTCTACCATGCAGATAAAGAACAAGTTGCTTTACGTACCCTACTACTTCCTTTTTATGAACGTGAACGTCATCAGAGGCTTCTTTTATCTACAAAAGAAAAAGGGAAGCGGTGTGTGGGAAAAAGCCCAAAGGAGCAAAAGAGGTGCCTGACTACCTGATTATCGTCATTCAGAAAGATAACTGCCCAACAGAGCCAACAACTCAGAGGCAATGATGGGCTTGGCCATGTAGTCGGTACAACCGGCATCTATCGACTTCTGTTTGTCACTATCAAAGGCGTTGGCCGTCAGTGCAATGATAACAATATCCTGATTTTCCTTGCGAATCTCACGAGTAGCAGTCAACCCGTCCATGACAGGCATTTTCATGTCCATCAGGATGAGGTCCGGATGATACTCCCGAAACAATCTGACGGCTTCTTCGCCATCCAAAGCGCGGATAAGATTGTATTTTTTGCGTAAAACAATGTTCAGCAACAGGTAATTGCTATCTGTATCTTCAGCTATCAAAATGGTTTTCATAGGACATAATTTAATATTCGAAGCAAAAATAAGGTATTTAATTGAATTGTGCAACGTTTTTTTTGTATATTTGCCGACAATTTGAGAAATATCATTTTACACTGAAGCTACAAAGATGGGAAAACTTGCACTTTATAAATTCGCTTATTTCATATCCATAGTACTTACTTTCATCCTGATGATCCTCACCATATTGGGGGCATTTGCCGGCAATGTGAATCCGAAATACAACCTGTTCATGGCCGGATTGGGACTCATACTCCCCATCCTGCTCATCATCAATGCAGGAGTGTTCCTTTATTGGCTCTGCCGGTGGAAGATATGGGTAGCATTCCCTCTGGTGGCACTGGCCGTGAACTACCATTACATCTCCGCAACCATCCAAATCAAAGTGAATGATGACATTGCTGCCAATGGAGGCAACGCACTGAAGCTGATGACATTCAACGTACGCAACTTCATCGACGACAATCAGGATGATTCAGCCGACGAGATAAAAAGTTTTCTTGAAGATGAAAACATCAGTGTTGTCTGCCTTCAGGAATATAAGGACTATGTCAACGGACGCCCCGAACGGATATGCAAGTTTCTGGCCGACCGTTTCCCCTATCAGGCAATCTCAGGAAGCATCGCCACATTCAGCAAACTTCCCATCATCAAGAAAGACTACATCACCTTCCGCGAATCAAACAATTGTGCACAATGGGTGGACATCGAAACGGGACATGACAAGACCATCAGAATCATCAACGTGCACATGCAGACAACCGGCATAAACAGTGCCTTGAGACAAGCCGCAAAAATGGAAAATCAAGGAATAGCCATCAGCGAAGGACAACGGATGAATATGGTGACCGGACGTATGGAATACGAATACATACGACGGGCCGAACAGGCTGACATCATCTCCGACATTGTGAAGGACACACAGACACCGATTATCCTGTGCGGTGACTTCAATGATACACCGGCATCATACACTTATAAAAGATTGAAAGGCAAACTGAAGGATGGATTCAAGAGTGCCGGAAGCGGATACATGTACACCTACAGGGGAGCCAAAGGACTGATGCGCATCGACTACATCTTCCACTCCCAAAAGTTAGAGGGGATGGATTATTACTCGCCTTCACGCGATTGGAGCGACCATAATCCGGTGATAATGGAGTTGACAATGCCCGAATGACAAAGCTTCTTTACCTGAAAAGGGAAAAACCTTCCCGCATTTCACAATGCAGAAAGGCTCATCAGGTCAGGTTTTGAAAAAGAATCACATATCAACGCTCTGATAATGAATGTAATCTATAATAATCAAGAAATGAAGGTTTCATTCAGGCTGGCTCCAAGGTTTTCACAACTCTTGAATCCTATGTAAAGAACAACGTACGGAAGAGTTTGTTCACTCACTCATTTCTTTTTTTTCATAGACAATATCACATCATCAAAAAGCTGTTTCCATCGAGGCATGATTTTGTCCAAATGATACTCTTTGGAAGTACTGTGAGCTTCCTCTCCCATCTTCTTCCGCAACGATGCTTTGCGCATTATCAGACCCAATTTGATAGAAAAATCCATGCTATGCCCTTCAGGCGACAAAAAACCATTCACCCCATCGGAAATGATATCTCTGGGCGCATAAGGAGCATCAGAAGCAATGCATGGCAAACCGTATGACATAGCCTCCATCAGGCCATATCCTTGAGGGTCAAATCTGACATCTTGCACATAAATTGAAGCCTGACGATAAGCCATATCCAAATTTGCAGGAATTGGAGAATATTTGACACACCTGCTCATTTTCAGCTTTTTCAGTAATTCCACAAAAGAGGAGGGGTCGCCACTACCATAGACACGGAGCTTCCATTCGGGATAAACGGCCACCAGACGCCGCCATCCCCAGAGCAATTGCTCAAAGTTGCGTTCGTCATCAAACGTTCCTACCGCCATCACTTGCTTTGCTTCGCCATCGGATATAGAATCCGGAATGTCTGACAAGGGTGTAGGTATATGGAGGACACAAGACAAATTTCCTTTCCACTTATTGACCAATCCGTCGGATGGCACAACTATCACCTGTATCTTTTTCAAACGCCTGTAAATCGAAGACATCCGATAGACTCTCCACAGATAAGCCATCAGGCGGTTGGAGAATGTCCCAATGTTCTCCTCAGCAAGAAAAAGCTGGTCTTCATCAGTCAGCATCTCCACGACATTGATACCTTTTCCGATTGTTGCATAAAGAATGTCATTCTTATGTTTCAATGTCGTCACTACAATATCGGGGGCATATTTTCTATACACTTTCGCCAAGCCGGACTTGTATTCTCTACGCCATTTCCACGAACGCACCAGTTTTTCTACCCGACTTGCCTGTCCGATGGTGGGATACTCCTCCACATCGAGCCGGACGATGCTCACTTCAGGCCTGAGCAACTCGCTTTGAGCCATTTGCTTCTCCTGTTTGCCGGTCATTGCCCAATAGCATTCGTAATCGGTGTGTCCCACCAGCCAGTTCAGTTTCAACAGCATCCCACGGTTCACATCTTCCGTTATCCTGTGACGTACATTAGCTATATACAGTATCTTGTAGGGCATATACCATCATATATTGTTTATTCAGACAAAATCTCATCAAACAGCTCTTCCCAACGGCGAGATATGTATTCAATCTTCAGCCGCCCGATGTTGCTCCGCGCTTTGCTTCCCATCGTCAATCTCTGTCCACTGCACTCCAACAATCGTGCCACTTGCGAGGCATATGCTTCTATATCACCATCCTGTATCAGAAAACCGTCTTCTCCATGCGTGATGATGTTTCTCGGGCCATAGGGGCAATCAAACGACACGACCGGAAGACCACAAGCCATAGCCTCGGCCAACACCATACCGAATCCCTCGAAGCGGGAAGTGAGCAGATATAAAGAGCTTGAGCAATAGACATTTGCGATATCAGATGTGGGACCGTGAATGAAAAATGAGTCAGCTATCTGCAGACGATTGACATCTTCCTTCAGTTCTTCTGCATCCCCACTACCATATACATGCAGGCTCCAGTCAGGAAAATCTTTTGCTACCAATGCCCATATCCGGGCCAATCTGTCAAACCCCTTTTCGTATGCATACCGCCCGACGGAAATCACCCTTTTTTCTCTACCGTCGCTGCATTTTTCGGGATAGAAGGGGAGAGGGTTGGGGATTACTCTTACGTTATCCAGCTCCATCCATTTGGCCTTGTCGTCTTCCGTCAGGCAGACAAAAGCATCCAGGTGCTTCAACTTTCCCAACAACTGTTTGTCCCAGAAATAGGCAAAAATGCGTTTGAAGAGGTTGTCCTCCTTGTCCGTAAAGTTCCGGTAGTTGTCTCTGTTGATATGGATTTCCCCCACCTTCTTGCTACCATCTTTGATGGAAGTGATGAAATTGATTTCTCGTCTTAATAACGAAACGGTGATGTCGGGCTTTATCTCCATCAGGACCTCGGTCAGTTTCCGCTTGAACACCCGTTGTTTTTTCAGATAGACAGGTATTTTTCTTAAAAACGACAAGTGCCAAAGCTCCTCGAAGTTGATGTCCAGGTGTATGACCTTCACTTTCGGCGACAAAGGATAATAAGGCGCTTTTCCCTTGCCATCCGTCAGGATGATGTATATTTCATATCCGAGTACGTCGGCAAAATAGTTGGCTTTGGTTACCAACACCCGCTCCACGCCTCCGGCGATGTAGAGCGACGGGGTACAATAGGCAATTCGTCTGCTCATCGTCTTCGTATATTTTCAACTACTTTTTTCATCTGTTCACTCCAAGTCAGGTGTCCGATAGAGGCTCTGATGTCGCCTGCCGGTATTCTCCGTCCCGTCACGAACCTGACGATTTCCCCCACATCCACAGGCGATTCATCTGCAGGTGCTTTGATGATATATGGCATCTGTTCAAAGTCCTCGTCTGTTTCCGAATAGACGAAAGGAATGCCCCGTGCCGCATATTCGCGGTTCTTCAGCGTTTTTATGTGAGTTATCCCACTTCGGTGTCGGGCAAGACTCCCTATAGCGAAATCCGCCCGGTTGAACAGTTTGTCCAGCTCTTCTCCAAACTTGGGGCCATGAAAAATCACCTGCTTCTCTATCCCGTATTTCTCTATCAGCCCATGAAAGCCCTGCGCATGCACAGAGTCATACATCTCCGAATCAGCCACTCCCCCCACAATATGGAAATAAACATCCGTTCCGCGTTTTTGTTTGTAGTACTCACCCAATCCCGCTATCAGCCGGTCATATCCGTGCCAATAGTGCACTTCGGCCACACCTATCAGGTGTATTTCATTTTCCGGATGGGGGAGGGGCTTTTGCATGGGTATGTGGTCATAGTCGATGCCATTGGAGATACAGACGGTTCGTTGGCCGAATATCTCTTTATCATTCGTGAAAGTGACGATGGCATCCGTCTGGGCCGCCAGTTTCTTGCGATAGAGTTTGTCCAGCATCAGCTTCAGCCTGTTCTCCCACGAAGTTGTGCCTGCATATTCTTGGTCGTAGGGGTAAGTGGGAATTTCTATTACCGAAGGAATGCCCTGTTCCTTGAATCGTTTGAACATCTTTACCGTTGCCGGGTTGGCATTGTGGAAAGAACGGGCATAGACAAATTCAAATCCATTCTCTATCACATAATCAGTCAGCGCCTTGAACGAAAAACGTTGCTTGATGGCAGCCCATCGGCCACAACCGAAATCTTGAATCACGATGTCATCATCCACCATCCTTACCCGATGTCCGTCTTCACGGATATAGTAGGTGCATACGTGTACTTCGTGGCCATTCTCCCGAAGCCCCTCGATCTGATAGTGAATCTTCTTGCTGATGCCGCTATGTTCTGAGAAACCGTGATATATGAGGAAAAGTATTTTCATGATGTCAACTTATAAAAAAGGTTCTCCCATTGCCGCATGATGTCCTTTTGGCTATATCTTGCAATGTTTCTTTTAGCCGCTTTTCCCATTGCCATGCGCCTCTCTTTATCCACAATCAACGAAGAAATGGCATCCGCCAATTTTTCAACATTTCCATTTTCTACCAATATCCCATCTTCACCATCCTTCACTATGTATGAAGGCCCATGCGGACAATCAAATGAGACACAAGGCACTCCACAAGCCATAGCCTCAATCAGCACCATTCCGAAACCTTCGAAACGCGAACTCATCACGTAGATGGAACTTTCAAGATATTTCTCTTTAATATCCTTCACAGGCTTATGAATAAGAAAACTGTCTTCCATTCCATTTTGGGCGACTGACTTTCTCAATTCATTTTCCAATTCACCTTCTCCATACAGATGAATCTTCCAGTCCGAGTGTTGTCGGGCAATGCATGACCAAGCCGAAATCAACAGATCAAATCCTTTTTGTTCGCTCAGTCTCCCTACCGTAATAATTTGTTTCTTATCCAACGTACTTGATTCTTCAGTGTAGAAAGGGAGAGAATTGGGGATTATCTCGGCTGCTTTAATTTTGCTCCAACTTTCCGCATCGTATTGTGTCAACACGACAAATGCATCCAATCTCCTGACTGCCTTTTCTTGCTTTCTTCTCCAATATTTGGCTATTTGTCTGTAGGGAAATCCCCGTGATTCCATCAAATGGAAATTGCGGGTGTATTGTTTGGCGATGTGTGATTCTCCTACTTTCTTGCTTCCATCTTCCAACGTTGTCAGAAAGTCCAAATCGCGTCCCAAGGTCGTGATTACAACATCCGCTTTTATTTCATTCAACAATTTGCCCAACCGTTTCTTATAGAGGTACATCAGGCTGAAGTAGTAGTATGCCCTCACCAGTAACCCATGATGATATTGCTTGTCGAAGTTTATGTCTAAATCAATGTGCTTGACTTTTGTGGATAGTGGGAATACAGGTTGGCGACCGTTTTGCGAATCAGTGATAATATAAACATCATGCCCCAACACTTCAGCCAAATAGTTTGCTTTTTCCGTAACAACTCTATCAGCGCCTCCCACGGTCACCAAAGCCGTATATAGATACACTATCTTCATAACTCATTCCTTCATTTCCCACCCATCTACCGTTCCACTCTCCGATGAGAAGTTCACTCCCACCTTATAGAGTTTCCGCTTGTCAGACAAATATGGTTCTGCATATCCTTTGTCTTCAATTTGTTGCAAGGCTTCTTCTGCTGTTCCATCCAGTTTGAATTCAAAAATATAAACGTAATCAGGAGTCTCAACGATGCAATCCACACGACCTTCGCTTTGCTGTTTTTCAGTATATATCGTGTAGCAACTGACCATGCGCATCAGCAGGTAGAAGGTGTAATGAAAATAACGCTCACGTTCCCTTTCCGTTTCTTTGCGTCGCATGGAGTAGGGTATGTCTGCCAAGAATGAAGTGAGCAATTTACGGAACCCCTCCAAATCACCATACTCTAAGGCATCAACAACGTTTTGCGTCCAATTGTTGACTTCGACAGCCGACTTGAAATAACTGCTACTGAGTGCAGTTATAAATCCCTCTTGCACTTCGTTGTTTGGGAAATCCAACAAAAAAGTATTCCGACGCAAGTTGCACCCTTTAATGGTCAGATAACCACTTTGGTACAACATGGGAAGGGGCAGCTCTATGTTCGCTTTGTAATCCACAAACATTTGTTCAGGATAGAATTTTCCAGCCAATTCATTGATATTCTCTTGATGGTGGGCAAGCAATCGGAGCAAATAGCTTGGTGAACCCGTTTTAAACCAAAAACTTGCAATTCTCTTTGCAGAAAACGCATTTAGGATACTGAAAGGATTATAAATGTCTAAAAGTTGTCCACTGAAATGATAACCGTCGTACTGCTTTTTCAGCAATTGTTTCATTTCATCCACATTTACATTGTATGCCTTTGCCAATTCTTTGATTGGTTCATCGAAGTAATGGTAGAGTTCTTCTTCCGTAATGCCACAAAGAGCATCATATCTGCCGTCCATACTGATGTCTGCCGGTTGGTTGAAACCGCTGAACACACTTACTTGTGAGAATTTGGTTACTCCTGTCAATAGAACGAACTGCAAGTCTTCGTCAGCAGCCTTGAATACGGAATAAAAACCTTTCAGAATTTCTCGGTGTACATCTTCCAACGGACGTTTTTCGCCATCTATCATGGTGGCATATCCTGTATCGAGTACATCCAGCATCGGTTTGTCATATTCATCAATGAGCACTACGGCACGCCGCCCATATTGTTTGTGTGCCTGCTTCAATACGTAAGCAAAACGTTCTCCCAATGTCTGTTTGTTTGGTGATTTCCCATACAAACTTTCCCATTCAGCAATGTGTCCCTCTATCTTTTTTTGTAGGATTCCTCCTTCAGTAAAATTGTCTCCATTGAAATCCAGATGAAATACAGGATATTCCTTCCATTCCTGTTCAAGTTCATCAATAGCCAGTCCTTTGAACAGTTCCTTTCGTCCTTTGAAGTAACATTCAAGAGTGGAAATGAGCAGACTTTTCCCAAACCGTCGTGGACGGCTGAGGAAATAAATCTTTCCTGTCTTTATCAGTGCATAAATCAGTGCGGTTTTATCAACATAGACATATCCGTCTTCTCTGATTTGATCAAAACTCTGTATTCCTATCGGGTATTTCATCGTTGTCTATACCTTATATTATATATATCGCTTGCAAACTTACGAAAAAACTTTCGCCCATGCAAATGTACACATTATATTTCATTTGTCGGGACATAACCTTCACATTTTTTCTCAGACAGGGAAGAAAAAAACACCGTACTTTGGAGAAATATCGGCCAAAGATAGCGCGGCATTGGAAAGAAAGCTGTAACTTTACGCGCTGAAACGAAAAAAAAGGACATTTGACGACTCATGAAATTGTTATTCTATAGCGACACAGTGTTTTCGTATGGTGGAGTGCAACGGGTGCTTGCCGAAATTGCAAAGAAATTGGCAATGCGGCACGATGTCACCATCCTGTCGCTGGATACAGCCACAGACATGTCCATGTATGGGTATGCCGATTCGGATGTAAAGTTCGACTACATCCGGTATGGCAAAGTCTCTCCCATCGAACACCTGCTTTGCAAAGGATACAGCTTCATGTTCAAGAAGATGCTTCCCCACACCCCCACCACCTCTTTCCTTTATGCCCGCAGCTCCTTTCTTCCCACCTACCGGAAGGCTCTTGCAGAGAAGATAAACAGTGGCGGATACGATGTGGTCATAGCCGTACATGCATTTTTGTCCCTGCACTTGGCCTCCATATCTTCAAGCATCAGTGCAAAGAGTGTGGCATGGATTCACAATTCCTACGAAGCCCTGTTCAAGAAGTCGTCCCCATACCTGCCGGGGTTAGAGAAGCACTTCAGTTTTCAGATGAAGCACCTCGACAGGATTGTCGTTCTGAGTAGTTCCGACCGTCAGCTGTTCGCCACCCGGATGGGCCTGCCCACAACGGTAATCTACAATCCATTGACGGTCAGTCCGCAAGGGGAGGGTAGTTCCTCTCACAAACGCTTCATCGGAGTAGGGCGTTTTTCTCATGGGCACAAGGGTTTCGACTTGCTTATTCAGGCATTTGCCCTGTTCTCCCATCGGCATACGGGGTGGAGCCTGGAGCTTGTTGGCGAAGGCCCAGAATTACCTCTCTACCAACGCCTCATATCAGAACATCATTTGGAGGGGAAGGTCATTCTGTCCCCATTCACCAAAGAGATTCAGAAACACTATGCTTCATCCAGCGTCTATGTCCTCAGTTCCCGATGGGAAGGGTTCGGATTAGTCTTGTTGGAAGCCATGTCACATGGGCTGCCCATCATAGCATCCGACCTGCCTGTAACCCACGAACTGCTGGACGATAGGGGAGTAGCCGTCTTTTTTGAAAACGGCAACATCAGCCACTTGGCCGAGTGCCTGCGTTATATGGCCGAAGAGGCCGATTTGGGCAAGATGAAAGAGCAGGCTCTGGCCTATGCTACCACATTTTCCATCGACAGGACAACGGAAAAGTGGGAAGAACTTTTCTCTCTCTAAATTTCCTAAAAAAAAACACTTTTTGCGCATCTGAGAAAGTGTGCGTAACCAATTATTTATTAATGCTTTAAATTGCATTAAGCAAGAATATGATGCCTAAAAAAAGCAGTCCATCTCCTACTAGGAGACGGACTGTTTATGGCGCAAAGATACAGTTTTTTTCTGATTCTTAGCACTTTTCAGTTAAAAAAATCGGGAATGATAAAAGTCCTTTTTGAGGCATTTTGGCCCTTTTTCTAAGTAAAATCCCCTTGTAAGAAATGATAATCCTCTGTTAATCAGATGAATGGCTAACAGTCCGTCTCCTAGTAGGAGATCGACTATCAAGTGAGCCATTATGGAGGTAAAAAGCGCTGCTGCACAGACCATTTCCGTACCGGTTGTCAATGGGACAACCGACCGCGAAGCGCTTCCCAAACATTGGATAGCCGCCCTCGTGCAGATGTGTTG
>JAFTNZ010000014.1 GCA_017451645.1 Bacteroidaceae bacterium | reverse complement strand
TGTATGACTAAATAAAAAACAAGTCAACCATAATTAAAAATATTGTTTAACTGGGTCAACTTGCTATACAAATAAGACGAAAAGTAGTCAACTAAAATCGTTAACATACAACAGAGAAGTTTAATCATCGACGATGATTACGTAATCATCGACGATAACTATGTAATCATCGACGATGATTATATAGTTTGCACCGATGATTAAACTTTTCTCTTCACTCTGATCATAAAAAGCAAGAGGCAAACAGGTTTTGGAGTGCTGCAAATCGAATGTTCCCACGTTCTTCCGCTTTCGGAGCGGAGGGATGAAAATTCTGATGAAGTCGGGAAGATGTCCCTTTTCAGCGGTTTTTTGACTGAAAAACATGGATATTTGAAAGAAAACCCGTACCTTTGTCCAATTCTATATAAGAAGAGAGATTTTTTACAGAAAATATTATGAGCTTGAAATTCATCTCGGCAGCTGAGGCTGCCAGCCTTGTGAAACATGGCGACAACATCGGACTTAGCGGATTTACTCCCGCCGGTACACCGAAAGCAGTGACTCAAGAAATCGCAAAAATAGCGGAATCGGAACATGCCAAAGGAAATCCTTACCAGATTGGAATCTTTACCGGTGCATCTACCGGTGACTCGTGCGACGGCATCCTGTCGCGGGCAAAGGCTATCCGATACCGGGCTCCTTACACAACCAACCCCGACTTCCGCAAGGCTGTCAACAATGGAGAAATAGCCTACAACGACATCCACCTCTCGCAAATGGCCCAGGAGGTGCGCTACGGATTCATGGGAAAGGTTAATCTGGCCATCCTTGAGGCTTGCGAAGTGACTCCCGACGGCAAGGTGTATCTGACAGCAGCCGGAGGTATATCGCCCACCATCGCCCGCCTGGCTGACAAGGTGGTGATAGAACTCAATGCAGCACACAGCCGGAACAGCATCGGACTGCACGATGTATATGAACCGCTCGACCCCCCGTGTCGTCGCGAAATCCCTATCTTCAAGCCCAGCGACCGCATAGGTTCTCCCTATGTACAGGTAGATCCGGCCAAGATTGTGGGTATTGTGGAAGTGAACAAGCCGGATGAGGCACGTGCCTTCACGGCTCCGGACCCAGTGACCGACCAGATCGGACAGAATGTGGCAGATTTCCTTGCTGCAGACATGCGCCGCGGCATCATCCCTTCTACATTCCTGCCCCTGCAGAGTGGTGTGGGAAACATCGCCAATGCCGTGCTCGGTGCCTTGGGACGCGACACGACAATACCTGCTTTTGAGATGTACACCGAGGTGCTGCAGGATGCTGTGGTCGCCCTCATCCGACAAGGACGTGTGAAATTCGGAAGCACCTGCTCGCTCACCGTGACCAACGAGTGCCTCAACGGAATCTATGAGGACATGGATTTCTTCCGCGACAAGCTGGTGCTCCGACCGAGTGAAATCAGCAACAGCCCCGAGATTGTGCGCCGATTGGGCATCATCTCCATCAACACTGCCATCGAGGCCGACATCTACGGCAACATCAACTCTACACACATCGGTGGCACAAAGATGATGAACGGCATCGGCGGTTCGGGCGACTTCACCCGCAATGCCTACATCTCCATCTTCACCTGCCCGTCGGTGGCCAAAGAGGGAAAAATCAGCGCCATCGTCCCCATGGTGTCGCACCACGACCATACGGAACACGATGTAAACATCATCATCACCGAACAGGGTATAGCAGACCTCAGAGGCAAAAGCCCCATGCAGCGTGCACAAACTATCATTGAGAACTGTGCACACCCCGACTACAAGAACCTCTTGTGGGACTACCTGAAGATAACCTCCAAAGGTCAGACCTGCCACAACGTGGCTGCCGCACTGGGAATGCACGACACACTGGCCAAGCAGGGAGACATGCGCCTGACGGACTGGGCAAGATACACCAAATAAGAAGACTCGGAGAAAACACAACATGAATATCACATATCACCTTGTAGGCACACTGTGGCATTTGCTCTCTCTGCTGCCTTTGCGGATACTCTATATCTTGTCGGATATCATCTATTATCCGCTCTTTTACTGTGTCCGCTACCGGCGCAAGGTGGTACACAAGAATCTCGTGAACTCCTTCCCTGAAAAAACGGGGAAGGAGATTTTGGAGATTGAGAAAGGGTTCTACTCCTGGTTCTGCGACTATGTGGTGGAGACAATCAAAGTGCGTACCATGAGCAGCGAAGAGATGCACCGACGAATGACCTTCGACGGACTGGACGCCATCTACGAAGAGATGGAACGGGGAGGACACACTCTCTGCTTTGCCTATTTGGGACACTACTGCAATTGGGAATGGGTAGCCTCCCTCCCCTTGTGGACCAGAGAGAAACTGCACTGCGCACAAATTTACCATCCATTGGAAAGCAAGGTGTTCGACAAACTGTTCCTTGAGCAACGCTCACGCTATGGGGCCGAAAACATCTCCATGAACCAGACCCTTCGCCGCATCGTCACAATGCAACGCAAAGGGGAAAAAAGCATTATCGGATTCATCTCAGACCAAACTCCCCATTGGAACAACATCCATTTGTGGATGGATTTCCTACACCAGGACACTCCGGTGTTCACAGGTACCGAACGCTTGGCCCAACAGACTAACGGATGCCTCTACTACATTGACATAACGCGTCCTAAAAGAGGATATTACCGCGCCACTTTCCGCCCGATGCAGGTGGACAAAGATGCAACATCCGAATACCCCATCACTGAAACCTATATGCACATGCTGGAGCAAAGTATAAAGGAAGCGCCGGCCTATTGGCTGTGGTCACACAACCGATGGAAGCGCAAGCATGAAGTGTATGAGCGGAAGATGGAAGAGCGCGAACGAGGGAAACAGGAGAGAATCAGACAAAACCAACAACAGAAGTAATGAAAAAGGTATTGACTGTCGGGGTTTACGACCTCTTGCATATCGGACACATAGAACTGTTCCGCAAAGCCAAAGCACTGGGCAACCATCTGATTGTAGCCGTACAGGACTCGGAAGTTGTGCTCCAATACAAACCGGATGTCAACCTGGTATATAGTACCGAAGAGCGGTGCTATATGGTGAAATCCATCAGGTATGTAGATGAAGTCGTCGTTTATCGGGGTGTTGACGAACTGGTAAACGAGATAGACTTTGACGTTTTTGCCAAAGGGCCGGATCAGAATCACGAAGGGTTCTGCAAGGCTGAAGCCTATTGCAGGGAAAATGGCAAACAGGTGGTAATCATGCCACGCACCGAAGGGGTGTCTTCTTCACAGCTGAAAGAACTGATAAAAAGCATGTAAGACACATAGGAGGGAAGCCGAAGTTACCTTTTCATTCTGAAAAAATCCTTCATCAGGGCAGCCGCCTCATCGGCCAACACTCCTTGTACCACTTCTGTCTTGGGATGCAATGCCTCGGGAGCAAAACGCTGATACCCACGTTTCTCGTCAGAAGCACCGAAAACCACACGACTCACTTGAGCCCATCCGATAGCTCCGGCACACATGATGCACGGCTCCACTGTGACGTAAAGCGTACACTCGTTCAGATACTTCCCACCCAATGTATTGGCTGCTGCCGTCAATGCTTGCATTTCTGCATGGGCCGTCACATCAGTAAGCGTTTCCGTCAAGTTATGGGCACGGGCTATCACCCTATCCTGACATACAATGACAGCCCCCACGGGCACCTCACCTTCATCGAATGCTGCCCGAGCTTCATCTAAAGCTCTTTTCATGTATCGGATGTCTTTTTCTTCTGTGGAATTCATGATTCTATACCTTATTATATATATAATCTACGGGATGTGCATCTCCAACGTCCGACCTACCGACGCATTTCGTGTTCGTTGAACAACGTCGGATAGTCCTCTTCCATCATGTTGCGATGAATGAAAGCCAGTAGCGTCTCACGCACCCACCGCCCCTTGTTCGTTATCTTGTATTTCTTCAGATAACGATCCACTATCTGTGCCTCCTCCTCACTGACCAGACAGACCAACCGCTGGTGACGTTTTGGCTCCGTGGAAAGCACCTTTACACGTCTTTTGGCATTGTTTCTCATAATCAAGTGCAAAAATAATGCTAACTTGTTTGATTTACAAGAAAAAAGTTTTTATTTTTGCGAATAAACTTCCGACAAACCTATGGCAGAACATAATCTACGGGGAAAAAGGGGTGAAGAAGAAGCCGCTAAACATCTTCTGACAAATGGCTACACCATCTTGCACCGCAACTGGCGGAGCGGGCACAAAGAACTCGACATCGTAGCACGCCAAGGCAACGAACTGGTGGTGGTAGAGGTAAAAAGTCGGAAAGATACGCTGTTCGGCCAACCGGAAGATGCGGTAGATGGCAGGAAAATACGCCGCATAGTGGCTTCGACCGATGCCTACTTACGCAAGTTCGCCATTGACCTACCGGTGCGTTTCGATATCATTACCGTCATTGGTGAAGAAGCCCCATACAGGATAGAGCACATCTGCGATGCCTTTTTCCCTCCCATGTGGAACTGAAATTATGAACCCCTAAATAAGAAACTCATGGAAAAAAAGAAGAAACATCCGTTGCACGGCTATGGCTACGGCAGCAGCAGTAACCTGGAGCAGGTACAGGTAATCACTTTGAAGGAGGTGGATTCAACAAATAGCTATCTGCGCAATCTGCCCGCAGACAAGGTGGAAAAGGAGTTTGTAGCCGTAGTGGCCAAGTCGCAGACTGCAGGTCGGGGACAACGGGGCAATTCGTGGGAATCAGCTCCCAATAAGAATCTGACGTTCAGCATCATGATGCATCCCACATTCCTGACGGCGAACGAACAATTCATCTTGTCGCAAGCAATGGCACTCAGTGTAAAAGAGACGCTTGATGACTATGTCCGCTCGCCACATCCACGTATCAAATGGCCGAACGACATCTACTGGAACAAGAAGAAACTATGCGGCATCCTGATTGAAACCGACTTGATGGGAAAGAATATGGAAACTTGCATCATCGGTGTGGGCATCAACCTGAATCAGGAAACCTTCCACAGTGATGCGCCTAACCCCGTCTCTGTGTGGCAGATAACCGGACATGCCACCGAGCCACTGACCATCATGAAGAAAATAATCCAAAGATTTGTCACATATTACAATCAGATACGTCAAGGACAGACCCACGACCTCATTGACCACTATCATAAGGGACTGTTCAGACGCGTAGGGTATCACCTTTTCCGACAGGGGGATACGCAGTTCGATGCACGTATCCGTGGAGTGAAAACGGACGGTCATCTGTTGTTGGAAGACCGCGAAGGAAACATCCGAACCTTTGGATTCAAAGAAGTGGAGTACGTTATTTGAGGCTTCGCAACAGAAAACCAAAATGGCGGACAATGGTACTTGCCACACCATAATGACGACACATCAGCCGGAAGCGTTCGACAAGCGAGGCGCGATGGTTGCGTGTCGTCATTCCTTCTTGCAGATAATCAACCACGGTGAAGGGCAAGTGAAGCAAATCGTCCGTCTGCTTCATCACACGGATACACCAATCAAAGTCGGCAGAGAATCGGAAATCCGTATCGTACTCCAGACAAAGGTCGCGTCTTGCATAAAAAGCCTGATGACAGACAAGCATCCCTTGCCTGAAACTCTTCCAAGAAAGTTGCTCGGGTGGCAAGAGGTGACGAGGTCCAAGATAACATCCATCGTCATCTACAATGTCGGTATGACCATAAAGGACTCCGGGGAGAGTCATGAGTGACGGGCTACAGGCTACAAGTGACGAGTGAATGTGCTCCAACGTTTCGCTATCATGCAATTTGTCTCCCGCATTGAGGAAACAAACATAATCCCCCGTGGCCAGATGAATCCCTTTGTTCATGGCGTCGTAAAGACCACGGTCGGGTTCGCTTACGATTTTTGCCAAATGCCCCCCATGGGTATGCGCAATCTCCAATGTACGGTCTTTCGAAGCCCCGTCAATGAGAATGTGTTCGATGTGCGGATAGGTCTGTTCTGCCACACTCCGTAGAGTACGCTCCAAGGTCTCTTCCGCATTATAGGTGACGGTGATAAAGGTAAACGTCAGGACTTTTTCGTCATTCATACCATAAAAAAAGGAGAGGAGGTGCCAATCAACCGGTAGTATTCTGACACAGCTCCTCTCCGAATATCATTTTTTACTTTTTCAGTGCAGCAATGCTTTCCTTCAATGCAGCAATCTTGCTCTCGGCATCGGCTTGTTTCTTGCGCTCCATCTCGATGACGGCGGCAGGTGCTTTGCTTACAAACTTTTCGTTGCTGAGTTTCTTCAACACACTTTGCAAGAAACCTTCGTTGTACTTCAGGTCGGCTTCGAGTTTCTTCAACTCTTCCTCTACATTGATGAGACTACCCAGAGGCACAGCATACTCAGTAGTGCCTACCATGAATGAAGCTGAACCCTCGACCTTATTCTCAACGGCCGATACGGCAGTAAGGTTGCACAACTTGGCTATTACACTATTGAAAGTTGCTACAGGATTTGCGCCTACTACTTGCAATTCCAATGTCTCTTTTTGAGCAATATTCTTTTGCAAGCGTATGGTGCGGATACCACCAATAACTTCCTTCACGGCTTCGAAGGCCTTCACAATCTCTTCGTCGCAAGCGGTGGGGATGTCCAACTCCTGCACCATCAGACTTTCTCCCTCCTTGCGGTCGTAGAGGTGTTGCCAAAGTTCTTCGGTGATGAACGGCATGAAGGGGTGGAGCAACTTCAAGAGGCTATCGAAGAAACCGAGTGTCTTTTCATAAGTGGCGCGGTCGATAGGTTGCGGTTCGCCATTGATGTAGGCAGGCTTCACCATCTCCAGATACCAGCTTGAGAACTCGTCCCAGAAGAGTTTGTAAACAGCCATGAGTGCTTCGCTCAAGCGGTATTTGCTGAAGAGGTCGTCTACTTCAGCAGCCGTCTTTGCCAACATAGATTCAAACCACCGGGTTGCCAGTGCAGCATATTCGGGTTGTTCGATATCGGCAACCTGCCAACCCTTCACAAGGCGGAAAGCATTCCATATCTTGTTGTTGAAGTTACGTCCCTGCTCGCAGAGAGCATCATCGAAGAGGATATCGTTTCCGGCAGGAGCAGAAAGCATCATTCCCATGCGTACCCCATCGGCTCCGAAACGTTCGATAAGTTCCAACGGGTCGGGCGAATTGCCAAGAGACTTTGACATTTTACGTCCGAGCTTATCGCGCACGATGCCGGTGAAATATACATTCTTGAACGGCATATCGCCCAAGTATTCATAACCGGCCATAATCATGCGGGCCACCCAGAAGAAGATGATGTCCGGGCCTGTAACCAAATCGCTTGTAGGGTAGTAGTAGCTGATTTCTTCGTTACCGGGGTTGTTGATTCCATCGAAAAGTGAGATGGGCCAAAGCCAGGATGAGAACCAGGTGTCGAGTGCATCTTCGTCCTGACGGAGTTCGGATGCGGTTATATGTTCATATCCTTCGATTTGTCTTGCCAGCTTGAGTGCCTCTTCAACGGTTTGTGCTACAACGAACTTCTCTTCTTCACCCTCGGTGGTAGGAAGAAAGTAGGCTGGTATGCGATGTCCCCACCAGAGCTGGCGGCTTATGCACCAGTCTTGGATGTTTTCAAGCCAATTGTTGTAAGTGGTCTTGTATTTGGGAGGATAGAATTTCAGTTCATCGTTCATCACCGGTGGTAATGCAATGTCGGCAAAATGTTGCATACGCAGGAACCATTGCATGCAGAGGCGGGGCTCGACGGCTGTGTCGGCATTACGCTCAGAGTATCCAACCTTGTTGTCATAGTCTTCAATCTTCTCCAGCAGACCGGCAGCTTCAAGGTCCTTGGCTATCAGACGGCGTACTTCCATACGGTCTTTCCCGATATAAAGACCAGCCTCTTCGCTGAGTGTGCCATCGGGGTTGAAGATGTCGATAGTCTCCAAATTGTGCTTCTTGCCCAACATATAGTCGTTGGTGTCGTGTGCGGGAGTTACTTTCAGACAGCCGGTACCAAACTCGATTTCCACGTATCGGTCTTCGATGACGGGAATCTCGCGACCAACCAACGGAACGATGACATGTTTTCCCTTCAGCCAAGTGTTTTTGGGGTCTTTGGGGTTGATGCACATGGCAGTATCTCCCATGATTGTTTCGGGACGTGTGGTTGCTACTACTGCATAGAGTCCTTTCTCATCGCGATGGATGATGTTTCCCTCTTCTTCATTGAGGGTTTGTGCATCGGCTTCTGTTAGATAATATTTGAGGTAGTAGAGTTTGCTTTTCTCCTCTTTATATATTACCTCTTCGTTGCTGAGTGCGGTTTGTGCCTTGGGGTCCCAATTTACCATGCGCAATCCGCGATAGATGAGTCCCTTGTTGTAGAGGTCAACGAAAACCTTGATGACGCTCTCGCTGCGTTTCTCATCCATGGTAAAGGCGGTACGATCCCAATCGCATGATGCACCCAGCTTACGCAGTTGCTTTAGGATGATACCTCCGTGTTCGTTGGTCCATTCCCACGCATGTTTGAGGAACTCCTCGCGTGTGAGATCGCTCTTTTTGATTCCCTGTTCAGAGAGTTTTTTTACCACCTTAGCTTCGGTGGCAATGGAGGCATGGTCGGTGCCCGGTACCCAACAAGCATTATAACCCTTCATACGGGCACGGCGTACCAGGATATCTTGAATGGTATTGTTGAGCATGTGTCCCATATGGAGTACTCCGGTGACATTAGGAGGAGGGATGACGACGGTATAAGGTTTGCGTCCATCGGGTTTTGAACTGAAGAGCTTGTTGTCCAGCCAATATTGATACCATTTGGCCTCCACATCTGCGGGATTGTACTTACTTGCTAATTCCATTTTTGTTATATATGTTTTATTTTACTTGTTTGCCTTTACTTTTTTTCTGCCCTGTGGGGAAGATTTTTTTCCTGACGGGAGAGAAAAAACCATCCACGAAAAGAATTTGGTGCAAAAGTAATAATAATCATCGGATTAAACACCGTGAAAGAGCAACTTTTCTGCATTTCCACCCTCAAACCTGAACCCAGTTCTTTAAATTTAGTAAAAAACATAGTCTTCATAGAGGATATAGTCATTCTTTTTAGTACTTTTGCTTCAAATAACTTTAAAAAACAATCTTTATTTAAATAAATTGGTATGAAAACAAACTATGAAGTCCGTTATGCGGCACATCCTGAGGATGCCAAGAATTACGACACCAAACGTATTCGCCGCGATTTCCTGATTGAGAAAGTTTTTGCAGCCGATGAGGTCAATATGGTTTACTCCATGTACGACCGTATGGTAGTAGGTGGTGCTATGCCTGTGAACGAAGCACTGAAACTGGAAGCTATCGATCCGTTGAAGGCCCCTTACTTCACTACCCGTCGCGAGATTGGTATGTTCAACGTAGGCGGACCTGGTGTGGTGAAAGCCGGTGACGAAACCTTTGAATTGGATTACAAAGAGGCACTCTACATTGGTTCAGGCGACCGCGATGTCATCTTCGAGAGCAAAGACCCGAAAAATCCTGCCAAGTTCTACTTCAACTCATGCACTGCACACACCAGCTATCCGTGCAAGAAGGTGACCAAGGCCGATGCTGTAGTCGCTCACATGGGTAGTCTCGAGGGCTCAAACGACCGCAACATCAACAAGATGCTCGTAAACCAAGTGCTCCCCACTTGTCAGATTCAGATGGGTATGACCGAGTTGGCTCCCGGTAGTGTATGGAACACCATGCCTGCTCATGTACACAGCCGCCGCATGGAGGCCTACTTCTATTTTGAGGTACCCGAAGACCATGCCGTATGCCATTTCATGGGCGAAGTGGATGAGACACGCCACATTTGGATGAAAGGCGACCAGGCTGTTCTCTCTCCCGAATGGTCAATCCACAGCGCTGCAGCCACTCACAACTATACCTTCATCTGGGGTATGGGCGGTGAAAACCTCGACTATGGCGACCAGGACTTCTCGCTGATTACGGATTTGAAGTAGTTTTTCAAGGAGTTACAGGAGTTCAGGAACAAGCAAGCTACTGACAGCTTATTGTAAAGGATTATTAATAACAACGGGATGAAGGATTGATGGAGGCGGAGCGCAAGACTATTGTCTGAACTCCTGTAACTCCTGAACTCCTGAACTCCCACAAAACAAGCATAACAAAAATGACAAACATTTTTTCATTAGAAGGTAAGAACGCCTGGATTACCGGCGCATCTTACGGAATCGGCTTCAACATTGCCAAAGCATTTGTGCAGGCAGGTATCAAGAACATCATCTTCAATGATATCAACGAAGATGCATTAGCTAAAGGTTTGGCCAACTACAAGGAAGCCGGTATCGAAAACGTACACGGATATGTATGCGATGTGACCAACGAAGTGGCCGTAAAGGAACTCGTAGAGAAGATTCATGCCGAAGTAGGCCAGATTGACATCCTGGTAAACAATGCCGGCATCATCAAGCGTATCCCCATGCACGAGATGAAGCGTTCGGAGTTCCAGCAGGTTATCGACATTGACCTGGTAGGACCGTTCATCTGCTCAAGCGCCGTTATTCCTGAAATGATGGAACGCCGCGAAGGTAAGATCATCAACATCTGCTCTATGATGAGCGAGTTGGGTCGCGAAACCGTGTCGGCTTATGCTGCTGCCAAGGGTGGTTTGAAGATGTTGACACGCAACATCTGCTCTGAGTATGGCGAATACAACATCCAATGCAACGGTATCGGCCCGGGCTACATTGCAACACCTCAAACAGCTCCTTTGCGCGAGCGTCAGGCCGATGGCAGTCGTCATCCGTTTGATTCATTCATTTGTGCCAAGACTCCGGCAGGCCGTTGGCTCGATCCCGAAGAATTGGGTGGTCCCGCCGTATTCCTTGCCTCTAAGGCATCTGATGCCGTAAACGGCCACGTTCTCTACGTAGATGGAGGTATCTTGGCTTACATCGGTAAGCAACCCTAAGTTTTCTTACTATAGGAGTAGCAGGAGTTACAGAAGTTCAGGAGTTCAGACAATAGTACAGCTTGCATATATCAAGACGTTTGTCTGAACTCCTGTAACTCCCGAACTCCTGAACTCCTCTTATCTATCCAACGAAATGAAAAAAACATTCTCATTTTTCGCCGCCGCCCTTTTGATGGCATCGTGCGGCACGGAAGGACCGTTGCAAGTGACGGTGACCAATTCTCTCGACATCGACCGTACCGGAGAACTCGTAGAGATAAACATGGAGCAGGTTTCCAAACGGCTCAATCTGAACGACACAACACAATTCGTCATTCTCAATGAAAACAACGAGCAAGTGCCCTACCAATTAACCTACGATGGCAAGCTCATCTTCCCCACTACCGTGAAAGCCAATGCCTCGTCGGTCTATACCATCCAACAGGGCATTCCTCAAGAGGCTCTGTTCGAAGCAGCAGTCTTCGGGCGCAAGTATCCTGAGCGTGTGGACGACGTAGCTTGGGAAAACGACCGCACGGCTTATCGTACCTACGGGCCTGCCCTGCAAGCTAACGGTGAACGTGCTTTTGGCTACGATGTGTGGTTGAAGCGTGTGCCCGAACTTGTAGTGGAAGACCGCTATGAGAAGGAACTGAACCCCGCAACAAAAGCTACCATCGACAGTTTGAAGCAGGCAGGAAAACCTGATGAAGCCAACGCTCTCTACCAGTCAGTATCTTATCACGTAGATCATGGCAACGGACTCGACTGCTACAAGGTAGGCCCCACATTGGGAGGTGGAGCCGCTGCCCTATTGGTGGACGACGCCATCGTATATCCCTATTGCTATGTAGGTGAACCGGAAATTCTGGAAAACGGTCCGCTCCGCTTCACAGTGAAGCTCAACTATGCCCCTACCGCAATCAAGGGAGATTCTGCCGTAGTGGAAACCCGTATCATTTCGCTCGACAAAGGCTCACAAATGAACAAAACGACCATTGTATATAACGGACTTACAGTGGCAAGCCCCGTTGCTGCAGGAATTGTCATCCATCCCGAAAATCCGGAAGCCTACACAACGGATGCCGACAACGGATACATCACTTACACAGACTTGAGTGACAACATCCACAACAATAACGGTGAAATCTACGTGGGAGTGGTCTTCCCCGAAGAGATGAAAGAGGCCAAAGCCGTGCTCTTCACTGAAGAAGAGAGCAAAACGCTGCGAGGTGGTGCCACCGGTCATGTACTGGCCGTAGCAGATTATCAACCAAATACGGAATTCACCTATTACTGGGGTAGCGGATGGAACAAGTATGGCTTTGCCGATACTGCAGCCTGGAATACCTACGTGGCAGAATTTGCACAGAAAGTACGCAACCCGTTAAACGTACAAGTCAAATAAACAGCCTATGAGATATATTGCATTATTCGTGTCGGTACTGATGAGCGTACAGACATTCGGTCAAGAGTTGTTCCCCGACGGAACTCCCATTCCCGCATGGTTCAACGACTATCAGACGGTAGATGTCTCTACACTGGGAAAAAGCTATGAGATTACAGACTTTGGTGCCATGGCCGGTGACAGCACACTGCTACAGACAGAGAGCATCCAACGCACCATCGATACGGCGGCAGCCAATGGTGGTGGTGTAGTGGTCATCCCGCAAGGTGTTTACCTGAGTGGCGCCATCTTCTTCAAACCCGGCACACACCTCTATCTCAGCGAAGGGGCAGTGCTCAAGGGTAGCGATGACATCAGCCACTTCCCCATCAAGACCACCCGCATCGAAGGAGAGACATGCAAGTATTTCACAGCTTTGGTCAACGCCGATGGACTCGATGGCTTCACCATCAGCGGTAAAGGACGCATCGATGGCAACGGCTTGCGCTATTGGAAAGCTTTCTGGAATCGCCGCAGCTGGAATCCCAAGTGCACGAACAAGGACGAACAACGCCCGCGTCTGGTGTACATCTCCAATTGCAAGAATGTGCAGATAGCTGGTGTGCATTTGGCCAACTCACCCTTCTGGAGTTCACACATCTACAAGTGCGAGAACGTGAAATATCTGGGTGTGCGCATCACCTCACCCAAGGCACCGGTGAAAGCTCCCAGTACGGATGCCATCGACATCGATGCCTGCACCAATGTGCTGGTGAAGAACTGCTACCTCTCCGTCAACGACGATGCCATCGCCCTGAAAGGCGGAAAAGGTCCTTGGGCAGACAAAGATCCCAACAACGGCGGCAACAGCAACATCATCATCGAGGATTGCGTCTATGGCTTCTGCCACAGTGCACTGACCTGCGGTAGCGAATCGCTGCACAACCGCAACATCATCTTCCGCCGTTGTCGGGTGAACAATGCCGAACGCCTGTTTTGGCTGAAGATGCGCCCTGACACACCGCAGCACTATGAATACATCACGGTAGAGGACATCGAAGGAGATGCCAACAATTTCATCTACATCCGTCCGTGGACACAGTTCTTCGACTTGAAAGACCGCAAGGATATGCCGAAATCGCGCTCCAACAACATCACCATGCGCAACATCCGGTTCACTTGCGATGCTTTCTTCAATGTCAAGGGTTCTGAACAGTACGACTTGGTCGATTTCAATTTCAGCAATCTCGACATCAAGGCACGCAAGACAGAGTTCAACAAAGAACTGGTACAGTCGTTCACCGTAGAAAAGGTGAAAGTCACTCCTACGGAATAAACGAAGGAACTAATTTATAGAACCTCTCTGAACTTTTTCTCCGTCAGCCTGTTTCCTTTCATACATTTATTCATCTTTAATTCTTGAACAACATGAAGAAAAGTGTAAAAGGAACGCTGACGGAGAAAAATCTCCTCACGTCATTCGCCGGAGAATCGCAAGCCCACATGCGTTATACATTCTTTGCCAAAGCAGCAAAGAGAGAGGGCTATGTACAAATTGCAGCCATTTTTCAGGAAACGGCCGAACAAGAGTGCATGCATGCCAAACGCATGTTTGAATTTCTCGAAGGAGGCACTGTCAGCCACACCGCATCCTATCCGGCAGGCATCATCAGCAACACACTGGAAAACCTGAAAGAGGCTGCAGCCGGTGAACATGAAGAAGCATTCGAGCTTTACCCGGCCTTTGCTGAAACAGCTGACAAAGAAGGTTTTCCTGCAATAGCCGAAATGTACCGCCGCATCATTGTTTCCGAACAGGGACATGAGAAACGCTATCAAAAGCTGATGATGAACATTGAGAAGGAGAAGGTGTTCCTTCGCGAAGAAGAGGTCGTATGGCAATGTCGCAAGTGTGGATACTTGCACCGGGGCAAAGAGGCTCCAGCCAAATGTCCGGCCTGCCTTCACGAACGCGGACATTTCCAACTGGTGGCAGATAACTATTAATTTTTCAGATCACAATTCAAGTCTTGCAGGCTTAACTTTCAGGAACTACAGGAATCCGGACAATGGTCTTGAACACCCCAAAAGTACAGTTGGGACTATCGTCTGAACTCCTGTAACTCCTGAACTATGTCATACGGGTAGCCGACTAGCTGTCCGGCTACCCTTTTTTTCAGACTTCCCCCCCTTTCTCCCGATTCTTTACCAAGATTAATACTTTTTACACATCACTTCCTTGCTTATCCCAAAAAATAGGATTACCTTAGCAGTGTTTATCAGAAAAGGGGAAACAAGACATGAAAGACCATAACTACTGCGTGATAATGGCAGGCGGTATCGGCAGCCGCTTTTGGCCATTGAGCCGCAAAGAAATGCCGAAACAATTCATTGATTTCTTCGGCACAGGAAGCACTTTGCTGCAACAGACTTACGACCGCTACAGCCGATTGGTAGGAGCCGACCGGGTGTTTGTCGTCACAAACACCGACTACACCGCATTAGTCTCCGAACAGTTGCCAACCTTGCCCGTCGAACACATCCTGTCCGAACCTACCCGTCGCAACACAGCTCCTTGTCTGGCATGGGCCACTTACCATATCCATGCCATCGACCCCGAAGCCACAATCGTTTTCACCCCCTCAGACCATCTGATAATGAAGGAAGAGGAGTTCACCCAAGCCATCAAGGCAGGAATGGAATTTATCAATCGCTCCCCCTGCCTGCTATGTGTCGGCATCCGTCCCAACCGCCCGGAGACCCGCTACGGATACATTCAGATAGGGGATGAGGGAGAAGATACATTCCACTCTGTCAAGACCTTTACGGAAAAGCCGGAACGTGAATTGGCTGAAATCTTTGTGGAGAGCGGTGAATTCTATTGGAATGCCGGAATATTCTTAGGGAAAAGCGACACCATTATCAACGCATTCCGCACCCATGTGCCCGAGTTGGCATTCCATTTCGAAGCCAATGGAGAAGAAACCTCTCCTTATAGCACACCGGCACAAGAGAGACACTTCATCGAAGAACACTTTCCTTCATGCCCCAATGTTTCCATAGAGTATGGCCTGTTGGAAAAGGCAGACAATGTCTATGTGATGACTTGCGACTTCGGTTGGAGCGACTTGGGAACATGGAGCACCTTCCACAACCTCCTCCCCAAAGACGGCGAGGAGAATGCCACAGTCAGCACACACGGCATGTACTACGACTGTCATGGTTGCCTCACCGCCACCAGTCAGCCCAAGAAACTGATTGTCGCACAAGGGTTGGAGGATTATCTGATAATCGACACTGACCAAGTGTTGCTCATCTGCCCGAAAGACGACCCGGCCATGTTGCGCAAGATAATCAATGACGCGCAAGTGAAAATGGGTGACGAATACGTGTAAATCCGATACATTAATTATATATGAAAAAGTTGCTGTCACTTCCACCCAATCTGGTGGAGTGTTTTCATGAGATAGAGGGTGTAAGTGCCCAAGAGTGGTTTTGTACCTCCGACCCTGTGGGAGCCAAATTAGGCTCCGGAGGAGGTACCACCTGGTTGCTGTCGGCCTGCCATCAGGCATGGGCTGACGAGGGAGAGAACTTCGACGAATGGCTGTCGAGCGAAAAGCGCATCCTGCTCCATGCCGGCGGACAAAGCCGCCGGTTGCCGGGCTATGCTCCGTCAGGTAAGATTCTGACTCCGATTCCCATCTTCCGTTGGGCCAAAGGGCAATGCCTCAAGCAGAACCTGCTCTCGCTGCAATTACCTCTCTACGACCGGATTATGGAAAAAGCCCCTGCATCGCTACACACACTGATAGCCAGCGGTGATGTCTATATCCGTTCATCCGAACCCCTGCAGGAAATCCCCGAAGCCGATGTGGTCTGCTACGGCCTGTGGGTAGATCCCAACCTCGCCAAGAACCACGGCATCTTCGTCTCCTCACGCCAATCGCCCGACAAACTCGACTTCATGTTACAAAAGCCTTCGGTAGGGCGTATGGCCGAACTGTTGCAGACCCACCTCTTTCTGATGGATATCGGCATCTGGCTACTTAGCGACCGTGCCGTCAAACTGTTGATGAAGCGTTCGGGAGGTACAGCAGGCGACCCCTCGTCTATCAGCTACTACGACCTCTATTCCGACTTCGGCTGTGCTTTGGGCGAACATCCTACCGTAGCAGATGAAGAATTGCAGCAGTTGAGCGTAGCCGTATTGCCATTGCCTGGCGGAGAGTTTTACCACTATGGCACCAGTCGGGAACTCATCTCCTCTACCGTAGCTGTGCAGAACATCGTCAGCGACCAACGCGAAATCATTCATCGCCGGGTGAAAGCCCATCCGGCCATGTTCATCCAGAACGCATTCACTGCCCGACCACTGACTGCAGACAACTATGAGGTGTGGATAGAGAACAGCTACATACCCTCCTCCTGGACATTGACACACCAACACATCATCACCGGTGTCCCCCAAAACGATTGGACGCTGAACCTGCCCGCCGGGGTCTGCATCGACATTGTCCCCGTAGATGAAACGGGCTGGGCTGTCCGTCCCTACGGTTTCAACGACTCCTTTAAAGGGCCACTGGCTGACGACAGTGTCACCTTCATGCAACATCCTTTCACCTCTTGGGCTGCCGGACACCATATCCCCATCAGTTCAATAGAGGGTAGCCACGACATGCAGGCAGCAAAGCTCTTCCCCATCTGTCACACGACAGATGAGATGGGCACCATCCTACGCTGGATGATAGAGCCAACCGGATGCGCCCAAGGAAAAGCGTTGTGGGAGCGGGCAGAAAAGCTTTCTGCCGACGAGATATCCGTCAAAGCCAACTTGTACCGGCTCTACCGGCAACGCGAAACTTTCCGGGCAACCAACTGGGAAAAACTGGCTGCCAATCACGAAAAAAGCGTCTTCTATCAAGTCAATCTGGAAGATGCTGCCTCCGAATATTTCCGCTTCAATCTACAAGAGCCTGCTCCGCTGTCTGCCGGAGCCGGATTGATGACCCGCATACACGACCATGCCTTCCGTGCACGTCTCCGTTCCTTCAAGGGGGAAGAAAGCGCCACCGAAGAGGAAAGTCAGGCATTCGGTCTGCTCCGCGAAGGACTGACCCAACGCATCCTCGCGGCCAAACAACAGCCCCGCTGTGCCGTCTATGCCGACCAGATTGTCTGGGGACGAAGCCCTGTACGCATCGACTTGGCCGGTGGATGGACCGACACCCCACCCTACTGCCTGAACGAAGGGGGCAATGTGGTGAACATCGCCATCGAACTGAACGGGCAACCCCCGTTGCAAGCGTACGTCAAACCTTGCCGGGAATATAAGATTATCCTCCGGTCCATCGACTTGGGAGCCAGAGAGACAGTCGGCACCTACGAGGAATTGTGCGACTTTGCCAAAGTAGGTTCCCCATTCTCCATCCCCAAGGCAGCATTGGCTTTGGCAGGATTCTCGCCCGAACATTCTGCAGAGAAATACGCTTCGCTCGAACAACAGTTGCAGGCATTCGGTTCGGGCATCGAGGTGACGTTGCTTTCAGCCATTCCCGCCGGTTCGGGATTGGGCACCAGTTCCATTCTGGCCTCTACGGTACTTGGAGCCGTGTCCGACTTCTGCGGACTGGCATGGGACAAGAACGAAATCTGCCTCCGCACATTGGCCTTGGAACAACTGCTGACCACAGGCGGTGGCTGGCAGGACCAGTATGGTGGTGTGCTTCACGGAGTGAAACTGCTACAGACTACCTCCGGATTCAATCAGAGTCCGCTCGTGCGCTGGCTTCCCGACTTCCTCTTCACCAACCCCGAGTACCAGAAGTGCCACCTGCTCTACTATACAGGCATCACCCGCACTGCCAAAGGCATTTTGGCGGAAATCGTACGCAGCATGTTCCTCAACGAGACAGCCCAACTGCAACTGCTTGCCGACATGAAGGCGCATGCCATCGACCTCTACGAGGCCATACAGCGAGGCAACTTCCACGAGATGGGACAACTTGTCGGACGCTCGTGGGAACAGAACAAGCGACTCGACTCTGGCACAAACCCACCAGCGGTAGAAGAGATCATCAGCCGCATAAAGGACTACTGCTTGGGATACAAGCTCCCCGGAGCCGGAGGTGGCGGATACCTCTACATGGTGGCCAAAGACCCCGAAGCGGCTGCCCGCATCCGCACGTTGCTGCAAGAGAATCCGCTCAATGCCTGCGCCCGCTTTGTGGAGATGTCGCTCTCCACACAAGGACTGCAAGTGAGCAGGTCGTAAAAAAGTTTCAGGGTGTAAGAATCTCTGCCCTTACACCCTGAAACTTTTGAGTTTAAAATCTGAACACCTTATTCAGCCACCACTTTTTTCATCTGCACCTGTCCGTCGGCATAAGTGGCCTTGGCCACAACCACTCCGTGCATACCGGCAAAGCTGATACGGCTGTCATCCACAGTAGCGAGCAAAGCTCCCTGTGTGCTGTAGAGTTCCACCTTCACAGCTTTCGGAGCCACCACCTCATCGGCTATGATGAGTATGTTATGCTCGTAGCGGGTGAGTGCATCCACTGCATCCGACTCTTCAAAAGGCTTGATTTCCACAATGCTGGGGTACATCAATGCACCGATGGCATCAGCCACAGGATACCACCCACCAATGACGGTACCATCACCAGACACAGAGAGGATGGTGCCTGGCAAGTTGCCGGTGAACGCACCGTACTTCTCCTCCAGATAGGTCTGAAGCGCACCGTTGTAGCTCTTGTCGGCTGTGCGAATCAATGCCCCGCCCATGTATCCGTCCGAACCAAAGAGAGTACCGTCGTCGAGAGCGGCAGTCACCATGCCCCATCCGGGCATCTCTTCCAACTCCTCTGTCTCGGTGTCATAGATGAAACCGGTGATTTCGTAACCGTTGCCATTGGGATCCCAATATCCGCCGGCATATTTGCCGTTGGGGCTGACGCTACCCATGGCTCCATCGTAAAAAGGAAGACTCTCTTCGCTGTTCACGTCAATATCCTCTTTGCCGTAGATGCGGGTCAGCGTGGCACGTTTTCCCGGTTCACCCACCCACACGGACGGAGAGCGGCATCCCGTCGGATGGTCGGCCACACCGGCCAGCACGGTAGCATCCTGCGAAGAGCCGTAGTGCGACCACATGCCCTGCTGCAACTCATCTCCCGTGGGGGTGTTCCGCCACTTCACCTCCAGCTGGTAAGTTCCCTTTTTCTCATTCCAAGTCCAGATGGCCGGACGGAGCAACCCGATGTTTCTCGTCTCCAACAGAGAGCCATCCTCATCGTAGAAGTTGCGTTGGAAACTGGGGCTGTAGATATATCCCGTAATGAAGGCGCCATCGCCGGAAATGAAGCAGGCTTCCCCGTTCACTGTGGGGTCTTGTCCGCTCACCAATTCGTTTTCCTCCACCTCTATCTGAAGCGGTGTCCACACACCGTCACGCCAGATGCCGGGACGGAGGTATCCCTCACCCCCATTGCCTTTGAGATCGCAATTGTAGGCTCCTACCACCAGGCCGTCGTTGGAGACTCCGTTCGCTATGGAGGAGTTTTCGTATGCACCGGTTATCAGTTCAAACTTTCCCGTCGAACGGCTCCAGATAAAAGCCCATTTGGTGTACTCTGTCCCATATCCCACGGCATATTCACCGTTGTATGAGACACCGTGTACAAACGAGCCGGGGAGCGAATCGCAGAGGGCTGTCCCTTCAATGAGGTTGTGCACTTTGGCCACGAGCTTCACTTCAGCCTCTTGGGCAACAGCGGCAGACAAAGCCAGACAACCTGCAGCAGCAAGTAATGTTTTTCTCATGTTTTTTCCTTTATTTTTAGTGATTTGTGTGCAAAAATAGGATAATATGGATGTGTGCAAGGAAAAAAGGAGGAAATATTAATGTTATTTAAGTTTCGCCAATCGAATCATTTGTATTTCAGTGCGCTGACGATACAGAAAAACAAAAACGCCCAAACTGAAAAAGCATATAGCTCACCGAAAAACAAAAACATGCAAGCCAATTCTTTATCTCAAGCCTTAGGATAATTAAACCAAGGCTTGGGATAATTAAACCAAAGTTTGGTTTACTTATCTCAAAGCTTGGGATAAGCTTTTGGCTTGTATTTTAATTGTTTCCAATGGCCACTTTCTACTTTATTTGCAGGCAGTGTTGATTAAATCAATCGCTATTTTGGTTATCTGTCCATCCGCATTTCTGTCCATCCGCATTTGCAATGTTTATACTCACTACTTTCGCGTTACAAACGCGAAGGGACGGAAATTCAACAACATATATTTTTCTTCATTACATGTCTTTTATCTTTTCTAAGAGATTCTCTAAAAACAATCTGTCAGGACTGACCACCTCCGTATAATCTGGACTTCCAGGAAAAATTATTTCAAATAAATAGTCGGCTTCTTCTTTCAGTAAATCATACCACTTATTCCCCTTTATCATTTCTCTATTCAAATAATATGGAGGGATTTTGTTTACCTGTACGATATGAAGTTCCCCCTTTAACCTCGTTTTTTGGATTAAGAAATCAGAAGTATTCATCAAAAATTCAGTCTTCGTTTTTCTCATAAGAGTGTCAACACCCGGATTAAATAAACCAGTATCCTTACTCCATTCAACTCCGTGTAATTCACAATTTATACCCCACACATATTTATATGATTCATCCAACATAAAAGACAAAATGTCTTGTTCAGGAAAATCTAAAATCGTGCAATAATGCCCCTTATAAAATTCTTTAACAATCCCAGTCTTCATAATTATGATGTTGCTTAAGTTTCTCATCTTCACTTGTTACAAAATCTTCAGCGATTCATCCTTTCATATACTTTATCTAAGACATACTGATGATAAGCTTCTATCGCGTACATCCTTACAATTTGAGGATTAATTTGTTCGTTTGATTCAAGTAAGATCCTTTCTGTCGCCTTGAACCAAATCATGGGAATTTCATCAATTTCTTTGGAAGGCAAATAAGAATAATCCCCGTAAAATTCATCGGCATTGTGACATACTATATGTTTTATTTTTCGTGCCCTATCTGAGATTTTGCAAACATCCAAACTAGTCCTTAGTTTTTCTTTCAAATTCGCATTATTCATCATCAAATACTCTGTCCTTCTAATAATCTCAATAAAAGAGTTTACACTACTCTCATCTAATCCCTCCCACCAAATATCAGGAGTTCCATTTCCCGTCAATTCAACAAGTTTGTCTTCTGTCAACAAATAACCATGTCTCCGACGACATTCCATAAAAGGTATATCGCCCCAATCTGCATAAATCAATGTGTTTGTTGACAGATAAAAATCTCCCGTAAATCGGTCATCATAAAATCTATGTATTGTCAATCCTAACATCAAATACATATCACTACCGATTTTCTTTCCAAACAGACCTTGAGCACCAGATGTGGAATCTTTTAAAAAAGTATATCCCAGTGCTTCAAGTTCAGGCCTTACAGCTTTTATCAATTTCGCTTTTGTCAGTTTCATAACTTAATCTTATTTAATTATCTCACCCGTTCATTATCATTGCAAAGCGAAAGGACAACACGCACACAATGAGGGTATCAACTAGCATGTATGGAACAATTCCATATATTGATTATATATTTTCTCATCATGTATATACAAACATTCGCCATTCCTTTCATCCTCAATGTATCCCCAATCAACAGGAAACGCTTTACTCAGTTCTTTTAAAAAACATACATAAAATTCCGATGACAGATTGTCGGTGCATTCAAAATAGAACGTCAGGTTAGTAGGATACAATTTACTCAGGAAATAGTCCTGCTTTTTATTGATGTCATCCTCTTCGTCTATCGGCAAGACCCAATCGTGATTGGCGAAACTAAAGCGAGGATTCAGTATGTCATCCTCCTCATTACGCGTATATATAAAACGTTCATTCCGTATGGCAAGAGTGTATTTGACCCCTTTCAACCGTTTCATGTAACATGGCCACCCTGAATTGTTTCCGATAAAAGCTGCGATTTCAGAATTATCAACTTCCATGGGATAATCCCATTTACAAGAATGAATATTACTGCACTTTTCAGGAGCAAGAATACCTCCTTTATACCGATTTAGGAAATCCAGCAAATCCTTAATTTCTTGTGCCTGATATGTTTCCCGCATTTGATGTTCCAATTGAGAGTACAAAGGAAATGCAGGAGCCTTGTTTTGACTCCAAAGCTCGAACAGGAAACTTTCCAAATCAGGATTGAGCAAATTCCTGCTGCTATATACTTCCACCACGATACGATTACTTGACCAAACGGGACTGACAAAAGCTGGGCATTTATCCAATACATCTTCAATATACATGAGTCTTATTCTGCCCTTCTTTATACAATCCTTTATTTCTTGAGACAAATCCGTATCCTTATGGGTAATCAGTTGCACACACTTCTGCATACTGCGTGACAAATCCACTAAAGACATCATACGCTCGTCCACACCGACATATTTCCGATCTTTTACATCCACAATATGCAATTCATCAAAAGCATCAGGGATTACCCCTTTATGACTTTTACCTATCTTCACCATAAATTATTCATTCAATGATATATGTTTGTTTCGGTTCGCCATTCTTTTTGTCATCTAAAACCTTTTCAACAACTTGAGCCAATTTGGCTCTACGCTTAATAAAATCTTCTTTAGACCACTCCTTTTCTTCTTTACGCAATCTTAAATATCTATCCACTTCTGCTTCGTTGTACTTATACAGGATCTCACCATTGTTCCAATTGGCCACAAAAGCCCATTCTGCGTCAATAATCTCACCCACATCTTTTATCAGGTTGATATAATACTCTATTGGGAACTTGGCCACCGTCCTCTTGCAATTTAAATCAAAATAGAAATGAAACATCAAGGGGTATTCTATACGTCTGAAATACATCATTCTATAAAAAGGCAAGTCCTTTATTTCAAGATTCAATTCCCAACCATCACCTTTTCTCTTGCAATACGAGGAAGGGATACAGCAATTATCATCAGACCTGCTATACATTGAATAGCAATCTTCAATACTTACTTCATATTTCACACCTTTTGTTTTCTTGAGTCGGACTTTATCTCCCGACCCCATTAAATAAATGGCATAGTCCAACGGACAATCTTCAGGGAATTTATAGGTCCACTCCCCTATTCCTCCTCTATCAGGACAAAGACTTCCTTCACGATATGCCATCAGAAAATCCATTATCTTTTTTGCCAGTTCCGAACGATAAGTTTTATTTATCTTATTGATATAGTCATGATATTCATCATATTCCGGATAGACCCCTTTTGACCAAGCATCAAGCAGGTATTTCTCACAAAGTGGACTTCGCATTAGTTTCTTAGATGCAATCCATACTACAATCTCATTGCGTGGGAACTTTATCTCTTCTATATAATCCATATTATTCAAAATCATTATAATTAAAGATATCTTCAATATATTGTAATTCTATTTTTTCATCCCCCGTCCATCCGCATTTACAATGCGGATGTCATGAGTATCAGCATTTATAATGCGCTTACATCTATCAAACCCGACGAACCCGAATAAACGGAAGATGAACGATATAATCTGATCAACAACCGTTGAAGTTATAAAATACAGTTCCTTTGTCAAATCCATATCACTAGTTATTTGAAATTAGCGCATTACAAATGCTCTATACTCACTACCTTCGCGTTACAAACGCGAAGGGACGGGCATAATCTTATTCTATTCCTCACTATCCCATTTTAGTCGTTCAAATGTCATGCAGTTTGTAACGTTGGAATCTATATCAAATAAGTTGATTCCCATTTTTCCAAGATATTCCACAAGTATATCGTAATTCAACCTTTTTTTAATGAATCGGTTTGAATAATATTCTGGATTTTCAAATGGGAGCAACTCTCCTTCTTGCCAGAACACCCAACGGTCTTCCATATAGGCAAGAATTGATCGTTCATCTATCCCTTTATTACAGTAAAAAAATGTGCATCCATAGTATGCCTCTTCACCTTTGGATATACCAAATTTATAAAGTTTACATCCTAATTCACGAGAAATATTATGGCATAAAGAACTCATTCCATCTCTACGATTAGATATGAAAAAAATTAAGTTCCTGTATAACTTATTTGCCCACCATGACATTTTGGGGTAATGAGATCCACCATGTGGAACGTCGATATATTTTGTAACGTCGAGAGGTGAAGAATAGATTTTTACCCTATTTTCCACAAAACTTTGTTTGTATTGCTCATACATAGCCTTTGTAAAGCTGTTAAAATCGCATTCAAATACAGAAAAATTAAAATTGTTAAAGTCTTTCATTTCAATATTATAAATTCATTTTTGGATTTAGGATCATTTTTTTCAATGACAGTTTTATGTGCTTCAGATGAATGTTCCTTAGTGTCAAATTCCACATTATAATGTATCTCATCTTTATTATATTATATTGCACATCAGGTCGATTGCGACCTACAGTGTTACCTTCAAGGTCTACTTACCTTTGATTCTTTCGGATTTCTTCAACCGTATTATCCTTCCTTATGTTCTCAATATAATCATCAATAGCCTTATTATGTATTTCTCCTCCATGAGGCTTTTCTTTCCCTTCATTAGGCAAAATTCGACGAATAGTTTTATTTCCTCCCCTCGCCGCCTTTATTCCTGTCCCAACTCCTCCTGGAACTGCAGGTACAATGGCCGCGGCTGCATCCACAAGAATACCACCGGCATCCGCTGCCGCGCCCCAATAATTTCCACTCTGAATATTCTCGGTAAAGCTCTGTATCCCAAGTCCGATGTTAAATAAATCCCACAGAAAATCAGGTAATTCCCCATTCCTATCCACCCTGTTTACCGGGTCTCCTGCACAATAGACATACGGGGATATATGATAACTCTTTTCCGCTTGCGGGTCAATGGTATGCCAGGCAGGTACAATGGGGTCGTACTGCCGGGCATGGATGTCGTACCAGTCAAGGCCATAGGTACGGTCCAACTCTTTTCCTTCAAATTTATAGGGTTGCAGGTTGCTCCCTAAATCTATGCCACCGATTACACCGCCGTAGGGGTAATAGTGGGTGATTTGTTCCGTTGCACCACTGCTGTTTACCACCATGCGGTTACTGCCTTGATAGTCCTGAATATAGTAGTGACAACCATTGGCTGTGCCACTGCTAAAGGAAAGGTAACCACCGGAGAACAGATATTTGTTTATCGCTCCATTCTTCAAGAGCAAATTTCCATAGTAATCTGTAGAATCCTTCAACCAGACACCGTTCTTCTTTTGCAGGTGAACCGTTCTCAATCGGGTACCATCGGCTGTGTAAACATACCGGATAATCCGGTTATTGTCGAATGTAATCTCCTTCAAGTTCCCCAACAGGTCGTAAGCAATGTTCGTGATGCCCTTGTTCAGGTCCATCGTCATGGAGCCATTGGCATTGTAGGCATATTCCACCTCCTCGTCCGCCCCATCCACAAACGACGAACTGCCATAGTAGGAGGGTTCGCCCACGCCCGTACCACCAACTGTGAGTTTCTGGTTGCCACGGTAATAGGCATTGTAGTCATCCATCGTGTCATAATACAGCCCTTCCTCTACATCGTCCACCACTCCCTGACGATAGGCCCAAAGCAAGTTGCTGTTCTTGTCATAACCATATTCTGAGGTATAGTCTTCGTTCTCCATGCCTAAGGCCTGCACGGGAATTCCTGTCAGTAATACCATTATTGCTAACAGGATACGTTCGAATATGTTATGACGTTTAATAATCATCTTATATCATTTATCATTGATGTTCTTCTTAAAGATTGATTCCATGTGTACCCGCATCCACATAATCCACCTTTACCTTGTATAATACATCCCCAGTCCGCATGGCATTGCGGGAATATGAAAGTGGAATTTGTGCCGACAGGGCCTGCATGAACGCCATCGTCAGGATAAAAGCAAGTATCTTTTGCATACACTACTGGTATTCGATTTTGTGCTGATTGTATTTTTCTGCAAAAGTAATAAAAGAATAGAAAACGAATCCATTTCAGCCTGAATTATTGGCGTTTTTTATTTGAAGGCTTATTCCATACGTAACCCGATTCAATATTCAGACAATCCGCATTTTTTAAGTGGGGGTTCTTCTATGCGAATCTTGTACAATAGTGTAATATAAGTGGTATAAAATGTCCCTTTTTTCGGGTTTGGAATCGCAAAAAGTTGGTAACAAGCCCTTTTTTATTTATAATATAGTATAAAACTTGGGTATTTCTCTTTTGAGAAGCGGAAAATGTTACTATTTTTGCGACTTGTTACTAAATAATAGAACTAAATGCGCAAAATATTAGCAATGTTAGGAAGCCTGATGGCCGCCACTTTCCTGTTGACTTCCTGCCTGGAAGACAATACGGAAGAAGAGGCCACCGCTTACGCTTCTATCGTATCTTTCTCCATCAACAACCTCAAAGCTCAAGTGACCGACACCAACGCATCGGGAGAAGACACCACCTATACAGTGACAGTGACCGGCAGCCTCTACCCCTTTTCCATCGACCATGTGAACGGGGAAATATATAACCGGGACTCGCTGCCCGTAGGCACGGACATCACCAAAGCGACGGTGGACATCGGATACGAAGGACTCTACATCGTGTATGGCGAAGGAGACGAGATGAGATATTATTCGACAACAGACAGCATCGACTTCACTTCGCCCGTACGCTTTACGGTCTATGCCACCGACGGGGTGAGCAACCGTACATACTACATCCGCCTGAATGTGCATCAGACAAACTCTGAATCACTGGTATGGGAACAACCGGCACAAAACGGATTCCCCGGAGAAGGCATGACGGAACAGAAAGCGGTGACGCAAGGAGACCGCCTCTATGTGCTCGCACAACACAATGGCACGACCGCACTGACCTCTACCTTGCTGACCGACGGAAGGGTGTGGACGGCACTGACGCCCGTGACCGGACTGGCTGATGAAGCGGACTGCCACACGCTGACGGCACTGAATGACAACTTCTACCTGCTGGCCGGAGGCAAGCTCTACAATTCCAACGACTGTGCAACATGGCTCCCCTGCAACGAAGAGGCCAGCTTCTCCGATATCATCGGAACAGCTGACGGCCAACTCTACCTGAGAGCCGGAGACACCGTACTGGCCGGAACTCCCGATGAGGGATGGACAACCATACAGCAGGTGGACGAGACGGTATTCCCCCTGTCGCCATCGGTCATCAGTTCGGCACTGACCACCAACCACCACATCACACGCACTACGCTGGTGGGCATCCCGGAGGGTTACACGGCAGACACTTGTGCCGTGGTGTGGACCAAACTGTCAACCGAATCCGTCTGGACATACTACAACAACATCCAGTACGGCTGCCCGCTGTTGGAAGACCTCACTGTTGTGGGATGGGAAGGGAAACTCTATGCCTTCGGAGGAAAAAGCCTCAACCGGAACAAAGTGATAGAACCCTTTGAAGCCATCTTCACCTCCACCGACGGAGGCATCACCTGGCAGCGTCAGGCAAGCCATATGGGACTCCCCGATGAACTGGCCGGATTCGAAGGAAGCCACTCGTGTGTAGTGGACAACAAGGGATTCATCTGGCTGATGGCCGCAAGCGAAGGCGCTGTGTACAGAGCCAACCTCGGAGCATTGGACGACTAAAAGCCGGCAACAGACGCACTTTTCGGAGCAAAACCACGTTTACTATTATGTATTATGTAGTTAAGGAATAGTAAGATGGCAATAAAAACAATCTGTTGCAGACTGATGGCACTGATGGCCGGCATCCTGCTGATGCCCGCCACAGGCAAGGCGCAATATGCTGACGAAGAGTATCGCATGGAGTTGGGTGTAAGGCTCGGTGGATGCTTTTATATGGGCGATGCCAACTACACCACCCCATTCAAGGAGATGGGACTGTCGGCAGGTATCGTAGGACGATTCATCCTCAATCCGCGAATGGCCATCAAGTGCGACCTCGCCATGGGACAAATCGCCGGCGACACACGCACGATAGAAAACATCTTCCCACACGGAGAGGAGTGCAGTTTCGAAAGGAACGTCTATGACTTGGGAGCACAGTTTGAATACAACTTCTGGCCTTACGGCAACGGAATGACCTACAGGGAAAGCCGGAGATTCACCCCCTACATACTGGGAGGAACAGGACTCACCTACGCACAGGAACCGGCAGACGACATCCTGACGATGAATTTTGTGGTGGGAGCCGGTGTGAAATACAAGTTTGCCCCGCGATGGAACGTAGGATGCGAGGTATCCATGCGATTCACATTGACAGACAAACTGGACGTACCGGCAAAAACCGGACTGATGCTCGATGACCCCTATCAGGTAGAAAGCGGACTGCTGAAAAACAAAGACAGCTATTCGTTTGTATCACTCACACTCACCTACGACCTTTGGCCCAAGTGCAACAACTGCAACAAGGACTGAGAAGGAAGAAGAAGGAGATAAAGCAGACAAAGAAAAAACAACGGAAAAAACAAGAAAGAAAACATATATGACCTATAGAGAACAGATTGACCCCACCAGAGTGCCGGCACACGTGGCCATCATCATGGACGGGAACGGACGCTGGGCAAAAAGGCGCGGCGAAGAACGTAGCAGGGGCCATCAGGCCGGGACAGAAACCGTAAAACGCATCGTGGAAGAGGCCAAACGGATGGGCATCAAATACTTGACACTCTACACCTTCTCAACCGAGAACTGGAAACGACCGGAGATGGAAGTGGCCGCGCTGATGAGCCTGCTTTTCGAAAGCATTGAAGAGGAAATCTTCATGAAGAACAACGTGGCCTTCCGCGTGATAGGCGACATGGAGCGGATGCCCGAACAGGTGCGCCAACGTTTGGAACAATGCATCGCCAACACAGCAGGCAACGACAGCATGACGCTGGTGCTTGCCCTCAGCTATTCGTCGAAGTGGGAGCTGACAAGGGCTGTACGCAACATTGCAGCCGATGTCAAGGCCGGCATCATCGACCCCGACACCATCGACGACACTACCATCGAGGCCCAGCTGACCACCCACTTCATGCCCGACCCCGACCTGCTGATACGCACAGGAGGCGAAGTGCGCCTGAGCAACTACCTGTTGTGGCAATGTGCCTACTCCGAACTCTATTTCTGCGACACATTGTGGCCCGACTTCAACGAAGAGGAGCTGGCCAAGGCCATCTGCGACTTCCAGGGACGCGAACGACGTTTCGGAAAAACCAGCGAACAAGTGACAACAACAAACACCAACGACGTAACAGAGTAGAAAGATAAATAATGAGAACAATTCCTATACCGGCTCTCTCCGGCATGATATTCCGCGCATTGGCTGTCTGTTTCCTGTCGTGCACACTGTTGCCCGCAAAGGCACAGCAAACTGAAGAGAAACAGGTGAATCCACCCATTCTCTACACCAGCACTCCACGCACTTACGAGATAGGAGGCATCGCCGTGTCCGGCGTGAAGAACTACGAAGACTTCGTACTGATAGGTCTCTCCGGACTTTCAGTGGGACAGCGTGTGAAGGTGCCCGGCGAAGAGATAACCAAGGCAGCCCAAAGATACTGGAAACACGGCCTATTCTCCGATGTACGCATATCGGCAGACAGTATCGTGGGAGACAAAATCTACCTCAACATCGAGCTGGCAGAACGTCCGCGCATCTCAGAGATACGCTACAGCGGCGTGAAAAAGTCGGAACGTGAAGACTTGGAGTCGCGCCTCGGCATGGTGAAGGGCAAACAGATAACCCCCAACATGGTGGATCGAGCCAAAATTGTCATCAAGCGCTATTTCGACGAAAAGGGATTCAAGAATGCCGAAGTGGAAATACTGCAACGCGACGATGTGACGGCTGAAAACCAGATGATTGTAGATGTCAACATCGACAAGAAAGAGAAAATCAAAATCAACAGGATTTATATCAACGGCAACGAAGCCGTGTCCGACAAGACCATCCGCCGGGCCATGAAGAAAACCCGCGAGAAGAGTACGTGGGCCAACCGCTTCCGCAACTTCTTCAAAGGAGGAAAAAAATTCATCAGCGAAAAATATGAGGAAGACAAGGGATTCATCATCGACAAGTACAACGAACTGGGCTACCGCGATGCCACCATCGTTGCCGACAGCGTGGTGTCGCACGATGACCGTACGGTGGACATCTACCTGACCATGGAAGAAGGAGACAAATATTACCTCCGGAATGTGTCGTGGGTGGGAAACACGGTCTATACCTCAGACCAACTGGCCTATACGCTGCAAATGAAGCGGGGAGACGTCTATAACCAGAAGCTCATGATGGAGCGCCTGGGAACTGATGAAGACGCTATACAGAACCAATACTGGAACAACGGTTACGTGTTCTTCCAAGTGGATCCGGTGGAAGTGAACGTGGATGGCGACTCCATCGACGTGGAGATGCGCATCAGCGAAGGACGACAAGCCTCCATCAACCGCGTGCGTATCGCCGGCAACGACCGGCTCTACGAAGAGGTGGTGCGCCGCGAACTGAGAACGAAACCCGGAGACCTCTTCAGCAAAGAGGCCATTGAGCGCTCTTACCGCGACATCGCACAGATGGGACACTTCAATCAGGAGACCATCAACCCCGATGTGCAGACCGACCCCGAAAACGGTACGGTGGACATCAACTGGATGCTGGAGTCGAAGGCCAACGACCAGATTGAGTTCTCAGCCGGATGGGGACAGACGGGAGTCATCGGAAAGTTGAGCTTGAAATTCACTAACTTCTCCATGGCAAACCTCTTCAAGAAGAGTGAAAACCGACGGGGATTCCTGCCACAGGGAGACGGACAGACCCTAACACTGAGCGGACAGACTAACGGCGATTATTATCAGTCGTACAGCATCTCGTTCTTCGACCCATGGTTCGGAGGCAAACGCCCCAACTCGTTCTCCGTGACGGCCTTCTACTCCAAACAGACCGATGTAAGCAGCAACTACTACAACTCGGCCTACTATAACAACTACTACAACTATCTCTACGGATACGGGAACTACAACAGCAGCTATTACAACAGCTACGAGTCGTACTACGACCCCGACAAGTCGGTACAACTCTACGGCGTATCCATCATGTTCGGCAAGCGCCTGCGCTGGCCCGACGACTACTTCACCTTCACTGCTGCTCTCGCCTACCAGCGTTATGTGCTGAAAGATTGGCAATACTTCCCCGTCACCAACGGAAAGAGCAACAACATCAGTCTGGAGCTGACGCTCGCACGCAGTTCAGTGGACAATCCCATTTATCCGCGTTCGGGTGCCGAATTCTCGCTGTCGTGTCAGCTGACACCGCCCTACTCCCTCTTCGATGGGGTGGATTACTCAAAATATGCGCAAAGCGCCTCTGACCCCAACTACCAGAACGACATGAACAAGAAGTACAGTTGGGTGGAATATCACAAGTGGAAGTTCAAGAGCAAGACCTATACGGCACTCTCGTCGAGAAACAAATGTCCGGTGCTGATGACCCGCGTAGAATTCGGATTGTTGGGCCACTACAACCGGTACAAGCGCTCGCCGTTCGAAACCTTCTACATGGGTGGCGACGGTATGAGCGGATACTCATCGAGCTATGCCACAGAGACCATCGCCCTGCGCGGTTACGAAAACGGCTCGCTCACACCCTACGGCTACGAAGGCTATGCCTATTCACGCTTGGGCATGGAGCTGAGGTATCCGCTGATGCTTGAAGGTTCGACCAACATTTATGTACTCGGATTTGTAGAAGGCGGAAATGCATGGACAGATGTGAAGGACTTCAATCCCTTCGACATGAAACGTTCGGCTGGTGCCGGTGTGCGCATCTTCCTTCCCATGGTGGGACTGATGGGTATCGACTGGGCCTACGGATTCGACAAGGTCTATGGTTCAAGCCAATACGGTGGCAGCCAGTTCCACTTCATCTTGGGACAGGAGTTCTGACAACAGAGAAACATATATAATATAAGGTATAAGCAAACCCTAAAAACACAATGGATATGAAAAGAATGTTTTTGATGGCCGTAATCTGCTGCCTGACGGCACTGACGGCAAGTGCACAGAAGTTTGCACTGGTAGATATGGAATATATCCTGAAGAACATACCGGCTTATGAGCGGGCCAACGAACAGCTCAACCAAATCTCCAAACGCTGGCAGGCCGAAGTGGAAGCGTTGGCACAAGAGGCACAAACCCTCTACAAGAACTACCAGTCGGAAGCTGTCTTCCTCTCTGAAGAACAGAAAACAAAGAAGGAAGAGGAAATAGTAGCTAAAGAAAAGGAGGCCAGCGAACTGAAGCGGAAATACTTCGCTCCTGACGGCGAACTGTACAAAAAGCGCGAAAGCCTGATGGCACCCATCCAAGACGAGATATACAATGCCGTCAAAGAGATAGCCGATGCCAAAGGATACTCGCTGATACTGGACCGTGCATCAGACAGCAGCATCATTTTTGCTTCGCCAAAAGCCGACATCAGTAACGAAGTGCTCTCAAAATTGGGATATTCCAATTAAATTCCATACTTTTGCACGACAAAGTGAAAACAAGAAAAAACAATAATCATTAATCATTAAAGAAAATCATGTTTAGAAAATTAATCTTAGCTTTGATGCTCATCATTCCGATGGGGATGTGCGCACAACAGAAATTCGGTCACGTAAACTCTGCGGCCATCATCCCGCTGATGCCCGAGTACACCGCTGCACAGGCAGACCTCCAGTCGCTGCAGAAACAATACGAAGACGAAATCAAACGTATGAACGACGAACTGGCCAAGAAGAGTGAAGAATTTGAGGCACAGAAAGCCACATTGCCTGCCAACATTGCCGAACGCAGAGAGAAGGAACTGCAAGACCTCTACGGACGTATGCAGCAATACTATCAGGAGGGACAACAACACATGCAGAAAGCTTCAGAGGATAAAATGGCCGCCATCAGCGAAAAGCTGAAGAATGCCATCAAAGAAGTGGGTGCTGCCGGCGGATACGTTTACATTCTGGATATGACAGGTGCTGTACCCTACATCAGCGAGACTCTCAGCACAGACGTAACTGAGGAAGTAAAAGCCAAACTGGGAATCAAATAAAACACGATGGGCATGTGTAGAAGACTGATAGGAATACTCCTGCTCTGTCTGCCGCTGACATTGCCGGCGCAAGAAGAGACTACAGCACAGACTGCAGAAACCACCGATGCCCAACAGCAGCACAGATTCGGCTATCTGAACTATTCAGAGGTTATCAGGCTGATGCCGGAGTATGCCTCTTCACAAGAGAAACTGAACCAATTGCAGGAAAAATACGATGCCGAACTACAGCGTTCGGACAGAGAATTCAACCTCAAGTTTGCAGAGTTTCTCGAAGGACAAAAGGAGTTTCCTGAAAACATCCTGATCAAACGTCAGAAAGAATTGCAAGACCTGATGGAGAAAAGCATACGCTTCAAGAACGAAGTGGAGGAGTTGCTGGAAACTGCACGTAAGGAACTGACTGCGCCCGTTGTGGCCAGACTGAACGAGGCCATCGGGCAAGTAGGCAGTGAATACAAGCTGGACTATGTGCTGAACACCGACAACAATGCCTGCCCCTACATCAACCCGGCAGCCGGATTGGACATCACAGAACAAGTCAAAGCAAAACTGAACATCAAATGATCCCTTGGGCTACGGGCTGCAAGCGACAAGCGATGGGCGACAAGTCCATTCCGTCCTTGCAGCCCGTGGCCCGCAATTTATAAAAAAGATGAGTGCTCCCATCGGTATATTCGACTCCGGCTATGGCGGACTGACTATCCTCAGCCAAATCCGTAGCCTCATGCCCCAATACGACTACATCTATTTGGGAGACAATGCCCGTACCCCGTATGGCACCCGTTCTTTTGAGGTGGTCTATGAATTTACCCGTCAGGCCGTAGAGAAACTATTCGACATGGGATGCCGTCTGGTCATATTGGCCTGCAATACTGCTTCGGCCAAAGCTCTGCGCTCCGTGCAGCAGAACGATCTGGCACGCCTCGGCTCCGACCGCCGTGTGTTGGGCATCATCCGCCCTACAGTGGAAAGCATCGGGGGTATCACCCGATCGCGCCATATCGGTGTGCTGGCCACCGAGGGTACCATCCTCTCAGCCTCATACCCCATAGAAATCAACAAACTTTTTCCTGACATACAGGTCAGCGGACAGGCCTGTCCCTTATGGGTTCCGCTGGTGGAGAACGGCGAAGCCCATTCTCCCGGAGCGGACTACTTCGTCCGGAAATACATCACACAGCTTCTGGAACAGGATCCGCTGATCGACACTGTCATCCTCGGCTGCACACACTACCCATTGCTTATTGAGAAAATCCGCCGTTTCACTCCTGCCGGCATCAACATCGTCTGCCAGGGAGACTACGTGGCAGCCAGTCTGCAAGACTACCTCCAGCGCCACCCCGAAATGGAAAACAATTGTTCCAAAAACGGTTCGTGCCAGTTCTTTACCACCGAATCAGAAGAAAAATTCACGAGTTCGGCCAACCTTTTCCTCCGTTATCCCGTCGAAGTGCACCGAGTGACGCTGGGATGATTCCCCCCTCTCTTCTTACTTCATGATTGTCTCCACCGGCCGTTCCCGTGCCGCACGCCAGCTTTGGATAGTGACGGTGAGGCAGACTGAGGAAGGACCTACAACCACTCCATGTAGTTCTCGGGAGTGATGACAGCCGACTGTGCCACGGAATATGTTTTCAGGAAGGATGCAGGCAACGCTGTTGCTCTCTTTCGGGAACACAAAAGTTTATTGGTAAACTATTTTTTTGCGTTTTTTGTACCTTTGTTTTTTACCCTTTTGCACCAAAAATACATTTCTCCTGTTACAAATCGTGTCGCTTATCGTTTAGCTTTATAGAAAGGACAAACTGACGTGCACCAATCAAAGTGAATAACTGCTCATGAGCGAAGAACATCTCATATCCATCTTTACCCACATGAGGAAGCGGCTCAGGCGGCTGGCCATGCAATTCCTGCCCGACGAGGAGGATGCCGACGATGCCCTGCAAGAGGCATTCTGCCGCTTGTGGCCACGGGCAGATGCACTCGCAAATGCCGAGCAGGCCGAGGCGGCAACCACCCTGACGGTGCGCAACCTGTGCATCGACGAGGTGCGCCGACGAGACCGACGGCCGACCCTGGAGCTGGCCCCCGAACGGGACGGGGAGAGGGAACAGGCCGCACCTTCGCCACAAGAGGAGATGGAACGAAAAGAGCAGTTTGCCCTGGTGGAGGCGCTGTTTCACCAACGGCTGACGCCCCTGCAACAACAGATTTTCCGCATGAAGGAATACGAGGAGAAGAGCTACGAAGAGATTGCCACCCTGTTGGGCATGGAGCAGACGGCCGTCAGGATGAACCTGTCAAGAGTCAGAAAGCTGCTGAGAGAAGAATACCGGAAGAGAGAGAGTTACACCCCTAATCAACAGAGACTATGACCGAAAAAGATTATCAATACTGGAAAGAGATGGCCCGCCGCTACTTCGATGCCGAAACCACCGAAGCGGAGGAACGGATGCTGAAACGATTTGCCGCCTCACCCGAAGCCGACGGCGCCGAATGGGACGAACTGCGTGCGGTGATGGGCTATGCCACCGTTGGCAAACGCTTACACGGACAAGCCGCCACTACCCACACCATACCCCTCCGCCCAAGACGGCGATGGATACCTGCGGTGGCGGCAGCCTCCATCCTGTTGGCGCTGGTGGCAGTCCCCACCGTGAAGTGGCTGACGGCCGACGAGAGTGCGGAGAAGGACATCTGCATTGCCTACGTCAACGGCCACCGGGTGACCGACCCGACCCAAGTGATACAGGCCATGCACCACGCCATGTCGCACGTGCAACAGGTGGAGCCGATGACCACCGTAGAGGAACAATTGGGAAGCATGTTTGAACTGATGAAGAAATAAACAACCACATATATGAAACGACTGAAAACCATACTGACCATCTTCGTGCTGGCCACCCTTCCGGCCCTGGCACAAGAGGATTTGAAGATTGAAGAGTTGTTCGGCAACGACTACATCAAGAAGTACAAAGCCACGGAGGTGATGGTGCAGGGAAAGGAACTGAAGCCATACGATCTGACCCTCTTCCGCAGCGTGACCTTCGACAATGGAAAATCCCTGTCGGAAAAGATAGAAAAGTGGATTGAGACAGACAGCCGCAATGCCTACGACAAGGAGGTGGGCCGGATAAATGGGAGACTCTACTACGGATTCTTCTGCCTGCCGCCGCACAAGGGGAAAAACCGCTACCTGTTCTACCGCAATGCCGCCCTGCAATCCGACAGCAGAGACCTGAGCCTGAGCGTGGTGTACATGGAAGGACACGCCACACTGGAACAACTGAAGACAATGTTCAAGTAATAAACAATAAAAAACACATACTGACTATGAAGAAAAAGATTTCAACCCTGATTGCACTCGCCCTGCTGACAACCCCGGCCATGGCCCAACAAGAGATGACACGCGAAGTGTTCCTGGAACCCAATGAGGTGATTATCGAAAGTTCAAACGACTCGATGAGCGTAACCATACACGGACGGCAAGGGGAACCCAACTTCCATTACAACCACACCGTCGTGTTGGCACAGGACGAAGTGACAGTGACGCGCGAACACCGCACAGACATCATAGATTTCAACATCCCCTTCAGCAAGAAGAAGAAAGAGCATAACACCCGACGCGCCCATAGCGAGGTACACATATGCGGCTTCGGCGTAGGCTTTGTAGATGCACTGGACACGCCCGATGGGATGAATGTCGATATGGGTGCGTCGTATGAACTGATGGCCCCTTCTCTTCTTTCATGGGCCTGGTATCCGGGACGCTCACCGTTCTTCCTCTCCATCGGTTTGGGCCTCAACTGGAAGAACTACCGCATGACCGACCGCAACCGCTTCATCCCCGAGGGGAACGACATCGTCATCGGCCCTTATCCCGAGGGAGCCGCCATCGAGTTCTCGCGCCTGAAGGTGTTCAGCTGGATGGTGCCCATGCTGATGAGCTACGAGTTCAACGATTGGTTGAGGTTGCGCTTCGGCCCCGTGGTGAACATCAACACCCACGCCAGCCTGAAGACCCGCTACAGCCTTGAAGGGAAAGGCAAGAAGGAGACCCACAACCTGCAACACTACAACCGCCTGACCGTAGATTTGATGGGCGCCGTCTGCATCAAAGGATTAGGCTTCTACGTAAAATATTCGCCCTGCGAAGTGCTCGACACCGACTATGCCCCCAGCTTCAAAGGCATCTCCACGGGCCTCATCCTCGGTTTCTAAAGGGAAAGAGTTGAAACATTAAGTAAGATTAAATAAATGTACGCGCGCAAAAGAGCCAAGGTCGTCGGGATGACGTGCCTTGGCTCTGTTTGTATAGTCTCAATAGTTGAGCCCGAACTGCCAGAGAGGAACGAAGATGCCATGCCCACACTCTATATCGTCGCGCACCACAATACCGTTTGCCAACCCCTCAACCTGTTTTTTCCCCTTCTTTCTTCCGCCAACCTCAAATGTGTATTGGCCGATGGAGAAATCAGATTCACGGGATGAAGTGACATCGTTCCTCACTCGCATTTGGTTATAAAAAAAGGTTTCGCGCAAATTTCCCACATCAGGCGAACCTCCTGCGAGCACAGTCATCAAACTGGGATTATCCACATACACCTTCTCCACTTTCCCCAATCCGCGCATTCCTCCTGTGTCATCGCGCAACTGGCCTATCATTCCTGCACGTTCAAGATAGTAGAGATAATCTGGTATATTATTCTTGCTCACCCCTATCTCATCTGCCAGATTCGAAGCATTCGGCTTGTAAGGCGCCAAAGAAGCTACAATCGAAAGCATCTGCTTCAACTTACGGGCAGTGGACATTTTCATGTCGGCATACTGGGGGATGTCATTTTCCACCGTCTGCGACACCACTTGCTCCATTCTCAATTCAAAGCCCCCTTCGGACGCAAAGGGGTAATAACCATTCTTGAGATACTCCCTGAACAGTGGCAACGGATGTTGTACATCCGGCAATTCCACCTTGTGGGACAAAATGTCTTCCAAAGTGTACGTTGGTGAAGAGACTCCATGATACATTTCCAAATACTCACGGAAAGAAAGTCCTTGCATCTGATACATCAGCGCCCGTCGGCTCAAGTCTGCTTCTCCCTGCAGGATGTCCAAAACGGAAGAGCCGGTGAACACCACATGCAAGTCGGGATGAACATCGTATATCTGTTTCAATTCCCTTGACCACCCTTTGTACTTATGCACTTCGTCGATATAGAGATGGGTTCCTCCCTCCTTCACAAACTCATCGGCCAAATCTGCTAACCGATGTGTCGAAAAGTACATGTGGTCTGCCGACACATACAGGTGGTTTCCTGCAATCCGATGCTCCAGCAAGTATTGTAATATCATGGTGGATTTTCCTACGCCACGAGGTCCCATGATACCCACAAGCCTGTTGTCCCAACTCACCTGAGTGTATATGTAGCGATGGAAAGAGACAGGGATACGCTTCAGCATCTCATCCATATAATTGTATAGAATCACATCAATCATAGCACATTCGTTGTTGATTTCTGTGGCAAATATAGCACTTTTCCCTCAATAAGGGACGTTTTTCTTTGTTTTTTCCCTTAATGAGGGACAAAATCAATCTTTTTTGTCACTCATGGAGGGAAAACCAATCTGTACGCTTCGTTTTCTCACTTCATTATCGTCTCACAACCGGGCGGTCTTTGGCCGCACGCCAGCTTTGGATAGTGACGGTGAGGCAGACGACAATCGCCACGATGAGGAAGGCCCTACAACCACTCCATGTAGTTCTCGGGAGTGATGACAGCCGACTGTGCCACGGAATATGTTTTCAGGAAGGATGCAGGCAACGCTGTTGCTCTCTTTCGGGGATTCCATTTCATCTCAAAGGCAGTGAATTGGCCGTCAGCCT
>JAFTNZ010000013.1 GCA_017451645.1 Bacteroidaceae bacterium | reverse complement strand
GTCCCATCTGACAGAAGTGTCAAGCCGAACAGTAGGGAATAGGAGAAAACGTAAACATCTCCAGTATGGCAAGAAGAAAGGTGTAAACCTTTTTAGCTAATGAAACAAAAAAACGTCTACTGAAATCAGGAAAAGACAAAATGCGCCTTACTTTTTCTCAAATGCGCCTTGCTTTTTCCAAAATGCAAGGCGCATTTTTTCGGACTCTCCTTGTTTCGCGATTCTCGCAAACTGAATATGCATCTGATATTTGGCAATCGAAAAGGCGGATGAATGTCATCACATTTTTTCGTGAAACAATGTGGCTTTCTCGTGGGAATTATATAACTTTGCATCAGTTAATCATATAATTGTATAGTAAACAGAATCATATGACAATTAAAGATATTCAGGATTTGATTTCTGGTGATGAGAATCGTGTTCTTGAACTCAAAAAGAGTACGGGCGAGTTGAAGGATGCCATGAGAAGTGCATGCGCATTCCTAAATACTGATGGTGGGTGGATAATTTTCGGAATCACACCTACCTCGTTAAGGATTGTCGGTCAACAAGTAACTGATAATACAAAGAAAGAGATCGGACAAGAAATAGCAAAATTATACCCTGCAATCGACTTGAAACCTACCTATGTGCCTATACCTGATAAACCAGACTTCTATGTGATAGCTCTCCACTTCAATGCGTGGCCAAGAGGTACCACACCTTATACATACGACAGCCGTCCATATTACAGACTGGAAAGCATTACCAAGATTATGCCTCGAGAAATGTTTGAGGCAAGAATCCGTGAAAGTAAGCCACATTTGTATGCATGGGAAAGGCTGCAGGCGGATGGCTTCAACATCGAGGATTTGGATAACAACCTTATAGCAGGTGTGATACGCAGTGGCGTGAAAGGAGGCCGCTTGAGTGGTTCCGCTTTGGGTGAAACAACAGAAAATATATTGTCGAAATTTCAACTGCTTAACCAAGGCAAGCCCAATAATGCTGCTGTGGCTTTATTTGCCCAGGAAACGGGATGGTACACTCAACTGGAGTTGCGTATGGCCCGATTCAAGGGTAACGGAAAGAATGAGTTCGGAGACAATCAATCACTAAGAGGTAACTTCTTTAATCTTTTTGATGCAGGTATGGCATTCTTCTTTAAACACCTCAATTTGAGCGGAAAGATTACTGGCATACGTAGAGAAGAAGAATTGGAGATTCCGTACGTGGCGCTAAGGGAAGCGCTTACAAATGCACTATGCCATCGGACTTATGATGAAATCGGTCCTTCTGTCGGCATTGCCATATACGATGACCGTGTAGAGATAGAGAATCCCGGTAGTTTCCCTCCGCATCTCACTGCAGAGACTATCAAGCAACCACATGACTCTCATCCGCGCAATCCATTAATTGCAAATGTCCTCTATCTGTCCACCTATCTTGAAAAATGGGGTTCAGGTGTTTCACGCATTATTGAAGCATGCAAGCAGCAAGGTGTCCCCGAGCCAACATACGAGGATAGAGGAGGTTCTATCCATATTGTATTTAAGAGAAAGTCATTTACACTGTCAGATGACCCCCAAAATGATACTCAAAACGGGAAGAATGAACCTCAAAATGAACCCCAAAACGAGGAAAATGAACCTCAAAATGAACCCCAAAACGCTATATTGGACAAGTTGTCAAAGAGACAATGTCAAATAATGAACATTATAAACTCAAATCCTCAAACCACAAAGGATGAAATGGCACAAATACTTAATACTTCTGAATCAACTATTGCAAGAGATTTAAAGCAAATAAACAAACATATAGTTGTTATTTGGATTGGACCAAGCAAAGGTGGGCATTGGGAAATTAAAGGCTAAGGAATGATGAAACCATAATTCTTTATCGAATGAAGTCGCTCCTTACCCTCCGCAATGGATTTATTTCGGCGGCAAAAATTATTGTAACCCAAATATAGGATAAAGTATTTAACTCATCAACATCGTATAGGAATAAGGTTATTTGATATTACCTATTCTGCTAACTGCAGTTGGCGTTTTATTTGAAGCTGTGTCAAAAATGCCACCACTTAATTCTTCATCCGCAGATGACACAGATAAATTATAACCTATCGGTATAATAGGAAGGAATAATCTGCGTCATCTGCGCAATCTGCGGATGAAAAGTGAATTATGACACAGTCCCTTTACGAAAGGCGACCACTCTTCGTAGAATGAACGCATATTCTTTATGTTCGTTACTGAAAATCCACGAAGTCTAGGTAACTCCTTTTGTAGTTGCTGGCTAATAATGATGATAAGACCATTACATTTGCCAACGGACGGATTGCTAAAGTTTGGTGGGAGAGAGTAGAAAACCTTGCTCAAATTTGCTTTTCTCAGGAAAGTTTCTGTGTCTTGTTCTAGAAAAAGTGCTTATTATTATAACTTTTTTGTATTTTTGCAGTTGGATTGGAGTAACTATATCCAAAACATAAGAGAAAATAAAGAAGCGTTATGCTCATCAGATATTTGGAAACGTAGGAAATTTTCAAATTGCATACTCAGATGGCATAGTGGTTCTCACGCTAAGCGTGGGCTACTATTACTACATCTGTATGCAAGGTTTCCTACGACCTCCAAATTAGACGTGGCATTGTGGTTCACGCTTTTTGTAGAGTGTAAGAATCTTATAACTAAATGATACAATATATGAAGAATTTATTAACGACATTAACAATTCTGATAGGTAGTTCCATCTATTCTAATGCCCAAATAAGCATCAGAACAGAAACCTATACAAAACAAATACAACAAGTTGAGGTCTATGACAGCTTATCAAATTTCAATTTGAATTATGATATTATAGCGAAGGAATATCAAACGAAGAATTTGGCTTTAACCAATATCAATGGGCAATTCAATCAGTTCATAGGACAAAATATCTATATTTTACCTTTGACACAAAAAGAAATTAGTTTTAATAGCAAGTGGGGAAGTAGTGATGCTAAGAATGATAAACTTAGGGGTAAATATTACATTATTGACGGATTTGAATTTAAAATAGACGAAAATTATACAGGTTTGTTTAAACTGGATAAAGTCATATTTAAATTGAGGAATGAGGATGGAAAAAAAATTAAATGGGAAGTTGCTTACTACTCATTAGACGAAGCTTTGCTTGTCGGATATTATGAAAAACTCAAATATAAATCAGTCGAAAATACATTTGTTTACACGGGACGAGCAAAAGGTAAAGGTAGTCAATTTATTGTTGAGCCTTCACTAGACCATTCATCTATTGATACAAAGACAAATCAAATTATTAATTTAAAAAATGGAGAAGAATGGTTGTGTACTGATATACAGCTTGTAGATGATGAAATAACGATGCAGCTATATGCCATTTTCACTAATTCAGCAGGGAACGAGATAAAAGCACGTATTGAAAATCGTTTTCTTACAAAAGGGGAAACACATGCAGCCTTCTTCTCTTGCTTTATGGAGAAAAACGAATATATAGGTTGGAAAGAATCCTTGGTTGAAAAATATGGTATGGAGAATACTTTACTTATTATTGAGAAGAAGGTTAAGATAGGAATGTCTGACACTATGTGTTTAGAGTCATGGGGAGAACCTGATACTAGGAATAGAACTGTTTTAAATGGAGTAGAAACAGAACAATGGGTATATAAAACTAAATCCTACCTTTATTTTGATAATGGAATTTTGACTGCAATTCAAAATTAATCATATTATGAGGATACAATACTATGAGTGATTCAAAACTACAATCATTGTCGGAGATATTCAACAATAAGATATTTCGCATACCAGATTTCCAACGTGGTTATTCATGGGAAGAACGTCAACTTGATGACTTTTGGGAAGACATACAGAATTTGAGTTCAGATAAAATCCATTACATAGGTCTTTTGACTGTTGAACCTATTAAAAGTTGTGATATACAAAATGTGGAAAAATGGAAAGATGATTTGTGGCTTTTGAAAAAAGGAATGTCTGCTTATTATGTTATTGATGGACAGCAAAGATTGACTACCCTTATTATTTTGCTACATGAGATATTACAAACATTTGATGATAATGAGGGCATAAATTATGGAGCAAAAAGCGAATGGATTGATCGATTTTTGTATCGCTCATACAATCAAATATATAAATCCTTTGTTTTTGGATATGAAAAAGATAATCCAAGTGATGAGTTCTTTAAAACAAAAATTTTAGAACAAGAATCGTCGGCAGCAGACAAATATCCAGAGACTTTATATACAGCAAACCTAATGTTTGCAAAGAACTATTTTGCTGAAAAGCTTAAAGTTCTGAATAAAGATGATAGAGAGGAAATATTTGACAAAGCTGTTAATCGTTTAAAATTCAATTATTATGAAATAGATGATTCTTTGGATGTCTATGTAACATTTGAAACAATGAATAATAGGGGCAAGGACTTGTCTCATTTGGAATTGCTCAAAAATCGCTTGATATATCTAACTACCCTTCTACGTGAAGATGATGAAACTAAAGGTCGTTTAAGGAGAGACATCAATGAAACTTGGAAAACGATATATGAATATCTTGGAAAAAATAAAGAGAACCCATTGGACGATGATGTTTTTTTGTTCAATCATTGGATTATGTATTACACATATGACAGAAGTCAATCAGATGTGTATGCAGACTTCTTGTTAAAAAGGAAATTTACATCTAAGAATGTAATAAGTGGACGTATATCTGTTAAGGATATTAAAGATTACATTGATAGTCTTGCTAAATGTGTGAAACAATGGTTCTTTATTTACAACATTCAATATTCTAATTATTCAGATAGAATAAAGGAGCATATACAAAAACTAGAGCGTGTAGGAATGGGTGCTTTCCCTCCAATGATAATGGCAGTCTTTACAAAAGAATCGCAAGAAGATTATATTTGGAATTTCTTAGATGCTTGTGAAAGATTTAATTTTCTTGTCTTTGCAATATCGCACCGTTTTTCGAATACACAGAATAGCAATTTATATCGAATGGCGAGAGAATATTACATAGGCAATACGGATATTGAAAATATTACCTATGAAATAGGTCTTTTGACAGATGGTAAAGATGAAAACAATTACTATGGTTGGTTTGATTTGGCAAGATTCAAGAATCATATTCAAGAACTCTTTTTTAAAAATGACAAGGATGGCTTTTACTCTTGGAATGGTTTAAGGTATTTTCTATATGAGTATGAACTATACTTACAAGATAATGCTAACCCCAAAGTTAGATGGGAAGATTTTAGTAAGAGGACTAAAGAGGATACCATTGAGCATATATATCCTCAATCAGCAACAGACATGTATTGGAAAGACCGTTTTGGGCATCTTAAACCAACAGAAAAGCGTGTATTTCTAAACTCTTTAGGAAATTTGTTGCTTCTAAGCCGTTCTAAAAATTCCAAATTGCAAAATTATGATTTTGATAAAAAGAAATGTCTTAAAAATAAAGATGGAAAAGATATAGGTTATTATAACGGTTCATATAGTGAGATAGAGGTTTCCAAACAAAACGAGTGGACTACAAAAACAATAAAGGAACGAGGATTGTCTATGTTGCAATTTATGGAAGAACGTTGGAAGTTCAAATTCAAAGATTGGGAAATAGATAAAGAGGAAATACTATTCCCCTCTAAATTATGACTGAAATACGACTAACTATGACTATTTATAACTATTAATAGGAATTGAATTATAACTAAAGAATAGCTTGTGTTTTTCTTCAATTCGCAAAGTCTATTGCATAAAAAACATACTATTTTATGCAATACAAGATAATTATTGAATAAAATAGGGTTGTAAAAAGCTGTTTCAATTATTGTTTTTCCGTCATATATGCCCAGTAGCGGACGGGCATGTCCTTGCAATGTTTGCGGGGGTTGAGGCGCTCTTTGATGCAGACGGCTTTGAAATAGGTGCGCCAGAGGTCTTGGAAAAGTTGCTCGTCTTGGGCAAGCAGTTCTTCATTCAACTTGCCTGTGCGCGGGTCGAAGGTGCGGCCGTCGTCGGTGAAGGTGATTTCCGTCACTTCATGCCCGTTGTAGTGGCAACCGTAGTTGCGGCGGACGTCGTAGATAATCCATGGCTGGTCGGCAAAGCGGTCCTCGAAGTGGGGGATGATGAGGGGGATGACGTTGTAGTCGGGACGGATAATGGCAAAGTAGGTGCCGTCTTTCGCCTTTTGGAAACGGACGAACTGCATCATGCGTAGCCGTTCGTAGCGCACACGGCGGAAGGCATCGGTCACGTAGCGCACATCCTCGTCGGTGAAGAAGGTCTCTATGCTCTTTTCGGCCTTGACCGCCTTGCAGATATAGTTGAAAAGGTGGATGTCCAGCTCCGGTTCCTCGGCCAGATAGCTCACCGTCAGCATGGTCAGCGCCTGTTTGGACAGCTTTTTCTCCAGTGCCCGCCACACTCGGGCGGACTTCTCCTCGTCGGTCACCACGGTGAAGACCTCGTCGTGAAACAGAGGCAATGGCTCGCCTTCCCCCAACAGGACGGTGGGGAACTGTTTGCGCACAAAGGCATCGAACACGGCGGTCAGCAGACCGTCGAAGGTACGGTCGTAGAGGAAAAGTCCGGATGAGGCCATGGGGCAAGGGCTATTTGGCGGCTTCCCGATTCAAGAACAATTTTATCTGCTCCAATGACTCCTTGAATTCGTGTGGGCGGAATCCGTGTCCGGCACCAGGGATAACGTGCAGACGGGCATCTTTGTAGAGCTTGACGGCACGGCGCGAATCCTCCATCGAGACAATCCGGTCGGCATCGCCTTGGATGATGATGGCAGGCTTCTGGTAGCGACCTATCAGTTCAAACGCTTCCATGTCGTGTATCTCGGCAAAAAACCGGCGCCCCATCGGTACATCCCATAAGCGGGTCGTGTCGGGGATGTTTTCCACTTGCGGATAACTTTTCCGCCAATTGTCGGGGATGCAGAGAGCCGGGTAGATAAGTACCAACTCACTGACCTCTTCTGGCAGACTGGCCGCAGTAAGTGCGGAGACCAGTCCGCCCTGACTCTCTCCGATGAGTACGATGCGCGATGCATCCACGTCGGGGCACGACTTGAAATAGCGGACAATGGCTTCGAGGTCGCTCTGCTCGTCGAGGATGGACATCTCCATCGTGTTCGCATCGCTCTGGCTCTTGATGGAGCCACACGGGAAGTCGAACGTGTAGCAAAGGAATCCCATCTCGTTCAGCATGTCAAAATAGTTCCGTCCGAAATGGTGCGTACCATTGAACCCATGGGCAATGATGGCTATGGGGTTCTTAGCCTGCGGCTTCTCCGGGCGGCTCAACAGGCCATAGATGTTTCGGGTGCCGTTCTTGATCCACAACTCTTGTGGTGCATCAGCTATGGCATCTTTTTCCGTCTGTACTTGTACAGCTGTTTCGTTCTCAGACTCAGCCTGAATGAGATTGGAAGTCAGGCAAAAAGCAAGCGTCAATAGGATAGTCCTTCTTTTCATTCGATATAACGGTTTAGATTTCCCGACAAATATAATGAGTTTTTTCTGAACAGAAATCCTTTGCAGGAAGAAATTTCAGATAAGGGACTCTTCAGCCATTCCTGGCAATAGTGATTCCATCGCCGGAGAATGGGTAAAGGTCCATTTCCCTGTAACTACTCAAACTTCAATTCCAATTGTCCGTCATCCTTCTTTTGCTTGCTTTTAGGGGAAGGAAGGAGCAGGTTGCGCACGGTGGTGGGGCGCAGTTCGTTGATACCCCGTACTTCCAATTCGCCACAGGTGATGAAGTATTGTGCTTTTTTCATCACCACACCCATCTTCTTCAGGTGGTAGGAGGTGACGCGACCGAAACGGCGTGAATGGACAATAAGGGTGGCCGACTTCACTCCGATGCCCGGCACACGCAGGATGCGCTCGTAGTCGTCGCGGTTGATGTCCACGGGGAAGGCTTCGGGATGACGTAGTGCCCAAGCCAGTTTGGGGTCAATCTCCAAGTCGAGGTTGGGAGTGGCTTCATCTACAATCTCTTCGACATTGAAGTGGTAGAAACGCATCAGCCAGTCGGCCTGATAGAGCCGGTTCTCGCGCACCAGAGGAGGTTGTTGGGGGACAGGCAGGCGGTTGTCGTAGGTGTTTACGGGGATGTAGCCTGAATAATAGACGCGTCGCATGGTGGGGCGGCCATAGAGGGCCGACGAGAGACGAAGTATGTCGCGGTCGGTGTCGGACGTGGCGCCTACAATCATCTGGGTACTCTGTCCGGCAGGGACGAAACGGGGGGCGTGGCGGTGCTTCTTCCGTTCTTCCTGACTCTCAAGCACGCCCTGTTGGATGAATTTCATCGGTTGGTACACACTCTGAAAGTCTTTTTCAGGGGCGAGGAATTTCAGAGACTGTTCGTTGGGGATTTCGATGTTGATGCTCATACGGTCGGCATAGAGACCGGCTTCGTTCACCAACTCGCGGCTGGCTCCGGGGATGCTTTTCAGATGGATGTAGCCATTGAAGCGATGCACGGTGCGCAGGTCTTTGACCACACGCACAAGGCGCTCCATGGTATAGTCAGGATTCCGTACCACACCCGAACTGAGGAAAAGCCCCTCTATATAATTCCTCCGGTAAAACTCCATCGTCAGTTCCACCAGTTCCGTCACTGAGAGGGTGGCTCGCCGGATGTCGTTTGTCCGGCGGTTGATGCAGTAGGCGCAATCATAAATGCAATGGTTCGTCAGCATGATTTTCAGCAACGAGATGCACCGTCCGTCCTCGGCAAAACTATGGCAAATGCCGATGCCTCCCACCGTATTGCCTACACCGCAAGCTTCACCGCTGTTCTTCCGATTGGAGCGCACCGTCCCGCTCGACGAGCACGAGACGTCGTACTTTGCCGATTCGGTCAATATCCTGAGTTTCTCCAATGTCTGTTCGGTCATAAATTATTCAGAGCAACCAATCACCCACAGTTTGCCAACCATAGCTGACTCCTACTTTATTTCATCCCATTTCGGAGGATTGACTCCCATCAGATGGCGGACGAAGAAGTCGAAGCGCTTGTGTTCGCCATAACTTTCACCCATGGTATGCCCTACACCAGGAAGAACCACCAACTCAAAATCTTTATTGGCCTTGATGAGAGCATTCACCACCTGCATGGTCGATGCAGGGTCAACATTATCGTCCAACTCGCCCACTACCAGCATCAACGGACGGCTCAGCAGGTGGGCATTCTCCACGTTGGAGCCTTCTTTGTACTGGTCGCCCAAGGGATAGCCGAGCCATTGCTCATTCCACCAGATCTTATCCATGCGGTTATCATGGCATCCACAGGCTGAATAGGCAGCCTTATAAAACTCGGGATGAAGCAGGACGGCTGTCGTACTCTCCTGCCCTCCGGCTGAAGCGCCAAAAATACCGACACGGTCGATGTCCATATAAGGATACTTCTCGGCAGCGGCACGTATCCATGCCATACGATCAGGGAAACCGGCATCTTTCAGATTCTTGTAGCAGACATCCTCAAACTCCTTTGAGCGGAAAGAGGTACCCATACCATCGAGTTGCACCACGATGAAGCCCAATTCGGCCAACGCCGTCATGTTGTAATTATAGGTAGAGAAACTCTTAGGCACATAATGACTACCAGGACCGGCATAGATGTACTCAATGACCGGATATTTCTTGTTGGGGTCGAAGTTGGCAGGTCGCACAATGATGCCCCATATATCAGTCTTTCCATCGCGTCCCTTAGCCACAAACGGCTCCGGTGCCTGCCATCCGGCTTCAACCAGTTTTGTTATATCAGCTTTCTCCAACGGCATCACCAAGGAACCGTCGCTCACGCGGCGCACGGCAGCTTCAGGCGCACGGTCCACCAACGAATGCACATCCACCAGATATTTGCGGTCGCGCGAGAAGGTTGCCGCATGGTGTCCTTCATCGGGAGTCAAGCAAGTAAGGCCGTCTCCATCGAAGTTGATGCGGTAATAGCGGATGAGGTATGGGTCTTCCTCTTTCTTCATCCCGTTTGCCGTAAAATAGATTTGTCGGGCATCTTCATCTACGTGCAATACTTCGCGCACATACCACGGTCCCTTGGTTATCTGGTTCTTCACCTTGCCCATCTCATAGTCATAGAGATAAAGGTGGTTCCAATTGTCGCGTTCGCTCATCCAGATGAGTTCCTTTCCACCCCGAAGGAAATGGCGGTACATACGCTGGTGATTCACAAAAGTGTTGCTTTTCTCTTCCACCACGGTGCGCACCTGACCCGTCTCGACTGAGAGTTCAAGCAGACGATACACCTGATGCCCACGCTCGTTGTACTCGAAGGTGACACCTGTGCCCTGCTCATTCCAACGGAACCAGAAGAGTTCATATTGCTTGTCAAACAGTTCGGTAGAGGGGATAATGGCACGTCCCGTCTCCACTTCGTAGATACAAGGCACTTTCGAACGCAGTTCATCGCCCGGCTTGGCATACTCCTGCTTATGAAGTTTGGGTTGCAATTGGTCTTTGGGAGACGACTCTACGTAATAGACATAGCGTTTCTCCACCGGGCGGATGCGGGCTGAGAAGACATAACGTGAGTCAGGCGACCATTGGATATACGACGAATAGTAATTACCCAAGGTGCCATCGATGCTCAATGCACGTTCGCGCCCATCCGCTCTATTCCTTATATATATATTGTCGTTCTTGATGAAGGCTTCGTGCTTGCCATCGGGCGAGGTCACAGGACGGCCACCTTTCTCATCATCCACCTCCATCCAATGACGCTGGCGGCCACGTTGGGGATAATGGATGCGCCCCTTATCCTCCAACCGGTTCTTCTTTATGGCATAGGTAAAGTTCTTGCCATCGTACTGAAACCGTAGGGTATCCATCCGTTCGTTCACCTCCACACGTTGCAAGTTCAATTTCTTCCCATCCACCTCACGACCGGTACTTTTGGCCAAAGAGGCGGCCAACTTGCCATGATTGAACAGGTCGGTGCGCATCTGCTTATCGGCATCCACCTTCACGTAACGGTCGCCTTCGGGTGTATGGCGCACATACCAGAAAGTGTGTGTGTCACCAATCCATCGGGGGGATACACCCGAATAAAACACTTTGTCATTTGAGAACTTTCCATACAACGAATATGCACGCTTATAGTCCTCTACTGTACCTTGAGCAATGGCACTGCCTGCTCCAGCAAGCAACAGGACGGCCAATGCCAATTCTTTCATTAAGTTTTTCATAGACATCTGTTATTTGTCAGTTTTATATTCATTCTTTCATCTTATCACCCACTCTACCCCTCCGGTAATGCCGGCGGGAAGCAACGGGTCATCACTTCTCACTATAGGGGTGGTGGCAAAGGTAGTGCGTTGCTCTTCGGGCAAGGCCGTGTCGCCAATCATGCGGTTGGTCAGTTGGTTGGCCACTTCTATACACACTTTGTTTTCCCCTGCTTGCAAGCAATCGGTCACATCCACTTCCCAAGGAGAGGCCCACAAGTGTCCGGTCTCCTTACCGTTCACCCACACTCGGGCCACCGTATGCAATCCGTTGATACGCAAATAGACGCGCTTAACCGAATCTGCAACAGATGGTTTCACAAACAATCGGCTATAGCGGGCCACACCCGAATGGTGCTTTATCTTTTCCTTCACAGCCAACGACAGGTCATTGACTGGCAACGTGTCCACCATGCACCAATCTGTCAAGGTGGGCATCGTTATCTGTATAGTGTCATCGGGCAGGATGAAATCGACCAGCCAATCATGGTTCATCGGGACAACCTGCTCCTCCCCTCCCCATGTACGGGAAAGGGCAGGCTCGTCCATAGCCTCTGCCGGATGCGTCACCACAAAGCCCGCTTCGTAGGGGGCCAACGCAAGCCACACCTCCAAGTTTCCATCCGGAAGGATGCGATGCTCCAACGAATACCTTCGGCCATTATCCGGATTCCAATACTCAGGCATCTGCCCTTGGGAGTGACGGAGGGTAACAAACTGTTTGAAAGGGCTTTCGCTATGATTGTAGAAGAAATAGATGTCGGCCTCCCCACATTTGCGATGGGCAAAGAGCACCCGGTTGTCCGGAGCATTATCACTTTCCAGCGCCACATCCGGTGCAATGCCTTTCTTATCCAAGAAGACTTTCAATCCATCGTCACCGGCCATGCGGGCATCGTACACCGACACACCCTGCTTTTTCAGCCAGGCAATCTTGGCTTCAGCCTCATCGGTCAAGCGGGCCAGCCGCTCTACCACCAATGCCTGATACTCCACGCCTCCCCGCGCCTTCAACCGGCCATTGTCCGCCGAGAGGATGTGCAACAAGGCATCGTCGGTACAGAGGTCCCAATCATACCCTTCGGGGATGTGGGGCAGACGGTGCGACAACAATTTGACGGGCAGTTCACAGCCTGCATAGATACACAAATCCACCACGGGAGTGCCTTGCCGCATCAGGTAGGCGCAACGTGCCTGATAATCCCAAAAGCCACGACTCAATGGCCATTGGGTGTTGTTGCGATTGAGGCAATACTCGCGTCCGTTGGCCGTGTTGCCCGGTTGCTTGTCCAACCAAGGCTGATAGGCACTGGCGCACACCATAAACTCATTCAGCTGGAAGGCATAGGCATAATCGGCCAACGACTTCAGATAGGCCAGCGACTGGCTGTACTTGGCATCGGTATAGGCTTCGGCTGAAGCCACCTGACGACCGTAGAGATGAGCAGCCGAAGAGACCTCTTTGATGTCATAGCTCCCATGATTGTGCTTCGCCCAAAACTCACCTTGCGGACGACGCACGCTACCCTTGGCCGCAATGTTGTCGCATACCATGTGTTGGGCATTGCCCATGGCTTGGGCGGTGAGGTTCACCCCTGCCTCCATGGCCAACGAGTCGAGGGTGGCAAAGTAGCGGAGGTTTACCAAGTGGGCCAACGTCTGACGATGGTGCAACAACACCTCTTCGCTCTTCTCCTTCGAGCCGACCACATATCCCAACAAAGCGGGCAAGTAGGTAGTAAGCTCATAGCCCTGCAAATGGACGAACTCCTGCTCGTAGCCGTGTGTCCAATTCTGGCTACCCACCTCGTGACTGTCCATCACCACACCCACGGGCTTCAGGTCATACTTCGCCAAGGTGTCGATGATTACTTGGGCAAAGTTCTTCCATTGCAGGCAAGCCGCCCCGACCGACAATTTGTCGCACTCAAACCCCATCTGCCCCGGCCGACCGTGTTTGGTGCGCCCACGGGTAGAGGTCTGTGCCACACGCAGGACGACCCACTTATCTGCATCGTCAGGTGCCGTCCAGGTGAGTCTTCCGTCAGGTTGCAGTTTCTCCGTCAGGTCAATAATCCGTTTGGGGTCAATCACCTCTTGGAGGGTATAGTCAGGGGTATGATTCTCTGTGATGTATTCGCTCACCACTCCCGCGCAGCTTTCCCATGCTTCCGTCATTGCCTGTGCCGAAAGGATGGCACTACGCAACTCCAACTGGCGATGTTTGTCGGGCAAATCCCAATCATGCAGGTTCAAGCGGAAATAACGTGCCGTAACGGGTGGGAAAGAGAGGGTTTTTACCCGATGGTGCATGCGGTAAAGCGTGGGCAGATCGCACACCTTGCGATAGTGCACGCCATCGTCCGAAGCTTCCAATTCTCCCACGGGCGGATATTCAGCATATCCATCGCCATAGAAGGTGTCACTGGGTGTGCCCGGCCAGTTCATGCACAAGGTGGGATGCTTGGCCGGATTGTATTCGCTATAGGTAAACGAACGGGCGGTGAAAGGCTCCTTCAAGTCATAGACAAGACGTGTAGGAACATCGAACTTCACTTTTTTGTCAATCAGCGTATGCTTCTGCCACTCCACCTCCTGGGGGACAGGGAAAGCCAATGTCCTGACATCCCAAAACTCATCGGACGAAGGTGCAGGCAACAGGTCATCGAACCGACCTCCTCCCTCCACCACCACTTCGCTCTGGCAAAGGCGCTTCATGCTCTGCGCTTTGGTTATCCAAGGACCACCGGCCACATATCCGTTAGAGAGGCTGATTTCAAACGTCAGCCCTAACCGACGGGCCTCGGATGCGGCAAACTTCAAGGCTTCCCACCAGGCGGTGGAGAACACCGTGTCGGCCCCTTCGGCCTTGCCATGCACTTGGTCGTAGTACACCACCCCACCAACACCGGCTTGGCGGAAAGCCTCCAAGTCGGCCGTAATACCTTCGCGTGTGGTGGCCGTTTCACCATGAAACCACCAGACTTTGGTGCGTGTAGAGTCGGGCACACGTTGGAATTCGGCATACACGTCGCCTATAGCCGGAGCCGACGATTGCCGACAAGCAACCAGCAGACACATGGCCAACATCCATCCAAACAGAGATACGTATTTTATTCCTTTTCGCATACGCTCTATATCATTTTCCACAATGTGTACAAAGGTAAGGATTCTTCTCCCTCCCACCAAGTGTTTTGGATAAAAAGTAGATTCATTCTCACAAACGCATCAAACTATTCAGTTTTCACAAGAACAATCCGACAAAGATTGTGGTCAATCCAATAAAAATGAGTAATTTCGCACCCGAATTCAGCTAATTACCAATTTATTTATAGAAAAAATGAAAAAGTTAATTTGGGCCCTTGCCGCCGTAAGTATGCTGGCTACGGGCTGTAATCAGAAAGGAGAAAAGAGTATGACTTCGGGCATCGATTTGGCCAACATGGACACCACCGTGGCACCAGGTACCGACTTCTACCGCTACGCCTGTGGCGGATGGATGGACACACACCCCTTGCGCGACGAGTATGCACGCTTCGGCAGTTTCGAAGCCCTTGACGAACTGAGTGTAGAGCAAGTGAAGAGCCTGCTGAACGAATTGGCTGCACAGACCCACGAAGCCGGTAGTGTAGGACAGAAGATTGGTACCCTCTACAACGTAGTAATGGACAGCACCAAACAGAACACACAGGGCATCGAGCCACTGAAGGCTGACCTCGACCGTGTAGCTGCCGTACAGACACGCGAAGAATTGCAGGACTTGCTCTTCGACATGCACCTCAAAGGCATGGGCCGCATGTTCAGTTTCTACGTAGGAGCCGATGCCAAGGACAGCAAGAACAACCTGGTGAGCATCGGTCAGGGCGGACTCTCATTGGGTCAGCGCGACTACTACATCGATAGCGATGAAAAGACCGTGGATATCCGCACCAAGTTCCAACAGCATCTGGTACGCATGTTCAAGCTTTTCGGTAACACCGAGGCAGAAGCACAGCGCAAGATGAACGATGTGATGGAGATAGAGACACGCTTGGCCACGAAATTCAAGAGCGCCACAGAGATGCGCGACCCCGAGGCCAACTACAAGAAGATGACCCTCGACGAGGTAAAGGCCCTCTGCCCCGATATCAATTGGGACAAATTCTTTGCCGCTATGGGCATTACTGACCTGAAGCAACTCGACTTCGGACACCCCGACCAGTTGAAGGAGATTAATGACGTCCTCGCCACCGTGCCCGTAAAAAAGTTGAAGTCACTCCTCGAATGGAAGACCATCAACTCTGCCGCCAGCTACCTGAGCGATGAGGTACGCGATGCACAGTTCGACTTCTTCGGCAAGGAACTCTCCGGACGTAAGGAGCAGCAACCCCGTTGGAAGCGTGCCATCGGTGTGGTGAACGGTTCGTTGGGCGAAGCTGTGGGCGAAATGTATGTGAAGAAATATTTCCCTGCCGAAGCCAAGGAACGCATGGTAAACTTGGTGAAGAACCTGCAAGTGGCATTAGGCGAGCGCATCATGGCTCAGGATTGGATGAGCGACAGCACCAAAGCCGCTGCTATCGAGAAGTTGAACACCTTCTACGTGAAGGTCGGTTATCCCGACAAATGGAAGGACTACTCCTCATTGGATATCGCTGACGACTCTTACTTGGCCAACGTACGCCGCATCAGCGAATGGGAGATGCGCGACATGGTAGCCCACAACTACAACAAGCCCGTTGACCGCGACGAGTGGTTCATCACTCCCCAGACAGTGAATGCCTATTACAACCCCACCACCAACGAAATCTGTTTCCCCGCCGCCATTCTGCAACCGCCCTTCTTCGACATGGCTGCCGATGACGCGTTCAACTACGGTGGTATCGGCGTAGTGATTGGCCACGAGATGACACACGGATTCGATGACTCCGGCCGTCGTTTCGACAAGGACGGCAATCTGCGCGACTGGTGGACAGCCGAGGATGCTACCCGTTTCCAAGAGCGTGCACAAGTGATGGACGACTTCTTCAGCAACATCGAGATTCTGCCCGGCCTCATGGGTAACGGCAAACTCACCCTTGGTGAGAACCTGGCCGACCACGGAGGTCTGATGGTTGCCTTCCAGGCTCTGAAGAATGCAACGGCCGATGCTCCCTTGACCGACAAGGACGGTTTCACTCCCGAGCAGCGCTTCTTCTTGGCATACGCCAACCTGTGGGCCGGCAACATCCGCGAAGCCGAGATGCACCGCCGCACCAAGAGCGACCCCCACTCATTGGGCGAGTGGCGCGTAAACGGTGCCCTGCCCCACATCGATGCCTGGTACGAAGCTTTCGGCATCACCGAACAGGACAGCATGTTCGTGCCCAAGGCTGAACGCGTGACCATTTGGTAAAAGCTATTTATCAAACAGAAAAGAGCGTGCATCTTATGTTTTTATGAGAACATGGGATGCACGCTCTTACTTACAGACTGATAGTTTTCTATCTACTCAGACACCTTTACCAGACAGACTGAAACATTGTCATGTCCGCCGGAGTGACAAGCCATTCGGACAAGTTGTGACGCTGAAATTCCGGTTTTCAAGGAACGGTCAATCCATGCATCTGATACAAGGTCGGTCAATCCGTCGGAACATAGTAAAAACAAATCTCCAGAAGTGACCGGCGGGCATACTTCATCCATATCGAGAAAAGAGCTTTCGGCTCCCCCGCCAATGCAATTGGTAATAAGGTGAGAGTACCCGCTTCTTCCCGTCATTCGCTCATAAGAATGATCTATAGAGAGTTGGCTGAATTTTTCTTTGTGAAGACGGTATATACGGCTATCTCCACAATTGAACCAATAAAAACGGTTGCCATAAATACAGAATCCAACCAATGTCGTACCCATGCCATGACAAGCAGGTTCTTTATCTCCCTTTTCTGTTACTTGAGCATGTATCTCTGCATTCCATTTGGAAAAGGCTTCTATAAGTCCATCGGGAGAGAGTCCATCAGGTAATCTGTCATAGAAATCCTTTAAAGACTCCAAAACCTGTTCACTGGCCACTTCACCGGCATTGTGTCCGCCCATACCGTCAGCCAAAGCAAAAACTGCACGTTTCCCTTGAGGCAAATCATAAGCTATCGCATGGGAAGCATCACGGATGAGACGATTGTCAGCTAAAATCATGTCTTCATTCACCGCACGTACCATACCTACGTGACTTTGCGCCTTAATATCTATGTACATCACTCCTTTTTTTACTATTGTATGGTGACTGTAAGTAATACATTGGCCAACTGCAAAGTTGCTCCTTGTTCCAATCTGCAGGGGACTCCAGGTGAGAGAGGCTCCCCATTATATCGAGTACCATTGGATGAATTCATGTCAGTAACAGTCCAATGATTTTGTAATGCTTCGAACTTCAACTGTGCATGTGCCCCTGAGACATAAGGGAAACGGGCTAATTGGGATTGATAGATACCCTGTCTGCGACCAAGAACAGCTCCATCCACTCCTTCCAAAGATATTCCGAGCAAACCGTTAGCCAGTAGCAAACGGGTAGAAGTGGGAGCTTTCAAAGTCGTGGAACTCTCCACTATAAGCTCTGCCCCACCAACACCTGAAGCTATAGGAGTCACCATCGGAGCAAAAGAAGGTTGATGGAAATATTCTACAGCTGACAACATACGACCTCCACAGGCCGTACATCGGTTTCCTTTACCTGGCCGATGACAACTTTGACAATATCGGATTTCCTGTCCACATTGGTCACAGTAATAAGAATCTGAGTCTATCTCAGCTTTACATTTCGGACAATTCATATATTCGTTTCTTGTTCTACATCTATTTCAAATTAAGATACGATTCTTCTCATCCTGCAAAGACACCACCAAGTATGTCCCGCGATTCTATCACCTGATAATCCCGTTGGGTCAGACCTTCCGGTGGAAGAGAAGCTACCCGCATGGAGAGTTGCTGTACGGTTGCATCAAAAAGTCTGCGCATTTCACGAGCATTGCCAAAATGACGGTTTTTGTTGGTATAGAGTTCATGCACACGTTCCATCAATGTAGCCTCGGCCGACTCAGAAAGGATATACTGTTTTCTTTCTGCCAAAGTGCGGAAAATCTCGACCAACTCATACACGGTGTAATCCTCAATGTTCAGTTTATGGGTAAAACGACTTTCAAGGCCTGGATTCACCTGCATGAAGTCCTCCATCTCCTTCCGATACCCAGCAGCAATGACAACTAATTTGCCCCGGTCGTCTTCCATACGTTTCATCAATGCTTCCACAGCTTCCTTCCCATATTTGTCTCCTCCACTTCCATCGGCATCATACAATGTATACGCTTCATCTATAAAAAGAATACCTCCCATCGCCTGATCGCACAAAGCATTCACTAATTTAGGTGTCTCGCCCATGTATTTCCCTACCATTTGGTTACGATCGGCCTCTACCACCTTATCCGTAGGCAGCAATCCAATGGCCTTAAACACTTCTCCCATCTTGCGTGCTACCGATGTTTTTCCTGTCCCCGGATTACCGGTCAGTATGATATTCAAAGCCATCGGTTCGGATTTCCCTATTCCCAGACTCAGACGTTGTTGCATGAAAATCACTTGCATGGCCAATCTTCTGATGGACTCTTTGATTGAGTTCATGCCCACAAATTCATCCAATTCTTTCATCACCTCATCAAGTGTTTTGGGTTTCTTTTCCTCTTCTCCCAAAACATCTCCGATTGTCAGCCTGTACATCATCTCCTGAGTAAATCCGGGAGTTCCTATCAGTCCGGATAAGCGCTTGCTTTGATTGGCGACAGCCTGTTCGTAAAGTTTGCGGACCTCGCGGGCATTACCAAAATTACGGTCGCGCATGGAATGTACACGTTCAAGGTGGTGAAGCAATGCCTTTTGCGCATCTTCAGAAAGAACAAACTTGTCCTTCTGTACCATACTTACAAATATGGAAGAGAGTTCTGACGGAGAATAGTCTTCGAAATAAAGGGTTTTGGTAAAGCGTGATTTCAACCCAGGATTCGCATCAATGAAAGAGTGCATTTCTCGCGTATATCCAGCTACAATACAGACAAACTTACCCCGATCATCTTCCAATCGTTTGAGTAACGTATCCAATGCCTCTTTACCGAAAGTGTCATTGTCGCCTTGCACAAGAGTATAAGCCTCATCTATAAAAAGTACTCCACCTAATGCAGAATCCACCAACTGATTCGTCTTGATGGCTGTCTGTCCGACATATCCGGCCACCAATCGGCTTCGGTCCGCTTCAATGAGTTGTCCACGTGACACGACATCAAGAGCTTTGAATATATCCGCCATGATGCGCGCCATTGTAGTTTTTCCCGTCCCCGGATTACCCGTGAAGACATAGTGTCTCCCCGCAACAGACGTTTTCTCTCCCCGTTGCATCAACAGGCTGATATAGGTTGCCATTTCCCTTATTTCCTGTTTGACACTCTCCATGCCTATATACGCATCAAGTTCTGTCAATATATCATCCACCGTACGCACAGGAGGCACGTAACCAACGATGTCCTCTTCCTGAATTTCCCCTGGCAATCGTGGAGGATGACTAATATAGGCAGTAAAAAGATCTTCAGCTTTGGCTCGGGCATGATGTGCATTGTCATCACGCGTCTTCATTTCATACCTGATTTGCCTCATCAATTTCTCCGAAGCTGCGGATGAGAGTCCATTTATGGCATACCGCTCGTGCAACGTACGCAAACACAGTTCGTGAATTTCCTCCGCAGTCAATGTCGGCAAACGGAACAAATATCGGAACCGACTCTTCACTACAGGATTATTCTCCAAAAATTCCTCCAAACCTCCAGGCAATCCAGCCAATACAACAATGGGGTCGTTGTGCCAACGGTCCATCTCTATGAAGAGTTTGTCAAGCGGATTGACATTCTTTGAATAGCTGTCCGGCAAGAGTTTCTGCACGTTGTCAAAAAAAAGAATCCCCCCTTGCACTTCGCTGACATTCTCATCCCAGCGCTCTACGAAACGCTCATAATCAACGGCATCGACCACTTTCAACTTCGGTTTTCTCAATATGCCCCGACTCTCCAGATAGTCGCGCAATGCATATGGAATAGCCGTTTTACCCGTCCCCGTTTCTCCTATGATAATTGCATTGATATTAATCCTGATGTCACGCGTCGCATCTGTTTCCTTCAAATGTATAAAAGTTTCCACGACATGCTTCATCTGCTCCTTTACCTCCACCAGTCCTACCAACTTGTCCAAGGGATTGGAATGCGCCATAATGGGAGAACCACACCACTTGCAGTAGCGGGCTTTTTCACGATTCACTTTTTTACAATGCGCACAGTTCATTATTCTGATTGTTATTCTTTACACTTTACGGATTATATGGAAAAGATGGAGATTCATTCTCAAAAAACATCTTGAACAATTCATTCAGTTTGTTCCGCAAAGATGTCGTATCGGGCACCTCTACATCAAACAAATCTGCATGAAAAGCAACAAAAAGTAATGTCAATACCAACACAAGCCCAATCCACAAAAGATAGTGTACGAACAGTTCCACCCGCGTTGCATTCATCACAGCGATAGCATCTTCAAGCGTCTTGTAAGTCGAACCTTTAAACTGAGAAGAACGTTGGCGATAGGTAAAATAGAGCGGATCAAGCAGTGTCGAATGGATATTTTCTTGCATCAGAGGTTTCAAATCACCATAGCGATAAAGGAATTTTTTCTGCCCCATCCACATGGCACACCCCATACATCCGAGCACCATCAGAACAGAACAAACAGCCAACCAATGAGGATGTCCGTCTCCTATACCTCGAAGCAACCAAACAGGCAAAAGACCGATTGCTGCTCCAAAGAGACCGTAAAGCAATGTCCCTAAAATTCCGTTTCCATGAAAATAGCTCCAGGATGCTGCCACTAACATCAGCATTCCTCCGACCGGAAGCCCAACAGCAAAAGGAGCCTCTGCCAAAAATAGTGTCGGATTGGAATAGCCGAAACAAAGCAGCAACAGACAAAGCAATACCGACAGCCCTATAAAAGAGCCGGACAACATCTTCTCACGTCGATGGATATGGGAACCCCTCATACGTGAAGTCACCAACATCTGCCTGCCCTCCTCACACGCTTGTCTGAAACGCCGATAATGGATATCATCCGGATTGGCATGTCCCACCTCCTGCAGATAGTCAGCCAATGCTTGTTCGTAACTGTACTTCTCATCAAAACTTTCCATCGGATTCTCATGGAAGAAAACCGTCAGCCATTGCTTCAGACACCCATTGTCCATCTCATCACGCAACAGTTTCACATCCATTGCCCGATATTGTTCCAACGTTCCTATGATTTGTCCATTGGAACGTAAATAATAAACCGGAACAGCTCCTAAAGCGGCACAAAAGCGATAAGCTGCTGTCCGTATATCATAAACTCCATAACGGTTGGTATGCTGACTGGCATGAAGGTCAAAAGTTATCCGATGCAGTGCAGCCACATCCCTCCAGCCACAGATGTCTGCATAAAAAAGCAAACGTCCTTCGGAATCTATGAATTCAGCCATCTGCAAACAGAACTCCTCTTCATCAAGAAATTGAGTCCTGACCAAAGCCTCTCCCATCAGCATCGCCACTTGCGTACGTGTAGTTGCATCATGCAGGTCGAAACCGACTCCTTTCTTTAATTTGTACAGCACACGATAGGCCTGCGAACGGGTATGCGGCAAATGCCGGTCATATATCTCTTTCAACTCGACATAGACCAAGGGGTCACACTTGTAATAAAGCCACGAGAGCAATCGTCCATCCGTTAGAGAAAGCCATTGGTCATCAGAACAGAGCATATCAGCAAAGGAACAGACAATCTCGTCAATGGTTCCAGAAGGTTTGTCCGGCAAAAAAGGCACCGTATCATCTATCTCAAAAATCATCCGCCAAAAAGCGATGTCAGGATTATCCGTACTGAAATACTCCTTCAACCGTCCGACCTCCAATTCGGTGGTCATCTCCAAATAAATGTAAAGCGGATGATGAGGGTCCTGCAAGCGCACTTTGTAATCATTCATATTGGAGAGCATGGCCATCACCACCTCATGCACATTCGTGCAGACATTCCCCTTTGAGTCAGTATAAGGCAGTTTGTTGTCAAGTGTATATAGAGCCGCCTGAAATCCGGCTTCAGGATCGTGCGGATACCTTTTGTCCACAATATCATCCAACTCTACAGCCATCTTACGATTGCCACACTCTTCTAACCAAGCTGAAATCAATTTACCATAAAGATACTTGATGCCCAAATGCTTGCGTGTGCCGAGAGCCTCAGCCAGTTCCTGGGCATTAGCCGCCAACACATTTTTCTCGGAATCGACAATAAAAGATTTGTATTTCAAATAGATGGAGCTTTCATCTATTTCTACTTCCTCTCCCTTGAACCAACGTTCCACCTCATTGTACCCCCAGCGTTTTTCAGGATTCACCACCGTCAGTCCGCGCACCAACCTGCGTACATTATCAGGAAGGGAATCAAGATTAGGCAGTTTACCTTCACTCTTGAGCCTCATCATGGACCTTTCGTTACCACTGAAAGGGTTTTTCCCGAGCCAAAGGAAAAATAGGACAATACCCAACGAATAATAATCAGCCTTTGGAGTCAATTCCACCTCGCCATCAATGACGTTGTCATACATTTCAGGAGCCGCGTACAATGGAGTACGTGCCTGAGTGGTCCGATGGAGGGTCTCTTCCTCCCCGACAAGCGTAGAGATTCCGAAATCAGTCAACACCAGATTGGTGCACTCCTTATCCCGAAAAAGGAAATTGCCCAATTTCACATCTTTGTGTATCAGACCGTAATTATGACAGAAAGCCAGTGAAGCTGCTGCAGAAAGAGCTATCCGCCGGAATTGGGCAAAATCTTCTCTAAGGCTATAGTCGGCCAATGAAATACCCTCCAGCCATTCCATCAATTCATATTCACGGAGCACCCCACCCACAACTGTATGTCCATAATCAAACAGGCGAACCACAAGTTCAAAATCCATGTTCCAGACAACCTGCAACACTCCCTCTTCCGGCACATAACCGGGATAGTACAATTTGAGCACTGCCAATCTGTCGCCATTTCTGACAAGTAACACCTGTGCTTCACCAGATGATTGCGAAAGGGTTCTCACCTCTTGGTATATTTTGCCTCCAAGCACGAAAGTTGCTTTCGCCTCTCCTGTCATAGAAGAGGCCATCCAGTCTTTCTGCCTTGCGCCCGTTTTCTCTTCCGACAGACGTTCCGTCTGTCCGTCCGTGGGCCGCTCAGTGACATCAGTCATTGTTTTATGCGACTTCGCTGTCATCCTACTGTCATTCTCAATAGTCATCCTCTACTTTTATATCGGGGGTAAGCACAACCCATTTGCCACCCAATTGCGGACAAGCACATCCACAAGGGCTACTGTGCACCACCTGTTTGAAATTACATTTCCAACCGATTCTTGTCGAAGCCGGTTTACGCGCCATCACATAATTACGCGTTGCCACCGGGTTCTCTTGAGGGAGCGCTGCTGCCGCGTCCAACAACTGCTGCAACTCGCGCCGCTTGGCTGCCATCCGGCCTGCAATTTCTTCACTTGTTTCCCCCAGACGCAACGTAATATCCCGCCGACCGCCTATCGGGTCTTCACATCCCAGCAAATCACGGACACGCCTGCACAATTCCTCATTTTGTTGGTTACGGTCCATTTGCTTGGGAGTATCAGTAGGGATTATTTTCATCAGATTCTCAATATCCGAAGCCAATTCAGTCATCTGCGTCCACATGGGTTCCTCCTGTGCCAAGCGACTCTGCCTCTGCGCCTCCTCTGTCAAAGGGATACCACATACACGACAGTAGCTAAACGGACTTCGTGTGTGACAGGCCGGACAAACGATTCCCTCCCGTGCACAACCACACTCCGGACAATAAGCATCTTCTTCAGCTATTTCCGCTCCACAGAAAGAGCAGCGATTGCGATTGATATAAGTTTTGCAATGCTCACAGAAGTCGGCCAACACATCAAGGGGTTGCCGGCAGTAGGGACAAAGACGCGAATGCCCCAAGGGAGTACCACACTCTTCACAAAAAAGGGCATCCCCTTCATTCACCGTACCACAATGAGGACAGACTTGAGACTCTTGTGATTGTGTAGGGTGAGTTACCGCTGACATTCCCTCTTCACCCGAAACAGAGTGATTCTGTTGTACTCCTTGCATTTCCATTATTTTGGCTATTATCGTTCAAGGTCAATAATCTGATTTTGGAAGCAAAGGTAGCACTTTATGGTGAAAAGACCAAGAATACAGACAATTATTCCGCAAATCTTTTCTTACCAAAGAAACTTTTATCCCTTCACAATACAGTTAATTGCAAATAAAACAGTATCTTTGCAAACAATTTCAGCAAACCACAAAGAATAATAAGAGCGTATGGAAAGTACTCTTTTGGGCACGATGATACACCAACAAGCCGATAAATACGAGCATCGTACGGCTTTGAAGTATAGAGATTATGACACCGGCCAATGGGTGTCTGTGACATGGCGCAAACTGAGCGATGTGGTTCGTCAGACCTCCCATGCCATCGTAGAGATAGGAATAAGAGAACAAGAGAACATCGGCATTTTTTCACAGAACAAGCCCGAATGCCTGTATGCTGATTTGGCAGGACTGGCCAATCGGACGGTATCTGTTCCTCTCTATGCGACAAGTTCGGCTGCACAGGTAAAGTACATTGTCGATGATGCCCAGATTCGTTTCCTTTTTGTAGGCGAACAATACCAGTACGATACGGCATTCAGCGTACTAGGCATTTGCCCTTCGTTAGAGAAACTGATTCTTTTCGACCGGAAAATCCAAAAACACGAACGGGACACCACCTCCATCTATTTTGACGAGTTTTTGCATTTAGGCGAAGGACTTCCCCACCAAACAGTATTGGACGAGCGGATTTCCAGCGCATCATCAGACGATTTGGCCAACATCTTATACACCAGCGGCACTACAGGCGAGCCGAAGGGGGTCATGTTGCACCACTCCACCTACGAAGAGATTATCCGCATACACGACATCCGCCTGACGGATATGTCGGATCGGGATGTATCCATGTGCTTCCTGCCACTGACCCACGTATTCGAGCGTGCATGGACCTATTATTGTTTATACAAAGGAGTGATAGTATGCCTCAACTTGAAGCCGGCAGAAATTGCTTCCACTATTAAGGAAGTACGCCCCACACTAATGTGCAGTGTTCCCCGTTTTTGGGAAAAAGTGTATTCGGGAGTAAACGAGAAGATAGCGTCAGAGAGCGGTATCAAGAAAAAACTGATGCTGGATGCCATTCGCGTAGGGAAAATACACAACCTCGACTATATACGTTTGGGCAAACGTCCTCCCCTGATGCTCCACTTGAAATATAAATTCTATGAAAAGACCATCTATGCCTTGTTGAAAAAAACCATCGGTATAGAAAATGGGAACTTCTTCCCCGTGGCCGGTGCAGCTGTGCCCGATGAGATTTGTGAGTTTGTGCATGCTGTAGGTATCAACATGATTGTAGGTTACGGACTCACCGAATCATGTGCCACTGTATCCTGCTTCCTGAACAAGGGGTTTGAAATAGGATCCGTGGGAACAATCATGCCCGATGTGGAAGTGAAAATCGGTGAGAATAATGAAATTCTGCTTCGCGGAAAAACCATCACCAAAGGTTATTATAAGAAGAGTGAAGCAACGGCTGAAGCCATCGACAGGGAAGGATGGTTCCACACGGGCGATGCCGGATACATCAAAAATAACCAACTGTTCCTGACCGAGCGCATCAAAGACCTCTTCAAGACGTCAAACGGCAAATATGTGTCACCTCAGGCTCTGGAAACCAAACTTTCCGTCGATCGATACATCGACCAGATTGCCATCATTGCAGACCAACGCAAGTTCGTTTCGGCACTAATCATTCCACAGTACGACTTATTGGAGCAATATGCCAAGGAGAAGGACATCACTTATGCCTCATTGAACGAATTGCTGGCGCATCCCCAAATCATCGGCATGATGAAAGAGCGTATCGACACGTTGCAACAACAGTTTGCCCACTATGAGCAGGTAAAACGTTTCACTCTGCTTCCCGAACCATTCAGCATGGCACGTGGCGAACTCACCAACACACTAAAGATTAAGCGTCAGGCAGTGAACAAAAACTACGCCAAAGTGATTGATAAAATGTATGAAGAATAAAAAATAAGGAGTTAGAGAAGCTAAAGGGGGTATCGTTCTTTCGGGCTTTAACTCTTTTGACTTCTAATAATGAATAAATAACCGTGCTGACGACTTTAATTATCCTCGCCCTCTCTGTAGTAGGCTTCGTAAGCGGACGAATGCGGTCCGACATGGTGGCACTGTGTGCATTGGTGCTGCTTCTCATGTTCAACATCCTGACTCCGGCTGAAGCCTTGTCGGGTTTTTCCAACTCTACGGTCATTATGATGGTCGGGTTGTTTGTGGTAGGTGGTGCCATTTTCCAGACAGGATTGGCCAAAATCATCGGAGGTAGTCTGCTGAAGTTGGCGGGCAAAAGCGAGCTTCGCCTCTTCCTGTTGGTAATGATTGGCACAGCCGCTATCGGAGCTTTTGTCAGCAACACAGGTACAGTCGCACTGATGCTTCCCATTGTAGTCAGCATGGCCGCCGGTGCAGGCGCCAATGTCAGCCGTTTGCTCATGCCCTTGGCATTTGCCAGCAGCATGGGAGGCATGATGACCCTCATCGGTACACCGCCCAACCTGGTGATTCAGGAAACTCTGACTGCCGGAGGTTTCGAGCCTTTGGATTTCTTTTCTTTCACCCCAGTAGGTTTAGTGTGTGTGGCAGTGGGCACTTTGGTTCTGCTTCCGCTCACCAAATACTTTTTGTCCGGCAAAAAGAACAAAGAGAATACAAGAGGACGGAAAGGAAAGTCGCTCAACGAGTTGGTTGACGAATACCAATTAACCTCCAATCTCAGCCGGCTTCAGGTAAAGAAGGGCTCGACCCTGATAGGTAAGACTGCTGCCGAGCTGGACGTACACCGTCGCTTCGGGGTGACCATATTCGAGATTCGCCGGGAAAGCCAGAGCAAACACCGCAAATTGGTAAAGAGCGTCAGCCAGAGTATGGCAGACCCCTCCACCCCTTTGGAGGCAGGGGACATCCTCTATCTGATGGGGGCACGCGAGAAAGCCGAACATTTTGCCAATGAATACCAAACCCCGCTGTTGGATGACACCCTACTGAAAGAACAGGGAGGACGCAGTGTGCTCGACTTCTACGATATAGGCATGGCAGAAATTGTATTGATGCCTTCCAGCAAGCTGATTAACAGCACGCTCATTGATTCCAATTTCCGGCAGAGATTCAACATCAACGTCATAGGCATCCGCCGCAAAGGAGAATACATGCTGCATGGTCTGAAGGATGTGCGTATGCACTCGGGCGACGTACTGCTGGTGCAAGGCACTTGGGGAAACATCGCCAGCCTGACTCAAGAAGATGAAGATTGGGTAGTATTGGGACAACCTTTGGCCGAGGCAGCCAAGGTGACACTTGACTACAAGGCTCCTTTGGCAGCCGTTATCATGGTGCTGATGATAGCTATGATGATGTTCGACTTTATTCCGATAGCCCCTGTAACAGCCGTCATGATAGCAGGTCTGCTAATGGTGCTTACCGGCTGTTTCCGGAACGTGGAGGCCGCTTACAAGACCATCAATTGGGAAAGCATTGTCCTCATTGCAGCCATGATGCCCATGTCGCTTGCATTGGAAAAGACCGGTGTCAGCGAATATATCTCCAACAGTCTGGTAAACAGTCTCGGGGGGTTCGGTCCTACTGCCCTATTGGCCGGCATCTACTTCACCACATCACTGATGACCATGTTCATCAGCAACACCGCAACTGCCGTACTGATGTCGCCTATCGCCATGGCCTCAGCCATACAGGTGGGTGTCAGTCCTTATCCTTTCTTGTTTGCCGTAGCAGTTGCTGCCAGCATGTGTTTTGCTTCTCCCTTCAGCACCCCACCCAATGCATTGGTGATGCCTGCCGGACAATACACATTCATGGATTACGTCAAGGTGGGACTCCCCTTGCAACTCATCATGGCTGTAGTGATGATATTGGTACTCCCGCTACTTTTCCCGTATTAACGGTGTCAGGGGACAACCAAGTCATCAGCATCAGACACAGCAGGTTCGTCAGAGAGAGGCAAAGTAAATGTGAAAGTGGTTCCCTCACCCAAACGGGAGGTTACCCCTATGCTTCCACCCAAACGTTCGACAATGGTCTTGCTGATGCTCAGCCCCAAGCCGGTACCCTGTACATTGTCGTTAGCTTTGACAAAGCGGTCGAACACTTGGGACAACTTGTCATCAGGAATACCCGAACCGGTATCCCTGATATAGATTTCCACCATATCCGGAGCGGTCTCCGACAAACGATAGCCATAGCTCACACTGCCTTGTGAGGTAAATTTGAACGCATTGCCTATGATGTTGGTGATTACCTGTGTCACACGCCCCTTATCAGCATTCACCACCACAGCTTTATCAGAAGGTACATGGCACAACTCCACCCCTTCAGGACATCGCAGACACATCATATCATGTACGCTGCGACAGATACTGTGCAGACTGACAGGACGTATGTCGAATGTAGTCATCCCTGCTTCAATTTTGGAAAGATCCAAAATCTCATTGACCAACTGCAACAGGTGTTCGCTGTTCTCTTCCACAATGGAGTAATAGGCTGCACGCTCATCATGATTGTCCGTTTCGGCTATCAACTGCGAAAATCCTACAATGGCGTTGAGCGGAGTACGTATCTCGTGGCTCATGTTGGCAAGGAATGCTGATTTCAGTTTGTCAGAAGTCTCGGCCTTTTCCTTGGCAGCTGCCAATTTACGCTTCATTAGTTCCATATCGGTGATGTCCCATTCGATGGAGAGTAGCACGGGCGGAGTGTCTTCACCATCGATGCGCATCTTACGTTTGTCGAGATAGAGTGGTTTTCCTTGTCTGTCAAACTCCTCAGCCACCCAGTGCAACTCTACTCCCGTGCGTGCCAATTCCATGTCCTGCCGGCGCTTGCGCTCGGCCACCTCTTGCGGATGAAAGTCAAAATCGTCTCTCCCTACCGCATCCTGAATGGGAATATTTCGGTTGAACGATTCTTTGTTACGGTAGATGTATTTAAACCCACTCTCAATGTCCTTCACCACGATAGAGGCAGGCAAGTGCTCCATCACGGTGTCCAGGATGAGGGTCAGCAGGTCGGCATCGTTGCTTTTCTTCAGTAGGCTCTCTTTGCTCTTCATCGATATGTCTCTCTAATTACTTACCACTATCTCAAGTCAATATACAAACTTTGTCGGGTGCAAAGATACAGATATTCTATTAAAATCATAAAATATTGGGTAAAAAAGAAAATCTTCTGTCTTTTTTTTCGTACGCGATAGAGAAAATAGTTAAATTTGCACACACAGATTCAAAATGTACAAGAACATGAAACAATTTGCCGATTACATACAGCGGATAGAGATCAATGCCCTTTGGGGACGGAAAGACATCGTGTGGGACTTGCGCCCCGATGTGAACATACTGAGCGGCATCAACGGCATCGGTAAAAGTACCATACTGAATCACTCCATCCATTCGCTGGGGGTGTTGGACAATGCGCCCGTACGCACGGAGACGTCAACAGTCAAGCTGGTCTTTTCGCCGGAAGAGGCTACAGCCTGCCGGTTCGATGTGATACGCAGTTTCGACCGTCCGCTACTGCACAGCAACCTGTTGGAGAAGATGGCCGACAAGCATGTGAAGACCGAGCTCGACTGGCAACTCTACCAGCTGCAACGCCGCTATCTGGACTATCAGGTGAACATCGGCAACCGCATCATAGCCCAACTCACCTCCGGCACGCCTGACGGACAGAGGAATGCTTCCCTGTTATCTGAGCCCAAACGGAAATTCCAGGATACCATCGACCAACTGTTTCAGGAGACCGACAAACGCATCGTAAGAGACAGCAACGAAATCCTGTTTGAGCAGGACGGCGAGCGGTTGCACCCCTATCTGCTCTCTTCCGGCGAGAAACAGATGCTCGTCATCCTGCTGACCGTGCTCGTGCAGGACGGTCAGCATGCCACCCTTTTTATGGACGAGCCTGAAGTGTCGTTGCACATCGAGTGGCAGCAACAGCTCATCGACCTCATCCGGGAGCTCAACCCCAACGTACAGATTATCCTCACCACACACTCACCGGCACTCATCATGAACGGCTGGCAGGATGCCGTACAGGAGGTGAGCGACATCACTAAGCTGTAAATACGGGCAACACACCATACAGGAGAGAGAAACATGAGCAAACGACTGACAGAAAACATCAATTCAAGCTATGTAGCTGCAGGAAACCTGCTGAAGTCAAAGCGGGCCAAGAAGAAAATCGTCGCCTACGTAGAGAGCTACGATGATGTTCTGTTCTGGCGTTCGCTCCTCGATGAATTTGAAGACGATAGCCACTGCTTCCAGGTGATGCTCCCCTCGCAGAAGACACTGGTCAAAGGCAAAAAGGCTGCATTGATGAATCGCTTGGGCAACGGCTTGGGGCAACACATGATAGCCTGTGTGGATGCGGACTACGACTATCTGTTGCAGGGAGTTACAGGCACTTCACGCAGAATCATCAACAATCCCTATGTGCTGCACACCTATGCCTATGCCATCGAAAATCACCAATGCTATGCAGAGAGCCTGCACAATCTGTGCGTCATGGCCACCCTCAACGACCATGTCACGGTAGATATTCCGGCTTTCATGCGGATTTATTCCCAAACCATCCATCCGCTTTTCGTCTGGTCGGTATGGTTCTACCGCAAACACATCTACAACCGCTTCTCCATCACCGACTTCAACAATACCGTACGCATCGACCAGCAAGTGAACATCCGTCATCCGGAGAAGACGCTGGAAGAGGTGGCCAAGCGGGTACAGCACAAACTCAACTGGCTGTCAAGCCGTTTTCCCCGGGCACGTAAGGAGGTGGCAGCCATGCACGATGAGCTACGCACATTAGGCGTAACTCCGGAGAATGCCTATCTGTTCATCCAAGGACATCACCTGTTAGAGAATGTGGTAATGAAACTGCTTACCCCCATCTGCAACCAGCTCCGCCGCGAACGGGAAGCAGAAATCAAACGGTTGGCCGAGCACAACACACAGATGCAGAACGAACTTACCTGTTACCAACACAGCCAATGCGGAATAGACTTCATGCTCCGCAAACACCTCGGCTACAAAGAATCTCCCCTCTACCAGCGCCTGCGGGAAGATGTCAGCCTGCTATTACAAAGATAAAGGTATAACCTACAAACATATCCAGCATCGTATGCACGAAGAGCCTGCTTCTTGAAGTATTTAACCTTGGTGATACGTGTTTATTACCCGAGTGATGCGATTGTATTACTCGGGTGATGCGTTTGTATCACCAAAGTGATACGGTCTAAGGAGTACGGTTCGCGCGTGGCCAAAGCGTGCTTCGTGAGTCAGTCAAGCGTGCTTCGTGTGGCTACCAACAGGGATACCTTCCTCACCCGCAACCAAGATACTTTTTCCGGTTGCGGAGGATTTTATGTTTTTTTTAGCACTATTCTTTCTCTGTCTCTGCTGTTTTCTGTAATTTTGCACGCAGTTTTCATCTTTTATACAAAATAACGACAAAAGCAAATGGGAGGTTTTTTTGGAACAGTCTCCACACGCAGTTGCGTGACAGACCTTTTTTACGGCACTGACTACAATTCCCACTTGGGAACTAAACGAGGAGGTATGGCCACATATAGTAAAGAACATGGTTTCAACCGCTCGATACACAATCTGGAAAGTTCCTATTTCCGCACAAAATTCGAACCGGACCTTGACAAATTCACAGGAAATGCCGGTATTGGTGTCATCAGTGATACTGACCCGCAACCCATCATGATAAATTCTCACTTAGGAAGGTTTGCCATTGTCACTGTAGCCAAAATAGCCAATATCGATGAATTGGAACGAGAAATGCTTTCCGGAGGCACCCATTTTGCAGAACTGAGTTCAGGCAAGACCAACCCGACAGAGCTTATCGCCCTACTCATCGTAAAAGGAAAAACATTCAAAGAGGGAATTGAGAATGTATATAATAAGGTGAAAGGTTCGTGTTCGCTGCTGCTGCTCACTGAGGACGGAATCATTGCTGCACGCGACAAATGGGGGCGTACCCCCATCATCATCGGCCAAAAAGAGGGAGCCTATGCCATCACTTCGGAATCATCCAGCCTGCCCAATCTGGATTATGAGATATGCAGGTTTGTCGGTCCGGGAGAAATTCTGCACCTGCGACCTGAAGGTATCGAACAGATACGCCAACCGGAGAAGGAGATGCAGATATGTTCGTTCCTGTGGGTATATTACGGTTTCCCTGTCTCATGCTACGAAGGAAAGAATGTGGAAGAGGTCAGATTCACTTGTGGTCTGGAAATGGGACGTACGGACGACTCTGAAGTGGATTGTGCCTGTGGTATCCCTGACTCCGGTGTAGGAATGGCTCTCGGCTATGCGGAAGGAAAAGGCATCCCCTATCACCGTGCCATCACCAAGTACACCCCCACATGGCCACGGAGTTTCACTCCAAGCAAACAGGAGATGCGTAGCCTTGTGGCCAAGATGAAACTGATTCCCAACCGGGCCATGTTGGAAAACAAACGCCTGCTCTTCTGTGATGATTCTATCGTCCGGGGTACACAACTTCGGGATAATGTGGAGGTACTCTACGACTATGGAGCCAAAGAGGTACACATGCGCATTGCGTGCCCACCATTGATATACTCTTGTCCTTTCCTCGGATTCACCAGCAGCAAGAGCGATTTGGAACTGATAACCCGCCGCATCATCAAGGAGCTGGAAGGAGACGAGAACTCCAATCTGGACAAATATGCAACCACCGGCTCTCCTGAATACAACCGTATGGTACAGATCATTGCCGAACGGTTCGGACTGACGTCGCTGAAGTTCAACACATTGGAGACTCTCGTCAAGGCTATCGGGCTTCCCAAATGCAAGGTGTGCACACACTGTTTCGATGGTAGCAGCCACTTCTGATGTTTCCATTGCACAAAACCGATTATCAAACTATCAATTGAATACACAATGACACTTGTAGAACGATTTCTGAAATATGTAAGTTTCGACACCCAGTCGAGCGAAGAGGGGACAAGCACCCCCAGTACGGACAAACAGATGGTCTTTGCACACTACCTGAAGAGCGAATTGGAAGAACTGGGGTTGGAAGAGATAGAGCTGGACGAACACGGTTATCTGTATGCAACTCTGCCTGCCAACACTGATAAAGTGGTGCCTACCATCGGCTTTATTGCCCATATGGACACCAGTCCCGATTGCAGTGGTGCCAACGTCAACCCGCGTATAGTGGAAGCATACGACGGCTCAGACATCACACTCTGTGCAGAAGAAGGTATCATTCTGTCACCGGACCAATTCCCTGAATTGCTGAAGCATAAAGGAGAAGACCTCATCGTCACCGATGGCAGGACATTGCTCGGAGCCGATGACAAAGCCGGCATTGCTGAAATTGTGACTGCAATGGACTGGCTGAAATCGCACCCGGAAGTGAAACATGGCCGCATCCGAGTGGGATTCAACCCTGATGAGGAAATCGGATTAGGGGCACATAAATTTGACGTAGAAAAGTTCGGTTGCGATTTTGCCTATACCATGGATGGCAGTGAGGTGGGAGAATTGGAATTTGAGAACTTCAATGCAGCCGGAGCTAAATTTACCGTACGAGGACGTAACGTACATCCGGGATATGCCAAGGGAAAAATGATCAATTCCATGTTGGTGGCCAATTACCTGATAGGACTGCTGCCAGCGGATGAAACCCCTGCCACGACTGAAGGCTACGAAGGATTCTACCACCTTGTCGGCTTGCAAGGAGATGTAGAGTGCACCACTGTCAGCTATATCATCCGTGACCACGACCGTACACGGTTCGAAGCCCGCAAGCAGGTAGTATCCTCGTTGGTAGAGCAAGTGAACAATCACTTTGGAGAGCCGTTGGTCACCCTTGAGATGAAAGACCAATACTACAACATGCGCGAAAAGATTGAGCCGGTAATGCATGTGATAGATATAGCCAAAGAGGCTATCACGGCTGTCGGAATCACTCCTACCGTAAAGGCTATCCGTGGCGGGACAGACGGAGCACAACTCTCCTTCAAGGGCCTTCCTTGTCCCAACATCTTCGCCGGAGGACTGAACTTCCACGGACGCTACGAGTTTGTGCCCATCCAATCAATGGAAAAGGCAATGCAAGTGGTAATAAAGATAGCCGAAATAGCTGTACGCTGAACAAATAACAAACATATCAATAACAATTAAGCCAAGAAAATACATGAAAAAAAACATGCTGGGATATGCACTGATGGCCATAGCCGGACTTGCAGTATCTGAAAACGGAACAGCCCAAGACCAAAACTACGTGTCTGAAGTATGGGTAGCCGACATGGGCAACGGCAAATATCATAACCCTATCATTTGTGCCGACTATAGCGATCCGGATGTCTGCCGGGTAGGTGATGACTACTATATGACAGCATCAAGTTTCAACTGTCTGCCCGGACTGCCCATTCTGCATAGTAAGGATTTGGTGAACTGGACCATCATAGGTCATGCAGTGGCACACACATTGCCTCCAGTAGAGACTCCTGAACGACCTGAACACGGCAACCGGGTTTGGGCACCGGCCATACGCCACCACAATGATACATTCTACATCTTTTGGGGAGATCCTGACCAGGGTGCGTACATGGTGAGCGCCAAAGACCCGCGAGGCACATGGACGGCTCCCAAACTCATCAAGCCAGCCAAGGGGCTTATAGATACCTGCCCTCTGTGGGACGATGACGGAAAAGTCTATCTCTATCATGCCTATGCTGGTAGTCGCGCAGGTCTGAAGAGCATTCTGGCCGTCTGCGAGCTTGACCCCGTGACATTGGAAGCCACCACACAGAGCCGCATCATTTTCGATGGACATATCGACCATCCTACATGCGAAGGTGCCAAGATACACAAGCATGATGGCAAGTATTACCTCTTCCATCCCGCCGGAGGTGTGGCTACCGGATGGCAGGTTGTAGAGCGTGCGGACAACCCCTATGGCCCATTCGAATGCAAGACAGTGCTGGCACAAGGAAATACAACCATCAATGGCCCGCACCAAGGTGCATGGGTTGATACTCCGACTGGAGAACACTGGTTTTTCCATTTCCAGGATGTAGGTGCTTATGGGCGTCTCGTACATTTGCAGCCTATGACATGGAAAGACGGTTGGCCTGTCATCGGTGTGGATAAGGATGGTGACGGATGTGGCGAACCCGTTCTGACATACAAGAAGCCTAATGTCGGCAAGACTTATCCCATACAGACCCCGCAAGAGAGTGACGAATTCAACGGTATGACGTTAGGAAAGCAATGGCAATGGCATGCCAATATCAACGAGTTGTGGGCATACTACGCAGGAGACAAAGGGTATATGCGACTCTACTCTTACCCGGTAGTGGAGGATTACAAAAGCTTGTGGGACGTAGCAAACCTGCTGCTTCAGAAAACTCCGGCTTTCAATTTTGCCGCAACCATGAAGCTGACCTTCGCTCCCAGCGAAAAATACAAGGGAGAACGTACTGGCCTTGTTGTGATGGGACGCGACTATGCCGCTTTGGCATTAGAAAACACCGATAACGGTCTGGTACTCTCACAAGTGGAGTGCTACAAAGCAGATAAGGGGAAAAGCGAAAAAGTGAATGAAAGTGTCAACCTCGCTGATGGTACAGTCTATCTGAAAGCCCAGTTCAAGACCGATGCCACCGAAAAGAAAGCTTTTGCGGACAAGGGTGACCGCGTAGTAATGTGCGAATTCAGCTACAGTACCGATGGTAAGAAGTTCCAGAAATTGGGTCAACCTTTCCGTGTACGCGAGGGCCAATGGATTGGAGCCAAAATGGGAACATTCTGTACCCGTCCTCATATGCTCACCAATGATGGTGGTTGGGTAGATGTAGATTGGTTCCGTGTAACGAAAAAATAAATGGATACTATCCTTATCATATTAGGAATCATCGCACTGGTGGTCGGGCTGTTGGGGTGCATTCTCCCCATGCTGCCCGGCCCCCCTTTAAGCTATATCGGTGTCTTGCTGCTTCACTTCACAGACAGGGCACAGTTTTCAGCATGGGAGTTGATAGTTGGAGGTATCATCGTAGTGGTTGTGCTCGTGCTCGACTACATCACCCCCATGTTGGGAGCCAAATACAGCGGTGCAGGACGTTGGGCCAATTGGGGCAGCCTCATCGGTACCATTGTCGGCCTGTTCTTCCTGCCTCTCGGTCTCATCGTTGGTCCCTTCTTGGGTGCTGTATTAGGAGCTGTACGTGATGGGAGTGACAAACATAACGCACTGAAAGCCGGTATCGGAGCCGTCATCGGCTTCTTTGTTGGCACAGTGTTGAAATTTGTAGCTTGTGGATATTTCATCTATCTGTTTGTCAAAGAATTGGTATGAAACTGACAGAATCGGTCATTCTACTGCCGCAATTACGCTTTTTTGCCTACCATGGGGTATTGCCCCAGGAACAAGAGGTGGGAGCCTGCTTCTACGTAAATCTGGAAATCCGGACCGACTTCACCCATGCCCTCGAAACCGATGAACTTGAAGACACAGTGAGCTATGCAGACATCCATGAAGCCGTTAAGGAAGAGATGGCCATCAGCAGCCGTTTGCTGGAACATGTAGCCGGACGCATAGTGCACAGGCTTTATCGCGACTTCCCACCTATCAAAGGCATCAAGATTGAGTTGTACAAACAGAATCCCCCCATGGGAGCCGATTGTGAACGGGCCGGGATACGCATCACAACTGAAAGATAAGTATCGCAAAAAAGGAAGGAATCTTATGAAGAAGAAGTTGGCCATATTTGACCTCGATGGCACACTGCTCAACACTATTGCAGATTTGGCACAAAGTACCAATCAGGCACTGGCAGCTTGTGGTTATCCAACCCATACGACCGAGGCTTACCGTTTTTTTGTAGGGAATGGTATCAACAAATTGTTTGAACGGGCTTTGCCCGAATCTGAACGGAACGAAAAGAACGTTCTGCGCATCCGATCATTATTCCTGCCTTATTACGACCGGCACAATGCAGATTTCAGCAAACCTTATCCGGGCATAAGCAACCTGTTGGAAGAATTGCAGGCCCATGGTCTCCAACTTGCGGTAGCTTCCAACAAATACCAGCATGCTACAGAACGGCTCGTTGCACACTATTTTCCACACATCCGTTTCGCTGCCGTCTTTGGCCAACGCGAGGGAATCCCCGTCAAACCTCACCCTCAGATAGTACATGACATTCTGCATATCACCCCCACCCCCTTGGAACAAGTTGTTTACATCGGCGATTCAGGAGTGGATATGCAGACAGCTCTCCATGCAGGCATAGACAGCATTGGTGTCTTGTGGGGATTCCGCCCCAAAGAAGAGTTGGAAAAGTTCTCTCCCACTTGGTTAGTAGAAAAAGCCGAAGACATCACCACATTAATCATTTGACAAAGACACCGTGCAATAAACTCCCCATTTTGCCATATCGTCTTTGCAATGTGTCACAATTTGATTTCAGTTCGTAAATCTCTTGCAAAGTTTTGCTTTCATTCCGATAAAAAGCAGTACCTTTGCATCACCTACTATTTTATTCACAATTAAATTACGAATCATTTAAGACATGGAATTAAAGGACATTCAGCCTGGCTTCAAAGGGAATCTTTGGAAAGAAGAAATCAATGTACGCGATTTTATCCAGAACAATTACACTCCTTACGAAGGTGACGATTCGTTCTTGACGGGTGCCTCAGACAAAACTCGCAAAGTGTGGAACAAACTGACCGAACTCTTCGTAATCGAAAGGGAAAAAGGTGTGTTGGATGCCGAGACAAGGCTTCCACAGAGCCTGGAGACTTATGGCCCGGGCTATATTGACCGCGAAAACGAGGTGATAGTGGGATTGCAGACCGATGCTCCACTGAAGCGCGGAATCTTCCCTAAAGGAGGAATCCGCATGGTAGAGAATGCACTGAAGGCTTATGGCTATCAGCTCGACCCGATGACCAAAGAAATTTTCACCAAATACCGCAAGACACACAACGAAGGCGTCTTCTCTGCCTATACCGAAGAGATACTGGCTGCACGCCATTCACACATCATCACCGGACTGCCCGATGCTTATGGACGCGGACGCATCATCGGTGATTACCGCCGTGTAGCTCTCTATGGTACGGCCAACCTCATTGAGGAAAAAAAGCGTTTTCTCAAACGCCTTGACATACAAGAAATCACAGACGAGATTGTACAGCAACGCGAAGAAACCTCTGAACAGATACGTGCACTGAAAAGTTTCGAAAAAATGTGTGCAGCTTATGGTTTCGATGTAACCCGTCCGGCACAGGATGCCCGCGAAGCCGTACAGTTTGTCTATTTGGCTTACCTCGGTGCAGTGAAGGATCAAGACGGTGCAGCCATGTCCATCGGGCGTGTCTCCACGTTCCTTGACATCTATATTGAAAAAGATCTCCACGAAGGAAAAATCACGGAAGCAGAAGCTCAGGAACTGGTCGATCAGATGATTATCAAGTTGCGCATCGTACGTTTTCTCCGTACACCGGAATACAATGACCTCTTTTCAGGTGACCCCGTATGGGTGACCGAATCGTTGGGTGGGCAAGGATTGGACGGACGTACATTGGTGACAAAGACTTCGTTCCGCTTCCTCCATACCTTGTATAATTTGGGGCCTGCTCCCGAACCTAACCTGACAGTACTTTGGGCTCAAGCTTCACCAGAAAACTGGAAAAAATTCTGTGCCAAAGTTTCCATCGACACTTCAGCCATCCAATACGAGAACGACGATTTGATGCGTCCCGACTATGGTGACGATTACGGCATTGCCTGCTGTGTATCACCCATGAAGATTGGCAAACAGATGCAGTTCTTCGGTGCACGGGCCAATTTGGCCAAATGTATGCTCTATGCCATCAACGGCGGACGCGATGAGCGCACAGGTGAGCAGATAGCCCCAATATACGAGCCGATTACAAGTGAATATCTGACCCTCGACGATTTCATGCCCAAATTTGAGCAAATGATGCGTTGGTTGGCTAAGGTATATGTGAATGCCCTGAAGATTATCCACTACATGCATGACAAGTATGCCTACGAGGCTTATGAGATGGCGCTACACGACGGAGATGTGGAGCGTATCCGTGCCACAGGCATTGCCGGCCTCTCCATTGTGGCCGACTCCATTGCTGCCATCCGCGACACCAAGGTGCGCATCATCCGTGATGAGCGAGGTCTGGCCGTAGATTTTGAGCGTGAAGGCGACTATGTTCCTTTTGGAAACAATGACGAACGCACAGACAGCATTGCCGTGGATATCACCGAACGTTTCATGGAGTATCTGCGTCAGCACGAAACCTACCGTCATGCTGTGCCCACACAGTCAATACTGACCATCACCAGCAATGTAGTCTATGGAAAAAACACCGGTTCCACTCCCGACGGTCGTCCAGCCGGTGCACCGTTCGCCCCGGGTGCCAATCCGATGAATGGCCGTGATGTGAAAGGTGCTGTAGCAGCCCTCTCATCCGTAGCCAAGTTACCTTTCCAGCATGCCCACGATGGCATCTCCTACACTTTTGCCATATCACCCGCCACGCTGGGTAAGACCCGCGAATCACAAGTGACAAACTTGGTAGGTCTGCTCAACGGTTATTTCACACCTGATGGCGGACAACACCTCAACGTGAATGTCTTCGATCGCGAACTGCTGGAGGATGCCATGGAACATCCTGAGAAATATCCGCAGCTGACCATCCGCGTGTCAGGCTATGCTGTAAATTTCACCAAGCTGACCCGCGAACAGCAGTTGGATGTCATTTCACGTACAATCAACCACGCACTGTAATTCTTTAGGAATGCAGGAGTGTAAACAATCGTATTGCAAACAACAGTCAAAACATTTGTTTACACTCCTGCACTTTTTAAAATTTCCCTTATGAAAGCCCGCATCCATTCCCTTGAAAGTTTCGGCACCGTTGACGGGCCGGGCATCCGTTTCGTCACATTCATGCAGGGTTGTCCCCTACGCTGCCGCTATTGCCACAACCCCGACACGTGGGATGTCAAAGCATCGTGCCAATACGAGATGACCCCAGAAGAGCTCTTTGCCGAAACCATTCGCTACCGCAGCTTCATCGTTTCAGGAGGAGTAACGGTGACAGGAGGCGAACCGCTGATGCAGGCATCCTTCGTGCGCGAATATTTCCGCCTCTGCACAGAAGCCGGACTGCATACAGCCCTCGACACATCAGGCATCCTCTGCACACAGGATGCCCTCTCCGTACTGGAATACACATCGCTGGTTCTACTCGACATCAAGACCATCAATCCAGAATTGCACCCCCAATTAACTGGCAGTCGAGGGGAAAATCCCTTACGCTTCCTCAACGAACTGGAGAGACGCGGCATCCCTACATGGATTCGCCATGTGATAGTACCCGGATGGACAGACAGCGAAGCCGACCTCAATGCATTAGGACGCCACATTGCCAATTACCGTGTGGTAGAGAAAGTCGAACTGCTCCCCTACCACACAATGGGAATATTCAAATACAAAGAAATGGGCATTCCCTACCCGCTTGAAGGTGTAGAACCACTTGCCAAAAAGGTACTGCAACGGGCACGCGAGATTTTAGGACAATACAAAGAGGTATTATAGGTAACATACCTGCATCAAGTTCATCCCCTACTCCTGCTCCACATAGACGAGTCGCGACACATCGTATCCCCTTCGGGCTATGCCGGCCACAATTTTCTCCAGCAGCGGTTGGGCCATTTGGGGAGTACGGCTCAGTATCCACAGATATTTGTCTGAACTGCTCCCGATGACAGCATATTGGTAGTCCGGGTCCAACTCCAAAATATAATAGTCCGAATAGAACCAAAGGAAGAACGATACCTTCAGCCTTCCCGGATATTCCACAGGGTCAGGCTGTTTCACTTTGCCCACAATCTCTTTCGGTTCTCCATCCTTCAGTCCCCTGTTCACCACCCGTATCTTCCCGTCAGGCAATAAGGTATAGGTTGCCGTCACGTGCGTCATTCCCCGTTCGAACCGATGCTCATACCGGGCAATCTCGTACCATTCTCCCATGAACCTTTTCAGTTCCAGCTGGTTAACCGTCGCGTTATCTATACCCACTTCTTCCATACTCCGACAGGTTGCTCCAGTCAGTACCCCCATCATCAATAGGGCGCACCCATATTTCCAATATCTGTTCATAAACCGTTCTTACATTATATTCTGACAGGTAAACATTGATAACCCCAAAATGTTTATTAGTCACGGTTTATCATCAGCTTTCGGAGACAAGCTTTTCGGAAAAGAAAGTTGGCGGTGGCAGTGATGCTCTATCTTCCCCTTGTGCAAAACCGGGCGGTGGTTTTTCTCCAATTAACAGATAAACACAGTCTTGTTTACGGAGTTGTCATCCGCCAACTGTTCCCCCGAAATCTTCATCGAGAGTTCCCCAATCATCTATGCCGGCATCGAAACTACCATCTTCCGGCTCATCGGGTTCCGGTTCATCAGGAGTCGGGTCATCAGGAGCCGGATCATCAGGAGCTGGGTCATCAGGAGTCGGGTCATCAGGAACCGGGTCATCGGGAGTCGGGTCATCGGGAGTCGGGTCATCAGGAACCGGGTCATCAGGAGTCGGGTCATCAGGAACCGGGTCATCAGGAACCGGGTCATCAGGAACCGGGTCATCAGGAACCGGGTCATCAGGAACCGGGTCATCGGGAGTCGGGTCATCGGGTTCCGGGTCATCGGGAGTCGGCTCATCGGGAGTCGGCTCATCGGGAGTCGGCTCATCAGGAGTCGGGTCATCAGGAGTCGGGTCATCAGGAACCGGGTCATCAGGAACCGGGTCATCAGGAGCACCTGGATTATTTGGTACGGAATCATTCGGAGCAGGTTCATCCGGCGTCGGTTCCTCCACACCCGGTTCGGGAGGAACAATAGGCTCATCTTTCGGGTCATTCCCACATGCCAGAAAGAAGATTGCCATTCCTGTAAATATGAATAAAAGTTTCTTCATTATTTCAATATTTGGAACAAAAAGATACGGAGGCACAGAGCCTTTCAATTTTCATTTCTGTATTCTTGTTTTACAAATTGCACCTTGTACATGGTAAATTGTCCATAGAATCAGTTCCATCCTTCAAGGCTACCACCAATCTCAATTTTGATCTGTTCGGGATTCTGGTCAAGTGTCACACTGATGGTGTGGCGCATACCGGGACGGTAGCTGATTTTTCCTTCCATCAGGTAAGAAACATCCCCAATAACCACTTCCACCAACGGGCGGCGTGAAGTCAGACTTTGTGGCACCACGATACCCTGATACTGTGTATTGCTCAATTGGCGGCAACGGATGACAGTTTCTGCACCGTAGTTATCTTTCGCAGCATCACCCGTTGTAAGGTCTATCACCGCATGAGGTACTGTACTCAACAAATACACTTCGGCATTGGCAGGAATCTCCCCCTCATAGTTTTCCCCCTTCTCCAATTTGACGATGACGTTACTCAATTTGTGTTCAAACTGCATTGTTACAGGGGTAGTCGAAGCAGTCACGTCCAAAGCCGAAGCAAACAGGAAGTCGCTATGCATATAGCCCCAATCGGTACTCTGGTCGGTCTGTACGCTGAAACTGTAATCGACCACATCGTTCACCTTCTTTGAATAGGGATAGAAGGCATACACATTATGTTTGCCCGTATTCCAATAGACCTTTCGTTTTGAGGTCCACGATGTACCGTTATAGGTAAACAGTTCATTGTTCACCTCATTACCTGCTAACTGCAAGGCTGCATCATTGGCGGTCACATACACACCGATGGAGTCCGATGCTTCAAAACTCGTTTCTGTGACACGCGTCTGGTGCGGGTGCATCATCATCAGTTGGATTTCACCTTCTTCCGGGGTATAGACCTCTATTACCTTCTCACTCTCATTGTCGCAAGCGGCCAATGCTATCGTCATTGCTGCTGCCATCATATATGTTGTTGCTTTCATAATTCTTTTTTAAAATCTTTTGCTATCACGTTTCTTTTTCAGTTCGGCTCTAATCTTTCTCACCCGGTCGCCTTGCTTCTTGGCATCCACCATGCGGGGTTCACAGTGTTGATTGCTTCCTGCATACGATGAGCCTGTCAAGTAGGCATGAGCCGTACCGGCACGGGTGGTACCATCCCTGTCACCCCATTTGTTGGAGTCGTGCTCATAGAAGTAATCCATCGTGAACCACTCTCCAGCATACTCTTTAATACGTCGCATGATGCTCATTCGGGAGATGGCATTATAATAAGGGATACCATAATTCATGCACGAATTGGCTTCCGAGCGGAAGATGCCGCGCATATAGCCGTAGCCACCTTCATACACATCCACATAGTCGCTGTAGCGGGTGTCAAAGATGAAGTCTGCCCAAGGCACCTGATTCATATTGGAAGTAGTAGCAATATTCTGATACCATCCCCAACCATGGCGTTCCTCTACTTCATTGATAACTTCGACAGATGGCCAGCCCTTTTTCTGACAATCAGGATTCTGAATTTCCTCATCAGCCAATTTTCCGAATCCATGCCCACCCGCTTCATGTTGGATGACTCCGCGGGTATCTTCCGGATAGGGACGATTGGATGGGGGGCAAATGGAGATTGTCATACATCCATTCACAGCATATACCGTATTGCCCGAATAGTCAGCACAGTTTGGTACCAATACCACCAATGACTCATTAATCCTATCCTCCTTCAGGGGAGAATAGTGTAACGCATAGTCATATACCTCATCTGTTTCGGTCAACAATTGGTTATAGCTACATCCCTCATCCACCCCATGCAACGTACCGAAACGATTGTTCACGTAGGTGTACATCGTGTTTACCCCCTTTTCTTGCGAAAGCGGGAAGGTAACATAAACATTGAAATACTCACGGTGACTCTTGTAAGGTTCCAGTCCGAAGAAATATTCCGTCTGCTGTTTCACCAGTTCCAAGTAGGAGCCATCGGCAATGGATTCACCATCGAACCCATCACCTATAAACACAATGTCAATGCCATTCCCTTTGGTATGCTCCTGCAAGGCCAGGTAGCTGTCCTCTTCTTGTGTGTAATCATACTGTGACACTACGCAACAGGTAGTATATCCTTCCTCTGGCATACGGAACAGGATGCTATCGCGGCGATTGCCCGCTCCATGCTCCATCGGATTGAATGTCAAGCGAAGCTCCGTCTTTCCTGTACCTGATGTCTTAGAAAGTGTCACCCAATCAGGACAGTGCTCCACTTCCCATGCCCCATCGGCATTCAGTATCAAGGTTTCAGCATGTTGGGTATTCAAAGCATTGGCCTGTGCAGGACGGCATACAAAATTGCTGTATTCGGCAATCCGTTTGAACTGACTCCATCCTGGTGCTTGACGGTATTTCTCTACACACCCCTTTGGAACTTCCACTGTAACATTGTCTTTATTGACACCAAAGAAGGTATCTTCACTGATTACTGGAGGTTCTTCATCTTCACAAATAATACTTTTAATTCCATAACATCCAAAGAAAGCTTCCGATTCGATTATATCAACCCCTTCCGGAATAATTAATCCTGTAATTCCTGGGCAATTATAAAAACATCTTTTCGAGATGGATATCACATTCTTGGGAAGTGTCAGTATGCCAGTCAAGTATTGGCAATTACTAAAGACATATCCTTCGGCATAATTCCCCAAAAAATAAAACTCACCAGCACCCATAGAGCGTAAATTATCTGGAAATATAATTTTGGATATTTTTGTATTGGAAAAAGCGTTTCCACTAAGAACCTCCAGATTTGAAGGCAAAACCAATTCACCAGATAAAGCAGAACCACTGAAAGCCGATATTCCTATTTTCGATATCCCATCGTGAAATTCTACTTGAGTACATCCACCTCTTTCAAATTCTCCCCAATTGACAATCTTCATACATTGAGGAATTTTCAATGTTCCACAAATACCGGAATATCCAAGTCCATCCATTTCTTTCAGACTCTCAGGAAGTACCAACGTTCCAGATAAATTATTACATCCATGGAAAACTGTATTACAACTCCCCTCCTCGTGGGGGCCTATAATTTCAAGGCCATCAGGAAGAATTAATTCTCCTGACAAACCTGAATTATATGCAAAAGCTCCTCCTCTGAGAATCTTCAAGGAAGATGGCAATTTTATTTCTCCTTTTAAATCATTAAAACAAAAAGCGTCCTGTCCTATGTATTCAACTCCATCAGGAATAAGGATACGGCCTGTCAAGCCTGCATTAACAAAAGCTCTATCACCGATTTTTCTCAAATTTTCAGGAAATATTATATGTTTCAATATTCCACCAGATGTCCACATACCTTTATCAAACCCCACCAACACATCCTTTTCTTCTTCGGTTCCTGTAATAGTAACATCCCTAAGGTTTAATGCCATAAGAAGGCTCATTTGATTTCCCATAAAGTAAAGATCAGAATGATTGATTACCCCATTGACTTTCATGCTACGCACTTCTGAGGGTTCTTTTCCTGCAGCCCTGATTGTAGCTTCCAATGTTCCCGGTTCTTTTACCTCCACACACCAATATTCACGAACCAATCCATCATGCAGGTCAGCATCGTCCACCCAAGCAACTATATCATCAGCTTTAAGGGTGAATGCAAAGTCTCCCGTTGTTGTTGAACGATTGACCACAATGGTAAAGTTATGCATCTTACCACTATAATAAGTAAAATCGGCCTCTTTCACCAACTGATAGCGTTGCCCATCCACCGTCACACTCAACAACGAAGTGCCGGCTTTCACTGTTTGTGGAAAGACCACCGACCGCCAAACAGCATTGTAAGCCAAAGGAGTAATCGTTTCTGGAGCCGCATTACCCACACTGCATATTCCTTTAGACAAATCCACTGTTCCCGAAAGGACGGTATGCTCTATCTGCACCACCTTCTCCAGTCCAGTCCATTCGGTTGCCGTAAACCCGCTTCCCATCTCCAGCGAAACAGTGACACCTGCCATCAGGTGCTTATACTGCAATTGGATAGTTTCTGCTGTGGGCGAAACCTTTTCGGCCTTGCTCCACAGCAGGTCACTGGCTTCATACCCCACTTCTGCAGCGGTGGAGTCCTGATTACGGCTGACAGCAAACGCATATTCCGTAACAGAAGAGAGGGATTCATCATACGGATAGTAACCATAGAAGTCTGCCGGAGTCTTCCCGTCCGCCCAATAGAGTTGGTAGGAAGCCGACCACGTTCCGCCATCGTATGTGAACTTCACATTGCTTCCTCGATTACTGCTCAATGCCGGCATATCCGGTGTGCCATCGTCGTTATAATCCACCACAAAGATACCCACAGCATCGTCTGCCACAAAGCCATTGTCAGTAGCGCGGGTCACTCCCGCCACAGGATAGGTGGAGCCCACATGGATAGGTATCATCTGTTGGGCTACCGTATCCTTCAGGTCTTCAGTACACCCTGCCAATAGCAGGGCAGATAAGGCATAATATATTATATTCTTTTTCATATCTGTTTTCTTGACTATTTTAATCCTTGTCAATTCGTCAACTTATTAACTACTTCTTCCTTATCAACTCCAACGGTGAACCCTTCTTGATTATCGGTGTCGGATTGTGCATCGCTGATGTGGCATCACCATTTCCTCTGCTACGGGTCAGGAACTTGTCACCCCACTCACGGCTGTCGTTGGCAACGAACTCTTCAAAGTCGAACTGCTCTCCTGACAAAGCTTTGATACGCTCCACAGCAATCTGGCGCGACCATGTACTGAAGTAGGGCACATTGTTGTTCATGCACGAATTCACTTCCGAACGATACACCCCTTTGCCATGAAAATAGCCCCCTTCATAAATGTCCACAATGTCCTGATAGCGGTCATCAAATATCAGGTGTGTCCACTCTATCTCCTTGTATTTGCCCGTAAGCGACAGATTCCGCGCGAAGCCCACAGATTGGTCGGCCAATAACTCTTCCACATGCCCACAACCATCAGTACAATTACATTTTTGAATATAATCTCTGTGATAGATATATTCATCGCCCAATTTGGCAAAACCGTGACCACCCGCTTCGTGCTGTATCAGACCACGATAATCGTTGGGATAATCATTCCGGCTATGTGGCACGGCTGCAATGGCTGCTCCTGTGGACCATAGCTGTGTCAACCCCTCATAGACATCGCTGTTCAAGATAGTAATAATCAGACTTTCGTTGACATTATCGCCGGTAATGGCTCCTCCCTCCACATCGTTGAGCACGTAAGCCATCATCTCATCAAAGTTGACTTTCAGACGACCATCATCGCCTGCGCCATAAGTGGTATCAAACTTGGTATCGCGCCAGATATTGACACTGGAGCATACGCCACTCTCATAGCTCAATGGGAACTGGGCATAGACATTGAAGTAATCCTTATAGGTTTTGTAAGGTTCTACGGCAAAGAAGTACTCCATACCCTCTTGATAATCAGCCAGGCATTGCCCGGATGCAATATCTTCCGCATCGTAACCGTCTCCGATAAAGACGATGTTGATACCCTTGCCTTTGGCCGCCTGCTGCAATTGGATTTGACTGTCCTCGTCATGCTCATAATCATATTGGTTTACGCGATAACAACAAGTGATAGCATTTCCCTCCTCATCCACCTTGTCCGTCAAGGTAAAGATGATGCTGTCATTACGGTTACCGGCACCATGCGCCAATTCATCAATAACAACCGTCAATTCCGTCTTCTTGTAGCCACTTGTCACGGAAGGGTGCACCCAGTCGGGACAGTGGGTAATCTCCCAATTGCCATCAGCATTGAGTACAACGCCACGTGTGTTGCTCTTATTGAGCAGATGGGCAAACATGGGTCGGCATACAAAGTTGCGATACGAAGAAATGCGTTTGAACTCACTCCACCCCGGGGCGTTTCGATAGGCTTCTACAGCTCCGTCAGGAACTACCAATGTAAAATTATTCTTTTCCACACCATCAAAAGCACTGGGATCAAGCATAGGAGGTTCCGTTCCTAAACAACGGATGTAATCCAAAGATACGCAATTGGCAAAAGCACGTCCACGTATTTCCTGCAATCCTGCAGGAAGAAGTATTGCAGCAATTTTTTCACAATTTGCAAATGCCGATTCCTTAATCTGAATCACTGTTGAAGGAATTTTTATCGTATCCTGCAAGTTTCTGCAACTTGCAAAAGTTTCATCTTCTATAAATTCCAAGCCTTCAGGCAAATTAATGTGAGAAATGGATGTGCCCGTAAACGCGCCCTTCCCTATTTTGCGAAGCGTCGAAGGCAAATGTACATTCTTTAATGCCGGATTTGCTTCAGGAAGGTACATTGCAATACCCGAATCATCAAAAAAAGTCAGACATTGGAAGGCATCATCACCAATTTCCTCAACTCCCTCAGGAATATATACAGATGTGATTTTGCTTCCTATCCCTTTTATTTGTTTGATACCCTGCGGAATTCTGACATCACCAGTCATATTTGTAGGAAACGGAAAATCAAGTTCGGTTATACCATCTGGGATATGCAATTGTCCGGTTAAATAATCACAGGCCCTAAATGCCCCAGAACCGATGTGTTTCAAACGGGCCGGAAGAATCAATTCATCCACAAAATAACAACCTGCGAAAGCACCAGAGCAGATATACTCCAGAGTGGAAGGCAGAACCAATTTTCCGGTAAAATGATTGCCCGCAAAGGCATTGTCCCCTATATACGTCAAACCTTCTGGCAATAACAAAGAACCACGCAGGCTGCAACCGGCGAAAGCCCGATGAGCTATAGCTGTTATGCCTTGAGGAAGAACGATGTAAGAGAGCCTACCACATCTTAAAGCAGAACTGGGTAAATAGTTCTTTCCGATGACCCCCTCAGGTTTATATTCATCTTCTGTGATACACAATTCTAAATCTTGCATATTAATCGATTCCAAATTACTCATATTATCACTTATATATTCGAACTGACGACGGCTGTCAACCTTGCCTGTCAACTTCAGATTAACAATTTCTTTCGGGTCTATTCCCATTCGATTGATGACATCACCGATATACTCCCCCTCATCAACATGAACCGTTATGTACTCACGCGTAGTTCCACTATGGGAAACGGCATCGTTTTCCCAAGCAACAATGGCCTCATCCAACAGATTCAACTGATAATCACCTGTCGGTAAAGACTTCACCACTTCAATGGTGAATTTATGTAACTTTTCGGGATAGTAGGTCATGATTCCATCATGAGCAATTTTATAAGTCTGCCCACCAATGGTGACAGAGACAAGCGTTGTGCCTTCTGCTACTGCTTGCGGAACAACGATGGCTCGGTAATGATTCCCTGAACCTTGTGGAATGATGGAAGCCATGTCTGACGATGTATCTGCCGTCACCACTCCTGTCTGCAAACTGATGGTAGAACCCAAACGGATACTTTCCACCAATACCTGTTTTTCCAATTCCGCCCATTCTCCTTCACCAAAGCCGACACCCTCCACCAGATTCACCTCTACACCAGCCATGATATGCTTGTGACGTAAAGTGACGGCTGCCGCTGTAGGCACAACCCTCTCCGCTTTAGCCCACAGGAAGTCGCTGGCTTCGTAGCCGTACATAGTTTCTCCTTGTACCTGATCGCGCTGGTTGCGCTGCACTGTAAACGGGTAGGCTGTCACGCTCGACAACTCTTCATCAAACGGATAATAGCCGTAGGCATCGATAGGTGTCACCTTGTCTTTCCAATAGAGTAGGGTTGTTCCTGTCCATGTGCCCGAAGCATAGTCGTAGGTAAAGCGCACATTGTCGGCATGATTGTCTGTAAGTGCCAATGCCGGAGCCTCGCCATTGCTGTAGTTGGTCACAAACACTCCGATGTGGTCGCCATCGGCAAAACCATTGTCATTCACACGTGTAATGTTCTGCTGATGAATCTCTGCCTGCAGGTTCATCGGCTCACGTGTCCCGCTGCCTCCATTCAGCACCTCTTCGTCCTGACATCCCACCACACAAGTGGATGCCAACAAAGCTACAACAGCAGAACGTATATATAAAATGAAATGATACTTATTCATCTCTACTTTCAATTTTTAATTTCTGACTTTTCATTTCTAATTCTGAAGTTCCTCCGGAAGTTCTATCTTATCCTTCGCCAAAAAGTCTTCCATAGAGAAGGTCAATCCGGCACACTCCATGATGCGACGCACAATGATTTCGCGGCTGATAGTGTTATAATAAGGTATATAGGTATTGCCCATCACGCTCATGTTCTCCGAGCGATAGGTGCTGCGCGAATGGTTGAGTGCCCCTTCGTAGATATCGACATACGGTGCATACTTCTCGTGGAAGATATAGTGACTCCACGGCACTTCGCTAATCTTTGCCGAAGTGGAGACATTCTGATACCATCCCTTGCTGCGCATATTGTTATATGTATTTGTCATATTGCAGCCGGGGCAACTGCAATCCCGCATGAAATTGAAGTGGCTGACACCTTCCGGCCCCAATTTGGCAAAAGCGGTTCCTCCCAATTCGTGCAGGACATACCCACGTTGGTCAAAAGGATAGCTGTCGGTACTCTTGCCCATCCAACTGATTGCACGACCATTGTCACTGATGTCTGTATGGTGAATAGGCACTTCCGTATTGTACAGCACCAAGACGGTGGCACAGGCTTTGCGAACTTCCGTAATATCCTTACCATGTGCCAATGCATACCTCCACACCATATCAGCTTCAGACTCCCTGTAGTCATCCGTCTTGAACTTCACCGGTTCATTGGTTCCTGACTCCGGTGAACAAGCAACGGCAGTGCTGACGGTAAAGTAGTCGCGATAGCTCTTGTAAGGCTCAACGGAGAAGAGGTGCTCCATCTGCTCTCGCATATCCTGCAAATATTTGCCTGAGGCTATGTCGTCGGCATTGTAACCGTCGCCCACTAAGAAGAGTGGAACACTATAGGGGGCACCGGCTGATGCCTCTTGCAGCACGATGGTTTCATCTTCAGCCACCTCTGCACTCACTTGACGAACCGTGGTATAAGTGGTATAATCCTTCTCTTTCAATCGGAATACTATCTGACCTTCACGAGCAGACGCACCCTGGGGTTGTTGATGCACTGTGACGGTCACTTCTGTCTTCTTATCATTGCTTGATGAGGGAGATACCGTCACCCAAGAGGGACATTCTGCTACCTCCCAAGCACCTTCACTGCGTAGGATACCGCTGCGAGTGACACCCTTATCCAAAGTGATGATTTCAGGCACATTGAATGCCAATTCCCGATAGGCGGTAATATTCTGGAATTCTCTCCAACCATCAGCATTACGATAAAGTTCAATGGATTGTTCGGGCACTTGAAGTACAACTTTGTCCATATAAAGACCTGCAAAGACTTCACCACCTAAGACTGGAGGTTCTGGATTAAAGCAAATGATAGTCTGCAACGCGATATCACCTGAAAAAGCTTTATAACCAATATAATCCACAAACTTAGGTATAATGATTTCTTTCAAACGTGGAAGTTCGTTAAATGCTTCGTTTGAGATGTTCTCCAATTCATCAGGAAGCGTGATTTTAGTTATATCATTGTGGGAGAAAGCTGCTGCTCCTATATCCAAACAGTTCTCCGGAATTATCAACTCTCCCTCAATACCACATCCGGCAAAGGAACGTGCTCCTACAGAATGTAATTGAGGAGGTAATGTTATAGGAAACGGCATACTACAACAGTCAAATGCACTATTCTCTATTATCTCCAGATCCTCATTCAGAGCTAAAGAATTAAATCGGATAGAACTTGCCGCAAAGTCGCCTCCAAAAGCACCTTCCCCTATTCGTTTTATACCTTTCGGCAGCACCAAGTCCACCCGATTTGATAATGACACTTGGAACGAGGCTTTTCCAATTTCTTTGATGCCTTGTGGTATTTCTATGACACCGGTAAAACTCCCATTTGAACCTAATCCTCTAAATAAATCGTGTTTTATTTCTTTTAGTCCTACCGGAACTTGAAAAGTTCCATAAAAATTCGGAGTACCTGAATAGTTTCCAATGTTACCATGAGCAAAAGCTCCACCTCCGATGTATTTGATATTATTATGCAACCTGAATTCACATTTATAGCCACAACTCATAAAAGCGCCATCACAAATGGAATCAAGAGAATTGGGTAACACAAGTTCCATACCATTGTATTCCACTTCTGCGAAACTGCTTTCGCCTATGTATGTCACCCCTTCCGGTATTTGCAACGTTGAATACATCAACTGAGTTTCACAAAAAGCTCTATGTCCTATCCTTTTCAGGGAAACTGGCAGAACGATGGAACGGATATTCTTATTCCCGCAAAATGCACCAACAGGTATTATATCATCATCGTACCTCAAAATGGGCCTTTGTAGCTCATTACTCCATGTATCCACCACAGTTTCCGCGTTTTTAATCTTTACATCCTTCAAATTCAGATGCTTTAATCCTATCATTTCCTTATTTAGGAAAACAAAATCAACATCAGTCAGCTCTCCCGTCACCTTCAAGTTCTGCATCGTGGTATAGTCGTATCCTGCATCGGTGATACACTGCTTGAGCGTACCCATCTTAGGACAATGGATAACGACGTATGCCGTAGAAGAGAAAGCATGAGAAGTTTCATCGTTCACCCAATCAGTGATACCGTCGTAGGATACTTTCAATTCATAATCACCCGATGCCTCCACCTTATTAATATTAATGGTAAAGTTGTGAATCTTGCCCATCACATAGTTCATATCGGATGCAAGGGAATGGGTATAGGTGATGCCATCTAATACTATGCTTATCAGCCTCTTGCCAGCGGCCACCTTTTGAGGAACAATTACAGCGCGATAACTGTCGCCACTCTGCGGAAGCATGGCAATGCCCTTATCCACCTCGCCTGAAGGAACAGGAACACCATCGGTCAGGTTGATGGTGGCAGTGCGCACGGTGTTCTCTATCTGCACCACCTTGTCGAGCTTCTCCCATTCAGTAGCAGAGATGCCTTCACCCGCTTTCAGATAGACCCATACACCCGCCATACGGTGACTGTACCTGACAGTGATGGCCTGCTCGGTGGGACTCACTTTGGCAGCCTTTCCCCACAGAAAATCACTCGCTTCGTAGTTGGACATACCGCCATCCTCGGGCACTACGTTCTGCAATTCGCTTACCTGGAACTGATAAGCCTTCGGCTCGTCGATGTAGTTGATACCGGGATAGTAGCCATAAACATCTACAGGCGTACTGCTGTCCTTCCAATAGAGTTGGGTGGGGGCTGTCCATGTGTAGTTGTCACCATCGAAGGTGTAGAGCACGTTGCTGGCACGATTGGCCGAAGCGTCCAATGCACCCGGTGCTCCATTGATGTAATCAACAATGTAAATACCCATACGGTCGCCCGTGACAAAGCCTTGTTCATTGGCACGGGTGACATTCTGTTGTTGCAGTTAGGCAGACAGGGTGATGGGAGTACCTTGCGAGGGTACATAGCCATCCACCAACGCATCGTTGCACGACGAGAAGCATCCCGCAACGGCTATGGCTGACAAAAACGATAGAAACTTCTTCATCTATCCGTTCTTCAATTTTTGCTTATAGATACCTGAGATTCAGCGGTTACACATATATATACGAAAAAGACGCAGGTATCTGGATTACACACGTAAACGCCCTTTTACCACAATGTGGTATTCCTGACCCGCCAACCCTAAGGACTGACCGGACGCGGCAAAAGTACAAAAATAAATGAAGAACGAAGAATGAAGAGTGAAGAATTTTAAAAAAAGTATTGAAGAACATGTTTTCGTTGATGCGTTGATGCGTTGAGACGATGGCTATTCGCTTCGCTACTATGGCGATGGTTGGTAGGGGGGTATGAAATAAAATCCGCGTCATCCGCGTCATCCGCGCCTAAAAAAGTAACTATTCAGCGAAAGACTTTTATTATAAAAAAACGCAGAGACGCTGAGGCGCAGAGATTCTTTTCATTCGATAGAGAGCATACGGAGTGTGCAGAGATTTGGCCGACAAGTCGGCCTATGATGGCACACATCAAAACGCCCGTAGGACGTTTACTCTCCAAGTCTCTATCAAAACTCTAAAAAAGAGACCTCTGCGCCTCAGCGGCTCTGCGTTGGAAATAAAAAGAATCGCTGAATGGTTTCCTAAAAAATCTGTTCTGACCTTCCTTCTCCAATCATCCCTCCTCTACAATCCAATTGTCGATATTCCGCGTTACGGGACTGAAATTGACACCTATTTTATAAAGAGTGCGCGAATCCTTTTCAAACGGCAGAGCATAGCCCTTGTCGTTGATTTGTTGCAATGCCTCTTCAGCCGTACCATTCAGTTTGAACTCCATCACATAGATGTAGTCAGGCGTTTGCAAGACCAGATCAACACGTCCATTATTCGTGTGATACTCCACCTGTGTGTAAAAACCCATCAGACGGAAAACAATGTAGAGCACATTGGAATAATGCAATTCCTGTTGGCGGACAAGTTCGTATGTCGTATCACTGAAAAACGAACGTAAACGGGTGAAGAAACCGTCTATATCACCAGTGCGTACCTCGCGAATAAAGTTCTTTATCTGAAAGCCGGATTTACTCTCCGGAATGGGACAATAGAAGGGAACAAGGAATTTGACGAATCCCTCTTCGACCTCCTTATTAGGATAGCCAAGGGTATAGAGGTCAAACTCAGAATCATAATCCTTGATGGTAAGATAACCACTTTGGAAAATAACAGGAATAGGGTCTGTATCAGCCGCATCCACTCCACTCAGCGCCTCTATTCCAACAACCGTTCCATTCACCCCCTCCAACGGATAATCATTGTTTTTCAACAGTTCCACCAAATAAGTGGGCGTACCCGTCTCGAACCAATAACTGCCGAATGCCATATTGGCAAATGTATTCAACACACTGAAAGGATTGTATATGCCACCCGTGTTGGGAGCAAAATGATAGCCGTCGTATCGGGTACGCAATTTTTCTGTAATTTCATCTATTGCTTCCTGTTGGCTGACAGCCAATACTTCAATATCCTCTTCAAAATAGGTGTGGAGTTCCTGTTCTGAAATTCCGCAAATCTCAATATAAGCAGGGAGCATGGATATATCGCGTAAGTTGTTCAAGTCGCTGAACACACTCACCTTACCGAACTTAGTCACACCGGTCAGTAGAGCAAACCGGATGCAACCGTCCATGGTCTTGAGCACACCATAGAAAGGTTTCAGCATATTCCGAAGTTCCGTTTGTACCGCCTTGTTGCCGATACTCTGCAACAGAGGCTTGTCGTACTCATCAATTAGCACAACCACCCGCTCACCTGTTTTTTCGCAAGCCCGACGGATGACCCCAGCAAAACGCAGAGAGAGGGATTTCTCCGCAGGATTCTGACCATATATTCCTTCCCAATATGACAGATTGCTTTCCAATATATTCTCCAAGCTTTCTACTGAACCATACTTCTCAATATTCAAGTCCAAGTGAAAAACGGGATGTACCGTCCATTTCTGCTCCAACTGCTCCATAGCAAGTCCTTTGAACAGTTCTTTCTTCCCTTCAAAATAAGCTTGCAAGGTAGATATAAGCAAACTCTTTCCGAAGCGGCGCGGACGACTGAGGAAATAGTAACTTCCCGTTGTCACCAACTGATGAATCAGTGCAGTCTTGTCCACATAGAGATAACCATCCTTGCGGAGTTTCTCAAAACTTTGCACCCCAATCGGATAAATTCTTTGGCTCATATCTTTTTATTTTTTAGTTATGCGGCAAAGATAGCGCATTCTATTGACACTTGCAATCTTTTCCGGCATTTTGTGGACATCCATCCTCTCGTATCATCCTTCAAAAACATATTATGCCGCTTTCAAAACTTCACGTACTTGTTCCAAAAGTTGTCGAAACGGTCTCTATAATATAATCTGTGATTCAGATTATATAATCCGTGATTCAGATTATGTTATTATTGCGTATCCTACAGGAAAAGCATGCCTGAAAGATTGAATCATGACGCGGAGATAAGAAAAAGGTACTGCCTGCGAAAGTTCCACGTCGCCCGCAGGAAGCGGTGTGGTGAACAGAACAGTTGCGAAAGTGTTTCCTTATCATAAAGAAAATTTAAAATCCGCGAAGAACTTCCCCATAAAGGATGTTTGCACTATCTTTGCGGAAAAAGTCAACGATGGATGCCCGTAAACGAAAGAAACTGCTCCGATGGCTGCTGATTGTGGCGGCCACCCCACTGCTGATATTCCTGAAAGTGGCGGTGCTGCTGTACCTGCCCCCTGTGCAGAACTGGGCGGTGGATAAGGCAGCGCACTATGCCTCGCAAGGGACAGGAATGGAGGTCCGCATAGGGCACATCCGACTGGGATTCCCACTCAACCTCAGCCTACAGGAGGTGGCAGTAATGGACAGCACCGGCACGGACACACTGGTATTCGTGGGAACATTGAGCACACAGGTGGCCCTCCGTCCGCTGTTGGGCGGTGAGGTGAAGATAGCAGGATTCGACCTCACCGACGTGCAGGCACAGACCGGATACCTGATACCCTCTGCCAATATAGAAGGAGGGGTGAGACGGCTGAGCATCCGCACCGGCGACATAGACCTTGCCTCCGAACGCATCCGTGTAAAGAGTCTGCTGTTGGACGAAGCCGACATCCGCCTGACACTGCTGCCTGCCGGAGTGGAACCGGAAGACACGGTGGCCGCACCCGTGCAATGGAGCATTCTTCTGGACAGGGCCACACTGCGCCAAGTGAAGTGTGCCCTGCTGATACCTGCCGACTCGGTGGACATCTCCTTCGGATGGGAGCAGGCAGAGGTGGCGGGGATTGCCGCTGACATAGGCTGGCCGGCCTATGGAGTGAAGCAGTTTTCCCTCACCGACGGAATGCTGACGTACAACCAAGGGGCAATGCCTGCTGCCACGGGACTTGACCCTTCGTACATCAGCCTGCAAGGGATGGAGATACACCTCAACGACCTGCTCTACAGCGACACACTGACTGCAGCCACCATCGGGCAGCTGGCCTTCAGCGAACGGTCGGGACTGGCTCTGCAACATACAGAGGGAGCCTTCCGCATGGATGACAAGGGCATCAGTCTGCCCACGCTCTTCCTGCAAACAGCCCATTCGCACATACAAGCTTCGGGACAGGCGGAATGGACCTCCCTGACTGCCGGAGGAGAGGGAGACCTTTCCCTAAAAGCCGAAGGAGAAATAGGGCAGGCGGACCTGCTGACACTGACGGGAGAATGGCTACCCAAGGGAATGGACAAAAACATGCCCCCTGCCCCACTGGCACTGCGCGTTGAGTTGAACGGGAACCTGACCGGAATGTCACTGAACGAATGTAGCATCGGGATGGACAGCGTGATGAAACTGCAGCTGCAAGGGGAAGTGCAACACCTGACAGACGAAACCAGACGAAAAGGAGAGGTAAGACTGCTGTTGGACGGGTACAAAACGGACTTCCTTGCTCTGCTGGCCGACCCCACCGGAAGCGGCAACTTCGCCATACCCCAAGAGATGAAACTGAAGGCGGCATTGGGAGTGGAGGGAACACAATACAAGGCCGATCTGACACTGGACGAAGGGCAAGGCAGCCTGACAGCCCAAGCCCGCTACAATACCCGGAGCAAAGACTATGCTCTGCAGACACGCACAGACAGTGTGAACCTGCAACATTTTCTCCCCAAAGACACATTGGGATACCTCTCTGCCCATGCCGACATCCGTGGAAAGGGCACGGACCTCTATGCGGCCAACACGACCCTGCAGGCCGAGGCCGGCATCAGCCTGCTGCAATATGGTGCACAAGAGATAAGCGGACTCTCCCTGCAGGCTTCACTGGAAGAGCATCGGGCCAGAGCGACATTTGCCGGCAACCATCCGCTGCCGGACATGCAGGCACAGCTGGAAGCCCTGCTCCGCACCGACACGACTTATGCCTGCATCACATCCGGAGACTTCAACCTGCAACTGAAAGGGGACAGTGAGATTACGACCCTGATAGAGAAACTGAGCGTCTTTGCCGGCACTTGCTGGAAACAGTTGGGCAACCGGCAGGTGCTGTTTGCTGAGGTGAAAAGCCTGTTGCCCACGCTTGATGTGCAACTGAAAGCCGGGACGGAGAACCCGCTAAGCCCGTTGCTCAACCAAATGGCAGGCATCAGCATGAAGCAGACCGACCTCACACTGCACACCTCGCCGGATACGGGCATCCGCTCCGAAGGATACATCCACAGCTTCCGGACAGACAGTCTGGAATTTGACACCATCCGTCTGACCCTCAGACAGGATTCGGCCTCTATCCTGTATCAGGCAGACATCTGCAATGCCACCGGCAAACAGAAACCGGCCTTCACGGCCAGCCTCGGCGGACATATCGGCGACACAGGCGGTGAGGCACTGCTGCGCTTTGCCGATGGCAACGGACAACTGGGGCTTGAGCTGGGGACACGTGCCCGACTGGAAGCTGACGGCCTGCGCCTTTCACTCTTCCCCGAACGGCCCACAGTGGGATTCCGAACCTTCACCCTCAACGAAGGGAACTACCTGGCACTGAGCGATTCGGGCAAAGTGACAGCCGACATCAGCATGCTCGACCGGGCCGGAAGCGGCATGCGCCTCTACTCCACCCCACACGAAGAGGCACTGCAGGACATGACTCTCGACATTGCACGCCTGAAACTCGGCGAGGTGTTGGCCGTATTTCCTTACCTGCCGGACATTGAAGGAACACTGGATGCCGAGCTGCACGTGGTGCAACTGCCGGAAAAGGTGACCTTCTCCAGCACGGCACAGGTGGAAAAGCTCGTTTATGAGCATACTCCAATAGGCACCCTCGGACTGGAAGCTGTCTATCTGCCCACCTTCAAGCAACGGGAACACTTGGTGAACCTGCAACTGCTACTGGACGGAACTGAGGTGATGACTGCGGACGGAAACTATACCGAAAACGATGCCACAGAGGGAATGCTCAACGGAGAGATGCTGCTGGAAAACTTCCCGCTGAGGATAGCCAATGCGTTCCTGCCCGGCGAACTGCTGGCCATGCAGGGGAACCTGTCGGGCAAACTCACACTGCAAGGCCCTCCGGACGACTTGCGCACCGATGGCAACCTGCACTTCGACGACGGACAACTGAGCTCTCCACTCTATTCGCTGCAATTCACCTTGGACAACCGTCCGGTAAGCATTACGGACAGCCGGCTGATGTTCGACAACTTCAACATCTATGCCCGAGGAAAGGCACCCTTTACACTGAACGGCAGCATCGACTTCGGAAACCTGTCGCGCATGACAACCGACCTGCGCATGAGGGCCACGGAATACGAGTTGCTCAACGCCAGACAGAACAAGCAGGCGGTAGCCTACGGCAAGGTGTTCATCGACCTCTACTCTTCCATCCGCGGACCAATCGATGCCCCCACCGTGCGCGGCACGATGAAGGTGCTGGGAAAGACGGATGTGACCTATGTGCTGAAAGATTCGCCGCTGACGGTCAACGACCGGTTGGGCAGCATAGTAACGTTCACCAACTTTGCCGACACAGTGCAGGCTCCACCCGTGAAACAGGAAGTGACACTGGGCGGACTCGACATGGTGATGAATGTGCAGATTGATGAGGGAGCACAAATACGGGTGGACCTGAGCAGCGACAACTACATCGAATTGCAAGGGGGAGGCAACCTGTCGATGCAATATTCCCCACAGGAAGACTTCACACTGACCGGACGCTACACCCTGCTGGACGGAGAAATGAAATACTCACTGCCCATCATCCCTCTGAAGACGTTCAACATTGCCGGCGGCAGCTACGTGGAATTTACAGGCAACCCGATGAACCCGATGCTGAATGTGAAGGCAACGGAACGTGTGCGTGCCGCTGTGAACGAGGAGGGAGCTTCGCGCTACGTCAACTTTAATGTAGGGGTGGACATCAGCAACACATTGGAGCAGATGGGACTGGCCTTCACCTTGGAGGCTCCCGAAGACGTCAGCCTGCAGAACCAGCTGGCTGCCATGTCGGCTGAAGAGCGGGGAAAGCTGGCCGTCACCATGCTGGTGACAGGCATGTACACCGGCAGCCAAAACGGCACCTCCGGAGGATTCAGCACGAACAATGCGCTGAACTCGTTCCTGCAAAGCGAAATATCCAACATCGCAGGCAGTGCGCTGAAAACGGTAGATATCAGCATCGGGCTGGAGGACAACTATGCGGCAGACGGTTCTTCGGGAGGGACCGACTACTCGTTCCGATTCGCCAAGCGATTCTGGAACAACCGCCTGAGCGTGATTATAGGCGGACGAATCTCGACCGGCAATGATGCGACTGCTGCCGAAGAGGGAAACTCCTTCATCGACGACGTGACACTGGAGTGGCGGCTGGACGACAGCGGCACACGCTACGTACAGCTCTTCCACAACAAGAACTACGAAAGCATCTTGGAAGGAGAAATCACCGAAACGGGGGTAGGCCTCGTGCTGCGCCGGAAGGTGAACAAGCTGGGAGAACTGTTCATCTTCCGCAAACAAAAACAAAATCCAACGAAGGAAAAGAGACAATGAAAAGAATACTTATAGGGGAGAAGGCCGAATGCCGCATGACAAACTGTACGTTGTACGCTGTACACTGTACACTGCTGCTGCTGACCCTCACTGCATGCAGCACCACCCGCAACCTGCCGGAGGGGGAGACGCTCTACACCGGCATCAAGCAAATCGTATATACCAACGACAGCAGCCTGCAAACGAATGAAGCTGCACTGGCCGAGGTGGATGCCGCACTGGCCTATGCGCCCAACAACGCCATCTTCGGCAGTTCCACCTACCGCTTTCCACTGCCTGTAGGGCTGTGGATACACAATGCCTTTGGAGACAGCACAAAAGGGGTGGCCAGATGGATTTCCAACACTTTCGGCAGCGACCCGGTGCTGATGTCGGAAGTCAATCCGGAGGTGCGCAGCAAGGTGGCCACCAATCTGCTGCACGACTACGGATTCTTCCGTGGAAGGGTGACGAGTGAAATAGTTCCCCAAAAGAATCCGCGCAAAGAGAAGGTGACCTACCGGGTGGATGCCGGACACCAGTTCATGCTCGATTCTGTACAATACAGGCATTTCCCCTACGTGACAGACACACTCATCCGCCGGCATTGGACTGAGAGGCTGCTGAAGGGAAATGTCCCCTTCAGCGTGGTGACACTGGAGGACGAGCGCAACCGCCTGGCCTCCCTCTTCCGCAACAACGGATACTATTACTACCGCAGCAGCTACATCACTTTCCGGGCGGACACCATCCAATCGCCCGGCAATGTGTGGCTGCAGATACAACCCGAAGCCGGACTGCCACCAGAGGCGAACCGGCAGTGGTACATTGGTGACATGACCGTCAACCTACGCAAGAACAATGTTTTCCGGCTGACCGACACACTGCAGATACGCCACCTGAGAATAAACTACAGCGGAGAAAAACCGCCCCTACGACCGGGTGTACTGTTCCACAACTTCCGTTTCCGGCATGGCGAACCCTACTCTCAGGAGAAACAAAAACTCAGTCAGGAAAACATGGCACGCATGGGTATCTTCAGTTCGGTGGACTTCCAGTTTGTGCCACGCGACACTTCAGCCATCTGCGACACCCTCGACTTGGTGGTAAATGCCACTTTTGACAAGCCGCTCGATGTGGAACTGGAAGTGAACGCGACCAGCAAAAGTAACGACCAGGTGGGACCCGGACTCTCATTCGGCATCTCCAAGAACAATGTATTCAGGGGAGGCGAAACCTTCACGGTGAAGCTCGATGCATCATACGAATGGCAGACAGGAAATTCGGCCACGGGACAAAGTTCGGCCATCAATTCGTGGGAGTTGGGACTCTCCACTTCGCTCAGTTACCCACGACTGATGTTTCCGGGGCTGGACACGCGACGATTCCGTTTCCCCGCACAAACGGAATTCAAGCTCTATGCCAACCAACTGAACCGGGCCGGCTTCTTCCGGTTGCTCTCTTTTGGCGGAAACGCCACTTACAGCCTGCAACCCACAGCCACATCCCGACACATGTTCACCCCCTTCAGACTGACATTCAACCTGTTGCAAAGCCATACGGTCAAGTTCGACTCCATCATGGAGAAGAATCGCGCACTCGCCATCAGCTTCCGTAACCAGTTCATTCCGGCCATGGCCTATACCTACACTTTCGACGATGCCTCCATCAGTTCGCGCCGCCACCACACCTGGTGGAGCACTACCATCACCTCGGCAGGCAACCTCACATCGGCCATTTATGCATTGGCAGGAGAACCGTTCGACGAACGGGACAAATCTCTGATGGGAAACCCCTTCGCCCAATTCCTGAAACTGACCACCGAACTGCGCAACCTCTTCAAGATTGGCAGCCGTAGCCACATCGCCACACGACTGATGGGAGGCATCGTCTTTCCCTATGGGAACTCACAATACGCCCCCTACAGTGAACAGTTCTTTATAGGAGGAGCCAACAGCATACGGGCATTCACCGCCCGCACCATCGGGCCGGGAAGCTATCATCCGGCAGAAGAGAGCACCTACTCATACCTCGACGAGACAGGCGACATCAAACTGGAGGCCAACGTGGAATACCGCTTCCCCATCGTGGGAAACCTGTACGGAGCAACCTTCCTTGATGCGGGGAATGTGTGGTTGCTACGTGCACAATCCGACCGTCCCGGCGGACAACTCACCCTACGGGATGTATGGAACGACATTGCACTGGGTACAGGGTTCGGCCTCCGATACGACTTGGAATTCCTCGTACTCAGGCTCGATCTGGGCATAGCCCTGCATGTCCCCTACGACACAGGCAAGAGCGGATACTACAACATCCCCAAATTCAAGGACGGACTGGGACTCCATCTGGCTGTGGGGTATCCCTTCTGATAGAACCTCCCTTATTTCTTTACAGGATTCCAGCCATCGGCACCGGCCAGCACTTCCTGCATCTCATAGCCACGCAAATTGGGGAGCTGATGACCATAGGAGGCACGCCCCCCGACAGCTGCACCATCACCCGTATTCTGGTATTCGGCATAGAAGACCGTCTGCTCGTTGCTCTCCTTACCCCAATTGTTCCAACCTGCGGCATGGATGTGGCTGCCCAACTCGCAACGGACAAAAACAGCCTGCGCATACGGACGCCACGGACGGGAGAGGAAGACTTTACCCTCCAACCCTTCGGCTGCAGTCAGGCTACAATCGTAGAAGACATAACCGTAACGGGCTCCCTGCGGAGTGCTGGGTGCCGTGACGTATCCGCCCGTCTTGCTATGGATGTGACAACGGTCGAAGACTGCTGTAGAGGCACCGAAAATGAAATCGACCGTTCCTTCGATGTAACAATCTTCGTAATATTGCCGGCTGTTGCGCCCCCAAGTGTAGAGCGTATCTTGAAATCCGAGAAAACGGCAATGCTTGAAATGCACACGGTCGCCGGCCACAAAACAGGCTACAGCCTGCCCTACCGGGCCGGCAGTGTTCTCGAATGTGATGTTCTCGGCATAGAAGTCGGAGGCATAAATGTAGATGGACGAAGAGCCTGACGTTCCCTTATTCTCGCCAAAGACATTCTGCTTGCCGGCATAATCATCATACGAAAGCACAGCCCCATCTTCGCCATAAAGGGCTATGTGCTGCTTGCAAGGAGCTACGACCAATTTCTCCTTATACACTCCTTTGCAGACATAGATGCGGGTTATCTGCTTGCGGAAGTCCGGAACGGCATTGATAGCTTCTTGCACGGTCTTGAAATCGCCCGACCCATCTTGGGCCACCACATAATGGCAGGCCTCTCTTTCTACAGCGGCCACGTTGGAAAATTCTGGTGCTTTCGACGGATCAGTCTGTGTCCATCCTGCTATGCTCCATCCACACAGGAACAGAGCCAGCATACATTTGAAAAGTTTTTGCATATCAGTATCTTTAAAGTTTGAAAATGGGATTCCACACGCAATCCCCAAGAAAAAAAGGAATCAATCAAATGCTTCCCATACGTCGCCGGCGGGAAGCGGAGCTTCGAGCTCTATCGGTTGTTTGGACACCGGATGTACAAATGATACCCGGCGGGCATGAAGGCAAATGCTTCCATCCGGATTGGAACGGGGCGCACCATACTTGAGGTCTCCCTTGATGGGGCAACCCATCTTGGCCAGTTGGCAACGAATCTGATGGTGACGCCCGGTCATCAGCTCTACCTCCAACAGATGATAATGGACAGAACGGGCAATCACCCGATAGCGAAGCAGGGCCTTTTTGCTATTCTTCACTTCGCGGTCGTAGGCATACGATTTGTTCTGCTTCTCGTTCCGCACAAGCCAATGCACCAGTTCGCCTTCAGTTTCAGCCGGACGGTTCTTCACCACTGCCCAATAGACTTTATGTACGTCGCCCACACGGAACATCTCATTCAGGCGCGAAAGAGCCTTGCCCGTCTTGGCAAAAACGACCAAGCCACTCACCGGACGGTCGAGACGATGGGTGACACCAACAAACACATTACCCGGCTTCTGATACTTCTCCTTCAGCCAGGCTTTCACCATCTCCGAAAGGGGGGTATCTCCGGTCTTGTCGCCCTGCACTATCTCGGAGGCTGTCTTGTTCACCACGATGATGTGATTGTCTTCGTAAACTATGGTCACTTTGGGAGTTGTGAGTTGTGAGTTACAAACTATGAGTGCTGAGTTTTGAGTCAAAACCCAAAACTCAGCACTCAACCATTACTTACATATTCATTCCACCGTCAACCTGAATCACCTGACCAGACACATAAGCCGACATATCTGATGCCAGGAAGGTAGCCACATCAGCCACATCCTCCGGTGTTCCACCCCGACGGAGAGGAATCTTCTTGGCCCATTCGGCCTTCACTTCATCGCTCAACTTGGCTGTCATGTCTGTAATGATGAAGCCGGGAGCAATGGCATTGGCACGGATTCCGCGAGAGCCCAACTCCTGAGCGATAGACTTGGCCAACCCAATCATACCAGCCTTGGAAGCTGAATAGTTGGCTTGACCGGCATTGCCATGAACACCTACGACAGATGCCATGTTGATGATGCTTCCTGACTTCTGACGCATCATGATAGGAGTACAAGCATGAATGAAATTGAAGGCTGACTTCAGGTTCACTGCAATGACAGCGTCCCACTGAGCCTCGCTCATACGCATCATCAGACCGTCTTTGGTGATGCCGGCATTGTTCACCAGAATATCCACAGAACCGAAATCCTCTTTTATCTGGTTAACCACCTTCTCTGTCTCCTCGAAATTGGCAGCATTCGAAGCATATCCTTTCGCCTTCACACCATAAGCAGCAATCTCCTTCTCTGTATTCAATCCGTTTTCATCGATGACCAAATCTGTAAACGCGATATTGGCACCCTCTGAAGCAAATTTCAACGCAATAGCCTTACCTATACCACGAGCGGCACCGGTCACAATGGCTGTCTTTCCACTTAATAATCCCATAATCTAATGTTTTTAATCAAGTTATTATTTCAATCTGTAATGTATTTCTGTTTCTGTAAGACTGCAATCAGTAAATCTTTCCCAATGCACCGAAAACGATGTGCCTCACGTAGCGCTTGACACTCGCTCTATCCAACTCTACACCGATACGTCCACGGATATAGGGCACCTCTATCCCCTTCACACAAAAATGGAGAATATCAGCATACAAAGGGACATTGTCTATGGCAAACACCCCCTGTTCCTTCGCCTCAGTCAATACGGCGCGGAATATGGCAATCTCATTCTTATCAAAATTCTTCCGGGCACGCGTCACCTTCCATATATCGCGGAAAAAGACGGCGCGTAACGTCCCATTCCGATAAACCACATCCTTGATGGCATCCAAGTGAGTATATATCAGCTCCAACATCTTCTCATCCGGCGCAATAGGCTTGGCCGCCACCTTCTTCATTGTTTGGGAAAGCATCTCCAACTCCGACTCAACCACAGCGAAATAGACATCTTCCTTACTCTTGAAATAGGTGTAAAGAGTTCGTCGGCCTTTCTTGGAAGCCACAGCTATATCGTTCATCGTCGTATTGTCAACACCATTTTTCGCAAACAGCTGACGGGCAACATTTACCAATTGGTCTTTTGTCTTTGATACAGTCATAAGATGTGCACAATCAATAAAAATCTGTGCAAATTTACAGTTTTTCTTTATATCACACAAGAAAAAGCAGGATTTGTTTGGCTACTCCGTTGGAAATCTTGCTCCAATACACCAATAAACAAAGAAGACGGTCTGACGAGTTACTTGTGAACTTGTCAGACCGTCTTTTGTTGCGGAGGCACGACTCGAACGTACGACCTTTGGGTTATGAGCCCAACGAGCTACCAACTGCTCCACTCCGCGATGTTATTTCCTTTTTGCGAGTGCAAAGGTACGGCTTTATTTTGAATCGGCCAAACTTTTCTCCTTCTTTTTAATACTCAAACTACGTTTTTAGCATTCTGAAGGGTTTTCTGATGGCTAAAGTATGTTGAAAAGGGAAAAAACAAGTGATGCTTGACGCTGTTGACAACAAGAGGCTTGCCACCGAAATCACACCGTGGCAAGCCTCTTGACTATCATCAGTATTCCTTTCTTATCGTTTTCGGATTACTCATACCGTGCATCGTATCCAATGGCATTGGCCTCCGTGCCGGGTTCTCCGTTGACAGTGCCGCCGTAGGTGCAGCCTGTCAGGGTAGAGTTTGCTCCACCAAGACTTCCACAGATGTTGCCGACATTCCCACCACCAGAGATTTCACCCGTATTTTTACAACCAATAATTGTACGAGCAGGTTCTTCCTCTGTAGGTAACCCATCATCTGCAACACCTTCATTTCCCTTTCCGACAATTCCACCTACATCACCATATTCATTTTCATGTGCATCAATTGATGCATTATTTGTACACCCCTTGATTTCAGAAACATTCATTTGCCAACCAACAATACCTCCGAACCCTCGAAAACTTCGAAGTCCGCGATATATCACGTCTCCTTCATTTACACAATCGGTTATAACGGCATTTTCTGTTTGATAGCAAGCAATACCGCCCGCAACATCAAGTTGTTCCGAACTGATGTATGCATAATTCGTACAAGCATCTATTGTGCCACTGTTTGTTATGCAAATTCCACCACAATTCAAAGGGCCACTCACTTTTCCCCTTGTAACACAATCTCGTAGTTTTCCCAAATTGAAACCCACAATACCACCGAAATGAACTGGATAAACAGCATTATTTACCGTAACCTGGCATGACGCGATTTCTCCATATGAATGAGCTGCGACCACTCCTACAGTAGTCACATAGGTACCACCATTTCCATCCGTCTGTTTGTCGCTTATACTAACGTTTGCACTGATATTCAGATTACGTATTATGCCATCATTCCATGCGACAAATCCCCATTGGTCATATCTGTCCCAATACTCCGTATAATTCAATCCTGACAATGTGTGTCCATTACCCTCTATAATTTCAGAACCCGAGATAGAAGAAATCGGTTTCCAGTTAACAATCGAGCTGGCATCTATATCAGCATAGATATTGATGACACCGTTGTTATCCTTCCACTTGGTAATGCTCAACCCACTGTTCTTGGCATCGCGAAAAGCCACCAAATCATCCAATGAATAGATTCCCGGATTGGAATAGGCTCTTTCATCATTACCTATTGCATTATCTTCCGAACCAAGCGCCCCATTGACGGTACCATTGTTGGTATTGTTTTCATAAGTAACCCCATCATGCAACCACCCTACAATTCCACCACCATATCCGTTCCATGTAGCACTCGCGTCTGCACGGACATCACCTCTATTGACACAATCAGAAAGGACAGCCCCTGTATTGCATTCTGCAACAATACCACCTCTGCAAAAACCTCCAATGACATCGCCTTCATTGACCGATTTTCGAACAATAGCGGACATTATACTTGAGATACCTGCTACACGACCATCTTTCCCTGCACTGATGATTCCATAATTGATGCAATCCTCAATAACGGCATTCTCAGAACAGTCCGATGATATACCTGAGCTACTTCCAGCACTGTAACCATTGGTTATAGTCCCATAATTTTTACACGAACGCACTGTACCAGAACTCCAACCTGCTATACCGCATGCATAACAACTTACGGCTGTAAGGCTTCCTCTGTTAGAACATTCCTCTATTGTACCTTCATTAGTGCACGCTATTCCTGCGACATTACGAGAGCCACAACCTTCGCTATAGAGAATTTCTTGCATTTCTACCTCGGATATGCAATTTGAGATTATACTGTAATTGTCCCCACAGATGGCACCGACATAAAGGTTATACCACTCTCCATTTGACTGCTCTCCAAATTTATATTGGCCTCCCACCGTAAGATTACGAATTACACCAAAATTCTGCTTTATGAATGAAAGCACCACTTTCTCTGTCGTTGCAGCCACATATTCTATCTTAAGTCCACTAATCGCATGCCCGTTTCCTTCGAAGGTTTCACCATAATTCATCTTATCTATTGGTTCCCAATGAGCAATCGAACTGGCATCAATATCTGTATATACATTGATGACTCCTTCACTATCTTTCCATTGTGCCACACTTTGTCCGGCATTTCTTGCATCGCGGAAAGCTATCAAATCACCCAAAGAGTAGATGCCGACTCCAGGATTCTTTGTGGTAAAGGCATACACAGAACTGTATCCTATCCCTTCCTGATTCTCTGCAAAAGCACGAATATAGTAGGTGGTCTCCCGCTTCAGATCTTTTATTGAATGCTTCATAACAGTCCCCACAGACACAGAAGCCTGTTCGTAAACTTCATCTTCCACTGTCGGTACAGGATTAGTTTCACTCCAACAGAAACCTGCCCGTGAAACGGGAGATTTTCCTTCACCAAACAATTTACTCTCAATCACCACACCCAAGACTGTAGAGTCTGTCGGAGTGACATCAACCAACACCGGTTTGCCAGAATAGTTCGTTGTAAACTCCAACACATCGCTATAAGAGACACCATGTTCATTCTCGGCATACGCACGGATATAATAGGTTGTCATATAAGAGAGTTTATCTATCGTATATTGGAACGTTGAAGCACCCAATTGATCGGGAAGTTCGCAATAAAGGTCTTCTACCGTGGGAAGTTTGTTTTCTGCACTCCAGCAGAAACCTATACGGGTGATGGTGGATTTTCCCTTGTCACCGATGACAGCCTTCACCGTATAGCTCAAATCCGTAGAATCGACAGCCTCTATATCCGTAAGCACGGGAGCAGAAGCCGACAGAGTGGAAAACTTTACCACCCGGCCATATCCTACCCCTGACGAGTTCACGCCATAGGGACAAACCAGATACTCCTGCTCTGGCATTAGTCCGCTGACTGTTGCAGAAATTTCCTTCGGACCGATCTCTACATTCACCACATTGTCCTTCACCGTAGGAGCATCCTCATTCTCCTCAATCAGTTTCCAACAAAAGCCATGCATCAGGATGTCGCTTCCCCCATCGTCTTGAATCAGTGAAGCAACTGTCACACTTTGGGCACCAAGACCTGAAAGTTCCACTTCACCGAATACGGGAGCATTACTCTCGGGGGTGGTAAAGTTCTTCACTTGCCCCTTGACCGTTGATGCACCGCTACTTGCATAGGCACAATAAAAATACTCTGTCTTAGGAGTAAGGTCAGCAGCTTCCAGCGTGAATGTCTGCAAACTCTGACTATTCATCATCCGGTACTCCGTAGGTTCGGCCATACTCTCAAATTCAGAGACCATAATACCATATTCCTTGATTGCAGCCCCATTCGGATTCTGAATACTTCCAGAAAGGAAAGCTCCCTTACGGTAAACATCTGTTGCCTGTCCCGTCACTACAGTTGGGGTGTGATTGACAGGCTCTTCTTCTTCACAGGCTGCTGCAGCAAACATCATGCCGCCAAGCAGCAACATATATTGGAATTTCTTTATTACTTTCATTGTCTTTCGCATTATTTAGAACATGATGCCGATACCTACCGTAGCTTCTGCATACTTGAAACTGTTGCTCTGCACACCTGCTGACAAAGCAAAATTGTTCAGACGTAGCACAAGACCCGTTTCAGCTTCCACTCCCTGATAAGTCTCGTCCGCATTCTCTAACCACTGACCATCGACCGTCTCCCAAGCCAATTTCTTATAACCATAACCTCCACCGGCATAAAGATAGAGAGGTTTAGCCAAACGGAACATGGCACCTGCCGTAACGGACAAACGACTGCCTTTGGTCTCTCCTGAAAACCAATATTCAGCACCAGCCCCATCCAGACCTTCGCCCGTACATTCTCCATCTGTTGACTGGTTGGCGAAATTATACTTGGCTTTGATGTAACCGCCGAACTTCTTCACGATACCCACCATCAAGCCATAGGACGGAGTACTGCCAACTCCTACCACAGGCATCACCAATGTACGGGTTTTATTTGCTCCCGCGGCATCGTATTTCAACACCAGCTTGTAGGTTGTCTGTTCTTTCAGACGTTGTCCGAACTCATATTTCATGGTGCCGAACTTATCGCTGATAATGTTCAGACTGGTTGAACCATTTGCCATATATACAATGGCTTCACCGGGGCGATACAAAACCTCACCGATGACATTTCCACCAAAAGTGTAATCTTTCGCATCAGGAACGGAAACTCTAACCACTGCACAAGGTTCATCATTCACATCAAAACGTTTGTTGGCACGAGCAAGAATATCCCGGTCCAACAATTCAAATGAAACGACCTTCAAATCTTGGGCAAATCCGGCAAAGGGCAATCCCAAAAAGAGAAGTATTATCCCTCTCCAAACAAAAAAATTCTTCATCACATCTACGGTTATTTGTTTTATTTACGATTCAAAATCCTGATTCCTAAAAATTAGTTACAAAAATAATGATTAATATTTGAAATTATCCCTTCCTGCATAATATTAACAAAATTTATATTCGCTTCGCGACAACGAGAGATAAAGGCCGTATATAACTTCTCCAACAAAAAAATCGCTGACGATCAGGGATAGTCCTAATCATCAGCGATAACAGATATGGATATGACTGCAACTATACAGCGCGTTGCTTCAATGTACGATAACCATAGATGGTAACAATAATAAAGCAAATGAGCGGAAGAGCAAACGAAACATTCACAGCCGGCATACCCAACAGGGTACCTTGATCAATAAGAAGTCCTTGCAGCGGCGGCATCAAAGCACCACCGACAATAGCCATTACCAAGAAAGCTGCACCCAGTTTGGTATCCTGCGTATCCACATTCTCCAAAGCGACACCATAGATAGAGGGGAACATGATGGACATGAACAGGCTGATAAGCACCAACAGATAGAGTCCCCACATGCCATCGATAAGAATAGTACCCAGTGTACAAACCGAAGCACCCACACCGAAACAGGTGAGCAACTGGCGTGAATTCACAAACTTCATAATATAGGTACCTATAAATCTACCTGCGAGATTGAGGGACATGGCAACAATATTGTACTTCTGGGCTGTAGCCTTGTCCATACCCAAACGATCGGCATATTGGATGATGAATGTCCATACCATAATCTGAGCACCCACATAGCACATCTGTGTGAAGACTCCTTCACGGTAAGTGACATTATGCCACAGATTGGAGAGTGTTTGCTTCACCGAATGCGCATCATCCGTCACTTTTTCATCCTCGCGCACCATAGGCATTTTGGTGAGAGCAATCACCACAAATATACAAATGACAACCAACCCTAATGCTACATAAGGATCGCGTATCACTGCCAAGTCGTGCAGACGGATATCGGCTTTCTCGGCTTCAGAAAGCGTTCCAAAAATTATTTCACCTGCCGCATCCCGTTTGTCAGAAATCAAGTTGGGCAATACTAAAAAAGATGCCACAGCCATACCACTCAACGAACCTACAGGATTAAAAGCTTGAGCCATATTCAGACGACGGGTTGAAGTAGCCTTATCTCCTAATGATAAAATAAACGGATTGGCCGTTGTTTCGAGGAAAGCAAGACCAAATGTCAATATATACAAAGAGAGGCAGAAAAATGAAAAGTTCTGATACTCTGCCGCAGGAATGAAAAGGAATGTACCCACAGCATATAAGGCCAAGCCAAGCAAAATACCGCTCTTATAACTGTACTTACGGATAAACAAGGCTGCAGGTATAGCCATGGTGGCATATCCTCCATAGAATGCAAACTGGATAAGCGAAGCTTTGGCAGCTGAAAGTTCCATCAATGTCTGAAATGCAGCTACCATCGGATTTGTGATATCATTGGCAAATCCCCACAAAGCAAACAAAGAAGTGATAAGGATAAAGGGCAAAAGGTATTTCTTGGATACCAACGTTTTTTTCTTTTCTGACATAATGCTTTTTATAAGATAAAAACAAAAAAAGACTATTTGTATATTGGTCCGTAAGTGGCACATGCACGATAGTCTGCTCCTTCCTTATCCATCCCATAAGCATTCCAAGCTGCAGGACGGAAAATTTGCTCGTCAGGAACATTATGCATACATACAGGAATACGCAACATGGATGCGAGAGTTATCAGATCAGCTCCAATATGACCGTAACTGATAGCTCCATGATTAGCTCCCCAGTTGTTCATTACAGAATATACATCTTTAAAGGGTGCTTTCTGCGGATCAAGACGTGGCACAAACCAAGTGGTAGGCCAAGTAGGATCGGTACGCTTATTCAGCGCATCATGTATTTCAGGTTCAACATCGGCTGTCCAACCTTCTACTATTTGCAGGACGGGACCAAGCCCCTTTATCAGATTAAGACGGCTCATGGTTACAGGCATACCACCACGACTGAGGAAATTACTGGAGAAACCTCCACCCCGGAAGTAGTCACGGTCAGCAGGCAACCAATTAGTAGCTTTCAGACAGGCTTCCACATCTGCTTCTTTCATTTCCCAGAATGGTTTCATGCAAGGCTCCCCTGCATCATTGGTACTGGCACCTGTAGCGTCAAGCGTGGTAGCACCCGAATTGATAAGATGAATCATTCCTCCTGCCGCAATACCTGTCAATTCTTTACCTGTCACACGCTTCACAGCCTCGGGACTCCAGTAAGTACGAACGTCCGAAAACATCTGGCCACAACCTGTAAGGAGTTTACCGAAAAGCATAGCAATACCATTACAAGCGTCATTTTCCGTAGCAAGCACATAAGCCTGACGTATGCCATTCCAGTCAAATGTACTACACATTAACGCTTCCGTAAAATCTCCATTAGGTTTCCAGTCCGTCCATTGACGCTGCCCTTGGAATCCTGCTGCGATGGCATTGTGCCCTATGGCCTCTTCTTTATACCCAAGTTCACGCAATCGAGGATTTCCCAACATCAAATCACGTATGATGAGAGTCATCTTCACCACAAATTCCCAATCAGCATCCTTACCCGAACGGTCTTTCTGTTTCTCAGGACGGTTCTTATCCCACCCCTCATTACATTTACAGTATTTTTCAGTCCAAATCATTGCCTTCGCAAACTCTTCCGGATCGTATATACCTTCTTCTATACGGCGCAATATTTCAGTCTCATCCACACTCTCATTACGCATACCCAAGTATTCCTGAAAAAATTGCTGGTCAATGATACTGCCTGCAATACCCATACATTGGCTGCCAATGGAGAGATAACTCTGTCCACGCATAATAGCGACCGCCTGAGCTGCACGTGCCCACCGGAGAATCTTCACGGCCACATCCTCTGGAATCGTATTGTCATCCAAATCTTGTACATCATGCCCATAAATACCAAAAGCTGGTAATCCTTTCTGTGCATGAGCAGCCAATACCGCTGCCAAATACACAGCTCCGGGACGTTCCGTTCCATTGAATCCCCAGACTGCTTTGGGGTGGTGAGGATGCATATCCATTGTTTCTGAGCCATAACACCAGCATGACGTAACAGTTATCGTTGCACCTACGCCTTCACGCTCAAACTTCATCGCACACGCCTCAGTCTCCCCGACTCTACCAATAGTTCCGTCAGCAATGACACACTCTACGGCAGTACCATCCGGATTCTTTACATGGGCAGAAATAAGAGTAGCGACGGCCTTGGCCAAACTCATTGTTTTTTCTTCAAGACTCTCACGAACCCCACCTTGACGTCCATCAATGGTAGGTCTGATTCCTATTTTTGGATAAGTTTTCATGTTTAGAGCATTATTATAAAAGTTATTATAGCGAAATTTGATACAAAGTAACGAATTATATCCAACATAAGAAAATTATTTCGTTCTTATCTACAAAAAAAGTCCCTGTTCCCATTGAGGAACAAGGACTCTCTCTTAAAAACGGCAGCGACCTACTCTCCCACCTTGGCAGTACCATCGGCGCGGACGGGCTTAACTTCTCTGTTCGGAATGGGAAGAGGTGG
>JAFTNZ010000012.1 GCA_017451645.1 Bacteroidaceae bacterium | reverse complement strand
TGTGTCGGGCACAATGTCATCGTTGTCGTTGCAAGCAACGAAAACGGAAAGGGGAAAGGTTAAAGCGGAAAGCTTTATCCAATTCAAAATCTTATGCTCTAGTTTATTCATATATTATTTTCAGTTTTCACCTTTCAGTTTCCAGTTTCCCAAAGGTTTCCCCAAGTACGGGTAGAATAGTTTGCGCCACCGAACTCGCTATCATCGCTGTCAGAGGCGTAGCCTTCGATTTCTTCTCCTGTTGCGGCATATCCTTTCTCTACTGCCACTTCGATGACCTCCATCCGGGGGGCCTCGTAGGCATCCATCTTCGCATGTTCTGTCTTTTTCATCTTTCAAACGTCATTTAAATGATTAATAATGATTCTTCAAACGGGGTAAACAAAAAAGCCCGTGGCAGGCTGAAGCTCATCCGCTTCCGCCAACCACGGGCCATGGTTCGTCCGGGTCGCGACCCGTCCTATACCTTTTATTATATGAATTATGCTTGCTTGCTTGCTTGCTTGCTTGCTTGCTAACAAATTATCTGAGATGAGCAAATGTTTTGTCATGTTTCTTCAGTTTATCTTAGGGGGTGAGGGTTTCGTTTTCATATTCATCAGGGGGCCTTCATTGTTCATAGCTGCAAAAATACGAAAAAGGATGGAAAAAGCAACAGACGAGAAGACTTTTTTGCCATTTTTTCATTACCTTTGCCCGCATTGGAAAAAACAGAAACAAACAATCATAAACAAAACATGAAAAAAGCAATCTTTGGAATGGCTATGCTAACATTGGCTGCCTGCACTGGCGGACAGTCCGAGAATCCCCTGATGGCGGACTCTGCCCTGCCCTATGGCGCACCGGAGTTCAGCAAGTATGAACCGACCGACTATGAGGAGGCTTTCCTCGAAGGTTTCAAAAGGCAACGCGCCGAAATTGACGCCATCGTGGCCTGCACCGACGCCCCCACATTCGACAACACCATCGGAGCACTGGAGCGTAGCGGACGCCTGCTTGGCAAGGTGTCGGGCGTATTCTTCAACCTGAGCGAGACGGATGCCGACTCCATCATGAAGGAGACGGAGAAGAGAATCATGCCCCTGATGACGGAGCACAGTGCCTACATGACGATGAACGAGACACTGTTTGCCCGCGTGAAGGCCATCTACGACAACAAGGCGAATCTGAATCTGACACGTGAGCAGGAGATGGTGCTCTACAAGTACTACCGCATGTTCGTGCGCGGCGGTGCCCTGCTCGATGCCGACAAGAAGGCCCAGTTCATGGAGATAGAGAAGCAACTCTCGCTGGCCAGCATCGAATTCGGTGACAATTCATTGGCCGAGACAAATGCCTTCGAGCTGGTCATCACCGATGAGAAGGAGCTCGCCGGACTTCCCCAAAGCAGCATCGATGCCGCCCGCGAAGAGGCTCAGGCCAAGGGCAAGGAGGGATGGCTCTTCACCCTGCAGAAGCCCAGCTGGATACCCTTCATGCAGTATGCCGACAACCGCGACCTGCGCAAGAAGATGTACCTCGGATACATCAACCGGGGCGACAACAACAATGACAACGACAACAAGGAGGTGATTGCCCGCATCCTGAAACTCCGCCAGCAGAAGGCCCAACTCTTCGGTTTCAACACCTTTGCCGAATATCAGTTGGAGGACAAGATGGCCAAGACTCCCCAAGCGGCCTACGACCTGCTGATGACCATCTGGAATGCCGCTCTGCCCAAGGCCAAGGCCGAAGCTGCCGAACTTCAGAAGCTGATGGATGCCGAAGGCAAGGGCGAAAAGCTTGAAGCCTGGGACTGGTGGTACTATACCGAGAAACTCCGCGAGCAGAAGTATGCTCTGAGCGAAAGCGAACTGAAGCCCTACTTCTCACTGGACAACGTACGCAAAGGCTCCTTCATGGTGGCCTACAAACTCTTCGGTGTCAACTTCCGCCCCATCGAAGGTGTGGACATCTACCACCCCGAGGTGAAGACTTTTGAAGTGCTCGATGCCGACTCGTCACACATCGCCCTCTTCTATGCCGACTACTTCCCCCGCGCCACCAAACGGGCCGGTGCCTGGATGAGCAACTTTGTGGAGCCCTTCAATGTGGATGGCGAGAACAAGCGCCCCATGATTGTGAACGTGTGCAACTTCACCCGTCCCTCAGGCGACACTCCCTCTCTCTTGAACATCGATGAAACACGCACCCTCTTCCACGAGTTCGGACACGCCCTGCATGGCATGCTCACACAGACACGCTACCCCTCAGTGGCCGGCACCAGCGTGGCACGCGACTTCGTGGAGCTTCCCTCACAGATTATGGAGCACTGGGCCATCGAACCCGAAGTGATGAAGCTCTATGCCCACCACTACCAGACAGGTGAAGCCATCCCCGACGAACTGATTGCCAAGATGCAGGCCGCCTCGTCGTTCAACTCCGGCTTCGAGACCGTAGAACTGGTGGCCGCTGCCCTGCTCGACATGGAGTACCACATGCTCAGCGACTACACCGGCTTCGAAGCCAATGCCTTCGAGAAGGCCGTAGCCGAGAAGATAGGCCTCATCCCCGAAATCACCTTCCGCTACCGTAGCACCTACTTCAACCACGTCTTCAGCGGCGGCTATGCCGTGGGTTACTACAGCTACCTGTGGGCCGAAGTGCTCGATGCCGACGGATTCGAAGCCTTCAAGGAGAAGGGTATCTTCGACGAAGCTACCGGACGCAGTTTCCGCAAGAACGTTCTCGAAATGGGTGGAAGCGAAGAGCCGATGACCCTCTACAAGCGTTTCCGCGGTGCCGAGCCAAACCCCGAAGCTCTGCTCCGCAACCGTGGGTTGATTGAGTAATAAGTTTTTTCTTTTCAGTCGCGGATTACGCGGGTTGCTGTTTGTCTTGGAGCAAATAAGAGAATCCGTGTAATCCGCGACCATTTATTATTGGTGTCCGCCCATCTCCACATCATCCGCCACGGAGATAGCGGTATCTTCCAGTCCGCAAGAATTATCCATGCGGAAGTTTTTCACTCCCTTCAGCACGATACAAGGCGCTTCATCGGCCTTGTCCGCCTCTACATTGCTGAAACCGGCATCTTCCACATCCATCAGCACAATGGCCGGACGAAGGTCTTCTTCCATGAATTCCAGTCTGACGTTGTCTATCCTCACACGCCGTGCATGACTGACGAACAGGCCGTATGCCGGCAGGATGCCATGCGACGACGGTTCGGGGTAGCCCTTTTCCATCTGTGGCACCTCGTAAGGATTGCGCTCCTGAGGAGAGGAGGCTGCCTCCTCCCGATGCCTCCGTCCGTTGCCGGAAGTGTCGTTTACCCTGTCGTTCATACGGGTAAAGAAAGGATTGGCTCCGCGTTGCCACCGCACATCATCCATTGTCAATCCACCGCGATATTGGATATGGATGTTGCTCAAAGTAACATCTTCAATCATGTGTCCTTCCAGTCCGAATATCATGGAAGCATAGCGGCAATCGGCATCTTTTACCACAATATTGCTCAACTTCACCCGTCGGATGACAGAGACCGGCAATTCCTCCGGCCCACGTGCCCGATTACCCAAACGGACGTAGATGGGCGAATTGCAAATGTCGCGCATGGCAATGTTGTCGATGGTGACATCTTCGATGATGGCTCCATCCACTGTCTCCAATGCCAATCCACGGCAATGGTCGAAGGTACAATTGCTGATGGTGATATTCTTGAATCCTCCGTTTGACTCTGTACCCAGTTTGATACGGCCCGTCGGTCCGTCGCGGTCGGGGGCGGCGGTGATGGTCTTCTGATAAGTACCGTCGAGCATCGTACCGGGGTCGTAACCTGACACGTGACAATTGGTGATGGTGACATTTTCCGTAGCCTTGGCATAGCCAAGCCCATAAGAACATTTCAACACAATGGCATCATCGTTGAGCGTATTGACCTGGCAGTTGGAGATGCGCACATTGGCGCAACAATCAATATCGAAAGCGTCGCGATTGGTGTCGCACCGCACATTGTCTATCGTCAGATTATCCACTCCCGTAAGCAACATGGCAAAGTGTCCACACTTGAGCATACTGATGTCGCGGATAGTCACATTACGGCACTCCTTCAGGGCTATGGCCTTATTGGCGGCCGGATGTCCCTTCATTTTGGCCTGTCTGCGGGTAATGCCTTCCGAGCCATCAATCAGGCCAAATCCTACAATCGACACATCGTGCAGGCCAATACCCCAAATGAGCGAGTTCTGCCAATGGCTATGCCCGAAATCCTGATAGTCGTCCGAAGGGTTCTCTTCGGGAAGGTCATAATGTTCTTTTTCGGTAGGTACTGCAGCCTTCAACACGGCTCCATGATCCAGATAAAGCGAAATGTTGCTTTTCAGACGGATGGAGTAACTCGGATATACTCCGGCAGGAAAATAGATGGTCCCCCCACCCTTCGCCGAAGCGGCCCCGATAGCGGCATTGATGGCAGGACTATCAATGTGCGAGCCGTCACCCTTGGCCCCATAATCCTTTACGTTGTAGTATCCTCCCGCAGTTGCCCACGAGCACAAGCTCATCATCAGAGCAGTCAGCAGCGATAATAGTTTTTTCATGTTTCTATGTATTCTCAGATTTAACAGACGTATCATTTACCTTTATTTATTATATAGATACCACCGGTGGCCAATAGGGCGGCCAACAAGTATTTCCCATAGAATGGTTCGTCCAAGCAAAGACACGAAGTGATGGCTCCGACTACGGGAATAAGCGAATTGAAGATAGCCACCTTGCCTACGGGGTTGCAACTGAGCAATTTGTTGTAAAGTGTAAAGCCCAATGTAGAAATGGCAATAAGCAAACCCAATATGACGAGCCCCATCACCGTCACTTGCGGTAAAGTGCCGCCCATCATCAGACCGGGAATGACCAACAAGGCACCACCTACGGACAGGCTATAGCCCGTACCGACAAAGACATCTACCCGGGTACGCAATCCGCGTGTCATCAGACCGGCTGAAGCCGAACAGAGCGCATTCAGAATAATCATGCCATCGCCCCAAAAAGTAAATCTTCCGCTATCACCTCCACCGATATTGAGAGCCAATATACCGGCAAAACCAATGACGCACCCAATGATTTTGCGCATTGTCAAGCGGTCACTCTTATAGAAAAGGCAAGCCAGCAAGACCAGGAGGAACACTCCCAACGAATTGAGAATAGCCGCACGTGCCCCCTCGCTATGCGACAAGCCGATGTAGAAGCAGGCATAGTGTAACGTGGTGTTCAACAGGGCAAACGCCAACAGATACCACCAATTCTGCGGACGGACCACACCGAAATCTTTCCCCTTTCCGCGGGCAATGGCCAACACGATCAATCCGGAAATGGCAAAACGGATACCGGCAAACAACATCTTGCTGCCCGTCATCTCACCCGTAATGCCAAACTCGCCAAAGCCCAATTTGATGAGCGGATAGGCCCATCCCCAAGCCATTGCTGCCGTCAGGGCAAACACCACCACCCACACAGGACGCTGGAATATGCTTGTTTTTTTCTCTTCAATCATTGTCATCAGACCTTATGTCATATTATGTCTCCACAAAGGTACGACTATTTTTTCCACTATGTGTGACAATTCCTAAAAAAAACGAATTTTCTTTGTTCAAAGCTATACACCAGACATTTGTAACCACCTATGGATTAAAGAAGAATATGTATAGTGGAAATGTACAAAGCGAAGTCGTGCTTGATGACTTGTTTGCGGAATAGAAGCGAGGATAAGTTTTCAGGAAAAAGGGGAAATAAACATTGTTTGTAGATTAAATGTTTGGGTATTTCACCAATTGTCTTTATTTTTGCAAGCAAAGTATAACATCAAAACATTGGACAATGAGCGAAGTGGAGTACAACAACATGTCATCGCGCCAAATGGAATTTGCCGTATTCTGCGTAGGATGCGTAGCGGAAGCGTTGAATCGTCCGGCCACAGAGGTTTATGATTTACTGAAAAACGACGGTCTGTTGCGTGACTATATAGTGGAGTTTTACAACGTATTGCACACCCAAAGCCGGGAATATATTGTAGAAGATATCATTCGTGCAATGAAAGAAAGGGGGATTTTGTCATAAGCCCAATCACCAAATATGCATATTGAACCAAGAAGCATTGAATATGTATCTACATTTTAAGGAAGCAATAAAACTGAATTGACGTATGGATGCAGTAGGAGTTATAAAGTTATTGAAATATGCACGTGTCATCCAGGAATTTGCCAAACTGAAGGGCATATCTTTGGGCGAAGCGATGGACTTGTTTTATCATTCCACCACTTTCCAACTGTTACAAGAGGGGATAGCCGACCTGCACTGCCGTAGCGACCTCTATTTGGCGGACGAATTGATGATGGAGTATCCTTAGATTATTTTAATTCGCGAGGATGTGTGCACACCCCGCAATCTGAAATAACATTGTAACTATAAAAAGTGCAATTCACATCGGGAGTTATTCCTCCCCTTCGCCATGTTCCCGCTCCCACTTTGCGAGGAATTCTTCGCGATTGCGGATGTGGAAATGACCATTGCGAAACATCTCCTTCATTTCCAGCGAGGGGTAGAAGCGGAGTTTGGCCTGACGGACATCATCTACAGAGCAGTCGTGAGGACGCACTTGTGCCTTGCTATTGACCACGGGGCGCAGGGTCCCTACCCCGGCAATGTTGACGGCATGACCGGCTGAAAGCCACGAGCGGAGAGCATCGCCCAACTCCTCGGCCACCATACGGGCCAAAGCGGGACGGACACCACGCACTGACATTTCGCGATAGGCCAACTTGTCGAACGAAATGACGGATTGCTTGCTCACCCGAAGGGAATACATCACCTCCTCTTCCTTAAAAGGTACAGGCTGACGGACAATTTCCAACGACATGGCAGCCTTATCGATTTTACCAATTTCCTTTTTCATGATTCATTCAATGGAGTTCAGTTAAACTTCTGCAAAGATATAGTTATTTTTCCATCCGGCCATGGAAAAGGAGGAAAAGTGTAGTACGGCACTGCACAATAGTGTAATGCGGCATTACACTACATCGTAGTGCCGCACTACACCATACACTTTAAGTTAAAAGGGTGCGAAAAAACAGCCACACTCTAATAAAAGAATGGCTAAAGGGAGATGAACGAATCACTTTTTCTGTTTTGCAAAACCATTATCAGGCAATGAACCGTCAGCCTTACGTGGCGCCATAAAAAGGGAAGGCGAAAGACTGACAAAGCGCCCCGTCTGATTATTCTCCCACATATTGCCATCCGCATCCAATGAATTGGTGATATTGTTGGTCAGAATCTTGTGATTCTCATATTTTCCGTCGAACCCTATGCATCCACGCATACGGATTTTCCCCTTCAATAGAGGCGCATTGAACATATAGTTGCAGGCATTACCCCAAGCTATATTGTTGACAAGAATCATTCCCTCGGCGGCTCCATTCTGGTCGAAGCCCGAAGCCAAATTACCGAATGTAACACAGTTGCTGATAATGTGAACGCCCATTGAACGCGGGAAAGCAGCCCCGCCACTGGAACCTCCACCACCAAGTTTGAAACCGCTACCATTACCGGCAGGAAGGCCGTCTGCTGTGTATCCGGCCTTGTATGCCCAACAACTGTCAATAATCACCGGATGATAAGTCATATAAAGATCCCAATTATCATCCGAATTGTTCCATGCCCTACATCCGTGGAATTCGTTACCTGGCCCCGGATACAGTTTGCATGCAAAGCCATCGGCATTACCGCCTTTGCCTGCTTGTCCGCTGAATCTTCTCAGGTCTGCATTATTATATGAATCGCAATTGATGACCTTGTTGCCACGACAAAATCTATAATCAGGATTGGCGAGCGGTTCCCCTATAGGAAAGCCCGGAGGCAACTGACTTTCGTCCATAATCATACCCATGCCTAACTGCAATCCGGTGTCGTTATTATCGTGAAAAACGCATTGCTCCACGATATTATATGACCCCTCCACCTTCATGCCATTGTCTGTTGCATTACACAATGTCAATCCTTTGAAGTGCCAGTAATTGGCGTGACAACCGACATATATGCAACGGCCATTTTTGAATTGTCCCTCATTGGCACAATTCATAGCCGAGCCGTCTATAATGACCTCGCCTTCTGCCCAAAGGTAGCAACGGCGAGTGGATGAGGTCTGTTTCTCCGGTATTCTTATTGGGCTTGAAATAGTGTATCTCCCTTCGTGTATCCATATGGTGTCTCCAGGCGTTGCCACATCCACGGCATACTGTATTGTACGAAAAGGTGCAAACCGTGAACCGCAACTACGGTCGTTTCCAGTTATTGACACATGTATCTGCGCTGTTGCCGCATGCCACAGAAGCATCATGAACAATGGGAAAAAGAATCTTTTTGACATATTCTCTATTGACATTAAAACCAAACGAATCATTTTTCAAGTGAGAATCACATAATACCCTCTTTACCCTGCCACCGCCTTGAAGATGGGCGCCGGACGCTGTGAAGTGCTGTCGTAGCCGAACCAGTAGCCTTGCCCATCGGGGCCGGTGGGGAGGTGGCAGAGGCGGAGCGATTCGTCGTACACGCCATACAGCACCTGCCAACCGGCAGGCGGTTGGAGCCGGCCACGCACCACATGCTCGGCAGGTGCCTTGCGCAGGGACATGCCGGTCTCTATCCATGCCACCGTAGCTTCGGTGATGTAAGCGGGATAATGGTCGCGACAGAAGAGATAGAGCAATTCACCACGACGCTCGAGGCTCAGGGGTTGGTCGATGTAGTTGTGCGTTGTCAGATAATCCAGGAAACGGTGCATGAAATCCTCCTCATGGATGATGAGCCGACGGGTGAGCGCCTGCCAGGCAGTGGTATTGTAATAGGCATCGAGCAGACGCGAAAGGCGACGGGCCTCTTGCAACTGGGCACTGGTGATGGAGGCCGTCTCCAACACCTCGTACGGGGGAAGTGGAGAATAGCGGATGCCCAACTTCTCCGCATCGCGCCGCATCAGTGTGCCCGGCAGGATTTTCAAAGACTCGAGTTGTATCTCACCGGCCTGATAACCGGCCAAGGTACGGACATCTTCGTAAATCTGTGCAAGGGTGTAGAGAGGAAGACCGGCAATGAGGTCGGCATGAGTGACCAGATTGGGCAACGAGCAGAGGAAACGGAGACCATCGAGCGCCTGTTCAAGTGTGCCCTTGCGACGACTCATGTCCAGCACCTCCTGACGAAGACTCTGAATGCCGGCCTCCAAATGGAGCAATCCATCGGGAAGGGTGGCCAGCACGTCGCGCACCGATTGGGGAAGAAGTGCCGGATGTATCTCCAGATGAAAGCGCAAATGGGGATGAAACTCGGCAAACAGGTGCATCAGCCCGATGGCTTGACGGGGATGGAAGTTGAACGTACGGTCGAGGACACGCACATCGCGGATACCGCGCTCACGGATGCGGACGAGCCTCCTGCGGATTTCGCCGATAGGAAGCACCCGGATAGGGTCGCCCACCCCACTGACGCAAAAGGCACAGGTGTTGAAACACCCACGGGTGGTCTCCACCTGCACAAAGGGCTTGTCCCACGTGAACAGAGGACTCTCTTCGGGAGGGAGCAACTGGTCGAAGGAGATTACGCGGGCAAAGCCACCGTCGTGGTATGTTTTGTGAGGAGTACAGGAGTTCAGGAGTACAGGAGTTGCAGACAAATGTTCTGTGTCCATGCAAGCAGGAGTATTGTCTGAACTCCTGAACTCCTGCAACTCCTGAACTCCTCCTTTTAACTCCCTGATATAACACACACCCTCAATCTCTGCCCACTTCTCCGGCTCATCCCAGACATCGAGCCAACGGGCGAAACTCTCTTCGCCTTCGCCACGAAATACCGCATCCACCTCGGGATGCCGACGCAGGTAAGCCTCATTGTCGCCCAAAAACTCGGGACCTCCCAACACCACCTTCACACGAGGCATAAGCGCCTTTGCCCGCCCAATGATATGGAGCAGTTGTTCGTGCGTGAAGAGCCATGCCGTGGAGGCTATCACATCGGGCCGATGGGCATAGATGGCATCGACGGTTGTACCTACGGATTCGTTGTTCGTAGTGCGCACCACCTCCCACTCCACATCTGCACGATGCATCACCTGGGCATGAAGTGCCGGCAAAGCCAAAGAGCTATGGGCATATGAGCAATTAAGGTCTATCCAAAGCAGTTTCATGATTCTTATCCTCCGGCATTGCGCTCCAAAACGAGCGTAGTTCATTGAGTACCATATCATAATCTTGCAAGGTGAACGTGCCCTCGCCATTCATCAGGATGGTCATATCCACTCCGTCGAACAACTTGCCCACCCCCGTGTCGCGAAAGCCATTCCGCAAGTAGAAGGCATGACGCCGGCGACGTTGTTCACGATTGTCACACTCCGGTTGCTCGGGCGACTCCATATCGAGGATGTTAGCCCTGTCCTTGTATCTTTCCAGCAGACGGGTAAGGATTTGTTGCCCTACCCCTTTGCCACGAAGCTCCTCACGCACGGCAAAGTACCAAAACCAATTGAACGACTGGCGAGGATAGACAATGGTAAAGCCAAGGAACTCACCTCCCACATAATAAGCGGTAAAGTCGAGTGGCATTTCCACCATCAAGCGTTTCAAGTCTTCGTATGGAATCTGCTCCTCCACAGGAAAAGCCGTCTCGTAAAGTGAACGAACCTGTGCATCATCGGCAAGCGATGGAGTTATCTGTTTCTCTGTAATCATTTGTCATAAGTTTGCAATACGGAAACAAAGGTACGAATGTTTTTCAAAAACCATGCAAAAGAAAAAACGATTCTGCCATATACGGGTTCTTTTTTAGGCTTATCAAGCTATATCAAAGGCCATTTTCCATACCAAATCGGAGCTTTTTGAGGAATAAAAACAAGAAAAGTTTGATAGTATTACACATTCTTAGTAACTTTGCGCAATATTATATAATAAAGGTATAATCAACTAAAATAAAAACGCGTTATGAAGATTTCTCATATCGAGCATCTGGGCATTGCCGTCAAGAGCATTGAAGAGGCCCTCCCCTACTACGAGAACGTATTGGGACTGAAGTGTTACAACATCGAAACAGTGGAAGACCAGAAGGTGCGCACCGCTTTCCTGAAGGTTGGTGACACGAAGATTGAGTTGTTGGAGCCGACAAGCCCCGAGAGTACCATTGCCAAGTTCATCGAGAACAAGGGTGCCGGCGTACACCATGTGGCTTTCGCCATCGAAGACGGTGTGGCCAACGCATTGGCCGAGGCTGAAGAGAAGGGCATCCGCCTGATTGACAAGGCCCCACGCGGAGGAGCAGAAGGTTTGAATATCGCTTTCCTTCACCCGAAATCAACTCAAGGTGTGTTGACTGAACTTTGTGAACAATAAGGAGACCCTCCCCCTACCCCTCCACAAGGGAGGGGAGTGAATAGTCTGTAAACTACAAACAGTACTATATGAAAGGGAGGTTTTCGCTATCTACGGGAGAAAAAATAATAATCAGTTAAATAACGACAAAAACAAGGGACAGAACTTTTCACTCCCCTCCCTTGTGGAGGGGCAAGGGGAAGGGTCCCCATTTATTTATGAGCAAGCAATTAGAGAGAATCAAAGAATTGGTAGAGCTCCGCACCAAAGCCCGTCTGGGTGGTGGCGAAAAGGCTATTGCCAAACAACATGAGAAAGGAAAATATACCGCCCGTGAGCGCATCGCCATGTTGCTCGACGAGGGCAGTTTTGAAGAGATGGACATGTTCGTGACCCATCGTTGCACCAACTTCGGACAAGAGAAGAAATCGTTCTTGGGCGATGGCGTGGTGACCGGTTCGGGAACCATCGACGGACGTCTGGTATATGTCTTTGCACAAGACTTCACCGTGTTCGGCGGTTCGTTGTCAGAGACTATGGCACAGAAGATTTGCAAGGTGATGGATATGGCCATGAAGATGGGTGCCCCCTGCATCGGCATCAACGACTCGGGTGGTGCACGTATCCAGGAGGGTATCAACGCCTTGGCCGGATATGCTGAAATCTTCCAGCGCAATATCCTTGCTTCGGGTGTGGTGCCCCAAATCTCTGGTATCTTCGGCCCTTGCGCCGGTGGTGCCGTATATTCTCCGGCATTGACCGACTTCACGCTGATGATGGAAGGTACATCCTACATGTTCCTCACCGGCCCTGCCGTAGTGAAAACCGTAACGGGTGAAGACGTGACTCAAGAACAGCTCGGTGGTGCCAGCGTACACTCAACCAAGAGTGGTGTGACCCACTTTACCGCACAAACGGAGGAAGAGGGATTGGCCCTTATCCGTGAATTGTTGAGCTACATCCCCCAAAACAACCAGGAGGAGGCTCCGCTCACAGAGTGCACCGACCCCATCGACCGTGTGGAAGATTCTCTTAATGAAATCATCCCCGACAATCCCAACAAGGCTTACGACATGTACGAGGTTATCGGTGCCATCGTTGACGACGGCAAGTTCCTCGAAGTGCAGAAGGACTATGCCACCAACATCATCATCGGTTTTGCCCGCTTCAACGGCCAGTCAGTCGGCATCGTGGCCAACCAGCCCTGCCGCTACGCCGGTGTGCTCGATTGCAACGCCTCACGCAAGGGTGCCCGCTTCGTCCGCTTCTGCGATGCTTTCAACATCCCCATCGTGTCACTCGTTGACGTGCCGGGCTTCTTGCCGGGAACCGGACAGGAGTACAACGCCGTCATCCTGCACGGTGCCAAGTTGCTCTACGCTTACGGCGAAGCCACCGTACCCAAGGTGACCGTTACCCTGCGCAAGTCATACGGTGGTAGCCACATCGTGATGAGTTGCAAGCAGTTGCGTGGCGACATCAACTATGCTTGGCCTTCAGCCGAAATTGCCGTAATGGGTGGCTCGGGTGCCGTAGCCGTTCTCTATGCCAAGGAGGCCAAGGAGAAGGAAAATCCTGCCGAATACCTGGCTGAGAAGGAAGCCGAATACACCAAGCTGTTCGCCAACCCGTACAATGCGGCCAAGTATGGCTACATCGACGACGTCATCGAACCGCGCAACACCCGCTTCCGCATCATCCGCGCATTGGCCCAGTTGCAGACAAAGAAACTGACCAATCCGGCAAAGAAGCACGGTAATATCCCATTGTAAAAAAAGAAGACCCACCCCCTACCTCTCCATAAGGGAGGGGCGTAAAATGTCTTCACACTATAAAATGCTATTAGAGTATGAGAAATATCATTCATAAAATGATGCGCAGAGTATTCACTCCCCTCCCCTGCGGAGGGGCAGGGGGAGGGTCTTTCCTCCTCCTTCTCATCCTGCTTTCAGGCTTCACTTCCTGCAACAAACAGGAAGACGAGACCTCAAAAGTGGTACTGAACGAAGCGTTAAGTCTGAATAAAAGAAACTTTCAGGACGACTATGGCGTACACAATGCATGGATTGAAGTTTTCAACAAATCGTACGGTACGGTAGATATTGCCGGATACAAACTGGCCGTCTATAACGGCGTGGGCGATACGGTGTTCTACAATGTTCCCAAAGGTGATGTACTGACCAAAATCAAGCCTCGCCAACATGCTCTCTTCTGGGCCGACGGTGAACCAAACCGTGGTACTTTCCACACCACTTGCACACTTGATACAGCCCGCATCAATTGGGTAGGATTGTATGACAACGGTGGAAAGCTCATCGACCAGATTGAAGTACCCGTACTCGAGGCAGACCATTCGTATGCCCGCGTAGATGATGCCAATCCCGAATGGGTGGTGAAAGGGGGTGACGAAGCCAGCAGCTACGTGACACCCAGCACCAACAACATGACCATAGAGAAGAACGTAAAACAAGAGAAATTTGCCGAACAGGACCCCGCCGGTATCGGTATGGCCATTACCGCCATGTTGGTAGTGTTCAGCGGATTGATTATTCTTTACGTACTTTTCCGTCTGCTCGGTTTGGGTATGCAATCCAAGAAATCAACCGAAACAAGTAAAACTGAAACAATGACAGAAAACCAACCCGTAGCCAAAGCCGAAAGCAAGGAGGGAGAGGTTTACGCCGCCATCGCCATGGCCCTGCACGAAGAGATGAACAACGTGCACGACATCGAGTCAGGCGTACTCACCATCACCCGCCGTACATCGGCATGGAATGCCAAGCACTTGATGCTGAGAAAATAGTAGAAGAAGGGAGGAGACCCTCCCCCTACCCCTCCACAAGGGAGGGGAGCAGATAGAATCTATAAACGATTTGAATCATAAAATAACAATTTAATCAACAAACGACTCACCAAAGTATTCACTCCCCTCCATACAGGGAGGGGCAAGGGGGTGGGTCCAAAGAAAAAAAAGACATGAAAGAGTATAAATATACCATCAACGGTAACGAATACAAGGTTACCATCGGAGAGATTGAAGGCAACATAGCCAATGTGGAAGTAAACGGAACTGCCTATAAGGTAGAAATGGAGCAGAAAGTAGAGGCTCCGAAGCCCGTGGCACGCCCCGTAGCACGTCCGGCGGCTCCTGCCGCATCTCCGGCAGCTCGTCCCGCAGCGGCCAGCACAGGCAAGTCAGCCGTAAAGAGTCCGCTCCCCGGTGTCATCCTCGACATCAAAGTGAACGTAGGCGACACCGTAAAACGTGGTCAGACCATCCTCATCCTTGAAGCCATGAAGATGGAAAACAACATCAACGCTGACAAGGATGGAAAGATTACAGCCATCAACGTGAAAGCTGGCGAATCTGTGCTTGAAGGAACTGATCTGGTAGTGATTGAATAAAATAAAATCGAACACGGACCCCATCCCAACCTTTTGGGTCCTACCCCGCCTTCCCAAAAGGGAAGTGAAAAATAGTTCTAACAATAAATAGGAACAATTTACTCCCCTCCCTTGTGGAGGGGCAGGGGGAGGGTCTCGAGGAGTAAGGGGGAGGGTCGTAAAAGAAATATATTATGGGAGAATTTATCCAATTCCTGACCAACAACCTCGCGGATTTCTGGACATACACCGGTTTTGCCAATGCAACTACCGGCCACCTCATCATGATTCTCGTAGGTTTGTTCTTCATCTACCTGGCCGTAGCCAAAGAGTTTGAGCCGATGTTGCTCATCCCTATTGGTTTCGGTATCCTTATCGGCAACATTCCGTTCAATACGGAAGCCGGTCTGCAAGTAGGAATCTATGAAGAGGGTTCAGTCCTCAACATCCTCTATCAAGGTGTAACCTCCGGCTGGTATCCGCCGCTCATCTTCTTGGGCATCGGTGCCATGACCGACTTCTCTGCACTTATCTCCAATCCCAAATTGTTGCTCATCGGAGCAGCCGCCCAGTTTGGAATATTCGGTGCTTATATGATTGCACTTGAACTCGGTTTTACTCCATCACAAGCCGGTGCAATTGGCATTATTGGTGGAGCTGACGGACCAACGGCCATTTTCCTTTCATCAAAACTTGCTCCAAACCTGATGGGAGCCATTGCCGTGAGCGCCTACTCCTACATGGCTCTTGTGCCGGTTATCCAACCCCCCATCATGCGCCTGCTCACCACGAAGAAAGAGCGCCTGATGCGTATGCCGGCTCCACGCAAAGTTTCACACACCGAAAAAGTGATTTTCCCCATCGTCGGCCTGCTTCTCACCTGCTTCCTGGTGCCGAGCGGTCTGCCCCTGTTGGGCATGCTCTTCTTCGGTAACTTGCTGAAAGAATCGGGTGTGACACGCCGCTTGGCAGAGACCGCCCGTGGCCCGCTGATTGACACTATCACTATCCTGCTTGGTGTCACTGTAGGCGCTTCTACCCAAGCCAGCGAGTTCCTGACCGTTGACAGTATCCTCATCTTCGGTCTCGGTGCTTTGTCGTTCGTCATCGCAACTGCTTCTGGCGTACTGTTTGTCAAGCTGTTCAACCTGATATTGCCGAAGCACAAGCGCATCAATCCGCTTATCGGTAATGCCGGTGTGTCAGCTGTGCCCGACTCGGCTCGTATCAGCCAAACCGTCGGTCTCGAATACGACCCGACCAACTACCTGCTCATGCATGCTATGGGGCCCAATGTAGCAGGTGTTATCGGTTCGGCTGTAGCCGCCGGTATCCTTCTCGGATTCTTGATGTAACCACTGAATATATATATTTCAGGCGCTGATTGCGCAGATTACACGGATTTATGTATTAAATAAAATTGTTCTTCCGTGTAATCTGCGCAATCAGCGCCTGAAATTATTACCAATAATCAAACCAAACGGTTTGTCATACTATCTGGGAAAATGACGGCAGGCTTGAAAGCCTTTGCTTCTTCAAAATCCATCTGTGCATACGACATGATAATGACCACATCTCCCACCTGCACCAGACGAGCAGCTGCTCCATTGAGGCAGACACATCCGCTCCCACGCTCTCCTTTGATAATGTAAGTTTCGAAACGGGCACCGTTGTTATTGTTGACAATGTGCACTTTTTCTCCGGCTATAAGATTGGCCGCATCCATCAAATCTTCATCAATGGTGATGCTGCCCATGTAGTTGAGGTTAGCCTCAGTGACACGGGCACAATGGATTTTCGATTTCAATACTTCTATGTACATTTACAATTCACAATTTACAAAGTACAAATTCTCCCCAAAGTACATGAGCACGAGTTCCGAATGGCAAATTGTACATCGTACTTGGTACATTGCACCTAAATTTATTTATACCTTATATTATCAATCAACCGCACGTCACCGCAAAAGACCGTAATGCACCCCACGATGCCTTCCGCCTCATCCCATGCATTGACAGGTTGCATGGTGCGGGCATCCACCACTTCATAGTACTCCAAGCGCAAGCCATCAACGGCAGCAATGCCTTGCTCCACATACGATTTGGTTTCGCCCAATGTATGCTTCTTGGCATATTCCAAACTTTCAAACAATGTACGGGAAATATTCAAAGCAGTGGTACGCTCTTCCGAAGAAAGACGGGTGTTGCGGCTACTCATGGCCAGCCCGTCCGCCTCGCGCACAATGGGACATCCCACTACCTCCAACGGAAACTCCATCTGGTGCACCATCTCGCGGATGACAGCCAACTGCTGGAAATCCTTCTCGCCAAAATAAGCACGATGAGGCTTGACCATATCAAACAATTTACTCACAATCTGACAGACACCATTAAAATGTCCCGGACGGAAAGCTCCCTCCATCACTGTATCAAGTGGAGCATACGAGAAAGTGCGTGTATCCGGTTCAGGATAAATTTCCTCTACCGAAGGGGCAAAAGCGATAGTAGCTCCGGCCTTCTCCAACAGACTGCAATCAGCCTCCAGCGTGCGAGGGTATTTAATCAGGTCATTCTTGTCGTTGAACTGGGTAGGATTGACAAAGATACTCACTACTGTGACATCATTTTCTGCCACACTCCGCTCCACCAGCGACACGTGACCGGCATGAAGAGCCCCCATTGTAGGCACCAACCCCACCTGCTTTCCAGCAGCTTTCAGTGCAGACAATTCGGCCTGCAACATTTTGATTGTTTCTATTACCTTCATTACTCACATTGCAAAAAACGGTGCAAAATAAGCCATAATTTACCACATAACGAAAAAATATCCCGAAATTATGACTAAAAATTTTAAAAACTCCACCTCAAGGGGAATAGAATCCGTCTTTTTTTGTACCTTTGCAGATACTTTTGAGAAATATATATCATGATGAAGGCAAAAAAGGTTCTATTCATAACCCAAGAAATCGCCCCATACGTCAGCGGATCGAGAATGTCGCAAATCGGCAGACACCTGCCACAATCCATACAGGAAAAGGGACGAGAAATACGTACATTCATGCCCAAATGGGGCAATATCAACGAACGCCGTAACCAATTACATGAGGTTATCCGCCTGAGCGGTATGAACCTGATTATTGATGACACCGACCATCCGCTTATCATAAAGGTTGCCAGCATACAGTCCGCACGGATGCAAGTCTATTTCATTGACAATGATGACTATTTCCAGGGACGGGATATGACGGCAGACGAACAGGGCAATGAATATGCCGACAACGGTGAACGGGCAATCTTCTATGCACGTGGAGTACTGGAAACTGTAAAGAAACTCCGTTGGGTGCCTGACATCATCCACTGCCATGGTTGGATGACATCTCTCATCCCTATCTATGTAAAAACAGCCTATAAGGACGAGCCTTCATTCCGCGACTCGAAGATTGTCTTCTCACTTTATGATGAAGGTTTCCATAACGATTTGCAGGAAGACTATCTCAACCAAGTGCTCATCAAGGACATGAAACCAGAACTTGTAGAAGGAATTGAAACACCTGTAAACTATACCCGACTGGCCCAGTTGGCCATCAATTATTCGGATGGGGTCATACAGAACAGTGCCGATACTGACCAATCTCTGATGCAATACGCACAGGAGCGCGGAGTGCTCACCCTGCCCTATCAGGGAGAAGAGGGTTATGAGGATGCATTCAACGCATTCTACGATCAAGTGTGGGGAAACGAAGAATAAACGAGAAATATTTAAAAGAAAATCATACGAATGAACAAAAGAGGAAACTGCCTGTGGCTGGTAGTAGCCGCATTTGTGCTGCTGACTTGGAGCAGTTGCGATGACAATACAGACTCATTGGGACAAAGCATGATGCCCGATGAAGATCTGATAACTATCGGCACACACACCTACGATGCTGTCAGCAGGTCGTTGTTGGCCGGCGATTCAATTTTGGCGAGAACCAACATCGCCTATTTGGGCAGATATACCGATCCGTTATACGGAACTTTTGAAGCTGATTTCCTTACCCAGTTTCATTGTATCGAAGATTTTGAATTCCCCAAGGGAGGAGTCGTGGGTGATTCTGCCATCTCTGCAGAAGTGCGACTTTACCTCAGTACGTGGTTTGGAGATTCTATCAATCCCTGTCATTTGAGCGTTTACCCGCTCAACAAAGTCCTGGAAGAGGAACGCGACTATTATACCGACATCAATCCAGCAGAATTCTACGACCCGACGCTACCCCCTTTGGCATCACGCCCATATACAGCTGAAGACAAAACCCTGCCCGACAGTATCACCTCTGCATCAGGATATGTGCCTTACATCAGCATCGAATTGCCAAGGTCTTTCGGTACAGACATCATCCGCAAATTCTACGAAGACAAAAGCCAATTCGCCAATGCAGCAGCCTTCATCAACAATGTTTGTAAAGGAGTGTATGTTACCTGCGACCAAGGAGACGGCACCCTGCTCTACATCCTGCAGGCACAACTCAACATCACTTTCAGCTATTACGAGACAAGCAGTAGCGGTAAAGCAGATTCACTGTTGACGGTAGTAGCGCAATTTGCCGGCACTCAGGAAGTCATACAGGCCAACCGATTCCAAACTGACAAGGAGACGTTGAAACGGCTTGTAGAAGAAGATGGCTCATGCACCTATCTGAAAACTCCAGCGGGTATCTTCACTGAATTGGAACTGCCACTCGATTCAATAGCCAAAAATCATCTGTCGGCTGGAGATACACTCAATTCTGTCAAACTGACACTGACCCGATACAACGAAACGGCAACTGATGCCAAGTTCAAAATGGGGGTACCACAAAAACTGCTGATGGTTCGAAAAAAGGACATGTACACGTTCTTTGAGAAAAATGCCATCATCGATAACAAGACCTCCTATCTGGCTTCGTTCGACAGCAACTACAACACATACACGTTCAACAACATTGCACAACTCATAACAGCTTGTGTGAACGAACGCGAACAGAATGGCGGTGTATCGGAGACCGATTGGAACAAGGTAGTCATCATCCCCGTAACGACCAACACCGACACGTCTGGCAACATCGTTACCATCCGACACGACCTCTCACTCGCCAGCGCACGCCTGATGGGAGGATTCAATCCCGGAAACGAATTGCCGATACGTATCACCTACAGCAAATTTCAAGGGAAATAGAATAATAAAAAAAAGGAGTTGTTCGAACAACTCCTTTTTTTTTATTATTCCACATAAAGAACCAACCCTTTAAGATATTCCCCTTCGGGATGATAAATATTCACGGGATGATCTGCCGGTTGTGTCAGCTGATGCAAAATACGCACACTGCGCCCACTCATGGCAGCAGCAGTAAACACTGCTGTCCGGAAATTATCCTTGGTCACCACCTGTGAACAAGAAAAAGTAAACAGGATACCACCAGGCTTTATCTTCTCAAAAGCCTTTGCATTGAGCTTACGATAGCCCTGCAAAGCATTCCGGAGAGCATCTTTATGCTTGGCAAAAGCCGGTGGGTCGAGAATAATCAAATCATACTGATCCCCCATACGGTCGAGGAATTTGAAGGCATCCTCTGCGTATGCCGTATGGCGCGAATCTCCCGGAAAGTTCAGCTCCACATTCTTGTTCGTAAGGTCAATGGCCTTGGCAGAACTATCGACCGAATGTACCAACTTGGCACCACCCCGCATGGCATAAAACGAAAAGCCTCCGGTGTAGCAGAACATATTGAGTACTGAACGCCCTTTTGAATACCGCTCAAGCAGAGCACGGTTCTCCCTTTGGTCAACAAAGAATCCGGTCTTCTGTCCTTTCAACCAATCCACATGAAAATTCAGTCCATTTTCCATTGCCACATTGTCCGGACTTCCTCCTAAGATGAATCCGTTCTCCTGACCAAGTTCAGCCTTGTAAGGCAACGTTGTTTCCGATTTGTAGTAGATGTTTTCCACTACCCCCTTCATCACCTCAGACAAAGCCCGGGCCACCTCATGACGACAACAGTGCATACCGACCGAGTGAGCCTGCACAACGGCAGTCTTTCCATAGACATCAATAACCAGACCCGGCAGGTTGTCTCCCTCGCCATGTACCAGACGATAGGTATTATTCAGCGGATTGTCTGCCACACCGATGGCACGCCGCATATCGTAGGCCACTGTGAGCCTACGGAGCCAGAAGTTTTCACCAATTGCTTCGTCCTCAAAAGAGAGCACACGCACCGCAATGCTACCTATCTGATAATGTCCTACAGCGATAAATTGTCCTTCAGCTGTGACAACACGAACCACCTCCCCTTCTTCAACCTCTCCGTCAATATGATGGATAGCTCCCGAAAACACCCATGGATGGAAGCGCTTGAGAGATTCTTCCTTTCCTTTCTTTAAATAAACAGTATGCATAATGTTATATATTTACGTCCTCTTCCAGCACAGGCGTTGCCACTACTTCATAGTCGCCCGTAGTCTTCAATTCCTGCACCATATCATAAATTTTCAGGCAAGCCCAAGCATCAATGGCAGCATAACTCTTTTGGGCATCATTCAGCACATCAATCTCCCAATTGGTCAGACGCTGCCGTTTGGAAATCTTCTGTCCGAAAAGGATGGCATAAATTTTCTGCAGACTCATCTCCAGAATGCCCACTTCTCCAACCATACTTTGCAGTTCGACGAAGTTGCGGGCCTCAAATTCGCCCCAATGATGCAGATTATGCAAATCATCTTTCAGCGACAGACCTATTTTGAGCACTTTGTCATCCGTCAGGAATCGCACAATAGCCGGACAAAGCCCTATCATATTCAGGCGAAAAAGGAAACATGTGTCTGGTGTTGACACCTGCAAGAGAGCCACTCTGTTGACCACCCCCTTGCGAAATGACGGTCGAGTCTCCGTATCCACCCCCAACACCTTCTGAGCCAAAAGGTAGTTCATTGCTTTTTCTGCTTCAGCCTCAGTCTGTATCACAATGATGCGTCCATCAAACACAACGACAGGCATCCCACTGATTTCGCTTTTGTCAATCTTTTCTCTTATCTGTATCATTCAATCAAAGTTCTCATCATCCATATTTTCATCGTCAGCAGGAATCGCATACTTCACACTATGCAACGCCCGCATGGTATTTACCAGCGTCTGTCCCCAATAGAGTGAAAAGTTTTCGCGACAAACGGCCAAAGCATCGTGCATTGTCTCATCAAAACCGAGTTTGAACAGTGTCACGAAATTCTTCACATCCTGATAAATGTCGGTCAGGTCCTCAGAGATGGTACGCAAGATAGGAGTATCACTGTAGCGCATATCCTGCATGAACACCTCCAGATAGTCATCCTTGTCAGCCATCAATGCAGCCAATGCATAGCGCAATACCTCATAATCCTCCTCCGTAACAAATGTTTCCGGTTCCGATTCTCCCAACGCTTCACACTCCGGCAGCATGGATGCCTTTATATACAGCAAAGGAAGTATTTTCAGCACCGTATCAACAAAGTCCTTCTGACGAAGGCTTTCCGCCCGCTCCAGATAAGCACAAAATTCTGCAGCAACGGTCACAAACTCCACCGTATTCCTACTGAATATCACTTGTTCTTCTCTATTTTCCATTTCGCATTCTTTGTTTCAGTCTGCAAAGGTAGGCATAATTAATTGAAGAGCTGCAATATTCCTGATAATTTTTCGTCTTAATCTCTGCGTCATACTCCCTGTATGCCCCTGATTTATGATGCTGAAATTTATAAGGGAGGTTCTACAAATTTTACAACGAAGGGGATGTGCCATGATTCAATGTCCAGACACATCCCCTTCGCTTCAATCTTTCACAATTTCACTTCCTTCACCATTCCATGACTAACGATTGACGGGGAGTCAGTTGGAGGATTCCTTGCAAAGCAATAGTCTTACCGGTGAGGATATCCTTTGCAGAAGCCCTGCCCGCGATAATTTCGGCATAACGCTCCATGGGAAGTTCAGCCTCTTGAGTGGTTCCGTTAAGGATGACAAGTACCGTGTGCCCCTCATGTTGACGTGCATAGACGTAGCAACCTTTGAAAGGGATAAAGTGCGTGAGTGTACCCTGATGGATAGCCTTACACCCTTTACGCCAGTTGAGCAAGGTCTTGCACCAGTTGAACATGTCATTTTCGGCTTCCGTACGTCCGGCAGCAGTGAAACAGTTGTGTTTGTCTCCAGACCATCCACCAGGAAAGTCCTTACGTACGTGGCCGTCAGTCACCTGCTTGGTGCCGTTCATCAACACCTCGGTACCATAATACAGCTGGGGGATACGGCGTGTAGTGAGCAACAGGGTAAGCGCTTGCTTCAGCATGGGTACATCCTGTCCGTTCCGGAGAAAGCGGTCAGTGTCGTGATTCTCAATGAAAGCCATTACACTGGCCGGATTAGGATAGAGGTAGTCATAGACAAAGTTGTTGTAGATGCGGTTCATACCGGTCCACCACTCGTCAGTTTCCTCTCCTGCTGCCTGATTGATTTTATCATAGAAGCTGAAGTCCATCACAGTCTTCAGATTGCTGTTCAGTGCAGCTACGGGGCTATTCTGTTGCCATGCTGCGGTGTAGGCCGGTTCTGTCACCCATGTTTCGCCAACCACATTGAAGTTAGGATATTCCTCGTTCAACTCAGCCATCCAAGCAGCCATTGCCCGAGCATCAGCATAGGGATAGGTATCCATGCGGATGCCGTCGATGCCCACAGTCTCAATCCACCATTTGCTATTCTGTATGAGGTAGCGCATCACATGAGGATTCTTCTGATTGAGGTCGGGCATAGTAGGCACAAACCATCCGTCCACCGTCTCACGCTTGTCAGCCTTGGAAGCATAGGGGTCGAGCACAGGAGTCAACTTATAAGAGGTTTGCAGGTAAGGGCTATTCTGCACATTGTTCAGGCAATCGGAAGTAGAAAGCCACTCAGGTTCGTTGAACCAATCTTTCGAAGGCATATCCTTCACCCACGGATGTTCGAAGCCGCAATGGTTGAATATCATGTCCATCACCAGTTTGATGCCGCGTGCATGGCAGTCATCGGCCAGTTGGCGATACTCTTCATTAGTACCGAATCGGGGGTCAACACGATAATAATTGGTGGTGGCGTAGCCGTGATAGGTACTGTTCCCGTCGCGGTCGGGCGAATCGTTCTCCAACACAGGGGTAAACCACAGGGCGGTGACACCCAACTCTGTGAAATAGTCCAAGTGCTGGCGCAATCCTTCTATATCTCCTCCATGGCGCAGGCTGGGTTCCTCGCGATTCACAGTGTAGTCGGCCATTCCTGCCAGTTGGTCATTTTCCGGTTTCCCATTGGCAAAACGGTCTGGCATGAGCATGTAGAGCACATCGCTGGCATCGAATCCCTGACGGGCACTCCCCTCCATACGCCGAGCATGGAGTTCGTAACCGACCGTTTGTTTTTTCTTCCCTTTCGTAAAAATCAGTTGCAAAGTTCCAGGCTGTGTTTCTTCATCCACATTCAGATAAACAAGCAGGTAGTTTGGCGAATCCATTCTGACCACACTGCGCAAGGACACTCCTTCGTAGTCAGCCAGCGACACATCGGCCTTGGCTATGTCTTCGCCATACACCATCAGTTGCAACTCGGTCTGCTTCATCCCGACAAACCAATATTCGGGTTCTATTCTTTCCACAGTCTGTGGAGCCTTGGCCGAAAGGCCCAAACAGGACATCAGAAGTCCCATGAGTAATGTTGATTTTTTCATTTTCTATGAGAGGACCCTCCCCCCTGCCCCTCCCAGGGGAGTAGAATGTTCTACTATACTATCTACTCCTTCCCCTTGGGGAAGGCAGGGATGGGGTCCGGGTCCATTGTCTTTAATTTACTAATATTCTATTCACTCCCCTCCCTTGGGAAGGGTAAGGGGGAGAGTCCATTCTACTTCTCCACAATGCGGACAGCATATCCTCCACCGGGAGCGGCTTTCAGTTTTAGTACACTCTTGGCCGTCACCGTCCGGGTGGTGATGGTGTAGTCGGCAGGATTATGCTCATAGTGTGCCTTTTTGCCATCAGCATAGATGGTAGCCATATACTTTTTGCCAGGGTCAAGGAAGTCGAGTTTCAACACAGAGGCGTGTCCGTTTTCGTCAGACGAATTGCCGATAAACCATTCGCCTGTACCTTTTGCCTTACGGGCAATGGTCACGTAATCGCCCGGCTCTGCCTCCAGATAGAGACTCTTTTCCCAATCGATGGCCACATCTTTGATAAATTGGAAGGCATCAGCATACTTCTCATAATGCTCGGGCAAGTCTGCCGCCATCTGCAAGGGGCTGTACATGGTGACGTAAAGAGCCAATTGGCGCACCAGCGTGCTACGTACATAGGAACTGTTGTTCTTGCACCACTTGTAAATCTGTGTTTCCAATATTCCCGGTGTGTAATCCATCGGTCCACCCTGCAAACGGGTAAATGGCAGGATAGTCGTGTGGTCAGGGTCATTTCCTCCAAAAGCCTCGTATTCAGTACCCTTTGCGCTTTCGTTACCAATGAGGTTGGGCCATGTGCGGCACAGACCGGTGGGACGTACAGCCTCGTGGCCATTGACCATAATCTTGTGTTTGGCAGCCTCTTCTACACAGAGCTGGTAGTGGTTCACCTGCCACTGACCATAGTGATGTTCGCCACGGGGCAGGATGTCGCCCACGTATCCGCTTTTCACGGAAACATAGCCATACTTGTTCATCAGTTTATAGGCATCGCTGAGATGGCGTTCGTAGTTGCGGGTAGAGCTGCTTGTTTCGTGATGCATCATCAGGCGCACTCCCTTGCTTTGAGCATACCTGTTCAGTTCAGGCAAGTCAAAGTCGGGATACGGAGTCTGGAAATCAAACACATAGTCCTTGCTGCATCCGAACCAGTCTTCCCATCCTTCGTTCCATCCCTCTACCAACACCTGGTCGAATCCGTGACGGGCGGCAAAGTCGATGTAACGGCGTACTGTATCATTATTGGCCGCATGAGTGCCGTTAGGCTTACACTTGGCATAGTCGGTCAGACCCAATTTCACGCTGGGCAAGTCGTTGGTATAGCTCCAGGTACTACGTCCGGCTATCATCTCCCACCATACCCCCACATACTTCACAGGCTTTATCCAACTGGTATCCTCAATCTTACACGGTTCGTTGAGGTTCAGTATCAGACGGCTGGCCAACACTTTGCGGGCATCGTCGCACACCTGCACCGTGCGCCACGGAGTGTGGCAAGGAGCTTGAAGATACCCCTTATGCCCCTGTGCATCAGGTGTGAGCCAAGTGGTGAAGGTCAGGTTTGTATCATCCAAGTTGAGATGCATACAGGAGTAATCCACCAAAGCAGCCTCATGGATGTTGATATAGAGGCCGTCGTCGCTCTTCATCTGAAGGGAAGTCTGCACACCGGTATCCGAAAAGGTTTCCCAAGAAGAGTTGTCCTTGTGTGCTTCAATGACAGCGGGCATCTTGCTCCGGATTTCACTCAAGCGCGATGTGGTGTAGGTATATTCCTGCGTATCATAATCACCGGGAATCCACCAGGCCAAATGGTCGCCTGCCATGGCAAACTGGGTTTTCTCTTCCTTAATGACAAAATAGACAAGATTTTTCTGTTGGGGGAACTCGTAACGGAAGCCTACACCGTCGTTGTAGAGGCGGAAACGGAGCACCATGTGACGGTCGGTACTCTTCTGTTCAAGAGTGACAGCCAACTCCTTGTAGTGATTACGGATGGAAGACTCTTCCCCCCATACGGGTGACCACGTTTCATCGAACGAGCAGGTATCGGCCTGCACTTGTGTGAATCCGTCCATCAGATGTTTGCCGTCTGTCAGTTCCAGTCCGAGAAGGCTCGGTTTTACCACGGGATGGTTCTTTATGTCGAGTTGATACACAGGGCGTCCATCCACCACATCAAAGGTCAGTTGCAAGTTACCATCGGGGCTTGAAATCTTCTCCTCACCCCATGCTGCCTTGCAGGGAAGAAGTCCTGCAAGGGCAGCCATGAAGAAATACTTTGCGGTTTTCATAGTCTTTTTATCTGTCAGTTTCATATCGTTACTCCTTAAATCATTTGTAGAATATCATGGCAGACTGAGCCGGCACGCTCACTCTTCCACCCTTCACGATGCCCAGACCGGCTTCGTCCACCTGACCATCGCGGCATACTACGGTATATTCACCCTTGGGGACATCCACTTTCACAGCCTTACGATTTCCGTTAAGTACGATGTAAATGTCTTCCCACACATCGCCGCCGGCATGCCCTTTCAGGCGGTAGGCCACTACATTCGCCTGCTTTACAGGCAAGAATTCCAAATGTTCCACCACTTTGGCGGCATCACCCAACCTGAAAGCCGGATGGTGTTTGCGCAGGGCTATCAACTCCTTGATATATTTATAGACATCGGCAAACTCGCTCTTCTGTCTCCATGGGATGACGTTGATGCTGTCGGGACTGTTGTAGCTGTTATGAACTCCCTTCTTGTCACGCATCACTTCGTCGCCTGTCCAGATAAAGGGGACACCTTGCGAAGTAAGGACAGCTGTCTCTGCCAATTTGTGCAGACGGATACGCTCCTCCATCTTGGCTTTAGCCGGCAGAGTGGCTTTCACACGATCGGCCAGACACATATCGTCGTGACAACTGACGTAACTGATCATCTGTGTAGGCTGAGCCGCCCAAGGAGCCTGACTGTAGTTCACTTTGGAGTAATCCACCTGCGGATGGTCGATAGCTCCCACAATACCAAACTTGATGCTTTCCTCGTGTCCGGGCCGGCCAATGAGGAAAGCGCCGTCAGCATCATTGTTCCAAGGGCCACGAAGTCCATCGCGCATCTCATCGCCAAAAGCGGCAATACCGGGCAACCCTGACGTGTTGGCCTTCATGGCCAACTGCTCTGCAGGCAGCACCGGCGATGCGGCAGCCCATCCCTCACCATAGATGAATATGGTGGGGTCAATGCTGCTCACCGCATTGCGGATGGCATTCATTGTTTCGATGTCGTGGATACCCATCAGGTCGAACCTGAAGCCGTCGATATGGTATTCGTTCACCCAATAGAGCACCGACTCTATCATATATTTGCGCATCATGGGCATCTCACTGGCTGTTTCGTTCCCGCAGCCGCTCCCGTCTGCCAATGTGCCATCGGCACGACGACGATAGAAATAACCGGGAGCCGTACGCTCAAAATTACTTCCCGCCACATCGAACACATGGTTATATACCACATCGAGCACTACACGGATGCCCGCTTTGTGCAGCGCCTGCACCATCTGCTTGAACTCCCTGATGCGCACTGCCGGGTCTGCAGCATTGGTAGCATAGCTTCCTTCAGGCACATTGTAGTTCAGGGGATCGTATCCCCAATTGTATTGCGGCACATCGGGCTTGCTTTCATCCACCGATGCATAGTCGTATGAAGGCAACAGGTGTACATGGTTCACCCCAAGTTCTATAAGGTTGTCCAATCCGGTGGAGGCTCCAGCCGCATTCTTGGTACCCCGTTCGGTCAGAGCCAAGAACTTGCCTTTGTACTTCACCCCCGATTCCGGATCGATGCTGTAGTCGCGGTGATGCATTTCGTAGAGAATCACATCGGCAAAACTGTTCAGTTGCGGGCGTTCATCACTTTCCCACCCTTCCGGATTTGTGGTGTCCATGTCTATAATGGCTGCCCTTCGTCCGTTCACACCGACAGCTTTGGCAAAAATGCCGGGACTCTCGTCGAGCCATTTCCCTTCGTACATTAGCTGAAAAGTATAGAATTTTCCCTGCAGGTCTCCGCTCACTTGGGTGCTCCATGTGCCATCCATCGAACGGACAAGGTCGTGTGTAGCCAAAGGTTCATCACCTTCGCCAGCTGCATAAAGATTCACACGGGCACGTTCGGCCATGGGTCCCCACACGCTGAAGCGGGTGGCAGCAGGCACATAAGTCATTTCACAGATAGGACCGGCGGGAATGGGCCATTGGGCCATATTCTGCGCCCCGGCAGCCATCGAAAGGCTCAGCAGGGAAGCTGTACAAACAATATTTATGGTCTTCATAGTTACTGGTACAATTTACAAGATACAATTTACAATTTGTTTACGAAGTAGCATTTACCAAGTACAAAGTACGGCATCCGCGTGGAATGGTACTTTGTAAATGGTAATATGGTAAACGGATTTATCTTCCACTGCGTTTAATCAGTGTATATATCTTCTCGTTCAAATCCTTTTGCTCCATCAGTTGCTCAACGGTAAGATGCATCCGGTAACGCCAATAGTGACGGGGATTGGCCGGCACATTGATCCGTTCGAAATCAGCATCAGGGTAGCGCAACTGCTCGTCCATTGAAAGCCAGTCCTGCAGACTTATCAGGCAGAGCATGGATGGAGAGAACAGATGGCGGGCCACAACCTCCTCGCACAACCATCCGGGCATCGGATGAGGTGCGGCACCTGATTTCTGTAGCATCTGGTTATAGAAGCGTTGGGTACGCTCCACATCCTCCTCCCACCATCCGCGCAAAGTGGCCATATCGTGTGTGGAGATGGTGGCCACCGAACGATAGGGATTCTCCTCCAGATGGCCGAACTCATAGTCGGGATTCTTGGACATGCTTTGGATTTCCAACGTCAGGATGCGCAAGTCGTTCATCACCCAAGGTACACACGAAGGCACCATACCGAGATCTTCCGCACAGACAAGCATACGGGTGGCACCGGTCAGTACAGGAAGTTTCTTCATGGCTTCCTCATACCAGAATTGGTTATGGCGATGATAAAAGTAGTCGTTGTACAAGCGGTTGAAAGCCTCCTTGTCGGCCCAACCGAGCGATTGGTACAGGTAATCGTTCTGGGCACTGATGCGCGGATGCCAAGTGTCAGGAGTCTTACGGTCGGGCACAAACAGCACATTGCTGATGAGTGCATAGAGCCCATCGCGCACTCTGACGCTCTCACCATCCGTCCGTCCGGCAAAGTGCGCCTCCACCTTGCGCTGGGTGTCATATTCAGGCTTCATCCTGTAAGTTCCATCGTCCGACCGGTTCAAGTAAGTGTGGCGCACGTCATCGGCATGACGACCGAAGATGGTGTCAAGCATCCCATCGACGATGTAGGGACGGGTGAAGAAATCTTTGCGGAAACAGAGACCATAGCTCTCTATTTCCTCAGAAGTCATGGGCATGGCCGGCGAAAACTGCCCCAACAGACCGTGCACACTGTGCAAAGGGATTTCCCAAATACGGAAGAACCCTAACACATGGTCGATACGGTAAGCATCGAAGTATTCGGCCATCTTGCGGAAACGGCGGAGCCACCATTGGCATCCGTCGGCCAACATGGCATCCCAGTCGTAGGTGGGGAATCCCCAGTTCTGTCCGTTCACACTGAAAGCATCGGGCGGTGCTCCGGCCTGTCCGTTCATGTTGAAATAGTGGGGTTCAACCCATGCCTCCACACTGTTGCGGCTGATGCCAATGGGGATGTCGCCCTTGATTACCACTCCCTTTCTGCGGGCATAGTTCCTGACTTCAAGCAACTGGATATGCAAGTGATACTGGATGTAGCAATAGAAATTGATTTCTTCTGCCTGCTCGGTACAAAGGGCTTTGACTTCCTTCTGCGAATAGATGGAATGACTGCTCCATGTCCGGAAATCGGGTGTATGGTTCAGGTCACGCAAATAGCTGAATGCTGCATAAGGGCACAGCCAATGCTCGTTTTCCCGATAGAAGGCCTGATACTCCTCGGTAGCCAAAGTTGCCTTTCCCTGCTCTTTGTAGAGTTGCTTCAGGTAAGCCCGTTTGGTCTGGTTCACCGCTTCGTAATCAATTTGTGCAAGGGCATTGAGTGCTTTGCGCTTGGTTTCAAACTCTCTGCTCATCTTTTTACTCTTGAGTGCAGGGAGCTGCCGCACATCTACATATTGCGGATGGAAAGCATAGATGGAGATACTGTTATAGGGGTACGAATCTGTCCAGGTGTGATTGATAGTCGTATCATTGATGGGCAATATCTGGAGTACGCGTTGACCGGTATGAGCCGCCCAGTCAATCATCTTCAACATATCACCAAAATCACCCACTCCGAAGCTACCCGCTGTACGAAGCGAGAACACGGGAATGACACATCCCGCCCCTTTCCAATCGGGTTCGGGTATATACACCGCCTCATCGGTTACCACCCTCACCTCGTTCTCCTCAATGTAGGGAAGGTTCAGGCGGCGGTTGTCCCGCGCTTCCCAATTGACCACTTCTCCGGTGTCACCGTCGAGTGCGAAGAACTTGTAGTCGGCAGGTCCTTGAATGCTGTCCGCATCTACCGCAGCCACCCAAACGTTGGGTGAGATTTCCGTCATACGCAGGGCACGGGCAGTGTCCCACTCTCCCCAGACAGGTTGGTTGCCACTCAAAGCCAACAACTGGTTATGCCCCAGACGGGGAGCCTCCACACGAAGCAACAGGGTATGCGGGTAACAACTGATTTTGGAAGCACCCTGAGCATGCCGGTTGAAACTGTCTGTGAAAGCCGATGTGTAAAGATAAGCATCGCAAGGTATATCCTTCCAGTGATCGCACATGGTGTAGAGATGTTCTTTACCATCGACGGGCAACACACGTCCGCCTGCAGCATGCCATTCCTCGCGCACAACTCTACCACCACACACCACCTGATAGTGATATTCCAATCTGCGGGTGCTCTTCGGCAACTCAATCTCTCCACCCCAGCAATAACCATCGGATGTAGAAAGTTTGACCTCTTTCACGGTCTCTTTGGCAGATGTGGCACAATTCACGACCACATTCAGCTCTTCTCCCCAATTGGTTCTGTAAGTTATCAGGAAACGTATCTTCATTGTTTTTTAGGTATTATATTTACATCTTTGGGGTCAAAGATACATAAAATTCATTTTTGTAATTCCACAGGTTGACAATTTAGCCAACGAAAGGAGTGCAAACGTTTTCATTGTCTGTTTAAGGATTCTTCGGAACTCGACAACGGCTTGTATCTTATTTGCTAAAAAATACTATACCTTCACTGAAACAGATGGGATTTACATTATTTTCTGTATCTTTGCCTCCTACTAAAAAGTGTATGAACAAAATCTTTATTATTAAAAACATTATTCCATGAGAAAACAACTCATCGCAGGAAGCCTTCTGTTAATGGGGGCAACCCTGAATGCCCAGACGTTCAAGGAGTGGCAAGACCCCGAAGTGAACGCTGTGAACCGTGCTCCCATGCACGCCAACTACTTTGCGTACGAATCGGCTGAGGCAGCACAGCAGTGCAAGACCCGGTCGGCCAACTACATGCCTCTGACCGGTATGTGGAAGTTTCATTGGGTAGAGAATGCCGACCAGCGCCCTACCGACTTCTGGGAAGCCGGCTACGACGACAGCCAATGGGGCGAACTGCCCGTGCCCGGCCAGTGGGAGCTCTATGGCTACGGACGCCCCATCTATGTGAACAACCAGTACCCCTGGCGCAACTTCTTCCAAACGAATCCGCCCCAAGTACCCACCGAGCGCAACAACGTTGGTTCGTACCGCCGCACCATCACCGTGCCTGCCGACTGGAAAGGCAAGCAGATTATGGTACACTTCGGTTCGGCAACCTCGAACATCTACCTGTGGGTGAACGGCAAGTTCGTGGGCTATAGCGAAGATGCCAAGCTGGAGGCCGAGTTTGACCTGACGAAGTATCTGAAGCCGGGTAAGGAGAACCTGATTGCTTTCCAAATCTTCCGCTGGTGCGATGGCTCGTACCTGGAGGATCAGGATTTCTTCCGCCTCTCTGGTATCGCCCGCGAGTGCTACCTCTATGCCCGCAACAAGAAGCATATCAAGGACATCCGTGTGACTCCCGATTTGGATGCACAGTACACCGACGGCTCACTCACCATCGACCTCGACCTGCAAGGAAATGGCACGGTTGAATTGGCACTGACCGATGCAAAGGGCCAACAAGTTGCCACCACTACCGTAAAGGGAAGCGGCAAGCAACAGGCTGAAATGAAGGTGGCTTCGCCCAACAAGTGGACAGCAGAAACACCTTATCTATATACACTCACCGCCACCCTGATGGACGGCAAGAAGGTGAGCGAGGTTATCCCCGTGAGAGTGGGCTTCCGTAAGGTGGAAATCAAGAATGCACAGGTGTTGGTGAACGGCCAGCCGGTACTCTTCAAGGGTGTGAACCGCCACGAATTGAATACCGTAAACGGCTACACCGTGAGTTACGAGGACATGTTGAACGACATCCGCATCATGAAGAGCCTGAACATGAATGCCGTGCGCACCTGCCACTACCCCGACGACCACCGTTGGTATGAATTGTGCGACCAGTATGGTCTCTACATGGTGGCCGAAGCCAACATCGAGAGCCACGGTATGGGATATGGCGAGAAGACACTGGCCAAGAACGACTCTTATGCTTTGGCACACATGGAGCGCAACCAACGCAACGTGCAACGCAACTTCAACCACCCGAGCATCATTTTCTGGTCATTGGGTAACGAGGCCGGTTATGGTCCTAACTTCGAAGCTGCTTACGACTGGATCAAGGCCGAAGACCCTTCGCGCCCCGTACAGTACGAGCAGGCACACCAAAATGGAAAGACCGACGTCTTCTGCCCCATGTACTACGGCTACGAAGGATGCGACAAATACAGCCAAAACGACAATCCGCGTCCGCTCATCCAGTGCGAATATGCCCACACCATGGGTAACTCCGGCGGCGGATTCAAGGAATATTGGGACATGATCCGCAAGTATCCCAAGTACCAGGGCGGATTCATCTGGGACTGGGCCGACCAAGGTATCCTGAAGCGCAACAACGAGAAGGCACGCATGGTGCCTGCTCCCGAAATCCACGGTTACGGTGGCGACTTCCACCCGGCTGATGCCTCAGACCAGAACTTCTGCAACAATGGTGTGGTGGCTCCTGACCGCGACCTCCACCCCCATGCTTACGAGATTGCCCACCAGTATCAGAACATTTGGGTAACTCCGGCCAACTTGCAGAAGGGCGAAGTGAACATCTACAACGAAAACTTCTTCAAGGACATGAAGAACTACGTCCTCACTTGGGAACTTCTGGTGAATGGCGTGGCTGAACAGTCCGGTATCGTGACCAACCTGAACGCCAAGCCTCAGGAGACCGTAAAGGTGACTCTCCCCTACTCGCTCGATGGCATCTGCGATGGCAAGGAAGTACACCTGAACGTCTATTTCTCCCTGAAGAACCGTGAGGGCATCCTGCCCGCCGGACAAAAGGTGGCCGGCAACCAGTTGGCCATCCGCGAAAAGAGTGAGAAGGCTCTGACCATCGGCAATTGCCAATATGCCCGCGACATCAAGGTAGAGGACGACAATATGCTGAACATCATCGGCGAGACCTTCACCATCTCTTTCGACAAGGAGAGCGGATACCTGAGCAGCTGGGTAGCCAATGGCGACTTCGTGATGCAACCCGGTGCTGCACTGACTCCCAACTTCTGGCGTGCTCCGACTGACAACGACTATGGTGCCGGCATCCAGAACAAATTGGCCGCATGGAAGAACCCGGGCCTGAAACTGACCGCCATGAACCACGAGATGAAGGACGGACAGGTTATCATCACCGCCAACTACGACATGCCCGCCGTACAGGCCAAACTGACACTGACTTACACCGTAAGCAACACGGGCGCCGTCCTCGTAAACCAGAAGATGACCGCCACGAAGGATGCCAAGGTGGCACAACTCTTCCGCTATGGTATGCAGATTACCCTGCCCAAGCGCTACGACAATGTAAAGTACTACGGCCGTGGCCCTGTTGAAAACTACAACGACCGCAAGAGCGCAGCATTCGTTGGCCTCTACGAGCAGACCGTTGACGAGCAATTCCACGACTACCAGCGTCCGCAAGAGACAGGTAACAAGACTGACCTGCGCTTCTACGAGCTGAAGGACAACCGCCACAACACCCTGCACATCACATCCGACAAGCTCTTCTCTGCATCAGCCCTGCACTACAAGATGAGCGACCTGGACGATGGTGAAAGCAAGAAGCAGAACCACCCCGAATATTTGCAGAAGGGCGACACCTACGTGAACATCGACCTCGGTCAGATGGGTATGGGTTGCGTGAACAGCTGGGGTGCATGGCCACGCAAGGAGTACCAACTCCCCTACGGCGACTACGACTTCACCTTCCTGCTGAAACCGATGAAGTAAAGCACACGGTTTCCGGTCATAGGAACAATCATTCTTAAGCACGGATTACACGGATTACACGGATTTATTCTTTTTCTGAATGGCCGTTAGTTCATGTAGTCCGTGCCTAATGTTATATTCTCCCACCACACACCTTCTATTTGACATTTTGTCAAATTGTATATTCGCCTCGCGAGAATCGCGTATTTCCGTCCGAAAGGAGTTTTGTTCGCAAATATGCGATTTTTATTGGCTCAAAATCCATCTATTTCGCTGATTTACTATACAATACAGAGAATTTCACCCGAAAGCATTGCCGTCTAAAAAAATACCGACGTGAATTTCTCATCTGCAGATGACGCAAAAATTGCTGATGATGCGGACAAATCATAGCCTAACAGGCACACTTATCAAAATGCGCCTTACTTTTTCCAAAATGCAGCTCGCTTATGTTGAAAAGCAAGTCACATTCGCACCAACAGTAAGTCGCATTTGAAAAAAAGCAAGGCGCATTTTTTCTGTTCCATAGAACATTATTGCACATTGGCAAGAAATATAGCCATCATCACCCCCGATTTCTTCCATTTCTCGGCCCCTATTAAGGTTATTCCAATGAAAACAAAAGGCCAAAAACCGGTCTCTTTACGCATATTCTTGCACATAAGGACATTTTTTTCGCGTATTTATGCAGAATTCAGCATCCAAGGAGCAGATGGTAGGGTGACAAAATGCTACAGAAACAACTAAATAAAGTCAAAAACTTTTGGACAGTTAGAAGAAAATATGTTTCTTTGCACAGTAAAGCCAGTTTATAGATTCTGCATGCAAAGGGAAGAAGTTATCCGTTCAATACACGATGCCGCCAAGCAGGTGATGCCCAAAGGAGCCAAAGTGCTGCTTTTTGGGTCACAAGCTCGTGGAGATGCCCGAGAAGATTCCGATTGGGACGTCCTTATTTTGTTAAACAAGGACAAATTGGACAATGAAGACCATGACAAATATTCATACCCTTTGATGGAGTTGGGTTGGATGATTGACCAACAGATTCACCCCATGCTCTACACTATGAAGGATTGGCAGAAGCGTCACTTCACTCCTTTCTATAAGAATGTCGAACAAGATAGCGTGGTGGTTTATGCTAACAACTGACGACAGAAAAGCGATTATTGCCTATCGGTGCGAGAAAGCAATGGCAGACTTGCACCAAGCCAAAGAAGTAGCAAAGTTAGTTTTTTGGAATCTCGCAGGCAACCGTCTGTATTATGCCGCATTCCACATGGCTTCGGCTCTATTGTTGGACAAGGGTATGACCGCACGCACACATAGTGGTGTCATCCACATGATAGGTGCCCAGTTCATCGCAAAAAGCTTAATTTCCAAAGAATACGGACGCATATTTTCCCGATTGTTCGAGTTAAGGCATTCCGGCGATTATGACGACATGTACAATGCAACAGAAGAAGAGGTTGCGCCCTACATCGAAAAAACAGAGGCGTTCTTGAATGAAATGAAAGGGTTGTTGACTTTTCAGGATTGAATGCTTTCATCCGTATATCAACCAAACCCATCTTGAAGATTACACTGGAGGAGGGCGTGTCAAAATTTTGACACGCCCTCCAAATAATTTAAATAGTCGAATAATCGGATACGCTTCGCTTTAGTCTGTGACAGGACGAACGGTGAACCCGTAGTCACGACCGTGATAATCACCCCAGCGAGCGTAGTCAACGTAGGAGTAAATGTGGTACGCGCTGTTGCTGTTGTACTCGTACAACGTAGCAGACCAATAATAGCCGTACGAGCCACTGCGATAGAAATCTGCACCGTAGCGGTAACCCGCAGCAGGCAGGAAGATACTGTTACTGTTAGGACCTGTGATGCGCCAACCGCTCACTCCATTATAAATGGTCCACTTCCAAGTACAATTGTAAATGAGTTCTTTAATTTCATCCAAGGTAGGCATACGCCAACTGCCTCCCCATTTCACGTGGGCAACATCGTATTGGGTACCGCTGATGTTGGAACCGATGTAATCTAAACCACCAGTAGAACTGTTATAATACTCGTAATTTTCCCAATAATAACCACTCTTCTCCTCCGTCTCACCCCAAGCATAATAGCCGCCATAACCTTCGGGCGAGGAAGCACCGACGTTGTGGCTTGCCCACTTGACACTCAAGCCGAGGTCGATGGCTTCGAAGGGGGTAGCTTCGCTAGAAATTTCAAAAGATTTTATCTCATCGGCATATTCTACTCTACCATCCAAATTATTCTTAAAATATGCTCGGTAATAATAAGTTGTATTCATTTTCAACTTTTCAAAGTTAAATGACACAGGAAATGCGATGTCAACACTATTAACAAGCCCACTTATTACCTTTCGCTTTTGTACCATATCATACACTGTCGGATTCGGAGAATCAGAACAACATATTCCATATTCAAAATCAAATTCACCATCATTGGCTTCAACCCGCAAACAACCATTTATCAGACATACAGCGGTTAATTCATCCACATTTGACATCCCTGTTTTAATTCCAATAAAATAGGTTGGTTCTATCTTATTCTCTTCCTCATCAGCCCAACCAAACATATCATTCAACCTATCACTTGGAATCAAGTCATAATCACCTTCAAGAATATAATCCCTCTTCTCATAATCAGTCATATCTTCTGTTTGATAAAGCATTCTTAACGTTTCAATCGCAGTTTTCGCAGCATTAAGAATTGGTACACGTTCAAAAACTTCATCTGTAGCTTTCCCTACAACTTCGCCTAATAAGATTCGCAACATATCCGCATTTGACACAGTGGAACGTGTCGAAGGAACTACATCATTTATAAGAAATGATTTTTGAGAAACAATATTCATGTCGCTATAATACAATTTTACACTATCATCTTCACATATAAGCATTACACTAAGTTCCGATTGACGAATCAATATTTTCTTGTCATCAGCACAAATATGAACAGTATCATTACCTATTATCGAATATGATGCTGAAAACTTTCCAGCATCACATTTTATCAAAGTTTGTTCATATACATCATTCACAACCAAGTAATCCCAATTTTCTGAACCTAAGTTTTCATAGACAATATACTTTGGTCTGAAGATCACACTATCTATCACCTCCAACGGAATGCGATATACACTGTCAGCCGTATGGACAACTTGCATCTGCCAGTCGGTATGGTAGAGACTGTCGGCATCGTAGTGAGAATAGGTGATGCTATCGACATCGGCATCAAAGAAAGCATTGAACTGTCCGTCGTTGCGGTAGACGTAGAAAGCGTCTCTCTGTGCCAGAGCCGGCAATGAGGCATTCAGGCAGAGCAGTATAGTCAAAAGGAAAAGTCTTGTCGTTCTCATGGCTTGGTGAATTTATGGATGAAACCTTTGGATTGCAATACATAGACACCCGAGGGATAGGCATCGAGGGGGATATTGACCTTGCCGTCGCCATTAGTACGAACTTCGGACAACAATTTTCCATCCGCAGAAAAGAGACAGACGGAAACATTACTGTTCAGACCGGACAGGCAGAAGACCTCATTCACAATTGTTCCACGAAACGCATCAGATGGCAACATGGGCAAACCTTCTGCATTGGCATACTCGTATGTAAAACGGAGCACCTCTTCGCGGAAGAACTCCATTGTAAGAGATGAAGAAACGACCTTCAATGCCCCACCAGAGAAAGTGGCACAAGGTTCATCATCAAGCAGAAATGTAGTGGAAGTCCCATCCTTCAGATGTACCACCAACGCATTACGCTCGTCTGCCTGCGCCACTTGTCCAATCAGGAAAGCGGCAACTGCGATTGCAAGAAACTTTTTGTTCATAAGCATTTTATTCACTTGTTATTACTGTATTTTTTATCCAATGGAAGCCTCAGAAACGAAAAAAGCGCGGACAGAACCCGATGATTTGCTTCTGAGGTCTTCGACTACCTTGCATCAAACTATACGAGTAAAGCACATGCCGAGAGGGGCGTGAGCGTTCATCGCTTTACTCTTGGTGCTCGTGTGAAAGTGTCGAAGTTTCAGAAGCCAAAGTCAAAGCTGAAACGCTTTTTCAATATGTCTATCTCCCAATGCACGCATCAAACGACGCGCCTACTTCATCAGCAAAATCTGTTTTAATTGTTAATAACTCACTTCACTATGTTCTTCCTTGCGGAATCGGGACAAATGTAGTGAGAAACTTCCACATACGGAAAAGAAAAGGAGAATATTTGCAGAAAAAAGGAAAAAGAGTTGTTGCCGAAGAAGAATCCTCCATGCAACAACTCTTTCTTTTTTTAATTGTGTGACATGCGCCTGACAGAAGGACTTTCCTTTAAAAACATATAAAATAACGGGGAAAGGCTTGGAAGGGTGAAAAAAATTAGTTTAATTTGCTCACTATTAGAACAACGAAGAGAAAATACTGATTGATATGAGAAAAATTCTGTTTATGTTGCTGATGCTCCCGTGGGTAGCCATGGCACAAGAAAAGAAAGACGAAAAGTATCTGGCAGGAGCTGTACCTGTGGAAAACGGCAAAGTGATATTCACCAAAACGATTGAAGCCCCCTTGTCAGCAGAGGCTATGTATGGCATTGTCAAAGAGTGGATTGGTGAAAACTATCAGCCGGTAGAAGAGAGACCTAACCATAAACTGATAGCCGAGAACCCGGAGTCGTACGAAGTGACAGCCGGAGGAGAAGAGTGGCTGGTGTTCACCAATCGTGCCTTGTCGCTCGACCGTACGCGCATGTACTATAAGATAAACATCATCTGCTATCAGGACAAATGCACCGCACGGCTCTTCGACATCCGCTATTGGTATGATGAAGAACGGGAAGGCGGAGAACGCTACAAAGCAGAAGAATGGATTACCGACGAATGGGCCCTCAACAAGAAGGGGACAAAACTCTCGCGCATGAGTGGAAAATTCCGCCGAAAGACAGTGGATCGTGCTGAAGAGTTGTTTGAAGATTTGGAAATATTCATCAGCAGGAAAGCAATCAAGAGTCTGATGAAATGAGGATTTATCCGAAAATTAACAACGGGAAGTGTGTGCAAAGATTGACAGTACGCACTTCCCTTTTATTTTTCCGCGTTAAAAAAAGTTTAATCAGACAAAAAACTCGCGTATTAATAGAATTATAAGCTAACTTTGCGCCACAATACGAAGAAGACTTCATACACTATATATATGATAGACTGCAAACAGAAGATAAAGGAACTCATCGACAACGGAAATCACACGGAAGCCATCAGGCTATTGGATGAAGCCATAGGACAAGGTGACTCTTCAGCAGAAGATGACGAACTTTATTATCTTCGGGGAAATCTCTACCGGAAAGAGGGCAATTGGCAATTGGCACTGAATAACTATCTGGAGGCAATGGCCATCAATCCCGAAAGTCCTGCCAATGAGGCGCACCGGATGTTGATGGATATATTGGAGTTCTACAACAAGGATATGTATAATCAGTGACAGGCTGATGTGCCCAACAAACAAGAATTCATAAATTAATAATCATATTAGAATCATGGCAAAAATCAAAGGTGCTACAGTAGTCGATACCGAAAGGTGTAAGGGATGCAACCTCTGCGTGGTGGCTTGCCCGTTGGATGTGCTGGAGCTGACTTCTAAAGAAGTGAACAAGAAGGGCTACCACTTTGCCCGCGAAGTGAAAGATGACACTTGTATAGGCTGTGCGGCCTGCGCAACCGTATGCCCCGACGGATGTATCTCGGTGTATAAGGTGAAGGAGTGACTAGTGACTAGTGACTAGTGACGAGTCTGAAGTTAAAAAGCAAAAGAATTAAAAACAAAAGAACTGAAATAATGGCAACAGAAAAAGAAGTTGTATTGATGAAGGGTAACGAAGCTATTGCTCACGCAGCCATCCGTTGCGGAGCAGACGGCTATTTCGGTTACCCCATCACCCCCCAATCAGAAGTATTGGAGACGCTGGCCGAACAGAAGCCTTGGGAAACTACCGGTATGGTGGTGCTGCAGGCTGAGAGTGAAGTGGCCTCCATCAACATGGTATATGGTGGAGCAGGTGCCGGCAAACGGGTGCTCACCTCATCGTCAAGCCCCGGTGTGAGCCTTATGCAAGAAGGGATATCCTACATTGCCGGAGCCGAACTGCCTTGCCTGGTAGTGAATGTGATGCGTGGAGGACCGGGCTTGGGAACAATCCAACCCAGTCAGGCTGACTATTTTCAAAGTGTAAAGGGTGGCGGACATGGCGACTACCGGCTCATTGTACTGGCTCCGGCCTCGGTACAGGAAATGGCAGACTTCGTTGACCTCTCGTTCGAACTGGCTTTCAAATACCGCAACCCGGCCATGATTCTGTCCGACGGTGTTATCGGTCAGATGATGGAAAAAGTGGTGCTCCCTCCGTTCAAGCCCCGCCGTACGGAAGAAGAAATCAGAGAAGAGTGCCCATGGGCCACTACCGGACGCCACGGCAAGCGCCAACCAAACATTATCACTTCATTGGAACTTGATCCTGCCGAGATGGAGAAACGAAACATCAAGTTGCAGGAGAAATACCGGCTCATTGAGGAAAATGAGGTGCGTTATGAAGAGATAAACTGTGAAGATGCCGAATACCTCATCGTAGCCTTCGGCTCATGCGCCCGCATTGCACAAAAAGCAATGGACGACGCACGTGCACAAGGCATCAAGGTGGGACTGCTCCGCCCCATTACCCTCTGGCCGTTCCCCAGCAAGCAGATAGCCGAACGAGCCAAACAAGTGAAGGGTATCTTGTCTGTAGAAATCAATGCAGGACAGATGGTGGAAGATATCCGTCTGGCTGTGGAAGGCCGCGTACCGGTACAACATTTCGGTCGTCTCGGAGGCATCGTACCCGATCCGGATGAAGTGGTGAATGCACTGAAAGGATTGATAGGCTAATGAAGGATTTATGAATACACATCAGATAAGAAACATACTGAACATTGTGTTCATCATCGGTGCCATAGCATCGGTCATTACTTACTATACGGTGGACGACCGCCTCATATTCATCTACGTAAGCGCGGCCTCCATCTTCGTGAAAGGAATTGAATACATTGTCCGATTCTTATTATAAGACTTTATAAGACTCAAGAGAACAACTATGACCAAAGAAAATATCATCAAACCAGAAAATCTGGTTTATAAGAAACCGACTCTGATGAACGACGTGCCCATGCACTACTGCCCGGGATGCAGCCATGGTGTGGTACATAAACTTATCGCAGAAGTCATCGAAGAGATGCAGATGGAAGAAAAGACCATCGGAGTTTCACCCGTAGGATGTGCTGTATTTGCTTATAAGTACATAGACATTGATTGGCAAGAAGCTGCCCACGGACGTGCTCCTGGTGTAGCCACAGCCATCAAACGCCTGTGGCCCGACCGCCTGGTGTTCACTTATCAGGGCGATGGCGACTTGGCCTGCATCGGTACAGCAGAAACTATCCACGCACTGAACCGTGGTGAGAATATCACCATCATCTTCATCAATAATGCCATTTATGGTATGACCGGTGGGCAAATGGCTCCCACAACTCTGGTGGGCATGAAGACGGCTACATGTCCCTATGGTCGAGATGTGGCCTTGCATGGCTATCCTTTGAAGATGACCGAGATAGCAGCACAACTGGAAGGAACGGCCTATGTAACCCGCCAATCGGTACACACCGTTGCAGCCATCCGAAAAGCCAAGAAAGCCATCCGCAAGGCATTTGAGAACTCTATGGCAGGCAAAGGCTCTAACTTGGTGGAGATAGTTTCAACTTGTAACTCTGGTTGGAAAATGTCACCCGAAAAGTCCAACAAGTGGATGGAAGAGAACATGTTCAAGTTTTATGAATTAGGAGATTTGAAAGACAAATGAAAGAAGAAATCATTATAGCCGGATTCGGCGGACAAGGTGTACTCTCGATGGGTAAGATTTTAGCTTACTCCGGATTGATGGAAGACAAGGAAGTCACTTGGATGCCGGCTTATGGCCCGGAGCAACGCGGTGGTACAGCCAACGTTACAGTCATTGTAAGCGATGAACGCATTTCATCACCCATCCTCAGCCAATACGATGTGGCCATTATTCTGAACCAACCATCATTGGAAAAGTTTGAAAACAAAGTGAAACCTGGAGGTATCATTATCTATGACAGCTACGGCATAGCCACTCCTCCAATGCGTAAGGACATCCATGTATTCCGCATTGATGCCATGGACGCTGCAGCAGAGATGGGCAATGGTAAAGCCTTCAATATGATTGTACTTGGCGGTCTGCTCAAACTCCGTCCCATGGTCAGCATTGATAGTGTAGTGAAAGCTCTGCGCAAGACGTTGCCAGAACGTCATCACCACCTTATCCCTATGAACGAAGAAGCCATCCGAAAAGGCATGGAGATCATCAAGGAAATCCATCAGGCGTAAAAGACCTGCTCCCCTCTCATGGAGTTGTGTCAAAACTCTACCATTTCATCTTTCAGACGCAATTGACGCGGACAATTCAAATGGTAGAGTTTTTGACACAACTCCATACTTTTTATTATTAGTTACTTATGTCAGCAATTGCAAACATAGTAACTAATAATTTTTTATCAAGGCTAAAGCCCGCAGAAATCTTTTTTTACTTTACCACCACTTTCAAGGAATGTGATGAACTGCCATTCTTCAGTGTCTCTACTACAACGATATAAGTACCGGCAGGCAATGCATATTCAGCCACAGTATTTCCAGCAGGCACATCGTCTGTCACCAAAGTTCCATTCACAGCATACACCTGCACACGACCAAGTCGGTCGTCAGGCATAACCGCTACTACCAACCGTCCTTGCTGGAGCGAATAAGCACACACGATCCATGCCTCAGCCTCATTCTCTGCCGGTATCCCAATTGCACGGTCAGTGATGAAGTAGCGTCCGTGTTCACCCACCATCAGACTCAATTCACTTCCTTCTTCCAACTTTGTCTGTAAGCGAGTGACAGTATCGTAGAGATACAGCGGTTGAGCAAATCCATCTACCCCGTTCACCGTCACCGTTTCTGTGGTTCCCTTCTTACCAAAGATGCCCACTGGAAGTAGCTTCAGTTCACTCAATCGATTCACCACAGCAGCCTGCGTACCTGCCACGGTATAGACCATCGGCACATCCTCCAGATTGCTGTCAAGCAATGTCTCCACATCCTCTTCATCCACAAAACCATTGTCAGCCTCAGCAGAGAGGACTACACGGGTCTGCGCCATCGGAGCATTGGCTGTAACGCGGGTGGTGAAGGTCAATCGGGTTGTTTCTGTTTCATCACTCTCCGACACCTTACTCACATCCAATTTCAGGTTACTTGCCTGCATATCCGGTGAGAAAATTACCCGACTCACACTCTTACCCTCAGCAATCTTTACAAAGAATGACTGCATCGGACCTATGATACCCAAACTCGTGGCTCCTTCCTTGGGCCGGAAATCCACCTCATTGCCAGTCACTACCCAATATGTCTTCATCAGTTGGGGATTATAACTGAAGAACAGTTCCATGTCCAACCGTGCCATATAGGGATTCCCCACCAGATAGTAGCCATTTGCCTCGGTTTCATTGGAGGTCAAAGGCACAGCCAACATACCGGTAGCCACCCCATCCACTGCCAAACGATGCTGTTTGGTGGTATCTATTGACACCGTATTTTCCGGTGCCGCCTCATCCTTATAATTGTAGTAGGTATAATAGTCATCAGCCTTAGGCAAACGAATCAAAGGAATCGGGGCATCATCCTTGTGGTGTGCCCTTATCGCAAATCCTTTTCCCGGTTCATAATGCTCCTGCATGTCGTTATAGGAATGACTCCACTGCAGACACTCCACTTCCACATTGCCCTTTGCCCACGGGCTGTATTCAACAAAGGCGTCATACCAATGTTCACCCTCTGTTTCACTCTCACTGCGTATATCGTCAGGAGTGGTCACCACTTTCGACACTTTCTTGTCCCAACTACGTTGATAGAAAGGATAAGCGTTGCGACTGTTGAGTGTTGCATCGAATTTAATCGGCAGGAAAGCCTCTGTTTCTTGTCTGCCATCCCCTGCCGGCACATAGAAATCACCTGCATGCACCTTCATCAAGGGAGCTGCCATCATTGTCCATTGACCAGGCAACAATTCTACATCCACCCAAGCCTTTGTATAGCTCAAATAGTGTTGGTTGCGGAGTTGTGCACGAGGCTTGAAGTAGATATCCTTACAGATGTTACCGTAGAAAGGTATGCACTCATAGACGTTGGTCTTTGTCTCATCATACAAGCATACGCCCGGCTTATCCGTCACCATCATGTCATACTGGATGAGGTTGGTAGCGGGTGAAAGGTCTCCGTTTGTCAAAGTCTCCTCTGTAATCAGCCCTGTAAACTTGTTGGTCTGCAACTGACTCAGATAGGGATAAGGAGTTGGCATCCCTCCCAATATGGTGACATTGGTAAAACTCATAGGCACAAATCCCTTGTCGTTGCTCAACCCTGTTGATTCATCATAGACAGGATAATTGTTGCTGTTCACCACCTCTTTATAAAGTTCTGCTTTTGACGAACGACGCCAGTTTTCATCGTTCAACCAGTTACTGTTGTTGGGCAACCCCTCTCCCCATGTCGCATATTCTGGTACCACCTTGATGGTGAGATAACTTTCGCCATAGCAACGACCCAGTATCGGATTTCCTTCTGCATCCTCACGGGTTGAGTAACGGAACTTCACCTTGTACCAATATCCTTCGTGATATTTGATTTTTTCAGAAGTTTCAGTATGAATCACCCAGTGTCCTTCATAATATGCACCACCCACATATTCTTGGCCGGCTACCAATTCCTTCTTGGTGAATTCAGAATGCAAAAGCAATTCCACCGATTGGTTCCTATTGCTAATCTCGTGCGATTTTTCTCCACCGATACAGAAGATTTCAGTCTCTGAGTCATACAGATTCTTTTCCTTGCAAAGATAGGATGCCCATGTGGGGTCATTGCTGTCCCACACGATGACATCAAACTCATCCAGCATCAAATCATATGTTTCATATTCCACGTATTCTTCTTTTCCTTCAACCACCTGCAATTGCTTGTACTTGCTGATAGGCAGGTGCAAAGGTATCTGTTCCTTCTGCATCCGTTCCAACTGATTCAAGCCTATGCGCAACCCTTCGGCACCATAAGTCAGCCCAACTCCTTCGTAATCAACATCCGAAAATCCCAAATCCAATTCAGGTCCGTTCAATCGTGCCTCCACAGTCACCTCCATCGGTTCGGGGCATACTTCGTAACGCGTACCATGATAGACAATCTCTTCCTCAAGAGGAATAGAAATGATGCGATAAGTATTTCCCACCTTATAAACGGGACCTTTCAACGTGCTGCTGCCCACAATATACAGTTTGCCGGCATCAATGGCCGCTTTCAGCAAATCATATTCCTTACCGTTAAAGCCTTCAGCGTCATCGGCTGGTCGGTTTTCAGGCAAAGTCGTGTGATAAATGATATTCCCTTCGGCGGTTTTCTGTAGGTTGCCATCAGCATCCAACAATTCTCCATACTCAATGCGGAAGCTGACCAAAGCCGACTTCAATTCATTCGTAAAGATGGTGGCATCATCCACATTCTCCACAATCCAGTCAAACGAACAGAGAGCAGGATTGTCGATGCTCACCAGCTCACCCGTTTCCGAATTAGGCAACTGCAAGGCACCAGTGATAGAGAACTCATTTGTTGTCTGCGTCAGGTGGCAATCCACATTGATACGGTTGATGCCACTGGTCCCAACCATCAGGCTCACACTCTGCGAAATAGGTTGGAATGCCTCACTGTACATCGAGCAAGGGTCTTGCGGACTTCCCCAAGTGTAATCATCCACCTCATATTCGTCATCAACAGGTATTCCCGACTTGGGCACAGCCAGCGAAACATAATATTTCTGTCCCGCCTCAAGAGCAAATTCTTGTCCATCCTCGTTCACCACAAAGTAGCGTTTACCTTCAGCATCTTTGCGGTAATGATGTGTAAGCCATTCAACCGTTTCCCCCTCACCTATTGCTTTTTCATTTTCATCACTCGATTCTGCATCATAGAAATAGTAACGGAAATCCACCTGACCATACTCTCCGGCTCCCCCATTACCATATACACCTTTCACCACATCACCATTTTCTCTGCAAATGCGGTAATAGACAGGCAACGGATATTCCGAGACGCCAGTTGTCGGCATCATGGCCAACAGTGTTTCATGAGGAATCATGATATCCGCCCTTGTCTTCTGTCCTATTCCAGAGCAAAGCACACTTTTCTGCTTTACCTCCACCTTCGAGTTCTGCGCATAGATGCGGATGTCGTCAATGGCATAGTCAGCACCATTGGTATTGGCACAATAGTTGTCTATCGACACGATAAAATGCCTGTACTGGTCAGCTCCCGAATTGTTCTGCAACGTCACTTTGGCATAAACCTGATACCATACTCCATAGTTACCTGCACCTACTGTACTGAAATCGCAAGTAGCAAACGAATGTACCAACTTGCGCTCCGTCTCATTCCCATCCACATCAGTTTTTATACCATATAATTTAAAAATCAGCTGTGGCTTTTCATTACCACTCGTCATGTCGGCCACCATGGCACTGAGCACCAAAGTACTTCCCACACACATCTCTCCCTCAAAAGCCACATTGGCAATGGGGCGCGACTCTTCCGAAGCATCCACATAAAGGAAATAACCACTTTGAGCACCAGCAGAATAGCGATAAGTATGGTCACGCAAAATGGCTAAATCCCCGCTGTTTTTCAAATGAGTCTGATACCAAAGTTTCTTGTACCCATCTTTACTCTCACTTTCTGAAATGCCAGGAACATTCATTGTCTTCAGCAAAATATAATCTCCATGCAATGGTGAAAGTCCTGCATAACGACCACCGGCAGAAACTTCATTTCCTGCCAAATAAGAATAAAGTTGTGGATAACAATATCCATAATGAGAACGGTTCCACTTAAACGGATAATCATTGATATTATCCAATGGGTATGTAGGAGTATCCAAAGTACTACCCTCTTCTATATCAAACGAAATAAGTCCGACTCGCGTATAGTGATTATCCAAATAATTAATCGTACGCATTTGATATTCCGGTGAATTAATCAAAGAATTTACTTCAATCGGATAGTTCTCGCTGAATTTGCAATTGAAGCGGGCTATTGGTTTCTTTGCTATAATGGATGATTGCTGATTTCTTACAGCAGCAAAAGCCACTATATAGAATGCATCTCCTATATTCACATTAATATCATATTTAGCCGTACTATAATCTTTTGTATCAAAGTCATCAACCGCATAGAAATCACACGCATTCAAGGTCTTTCTTGAAATTTTGCAACGGGTATAGATTTGGTCATGGTTTAATTCAGCACAATATTTACCTGATGCATCATATACACGCCACTGAATATAATTAGTCCGTCGCAAATTCTCGGCATCATCATAAAAGAAATAATGTTCATAATCACGCAAATTCAATCGTAAAGCCACTTCACTGCCATCATCCTTCACTCCAATTGTCACATCGCCATGATTTTCCAACACATCTCCCTTCGCCAAAGCATTGTCTATAGCATCAGCAATGTAGTTTGCCGGACGAATAATAAATTTGTAACGATACGACAAAGTCGGTTCATACAACAAATGAGTTTCGCCCAAATCCAAACCATCCATATATTTACTCACATCGCATGCAATGACACATTCATTCCAATCCGTTGTTGGTTGGGCAAACTTCACACCCACTTCCGCATTGCTTGCCTGATTGCTTATAGCCGTGGCTGTAGCTTCATTCATATTAACGACAAACAAGCCTCTGGAATTTCCATTACCATCCAAATATTTCTCAGACAACAGGCTACCGGATTCTAACCTATAGCCGTTTTCTGTTGTTGAACTATACGAATCGGTATTCCAATCATACCATCGGAAATATGCTACAGGCTCCAATGCATCGTTTTCATCAAACGGTAAAGTCAACTGATATGATTCTTCCGCATCTTCTGGGTCAAGATAAATCTCATATGTCCATTCATGGGTTTGTTGACGAACATCTTTGTCTGTTTCTATATACGCTCCGGTCTCACTATCAAAGACAACGTTTTTAGTTTCATATTCACCGCCCGTCGGCTGATAGTCCGAAACGATACGTTTGTTCACATCCGAGAAGTAATCCCCTGTTACTCCCTGATAGTGGACAAAACGATCCATTTCATCTTCTGTTCTGAAATCTATGACATAGCAAAGTTCCAAATGATTGGGTTCATGAACAAGACGTGGTTTACCATCGCTTCCTGCTTCCATACGCACACCATCCGCTTCTTCATTGTCATCAGTCATATAGACAACTACTTTATAGTCTTGCCAAGTTGTATTCGCAGACAATGTATAAGTCACATCCAATAAGTAAGATACATTATATGAATACATAACAAAACCGTTTTTATTGGTTTTTGTATTCCAGTAGATTCCATAATCATTTTCGTAATAGTGATTTTTATCATTTGAATCCTTATTAACCAATTGCCCTTGGGTATAAACTTCATTCCCATCGTTATCCAACAATGCCCAACGGATATGGAAGTTATTATTCAATTCGTCGTATGATTTCATACCAAAATAAGAACGAATTTCATCTATTCTCTTCGACAAAGGCACATTTACGCTCGTTGCATCATCAGCCACTACCAATGTCTTGTAGATAGTCTTGGCATCATCTGCCAACTTCCCGGCAAAGGCACGGGTAAATGTATAAGTATAACGGGCCTCCCAAGAGGATTCCTTAGTGAACTCTTCATCTTCCATGGTAGCATCGGACACATCGGTAGTCATTACGCAAACCACATTGTAGTCGTAGAGATTGACACTGGCCGAAGCGGTAGCCGTCACGTTCAACAAATCAGTAGAGAAAGTTCTGTCACCATCATATCCTGAATACCAGATGTAGCCGTATTCTGTTTGGTGAAGTTTATCACTCTCGAGCAAAATCAACGATACGGGTGATACATCGGGTGACAAGATGTTTCCACTCTTATCCGTCACATACCAACGGAGATAGACGGTTTCTGCCCCAGTGAGTTTTGCTTTATATTCGTCAGACATGTCATCCGACAACATCAACTGCGCTGTCTTGTCATATACTCCATTCTCATCTTCTTCTATTGCACGAGGTAACGACTTTTCTATAGCATCTACAGTAGCTGTTCCTGAGAAGCGGTCAACACCATCGGTGAAACGGAAGATATATTCCACTTCATGTTCTTCAGGACCTTTGGTGATAGTCCATGTATCTTCTGTATCCTCTTCACGAGCATCACCTTGAGCCAATATAAAAACAACTTCAACATCCAACAAGTTCAAAGAAGAACCATCAGGAACTTTTATAGTCGTTGTAAGAAACTTAGAGGTTTCAGGAGAGAACCAACAATAATAATTAGCATAAGGATATGCTTCCACATCATATTTTGCAGTCCAAATATGTCCATAATCAGAAACATTAAAATGCTCACCATCAGTATGTACAACCCAATTCAATGATTCCTTTGTTTTTCTGTGTCTGACATACACACGACGGTATCTTGGAACCTTCTTCCCATCAACCTGCAGATTAGTCACATAAGATGAGTTCGGCTCAAACAGTTCTCCCAAACAACGACTATTCCAATCATCCCGCACATCTGTCAAAGTAATTGTTGTTTCTCCCTCGTTTATTTTCTTTGTAACATATATGATATCTCCCGTACAAGCCCCATCAAAACTGTTATCCACCGGTTTCTTCAACTCAAACGTATATACCACCTCCATTTCTCGAGGTTCATAAGTGACTGTTCCATCGGTTTCCACCTGTAGAGGGGCATTACTGCTCATCACCGCCACCACGTTGTAGTTGCGGAGGTCAACAGTGCCGTTGGCATCAGCAACAGAGACTCCCAAATCGGTGATGGAACCTATACCCGTTGATGAATACCAATAATGTCCGTAGTCGCTGGATGTCAATGTGATGTCCTTAGGAGTAATAGTCACTCCTGTGGGCAAATCCACGCGATTGCCAGTCTTATCTGTCAAGTAATAGCGGATATAGAAGGATGATGTTTCATTATCCATATAATCTCGCACAGATGACAACGGCAACGAGAGGGTGACACTGCTCATGGCATCATCCTCCAAACGAATGGTTTCACTCAGGGACTGGGCACCAGTCGTGCTTCCCTCAAAGGTGAGCGAAGCAAAGCTATAGGTATATTGCAGTGTCCATGTCGGTTCGCTCACCAAGTTACCCTCTATCACAGTCGCATCGTTGAGATTGGCCGACATCACACACACAGCCTTATATGAAGTGAGGTCAGTGCCCGATGGACTCTTTACCACGAGGTTCATTAAATTCTGATTCTCTGAAACTTTGATGGATGTATTCAGTGCACTGTACCAATAGTGACCATAATTGTTTACTGTATAATTGATTCCGTTATTGGCTGAAGAGAGCGACCAACCTGTGAGGTCGGTCACGCGATTACCGCTTCCATCCACGATGTACCAACGGAGATAGAATCCAGCATCCAAATCCGTAGCATTGTTCTTATAGAACGTAGAAAGGATGGTTGGAAGATTTTCGTCCAGTTCAACTGTCACCGACACATTTCCATTCTTTTGTTCATTTGTAACATAGATGACATCTTCCTTCTTTGTAGCATTATAGATACTATTGCTCTTCTCAAAAGGCACACTTGCAAAGCTGATGATATACTTTTTGTCAATGAGAGGTTCTTTGACCAAATTGGAAGAAGCATCCAATATTGCCCCATCATCCGCCGTCTTAGTCGATACCAAAGCCACCAGCTTGAGGTTGGTCGATGGCAAAGTCTTGGCTGCCGTTTCTGCGGGTGGTGTGATGGTCAATTGGTTGAGGTCTGCATCATTGGGTGTCACCCCTGCATAGAAGTACTTTGTACCGTTGTATTCAGAGAATGTAACAGCCGTATTGTCGAATGTCCAATTTGTCTGAGCTACATTAATGTCATCCCATGACCATGACCAATACCAACGAACATACGTGGGGGCCTCACCGCCCAAATCAACCGGAATGTTCTCGTAAGTCAGTTCATCGTAAATGCTGATGGTTTTGTATTCGGTTGCAGATACGGTGTTTTCAAAGGACATAACACTAAAACTGACCGTGTACATGCTCTGCAACGTCGGTTCTTTCACCCAAGTACTACTTTCATCATAAGTTGCAGCTTCATCCGATAGGAGTATCACGAGTTTGTAATCAGTTATCACACCAGAAGTGACCGATGCGGTAAAGTCGAGCATATCGGTACTGAATGATGTATCTGTCAGTTTCAGCCAATGCATACCAGCCAATGTATGATTGGTAAAGGATATGCCATTAACGGAGAGTGAAGCGGTTGATACGACGTTATCACTGGCATCCAGCCAATAATATTTCATATAGGTGACAGTCTCTGCTCCCAAGTCACTCTTGATTTGTTCCCACTGTGCGGAGAGAGGGATTACGACTGTTTGTGCATCCGCCTCTGTCACCTCTATATCTAAAGTATGTTGGTTGTTCGGAAGTTCAGAAGCGAAGGTAACGTAATCAAAACTGATTTCATATTTTGTTGCTATCAATGGTTCTTGTGTCAATGTACCATCAGTTACAGTTCCAGCTTCATTAGAAAGCAAAGCCACAAGTTTATAGGCAGTAAGGTCGCTCCATGACTTTCCGCTTTGAGGGGTGACGGTCATATTCAACAATTCGGCATTAACATCGGTGGTGGTTCCTCCATAATAGATACTGTTACCTTGTGAGGAATATGTATATCCCTCATTAGATAAAGTAAAACCGGGATTGGCTACGGCATTTCCACTTGCATCAGCGAAATACCAACGAATATACGAGGGAACAGTTACATCATTCAATGTGATTGAAGCACTTGCAGGGGACAATGCTTCGTAAATATTCTCTAGTTGTTCCTTTGTTTCAGAAATGGATGCCACATTCTCAAAAGGAATCTCCTCGAAGCTAATGATATATTGGGCATCGATGGTAGGTTCGGTGGTCAATGGTTCTCCATCGGTATCCAATGTGCCGTCTGTGGCTACAGCCGTGGCATCATCGTTGTCTGACACCAAACAGACAAGCTGATAATCTGCCAGTTTCACTCCGGCAGGAGGAGTGACGGTGAGTTTCAGCAAACCGGTATTGGCTGTGACAGTGTAGAAATACCGGCTGTTCTGATAGGTCTGATAAGCGACCCCATCTGTTGCCAGCGCCCATCCATCCGTAGAAACTTCTGAACCGTCTTTGGTAAGATACCAACGGACATAGTTCACACCTTCTGACCGCTGAGCAGACAAATCGACATTGATTGCCGGTTGGGCGGTTAGGGCGGAATAGGTGTAAGAAGGGGTAATAGACGTTGGTTCTAAATCTGAGGGAAGATTGGAAAAGTTATCGACAATGGGAGGAACATATCCATCATCAAACGTAAAAACATACTTGACTTGAAAATTTGTCGGTTCAGTTTTCACATTGTTATTTTCAAGAACTATGCCTGTCAAATCAGATGTTGCAACAAACACCACTTGATAATCATACCATTTGCTATCTACAGTTCTTGATGGGGTATAATAAGCATTTAAAACCTTTGGTTTATTACCATTATTATCTGCCAAGTTATTATCCCACCCAGTTGATCCATAACCATTTACTGCATCTGAGATTATTGAACACCAATACATATCCCCATTGGTCGTCCATTTATGACTATAACCTGCATTTTGAGCATATTGAGTAAACGGTGAACTTGAATTCGTCACATAATTTCCTTGTCTATCAATCAAATACCATCGGAAATAAAGGCCATTCTTTAACTCGGATTCAGACTTACCCAAATCAGTCAATAACTGAGTATATAATTCTCCACCCGAATTAGTCTCTGCAATCGCTATCAAGGATGAAGAAGGTGAATTTTCTATCCTAATTGAATATTCTCTATTCTGTGTAGCTTGAACATCTCCAAACGTCTGCCCCATCACTCCATTACACCAGAAGGTGAGGAGTGCGAGCATCATTACTCGGATATATTTCATGAATGAGAATTTGCAGGTATTCATTGGTCTATTCATCGTTGTGAGTTTATTCTTTGATAATATAGAGTTTGTAGGTCAACGTGCGGTAGGCTGCGGTGGCGCCTTTGTTGACATGGATTTTCAGTTCGTGGTAAGCGGTGCCGGTGACATCGTCATCGTGCTTCAGTTTGCCGAAGATATAATGATTGGTGGCATCCCACACAGGGGCATAACCGTTGTCGGAGCCGTCGGTGGTAGGGGCTGTCTCACCCTCGGGACAGACTTCATAGATGGTGGCATCGTCATCGGCTGACCAACTGGAGAATGTCCAGGTGTCAGCACCTTCGATTGCAGTGTCGCTGTAGCCGAGTTCGGCTTTGTCGCTCAAGCGGCGCACGGTGGGGACAATGTGGAAATGCCCGCCGGCATGGAAGGTGCAAGTGAACTTTCCGTCTTCCTCCTTTACCGAAGCGGGATAAACCCCGATGGGCGGAAAGTCGTAGGGCATGATGTCGAGGCCATAGTCATCGAAGACGATGGGGACAACCCGGTAGTCGTTGCGGGGGATGGTTTCCCATCCGTCGGTGCCGCCGTTGTCGAGCAGGGCATAGCGCTGCACCTCTTCGGTGCCACCGGTAGTGACGGTGGTGATGGTCAGGGCAAAATAGCCGGGAGTGGCATCGGCCACCTCACTCTCGTTGAGGTAAAAGGCGATGGTGGCAACCGGAGTTGCGGTCTTCACATCGGTAGTGCCTTCGGTATAGGAATTTCTGGCTACGGGTGTGGCTTTGATAATGGGTGAATAGTCTGCCTTCTGTTGGGTGATGATATTCGGACTCAAATCACCTGCGGCCATGCTGTTTTCCGTGTCGGCAGTCCCGTATTTGGGAAGAAGGCGGATGTTTTTCTTTTCCCCTTCGCCTGTCAGCTCATCGGCATTGGGGGTTATCTCTGAGAGGGTGACTTGCTTGATGGTGATGTCGCTGGCCGTAGCATTCCAGAAGCGGAGCTCCATCTTGGCCAGCATGCGCACCACGATAAGGCCAACCGTTGTGGTAGAGGGTGTGATGTTGACCTTCTGCTTGTTACTCATGGGAATGCCGGATGTGGAGGGGTCGAAACCGTTGCCATTGATGGCGAAGGATACGGATGAGAGGTCGGGCATAAGACCAGTAGATGAAGCGGAAAGCGAACAACCGTTGCCTACAGCCTCATTCAACTCATCAAAAGAGAGGTTGGCAAACGAATAGAAGGTGTAAGTATGTCCGGAGGTAAGCGTAACGGTCTCTTCAATCTCATCCACTTCTTCGTCCACCTCATCAGTGTCAGAGGGGGTTCCGGTCAACACCTTCACAATGTTTCCAGAGTCATCCGCCACAAAGACAATCCAATTGTTCATCAATTCGGTCTTATCATCGGCAGGTACGTTTTCATCCAGCCAACGGGTAACAGAACCACTCCCAGCCACAGCCAAACGGAGGGTGACATTGACGGGTGTTCCCTCTTCGGGAATAGAGTCGGTATCCGAAGTACAGGCTGCTACAATAAAGAGCAAGAAGAGAAGTATTGCAAAGTATTTCAGTGTTTTCATATCCAATCTTTTTTCTTAATTCTTCATTCCGGTGCCACGCACAATCAGCCTTTACATCCAGACCGTTTCTTTGTAGGACACCACATTCCACTTCTTCACACTGATGGTGGGTGTAAGGGTGACAGTTGTTTCTTCACCGGGAGGTTCCATTTGAGTGATTTTTCCAATCTTCACCCGATAGATGGTATTTCGCACAATGCCGTATTTCATGGGATGGTCAGTAGTGCCGTCATCATAGTCGTTAGAATCATCGCAGTGGCGGAGATAGTAGTGGGTTGTCAACCCTTCCCGGGTGGGTTCGCTTGCTCCTGCTGCATAATAATCGTAGTGGAAAATCAGTTTTGTTGCATAGACTGCCTTCTGGCATCCTACCGGCAAGGTATTTTCGCGGACATAGGCAAGGGGGAGGAATGTTTCGTTAACCCCATTCAACACGTCCGTCTGCTGGTCAACAGCCAAATCGGCTTTCACAGATGTGTAATGGTCGGTCAAATCTGTCCCACTCTTCTTCGCCACAAAGAAAGGGTCAATCACCAGATTGGCACCTTCCGTATTTCCGGTCGTTGCATTCTGTTGCGTCTCTTCGTCCGCCAAGTAGCTGACAGGCAGTTGCGAGAGTTCGGTCAGCGACTCGGGTAACTGGCTGACATCGCACACCCGTTTCAGCAAATAACTTCCATCGGTTGCGCTGGTGGTCAGCACGTTATCGACGGTGATGCCTGTCAATCGGACTTTATCACCCGTGTCAGTTCCCTCTTCATCCAACACCTTGTACTCGTAACAGACTGTCCCTTCCGACACCTCAACCCGACTTCCTCCTTCCACATTCAAATCGACGCGGGCTGCCATCCGCTCAATGGTGAGAATGCCACTGAATGGGTTGTCATAACTACCATCAATGCTCTCTGTTGCTGAAAGCTCAACCACATTATCCTGCTCGGAACTCATCACAAAGTTGCTACATTGGTCAATAGAGGCGACAGCTGTCCATAAATTGCCGGTAAGCTGATGGTCACGTACGACAGAAAGCGGTTCACCTTTCAAAGAGGTCAAATCGCCGGCATTGGCAATAGCTATGACGTGGTAAGTTCCTTCGTCGATTGTGCCATACAGGGGAAACTTGTAAGAGTAAACAAGGTCCACCGGCTCTTCTCCATCAGTGGAAGCCAAATTGTCGAGACTGGCAAAATAGTAGGCATACTTGATGGGCACATCTGCAGCCGATGATGTGTTAATGCCATCCGTACCGGGCTGATAAAAAAGAAGTGTGAGATTGCTGATTCGGTTTTCGTTGGCAGATGCATCTACTCGTCCATTACCATCTTCCCCCCCCATGGGACCACGCGACATGCCCACGCGCGTAGAAGAATGATTGCCTGACACTGAAATGTACAACGAGAGATAGACATTGTCCAACTGTCCGGGCAAAGGAAAATCCACCCCATCATGCTGGCTGCATGAGGTCATCAGACAGCTCCCAAAAGCCCCCAAAAGCAATTGCAAAACAATAGCATATATATTTATGCGCCTAAGCATACCCTACAATTTCATTAATACAACTATTACCACCTACTCTTTTGTGTCAGACACAAAGAAACTTCTTATATATATTGTCAGTATAATTTTCTTCTTATTCAATCCCCATATCTTAAGGACGAACAAAGTTACAGCTTTAATGTAACATCCAAGAATTTTTCACTAAAAGTTTACATTACGAGCATCCTATTTAACATAAAATAATCTTTTACCAGCTGTTTTTTTAAGATTCACTAATCATTAAGAAGATACTTCAAAGATATTTCCTGCTTAATTCCGAATGAAAGAGATGGAGAATTTGTCAAATTTTATATTCATACGAATTATTGTGCGTTGACTCTATATCTGCACAAACCTTCTCCCCCTTATCAGCAATATTAGAGGTTATTTTTGGGGATTCTGCTACTTGGTAAAAAAAAGAGCACTCACTTTGCCAACGAAGTATATATGACTTTGCCAATTAAGATGTATTGAATGGCGGATGGAGTTATACTGCCCGAAAGGAGGAGTTCATATCAAATGGCAGATAAAGTTAATCAGACGAACGGATGGTAAACCCGACCAATTCTTCCAGATTACCATTGAAGATATCCAAATCCACCTCACCATCGACTCCCTCAATACGCCCCATGTCAGTATGTTGCCAAAATTTCCAGTCTCCCTTATACTCTAACTCATTGACATAATAGTGAGCTATCCAATAGGGATAGGTATCGAAAAATGGAGTGTTCAGATGTTGCTCTTTGAACTTGTAGGAGGCATAGATAATGGGTTTTACACCGTAATGTTGCTCAACCCGAAGCAACCATGTGCGCACTCCTTGCTGAAGGGCTGCTGTACCATCCTTTCCAATAATTTCGACATCAAGTACAGGAGGCAAATCTCCCGGTTCCAGTTTTACCTGACGAATGAAATTGTCAGCTTGCAAAACAGCATCCACCTGTGGCAGATAGAAATGGTAGGCACCACGGATAAGACCGCAATCACGGGCGGTTGCAAAATTTTGCCGGAAGGCATTATCAACAAAGTCACCTCCTTCGGTGGCTTTCATGAAAACAAAATTGATAGGATACTCTTTGTAAGCAGCCAGACTCAACTTCTCCCAGTCAATGCAACCCTGATGATGAGAGATATCGAGGCCATGCACCTGTGGACGCAAAAAATGAAGTTCAGCCTCCCGTTTTCCCTCCATATAAGGACGGAAGAAAAAGAGGTAAACAATTATCAGATAAGCCACAGCAACCAAAGCTGTTGCCGTCCAGATGATCCAAGGAGAAAGTTCACCTTTCACTTTCTTGGGCGCCTTCTTCCGGGATGAGCCTCTTTGAGAGGAAGACTTACGTACAGGTTTCTTGCGTGAGTGCTTTGTTGTTGTGTCCGTCATCGGGTGGATAAAAAAATCCAGGCACGGACTACACGACTTACACGGTCCTGTTCCGCCGTGTAGTCTGCGTCATCCGTGCCTGTATTCACATTTGATTCAGAAATCTGAGTCAAAGCAATTCTTACTTAGCCTGCTCAAGAGCCAGCGTTTTGGTCGGTTGGTCACAGACTTCTGTGGGACCAAAATACTGGATAGGACCGGGATAGACATAAGCTGTCTCTATGGCCCACTGGTCGCGCTGTGCAGCAAATGCTTTAAAGGGAGCACCATCAAGTTTCACCAAAGCCTTCTGTATCACAGGCTTCATTTCACCGTGGCGGCGCTCCATATTCATCATCATCGTGATGGGCACACCACCGGCAATCCACTCCTCAGCAGGAGCTGTTGTATTGCGCACACTGGACATATAGCCGGTCTTGCCATTGGCTATCAGCATAGAAGCTGTGTAGCCGAGTGCATAGCAATAGTCTGCATCATAGTTCGAGGGAGCAGCACAACGTCCTTCATAACCGAAGAAGTGATGCTGGGCACTGAACTTACCCACAAACTTACCCTCTTCCTTCCACTGGGCAAGTTTCTTACCAACCATCTCTGAGAGCAACTTCTCGGTCTCAATAAGTGAAACCTGCACGTTGCCGTGCGGATCGCGATCAAGACAAAGCTGGCGGGCTACACCTTCGGGCAATGACGCATAGATGGCTGCATTCTCTTCAGAAAGCTTAGAAATGATCCAATCGCGCTGTGCACTCTTCTTAATCATGGCAAACTCCTTGTTGGTAGCCAACAGGTCATTCAACTCTGCAATGAGTTTCTTCATAGCGGGAATGAACTCTACCAATCCTTCAGGAATAAGTACAGTACCGTAGTTGTTGCCTTGTGCAGCACGATTGGCCACAGCCTGAGCGATATAAGTAACCACATCATCGAGCGACATGTTCTTAGCCTCTACCTCTTCTGAAACAATGCAGATGTTAGGCTGTGTCTGGAGAGCACATTCCAATGCAATGTGTGAAGCCGAACGCCCCATCAACTTAATGAAATGCCAATATTTACGAGCAGAATTACAGTCGCGCTGAATGTTTCCAATCACCTCAGAATAGACCTTGCAGGCAGTGTCGAAACCAAAAGAGGTCTCAATCATTTCATTCTTCAAATCACCGTCGATAGTCTTGGGACAACCGATAACCTGCACCCCGCACTGCTTGGCGGCATAGTACTCGGCCAACACACAGGCATTGGTATTGGAATCATCACCACCAATGATAACCAGTGCCTTGATATTCAATTCCTTGATAATTTCCAATCCTTTCTCAAACTGTTCTTCTTTTTCCAATTTGGTACGGCCTGAGCCAATGATGTCGAATCCACCGGTATTGCGATATTCATCGACAATGTCGGCTGTAAGTTCCATGTAGTTGTGATCCACCAATCCACCGGGCCCAAGAATGAATCCGTAGAGGCGGCTATCCTTGTTGAGTGACTTGATTCCGTCGAACAGACCGGAAATCACATTGTGTCCACCAGGTGCTTGTCCACCTGAAAGGATAACTCCTACATTGATAGCAGGATATTCCTTGGTTTCACCCTCCACAAACTTAATCAACGGCATACCATAAGTGTTGGGGAACAACTTTTGGATGGCTTCCTGATCGGCTACCGACTGGGTAGCTTCACCTTCCTGTACTTTCACGGCTCCCTTCAATGCTTTGGGGAGTTTGGGCTGATAAGCGGCTCTTGCAATCTGCAGTGCACTCTTTGTCATAGTCCTTGTTTTTTTAATAGTTTTAAACTTATAATTAATTCTTTAATTCCTTGCTCTTCCCGATGACTCATGGCCACATCGCCTGGTTGACTGCAAAATTTCAGAGAACAGCCTGCAACCAATCAATGACCACAAACGTCAAATTCTGTGCAAATTTCGTTCTTTTTTACCGATACACAAAAAAAAAGTTTCATTTATTGACCATTATGGATAAAAACATTCACTCCACTTCATCCCATGTACCGACAAAAGGAACTTTTGCTAAGGAGAGATTGCAACCACGAAAAGAAAAAAGGTGCCGACAATAATCACTTAACAAAAATCAGATTATTATCAGCACCTATGGAAAGTTTAAATAAACAGAAGCAATAATGTCTCTACATCATCACTCTGTTTCCTTCTTGGCCGGAGCCTTCGTTGCTCTCTTTGCTGTCACCTTTTTGGCTGTTGCTGTTTTCTTCGCTGCCGGCTCTTTTTTTATTGCATCAGGAGCAACTTTGGCCAATTTGGCCTGCAGTTTGTCGATTTCCTTCTGGAGTACCTCCAACTCTTCACCCTGATTTTTGATAGTGGTAAGCAGAGCATTCAATTCTTCATTATCCATCTCTACTGGATAAAGCGAGTTCACACGGCTAATGAAATCACCGAGAATATTCATGTAATTGGTGAAGGCATCGAACGGAGAATCATAGATTCCACGGTTAAGCCAAATACCAGTATTCTTCGTCGTCATGAAACGGAAATTATTCGAGGCCTGCATATAACTCCAATCCTGCTTGATACGACGATCGGTACAGAGGTGTACACGCTCTGCCACACTGTAAAGTTTGTCAAAAGCCTCACGCTGCATCATGTTTCCAAGCCAGCAACTGATGTCGCGCTCTTCATCCACCCACGACATAGGATAAGGCACATCCACCTGATCCACCGATTTCAGTTTGGCAATGACCTCCGAGGGTGTAGAGAAAGTGATGCCTTTCTCCTTCGCACATATAGGCAGTGCTTTCAGGAATTCCAAGATATTGGACGAAAGTGGCTGCGAAATACCCAATGCCGAGAGTTCCATAAAGATGTTGATTACCTGTTCTTCCTCAGGCATATCAGCAATCCATCCTATATATTTGTCGGCAAACAGAGGATATTCGCTCCACTCACTGTTGTTGAAACGGAGACTGATGTCGTCGGAGAGTTTGAAGTCACGCAAGAGCAATTTCAGTTTGTTGTTGTAAGCACAATGGTAGAGGTAGTGAGGACTCTTCCAACCAAGCACGTGCTTAGCTCCCTCAGTGAGCATACCCTTAAAGCCCATATCAGCCACCATAGCACCAATTTCATTAGAGTAAATCAGACTACTGTTGCGGAACACCTTTGGTTCTTTCCCAAACATCTGCTTAATCTTCAACCGCATACGATCGACATCCTCACGGAAGCACTCTTCGTTAGCCAACGATGAGAGACCATGTGAATAAGGCTCACACAGGAACTCACAACAACCCGTTTCATTCAATTCGTGCAACAGTTCCACCACACGGGGGGCATAGATTTCCAACTGCTCTAACCCCACACCTGACAGAGAAAGAGCAACTTTGAAATTTCCGTTATTGCTTTTGGCCATCTCTATGAGGGTGGTCAGCGAAGGAATGTAGCTCCGCTCTGCGATGTCAGTGATGCTACGTTCATTCTCGTAATCATCGTAATAATAGTGGTCCCGACCAATGTCGAAACAACGGTAACGTTTCAGATGGATTATCTGGTGTATCTCGAAATAAAGACAAATCGTTTTCATTTTATATTCTCTTTTTTAGATATTCTTTCTAATTAACTCATCATAAATTGCCCGATGGCGCAAACCTACTTTTTCCCATGTAATCTGGTCAACTTCCTTCTTGCCCTCTTCCTGCAGATACTTGAAGAGCGCCGGATTGGTACAGATGGAGTACATGGCATCGGCCATGGCATTGATGTCCCAATAGTCAACTTTGATGACATTGGTCAGAATCTCACCACACCCCGACTGCTTGGAGATGATGGAAGGAGTACCGCATTGCATAGCCTCAAGAGGCGCAATACCAAAGGGTTCAGACACCGATGGCATAACAAAGACATCGCTGTTCTTGTATGCCTCATAGACCTGCTTTCCTCGTTGGAAACCGGGGAAATGGAAACGGTCTGCTATACCACGTTCCGCTGCCAAATTAATCATTGCATCAAGCATGTCTCCCGAGCCTGCCATCACAAAACGGATGTTACGGGTACGCTTCAATACCAATGCCGCAGCTTCAACAAAATACTCGGGTCCCTTTTGCATGGTAATACGGCCAAGGAACGTCACCACTTTCTCCTTCGGATGTTCTACACGCGGAATGTCCTGCAACTCCTGCGACAGAGGATAGACGGCATTGTGCATAGCCACACACTTGCGAGGATCCTGATGATATTGGTGGATGACCGTCTGACGGGTCAGTTCGGACACACACATAATGCAGTCGGCATGATCCATACCATCCTTTTCTATAGAATACACAGTGGGATTCACCTTACCACGCGAACGGTCGAAGTCGGTAGCATGTACATGAATACAGAGCGGCTTGCCACTCACCATCTTGGCATGTACACCGGCGGGATAGGTCAGCCAGTCGTGGGCATGAATGATGTCGAACTGCTGCTGCCGGGCCACTACACCTGCAATGATAGAATAATTGTTTATCTCTTCATGCAGATTCTTCGGATAACCACCGGCAAATTCCATGCACCCCAAGTCATTGACGTGCATATAAGAGAAATCAGCATAGATATGGTCGCGGAACGAATAATATTGCTCTGGCGATGTGTAGTTGGGCAAACGCGACTTCAAATAGTTGTAATCCACATCGCGCCATACGATAGGCACCTGATTCATGCCTATGATGTTCAAGAACTTCTCCTCTTCGCCTGTAGGTTTGGGAAGACAGAAAGTTGTCTCCACATCCCCTTGTAAGCTCAACCCCTTGGTTATACCATAAGAGGCTACAGCCAAACCGCCAAGAATCTTGGGAGGAAATTCCCATCCAAACATTAATACTTTCATATAGGTTCCTCCTTATATTAATATAGGTTATTATACTTACTCAACAGGTACAACGTTCTCAGTATCTCGGCCACATTCATAGCAAAAGAGACAGCACCACGCCCCTTAAACGGAGGGTTACCATCGAACAGTTCGGGAATAGACCCTACGCAGTGCGAATTCATCTCAGCTTCGTAACCAATCAGTTGACGTTCTACAAAAGAAAGTCCGCTCATCTTATAGATACGCAGATATGCTTCGAAATAGAAACCTGCTAACCAAGGCCATGCTGTTCCCTGATGGTAAGCGTAGTCGCGTTGGTTCTGCGGCCCCACATAATTGGGGTTATAACCTCCACTCTTGGGTGAAAGGCTACGCAATCCTTTAGGGGTAAGCAATTCCTTGGTCACAGTATCAAGCACCCGTTTTTTCTGATGGGTATCCAACGGACTATAATCAAAGGCTACAGTGAAAATCATGTTGGGACGCACACTCCAATCCATCATATAGCCATCAACATAGTCAAACAGATAGCCATATTCGTTGAGGAATGTATCTACAAACGACTTTTTCACCGTATCAGCCAGCCGTTCCAACGTGTCAGCCTCATGCTGATTGCCGTTCTTGTCCAACATATCAGCAACAAACTTCAGGGCATTGTACCACAAAGCATTCACCTCCACAATGTATCCTGTACGGGGAACAACCGGACGCCCGGCTACAGTAGAGTTCATCCAAGTGACGGCACGATCAGTCCCGTTTGTGTAGAGCAATCCGTTCTGATGCAAGAACAGATTGTTATGTCTGCTTCCACGGATATACTCCATAATGGCCGTCAACAGCGTACCATAGCGTTCCCAACACTGTTTGGGAGATACAATCTTGGCATACTGCTGCACACACCACACTGCCCACAAAAGGACATCAGGATGCTCCATCTCGTAAATATTGCATGCCGTGGGTCTTTCGGCAATAAAGTCCTCAATAGCCTCACGGGCTGTTTCCATGGCATTGTGAAACTCATTCAATTCATCTACAGCCAAAGTCAAGCCTGGAAGGCTGATGAACATATCGCGTGCACGACACTTGAACCAGGGATAACCGGCCAGCACGTAGTTACGGTCGCCCTGCTTGTTATGGAACTGATGAGCAGCATTGACCAGACAATGATAGAAGCTGTCACGTGGAGCACGCACCTCGACCTCCTGATCGAAGGTTTTCTTCAGGCTGCGGGTCGGAGTAGAAGAGACACCGCCAGAAAACACAATGCTCTCGCCCTTCTTTATCTCCACTTCAAAATAGCCCGGTACATAGAGATCTTCGTTGAAAGCATAACCGCGCTCCTGCTCTTTGGGATACTCTATACCCCGATACCAATCGGGATGGAAATGGAAATCATTCTTCTTGTTGAGTTGCATGTAGAGTTCAGGATAACCCGGATACATACAAGTCTTGATTCCATTCTCCACTAACTGATAATCGCGGCTGGCCTGACTGTTTTCGTGAGTATATTGCCGCACACTGCGGAATGCCAAGAACGGGCGCAATCGAAGGATTGTGGCAGAATGCGCCTCCAACAAAGTGTAACGGATAAGGATACGGTTTTCATGATGCACAAACAGCTTTTCCTTCTTCAACACTACACCTCCTACACGGTAAATAGTGGTCGGCACCTTCTCCCACTCAAACTCACGGATGTACTTGTGTCCGTTGGGACTGTAGTTGTTGCCCTGATATTTGTGCAATCCGAGGTTGAACTCGGCGCCATGTTGGATTACCGTCTCATCAAGTGATGACAGGAGCACATGGTTTTCATCATCCATTTCCGGAATTGGAATGACGAGCAGGCCATGATACTTCCGGGTATTGCAATCCACAATGGTAGAACAGTGGTAGGCACCCGACCGATTGGTACGCAGAATCTCTCTTTGTAGCGATTCCTCCAAATTGGTCAAAAGCGTCTTTTCAAATCGCAAGTAACTCATAGACTTATCTTAAGGTTTTAATTACTGTAACTTTTTTCTTACTGCATATACTTTGCAGTCCTCAAAACTACACTTTTTTTCTGAAAGGAGCAAATATAGAAAAAGAAAAACGAATATTTTTGTTAATTTAAGCATTTCAGGGCAAAGAAACATGATATATAACATAAAAAGTAAGGCGCACCGCTCACGCGGCACGCCTACACCTTAACTTATATATTGTAAGAATCTTACAACTTACTTAACAAACTGCTTCTCTACAGTCACCACACCGTTGGCATAAGTCTTACGTACGATGTTGATGCCCTGCTGGAGAGTGTTCACCTGCACACCGTCAACAGTGAAGATTTCAGTGCTGACAACGGCCTGTCCGGCAACAAGTCCTTCGATTGATTCCGGATTGACAGCTACTGTAGCTTCACCCAAACCACCCATTTCGTTGGCAGCACGTACAGAGTAAGTGGCTGTAGCATCGTCAACAGTATAAGTAGGCTCGGTAGTAAAATCAATAACCTTACCATCCTTGCAGATAGCCCACAAGAGGACATAGTCGCTGTTGTCCCAAGTGATGACAGAGTTCTCTATCTTCACATTGGCTGGAGCAGAAGCCTGTTCGGTAGCTTCAGTCGGATCCCAATCACCGAACATGTTGCTCATGTTACCGATTTCGGCAGCTTCAACAGCAGAAAGAATAGGATTAGTCGGATTTCCACCAAGTTCAGTTACACGAGTGCTAAGGTCAATAACAGTTCCACTGGCTGTTGTACTGTTATATTCGGCACAACGTGTCCAACCACCGGCAGCCATATTGGTCCAAGCACCTGCATTAGGAAGTGCTTCCATCACACAATCGATGTAGTAAGTCTCACCTGCTTCGGTCCATGAACGACCCAAGAAGTAGTTGCCATTTACATCATCTTTTTCACCCTTGATTGTACAATCCTTGAATACGTAACCGTACTTCACATTGTCACGAGGAGCAACGATGTAACCACCCTTCTCGCACATTACGATATCAACGCCATTGAAGAAGACATCACCGCTACCGCAGATGAAGTCGGTACGTCCGCGGATGACACCACCTTCGAAGTAATAGAGGCTCTGTCCACGGTCAGATACATAAGTATCCTGGTAAGCCCAGAGGCATACATCCTTACAGATTGTCTTGTTACCACCGTCAACGAGGACAACATTACGTCCACGGCTGTCGGGAGTATTTGACTTCAAAGTGATATCTTCGAAATAGGTATTGGTGGCACCACTCTGCAAGTAAAGCAATCCACTGGTGCGGATACCTTCCAGAGGATGAGCAGGTCCATAGTCGCCTTCACATGATTCAGTTGTCATATAGTTGGCAATGCTGGTCTCAGCCATATCTTCACCAATGATTGAAACGTTAGGAGTGTTGAAGTAAGTCTTCGGGTCAGCATAGCTATTTCCATCAGAACCTGTAACAGGGGCATTTTCATTGCCAGGAACAATATGGGCACCTCTCTTCACGAAGATACGGTAACGCTTGCTCTTGTCTGCACGTGCAGCAGCTGCTTCGAGAGCTTCTTTGAAGTTACCGTCATCGGGCACGATAAAGTCATAGAGAGCCTTGGTTACGGCAGGTTTAGTCTTCGTAGAGAATTTCACGGTGATAGCCTCTGCAATTGCATTATCAGTCAAGTCGCTGATACTGTTGGCTGGCAAAGTGAAGGTATATTCTGTTGAATATTCCAGACTCTTGTATTCGAACATGACACTCTTACCTGATACTGTCGGAGAGAGTTTCACACCATTCAGAGTAGCCACAGCACCTTCAGCAACCTTCACCTTCTCATCGAAGCTCAACACCACTTTACCATTGGCAGATGCATTGGTAGCACCTTCCTTCGGAGTAGTAGAGACGAGGACAGGAGCCTTGCCATCGTCAACCAGTTTCATAGTACCGGTCACATAGATATTGGTGATGCAAGTACCATCATTGTCAGATGTTGTACCATCAAGCTCAGAAGATGTATCAGCCTTCCAACGGATGTAGAGGTCTTTCTGGTTATCAGCCTCTGCAGGCAAAGCGAATTCACCCGGTGTCCAGGTCTTCACACCCGGCATTTGGATAGAACCGAGCAATGTCCAGTTCTCATTGTCGAGTGAATACTCTACATCCTGCTTCTGATAAGCATTGTAGTTGTAAAGCATTTCAGCATAAACCTTGATGTTGGTGAAAGCTTCAGCATTTACCTTGATCTGATAGTAGTAAGTACCGATAGCCACATTGTTTCTCCAGTTTACAGCAGCAGGCTTTCCTTCGTAACCTCCGGCAGCCTCCTGGCTCTTGTCAAGCCATCCGCTGGTATTGCCTTCAGCATCACGCAAAACGAGCTGGGCAGCATCGTTGTCAGCTGCAGCAAAGTCGGCTACACGACCATCACTTCCTCTAAGGATGAAGTCCCAACCGGCAATAAAGTCAACATTAGCTTCATACTTGGCAGTGAGGGTGACATCCTGTGTCATATCCACAACGATTTCACTGGCAGTCTCATCATTGCTCCAGCCTGCAAAGTTCATGATATAATTGTTTGAAGTGGTCAAGGTTACCTTTGTACCTTCTTCATACATCTTCTTGCCATCAACTACTGTAGGAGCAGGATTCCACTGTACCATATAATCATTAGCAGGTTCCTCTACGGTAAGGTCAAGAGCATAAGTGTTTACTTTCACAAAGTTGGCAGTCAATGTTTCCTCAGCGCTTACTGTCCAGACGAACTTGGCATCTGTAGAAACCTCTTCACCGGCAGCATTTGTCCAGTTTACAAAGTTGTAGCCGAAATTATCTGTAGCGGTCAGCGTAACTTCTGTTCCATTGTCGTACTTGTCGCTGACAGGATAGATAGTAGCGCTACCAGCTTCTTCGATATTCACTGCAGGAGCCACAGCAAACTTCTCAACAGCAGCAATTGTACCATTGATTGTTCCGTAAATGCGGATATCACTGAAACCACCCTCTTTAGTTGCACCGACACCAACAGTTGCACTCAAAGTGAAGCCGTCAGCCGATGTCAGTTTGGCCTGTTGGTCAGCAGTCAGTTCGATAACAAACTGATGAGTTGAATTCGAGTTTCCAGCAAACTTATCGTCTGCAACACTCTTATTTGCACGGGGAGCCGTAAAGTTACCCAACGTTTCACTGGTTCCATCTGCCAATGCGGCTGTAACGGTCACACCATTTTCAGCATCAGTACCGAATCGTTGGATATATCCGCTCACCTTGGTCGGAGTGAATGTAAGTCCCTTGGCAGGTTTCACACCCCACTCTACGGATTGGGTTGAGCCTGAAGGTTTCAGTTTCAAGAACACGACATCATCGATACCTCCGTCACCGGCAGTTCTCTTACCTGTTCCTGTCACCTCAAGGTCACCGGTATTGACTGAAATCAAACCAAATGCTCCCTCAGGAGTTGAGGTGTAAGCTGTTGCATAATCAGCCGTACTATTGAACGGCCATGTCACGCAAGCCTCTGCATTCTCGAATACAGTACCACTGTAATCCTTCTCTACGAAAGGCAATACCACCTGAATGTATCGGTAGTAAGAACCGTCACCGATAACCACATCAATAGCCTCAGTTGTATTGGCGATTGTGTAACTGATGGTAGTACCGCTTGCATAGTCGCTCTGTCCGTCGATGGTAGTAGTGGTAATGGCGCTGTAAGCCTCCATAGAAACAACGGCACCCTTGCATGAAGGAATCGTGAACTTGGTACCACCATTCATCTGTGCCCAGTCGTTCCAGTTGGCATTGGCCACCTTACCACTGGTTGCGTCGATGTCGCACTTCACATCGATAACCTTACCGTTCACCGTAGCCTGAGCCACCCATACGTGACCGGCAGCACCCTGCCAACCGACAATGGGAGCACCACTCTTCTGTTGGAAGTCCCATTTCAGGGTTACGGCATCTTCGCGGTCAGCCAAAGCCACTTCATTATCAGTAAATACAGGAGTCAATGTCATGTCGGCAGTAGGAGCAATCTCAGCACCAATAGCGTAGGTTGTAGTTCCATCAGTCCATCCGGTCAAAGTCTTGCCCTCCACATAGAGTGTAAAGTTAGCGGGAACAACCACTTTGTCACCAACAACCACCTTAACGGCTGCGGGTACAGTATTTCCTTCGCAAACGACATCACCGAGTGAATAAGTTACAGTTGCCTCTTTTATTACTTCTTCAAATTTCTCGATTGCAATATAGGGGCAATAACTTGGTATGCTGATAGTCAACGTTGTGGCTTCGCCCGTGTAATATGCATACGAAATCAAGTCGTCAGCCTTGCTTCCTTCCCAGCAACCGGCACCACCAGCGGCAAACGAAGCGACTTCATTGCCTGCAGCATCTGTTACCTTGATGGTATGTCCGGCATATTGGCAACCGCCGATACCGATCTTCACAGGACCATCCACCTTCACTGTAGCGGTAGTTCCGCTCCAGCCGTGACTGTTCCACCAGCAACCTTCGAGAACAATGTTGGCAGTAGCATCGTCAGCTGCTACGCGGGTCATCGTACCATCTTCAGCAATGGCCAATCCCAATGATACACGAGGATGATTGGCTTCATCTTTCTCAGCAGCCTCCAGGAATGAGCTTTCTGATAGGTTGATAGCTATGTCTCTCCATGCAACTTCTACAGGTTCGTCACTACCTTCACCACCTTCGTCCTCAACTACAGGAAGAACAATTGTCACTTCACTATAATAAGATCCGTCATTCACTACGATATCGATAGTTTCTGCTTCACCTGCTACGGTATAGCTTACACTTTTTCCAGCAGTATAGTCTGTAGAACCCTCGATGGTAGTAGTAGCTATTTCGCCATAAGCATTCATTGAAACTGTAGCACCTTTGCAAGAAGGAATCGTAAAGATGGTTCCATTATTGATTTGTGCCCAAGTATCACCGCGACCTACATTGTTAGCCTTACCGTTTGTCGCATCGATATTCATTTTCACATCAATCACCTTACCGTTTACGGTTGCTTGAGCAACGAGAATAGTGCTTTTACCCTGTGCATTGATAGTTCCGGCACCATTAGATTCACCGAAATACCATTTTACTGTTACACTCTCCTTACGGTCTGACAGGCCCACTTCATTATCAGCAAAGACTGCTGTCAGAGCAAGGTCTGCTTCAACCTTAATCTCATCGCCAGCCTTATATGTATTAGTTCCATCTGTCCATCCTGTCAAAGTCTTTCCCTCAACGTAAAGCGTTGTATTTGCAGGTACTGTTACAGATTGTCCGTGTTTTACAGTCTTTGTAGCAGGAACAGTTCCCTCCACAGTAGCATCTCCTACACTGTAAGATACCGCATATTCCGGAGTTACCATACCTTCCATACCAATGTTCATGGCAAAGAGGTTTACACAATAACCGCTACCATTGGCTGTGTGGCAAAGAATCTTGAATGTATATACTTTATCGGCTTCAAGATTAAACTTCCAAGTGTAATTAGGACCTTGATTCCAGTTTCCACTGTTTTCAATATCTTTCTTCTCAGAAACTACGTATTCGCCATTTTCATCAAGATAGCCAAGAGTAATGGCTGTACCATCTTGGGTTGTACCAATCATAGAGGTGAACAGGTATTCACCAGCCTTGGTAGTATTTACAATGAAAGTAACGTATGAACCATCGTATGAACTGTCAATCAGCTGACCTGCTTTCTGGCGGCAATTATTGATGTTCACCAAATTGCCATCACTGATAACAGCTTCTACTGTACCAATCTCTACGCTCTTCTCAGGAATCTCCACATTGTCACCCTCTTCACCAGCAGGCTCTGTCACCTCAATAAAATAGAGGTGGCAACCGTTGGTGTTCTTCACAACCACATCATAGGTACCTTCCGCATTGGCTGCATCAGCGATGCCTTCAGCAGGGATTGCCCATGTCTGCTCGGTGTAAGTCTTGGGAGCCGAAACGGCATTGCCATCCGGGTCGGTCAATGTTGTACCACCCACACTCAGTGTCACACCACGTGCATCAGAGTTCTTGTGACTCTCGATACCGATTTTGATGGTGGCACCAGCCTTTACACCGGGAATGGTGAAATAATTGATGTTCTTTGATCCCAGCCACAAGTATGAAGGGCCATTGTAGTTACCCAACGAAGTAGAGGGATAGTTAATGGCAATAGCCAAACCACGGTCAAGTGTATTGGTAAAATTAAGCCCCTTAAGTTCGGCTATAACCGTACCATTAGCTGTCAGTTCTTTCTCACCGACAGTCACTTGCCACAAACAATTACCATTGGTGACATTGGTCGTACCGTCACCTTTCTCGTCGTCCGACCATCCTTCGTCGGCCAACAGATTGGCTACAGTCTCTTCACTCCAATTGGTGAAGTCCCACTTTCGCGTTGTCTGTGCCATTGCCGGAAGTACTCCCGCCAAAGCCACCCAGACAAGGAAGAACTTGAATAAGTTTTTAATGTTCATAAAATTAAAATTAATAATTAGAGTTATTGTATAAATTAAGTTGTTTTTTAATCCCAATTTTTCCATCTGTCATACGGCCTTTACACCTTATTATATTATAAAAGCAAGGCGTGAACGCACACAAATCATCAGCATCAATCTGTATCCCCATCTTTCATTGGCCATAGATTCGGGTGCAATATTAGTCTTTTTTCGAGAAAACACAAAGATTTTTTGGCAGAATTTATCAACAATTTCTCCGTTTCATGCCATAAAACCTGTTTTTCATACGCTTTTTAACTTCCCCACCTCCTTAAATTCAGTAGAAAAGACGTATCTTTGCAACTCATTTGACAATGGATTGCCAATGGAAAAGAACGACAACGTCATCATCATCGGAGCAGGTTTGGGAGGACTCGAATGCGGATACATACTGGCCAAGTGCGGCATGAGGGTTATTGTACTCGAACGCGAACAGCAGCTGGGAGGTTGCCTGCAGACCTTCCGCCGGGGATATGCCACATTTGATACGGGCTTCCACTATGTAGGAGGATTGGGAGAGGGAGAAGCACTGAACAGGCTTTTCACCTATTTCGACCTGATGCACTTGCCTTGGAAACAACTGGACAGAGATTGCTTTGATGAGGTGATTGTCGATGGCCAGTCGTACGCCTTTGCCAATGGGCACGACCACTTTGTAGAAACATTGGCAAAGGAGTTTCCCTCCGAACGCGAGGGGCTGAAGAGATATGTCTCCTTTCTCCGCCAAGTGGGCGACCACATCTTCGACAGCCTCACACCTAAAAGCGAGGATGAATTCTTCACACAATCGCTCTTTGCCCGCTCGGCATACGGGTTCTTGAATGAGACAATTTCCTCCCCTACCTTAAAAAAAATACTTTCAGGTACGGCACTGAAAATGGAATTGAATGCCCCCACCCTTCCCCTCTACACGTTTGCCCAAATCAATGATTCGTACATCCGTAGCGCCTGGCGACTGCAAGGAGGCGGAGGACAGATAGCCGAACACTTGGCCGAGAGCATCCGTCAGATGGGTGGAGAGGTGCGCACAAATGCAGCCGTCAGCCTCATCAGGGAAACGAACGGAAAAGTTTCCGGAGTAGAGCTGGACGAAGGGAAAGATTTCATTGCAGCCGACTGGGTGATAAGCAGCGTACATCCTGCCTACACCGTGAGTTTAGTAGGGGAAAGCCAAAAGATGCGCAAAGCTTATCGCAACCGCATTGCACGCTTGGAAAACACCTTCGGCATGTTCACAGCCAACATCCGCCTGAAACCTGGCATTGTGCCTTACCTGAACAGGAACATTTATGTGCACAAGGCCAAATGCGACCCATGGCACATCGACTTGACTGATACGGAAAGTGTGTTGGTGAACTATCCCGTACCGGAGGAGGGAACAACCACGGTGAACAGTATCGATCTGCTGACCCCCATGAGTTGGAAGGAAGTGGAGATGTGGAGCCACCTGCCTGTCGGGAAACGAGGCACAGACTATGTCACCTGCAAAGAGGTGAAAACACGCCAATGTCTGGAGTTGGTAAAGAGCCGCCTGTCTGAATTGGAAGATGCCATCGACCATATCTACACCAGCTCGCCCTTGAGCTACCACAGCTACATTGCCAGTGCCGAAGGGTGTGCCTACGGCATCCGCAAGGACTACAACAATCCGATGGGCACCGTACTGACCCCACGCACCCCCCTACCCGGCTTGTTACTTACCGGCCAAAGCCTCAATCTGCACGGCATTTTAGGTGTGAGCATGACTTCGCTCTTCACCTGTGCAGAGATTGTGGGAAGAGAAAAGATTATAGAAGAAATAGGATTAAATAAATAGAAGAATATGAACTATGCATTAGTGACCGGCGGAAGCCGTGGAATAGGACGCGCCGTATGCGTCAAACTTGCCCAGATGGGTTATCACGTCATTGTGAATTATGTATCAAATGATGCCGAGGCTGAAAAGACATTGGCACTCATACAGGAGGCTGGCAGCACAGGCGAACTGTTGAAGTTCGATGTCAGCAATGCCGAAGCCACACTGGCAGCTATCGAAGGCTGGCAGGAGAGTCATCCAGGAGAATTCATCGAAGTGCTCATCAACAATGCCGGCATCCGCAAGGACAATCTCCTTCTCTGGATGGAAGCCGAGGATTGGAACCGTGTGTTGGGCATCGGTCTTCATGGTTTCTACAATGTGACCCGTCCCCTGCTCCAACCCATGTTGGTGAAGAAACGTGGCCGCATCGTCAACATGGCCAGTGTATCAGGCCTCAAAGGTCTGCCCGGCCAGTGCAACTATTCGGCAGCCAAGGGTGGTATGATTGCTGCTACAAAGGCTCTTGCACAGGAGGTCGGCCGCAAGGGCGTGACTGTGAATGCCGTAGCACCTGGTTTCATCCGTACAGATATGGTCGAAGGGCTCGATGAGAAGACACTCAGGGCCAACATCCCCCTCAACCGCTTCGGAGAGCCCGAAGAAGTGGCAGAACTGGTAGGATTCCTGGTATCGGACAAGGCAGCCTACATTACCGGAGAGTGCATCTCCATCAATGGAGGAATGCTGTAGGAGTGAAAAGTGAAGAACGAAAAATGAAGAAAATATGAAAACTATCACACTATCCATCTGCCTGCTGCTCTGCACCCTGCTGCACGCACAGGACAACCAAGCCACACTGGCACAAATAGAGAAAGCCAATGCTGCCATCACCTCCATCCAAGGGACCTTTGCACAAACAAAAAAGATTGCTGCTAACGGGAAAGAAATCCATTCTGATGGAACACTTTACATCAGCGATTCGGACAAAATGGCCATGCACTACAATGCTCCATCGACCGATTTGCTGATTATCAACGGAGAACGTTTCTACATGATTCGAGGAAAGAAGAAAAACAACTTCAATACCGAAAAGAACAAGGCCATGCGCAGCCTGAGGAACACACTGCTCTACTGTGTACACGGAAAACCGGCACAACTGGCGGAAGAGAATAATGCCGACATCAGCGTCAGCAAAGAGGCTTCGGGCATCATCGTCAGCCTGACAAGCCAGAAGAAGACTGCACGCGGATACAAGAAAATTGTTCTCAGCTACGACTCCAAGAGCCACCTGCTCACACGCATGGAGATGATAGAATGGGGAGGCAACAGCACTGTTTACGAAATAAGTGACATAAGGCCTGATGCCAAATTCTCCGCTACCGTATTCGACATCCCCGAGTAAAACGTACGCATTGGGCAGTTAAACATTCACTCCCCCTTGCATAAACGATAAATAACCCTATATTTTAATAATCCAAAGCACGGAAAGAATAATCCAAAGCGCAGATTATTCTTTCCGTGCTTTGGATTATTTATTCTGAAGCTCAGAATATAGAAGTATCAGGGCTACTTTGAAATTTACGAGTGACCTTTCAAGTTTTCCATTACAATTTCACCTTTTGTTCTTTCCCGTTGTAAACAATGGTGGCAGTGAATGCCTGCGGCTCTTTGTCACCCGATGGCGAATCCTTACCTACCAATAGAATGCGGAAGCTACGCTCGGCCAGCATTCCCTTGTATGTCCCCTTGCGGTCGGCAATGGTGAGCGTATGTGAGGCATCATCCCAATGAAAACGGATTTCGGTGAAAGATCCCTTCTCGTAGTTATAGTTATCTCCCTCGTCTTCATAAAGTACAAAGTCGGCATCTGCACCGGGATAGACGCGGATTTCAAGGTTGTCCCAAGGCTTCTCATCCGAATACTGTACGGCTGGTCCGAAGGGGATAATCGTGCCGGCCTTGATGTAGAGAGGAATAATGTCGATGGGAGCCAGCCGCTTCACTGTGCGTCCGCCGTCTATCAGGTCGTTTGTCCAAAAGTCATACCAACGCGCACCGGAAGGCAGATATACACTGACAGGAGCAGCCGCCTTCTCCACTTCCGGATAGATGGCAAAGCCTTCCTTATGTTCGTTTTGGAAAGTGTAGAGCGGGTCTGTCACAGGTTTCACAAGTATAGAACGCCCGAAAAGATACTCGTCCGTCAGGTTGATAGCACGCTTGTCGTGTACGAAGTCAAAGAAGAGCGGACGCATGATTGAGCCGCTACGTTGTACGACTTCGCCCATCATACTATAAATGTAAGGAAGCAGGCGGTAACGGAGTTCCACATACTGTTTCTGCACATCGAAAGCCCATTCCCCAGGGTTACCATAGCGGTACATTTCGTTGAGCATAGGTCCCGAACGATGGTTGCGCATCAGCGGCATGAAGCACCCCCATTGCATCCAGCGCACCTGCAGTTCCTGCGCAAAGGGGTCGCGCGGATTGTTACGGATGTCCCATCCGAAGAAACCTCCGATATCTGTATTCCAGAAGGGAATACCACAAGTCACATAGTTCAATCCTGAAGGAATCTGGTTTTTCATCACCTGCCAGTTGCTGACGATGTCGCCACTCCAGCTGAAGGTAGCATAGCGCTGGATACCGAACGAACTGCTTCGTGTCATCTGGAAAGAGCGCTTGTTGTTCTTCTTCTGTTTGCGCAGGTTTTCATACACACCCTTGTTACTCATCAGCGGGAAAGCATTCTTCACACTCCGCCAAGTACCGTCGTTCGTCATGTGTTCGTCATCGCCCGGTTGGTCCCATTGGTCAGGCTCTGTAGAATCGCTCCACCAAGCATCAATGTCCATATCGTAGAGGTTCTTCAGGTATTTCCAATAGATGTCGCGCGCCTTCGGATTGAAGGGATCATAAGGTTTCACACCCCGATTACGCGGCCATGTGTCGAAGGGGTACAGTGCTCCAATCTTTTCCAACTCCTTGTACTGCTCAGTCCAAGGACCGAAGCTTGCCCAGATAGAGATCATCAGATGGGCATTCTTGCTATGTACATAATCCACCATCTCCTGCGGACTCTTGATGCGTGGTTCCAATCCTTTCTCGACATATGCCTTGGCCAAAGGTTTCAAATCGTCGGGCAGATATTTTGCCCACTTCTCATCGCCCACCTTATTAATATAATAGGGATTCATGAACTTCATGGCATTCCAGTTGGAATCGCATCCCCAGTATTGCCAGTCCTGCACAATACCGTCAAGGGGAATCTCTAACTCACGGTACTTGTCGAGCACCTCGCACAACTCATCGCTTGTCTTATAGCGTTCGCGACATTGCCAGAAGCCCATTGACCAAAGGGGGAACATGGTGGCTTGTCCTGAAAGCTGGCGCACCGAAGCCATCACGGCATCTTGTGAACCACCACCGTAGATGAAATAGTAATCCATGCATTGAGCTACTTCAGAGGTGAAGCGGGTCAGATCTTCACTATCTTCAAAACGTGAACGTCCGGCATTGTCCCAATAGAATCCATACCCTTTCTCCGAAGCGAAGTAAGGGATGGTAATGTTTCCATTCGTATTCCACATCTTGATTTTCTCTCCACGTTGGTTCAGGTTCTTGCTTCCACGCTGACCGAATCCGAAGATGGCCTCGTCTTTATCCAGACGGAAATTCTGGGCAATCTCATACTTACCCTTGTCGGCACCCGTAGTAATTGTTTTCACTTCACCGGCTGCTATCTCCTGAAGCAACATGTTCTGCCCTTGGGCAAAGCATACGGCACCTGTCTGCTTGTCGATGGTCACCGTCATCTGCTCCGTTGTAATAGTCACCGAAGGTCCGGCATCGCGCATTTGGAAATCTGCACCCGTAGGTTCAAGAATCACCGAATAGCTCTTCTTTTCGGGCATTTGTTTCAACCCATCGGCATACTTGGTCACTCGAATGATAGAAGGAGTATAAACGGTCACCTCCGTGGTTGGCACACCAGTTTGAGCCGCATCCACCTTCACTCCATACTTTGTCTGTGTCACAGTTTGCGCCTGGGTGGTCATTATCACCATCAGACACAACAAAGATAAGAATTGTTTTTTCATGTCTTATATGATTTATGAATGATAGAAAAATTCTCTGTTTAATCAGTCTTGTTAGAATGTAGTAAAAATAAAATCTACCATATTGAAGCGGACTCTATTAAAAAGCATCAATGATTTCAATCCTAAATTGCACTCGTACTCAACAATAGCATCTGGGCTATTTTGTATTTCAACAACCATCTCTGGCACAACAACTTGTTCATCTCCAAATCCAATCGGAATGTTGGGCACACGATAGCATTCAGATATTTGCACTCCGCCAAAACCGGCCGTACGGATAGTGTCCAACTCGCAATTGCTGGCAATATATTCTTTGTTGTTCTCAAAGAATTCGTAGCCCAACGAGCCATAAGAAGCATCTCCCGTATCAATATTCATTAACATCTGAGTCCTCTGGACAACACCTTTCCCCAACAAATTCATATGGGACGAAAAACACATATTTGGAGCTTCCTGACTTCGTTTTGGAGCAACCGATGGAACTGTAATTTCATGATTGACAAAATCAATTGTCAGGTCTTTGAGTTGTAACATCAGTTCGCTACCGACAACAATGCTGAAACAATCAGCATATTTGTCTGCCTCTTCGTTATGGGTTGTCATACTTACGACATAAAAGGGCACATCTGTAACAATAATATCTCCAATTTTCAATTCCTTCGCAATAGCATAGCCCCCATTTTGTATTCCGAATCCACCAAGAGTACTTGATGCTTCAAGTGGAATTAAATTATATTTAAAAGCCAATGAATCTGAAATAACATTTACACCTGCTCCGGTATCAAAAGTGACATCAGCTTCAACACCATTAATTGAAGTGTTTCTGAGATGCATCAATACGGAATTACTCTTTTGTGGCCCAACAGGAACTACTTCAAAAGGGACTGTACCTGATGAATTTTCAAATGTAACTTTATAAGGATTGTATCCAGATAGTGCTTCGCATTGATTGATGTATTGCTGAACACCTGCTATAGTTGCACTATCAAGATGAGTGCGTACTGAACCAAGAGTTGAAGATAACATTTTTGCCGCTGTCTTATTATCTCCAGCCCTGCTTAAGTCCATAGCAAACATCATTGAAGAGTTGAGCAGGTTACCAAGATCAAGATTTTCCGATTGAGTATTGAGCAGTTCTGTAAACGCAGGGATAGAAACATCTGGGCGATTGAACCTATTCCCTATCAGACAACGAGAAAAGATTTCGAGGAATTCGCTGATTGAATCTTTAGGTTCAGTCTGATATAATGAATCCAATGCAAACCAATCAGAATTATTCATTGCCCCTGCAATTCTCTCATCAGAGGTTTGGGCAAAACCATGTAAAGAACAGCCACAATATAGCCACAATATAAAAATGAGTTTCTTCATCATTAGTTTTCCATTTTCATGTATTTATCCATAATCTGCAAATATAGATAAAAACTGCCAATTAACAGATGCTCATGACAAAAAAGTTGAAAAACGGGCAGAATTTGTTACTGTAACCATAAGAGAAACTATCTCTTCTCACTTCTTCACTCTTGTATCAGAGCTATCAACTTTAATCCACACTATTGACAAAATGTCAGATTGCATATTTCTTTTGCAGGAATCGCGTATTTCCATCCAAAAGCGAATTTAGGCAGAAATATGCGATTCTCGAAGCAGTCCACAAAGCTACACAACTAGTAATCAATTAGATACAAATACAACCATACAAAAAAGCAAGGGAATTCTACGTGCGCAAGAGCAGTCATACCGTCCCTTTTCGTCAAAATGGGGAATGACGAAAAATGGGCATATTCCAGTCCGATAGCTATCGGACCGGAGGAGAATAGCCATCGGAGTGCAGACAAACAGCTATCGGAGTACGGACGGATAGCCATCCACAGACGACTCGGATGGCTATCCGTCAGCAGTCCGATAGCCATTCTCCCTCAAACTGGTAAAAAAAGCCTCGTCTTCCCAACAGTGTCGGACTGCGTAAAAGGTGATATTTCTCTCAGCAGAGAGAGGTGAAAAACTGCAAATAGGGCAGCTATTACTGCATAAATATACTACATCAAGCTTTACACCTGCATAAACATGCATCGCACACCACCTCTCCCACTGACAATATGAAAGAATATAACCCACAAATGCGATAAAAAGACAGATCTGACAACCTGCAAAAGGGGTGACCAAGTAACATTTTTCCCTATTTTATGTTTACTTTCGTTTCTTTGTTGTATCTTTGCGGCATATCATAATTAATCAAACTAAAACCATTTCAACATGAAAAAACTGCTGATTGCATCTCTTGTAGCAGCTTGCGCCTTGCCTGCGTTGGCACAGAGCACTGATGGAGTGGACACGGTATTCACCGCCACATCGAACCCTTTTGTGAAATATAAGTTTTTGGGAGACCCTGCAGCCTTAGTGAGCGGAGACCGCCTCTACCTCTATGCCGGACATGACCAATGCCCACCCAACCGCGATCACTATGACTTGCGAGAATGGTGTATCCTATCAACGACGGATATGAAAACATGGACGGAACACTCGTACAAGCTGAAAGCGACAGATTTCCCATGGGCTTCGGGACAGGCATGGGCCAGCCAGTGCATAGAGCATAACGGGAAGTATTACTGGTACGTAACTGCCGAACACAAGAACATACACGGAAAGGCACTGGGTGTGGCTGTGAGCGACTCACCTACAGGGCCTTTCAAAGCGATAGAGAAACCGCTTGTGACCAACGACATGACAACCCAATGGACGCGCATCAGCTGGGACGACATTGACCCGACAGTGATGGTGGACGATGATGGGACTGGCTACATTTTCTGGGGAAACACGCAGCTCTATTATGCCCGACTGAAACCAAACATGACGGAACTTGACAGCGAGGTGATGCCCATCGACATTCCCGGAATACACCAACCATCGCTTCCCGCAGAAAAGCAAGAAGCACTGATGCAACTGAACAAACAGGCCGACAAGCAGACACACAAGGACTATGACTTCTTTACTGAAGCTCCGTGGATTCATAAGCACAAGGATTGGTACTACTTGACCTTCTCCGTAGGATTCCCCGAAAAGACAGCTTATGCCATGAGCCGGAGCATCAACGGCCCGTGGGAGTACAAGGGCATCTTGAACGAAGTGGCCGGCAATTGCAACACCAACCACCATGCCATCGTCAAATTCAAAGGCGACTGGTACTTCATTTACCACAACGGTGGCATCAACACGGCAGGAAGCAGCTTCCGCCGCTCGGTGTGCATCGACCGCCTCTACTACCAAAAAAATGGTGAAATGAAGCGCATACAGATGACAAGTGAAGGTATTTGGGGAGAAAAGAAATGAGTAAGAAACAACTGATATACAGACAGGAGAATGAGGAGTATCTCCGGCAAAAGGCTTCTGAGCCGGGGGTGCTCCCCCTAAGTGCAGGACTACTGTACGAGGTGATGGAGAGTGGCGAAGGAGCTTCGCCGACACTGGGCAACATCGTATCAGTCTATTACAAAGGAATGTTGACCAACGGAAAGGTGTTCGATGACAACACGGCTCAAGGATACCCCGATGCTTTCAGGCTGAACGACCTGATTGACGGATGGAAAATAGCCCTCACCCGTATGCACGTGGGAGACAAGTGGCGCATCTATATCCCTTCTCATTTGGGGTATGGAGCTATAGCTACAGTCGGAATCCCCAAACACTCGACCCTGATTTTCGAAATCAAGCTGACCGGAATAGCATAATAACGCGACATCATAGCAACAAAACACAAAAGATTTTATTTTTCCCAAACAGGAACAATATCGGAACAAGGAAACAGTTATACTCATAGAATTGTTAGTTAAAGGCACAGAGACCCGACAGGATAGAGTCTGTGCGAGAGAATTGACATACCAAAGCAATCAAATGAAACTTATAATCACAAAATTCAAATGAAGAATCTATTCAATGTAAAAGACCAGGTAGTCGTCATCACAGGCGGCACCGGTGTGTTAGGACGTGCTATAGCATCCCATCTGGCAGAAGAGGAAGCCAAAGTGGTGATCTTGGGCCGTAAGGCTGAAGTGGGCAATGCCATTGTGGAAGAAATCAAAAAAAATGGAGGAGAGGCCATGTTCCTCACCACAGACGTGATGAACCGCGAAATTCTGGAACAGAACCTGGCCGACATCCTTACAGCATACGGACGAGTGGATGCTCTGCTCAATGCAGCAGGAGGCAATATGCCGGGCGCAACCATTAGTCCGGATGGCAACTTCTTCGACTTGAAGATTGAAGAATTCCAACGTGTGCTTGAACTGAACCTTGTAGGAACTGTACTACCCACACAGGTATTCTTGAAGCCGATGGTGGAACAGAAGAAGGGAACTATCGTGAATTTCTCCAGTATGGCAGCCTTCCGCCCGATGACCCGCGTATGTGGCTACGCCTCAGCAAAGGCCGGTATCAGCAACTTCACTGCCTATATGGCAACAGAAGTGGCCAAGAAATTTGGTGAAGGCATCCGAATCAATGCCATTGCCCCCGGCTTTTTCCTGACCGAACAGAACCGCTCCTTGTTGACGAATCCCGATGGCACATACACCCAACGCGGACAGGATGTCATCCGACAGACCCCTTTCGGACGCATGGGACGCGCCGAGGAATTGTGCGGCACCATCCAATACCTCATCAGCGAGGCGTCCAGCTTCGTCACCGGCACGGTAGCAGTCGTAGATGGAGGATTCAATGTCTTTGCCATGTAATAAATCAAGAATCATTATGATACTTTGCGAACAAACCTGGCGCTGGTATGGGCCGAATGACCCGGTCAGCCTTTGGGACATCCGACAGGCCGGAGCCACCGGTGTCGTGAATGCCCTACACCATATCCCCAACGGAGAAATATGGACTGTGGAAGAAATCAATAAGCGGAAAGAGATGATTGAAGCTGCCGGACTTACATGGTCGGTGGTGGAGAGTGTACCTGTACACGAACACATCAAGACGCAGACGGGAGACTTCCAGAAATACATTGAAAACTACAAGCAGAGTTTGCGTAACTTGGGCAAATGCGGCATTCCCATCGTAACCTATAACTTTATGCCTGTACTCGATTGGACCCGCACCGATTTGGATTACGAAATGCCCGACCGCAGCCGCGCCCTACGATTCGAGCGTGCGGCCTTTGTTGCTTTCGATCTCTTCTTGTTGAAACGCCCCGGAGCCGAAACCGAATACAGTGATGAAGAGAAAGCCAAGGCCAAGGCCCGCTTCGAACAAATGAACGAAGACGAAAAGAACCTGTTGGTTCGCAACATGATTGCCGGACTTCCCGGTTCGGAGGAGAGCTTCACATTAGAACAATTCCAACACGAACTGGACCGTTACAAGGACATTACTCCCGAACGCCTGCGTGCCAATCTCATCTATTTCCTCAGCGAGATCTGCCCTGTAGCCGATGAAGCCGGTGTGAAGATGGTAATCCATCCCGATGACCCACCTATGAGCATACTTGGTCTGCCACGTATTTTGAGTCGGGCCGAAGATTTTCAAGCTCTTATAGATGCTGTGCCCAACGCAAGCAACGGACTCTGCCTCTGCACAGGTTCATTCGGTGTAAGCAGTGCCAACGACTGTGCTGCCATGATGAAACGTTTCGGCGACCGTATCCACTTCGTACACCTGCGTAGTACCCAACGGGATGCAGAGGGCAACTTCCACGAAGCCAATCATCTGGAAGGAGATGTGGATATGTACGGTGTGATGAAGGCATTCCTTGAACTTCAACAGCGTCGCGGAGAGTCTATCGCCATGCGTCCCGACCATGGCCACCAGATGGTGGATGACTTGAAGAAAAAGACCAACCCCGGATACAGTTGTATAGGTCGATTACGCGGATTGGCCGAACTTCGTGGTTTGGAGATGGGCATAGCCAAATCGCTCTTCAAGGATTAGTACTCCGCTCTTCCACGATTCCTTTCGGACAATACAAATCAGGCGCGGGCTACCCGAACCTACACGAAAATTGATGAATGTATCTTCCGTGTAATTCGCATAGCCCGCGCCCGTTTTATTACAGATGCATATTCATGCACCTTCTTCCTTTATTCCTTGATGTCAACCAACAAGTTCAATTCATCCAATTGCTTCTGCTCGAGTGGAGCAGGAGCGTCCAGCATCACATCGCGTCCGCTATTGTTCTTGGGGAAAGCTATGCAATCGCGGATGCTGTCGAGGCCGGCGAAGAGCGACACCCAACGGTCGAGGCCATAGGCAAGACCTCCGTGGGGAGGTGCACCATACTTGAAGGCATTCATCAGGAAGCCGAACTGCTCTTGTGCCTTCTCGGGTGTGAAGCCGAGGATTTCAAACATTTTGGCCTGCAATTGTGAATCGTGGATACGGATAGAACCACCGCCCACTTCCACACCGTTCACCACCATGTCGTAGGCATCGGCACGCACGGCAGCCGGGTCGGTATCGAGCAAGGGAATGTCCTCTTCTTTCGGATGAGTGAAGGGATGGTGCATAGCCATCAGGCGGCCTTCCTCTTCGCTCCATTCAAACATGGGGAAGTCAACCACCCACAGGCATACGAACTTGTTCTTGTCGCGCAAGCCCAGCTGGCGTCCCATTTCCAAGCGGAGTTCGCACAATTGCTTACGGGTCTTCATGGCATCGTCACCGCTCAAAATCAGGATAAGGTCTCCCGGTTTGGCACCGAAAGCCTCCTTCATCTGTTGGAGAACTTCCTGAGAATAGAACTTGTCCACGCTTGATTTCACGTTGCCATCGGCCTCCACGCGGGCATAAACCATACCCTTGGCACCGATTTGCGGACGCTTCACGAAGTCGGTCAGCTGATCGAGTTGCTTGCGGGTGTAAGTGGCAGCACCTTCGGCACAGATACCTCCGATGTATTCGGCACCATCGAACACGGGGAAACCGTGTCCCTTCATGATGTCCATCAGTTCAACGAACCTCATGCCAAAGCGAAGGTCGGGCTTGTCGCTACCATAGTATTTCATGGCATCAGCCCAAGGCATACGCAGGAAAGGCTCAGTCAACTCCACACCGCGCAACTCCTTGAAGAGGTGCTTGGCCATGCCTTCAAAGGTAGAGATAACATCTTCTTGCTCTACAAAACTCATCTCACAATCGATCTGAGTGAACTCCGGTTGGCGATCGGCACGAAGGTCTTCATCACGGAAACATTTTACAATCTGGAAATATCTGTCCATACCGCTCACCATGAGGAGCTGCTTCAGTGTCTGCGGACTTTGGGGAAGGGCATAGAATTGGCCGGGATTCATACGGCTGGGCACCACGAAGTCGCGTGCCCCCTCGGGCGTAGATCCTACCAGCATAGGAGTCTCAATTTCGAGGAAGCCCTTACTGTCGAGGTAACGGCGTACCTCCATGGTCATGCGGTGGCGCAACTCCAAGTTCTCGCGCACGCAAGGGCGACGAAGGTCGAGGTAGCGATACTTCATGCGGATGTCGTCTCCACCATCTGAATTATCTTCAATAGTAAAGGGGGGAGTTACGGACGAATTGAGCACAGTCAATTCGCTTACGATGATTTCAATCTCCCCCGTAGGAATATTCTTGTTCTTGTTTGAGCGTTCGTTAACCTGTCCCGTCACCTGGATGACATATTCACGTCCAAGTTTATTGGCCTGCTCACACAAGTCTGCATTGATTTCCTCATTGAATACCAATTGAGTGATGCCATAGCGGTCGCGCAAGTCAACGAAGGTCATACCTCCCATTTTGCGTGCGCGTTGCACCCATCCGGCCAATGTCACATTTTTGCCTGCATCAGAGAGTCGGAGCTCTCCACATGTATTCGTTCTGTACATAGTATTTTAATTATGAATTATAAATTCTGAATTTATGGTTATGAGTGGTTACAAGTATTGTACGATACATCACTCGTCACTAGTAGCTAGTCACTAGTAGCTCATTAACACGTGCAAAAATACGCAATGTTTTCCATTCAACAAATACTAAATAGCAAAAAACGCATGAAAAGTTTGTCAAATCAAAAAAATGCTGTACCTTTGCACCGCTTTTCAGAAGAAGCGCCATTTCGGGGTGTAGCGCAGTCCGGTTAGCGCACCTGCTTTGGGAGCAGGGGGTCGTGGGTTCGAATCCCGCTACCCCGACGAAAGAAAAAAAACAGCTGCTTTGTATATCTGAGCAGCTGTTTTTCTTTTTATACAGATTATATATACAAGTCTTGTCGGGAATCAACAACATTTTATGTAAGAATGTTTGCAAAATGTTTCACACTCATTCCGAATCACAATCAGAAGATATGTCTTCAATCTGTTGTAGGATTTCGTCGGCAGTCCGTTGTATCTTCCGATATTGGAAAGTTCCAACAATGCCACCAATGACACCCCCGATAACTCCTGCGGTTATCTGTCCTCTCAAATCTTCGCCCTGATACACTTGAGCCATGTCATATACAAACCAACTGAAAAATATCACGGCAAATGGAATGCCGATAATCAGCCAAGAAGAATAAAGACGCTTCAGCTTCAATGTATTCTTACGGGCTTCCAACAAATTGCCCAGAAGGAAATCCTGTGGACAGAAGTTCTTGTAGATATATCCGTTGAAAACCAATGCCAAGAGCATAAAAAAGGCTGTATAGTAACAAAATCCCATCGACACCCCGACCACAGTAGGCATCACCCAAATGAAATAAGGAATCATGAGGAGGCAGACGACACTTTCTGCCATAATCTTCCGACGGATTCCCCAAGCCTTATTCTTCATCGCACGGCGTATCAACCGTTCGTTGACAATAGTCTCTTTCTCCAATTTCTTGTTCAACAAGGCAAGTTGGGCTTTCATTTCTTCAAGTTCAGTATATTTCTCCATTTATTCGTTTTTTTTTAATCGTTAGACATACTTTTCAATTCTTCCTTGATGCGGAAAAGGCGGACGGAAACATTCTTCACCGTGATTCCTACGATAGCGGCAATCTCCTCGTAGCTCATGTTCTCCAACCACAAGAGCACGATGGCCCGGTCAAAGGGTTTCAACCGATGGATGCGGTCGTAGAGCATCTTGATCTGTCGGGTATCACTATCCGTGTCCTTAAAGAGGTTTATCTCCATCGACAGGGGTACGGCGGCTGTACGTTTCTTCTTCCTTTCTTGTGAAATGCAGGTATTGAAGCTTACCTTCCATATCCACGTGTCGATGTTGCTTTTCCCTTCAAAACTTTCGAACCCCTTCCATAAGTTTATCGCCACTTCCTGAAAAAGGTCGTTCACTTCGTCGGAATCCTTGGAGAACATGAAGCACACCGTATAGATGGTGTTCTTGTGCTCCCGAATCATTTGCGCAAATGCGGTTTCCAATGTTTTCATCTTTCTTTTCTATTGTTTTTTACACGTTAGACGCACGAAGAGACGAAAAGCTACAAAAAAACGAAAAAAAATGCTTTCTTCTAAATGTCTCCCGTTCGGAAGGAGTTGACCACTTCTATGACACGTGCCACCTCTTCATCCGTCATCACAGGACTGATGGGAAGACTGAGAACTTCGCGATGGATACGCCCGGTGACGGGGAGGGAGAGATGATTCCATTCGCGATAAGCCTCCTGCTTGTGAGGTGGGATAGGGTAATGAACCAATGTACTCACCCCATTTGCAGACAAATAACGCTGCAGTTCATCACGGTGGGAAGACCTGACGACAAATACATGAAAAACATGCCCAAGCCACGAATGTACCTTAGGCAACAAGATTTCCGGATGAGTGATTTCACGCATATAACGACGGGCAATACGCCGACGACGATCATTATCGGCATCAAGACGAGGTAATTTTAAGGAAAGGACGGCAGCCTGAAGTTCATCCAAACGACTATTGATTCCTTTATATTGATTCATGTATTTTTGTCGGGATCCGTAATTAGCCAATGTACGTACCGTTTGTGCCAACAGGCGATCGGACGTCACCACCGCCCCTCCATCTCCTAAGGCACCCAAATTCTTTCCCGGATAAAAGCTGAAAGCAGATGCATCAGCCAAAGCCCCTACCCTTACCCCCTTATAAAGAGCACCATGAGCCTGAGCACAATCGTCCATCAACTTCACCCCATACTCTGTAGCTATCCGACGCAATACATCCATATTACACACCTGTCCGTAAAGATGCACCGGCATAATCACCTTTGTACGTGGGGTAATGAGCGACTCTACCAGTGAAGCATCCATCAAGGCGTCTTCCTCGTCCGGTTCACACAAAACAGGCACCAACCCGGCACGAGTGACGGCCAAGATTGAGGCGATGTAAGTATTGGCCGGCACTATCACTTCGTCCCCTTCCTGCCACCCATACATCTCGCGCCATGCCATAAGAACAAGTGTGAGAGCATCCAATCCATTGGCCACCCCAACACAATGCACATTATCACAATATCCGGCAAAAGCTTTCTCGAACTTCGCCACTTCCTCACCCAACAGGTACCACCCCGAAGAGATGACACGTTGCACCTCAGACGATAATCCCGGCTCGAAGGAAGCGGTAATGCGTTGTATATCCAAAAAACTGATTTCCATCTTCGTTCCTCCTCTGCTAATCTATGTTTATCATATAACTGTCATATACTACGCCACGGGCACCGAAGCCCTCCTTTTGACGGACAAGACCTTCGTTGAGCACCCGTCCCCCCTGCTCTACTGAAGTACCAAAATCAAGGTAACGTTTGTCTGTGTAACGCTCGTTTATCAACCATGCGTAAAGCAAATCCACCGCCCCCGAAGCCTTTCCCTCAGATGAAGAGGCAATGTACTGCGCATGTACCATATCAGGAAATTCATAGATCACCGTACCGGCAATCATCCTCCCGTCGCTTGCATAGGCGGCATAGAGCTTGATTTCCTCTGGAAAACGACTATGCAACAACTCCATTTCCTCTACCGAATGCACCGGAACAGCCTGATGCCTCTCGTGCAACACCTGACTGAGAATACTCCAAAATGCTACCCAATCGGCACTTTCGGCAATAGTGACTCCTCGTGAATGCGCCAACTTCACTGTGCTTTTCCTCCCTTTGCGGAAAGGAATACGATGAGCCATATCTACAACAGAAGAGAGGCTACGAGTGTACAACACGGCCTGATGACGGAAAAGGGCATAAAGATCTTCTTCAGACGGACACCTGTCATATATATAAGGTATAGGTTTATAGAGCAGGGCTTTTGCCCCCAACTCCGTACGCATCCAATCGAGCATGGCCGCAAAGACCTCCATCACCCGAACAGAAGTCAACCCGTCACACATCACAAGGCCACCATAGGTGAGACCTCCATGAGAAGATACCATCCGTTCATCAGAAACCCAATTAGCAGGCAACAATGCCACCAATTTCTCTTCACGATAAAACATCAGCGAACAATCAGTGAAGCGGTCGGCATGGTAATCCATATAATCGCGCATAAACAGAAAGGTGGCATTGCGCGATGAGCGGACGAATGTGTCCCATTCCGCTTTCCTTTCGGAAGTATATCTGACAATTTCTACCATTTCGACTCGATGAATTTATCGTATTCACGTATATAATCCGCTTCATCATACTCGTGCGAAGCCAGCACCAGACAGACGGCCCCTGATGAAAAGCCTCCCAATGAGGACCAAATACCGGGACCTATATAAAGTCCCTGAAAGGGACTGTTGAGAAAGACGGTACGTTGTTCCTTTCCATCGTCAAGTTCCACAGAGAAGCTGCCACTTGCGGCCACGAGCAACTGCTCTAACCGCCGGTGCGCATGGCCTCCACGGTGTTCGCCGCAAGGAATGTCGTAGAGATAAAATACACGACGCACCTCGAAGTCAACTTCGTCCAGATTGTTCATGGCCGTCAGATTTCCTGCCCGATTGTGTTCCTTAGGCAACTGCATCGTGCGACAAGCATCGGCCAACCGGCTTGTGTGAAAGTCTGCCACAGGAGGAAGAGAATACCCATTTGCCTGCACATTATTTTTCTCTAACGAGGAAAAACTTTTTTTCAGACGGGAGAGAAAAACAAACTCGTTAAAGTCGCGGATATAGTCCTTCTCATCATAGCGGGTGGAAGAGAGCACCAGACAAAGCGAATTGGTCGAAAAATTCTCCATCCGCCGCCACGTCATGCAAGGCACATAAATGCCCATATAGGAACGGTTAAGGTGATACCTCCGCTCTTCTGACCCATCATGAAGTACAATGTCGAAACTTCCCGAAAGTGCTACGATAAACTCCTCTTGAGCGCGGAAAGCATGCCCTCCCCTGAACTCGCCACCCGGCACATCATATATCCAATAGGTGCGAGCTATAGCGAAAGGGATATGTTTCATCTCCTCGATAAACGAAAGATTACCCCGGTCGTCCACCACCTTCGGCAGTTGGATAACCCGTTCTATATTAGACATTTTGTTCTCGTCACGCATTTATAAAGCAAAAATATTTGCCACAAAGGTAGAAAAAAGTTTTGGAAAACGTTGTGTAATCCAAAATAAATCTCTACCTTTGCACCGCATTTGAGAAAGATGCTCGGTTTAAGTAACCCGTTTGGAAGTGTGGGTGAGTGGCTGAAACCACCAGTTTGCTAAACTGACGTACGGGTAACCGTACCGGGGGTTCGAATCCCCCCGCTTCCGCTTCTTTCTTCAATATGCAAATGGCGCTTTCGTCTAGCGGCTAGGACACATGCCTCTCACGCATGGAACACGGGTTCGATTCCCGTAGGCGCTACAAGATTCAGGCAGTTACTCGAGTGAGTGACTGCTTTTTTGTTGTGATGCGGGTGCTACCCTCCCCCTTCCCTATTTCACCAGTTCTGCAATTTAGTAAAAAAAGAAGAACACTTACTTTACCAACGGAGCATATATTAAATGGCTCATGGAGTCGTCCGTGTGGTTGATACGGACTCTGTCACGTTAAAAAAACAAAGCCGAATCAGAAAAAGGGAAGCATTTTTATGGCTCTTTGCAGGTTTTGTTATACCTTTGTACAAAGATTCAAATATCCGATAATGATGAATACGTACACAAACATCACTGCTGAAGAAATTCAGGAAGATATGCGCTACCTGCAACTGTTGTCTCACCGATACCCGACGATTGCCGATGCCAGCACCGAAATTATCAATTTGCAGGCCATTCTGAACCTTCCTAAAGGGACTGAACACTTTTTGGCCGACCTGCATGGAGAATATGAAGCCTTCCTGCACGTGTTGAAAACAGCATCCGGCTCTGTCAAGCGAAAAGTGAACGAAATCTTCGGAAACACATTGCGTGAGTCCGAGAAGAAAGAGTTGTGCACACTCATCTATTATCCCGAACAAAAACTTGAATTGGTCAAGAGCGTGGAAAAAGATTTGGAAGACTGGTATATGACCACTCTCAACCAGTTGGTACGCGTATGCCAGAACGTATCCTCGAAATATACCCGCTCGAAAGTGCATAAAGCTCTGCCGCAAGAATTCTCATACATCATCCAAGAGCTATTGCATGAATCCACCATCGACCCCAATAAGGCCGCGTATATCAACGTCATCATCTCATCCATCATCGAGACACGACGGGCCGACGACTTCATCATAGCTCTCTGCAAACTTATCCAGCAACTTACCATCGACCAGCTACACATTGTTGGAGACATCTACGACCGTGGTCCCGGTGCACACATTATCATGGATACCCTCTGCAATTATCACCATTTTGACATCCAATGGGGTAATCATGACATCCTATGGATGGGGGCTGCCGCAGGCAACGATGCCAGCATTGCCAATGTGTTGCGTCTGTGTATGCGCTACGGTAATCTGGCCACACTTGAAGACGGATACGGTATCAATCTTCTCCCTTTGGCAACTTTTGCGATGGAGACCTACGCCAATGACCCCTGTACCCTCTTTGGTCCCAAGATTGACGAAAATGACACTACACACAATGCCAAAGCACGTCGCCTGATGGCTCAAATGCACAAAGCCATCAGTGTCATACAATTCAAGTTGGAAGCGGCCATCATCAAACGCCGTCCTGATTTTGACATGAACGACCGCCTTCTGCTACATCACATAGATTTCGACAAAGGAGTCTTTACCCTCGACGGTACTGAATATGAAATGAAGGACACCTTCTTTCCAACCATTGACCCGGCTGATCCCTACCGCCTCAGTTCTGAAGAGGAAGAGATAATGGAAAAGATACACCATTCGTTTATCATGAGCGAAAAGTTGAAAAAACACATGCGCTGTATGTTGAAAAACGGGTGTATGTACAATGTTTGTAACTCCAATCTGCTTTTCCATGCTTCTGTACCGCTCAATGCAGATGGCTCACTCAAAGACATCCTCATCCACGGGAAATATTATAAAGGGAAAGCCATGTTGGAAAAGGTAGGACAACTCATCCGTTCTGCCTTCAACGAAGACACCGCACCTGAGGAAAAACTTTTCGCACGCGACTACATGTGGTATCTATGGTGTGGAAAAGATGCAGCTCCTTTCGACAAAGACAAAATGTCCACATTCGAACGCTATTTCATCAAAGACAAGACCCTTCACAAAGAGACAAAAGGCTATTACTATACATTACGAAACGATGAAAAAGTGTGCGATATGCTACTTGATGAATTTGGAGTAGTGGGCAAACACCGCCACATCATCAATGGCCATGTACCTGTGAAAACATTGAAAGGAGAGACCCCTATCAAGGCCAACGGCAAACTGCTGGTAATTGATGGAGGATTCAGTAAAGCCTATCAACCCGAAACAGGAATAGCCGGATACACCCTTGTCTATCACTCACGTGGAATGCAACTCGTACAACACGAGCCATTCACCTCCACTCAAAAAGCTATTGAAGAGGGGCAAGACATCAAATCAACAACCCTGCTTGTAGAGTTGAGTCAGCAACGCATGATGGTACGTGACACCGACAAAGGACGCGAGCTATCCAGACAAATCACAGACCTGAAACGATTGCTTGTTGCCTATCGACGCGGATTCATCAAAGAACACGGCAAATAAATAGAGTAGAAATGCTACCATATTTTTTAGGCGCAGATTAACAATCATGTATAATCTGCGCCTAAAAATATCAAATAACGAACTCCTACTTACAATTTTATCGGAAGTATCAATAAGACATTACGGCAGGAAGTTCCTTAGCCTCATCAATCATCTTCTGCAACTCTGTAACAGAAGGAACACGATTAACAAGATTCTTCTCTGCATTCACTTCCTCCATCTTAGCTTGCAGATTGGCAGCCACACGATGCTTCAGTTCCTTCACGGTATCCACACCAGCAGCCTCGAGCAATTCTGCGAATTGAGGGCCTACTCCATGAATACGAATCAAATCAGCATGATTAGTCCACTTCAAAATCAGTTTTTCAGAAATGCCAGTTTCTGCGGCAATAGCTTTGCGTCCGGCAGGAGCTGCACATTTTTCCAACAATGTATCAGTCGTAGTAATGCCTGCGGCTACCAATTTCTCACTGTAAGCCTCGCCTACACCTTCAATGTCAATAATCTTATAAGCCATAACTTTAGGTATTTTTATTAAGTTAATATTAATTTCAGGCAAATATAGTACATTTTTGCCTTGCTACCATCAAATTTTGGCTTTGCAGATATGCTTTTAAACTATTTTAGCAATCGGAATCTTTCAATACGATAAAAGCTCGCAAAAATTGCAAACCTGAGAAATATAGAGCAATTCAATGACGTTTATAAACGAAAGGAATCCACAAAAAAGTGCGAACTTTGCAAACGAAAATGAGTTTATATTGGCACAAGCAGTAAATATAAAGAATCAATTAGGAGGACTCGTTATGAAAATGGATTTTAAGGTAATAGTAAATGACAGTAACCGAATCTACGAATTACTGTCTCATAACATCAAATACCTGTATGAAGAATTACAGGAACTGACCCGTATGGGTGACACCCAACTCTGTCTGGCCATCTGTCAACTACTGCATGACGGACGTATCTGCCGACGAATGGAGGATAATCTGGTTTATTATCTGAAAAGGGTATAGGGATAACTCCCCCTGACTGTTGTGGTATGTAATAAAGGGAGGTTCCATAAATTAGCTTGCGAAGATTTGCTTCGGTTTTTTGAGAAAAAGACCCAAAAGAAAAGTAAAGCATCCAAGCAGAAAACCGTCTGAATAAACGAAGGGACTAATTTATAGAACCTCCCTTAAGTATTATCTCTGCAATGTCACACCCAACAGACCGATGACCACATCGTTAGAAAGAGCCTCTACCTGCAGATGTTCCAACTCCTTCTTGTTGTCAAGCGGAAGGTCATAAAGTGTAGCAGCGCCACCTTCAAGCACATTGCCGAAGATGCCCGTACTGTTGAGGTCAACAGAATGGGCTGCATCTTGGGCATCGCGTCCAAGTTCAGCACTGAGCGTGCGGCTCACCAAACCCGTTTTCAAATGCAAGCGATAAGGACGTTTGGCTTTCAAACGGAAAGCCAGACCATCATCATAGAAATCCTGTTCAATGGGTATCCAACTTTCAGGATTGATAAGCAAGAGTGAATCAGCAGTTCCGTCGGTATAAGCCACACGCACCACCCCATTTTCTATCTGGCTCTGCATAGCATTGGTACTACCGGCCATCATCAGGTAAATACGGTTGGCCTTACCCGTCAAAGGAATTGTATTCACTGAAGGGAAGTTGTCCCACAAAGTTGTAAACACCACGTTGTGTCCCTTCACCGATGTAAGGAAAGGTACGCCCACTGAAGTATTCAGCGTTTCAGCCACACGCAAGGCTGAATCATTCAATTCAAAAGTTGCCTTCGGATGACACCACTCACCAATACCCTGCACAGGTATTTGCAACGTCGTACGCTCAGGACGCGGTGAGAAGTAACGTGGTTGGAAAAGGTTGGTCAGCGAGTCGTTCACATAATCAGCCAAAGAAACAGGCTCCAACTTGTCAGCTTTCACGTGCTCGAATTGGGAAGAGAGGATATTTGCCACAGAAGAAGAAATCCCAAATCCACATGGTTTGCTCGTCACTCGTAGCTCGTCACTCGTCACAAGTTTCCCGCTCCAAGTCAACTCTACCTTCAAGTCATAGACATCCTTAGCAGGAATCACCACTTCCATCATCGGATAATCCACATAGCCGGGAAGTTCTCGCCAGGTGACAGTTTGTCCATTTACCTTGGCAGAAGCGAGTGTCTCACGATAAGCACGCACCTGAAGGAGCAACGTATCTACACCAAAGTTCTTATCCAAATGAATGCTGTAAGAAGAAAGTTCAGTAATGCTTTCTCCCCCTTTGGAGGAGTCAGAGGGGGCTTTTCTTTTATAGGCATACGAAATATCCGGCGTCTTCAGCGAAGCCTCATCCCATGTCTTCGGGAAACCGGGACGAAGTACAAGACGACCTGCCAATCGGTCAGGAAGCACACCATAGAGCCCTTGAATATATACACGTGAAGCTACTCCTACAGGATCTCCAAAGTCGCGATAACACTCAGCTCGTGCCACATCGTAGTGCGAAATCTGACCGAAGTTTCCGGGACTTCCACCCAAATACATCCCATCAAGCATTGAACTCTTCAGCAGGTGGTAACCTGCTTCATAACGTCCGGCCATCCAATACACCAACGCTGTGTGCATCACTTCGGCAAAAGCCACATTGTTGATACTCCAGGCATACGGCTGCCAGTTGGTGGTAGAGATGGTGGCATATTGCTCATAACCAAGTCCATCTGCTTTGGCATCAAGCCCTTCAGCTACTACGGGTATATGAGGTATTTCATTATCCACATATTGCGTAGCACGATAGCGCTGAAGAGGTGTACCCACTTCACTATCTATGGTATGATAAATGGTCCATACGGCCGGACTTTTATGCAAGCGTTGATGCCCCATCAAATCCTTACACTCTGCCCACACCCCTTTATCTTCCATCCACAAGGTTTCGTCAATAGCCTTGTAAATACGGTCTGCCTCAGCCTGATAATGAGCAGCCTTTTCAGGCATACCCAACCCTTCAGCCAAGCGGGCTGCCATGCGGTTGGCACGATAGTTGAGAGCCGTAGAGTGAGTGGCCGCACCACCATTATAATAAAGAGCATCGCTTGCCCAAATGCAGCAATAGGCATCATAGAGTCCGTCACCATCGGGGTCAAAATTCCGCTTTTCCCAGGCCAAGTGCCGTTCGATGACAGGCCAGATTTCACGCACATACTCCCAGTCTCCCGTCCAATTGAGATGCCACAGGAGTTCGTCCATATAGTTGAGATTCATATCATAATGGTGCATCTGATTGTCTCGGTTCGGATTGCGGCAGATGTATCCGTTGCTATACATCTGTGTGCCCCACTTCTTGGCCGCACGCGCCAAGTTGAGGACTGAATCCTGCATGGGATGCTGATAGATAGGCGCAACGTCTGTCACCTGAGAAGCTGCATAGGCATTAAAATGTTTGCGGGCGCGGTCGTGCCAACCAAGGGCATCTCCGGCATAAGCCGCACGCCATCCGGCCAATGGCATACGCCAACCGATGGCACCATGAAGCCATGTCGTACCATCCCATACACCATCAGCTGCAACAGCCAATGCACCACCTACGGTATTGAAGTAGGGATCAGGAGTTGTGAACTGAATACGTCCGGCCAATTCTGTACGCTGGGCTTCGGCCTTGGCAAACGCCTTGTCGATGGCAGCCCCATCTTCAGAGAGGCCAAGCATTACATAGTAGTCCTTTTGTCCTTTAGCCTCCAAAGGAAGAGAACCTACAAGAATGGGATGTTCTTCATTTCCGTCCAAACCGACAATCTGATGAACCGAGTGTTCAGGGAAGAATCCGTACACCGTGTATTGTCCATACTTGTTCTTGATGGATTTCACACTGAAGTTATTATCAGACAAGGTATATTCGTTTTCCTTGCAATATTCGGGAAGAAGGTAGAAGCAATCCTCACGGTCAACCCCCATGTCACCCTCGCGGCTGAAACGCTTGTTGGCTACACCACCAAACCGCCATCCAAGAGCAACGTCCTCTGGTAAACCATCTGTGGTAATCTTCCACACACCGGCATCTTCATCCATCAAGGCAAGCACTTCCATATGGATACTTCCCTTGCCCAATAGTGGATCAGTAATATGATAGATACGCTTACCTGGGCGATAGCGGCACTCAATGCGCTCGGCCTTCTCCAACGGAAGCACCGTCTCTCCCACCCTCACAGAGAAGGTCAAGTTACCGCCCATACGAGGCAAATAAAAAGCAAACTCAGGCACATCACTCGTCTCCACACGGAAACCCGTATGTCCACCATACAACGCACGGGTAAACCGGCGGTCGCCATTCACAATCACAAAATCCTCCCCGTCGGGTTGGTAGCGCACAGTGCGCATTCCCTTTGGTGATGCCTCAACATGAGCACTTCCATTACAGCTTGTCAGACTTCCTCCTACCAAGAGGGCACAAACTAATGTACAAAACAGTTTCTTCATCTATAGCATGTATTAATTATTTTCTCTTCATTCTCTTTCCCGTGAATAGGCTATTCCCCGATTGATGTAATCCAGAAAAGGCTTGGTGGTGCGGAAGAGTTCCGCCACACGCTGTGACAGGTTGTCCGTCAACAAGAAATCAGTATCGGGAGTATAGCAAAGACAAAAAGCTTTCAGACGGATATATTCTTCATAAGGAGTTCCCACTGGAAAGCCTTTGGGATTGCGCTTGAGCGCCCCCTCGCGGTCGAGCCGGAAACAGCTGTCGGCATCATGCAATGCCTGTTCAAAATCTCCGCCGCCATAGGCAATGTCTTCACGCAAGATGCGCAAAGCCTCGGGGGTGCAACAATAGTCACCAGCTGCCAGCATATGATTGTCGGGATACCCTTCACCGCCCGTGCTTACATGAAAGTAGTAACCAGAATAGCCACTCTTCTTTCCTCCCGGACAGACGAATGCCCCCAGGTGGGTCTTATAAGGACTTTTGTCATCAGAAAAGCGGACATCGCGATAAATGCGATATACACAATCCTTCGGAGTCAATCCCGACACAGAAGGGTCAAAACTGGCAATGCCAGCTATCAGTTCTGCAACAAAGTCATTGAAACGTGTCTGTTGCCGCAAGTATTCACTTTTATGGGCATTGAACCATTCCCGGTCATTGTGGCACTTCAACTGCCTCAAAAATGATATTATCTCCTTCATACAAGTACGTTATTCTGAAAACTTGAACAAAGGTAAACAAATATTTCCTTTCAGAAGAATTATTTTCAATTTTTAGATGCAGACGACACAGATAATTGTGCAATTCACTTGTATCTTGGGGTATTACTCCTCTTGTTCGTCTTTATAGAATCTGATAGATATTTTTGACATATAACCGATTATTTTTTATTCTATCAATCTGCCTTTAATACGCAATTACATTGTGAAACCCACATATCCATTTCAGATATTCGTCACGCCAACTTTCCTTGGATAGCCAACAGAAATAATCGCATCAAGATTATAGAAAGTAAGTTCATACTCTACTTGCCTATTACCATCTTGTCGAACCTGTCGGAATTTCCGACAAGTTGCTTTTTCATCCAACTCTCCTTCTTCATATATATGTAAAAGTGTTCTGTTATATTGCTTCTATAAGTTTGATACAGATCAGCAATTTGTTGCTGCGTAAGCCATACCGTATTCTCTTCCAACTTCACTTCAATGTGGGTCTTTCCATCCTCACTCTGATATATGATAATGTTATTGTTTTCGTTCATAATTCAATTATAGGTTCTCGTTCTTTTGCTTATAATAATAGAAAGCTGTAGGATTCCAACCACGCTTATACTCTATACAATTGAATTCTATACGGTTCTTTTCTAATAGTTCAGTGATGTTTATGGGTAATATAAATATTGTATGCTATCATTTTTGACAATTTAAGAAAATTTCTCTTTGCCGACTCCATGTTACACCTTTATCTTTCAATGAATAGAATGTTGAAATTCCATTTTTAACGCATCAAGGACTATTGAATCAAACAAATTATCAGCTTTCTTCGTGTCACAAAGCCAACCTATCTCATTAAAATCCACATCAGGAAGCAAATATAGACGAACATTGTTATTATAAGCCCAAACTGCCCCCATTTCATTAATGCAAATCTCACTATTCTTGTAATGCTTAGAAATCAGCAATATGGAAAATTCTACATTTTGAATGTTTGTATGAATATGGTTTCTTATGTCTTCACCATTTTTTATAGCCATATCTTCAATTGAAGTACAAAATACATCTTCTGCAGATAGTCCAATTCCTAACATTAAAATATGATCAACAAACTTCTCTACTATATATTTATCCTTTGACGAGTGGCTTATAAAAATCCTCTTTCGACTATTCTGATTTGAAGTTTTGATGTCTTTTAGCGAGTTGTTAGATTGCTCGTTGTTATATTTATTATTTAAAATATTTATCGCAGTACGAATATCGCCAAAAACATAAGCATTAATATTATATCCATTTGGTGATAGATTCATTAAAGACACCTTTAATATGTTAGTTATATATGGTTCCTCTTTTTCTAAAAGAGGTATTAGTCTATTTATTTCAGATACTAAACTTCTAGTTCTTTGACCAATTGAAGAGTTGTAATCAATTCTTACTATTTTTAGAATAGACATACATGAGTTTAATATGTTTTTAATTTCGTTCATTCTATTCAAATCCATTATTAATTATACTTCGTTTAGATTATTTGCTGGTAACCTAATTTTACTTTTAATTAATGCGTAATCAGCTTTAACGCTTTTATCTTTTCATTTATATTAGACTTAAAGTCTTCATGCCTTATCGATACATCAATAAGTATATCATCTAAGTTCCAATTTGTATTTTGAGACTTTTCAATTAATAACTCAATAATACTTCCACTTATTATCTCTATTTTATTCGCATAATACTTAATCACATATTTAGGAAAAACAGCATTATGAGCAATTAAATTCCTCAATCTATAAATTAACAAAATATCATTACTAAATTCTTGTTCTTTCGCTCTTATTCCTTTATCATTTTGATAAAACAGATTAAGCTCTCTTAATTTACTTTTATATAATTCATTATTTATGTTTTCTTCTAACTTTTCTAAACTATTTAAAAAGTTACAAAGATATTTTTTATAATCCTTATCTTCATCATTCTGTGGAAATATTCGATTCTGTAAGTCAATCGATATTTTCAGATAGTTGTCACAATGTTTAGTAAGGATAAACAATAAATTATAAATATCAACATAATACTCTTCAAAGAACTTATTGAGCATAACTGAAGAACTAATTCTCTGAATTACTTTAAGTAAAGAGACGTTTTTATCTCCTATAATTATATTGTGGTAAGTCTTTTCTGATGATTTTAAAAGACTTTCAATAGCAATCCAATGAAAAAGGAGTTTATCTTCTAACGATTCTGAATTTTTCCCCTTTTGATACCAATGTGCTGCTCTTGAAAGTTTTGTTGAGTTCTTTAATGTTTTGATACGTTTCTCTATTAATTCAAAATCATCTTTCTTTTCCGAAATATCCAAGGACAATAAATAATCTCTATGTGCCTCATAATCCCAAATACTCTTTTGGGATTTGTGTACTTCTGATGCAGATGCTTCAGAAACTATATAATCATTTTCATCATATTCTAATTCATCAATTGAAACATAGCCAGCTTGGACATATCCCTCTTCATCTATGAGACACAACCTATGCTTGTCATATTTAATAGGTTTAGAATTATTATATGTCAACTCTAAAATATCTAGAATTGATTCCAATCTATTTATAGCATACGCATATGATGAATACACCATTCTGTGTTCAACTGGAATAGCTACATTTACAAATTTCCTTTCATCTGATATTTTCTCAATATCACAAAAGCACTTACTTTCAACGATATATTGCTTTATATATGGAGAATAAATATTAATATCATCAATATAAATATCTATTTCTCCTTTAATACCCTCAAGTCTGACTAAAACAAAACATTGTTTAGGGTTTATCTTATAATATTTCCGGACAACATCGAGTTCTTGATATATAGTTTTATTCTTAAAATATTCATTTACAGATTTATAGTATTCTTCTTCATTTTTATAATCATTGGGATTAAAATCCGCAAAATCAAGAGCTTCAATATCTCTTATAATTCCCGTCAAATCTTCTGCAACAATCCCATTAACTATAAATTCAGCAATAACCAAGTCTGTATATTTGCTAATTTCATCCTTGTTTTTATAATTTAACAATATTGATTCATCAATAACAACAGCTAAATGATTTAATAAAGCGTCTAAATATTTACCTTCAATTAATTCATCTTTTATTTGTCTACAAATCTGTAACAAATACTGTATACAAGAAGAGTCATCAAATCTTTCCAATAATAATTTCACTTTCTTACCAAATAAAGAAGAAAACACATTCTCATTTTTTAGCCATTTACCAAGTTGTTTTTTAAACAACGTTCTATTCTCTTTATTCTTTAAATCATTATATTCTATCTCTGAAATGATATTATCAATTAATAAATGAGGACTATCTATAGTAATATTGTAATCATTTGAACTGCATAATTGATTTGCATAATGATTCCAATATTTCTTCCAATACCGAATGGATTCCTTAATTTGTCCTTTTTCGTTATCAAAAATATTCTCATCCATACTTCAATTTTTATTTTATGAACAATTCCCCCTTAAAAACCTTACAAAACAAGGTTTGCAAAAGTTTGTCCAACTTCCCGTATTAATGTATTTTTCTATCTCATTGATCTTACCAAATACAGAATATTTTATCTACAATTGTTTTAAACTTCAACTGAAGAGAATCTATGTATTCCCTATTGAATGAGCACTACCTTTCAAATTCTTTACATTTTACGCCAGAACCTTTTAACACTTTTTACATCAACTTATTTGTATTCATATTAAGCATAGAGTCAGAATTATTTCTTATGTACTCTTGATAATACGATTCTATTTTTTACATTTTTCTCTTTCCTCATATTTACAAGATTTTAATTTTTTTCTACAATTCAACATCTATCCAATCTTATTCTATATTTACTTTAGATACTTCTTCAAAAGAAAACAATTTGTATTCATTGTTCATCTTACACAAAATTCTACCATCTTGAGTAAAACAGTCTATACAAACATATTCTTCAGAGTCCACAATTTCAATTATTTCCCCTACGACGAAATCATTTAACTTTTTGATACTAGATTTCTCAACCGACAAAACCGCCATTTTATTATTTTCCTCTTCTTCTTTCCTTTTTATAGTTTCTCGAAGTTGCTCTTGAATACATATTTTCTCTTCTTCTTTACGCTTCAATTCTTTACTTTCAGATTCTATAAAATTACAAATAGATGCTTTTATTCGTTTTTCCTCTCGCTTATATTCTTCCTCTGTTAACAAACCATCATCTAAATAAACTTTTAATTCATGAAGTTTCTTATATACTTCATATCTATCAACGGAAACAACTACTGCAGTTCCTATCGCAGTAACCATAAACAAGCTTTTGTTTTGTCCTGAAATTTCATCAAAATCTATTTGATATCCTATTACTGCGTTGGCTCCTTTAGACTCCGCATCCTTTTTAATTACATCCGTTATCTTTTCATAGAGTTTTTCCAATTCTTCTCTATATGCACCAGATGTTCCTCCAAAGAAATCACTAAGAGAAGCTTTTAAATCTGAGAAAAAATTAGCGCCTACAACTTGACTAGCATTAACAAGTCCAATATAACGTTCTATATTATAATTTTCAATATTTGAAGTAGTGGTAATTATCATATTAAATATTATCTATTAGTATTTGATATTTTCTTTTATTTTCTTCTTTTATTTTTTCCTTTAATAAGAGCTCGTCTTTTTTTCGCATTTCATCCACAATAGAATATGCATCATAATCAAAATAAGTAATAACAATTTGTTTAATTCTACTTTTTCTACTTTTTACAGAACGAAAATCCGTCAATTTCTTAACATCAAAAAAATCTTCGTTTATAGAATCAACTGTAATAGATGAGTTCTGAAAAGCCCATTTACATCCACCATAATTATTTCCATACTTTCTTCGATAAAGCTCCAGAATTGCATCATATGTATAAATAGGTATACCATATTTTTCCGTATATCCGTTTAAAAAGACTCTGATCTCATATATAATATTATTATAATGAGAAATTTTCACATCATCAATATTTTCATCTAAGATTTTTTGACTAGAAATAATTGTTGCAATATTAGGAGCACCTGAATTATAAAAAGGACCACCTAATTTATATCCCATAAAAGACAATTTGACCTTTTTCGCAGCAAACTCTTTAGAAACAGAATCACGTAATACGATTTCCAATGAATCCTTTATATATTTCATTTGAAGTTCTTCTGCTTCCTGTTTGCTTTGCCTTTTTATTTTCTCATATTCATTTTCCCATAGTTGTAAACTTGAGATATAATAATCATAATCCGTTTCAGAAATTTTTATCGGACTTACATATACTCTTCCTTCTAGGTAATAATTGCTATCATTGTATAGTATATAGTTTGTAAAACAACCTTTATGATTATACAATTTGAATTCCAAATCTAATACTTCACTATTAAATTCAAATAAACGAAATATATTGCTATTAGAGAGAACTTTACAAATATCATCTTTATCGACTATACTATCCATTACTACAATCTTTGCAGATGAGGAAAAAGCCGTTTGTTCATCCGCTACAGAACAAACATAACTCACAATTGTATCACCTGTTATTTGATCAATGGAATAAAATATTTGCACATTCTTATTACATGAAATAGCATTCATTACAAAAATAAGAAGTATAACGTATCTATATTCTATTTTCCTTTTCATTAAAGACTTATTACACATTTATGTATATTTACATTCCGCCCACAAAGTTACCATAAACCCATTGGAACACAAAATATATCCGTTGTTTTTTGCAGATTCATAACAGGGTTTTCAAAATAAATCCGTACCTTTGGCACCGAAAACATCACGAGCAGTGTAACCACTGCACCAACCGAGCAGGGATGCCACGGTGGTCAAGTTACGATGTGGACAATAATTCTCTATTATTAACGTCAAAAAAACATCCGATTATGACAAACATTGATTCTTACGCTCAAACGCGTATCAGCTTCTATGAAGCCCGTTTTCAAAACGAAACAAACGACCAACTTGTAAACAACTTCAACTCTCTGGCCACCTCACGTGGATGGACGGCTGAGCGCTCATACTTCACGACAGCCCTCATCGGCGAACTGCAACGACGCGGTATCGACCTATCGGCCATCGTCCAAACGGAGACTCACGGGAAAGTTCTCTCCATAGCCCATCGCCCCGTGCGATACGATAGAGAAGAACAAGCACTGGTGGCCATAAACAAATAGCATGTTCTGACAAGACTCCCCTTTCACCCTGCTGCTCAGGTGAAAGGGGAGTCTTTGCTATACGCTGAAACCCTTCGACTGCACTCAGGGTGAAAGAGACGACATGAACCTGAATCTTGTTTAAACCTCAAAGGTTTACCGGACAACCATATTTGCAAATATATTTCAAGATAGAGTCACATCGGCCATCTGCCGCCGCCTGCTGTGCCAAATGGTGCGGAGAGAGACTCTATCCGCTCTGCTTCTGCTCCATCAATGGTGAGGGTATAAGGCTTTCCCGCCTGCAACTCGGGTGATGAGAACAGGATGGTGCCACCGCCCATCTGATAAGCACGGTCGGACTTGTACACACAGACGCCCTTTACCGCATATTCTTTGCCTGCCTCCAGATTGCCTGACCGCCACTGTATGGAGGGTTGGCGCGACTGCTTGTCGGGCATGGAGTGCCGGCCACCGACGGCAACCACTGTTCCTCCGTTGATGAACAGACGGTAGCCTTCTTCGTCGGCACAGTCCAGTCCGCCTTCCGGCATCCCATTGCCACTGGCAAACACATCGCCGCCGTTGATGACGATGTTGCAGTTGGCATCAATGGCATCGTTCACCATCGAATATGCCTTCACTTCTCCTCCGTTTATAATCAAATCGCCTTGGGCATTGATGGCATCGTCCTGGGCAGCGACTTCTACCACACCGCCATCAATCTGCATGATGAACTTGGACTCCACTCCTTCGCTCGACTCGCCACCGCCTGCCTTGACCACGGTGTGGCCTCCACGGATATACATGTTACGCCCGCAAGTCAGCGCCTTGTCGGCACTGAATGAACAGTCCACATTCAGTATGCCGCCATACATATAGAGTTCGTTCTTGGCATTCACCCCTTTGCCGGACAATGCCCTCACGGTAATGTCGTTGCCGGGACGAAGCATAAGGCTTGCTTTGCTCTTCAGGCCCACCTTGTTATTGCTCTGTATTTGCAGGGTTCCCTTTCCACTCACGGTCAATGGACCCGTACAGACAAAGGTGCCGTCAATCTTCAGTTTCTTCTTCATCATGGGCTTCTTCATGCGTATGCCATACTGCACATGGTAGTCTTCGGGATTCTCCTCGCGGTCACGATTCATGAATGGCATAGGCATTTCGCCCGGTTTGAAGTCTGGTCTGTTGCCCATATCCGGACGGTCACCCATCGGTGGGAATCCGAACATGGGAGGCATCTCGGGGTTATGACAGTCGGAAAGTTCATTCACACTCCCTTCGGCCAACACGGCATAGACATGGTTCTTGCCCTGCGACAAGATGGCATCGCCACGCTGGCTTTTCACGGTGACATTGTCGAACAGCAACTTGAGTGGGGCATTCACATTCAGCACCAATGCCCCATTCTCGGTCTTTCCACGAAGCTCGATAGCCAGAGGGGCTGTCGATTCAGAGGTGATGGTCAGGTAGGCTCCATCTGCTTCGACCTTCACGCCCTCGGGAAGATTGGTGACCCCGGCACTGTCATCCGAAAAAACAATCCGGGCCGGTTGGCCAAACTTGACATTCTCTACATAATAGTTGTACAGGGTGTCAGACTCCGACTTCACCACCCTATCTTCATCTTGTGGCATCTCTTTGGCAAACTCCACCCCGAAATGGTTCAGACCGCCACCAAAAGGCATCATGCCACCTCCTGGCGGCATCATCCCACCCATCGGCATCATGCCAGGCATCATTGGATTGGGAAATCCGTTTTCACTCTTTCTATCTTGTGCAGACAATCCCATGTGCAGACTTATCAGGCACAAGGCTATGGCTAAAGCTCTGAAATTATACATATTTGCGGGTACTTGATTGATAATTTGTATTTCTTCTTATTTGACATTTTGTATCTGAGAAGGTTTAAATGAATTTCTACCACAATTGACGCTTTTCTGAAAAGAGGGGGGAGTGTCCATGAAAAAGAACCTCCCAACTTGTCTTTTTCAGCAGATTAAGAAACTCTTGGTATGTTTAGCGAAAGTAATACATTCTTTTAAACAGTTTATTCCGTTCGCGAACCAAACAAATGCGATTCGTGAACGGAGTTAACTGTTCAGACCTCCACACCATAATCCTTCAAAAAATACCATTGGAATATATGGATAATCCACAAAGACACTCTCAACAGATATGGCCCAAGACATCCCAACAAGTGGGGGCTGTATTATCTGACCTTATTGAAATAGCGATTGACAAAAGGCAGACAATCGTAGAGAGCCTGATGCCAATACTCCCAATCGTGACCACCGTCTTTGACACGGAGTTGGCACGGGATGCCTGCCCGGCGCATACTCTGATAGAAACGGATGTTCAGGTCAAAAAGGAAATCATCATCACCACAATCGACGTACCATGCCACACTGCGCAACTGCTTTTTGCGATTGTCATCAGCTTCGTCCACATAGCGGATACAGCCGTTTTCATAGGCAGCCTTCATCAGTTTGTTCACCTTGTTGTTCGGGTCAGCCGATGCCCGTTCGGCATCCGGTTTTCCTGCTTCGAACCACGCACTCATGGCATAGACGGCACAGAACATGTCGGGGTGTCGCTGGCCATAGCTGGCCGAACCACCTCCACCCATTGACAAGCCGGCAATGGCACGATGTTGTTTGTCACCGATGACACGGTAAGTCTCCTCGATATAAGGCAGAAACTCTGTGTAGAAAAACTTCTCGTATTCCCATTCCTGCATATCGAAATAACCATTCTGTTGGCGGTTCACGTCGCTTCCACCGGCATCCGGAGTCACCACAATCAGTTCGTCTATCTCTCCACGGTCTATCAAGCGGTCTATCACAGGCTTCATTTTCCCCTTCTCTACCCAGCTGGAATTGGTGTCCGTCATGCCGTGCAACAGGTAGAGGATGGGGTACTTGCGCGCCTTGTCGGCATTGAAACTCTTTGGAAGATAAACAGTATAAGCACGTTCAGTATTCAACACTCGGCTAAAGATTGTATCGGAAACGATACGACTACGTTGTTCCCGTTGAGCCGACAACGACAATGTCAGCAAACACATAACAGAGAACAATACAATTGTTCTGTACTTTCTTTTCATGGTTGTAATTCCTCATTAATTAAGAATGCGACAAAGGTACGATATTTATTTGAATATATTGCAGTATCAACCAAAAAGAGGCGCGGACTTCACGGATTAACACGGTTATTTATTTTATCCGTGCAATCCGCGAAATCCGCGCCTATAAGGTCTGGACTCTTTAAGCGATTATGGCATAGGCAACAAGCCTTCCCACTTCACATTCCACTTGCCATCTTTGGGGAAGCCGGGAGTGTCTTCGGTGCATCCGTCCCAACCGGCACACATGACGGCCATGGCAGTCAGCAAGCCACCATTACCGGGCAGATAAAGACGCAAGCGCTTGTCCTGATAGTTGTGTCCGCTCACCAGACAAGTGTTGGTGCGGTTCTTCATCAACAGGGCATCCACAGCCTTGTCCGGCTCGCCCACACGGGCGGCACACATGGCAATCATCGGATAGTCCCACCCCCAAGTTTCGTCCCAATTCCACACTTCGAAAATCTTGTCGATAGTGTTGTTCATGATTTCCTTGTCGAGCAGACGGCTCTCGGGATACATACCCAAAGCACCGGTAACGGCCGGATGGTCGGAGATGAAACGGATGTTGGTGTATGAGTCTGTGGCATCCTCAGAGGCCAGATAGAGCTTGCCTTCAGCATCCTTGGCCAACGGAGAGAGTTTGGCCAACAGGGTGTCCCACTCGGCTACACGAGGTTCGCCCATGCGCTCGCGCCACAACTGGGCGGTGCTGAGACCATAGTGCCAGCTGGAGAGTTCCATGGGAGGATTGACATTCTCTGATGCACGCAGGGTCTCTTGAGCAGCAATGATTCCCTTGAGGATATAGCGGTCGTTGATAGAATCGTATGTGGCGAAGGAGTACATGAACTCGGCAGTCTTCTGGATGAGGTCGTAGTAGTTCTTCAAGACAGCCTCGTCCTTGGTGGCACGATATACCAACTCGGCCAAATGAATGAGGTGAGGCTGTTGCCAGATGAGGAAACTGCCCACCTTAGAAGGTGCCTCCATGGCATCGGGGTCGGTCATCTTCATCCAACGGATACCGTCGAAGCCTTGGCGCTCGGCAATCTGACGGGCAACAGGTTCGGCACGATGATACCAACCCAGTGTGCGATTGAGCAACTCGGGATGGCCCCACAAGGGGAAATGTGACTGATGCCACCAAATCATTTCGAGGTGGAACTTACCGAACCATGAGTTGTAGGTCAAACCTGTCTCTTGGGGAGGGGTGTCACCAGCGGCCTGAATAGCCATCAAGTACTGGCTGAGCACCACACGACGCTCCAACTCGGGAGCGCGGGGGTCGGTACACTCAGAGAAGTCAACCATACCACCATTCATCCAGAAACTGTTCCAATAGGTAGCTGCGGCAGAAGATGCCTCTGCATAAGTCGGGAATGAAGCACCCGCTCCTGAAGGAAGATCAGTTCTGTACTCGCATGAGAATTTCAAAGTATCCTGCTTGGCATTGAGAACAAAATAATTCTTGGCCTTTTCAGTCAATTCGGCATCGCCTTCCCACTGGAGAACTACGTAATAGGTAGTCTCATCAATGACACGCTTGAGTATGGCATCATTCTTTCTGCCAGACATCAACGTGGTCGAATGCTTGTCGTTGGCATCCCAATTGCTGGCATCATCGCAATGGGCACCGGTAGGATAAGCATAACACAATTTGATAGCCATCGGCTCGGTAGCAGCAATCATGGCCGACATGATGTCGCGCTCGGGATGACAAACAGTCTCTACACTGACAGGCTTGCCGTTCAATTTATAAGAGCTGAGAATCTTTCCGTCCATCAGATCAAGTGTCTGGTTTACCTCAGTAAAGGCATCGAAGCCTGTACCCTCTGGCAACTCCAACCCGACAATACCCAAATGCAGACGATGGGGATTCACACGATACCAATTGGCTGCATCGCGCTGACGACCGGCTTCATTGAATTGGACTGCATAGGGAGCCGGATGACCGTGATAGTCATAATCCTTCAATGTCTCGCTATGGAGCAAGTTCTGCGGGTTGGCAAAACTATGCCATCCCCAATCGCTCTGTGTGCCGAGAGGCACACCTTTGGAATACTCCTTCGGGAAGGTCTGGAGCCCCGAAGCATCTACCGTAACGGCAAAACCACCATTACCGACAGAAAGGGACGAAAGGGTGTCGAACGCCGTCACATGCGGATTGTTACGTTCCAACAACGCCTCACGGTCGATGGGGGTCTTTTCACTCTGGCAAGCTACCAAACTGAACGTAGCGGCTATACCTATATATATAATGCGATTTTTCATGTAATCTGATAGTTATGCAATTTCTCTTTTATTCACTCTTTACCTGCAAATCCCAAGGAACCCAATAACCGCCAGCCATAATCTTGGCATGAATCTCGGCAGCACGTACACCATACTTGGGAGCCACCCGATCGGCCACAATAGAAAAGTCATTCCAACGAGTAGCTATACGGATGAGAGCCGGATAGGTTTTCCCCTCTACAGCAAATTCCAACATATGCTCATCGGCAATGGCAAGATCGTTAGCCTTCTTGGCCTCAGCCGGATCAGCCTCTTCATCGGTTACAAAGGCACGATCCTTCAGACCGAGCACATTGCGGATACCATCGTTAGAATATTTGTGAGAGCCATCCAAACCGCCAATCCACAGACTTGAGAACTCGGGGAACAACCCACTTGTCTGCTGATATTCAGTCCATGCTTCTACCGACTTGACTCCAACAGAACCGGCATATCCACTAAGTCCTTTATTCATCAGTACATCTGCCTCGACAAAACGTCCCAAGTTATTCAATGCTTCGATCAGGAAAAAGTGATATTCATCGGCACGGAAGAGATAGATGTAAGTATCATCCTGATAAGGTTGCTGGTTGGTCCGCACGTAAGTTGATACATAGTACTGTCCCGACCCTGCTGCTGTTTCTTTGAAGTTGACACCGAAACGTGAATCACCCGTTGATGCTCCCGGGTTGAACACGGGGTCACTCCAACGTGCCAATCCGAAGTCGGAGGGGCAAAGCAGATAGTCGTTCGGATACTGCGTATTGAAATGCTTCATCAGACTGTTTGTCTGATTGTCTGTATAATCATACTTCAATACGGACACGGCTTGAAACTTTGTCGGCTCTTCGCTGGCCCAATATTTGTTGCGCGGTGCAGAAAGTTGGCTACGATTCCACTCCTGATTGCTCACCGTCAACATATGCTGGTTGATGGTTTCTGCCAACATATCCACCACATTCTCATAATAAGGTACAGCCTCATCGTCCCGACCGTCGCGTTGGAGGAAAGCCCCTTTCCACAAAGCCAATTTGGCATACAACCCCTCGTATGTGGGAATCATATAGTCCCAATAACGATATACGCTCTCACCCAAAGGTGTGTCAGGATCCAACCATGTGTACCATGAGAAAACGATGTCGGCAGGCACACCGTTGTACCCTTCTTCCAAGAGGGTCAGACACTTACCGACAACAGCCTCGTTGTCAAGCAACTCGAATTTCGTCAAATCCTGAATCTCGGTAATGGGGTCGTCAAACCACAAAGCCTGACCATAAACCTCTGCCAAAGTGAGGTAAGCCCACACCTTCAAACGGATAGTGGAACTGATGAGTCCGTCAGACACCTCTTCGTCCCACAATTCGGGGTACATCTCGCCAAACTCTTCGATGTTGGCAAGATAATCATTGCAGGCAATAATTACATCATAATATCCTGCCGGATCGGCATAGGGATTGCCTGACAAATCCTCATCGTAGTTGTAGAGAAATATGAGGTCTGAGGTCGAATAGGTAGTCGGTTCAAGCAATTCGCCACGTGTTTCAGTCAGGTAGATGGCCTTGTCTCCCACCGCCTGCATACGAGTCATGATACCTAAGAATCCGGTGTACATTTCGGTCTGTTCGGCCATATAGTCATCACCATCCAAGACATCATCTGTCTCTGGTTCGAAGAAGTCATCACAACTAACGGTTCCCATAGCCAGACAAAGTGTCATCAGAGGGAACGCTATCTTTTTGCATATTTTCGTCATCATAATCTTCATTAGAATTTCAAATTAACACCAACTTTTACTGATTTGGGAGAAACGACTTTGCCATAATCAACTCCCTGCATCGCCTCATTGTATGAATATGAGAATTCGGGGTCAAGACCCAGATACTTTGTGAAGGTCAACAGATTCTGACCAGTCACATAGAGCGTACCTCCCTGGAAAAAGTCCCACACAGGTTTGTTGAAAGTATAGCTGAAGGTGACATCACGCAACTTCAGATAAGAAGCATCCTCTATCCAACGGTTTGAGAAATCGTTGTTGCCCACTACGTCTCCCCATTGTGCACGAGGCATATCAGTCACCTGACCTTCCATGTTCCAACGACGGATGACAGCTTTGCTCTGATTACCAAAATCATTGGCAGATTCTGTCAAACGACGCACAGCATTATAGGCATCGTTACCTACGGAATAGACAAATGTGAAGTCGAGTGCAAAACCTTTGTACTGGAGATGGTTGTAGAAGCTACCGAAATAATCAGGTGTAGCCTTGCCGATTACCTGCTTGTCCTTATTGTTAATGATACCATCGTGATTGACATCCTGATAATGTACATCACCAGCAGCATAAGCCACTCCGTTCTTGTTGACAAGACCGGCTGCTACAGCCTCTTCTGTTGTAGAGAATACACCCAATGCCTTGTATCCATAGAAGCTGTAAGGTGTTTCTCCTACACGAGTAAGGATTTCTGCACCATCGCTGAGGGTAGAGAGAGTTTCACTTACCTTACCCAAAGCCTTCACTTCATTCTTGACTGTGGTGAGATTTCCACCCAATGTCCATGTAAAATGGCGTGTTCTGACTGGTGTGAGGCTCAACGAAAGTTCCAATCCCTTTGAGTCTATTTCACCATCATTGCAGTAATAGGCTCCAGTACCATAAGCCGATGAATTGGGACTTACCATCAACACGTCTGTTGCCTGTGTGCTATAATATTTGGCACCAATATTCAATCTGTTGTAGAATAATGATGCATTCAGGCCGACTGAGAGTTGCAAATCTTTCTCCCACTCAAGTTTCGTATTAGGAACATTAGCACGCACCAGACCGGATATACCCTGATATGAACTGCTGACATAATAGTACTTTCCTAACTTGGAACTGTATTGGCTGTTTCCTGTCAAACCGTAGTTCGCATAGACATCCAATTTGTTGACAAACTCAATATCCTGGAGGAACTTGAAGTTCTTGGCCATCAGCACAACATTGGCCGAAGGGAAGAATCCCAAACGGGTAGCATCCTTACCGGTAGAAGAGGCTCCATCCATAGATACATTAGCGCCTACACGCACCAGATTGTCAAACGTGTAGTCGGCATGGAGATAGGCATTCATCCAATTCCAAGCATTGTTATAGCCCACAATGTAGCGTCCGATAGAAGTTGTAGCATCGTTCAGATTCTGATAAAAGTCATTCGGCGTATTACGCGAAGAACCGGCATCATACTCACTCTTGGTAGTCAGCACCTGCACTCCTCCACGAACATTGAACAGATTGCCACCAAATTTGCGTTTGTAACCGGCATTCAGGTTCGTAAAAAAGTTCATCGTTTCAGAAGTTCCTACAAGCACTTTGTTTTCCGCACTGCCATATTGGTCAAACACAGGCACGATATCCGTGTTGTTGATACCGGGCACAAAAGTTTCCTCCTTATTATAGTTATAATAAAGACCTACCACAGCATTGGCAGAGAAATAAGGATTGGGCTTGTAAGTGAGTTGCACCTTGCCATTCACATCAAACTGATGATTTTCAGCATTCAGAGTCTCAACGATAGAGAGCGGGTTGCTGACAATGAAATCACTTCCTGTATTCGCTCCAAAATAATAACTTGAATAGGTGTCAAGCAGGTTACCGTTCATATCACAACTGAACGGACTCAAGATTGGAGCACGGCGATAAGCAGCCAACATGGGATTGGTTTCCAAAGAAAGTCCCTGTGGCTGATATTTGCCAGTCAGATAGGCCATCCCTACTGATGCTACAATCTCAAACTGTTTGCTCACCAGCACATTGGTATTTATCTGGATGCTATAACGGTCAGAATTGGTATTCTTGATGACACCCTCATCACGTGTATATCCCAAAGATATGTCGTACTTGGCGATGGCATCACCACCTTCCACACGGAAGAGGTGGTCGTGACTCATACTCGTACGATAAATCTCATCCTGCCAGTCTGTATCCTTATTATATAAGTAACTATATGCACAATTAGGATCCTGCAGGAAGGGGAAATTACTGAAGAAGGTTTCCATATTATCATAGTAGGTCATACCCATATCTGAAAGATAGGATTTGTATTGTTTGGAATTCATCAGCGGCAGACGGCTGTCGTTGTAATTGATTCCAAACATACCTGAATAGGAAATCTTCGTGTCCATATCATCGGATGTGGCACCATCAGTCTCTATCAGAATGACACCGTTAGCACCCATCGAGCCATAGAGAGAAGCCTCTGCTCCCGTCAGCACAGTAATGTTTTGGATGTCCTGCACATTGTATGCCTGAAAGATAGAGCGCGAATAACCGGCTATCATGGACGACTCATTCTTGTTCGATATATAGGGCACACCATTGATAACTATCAATGGAGCATTGTCCGCCAACAAAGAACGTACACCGTGGAGATTGAAATAGGCTCCCTCACCGGTCATACCACTCTTGGATGTCACTTGCAGACCGGGAATTTCTCCTTTCAGGGCTCCCTCCAAGGTCATAGAACCGTATGCAAAATTACGTTTGTTCAAATTGTAGTCACCAGCCTCATGAATGGCCTCATCTTTCACATCCGAGAGCACTTGCACTGCCGATTCGTTGTAACCATACTTGTCGGTAGGTATCAGATAGACGGTCAATTCAGAACGCCCGTTCAAGGGTATTGTCTGTGAATAATATCCGTCAGCCCACACTGTAACATCGGCTATAGGCTTCACATTCTCCAACTCAAAACGTCCTTCAGCAGTCGTACGTGCCGTGCGTCCATTGCATGAGATCACCACTTCAGCCAACGGCTGCTTACGATCACCAAGAACCACACCTTTCAGCCGGACTGTCTCTTTCTTTGTAACAGAAGTCTCCTGAGGAGATGCTGTCAATGGAGATTCCCCTTTATATTCCTCACCGGCCATCGGTATCACCGAAGCCACCAGCAAGGATGTTATCATGATTTTATTTTTCTTCATATCTCAATATCCTTGATTTAATAGTTGTTTTCTGTCGGACGCAGACACCAATGATGGAACATGGTCTTGGTCGTACCAGCCAGATTACTGTTCTTCACACGTATCACTACTTCTGTCGGTGCACCGTCTCCCTTCACATCAGGAATGGTAATCTCTTCATAGACCAATCCACCATCGGTGTTGTAGTTGTTCTTCTTGCTGTTGGTCAGCTCATCTTTCACTTCGGCATAACCTTCAGGATAACCATCGGACAAAGTGGCTCCACGATCGTAATGATAAGTTGTGGCTGAACCCACACTGATAGTAGCAGCTTCTGCCACCGGTGCTCCATTCACCAACACCTCAATCTGCAAATCAAGGCCTAGGTTCTGTTTGAATCCCATAGCCAAGCGATAAGTGCCGGGAGGAATCGTATAGGGTCTCACTTCATAAGCGCCATCTTCGTTTGAAATTCGTTTAAGCAAAGTGAAATCCAATGTCCACCCATCAAGTGAAGTATCTGTCACACTACAGTTCAGCACACGGTTCTCCACCTTCGGCCATACACCTTCCAGCGGTGTCCAAGCTGCAACATCTGTATTACATGAAAAACCTGAAAGATTGGTAGCAACAAAATATTTGGTTTTTCCGATATCATCGCAATTTTCGTAGTAGTAATAGAAGTCCTTCAAGCGGTACATCAGTACATTGTTAGGAATCTTGAAATCTGTCACGTAGTAAACCACACCATTCGACACCTCTTCCATATTCTCCACATCCACCTTCTGTACTTCGGTTCGCCATTGGCGGTTGTAAATGGAAGTCAGACGACTGGCTGCATCAACTGACATTTCAGCAGGTGTGAGACGCTGATTGAAAAAGGCTACTTCAAGAATCCAATTACGAAGGATATCCTTGTCTTCCTCTGTCCACTCTTGTCCGTCACCGTTACGGTCTTTCATATCCCAAGCACCCAGTTTCTCTTCAGCATCAGCCATGGCAGCATGAATGACATCGTCCGAAAAGACAAGGGCCGTAGCAGTCAACGATTCGGAACTGAGATCGAAATTCTTGGCATCAAAAAACTCATTGGTATAGATGAACACTGAGTCGTAGATTGTATTTCCAGTCGCATCCACACCGATAGGCTTGCTGTTTGCACGATCAAATTCCTGTCCACCGGAAGCAAGCACCAACTGTTTGAATATAGAATAATTTTCTTCATCCAAACCATCAATGAGATCCTTCAACGACTTGGGGGTATGTATCAGTTTATCGATGACATAGACGTACCCATCAGTCGTTTTGATTATCTCACTCACTGCACTCCCTCCGAATGAGATACGGCTCACATCCGTTGAGACTTTGGCTGTATCAACAGCTACAGAGACGAACTTCTGGTGCCACATCATCACACGGTCTCCATCGTGAAGGTTAGAAGGAGGCAAAGCAATGTCTGACACGTGCGAGTTGGCCAACTGCAACAACTCATTGGCATTATCGGTATCTATACCTTCCAACGAGAAGGCATCATCCTTCACCACCAGCATGGTATGCAACAAACCCTTTTCACCCAATCGGGAAAAAATTCCTTGTTCACCTAAGAAACCATACATTTGTGCAAAAGTTTCGTCTCCGCTCAAGAATTGCTCAGTAGTCTGTTCGACTTCCTTCAAGGCCGGATTGTTCACTTCAATTTTTGTATCTTCATAATGGTCGTCCCACTCATCGGAACAGCTGCCCATCATCGGCAAGACCAATGCTGCAAGCAGATACCATTTCATTATTCTTTTGTTCATATGTCACATTCAAGGTTATTCTGTTATTGGTATGAAACGGATGCAATCAATCTGCAGACTGAACTTGCTGTTGTTGCTGGCAGCAGCATCCATTATAATGAACTTCATCAGATGGCTCGATGTTGTCTCAAACTCTATTTCATCGTAGAGTACAATCGAATAGACTCCTACAGAGTTCTTGGAAACACTGGCATAAGGAGCTGTCATAATCTCATGCTCACCATCAAAACTCATCTTTAACAATCCACCGTTGCTGCCATCAGACATCGTACGCATGAATGAGTGGTCAAACGTATAGACAAAGTCCAACTCTACACGATACTTGCCATGCACCAGAGTGGGTGTCTTCATCTGTGCCCATCCCATGTAACCGAGATTGAATACCACACGGTCGCAATTATTGGCTTCACTCAGATTCTTCTTGCAGTTCACATAGGTAACATTGTAATAGGTGTTACCCCCTACTCCATCACCACCCACTTCGTAGGTATAGACATCTGTCAGTGAAGTCAAAGGAACTTTACACTCAGATGATACAGGTTCAACAGGCCTATAAATTTCACCGAAAGACTCCACAACGGTCTTCACAGACACATAGTCAGCCAAATCCCACACAACCAATGCCTGTTCAGGTTCCCACACCGGCAGATAGGCATCCAGTTCATGCAGATAGCCGTTCTTGGCCAAGACATCCGAGTTCGAGGGAAGGAATCTGGCAGCCTCCGCCTGCTCATTAAAGACATAGGAGACATCAGGAACGGTTCCTCGGCGTGTCAACTGTAGTATAAGGTTTTCTGCACTGGTGTCTATCAGTTTCACAGAGTCTGCTGACTGAGGAATCAATTCACCGGTCTCTGCATCCTCCACATACACATCCAACGGATTCAGGAGGTCAGAGCAGTCACTGGTAGCATTCAGTATGTGGTAAGCCACATACTTGTTCAATTCATTATCTTCAGAGTCGTAATCAGCCGCAGCACCCAACTTGGCAACCAAGGCATCCAACGAACCTATGCCATCCTTCTGGAAAGTCTCATCAGCCACAGCCAACAGGGTGTAATAGCGAGGTTTGAGGCTGTAATTCCCGGATGTGTACCAAAGGGTATCTTGGATAACACTGAGTGAGTCCGCCCATCCTGTGAGTTCCAAAGCCTGCTTCATGATACCGAAACGGTTGGCATCTCCGGTGTTTCCACCTGCCAGCAAAAGGTCATACACTGACTGGTTCAGCGGATTGATGACAGCATCCATGCGATAAATGTAGCCATTATAGGCCGGAATCTCAGCCTGCAACACATGACTGACAGAGGTCTTTGCTTCATTTACCAGATAGAAACTACCTGCTTCTGTAGTATCCATGAAGACGCTCAATTTCTCTCCAGCCAAATTATTTAATCCAGCACCACCTGAAACCGATATATACTTCACAAAATCATCTACCTTGAGAGAGTCTCCAATCGTGTGAGTCAGCACCAGGTCTTTGGCAAATTCCACTCCCAACTCATCAATGGAGTTCACCCCCTTGGCAGTATAGAACGATTCCAAAGCCTCATCGGTAGGCAACAACACAGTGAAGGGATCCAATGCATAGTTCAGTGCATCATACATACCAGCATATCTCAACACCTTCACCCATTCTGTTGCGGTAGAATCGGCAGCCATAGTCAATGCCAAAGGAGGCAAATTGTCCTCGTTGATATAGGTGCTGTCTTCATAAGGGTCTTCGCAAGAGGCAATCATCAATGCTGCCCCCAACAGCGCAAAAACCTTTGTACATATCTTGTCTTTCAACTTTTTCATATTTTTCATCTGTGAATTATTAGTTCGTGTAATACTCATTCTGCTCCAAGTTGGGATTCACATCAATTTCACTTTGGGAAATAGGCAAATAGAGGGCATTGTTGTCCAACAACACCGACTGAATCCACTGGTCATTTGTCGTGGTGTTTCCTTCGAGCACTTCAGCCATGAAGTAGTCCTTATACTCCTTGGCATAGTTGTTCTTCCTTGCCAGACGCAACAGGTCATACCACCGTTTGGCTTCGCCAAGGAACTCCATCTCACGCTCGTTCATCAACACATCCAAAAACTCCAGTTTGGACCATCCTTGTGCTGTCAGTTCGTCATAGCCAGGCAACATGGCACGCTCACGAATCTGATTGATCAGGGCTACGGCAGAAGCCCACTCCGCACTGCCTGACTCTCCCTTCATAATCAGAGCTTCAGCTTTAATCAGGATAATTTCAGCTACACGATATATGATGAAGTTCGGATCGAGGTGTTCGCGGAAATTGTTCACATCCACCACATTCGTTCCATGATATTTCCACAAAAGGAGGTCTTGCTGACGGTTGTAGTCGCTATAAGGATGCACCATATTGGGATAGATGACACTGGCCATCAAGGTACGTCCTACGCGGTCTGGCACCACATTGCCTTGTGCTTTGATTACTTCAGCAGCCTCCAGCTTTACCTTATCCACTGTACGCTCGGTCAGGACGAAACCACTGGATATGGCCGAAGCGATGCTGAGTGTGTTGGCAAATGAGTTGGTCTCCTGATAGAGAGCGTAGTCGAAGTTCAGTTCGAAAATGGACTCGTTGCTGTTGCCCGGATAGAAGATTTCGAACCATTTGGTCTGATCCTGAATGAATCTCGGACGGATGGAAGTATCTCCTTCCGGTACTTCCAGAATGGCATTGCTGTAGATGATGGCATTGTCATAGTCCTCATCCCACAAGCACACATCGGCCATCAGTGCATACAAAGCCCAGATGGTAGCCCTTCCTTTTGTCTGCCACTCCTCTTCATAAATGGTCTTGGCGCCTCCGCTCTCGATAGCAGTCAACAAATCTCTCTTGATCTGGGCTATGATTTCTTTCTCCGATGATTTAGGCAAATTGTATTCAGCCGCATCTGTCACAAAAGCTTCGGTAACCAAAGGAACATCACGCCAATTTCGCACTAACAAGAAATAGCAATAGGCACGCATGAAGTAAGCCTCAGCCAAATGTGATTTCAAGGCACCTTCCGTATAAGTATCATCCAGTGTGCGTACCCCGGCTGCATAGTGCAGCACAGAGTTTGCCATACCTATCACCCTATATATGTCATCATATTTGCAGATGGTGTGTGTAGGCTGCAGGTTGAAGTCTTGCATTTTATCGGCTCCATTAGCCCAAGAAACAGTACCCTTTGTATAGAGTGTACCTCCACGCAATTCCCCCAACTGTACCATCTTGGTAATGGTCTGACGCATATAGTAATAGCCCGAAGCTACCACAGCCTCAACATCTTCTTTGGATTTCCAATACTGGTCAGTCACCTGCTCGTTGTTAGGCAGGATATCCAGCCAATCACTGCACGAAGAGCAGAGAAGCCCCGCACTAATCATGATGATGGAAAATATCTTTTTCATTGTTTTTTCCTCCCTTCTGTTAGAATGATAAGTTAATACCGAATGTCACACGCTTGGTCACGGGTGCCTTGTTGTTGTCCGCCACCGGTTCGGTAGGCTTTGGATCCAATGCCACCTCCGGGTCTTGTCCTGAATAGTCAGTCCATGTGAACAGGTCATATCCCGTACAATAAAGTTGCAATCGTTCTATGCCGGCACTCTTCAACCATTTTTTGGGCATATCCCACGACAGAGTCAAGGTCTTCAGACGCATGAAGGAGTTGTTTTCCACAAAGCGGTCAGAGCCCAAATAGTTATAACCCATGCCATAGAGAGCACGCGGAATATCGGTGTCGTCACCTTCAGTTCTCCAACGGTTCAGCACAGCCGTACTCTGATTATCCGTACCACGCATTCCTTCCAGATTCATACGTGCATTATTGATGACCTTCTGTCCGAAACGACCGAAGAAATTGGCGTTCAGTCTTACATTCTTGTACTTGATTGAGAAATTCGCACCACCAAAGAAGAGCGGATTGGAGTTACCCAAATAGACTATATCCGATTCGTTGATGACACCGTCGTGATTGATGTCTTCATACTTGGCATCACCCGGGAAGCACTGGGTATCAATATTCTGCATCACAATCGGCTTGCCTTGGATGTCGTACATGATACCCCCTTCTGCATTACGGGCATAAGTATCTTCCACATTCTGATAAACTCCCTTATAACGGTAACCATAGAATGAACCTACAGGGTCTCCTTCTACTACACGCACAGCATAGGCGCCATTTTCGCGTTTGTAGTTTTCCTGATTCATGTTGACAGGCAGTTTCTCCACCTTGTTGATGTTGCGGCTGGCGTTCATGTTCACGTTCACTAACCAATCCTTGTTTTTGAACACCTGATAGTCAAATCGAACCTCGAAACCCTGGTTGCTCAACTCACCGGAGTTGTACCAACGGAGTTGTGAGAAACCGGTAATGGTAGAGATTCCCACTTTTTCCCGCAACAGGTCACTCGTATAGCGATTGTAGTAATCTACGTTAAGGGTGAAACGGTCAAAGAGACGGAGATCGAAACCGATGTTCCACTCACGGGTAGATTCCCATTTCAATTTGTCAAGCTGCATACGCACGGGCGAGATGGCTGCCATATTACCGTAAGCCCCCAATGCCTGGTAAGCTCCCAAATAATAGGCCGTACCGCTCGGGGCTTTACCGCTCCATCCTAATCCGAAACGCAATTTAGTGTCAGAAAGCCACGTTGCATTCTCTAAGAAATGCTCTTCGCTGATGTTCCAACTGAGTCCGAATGAAGGGAAGTTGGCAAACCGTTTGTCCTTACCCATAGCCGAGTTTCCTTCCGTATTGATGGTAGCCTTGGCTACATATCGGCGGTCGTAAGTATAGACCAATTGAAAAATAGAGGATATCGAACGGCTTTCAGACTTTCCGGAAGACAAACTTGCGACCTTTCCGCCCGCAGTCGGGTCAGAGATGTTGGATGAGGCATTGCCCGAAGTTTTGCTGGAGTAGCTTGAGTTCGTACCCATTGATGTGCGGAACACATACGTTCCAATCAATTGGTGCTTCTCTGCAAAAGTGTTCATGTAAAGCAACGTGTTGCTGGTTTGCAAAGTCAAAGCATCTGACAGATTGTCAATGCTGGCATTGGCATTGGCATCAGTCCACAACAGACCTGTAGCCACTTGTGGAAGGAACTGACGATTCTTGGTCGTACGCATGTTCAAAGAAACGTATCCCTTATAAGTCAGTTTGAAGGGGAAACGGTATTCCCAATTCAACGTAGCCTTCTCTTCACGCTGCATGGTCTTGTTGAATCCCTCTTCGGCCATAGCCAGAGCGTTGAAGTTTTTGGCCTTTTCCCACTTGTCATTGTCAAAAGCTGCTCCCGTGTAATCTTCGCGGGCAAAATAGACAGGACGGTATTCGCCGGTCTCATCATCGATGTAATAGGGACTTTTGTTAGGCATGGCACGCATAGCCTCACTACGCACATCGGCCACACTTGCCTGCCTGTTGGTCTGGCTGAAAGAGAAGTCTGTCGATACCCGCAGACGGTCGGAGAAGTTGTAGCCGATATTCAACTTGGCAGTCAGTCGGTCCATATCAGTGCCAATCGTGGTACCCATCTCATCCACATAGGCCAATGAGAAACGGTAAGTTGCTTTGTCGCCACCACCCGACATGGAGATACTGTTATCAAACGTATAGGCATCCTGACGCACCAGATCGAGCCAGTTGACATCCACATTGTATTCATCAAAATAGGTCCATTGGGGATTATAGCCTATTTCATACGTGTTGTAGAGCAAGTCCAACTCTGAGGCAGCCTGTTGGAGTCCCTTCGAATTGGCAGCATTCCAGATGGCATCCTGCATCATGGCAACATATTGCTTTCCATTCAGCAAAGGGATAGAAGCCGGTTCAAATTTGGCCGTAGCCTTGGATACAAAATTGAAGCGGGTACGTCCTACTGTACCTTTTTTGGTATTAATCAGCAAGACACCGTTGGCTCCCTGCGTACCCCAAATTGCTGTAGCAGAAGCATCTTTCAACACTTCGATAGATTCAATGTCGGAAGGCGAAATGTTCAAGAGTGCTCCGAAATCCTCTTCATTAGCCGTTGCAAACTCAAAATCGTCGGCAATTTCTGTGGGATAAGGCACACCATCGACTACAATCAGCGGTTCACTGGAAGAGCTCAACGAATTGATACCACGGATACGGATGGCACTGCGTGCTCCCGGGTCACCACCCAAGGTAATATCCACACCGGCCAACTGTCCCTGCAATGCCTCTTCTACCGAAGTTACAGGAGTGGTTTCAACCAGTTCATTCATCAACACTTTTTGTGTTGCAGCAGTCTGTTCGAGGAACGACACACCCATTTCATCACGTTCAATCTTCTTGGCTGTGATTTCTGCCACTTCCAATTCCGTGGCTTCACTTTCCATCGTCACATCCAATGTCGTCTGTCCCGTATAGGGAACATTCTTGGTCTTCAAACCGATGTATGAAAAACGGATTTGAAGATCCTTCTCATTCTTAGGGACGGTGATGTTATAGTTTCCGTCCATATCCGTTATGTTTCCTCCCAAGTAGCGGCCACCTTTGTTCACCACCACTACATTGGCTCCCATAATCGGTTCTTTTTGTCCGCCCAGCATTTCTGTCACCTGACCGGTCAAGACCACGTTCTGGGCAAAGGCTCCACTGATACTAACCAACAATGCAGCCATCAACAATCCTATATATCTTATCTTATTCATAAACTCTCTCTATTATTTAAGGATATCTTCAATGAAATGGAAACATCCGTCCTGATAGGCAAACGGCAAGAATCCGTAATCTTCCACCACATTGACAGGAGTCTCACTCTCTCCTCCTACAAAATTCACCTGCAAAGAATTGCCCGTGTCAACCAGGTTCAATTGGTTGGAGCCAAACGTGGCAAACGTTCCCTGTACACCGGCACCTGCATAAGGATACTTGGCAAACGGTGTCAGTATGGAGGTGATAAAGTAAGAACGCAAGTAAGCGGATAAAAGTGCCTTATTACTTGTATTCACAGTACCCGAGATACGATAATCATCTGCTATCTTCAGGTTGGAAGCTCCAGGAATATTCTTGATGTTGTTCTTGATGGCCTCATTGGTAGGCACAAATGCGATAAAGCGCGTTTCTTCATCAGGAACGATGGAAGGCAACTTGCCCTCTTGCACCATACCGGCCTTCTGCAACAATTGCGAGAAGAGGTAGTAGGGATAGTCCTTGTCGTTGCAGACTGACAACGTGTGCTCCAATCCGTCACCCGTTCCTGCCTGGAAGAGGTCTTTTCCTTCGTATGCATAAGCTGTACCATTGCTTCCTTCATACACTTTCTTGAAGGGGACAAACGGGTCGCCGGCATATTCCGGAGAGAGGTAATTGTTGAAAAGATAGTTTGTCGTCACCTTTCCATCCCTCACAAAGAGATAGTTGAAGGGGGTATTGGTCTCAACCACAGCTGTCCCCGTCAGAGGCAATTCTTCCACATTGGGAGCCACATGCATATTCACGATAGCTTGGGCTGTAGAAGATGACATATCACCATAGACTCCGTTCACATCGTCCCATTCCTTGATGACATAGGAGTTTCCAGACTTCTGAATCGGCATATTGGCTGCATCCACCGCAAACTTGGTGGTGTCAGGCATCATCGCAATGAATGACATCTGATCGGAAGCCAACGAACCAATTTGATCAGATGTGGAGAGCACATAAAGGAAATTGCGGTAAGCCATATTGTTGAAAGCCGCTCCCACCACGGACGAGAAGATGGAAGGCACAGCCATATTATCCATTCCGTAAAGGAAACCGTTAGAGCAGACACAACGGTCGGTCACAGTCTCCGGGTCAACGGCTATCGGCATATCATAATAGTCCGTCACATAGGGTTTCCCATTTACGGTGGTATAAGAAGGCTTCAACATCGATGGGAAAACAGGATAAGACGTACTGGCAAATGTCTGCATGATGAAGTACTCCTTGATCAGCGGGTCGAGTTCGTCGAAACTCGTATAGCCTCCTTCCTCAGTCCAATAGCTATTGAAGAATTCAGTAATGGCCTCATTCGTAGGAGCAAAAATAGTATATCCCTGCACACAGTTGGTGGAGAAGCTCTGATAATAGGGACTCATCCATTCATAAGCAATATTCGGCAAGGGCAATGAAGCATTGTGGGAGTGCAGATAGACCTTATCGCCACCACCAAAGTCTGTTGACAAATCAACATTTTCCACATACGAAGTGTAATTGTCATACAATTCGATGTATTTGGAATACTTGGGATTGCTCTTCAATGTCGCATGCAGGCTTTCCACCGGATCAAGCACCTGATCAATATGATAAAGATAGCCGTTGTCGGTAATTACGCTCTCTTCATCCAATACACTGGCATTGGCTACATTGAAGCCACCGCCTTCACGGCTGCCTGTCCACGTGCTGTTCGGGTAGAAATATTCATAGTTGGTTTTGGCATCGATTCCCAAAGTTTGGAACAGACGGCTGGAGAAGACCGGCAACAGACGGTCGAAATGATAGACTTTCACCTCTGTATCCAGTACGGGATTGTACTCCAGAGTAATGGGAGAACTGCTGTGTGTACGGTGTTTGAAGTAGAGGCCGGCATCCCTGTTACTCTCCTCCTCTGTAGCGCCATCGCCCTCCAACGGACGGAAATTGACGAGTTTGTTCCAATCGTACGAATAGTACATCAGATGAAATCCGATGAGACGGATAACCGACTGCGGGTTCTGTTCATACATCTCCTGGATAGAGGAGAATCCCTGCTCTTGCAAATACTTCTGGAAAGCGACATCATCCGGAGCCATCACTGTCATCAGGTTCTTGCCATCGACAATCCCCGTAAACCCGGCCAAATCCACACCCTGCAAGAAGATGGTATATTTCCCGTCCTCTTGCAACTGCTGATAAGCACTTCCCGTACGAACCTGTGGCTTGTAATGTGGATCGTCCGTCATCTCATCCTCGCACGAACAAAGTGCAAGGGGCAGAGACAGGAGCCCCCAAGCCATTCCTTTCAGGAATCTTTTACTTTTCATTCTCTCTGTATTTTATTGTTCTTTCGAGCCATACTCCATCCCATCAGGAAGCATACCGACTGCGGGAATCACTATCCCCAAATTCATCTTCAGCTACTGCTGACGGAAGGGAGTACGGCCTCATTATTACTTGTTCTCTATATTCATTTCTTCACTACACGATACACTTTGCCATCGCCGACTTTCACCAGGTAGAGGTTTGCCGGACAGGCTGACATATTGATGACAGCTTCGTCACCCGCCACAGTGGTAGTGGCTACCACATTGCCTACCAGATTATACACCGTCACCTGTGTGTGCTCCGGAGCCTTCACATGCAAATCGTTGCTGACGGTCAAGGGCCATACAGACACATTCTCTGCCACATTTTCTCCGATAGAGGTCGCAGCTACTACATTCAATCGACCGGTCGTCAGCAGGTTGGATGTATCCCATGCCAATCCTTCGCCCGGAACTGCCGGCTCGATGGCAACAATGCCATCACCGATGACACTGCTCACGTTAGCCATATTGAACAGATAGAAGCTGGTACCCTCGATAATGTTCTCTTGTCCGCCGGCAAAGTCGAGATTCAACGTCACTCCGTTCAGAGCCATCATACCGGTGACAACCAATTTGCAGACAGTGGCCGAACCGGATGAAGAGACTTCGACTGGCATGGAAATGACAGCTCCCTTTTCCATTGACAGACCGCCCTTCAACTTCAACGTGAAGGATGTCTTTACCAACGTGTCACCAGGAGATACAATACCGCCACTCTTCACTGTTACCTTGCCGGGCAGTGTTCCATAACCGGACAACGTACCGCCATTGTTCACTGTGACAGCCCCCGTCCCGGTGTGGGTACCGTTGACAATCAGACGACCGCCATTGATGGTTGTAGTACCTTTATATACGTTGTTTCCCGTCAAACGCCAGTCACCGCTACCTTTCTTCACAATAGACACGGTTCCTTCACGGGTGCTGCTGCTTGACAAGTTGTTGATGATACCACGGAAAGTCTCGTCCGTATTGGCTCCACCCACAGTCCACTTGCAGGTGAATCCTGCAGTATTCTTGCTGGAGCCACGGATGTAAGTGCCGGCATCGCCTGATATACCGCCAATTTCGAATTCACAATTGGTGCTCCAACCAGCCATGTGGGCATTGCCCTTCAGCTCTACCACACCATTGGGAATGCTGATTTTGCTTTCGTTGAGCAGGAAGAGCGAACCTTCAGAATTATTGCTGTTCACACCCTTGGCAATCAGCCGTCCGGTAAAGCCGCTCCAGTCTCCCTGGATGTATTCTCTCAGATAAGGGATGTTCAGCTGCAACGTTCCGTTACCGGTCACCTTGCTCTTGATGTAGCAGTTGCGGTGGGGAGCGAATATCGAAGTCGTTCCCTCCTGCACTTCAATGGGGAAGCTGTAAGTCTCGTAGTTACTGTTTTCTCCTTTGGTGGTCAGCGTACCGCCGGCAAATACCAGTTTGGAAGACTTTCCGATTCCGGCTTTGGAAACATCCACCGAACTCAAATTGAGTGCACCACCTCGCAGAATAGTGGGTCCTTCGTATTGGAAGAACTTGGTGGTGTTCACTGTCAACTGTCCGTTACCGCTCAGTGTAAGACCTCCCACACCCTCGATGTGTCCGTCAGTCTTGATTGTTGCTCCATTAGCAATATTGAACTCTGTCTGTTCGTATGCCAAAGCCTGACGGTTGGTGGTGGCATTGTTACCTGTATATTTCCATGTTCCACCGTTCCAAATCCAGTTCTGGGCAAATTCAGAAGAGGCACCGATAGCACTGTTTACACCTCCGTTGGCCAAAGAATTGAATTCGATGGTTCCTTCGTGCAACACCGTCTGCCCGGTATAACTGTTCATGGTATTGAGCACCAGCACCCCTTCACCTGTCTTGTTTACTGATGTTGCACCGGCAATGGCTCCCGTACCGCTAATGATGGTGGAATCAGCACCACCGACTACCACAGAAGCCGGAGAAACAGTTTCATTCAATGTCACATAAGCGGTTCCGGTCGGTTGGAAGAGCACTTTGGAATTATCTTCATAATTTCCCTCTATCTCATTGACATCATACCAGTTACCTGTAGCCACATCCCAGTTTCCGGCCTCCACAGCCCAACTGTAGTCTGCCACATAGTTTTCCACGTCCACCATCTCTACTGCCAACGGTTTGGTCTTCATGGTCAGTTCATCTGAATATTCAGAGTAATTGCCGTTATCGTCGAATGCACGCAGGCGGACAGTATAAGCAGTCTCCGGTTCCAATCCTTCCAGTTTGTAGCTTTCAGCATCTGCTCCCAAACGGGCTATTTCCTTGAATTCACCGTCCTGCAGCAGTTCAACACTGACACCTGTCTCTCCATCTGTGTAGTTACACCACGAGAATGTGAGTGCATCCTGTGTCTGAGTGGTCAGTTCCAGACAAATCAGTTTGCGCAGATAGGCCTCGCGGTCTGCCACGGTGATGCTGTTGATGTAGTTCTCGATGTTGGCATAGCCGTTGTCAGCGATAGTCATGGCATCGTCCTTGGCAGGGTCTGTACCGTTGGCACTCTCCCATTCATCAGGCATACCGTCGCCATCGGTATCGGCCTTTTTATTGCCTCCCCAAAGACTCCAAGAGGTTGGAGCACCGAAAGGAAGACTCTCCTCACGAGAGATAAAACCACCTTTCTTACCGAGCGACTTCACTTCATTCAACACATACCAGTCGGCGTAGTCACGGTAGGGCAACGAAGCTCCCACAGTGGGCAAAGATTCCTCCAACAGCGTATTTCCAGCTACAATAGGCAAGTCGTAGGATTCCATCGGAGAGGTCATGAATGTAGGACCTCCTGTGTATTCACTCTTCGGAATTTCGTAAGGGTCAAACGTTCCGTCCTTGTCCTTGTCCTGCCAGTTGTCCGTAGCATAAATGTGAAAGTCTGAGTTTGCTCCGCCAAAAGCATTACCTCCTCCACTGGGTCCATTGATGAAAAGGTTGCTTTGTGCATTGGCATAGTGCGTTCCTTCTGAATCGCCACCCATGATGAAGCAACCGCTTGCCCAGTTATAGACAATGTTGTTCACATATTGGTTCTTCCCCTTAATCTTGGCATTTCGGGTATCATTATCCACATAGAGGTTACGATAGAGGGTGATGTTGTCAGCCTGCACCAATCCGCCGGCACAGTGTGTCTGCAACCCTTGGGCTATGATGGAGTTCTGGATGGTGATGTTCTTCAAGTCTCCTTTTCCATCAGGACTTATAGAGAAGGTCTCATCCCTACCCCACGATACGGAGAGGTGGTCGAATATCATGTCTGTTCCGTTTGACACACCGGCAGCATCCTTGCCCGAATCACCGCCTACTCCCATGCGGAAACGGAGATAACGCACAATCGTGTTGTTGGCTCCTGAGAAGGAGACTCCGTTACCATACACTGTGATACCTTCACCCGGAGCAGTCTGTCCGGCTACATACAGGTTGTTCTTGAACACCAGACGGCTCTCCAATTTGATGACACCGGCCACATCAAACACAATGATACGGTTTGACTTGCTCACGGCATCGCGTAGCGAACCGGCACCACTGTCGTTCAGGTTTGTCACATGATAGACCGAACCATTACGGCCACCTACAGCATACTTACCGAAACCTTCGGCTCCGGGAAATGCCAATTGCTGGGCTTGTGCCATTGCAAGGCTTCCACCAAGCAACATCGTCGTCAGTAGAGTTTTTTTCATACGTACATTTTTAGTTTTATCTTTTTGTCTTTGTCTTCTGAAGTTTTGCACTCTGTCTTTCAAAGTCAGTATATCTTCTTTCCTATTTCAATATATATTCAATCGGCCACGGATATACACTTCACTGTCACTTGCAGTATATATTACTTTTTTCGTGGCTTCTGTCTTTGTCTCTTTTTTGAATGCCGTCTTTCTGTCTTTGGATGACGCGCCACGGGATTGCGCATAATCTCATTTTCCGGGGGAGTAGCTGTTTTCTTCGGGGAGAGAGTGTCTTGATGCGTTTTTCAATGATGATAGAGGAACCCCCTCCGCCTGCCCCTCTCCCTTATTTTAAGGGATACAGGCAGAAGCGGAGGGGAGTTTTTTTACTTGCCCATTACCTTCAGCACTTCAACTGCACCGTTTGAGTAAACGCGGCGAACAATGTTCAAGCCCTTACCCAATCCGTTCTGCTGAACGCCTGAGAGGTTATAGATTTGTACACCCACAACTTCAGCACCGGCCACTGTAGGCAGGTCGATGGCAGTAGGAGCATACTCCTTAGAGATTTCTCCGTTGTTGAACAACACGATGTCGTAAACCTGTGCCTTGGTCTTGCCACCTACATGAGCCACACGTACATATACCTCACCGGGTTCGTTGTAAGCCACACGGGTTCTCTTCCAATAGCGCTTGGTTCCGGCAAAGTTTACATCACCAATCTTGGTCCAAGTAGTACCGTCAGCACTTACCTCAATATTCATATTGATGGCACCGCCATCGCCATTACCGGCCATTACCAACACATCGAACGGAGCAGCATACTTGCCCGTGGTCTCGATAGTAGCAGTATAAGGTTCACCGCTCATCTTTCCACCAAATGTGATGGCACTCTTTGAAGGTGCACCTTCGATAGCGTCAATGGCCTCTTCTGCAAAACGATTGGCTGCATCGTTACCTACACCAATCTGAGTATCCAATGTGCCTTCCAGTGTCAATACCTGACCGGCAGACTTGATGACCCAGCCGTTCTCGTTCAGCGGATTGAATACCTTCACGGCTGCAGGATCGGGCTTGTAGTAAGTGATCACTGAATCAGGAATCAAATTACCCTCTTCATCCTTGGCCGGCTCAGTATAGTCAACTTCTGTACCGTAATAGTTCCATGCACTCTTGCCATTGAAATAATAAGCCTTAGCTTCACCTGATCCGCCGTTTTCTGTATCATTCAAGAACCAGTCAGTCGGATTGGCATCGAAGTGGGCAATGGTGTCGAGGCGGATGGTTTCAGCAGTCAGGCTGTTGATAGATACATACTCTGAAACGATTTCAGAATCTACATTGTCACCGCCTGAAACAAAAGCAGTGATAGTGCCCGGCCAAATCAGTTTGACGGGTCCGGTGTATGCCTGTGAAGTAGCGGCATCTGTTCCACCTACGAAATTGAAGTAGATGTTGGCACCCTCTGCAGCACCCTCCAATTTGACGATGGTGCTGTCAGCATAACGTTCCAGTGTGATAGTCGGAGCAGCCCACTGGCTCTTGATAAGGATTTCAGCCGAAGACACCTCAGAGTCGTTGTATCCCGGAGCTGCAATGTAAGCCTTCACTACAGCAGGCTCTGTGAAAGTCAACGCCTTAGTATAGACAGGGCTGGCAGTTGTAGGTTCTGAACCATCGATGGTGTAGTAGATGACAGCACCTTCGATTCCGGTAGTGATTTCCACCGTAGTCACACCATCACCATAAGTCTGGTTGATAGTGGGTTTCACAGCCTGACGAACCTTTGACTTGGAGTCAGCCAGATAATCCACGATAGCAGTTACCAGAGCGGGGAGGTCGTCACCAGGAGCAAGCGTTCCGGCTCCGTAAGCAAGAGCTGCATCGTTTGAGAAGGGGAAGAGCATATACTTGTTGCTTGAACCGTGCTCGTGGATGGCATTGATACCATCGCCTACAGTGGCCAATACGTCGTCTTCGGCAATCAGGCTGCCTTCTGCAACACTATAACCCTGAATGATATTCTTTTCGTAGCCATCAGCTATCCAAAGTTCGATTTCATCGCCTACACCGTAGCCCAATGAACCGAACACTTTGTGGTTGGCACCGGCTTCAGTCAACATGATGATACCGGTAGATGTCGGATTGACACCGGCTCCCCAGCCCCATACACCACTCTTGTAGAAGAACGATTTCAGGTTCATCATCGGCACACGGTTCACCATTCCCTTGAGTGCAGAGGCAAACTTATGACCGCTGGCAGGGCTTTCAGTCACCACCACCAAATCGTAGTTGGTCTCCAATGCACTGATGGTATCCGTCATATCCGATGTAAAGTCCTTGATGTCGATGGCTTCCACTTCGTAGCTGCCCGAACCGTTGATAACTTCAAAAATGGGGTCATTTTCAATATCGGAGTTCGAGGAATCGTGGAGATAAGCAATCTTCTTGGCCTCTTCCACGGCACCTTCGTCATCACCAACCTGAATATAGTAGAGGTGACAACCGTTGGTGTTACGGATGGTCACATCGTATGTTCCATCTTCGTTCGGAGTGTCAGTCAGCTCTTCAGGGAGCAACCACACCTGATCCTCGTAAGTAGTGGGAGTAGCCACAGTGCTACCATCAGGAGCCAACAGCTTCGTACCGCTGTTGCCACGGCCTACATAGAGTTCCACACCACGAGCCTCAGCCGGCTTGTGCGACTCCAGGCCTATCTTGATTTCCGTACCCGGTTCCACGTTGGGAATGACGATATAATTCTGGTTCTTGCTACCCAACCACAGGTAAGAAGGACCATTGTAAGCTCCCAAAGAGGTCTCGGGATAGTTTACGGCAATAGCCAACGAGCGGGCTGAAGTGTTGGTAAAAATCAGCCCTTCAGTCTCTTTGATGTTCACTCCATTGGCCGCAAGGGTGATACCATCGGAGCCAGAAGCCACCACCTGCCAGAAGCAGTTTTCTTTGGAAATGTCTGTAGGAGCCGAATCGGCAGCCTTCTCGATGTCCGACCATTCGGTGTTCGTAGGATTCACAGCCTTCAGATTGGCGACAGTCTCATCGCTCCAATTGGTGAAGTCCCACCGTTGTGCACTCACGCCCATGGTCATCGCCAGAGCCAGTGCAGAAAGTAAAAGTTTCTTCATTTTGATACTATTTTAAAATTAAACAATACGTGTCGCTTCCAAGTACGGCTTTGTCATTCTGGACATCGTCGGTGCCGACGATGTCCAGAATGACAAAAGTCCGCTCGGGCACAGTTTACTTGCCCATCACCTTCAGTACTTCAACTGTACCGTTTGAGTAAACGCGACGAACAATGTTCAAGCCCTTACCCAATCCGTTCTGCTGAACGCCTGAGAGGTTATAGATCTGTACACCTACTACCTCAGCACCTGCCACTGTAGGCTGGTCGATGACTTCGGGAGTATATTCCTTAGAGTATTCACCGTTGTTGTAGATGAAGATGTCATAGACCTGAGCGCTGGTACCTCCGCCTACATGGGCTACACGCACGTAAACTTCTGCAGTCTCGTTATATACCAGACGGGTCTTCTTGTAGTAACGCTGAGTGTCGGCCAGATTGAGGCTGCCCAAAGTAGTCCAAGTGGCACCATCAGCAGAAATCTGTACTTCCATCTCAGACTTTCCGCTCTTGTTACCATTACCTACAGCAACCAGCACGTCGAACGGACCGGCATACTTGGCGGTAGTCTCGATAGTTCCGGTATAGGGATTTCCATCCATCTTTTTACCGAAGGTGATAGCACCCTTGCTGGGAGCACCGTCGATAGCGTCGATAGCTGTCTCGGCATAACGTCCGGTTGCACCATTGCCCACACCGGCATTGGTGTCCAATGTACCTTCCAGCGTCAGCACCTGACCGGCAGACTTGATGACCCAACCGTTTTCGTTCAACGGATTGTAAACTCTGGCAGCAGCTGCATCGGGTTTGTAGTGAGTTACAGTCTCTACCACCACACCGGTCTCATCCTTCACTTCTTCAGTGTAGTCAACCTCTGTAGAGTAGTAGTCCCATGCACTCTTGCCATTGAAATAGTAAGCCTTGGCTTCGCCTGTTCCACCATTTTCTGTATCGTTCAGGAACCAGTCAGTCGGATTGGCATCGAAGTGAGCCAGGGTGTCGAGACGGATAGTTTCGGCAGTCAGGCTGTTGATGCTCACGTATTCTTTCACCAGTTCTGAATCTACGTTGTCACCACCGGCAGCAAAGGCTGCAATGGTAGCAGGCCATGTCAGCACGATGGGTTCGGTATATTTCTGTGCAAAAATGGAGTCAGCCCCATCCACAAAGTTGAAGTAGATGTTGGCACCCTCTTCAGCAGTCAGCGTAATCACACTGTTGTCAGCATTGCGAGTGACACTGATGGTGGGGGCATCCCACTGGCCCTTGATGAGCACTTCAGCAGAAGCCACATCCGAATCATTATAACCTACGGCAGAAACGTATGCCTTCAACACTACGGGTTCGGTGAATGTCAAAGGTTCGGTATAGACTGCACTGGCAGCTGTAGGTTCGGAACCATCGGTGGTATAGTAGATGGTAGCGTCGGCCACGTTGGTAGAAATGGTCACGGTGGTCACACCGTCGCCGTTGGTCTGCTCAATGCTGGGCTTGTTTGCCTGACGGACAGTTGACTTGGAGGCAGCCAGATAGTCAACAACGGCTGTCACCAAAGTGGGAAGGTCGTCGCCAGGTGCGAGAGAGCCTTCGCCGTATGCAATTGCTGCATCGCTGGAGAAGGGGAAGAGCATGTAGATGTTGCTACGGCCATGTTCGTGGATGGCTTTGATGCCGTCTCCAATAGTTGCCAACACAGAGTCTGCATTAATGAAGCTTCCCTCACTTACAGAATAGCCTTGGATGATGTTTCCCTCGTAGCCGTCGGCCACCCAAAGTTCGATTTCATCGCCTGCAGAGAAGCCCAAAGACTTGAATGCCTTGTGCGAAGCACCATAATGGCTCAACACAATCGTACCGGTAGCGGGTTTCGGATTTTCACCTGCTCCCCAGCCCCATACACCGCTCTTGTAGAAGAACGATTTCATGTTCATCATCGGCACACGGTTCACCAATTCCTTGAGTGCAGAAGCAAACTTGTGACCACTGGCCGGACCTTCTGAAACCATCACTACATCGTAGTTTGTCTCCAATGCGCTGATAGTGTCTGTCATATCCGATGTGAAGTCCTTGATGTCGATGGCCTCCACTTCGTAGCTGCCCGAGCCATAGACAATCTCATACATCGGGTCGCTGTCCAAAGCATAGTTGGCCTTCGAAGAGTCGTAGAGGTAAGCAATCTTCTTGGATTCTTCAATCACATCCTCATTGCCATTGTCGATATAGATTTCGGCCATATCCAGACCACCGGTCACCATTTTGATGACTACATCCACTGAATCGGTCGTTCCGAGGTCTTCGCGCACTTTCCACACCAGTGTGTAGTTACCGTCTTCCTCTACCGGATAGTCGGCACTGCCGTACCCTTCAGCCTGATTACCTATACAGATACCTCCAATAGGACCGGAAATATACTCCAAGTTGTCGTTACCTGCAAATCCACGATTGGTAGCTGTAGAGTTGGCCGAACGTCCGCGCACTGTCACAGTCTGTCCGGGAGCAAGTTTCGGGAAAATGATTTCCATATTGTTACGAGTCATACGGAAACGGTTGGTGGCTATCATGAAGTTGTTGCCGTTGCTCAAGCCAGCAGTACCAAATGTCAGACCTTGCAGTTCTTTAATAGGCATTCCATTAGCAGTCAGTTCACCAGAAATTTTCTTAGCATCAGCAGCACGGTCGAACGTACCGTCCTCCTTGTTCGTAATAGTCCACGTAGCCGGATCTGCCACGAGGTTGTCAATGGTCTCCTGACTCAACGTCCGGAAATCCCAATACTTACGGCTTTGAGCACTTGCGCCTACGGCAACAAGCACCAACAGCATCAGAGATAAAAATTTTCTCATAGTCATTCTTTTTGTTTATTAATACTATTTGTTTGTCTTTGTCTTACACCTTAATATATTATACACGCGCGCGTCAGAGCCCCAGTTCCAACAAACCCATGATGAAAGGCCCCGTAGCTTTGGCATCGTTGTCGCGCATCTTCTCTCCTATATAATATTCAAAACTGCCGTCGCGATAAGGATTACCGCCCAATCCACCCACCTGACAGCAACGGGTGAGGCTGAGTGTGCCGTCAGGAAGTTCCACGAGCAGATTCTTCTGCAACCCCTTGAAAGCCTTCATGGCCACTTTGCGGTACTTTTTGTCGATATACCCTTTGTTGACAGCCTTGGCATAGGCATACATGAACTGCGTAGTCACCGACGCTTCGGGGAAGTTGCCTTCACGCTCCGGACAGTCCATCACCTGATACCAGAGTCCGTCGCGCTGGTATGCCGGCAAGACCTCTGCCAAGCCCTGAATGTAGCTGATAATGGTGTCGCGCCCCTCGTGACTCTCTGGCACAAAGTCGAGAATATCCACCATGGCCATGAACCACCATCCGATGCTTCGTCCCCAGAAATTGGGAGAATGGCCGGTCTCCGGATTGGCCCATCGCTGACGGCGGCTCTCATCCCAGGCATGATGATAGAGGCCAGTCTTGCTGTCGTATGTATGCAGGTGACAGAGTTTTACCTGATTCACTGCCTCATCTATCCATTCGGGCTTGTTGAAAGTGGCACCATACTGCGCCAAGAAGGGTGAAGCCATATAGAGTCCGTCGAGCCACATCTGATGCTGGTAGATGAGCTTGTGCCAATATCCTCCATCGCAGGTGCGCGGATGGTTCTTCATCTGCTTGATCAGCAGGTCCATTGCCTTGCGATATTTCTTGTCGCCCGTCTGCTTGTAGATGTCGAAAAGGACTTTTCCCGAGTTGATGAAGTCAATGTTGTAGGTTTCAGGGGTATAAAGATGGATGTTTCCATCAGCATAGATAATCGAGTCGGCCCACTGGTGGACATAGTCGTAATACTTCGGGTCGCCCGTATGCTTCCAGACTTTGAGCATAGCACAGCACCCTACCCCCTGAGCATATCCGAAAAAGAGCCGCTTGCCATGGTCGAGCTGCCAAGCTTCAGGGAAACGGGCCATCTCCGAATCCGCAAAACGAACACTATACTCCTGCTTCTGCTGAGCTGAAAGGTGGAGGCACAAACAAAAGAGTGACACAACACCCAATATCAGTTTTCCTGTCTTCATCATATCTTTTACTTTATTTCAGTTTTTCTGCCATGCAGGAGGCTTCCGGTCACCAACCGCCACATCCTACCATTAATCATACAAAGAAAAACATTTTATTTGTTAAAACAGAGAACCCGTTCCTCTTTTCTTTGAAATTTGAACCTCTTTTAACACACGTGCGCGACAACTTAACATCCCGTAACGCAATTTTGTTTCCGCAACGTTAAATACATTATTCAAGGAAGATTTCATCGGGAAACCGGTAACATCCGGACCTACAAGCAATCACAAAATAATCCGACCCAAACAATCCGAATTTAAACTATCTTTACAAGAAAACAACCTGTCTTATTAAAAATTCCTTATAAACATTTTTCTCTCCAACACTCAGAACAAGAAAAATCCACCCCATTCGGGAGTAAATTGAAGCAAAAGAAAGAAAAATGCGACTCAGACACGACATTTTGCAAGGCGCATTGACCGCATCCCAACGGAGCAAAATAAAATAAGCAAGGAGCAAAATCAAAAATGCAAGGCGCAGAATGAAAAAGGACAAGAAAAGTAAAGAAAAATCAATCAGATAAGACCGTTTCGAACCTCTACATCCCAGAAATTGAAAAGAGTTGACAAAATCACCTTTTTCTGCACAAAAAGAAGACCCCGACAAAAATAACGGCGCATTTTAAGCCCTTCTGACGGATTTTCTCCCCATCACCTTACCTCCAATACCCCCCAAAACGGCAAAAGAGAACTTCTATACCATAAGAGGAAGTAAGAAGTTTCAGGACAAAACAGAAGAAACAAAAATCAAATTTTACTAACGATTGAAAAGCTCAAACGTAAATTTGCAACCTACTTGGTTGAACTCTCCGTTAGCATTGCTGACAAAGAGGCCAAAGTCGAAAACATGAGTGCCGATACCATAACCCAACTCTATGTACGGATGAAGATGAGTGGTGTGCAGTACACCCAGGTAAATCCGTTCGCTATCAACAGACCGGGTAAGTTTCCACTTATGGGGAAACAGCAGGAAAGGTGCCTCGTAGGTGATGTGTCCACGGGCATACCACCTGGAGGAGTTGTACCATTCGCCATCGAGCAGATGAAAGACACCACCAATGTCATCGTTCCACCCCACCGGCAGATTGCTCCTGCTGAAATTGGCAAAGTCAACGAAATAGACCGTATGCTGATTGGTAAAAGCTCCACTGCCAATCCGCCAGAACAAACTGTTCAAAGAAGTCAGCCGGATGCGCTGCTGTACATCCGTCTCAATACGCTCGTAGGAGCCATTGCTCCCAAATATTCCCTTGATGCCACGCTCGTAATCTACCGTGAAGGTGGGATAGCGGGAATAAAGCGGAATTTTCCGACGGCCATTCATGTAGAAATACTGTCCGGGAGTCCAGCTCAACCTGAAACGTGGTGCAAAACTGGTGTAGGTGGGACGAAGTTGTATGACTTTGCCCGACAATGTGTCGGATGCCGGCAGTTCAGAGGGGCGTACAGCCTTGCGCCAATGCATGGAAAGACCGGCAGAGAAAAGTAGTCCGTTAGCCAACTCATACCGGTTCTCCACCTGCACATACATATCCTTGAAATAGTCGAGATGAAGTTTGTTGAAGTTGATGAGCGAATCTTTCCAATCCTTTATCTCATCCAACACCCGGCTGGTGTAGATGCGGTTTCCGTTACCCACCTTCACAGACAAAGCCCCCAAATGCGATGGCTCATAATAGTAATCTCCCCCGATACTCCAATAGAATTCGTTGCGGGTGAAATTGTAGCCCAATTTGGGTACTATGCGCATCCATTTGTCATCCGGAAAAATGCGGTTGTACTTGAACTCCTGCCTGTAAGAGAATCCGTTGCTGTGGCTATAGCTCATCAAAAACGGATTGATGAGCGGCGAACAACGTACACTACCCAATTCGGAAAGATCGATGGTATAGCTGCTGATAAGTGCATCGCCCACTTCTCCCCACAGTGCCAGACTTTTCCGTCTGGAAGCCTGCACCGTATCCATACGTTGCTGACGACGTGCGTAATAGGCAGCATAGAGCTGTTGCTCATGCGCCGTCAGCGACAAAGGACGATGGGCTGCCATATAGGCCGTGTCGGACACAAACTCGGAGTCATCACACTTGAGCCGGTAAGAGGAACTGAGGTCATAGTTCTGCTGCTGCACCGGGAGATGCGGATCTGCAGCTTCACGCAATCTGATTTGCCGGTAGGCGAAAGAGGCCGAATAGCCGGCTTCAATCCTGTTGCCCAGAAAGCGGAAAGTGAGCGACACTTCCGAGCGCTTGGGCAAGAACTGTTCCGTCCCCTCCTCCCCCATCTGAATATCCACCTCAAAATCCGTCAGCTCAATCTGTCCCTTCAATCGGATGCCGGTGACAGCCCACGTATCGCCACGCACTACCATGGAACCACTGACAAGCTGCAAGCTGTTGTTGCGCGGCATGATGCTGATATGGTAACGGGCTACCCCATCGGCTGCCCAAACAACTGAATCGAGCAGATAGGCATAACGATGGGCGCCTGCACTATCGAGCGGAGAGACTAACCTGTCGGGCAATAAGGTGGGAGAATAGACATTCATGTGAAGATATTCCAAAGAGTTGCGCAAACCTGCACGATTGCGACGGAAGGTGCCGGTCAGTGCACGCACTTTCATATCGTAAAGGGAGGGAGCAGTGTAATGCACTTCACTGACGACCTCAGTCAGGTATTCATCCACATCTTTGTAAAAACGGAACATAGAGGGCACGAGACGAATGAGTTCGTTACGCTTGGGCACCCGATAGACACCACGCACATACACCTCGGACTCATACTCGCGCACAAGGCCCGAATATTCAGCTGCTTTTGTCAAGACACTTCCCAATATAGAATCGTGAAAGACGAGCGGACGTCTTCCACCCCGTACGTTGTCTGAAGCGCACGAAGGAAGAGGATGACCCAAAATCAGGCACATAACTGCAAAGATTAAGACAAGCCGTTTCACTACCGTATGGGAAAAACTTGATTACGTGTTGCAAAAGTAGAAAAAAGAGCTGAACTGAAGCTGATTTTATCCAATCATTTAACGAATAATCCGTTCAATCATGTTTTTTTTAAAAGAAGCGACACTTTTTAATGGTAAAAAGTTTACTCTTTGACTTTTTCTTACTACTTTTGTGCTCTAAAACATAATTTTACAACACCTCGATGGTAAAAAAAGACTTTTCGGTATCAGAAATCATAGAAAGCATCGCTGAGCTGTGGCAGACACTCAATGATGAGCAACGCGAAATGCTCGTCAAGGAGTTCACCGTCCAACGATTCAAAAAAAATGAATTGATTTATTGCGAAGGGGAAAAGCCGACACACATCATGTGTCTGCTTAGCGGAAAAGTGAAAATTTTCAAGGATGGAGTCGGTGGCAGGAGTCAAATCATCCGGGTCATCAAACCGATGGAATATTTTGCTTACCGAGCCTACTTCTCCGGAGGAGACTACGTGACAGCTGCCGCTGCTTTCGAGCCTTCGGTCATTTGCATGATTCCGATGAACATAATCACTCAATTGGTACATGAGAACAATGATTTGGCCCAGTTTTTTATCCGCCAGCTTGCCACGGACTTGGGTATCGCCGATGAACGGACTGTAAACCTCACACAAAAACATATCCGTGGAAGATTGGCAGAATCGCTGCTATTCCTCAAAGAGAACTACGGAGTAGAAGAGGACGAATCCACACTGAGCATCTACCTCTCACGCGAAGACTTGGCCAATTTGTCGAACATGACTACCTCCAATGCCATCCGGACACTGTCGAACTTTGCCGCAGAGAAACTGATAGCCATCGATGGACGGAAAATCAAACTTATTGATGAAGACCGGCTGAAAAAAATAAGTAAAATCGGATAAAGTCAATGGCTTTATCCGATTTTTATTTAGGGAGGTTCTATAAATTAGCTTGCGAGGATTTGCTTCGGATTTTTGAGGATTTTCCTTCTTATCTACGAAGATGCGTAGCGGGCTACGTATCAAGGAGATAAGAAGGAAAATACCAAAAAGACAAGCAAATCGTCCAAGCAGAAAACCACCCCAAATAAACGAAGAAACTAATTTATAGAACCTCCCTTACTTTACCGCCTCGCGGATACGTACCAGTTTCTCCAACAATCCCTCCAACAAATCCAAGCGCAACATATTGGCACCATCGCTCTTGGCTATAGCCGGATTTTCATGCGTTTCAATGAAGAGTCCGTCTGCCCCCACCGCAATGCCTGCTTTGGCCACCGTCTCTATCAACTGTGGCATCCCCCCTGTCACTCCGGTAGTCTGGTTGGGTTGCTGCAGAGAGTGGGTGATGTCCAGAATAACGGGATACCCGAACGAACGCATTTCGGGAATACCCCGATAATCTACCACCAAGTCCTGATAACCGAATGTAGTGCCACGCTCAGTCAGCATCACATTGGAATTTCCGGCTTCCACCACCTTTTCTGCTGCAAAACGCATGGCTCCTGCTGAAAGGAATTGCCCCTTCTTGATATTCACCACCTTGCCTGTACGGGCAGCTGCTACAAGCAAATCTGTCTGCCGGCAAAGGAAAGCCGGAATCTGCAACACATCCACATACGGCGCAGCCATGGCTGCTTCTTCAGCCGTATGAATGTCTGTAACAACTGGTATTCCGAACGTATCACGCACCTTGGCCAAAATCTTCAAGGCCTGCTCATCACCTATTCCGGTAAAGGAATCTATCCGGGAACGGTTAGCCTTCCGATAAGACCCTTTGAAGACATAAGGGATGTGCAGACGCTCCGTCACCGCCATCACATGTTCTGCTATCCGCATGGCCATCTCTTCGCCCTCTATCACACAGGGACCTGCCAACAGAAAGAAATTGTCAGTTGAAGTAAAATCCTTAAAATTCATTTTGCATACATTTATCGTTTCTCGACATTCATTTAGGTATAATCAGCGTGACAGCTTCTGGCAAGATTCCGATTTCCAAAGGAAAATCCTTCGAACGCATGGTGCGTCCATCCAAACTGACCATTGCATTCTGAGCACGGAGCACTTCCACCTTGCGGGTACGATAAGGTTTCACCATCTTATGATTCAAGATGCGTCCTTTCAGCAACATCCACAGTCCGGCAACAAGCTGCGTCAGCTCCGGACGATATACGACAGACACATCCAACCAACCGTTGTAAGGTACAGCATTAGGGGTAAGTCCATAGCCACGCGCACTGCCAACACAAATGGTCATCATACGCCCACGGATATGCTCTCCGTTGATTTTCAGATGGCTACGATACAATTTGCGTTCAAATAGGAGAAGAAACATCGAAGCCAGATAGGAGATGTTCTCCGTTCCCCAAAAGCGACGGGTACCATTGAAGATGTTTACCATACGGGCCCCTAACCCAATGTTGACAGCATTGAGGAAGTAGCGTCTTTCGTGTTCCTGACCATTGTAAAAGGAACAATAGCCCACATCCACCAATCGGAGCCGACGATTGATAATCCAATCTACCGCCTCTTTATAGTCATCGAATTCAATACCCCAGAAACGGGCGAAATCATTTCCAATACCGTTTGGAATGATTCCTAAAGCAATGTCCTCTCTACGCTCGGCCGATGAAGTCATAATCCCATTGATGGCATCATTGAGTGCTCCATCACCTCCAACTATCACAATCGTGCGATAACCGTTATTGGCCAAAATGCGCGCCAGACGTTCCACTGAACCATAGCCTTCGGAATGTACATAGTCGAAGTTCACCTTCCGGCTCTCCATGTATTCACGTATCTTCCCCCAGCGCTTCTTCACCTTGCGGTTTCCTGCTTTAGGATTATATATAACCCCCCATTTATCAGCTTCTACAGCCATGTTCCACTCAATATAAAGAATTAAAACAATAAGTCATCTCTCTGTTTATCCTTCAGTCAGCAGACTCACAATCTCATCCACTTTCTCCTCCATCGGACGAAGAGCATCGATCCAATGTATCCGGATTCCCCGACGCTCCATGCCACGGAACCAGGTCATTTGACGCTTGGCAAACTGATGGATGGCTATCTCTAACTGACGGAGCATCTCATCATACGTCAATTGCCCAATGACATACTGCGTCAGGAACTTGTATTCCAAGCCATAATAGATAAGATCCTCCGGAGAGACTCCCTCATCCAACAAACGGCGCACCTCATCTACCATCCCCTCGTCCAACCGCTGATGCAAGCGACGTGTAATCTTCTCGCGACGTAAAGATCGATCGATGCTGACCCCTATAACCAGACTCTGCAACGAAGGGAACTCCGACTCTGAGACATCGGCATGCAGATAGTGTTCTTCTATCTCTATGGCTCGGATTGCACGCTTTACGGTATCAACATCCGTCGTGTTGTGCAGGGTCTTGTACTTACCCAACATTTCCGTCAGTTCCGCCAGTGTCTTATTCTCCAACGATTTGCGCAAAACAGGATTTTCAGGTACAGGCAACAACTTGTATCCTCTGAGAATACTCTCAAGATACATCCCCGTACCACCACAGAGAACAGGCAGTTTCCCTTTGGACACAATCTGTTCATAGGCTTGCAAAAAGTCCCGCTGATACTCGAAGACATTGTATTTGTATCCCGGTTCGGCAATGTCTATCAGATGATAGGGAATAGCAGTCCCCTGCACGACATACTCAGACAAATCTTTCCCTGTGCCCAAATCCATGCCACGATAGACTTGCCGGCTGTCTGCACTGATAATCTCCGTCCCCAACCGGTGAGCCAATGCCACCGCCAACGGAGTCTTACCCGATGCCGTAGGACCAAGAATAGTTATCAGATTATACGTCGTCATTTGCTCTCTTTGTTTAATGGAGAACAAAAGTAATACAAAAATGGTAACCAAACAAAAGAATGAAGAAAAAATAAAGAAAAAATGCAGCGGGCTGCAATGGCAGTCGCAGCGGGCTGGTATTGAGGATGCAGCCCGCTGCAACCGGCCATGCAGCCCGCTGCAAAAAAAGACTGCGCCAACAACGTGACGCAGTCTCTGATTACTTTATTACTCTGTAAGCAAACGGAAAATTAACCGTTAACCTTCTTCATGTGAGCGATGAGGTCGAGCACCTTGTTAGAGTAACCAATCTCGTTGTCATACCAAGAAACAACCTTCACGAAAGTGTCAGTCAAAGCGATACCGGCCTTAGCGTCGAAGATTGAAGTCAAAGTGCAACCGAGGAAGTCAGCAGATACAACCTGATCTTCAGTGTAACCCAAAACCCCCTTCAATTCGCCTTCAGAAGCTTCCTTCATGGCATCGCAAATTTCAGCGTAAGTAGCAGGCTTAGCCAAGTTTACAGTCAAGTCAACAACTGAAACATCCAAAGTGGGAACGCGGAAAGCCATACCAGTCAACTTACCGTTCAATTCGGGGATAACCTTACCTACAGCCTTAGCAGCACCAGTTGAAGAAGGGATGATGTTGCCGGCAGCAGCACGACCACCTCTCCAGTCCTTCAAAGAAGGTCCGTCAACTGTCTTCTGAGTAGCAGTAGTAGAGTGAACAGTAGTCATCAAACCGTCAGTGATACCCCACTTGTCGTTCAAAACCTTAGCGATAGGAGCCAAGCAGTTAGTAGTACAAGAAGCGTTAGAAACGAACTGAGTACCCTTCACATACTTATCCAAGTTAACACCGCATACGAACATAGGAGTAGCGTCCTTAGAAGGAGCTGACATAACTACATACTTAGCACCGGCATCGATGTGAGCCTGAGCTTTCTCCTGAGTCAGGAAGAGACCAGTTGACTCAACAACGTATTCAGCCTCAACTTCGTTCCACTTCAGGTCAGCCGGGTTGCGCTCAGCAGTTACACGGATTTCCTTACCGTTAACGATCAACTTGCTGTTCTCAACATCAGCTTCGATAGTTCCTTCGAACTGACCGTGCATAGTGTCATACTTCAGCATGTAAGCCAAGTAGTCAACCGGGCAAAGGTCATTGATACCTACAATCTGGATGTCATCGCGAGTCTGAGCTGCGCGGAATACGAAACGACCGATACGGCCAAATCCGTTAATACCAACTTTAATCATTTTGCTTTTTAATTTTTAAGAATGTTATAACTAAGCTTAAAATCTCTTTTTTTCTCTATTTCACAACATTTGTTCCCAAATGCGGTGCAAAAGTACAAAATTGTTTTTATATTTGCGGCAAAATTCAAACATAAATATCTATAAAGATGGGAAAAAGTACTTTTTTGCAAGACTTCAAGGCGTTTGCCATGAAGGGTAATGTCATCGACATGGCTGTCGGTGTAGTAATAGGTGGTGCCTTCGGTAAAATTGTAACCAGTGTCGTAAATGATATCATCATGCCTCCTATCGGTCTGGCTGTAGGTGGCGTAAACTTCAAGGACCTCAAGTGGGTGATGCAGGAAGCTGTACCTGAAGTGGTAAACGAAGCGGGCGAAGTAGTTACTCCTGCTGTGGCTGAGGTGACTCTGAATTATGGAAACTTCCTCCAACAGACATTTGACTTCCTCATCATCGCCTTCTCTATTTTCTGCTTTGTCAGCCTCATCAAGAAGATGACTGAGCGTAAAAAGAAAGAAGAAGCTCCTGTAGCTCCTCCCGCACCTCCGGCTCCCAGCAAAGAAGAAGTGCTCCTCACTGAAATCCGCGACCTCTTAAAGGAAAAGAAGTAAGATGCAACTCTGCATCGTTATATATTAATAAGGTGTATTCGAGTACACCTTATTTTTTTAGGGAGGTTCTATAAATTAGTTCCTCCCTTTATTCATTGACTACACCACAATGCGGGCACTTCCCTTTTTGAGAAATAATGTTGCCACAATATCCGCAACGATAAATTTTCGATCTGCGTCGGACACAACAAAAAAAGAAGTATCCCCACAAAAGCACCAAGCAGAACAAACCGAAATAGAAAGATGGGAAAGACACAAAAAGCTGGTAGCAAGCCAAACAAAGAACAATCAAAAACAACACATAATAACACACACCAAGAAACGGCAGTTTCCGAAAAACTTCTTCAATCACTGCAACACTAACCACAACCATTCCCCAAAAGAGGCAGACAAAAAGAGAAATGCCCATAGGAAGGAGCAATGGATTTAACGATGGATTGTAATAAAAATGTGTCCAATCTTTGGGTACATAGGTCTGAACACCGGTATAAGCCATAGCCATTGATGACGACAACAAACAAAGCAAAAGTGGATACAGACTGTCCACTTTGTTGTCAAAGATACGTTTTAAACGATGACGTCCAATCCATCCGACGACCAACAGTAACAGGAATACCCATCCTGTTACTGCGGCCAACCGGTTGGAATTGGCACTGAATGCATGGATAATTTTCGATACAGGATCTATCGGAACTACCTGAGAAAGCAAATCCGTACGGCGTATCCACCCCATCGTCAATTGGTCATGAGCCACTTTTACCCATATGCTATCGATGCTGTCATGTGGTAGTATCATAAAGTCGGCCACTACAATACGGTCTTCACGATGAAGTACCGCAAAATCCTTAGATAAGAAACGTTCCTGAAGGATAACAGAATCGACAGTTACCTCAAAATTGGAATTGAAGGTGATATGATGCTCCCAAAGATAGAGCAACGAGTCCCGCTCATCTTTAGAAATAGAACAATCATTGTAATCCGGCGGACAATAACGACATCCTTCCAATAAAAAGGCTAATACAAACAGAAGTCCAAACCAAAAAACAGAAATAAAGGAAAAACTTTTCATTTCCATGACTATTTCTTTGGAAGCGGACCAACGACTTTCATCTGACAATGACGACAGTCAAACTGTAAGCGAAAACGTCGCCCGTCACCCGAAACCAAATGATAAGGTTCGCGATATGGCGAGGATTCGCGATGGTGTACAGGACACCATCCCATGCTGTAACGCAGACAGTGCTTACAAGTCATCACCACCTGCTCACCTTCAGGACGACACACCTCAAAAGCCGGAGCTATGGACAAAACGCCATGAGCACGATAGTAAGCTTCTGCTTCATGATTCATCACATTGCCCAAATAATTGAGCCTATCGGTAGGATAATTATTTCCAAACTTTCCTTTCCTTCCGGCAGGCAAACGATGATAGTTTATCCGACGGGCACGAAGCAGAGCCTCTATTGCCTGACGACGCCAGTCGGCAACAACTGATGAAGGAAGAAACCAATTGTCGTCCCATTCAACTTGAAATGCAGAAAGCTCAAAAGGGGTGTTACCCAATTTGGAAAGTTGGGTACGAAGATTTTCTACCTGTTGCGTACGAGCCAGCTCTTTTTTATATTCCCAAGCTACAGTAACCCGAATATCATCCTCATCTGTCAGCGTAAGCGAGAAACCGAACGGTGTCTCTTTCAACAGCATTTCTACAGAAATACGACGTTCTGCCGAATGCCGAAACAACTGTTGTTCAAACTTCTGGTCGAAATTCCGAAAAAGACGCGTACGGGGCAACAAACGAGCAGGCATATCTTGAGGAAAAAGACGATTACCCTCCACACGATTGACCCGAAATCCTTGAAGACGACCAGTAGAGTCTATATAACAAAGCCCATCTCCATTGCTGAAGGGTTTCACTCCGGCCACAGTAAAAGAATTCCCACGTATTTCTTTCACCATTCCCATCTCTTCTCCCATCGATTTCGGAGTATCAAACGAACTGATATCAGGCACACGCCCCTCAAGAAAATAGTGAGTAAAACCTCGATTGAAACTTTTGTCAGGTTGTGGCTGAAATTCTAAAGCAACCCTGCCGGATGATGCGCGACGATACTCCGGCCTGCGTCGGATAATGGCATCCAATTTTTTCCGATACCAAGCCACTACATTCTTTACGTAAGTGACATCCTTGAGCCTCCCTTCAATCTTCAAAGATGATGCACCGGCATCAAGCAACTGCTCCAGACTGTCACTCAAATTGAGGTCTTTCAGTGATAGCAGATGCTTGTCGCGCGCCATCACCCTCCCGTCAGCGTCCTCCATCTGAAACGGCAAACGACAAAACTGTGCACACTCTCCCCTATTGGCACTGCGACCATAGCAGGCCTCAGACACATAACATTGTCCACTATAACTCACACACAAGGCACCATGGACAAATACTTCCAAAGGAATATCGGGTACCGCACGATGAATCCCAGCTATTTCATCCAACGACAGTTCTCGTGCAAGCACCACTTGAGTAAACCCCGCATCAGCAAGAAAACGCACCTTCGCCGGTGTACGGTTATCCATCTGCGTACTGGCATGAAGAGCTATAGGAGGAAGTTCCATACGGGCAACCGCCATATCTTGTACAATGATTGCATCCACTCCAATCTTGTAAAGTTGGTGTATCATCTGCTCCGTGTCAGCCAATTCATCATCACGGAGAATCGTATTCACCGTCACATAGACACGTGCCCTATACAGGTGAGCAAATTCTGCCAGTAGCCGGATGTCATCAAGGCTGTTTCCTGCCGAAGCGCGTGCTCCATAACGGGCAGCACCAATATATACAGCATCTGCTCCGTGACGTATAGCTTCGATTCCACATTCCAGATTCTTGGCCGGTGCCAATAATTCTATTTCTCGCTGACAAATCATTTTATTTCGTTGATGTCGAAAGGAGTCTCCTGATAGACATAATAGTTGAGCCAATTCTGGAAAAAGAGATTAGCATGAGCACGCCATTGCACCAAAGGCCCTTTCTCCGGATCATCATCACGGTAGTAATTGACAGGAAGTTCAATAGGGAGTCCCTTGCCAAGATCCCGCTTGTATTCCGTATCAAGAGTCAATGGAGAATATTCCGAATGACCGGTAACGAAGATTTCCCTTCCTCCACGAGCCAACACCATATAGACTCCTGATTCATCTGATTCGGAAATAAGGTCAAGCCCCTTAACTTTGAGGATATCTTCGCGCCTCACCTCAGTGTGGCGGCTGTGTGGAACATAGAACTCATCATCAAATCCTCGAAAAATCGGCAATAACGGATTGCTGACACGATGTTTGAAGATTCCGAACATTTTCTTTTCGAGTTTGTATTTTGGGATACCATAATGGCAGTAAAGCCCGGCTTGCGCGGCCCAACATATGTATAAGGTAGAAGTCACATGTGTGCGTGCCCACCGGAAAATCTCTGATATTTCATCCCAATAAGCCACTTCTTCAAAATCCATGTGTTCCACAGGAGCGCCAGTAATTATCATACCGTCAAATTTCTCATCACGCATCACTTCGAAGTCGCGATAGAAAGCTTTCATATGTTCTACAGGAGTATTCTTTGACGTGTGGCTTTTCACCTTCATGAACGAAATCTCCAACTGAAGCGGTGTATTTGACAACAGTCGGATCAAATCCGTTTCCGTCGTAATTTTCAACGGCATCAGATTAAGCACTACGATTTTCAGTGGACGAATATCCTGCTGCGTTGCACGCGAATTATCAATCACAAAGATATTTTCCTGCTTCAACAGTTCTATAGCCGGCAGTTTGTCGGGCAAATTCAATGGCATATTTAAATTCTCCTTGTTTTAACGAGGCGCAAATATACGCAAAAATCAATCTATGGACAAAGTTTTTTGTTTAAATTTCCATATTACAGAGTTTATCCCTACCTTTGCAGACAAAAGGATTCTGACATTATGCAACGAACACTCTTCATCTGTATACTTCTGGTTGTCGTAAACGGTACAGCACAAAACATCTTCCGGCATCCAAAAGGAGATTCTGTCCCCGACGGACATCATTGGATAGTGTCCCCCGAATCCACTCCGGACAGTATTCACTTCCATTCATTAAGAGAGGCTTTGTTAGCAGCAGAAGATATACAGAACAAGTTGCCAAAAGGAACATTTACAGAACAACACCCATTGACCATCCACATCACCCCCTCTGTTTACTGGATTGACAACCCTGATGATTCGGAAGACAGAAAACCATTACCGGGTGAACACATTCCATACGGGCTGAAGATTAAAGTGGACCATTTACGTTTGGTCGGGTTAGGAAAGACTCCCGAACAGACAGTGATTGCGTCCAATAGAGGACAGACACAGGGAGCCGTAGGAAATTTCACTATGCTGCATCTGACAGGTGAAGACATTACATTAGAAAATCTTACGTTAGGAAATTATTGCAACGTTGACCTCATATATCCTGAAGATTCCACTTTCAACAGAAGGCGCAGGGCAGATGCCATTGTACAAGCTCAGTTAGCCATTTGCCAGGGCGATCGGATAGCTGCCTACAATTGCCGGTTTATCAGCCGGTTAAACCTCTGTCCATTAGTGGGGGCCAAGCGTACATTCTTCGACAACTGCTATTTTGAATGTACGGACGATGCTCTGTGTGGTACAGGCATTTATCATCGGTGCCGATTCACGTTCTTCAGTGGAAAACCCTTCTATTCCACACAAGGCACAGGAGCCGTATTTCTTGATTGCGACTTCCATTCATTGACTGACGGAAAACAGTATCTCACAAAAATCGGAAGTCCTGTCACAATGGTGGATAGTCGATGGCAGTGTCAACACCCCGATCTTTCTATCGAGTGGACCCCCTATCCTACCGATGACCAACGAAGTTACCAATATGGTCTGACACAGAACGGGAAACCACTTTTCATCAATCATGCCCATCAGCATCTGACTGTGGATATGACAGGAAAGGAACTGCTGAAAGCCTACAGACTGACACTTCCCAAGCACCTTTTCAATCCCGGAGAGACAGGAGATACTGTCGTTTATAATCTGCTGAACCTGACGGATAACGGGGACGGATGGAATCCTGCCCACCAACCGGAATCCCTGTTGGAGAGATACACCCGAAAGAGTATTTCGCTCACACTAAACCATCGTCAGGCTAACATAGAATCGGACATAGACACTTTACACCTGATAGCTACAGCAAGAGGATTCATGCAGGAACCGGATTTTTCCCAAACCTGGAAAAATTTACGTTGGCATGTGAGCGGAAAAAATCCATCGTGTATCCAAATCGTACACCAACCTGACGGTTCATTGCTTGTCATAGGCAGAAACAGCAGTGAAGAGACAGAAGATATCCAAATCATAGCTACCACTCCCGCTGGATTGGAAGCTGCTTGTGTAGTCCATGTGCATCCGCACCAATTGCCACCTCCGGCCATCATCCGACCTATCCGGTTGATCCAAAAAGGAGATTCCCTGACCCTGCAATATGAACTTGACTTGCAAGAACGCAAAGACCACTCTTCCATCACCTGGATGCGTAACCTTACTCCTGGAGTCGATGGAGCAATCCCTGTTGCCACCTCCCCCGCAAACACCCCTAAGCAAAGCTACCGGCTGACCACAGCTGACAACGGATACTACATTCTGGCTACCCTCACACCCAAGCATCAGCGCAGTCCCTATGGGGAATCTGCAACCACTGCAACAGATAAGCCCATTGAGATAAAGGGCAAAAAAGTAGCTTCATTTGATACAGACTTTTCAGATTTCCCTCCCATGTTACAACCACAACGTTTGCCCGGTTTTTGGACAGTAGATACATATAAGCCTCTTGATACCCAGGCCTATGAATGGAAGACGGACACTACAGAATGTCCTTGGACGTACGGACACGGTGTCGATGGGGCAGCACATTCATGGGGACTGATTCAACAATCACGTGGAGCCCGTCTTCTGTACACACCATTACCATGCGAATACGGCGACATGGAAATAACCCTCCACGCAGATCCATGCAAAACCGCCGGACAGGGATTCGGTAGTGCTACCGGACAATACATGGATATTTATATCAAATTCGACACATACACGCTCTCAGGATATGCCTTACGCATTATCCGCACCACCCAAAACGACAAAGCTGTAGATTTTCTGCTGATGAAATACACCAATGGAGAAGCCACTCCCATCAGCCCGGCAGTCTCATCCATTTGCTATCGCAAAGGATGCATCATCCGACTAAAGACAGAGGGACAGAAACTGACAGCTCATGTCCACAATATCTTCCCGCTACCGGAGCCACATAAAGCCGATTTGAAGACAAAGGTCACGCTATCAGCAACAATCATCCCATCGGCATACGGAGGTACAGGCATACAGCATACGGGTTCTACAGGAGCAAGTGCTACGGTACTCAAGCGAATGAATATCAAATGGAAATAAAAACGATTGAATAATGGAAAACAAAAAAGGAACACAACTGATTATTGAGACATCAAAGGGAAACATTACTGTCGAGCTATACGATGACACCCCCACTCACCGTGATAATTTCATCAAGTTGGCACATGATGGTTTTTATGAAGGAACCCTCTTTCATCGCGTCATCAAAAATTTCATGATACAAGGAGGAGACCCCGATTCTAAAGGAGCTCCCGCAGGAAAACAATTGGGTATGGGCGATACCGGCTACACCCTACCGGCAGAATTTGTTTACCCGAAGCATTTCCACAAAAAAGGGGTTCTTTCCGCTGCCCGGCAAGGAGATGAGGTAAACCCCGAACGACGTTCATCCGGATGCCAGTTCTACATCGTCACCGGACAAATTTACACCCCTGCCCAATTGACATCGATGGAACAGCAGCTCAATCAGATGAGATTGAAGACGGCTTTCGATTCACTGGTAAGACAACACATGAAAGAAATCTATAAAATACGTAAATCAGGAGACACTGACAGCTTACAGCAACTTCAGGACCGACTGATAGCCGAAGCTCACGCACAGACAGCAAACGAACCACCTTTCAAATTTACCGACGAACAAAAAGAAGCCTACACCACCATCGGAGGAACACCTCATTTGGACAATCAATACACCGTTTTCGGCGAAGTGATTGAAGGTTTGGAGATAGTCGATACCATCCAACAGGTAAAGACCAGTCGGGCCGATCGTCCGGAAGAAGATGTCATCATCCGTAAAGTAAGCGTTGTAGAATGATAAGCGTCAACAGGCACACACTGGACAACGGACTGCGCATCGTACATAGCGAAGACTTGACCACTCAAATGGTAGCCATCAATGTACTCTATGATGTGGGAGCACGCGATGAGTCGCCAGAACGGACGGGCTTTGCACATCTTTTTGAGCACCTGATGTTCGAAGGCTCCGTAAACATTCCCATTTACGATATTCCTCTACAGGAAGCGGGAGGCGAAAACAACGGTTGGACCACCAATGATGTGACCAACTACTACCTCACCCTTCCACGCCAGAATGTAGAAACGGGATTTTGGTTGGAGTCCGACCGCATGCTCTCATTGTCCTTCTCCCCCGAAAGCCTGGAGGTTCAGCGGCAAGTTGTGATGGAAGAGTTCAAACAACGTTATCTCAACCAACCCTATGGCGATGTCAATCATCTGGTACGTAATTTGGTTTACACGGTGCACCCTTACCGTTGGCCCACCATAGGATTAGAGCTCAGCCACATCGCCACCGCCACGTTAGATGAAGTGAAATCATTCTTCTATAGCCACTATGCCCCCAACAATGCCATTCTCTCGGTTGTCGGACACATCTCGTTCGAAGAGACTGTTCTGTTGGCAGAAAAATGGTTCGGTCCTATTCCCCAAAGGAATATCACTCCGCGAAATTTACCTCAGGAACCGCTTCAGACAGAGATACGGCGATTAGAGGTAGAGCGGAATGTCCCGCTCGATGCCCTATACCTCAATTTCCGTACTTGTGGAAGAAGACACCCTCACTACTATGCCACAGATATGCTCAGCGACTTGCTGGCCAACGGCCAATCAAGCAGACTGATACAGCACCTCGTCAAGGAACGGCCTCTCTTCAGCCAGATTGATGCTTACATTACAGGTAGCATGGATGATGGTTTCCTGCAAATCACAGGAAAACCTCTTCCGGATGTATCATTGGATGAAGCAGAAAAGGCCATTTGGCAAGAACTGGAGTTATTGCAGTCTCAGTTAGCGAGTCAGGATGAATTGGAAAAAGTAAAGAACCGTTTTGAAGCTGTACACACTTTCAATGGGATGAATTTCCTCAACAATGCCATCAATCTGGCACAATTTGAGCTGATTGGTTGTGCCGAAGAACTGAACAACGAGGTGTCCCGTTATTGCAGTATCACCGCTGAAGAGATACATGCAGTTGCGAAAGAACTCTTCCGAAAGGAGAATTGCAGTGTGATATGGTACAAGAGAGTTAAAGAATAAATGACGAAGAACAACCACTACCAGCCCCTTATCCGATTAGGCTTTCCCATAATCATCGGACAATTGGGGATGATCATTTTAGGTTTTGCAGATACCATCATGGTGGGAAGATATGGAAGTGCAGAACTGTCTGCTGCAGGATTTGTGAACAATGTTTTCAACTTGGCCATTATCTTCAGCATGGGGTTCTCTTATGGTCTCACCCCGATAGTGAGCAGTCGCCACGGAGCAGGCGATACCAACGGAGTGACTCAGGCATTGAAGAACAGCCTGCCGGCAAATTCCACCTTGGCACTCATTGTCTGTCTTGCCATGGGCACACTCTACCTCTTTCTCGGAGAGATTGGGCAGCCCGATGAACTGCTTCCATTGATGCGCCCCTACTATCTTACATTACTGGCCAGCATCCCTTTCCTTTTATGGTTTAATGCCTTCAAGCAATTTGCCGATGGCATCATGGACACACGCACCCCTATGTGGATTATGCTTGGGGGCAATGTCGTAAACATTTTGGGCAATGCCCTACTCATCTTCGGTCTTTGTGGAATGCCGGAAATGGGATTATTGGGAGCAGGAATCGCCACCTTGCTTTCACGGATACTGATGGTAGTTGCTTCTGCCATAGTATTCTTCTGCACCACACGTTACAGGGACTATCGTCGCCACTTTTTCCAGACAGCCACTACATGGAGCGAATTCCGGACACTCAACCGTTTGGGATGGCCCATTGCTTTACAGATGGGGATGGAAACTGCAGCATTCAGTCTCTCAGCCGTCATGATGGGATGGATAGGAGCCACGGCATTAGCAGCTCACCAGATCATGTGCACAGTCAGTTCGCTCTGTTTCATGATTTACTACGGTGTTGGAGCTGCTGTAGCAATCCGTGTGGGATGGTTTCATGGTCAGAATGACACACCGAATGTCCGTCAGTCCGCTAAAGCCGGTCTGCATCTCATCATACTGTTGGGCATATTGGCTTGTTCACTCATTTTCTTGTTCCGCCATCAGATGGGGGGATGGTTCACCGATGATGCAACCGTCAGTGCCCTTGTAGCCCAATTGGTCATTCCCATGTTACTTTATCAGATTGGCGATGGTATGCAGATTACATACGCCAATGCCCTGCGTGGTATAGCCGACGTCAAGCCCATGATGCTCTACGCATTCATAGCTTATTTTGTCATCTCTCTGCCTGCCAGTTGGCTTTTTGCCTTTTCACTCGGGATGGGTGCCGTAGGCATTTGGTTAGGATTACCCTTCGGACTGACCAGTGCCGGACTGATGTTCTATGCTGAGTTCCGGAAAGCCTGCCGCATCCGTTCATAGACTAAAGTTCATCCTTCCATCACCACTTCGCCTTTGCCATAGCTGCTACGGATACGCCATTCATTGGGATAGAGATTGTTCGACCGGTTACCAATATGCTTGACAAATCCGAGAGGAAGTCCACGATGGGTCAACAGGACAAATCCACGTGACAGGTCGCCATCCGGCACCACACTCTCCCGCCTCAGGTAAGCAAGAGCTTCATCACACGAAACTTCTGCCATCTGAAATTTTTCTCGGAGTAATTCTGTACTCATAGCCAACGGATGAGCCGGAGTCCAATCATGTCCCTTCAATGCGGCAACTTCAATACCGGCATGAAGCAGGTAGAGCCGTTCCTTCAGTAAGGAGAGCATCCCTTCCCACTCTTTCGGGAAGGCATACAACGTACCCTCATCCACCTGCCAATGATAGTTATCTGCCCCAACCAGCCATTGGCGACACTCCTCAGGTACAACCGGAACACCCATCTTACCCTTCCGCGCATGGCGGCCACTTTTCTTCTCTTTTTTGCTTTCAACCTGTTTTTGCACGACAGTTTCAAAAGCTATTTTACCACTTGTCGAACAATTGGAAGGCTTACGCAAAACAGCTAAAAAGAATCCCTCGCCACGCACACACGAGGGGAAGAAACGATATACGGGAAATCCGACATCCGTTAAGGTTCCCCGAATGCCCCACTCTGGACTTACGGGAACTTCCAACACTTCGGCACCATATTCCCGTACTATCCATCGCACATTCTCCTCATTTTCCAACGCATTGTATGTACAAGTGCTATAAATAAAGATGCCACCGGGTTTCAGGCAAGGCCACACATCAGCCACAATGCCGCGCTGACGCCGCCAACAAGCATCCACATTGCCACTGCTCCACTCTGCTATAGACGCTTCATCCTTTCGGAACATTCCCTCACCCGAACATGGGACATCGGCCAATATCACATCAAAACACTCCTCCAAAGCTGAAAAATCTGCAGGAGCATTACACGTGACCACCGTCGATGGATGTCCCCACTTGATGATATTCTCTGCCAACACCTGCGCCCGAGAACGGACAATCTCGTTGCTGACAAGCAGACTTCCCTCTGGCAAGACACTGCGTGCCAATGTCGATTTTCCGCCTGGAGCGGCACAAAGGTCAAGCATGGCACACTGCCGGGTGACAAAAGTACGCAACACCTGTTCCACAAACATGGAAGAAGCCTCTTGCACATAATAGGCACCGGCATGAAACAACGGATCCAATGTAAAATGAGGCCGCTCGGGAAGATAATACCCTACCCCACTCCATGGCACACGCTCCCACTTCTGAGGAAGTGGCTGATGCCACTTGGCCGGATTGATACGGATGCTTACCGATGGCACCGATGCCAGCGATTCAACCAATTCTTCATAGGCTCTTTCCCCCAACAAATGCCGAGTATAGATGGAAAATTCAACAGGCAATTCCATAAATATTTCTTGCAGATTCTTGAATCATGTTCTTTTTGCTTGCAAAGATAAAGAAAAAGTGTACCTTTGCAACACGAAACATTAAAAAGAATACATCAACATGAAACAATACCTCGATTTACTCACCCGAATCCTCAACGAAGGAGTGCGTAAAGACGATCGCACAGGCACCGGCATCATCAGTGTATTCGGTCATCAGATGCGGTTCAATCTGGAAGAAGGATTTCCTCTGCTTACCACCAAGAAACTGCACCTGAAGTCAATCATTCACGAACTGCTCTGGTTTCTGCAAGGCGACACCAATGTGAAATACTTGCAAGAGAACGGTGTACGTATATGGAATGAGTGGGCCGATCCCGTGACAGGAGACCTCGGACACATCTACGGCTACCAGTGGCGTTCATGGCCCGACTATAAAGGAGGCCACATCGACCAGATAAAGGAAGCTGTAGAGACTATCAGGCACAATCCCACCTCACGCCGCATCATTGTCAGTGCATGGAATGTAGCCGATCTCGACAATATGAACCTCCCTCCCTGTCATGCCTTCTTCCAATTCTATGTGGCCGACGGAAGACTGAGTCTGCAACTTTACCAACGCAGTGCCGATAGTTTTTTGGGAGTACCGTTCAATATCGCCTCATATGCCCTGTTGCTGCAAATGATGGCGCAAGTGACGGGTCTGAAAGCCGGCGATTTTGTTCACACCTTGGGCGACACCCACATCTATCTCGACCATCTGGAACAGGTCAAACTGCAGCTGACCCGCACTCCGCGTCCGCTCCCGACCATGCACATCAACCCTGATGTGAAAAGTATTTTTGATTTCAAATACGAAGATTTCCAGTTAGAGGGATACGACCCGCATCCGCACATCAAGGGGAAAGTGTCAGTATAAAATTCCATTAATCCGTAATCACATGATTTCCATCATTGTCTGCATTGCAAAGAATGGCGCCATAGGCCATGAAAACAAACTGATATATTGGCTCCCCAATGACATGAAAAGGTTCAGACAACTGACCACGGGCCATACCATCATCATGGGACGGCGCACTTTCGAGTCATTGCCTAAGGGAGCTCTTCCCAACCGCCGGAACATTGTCTTGTCAAGGCAGACTTCCTGCACCTTTGCAGGTGCCGAATGCTTCGCCTCGTTGGACGAGGCTCTGCAACATTGCACTGATGATGAAGACATTTACATCATCGGTGGAGCCACAATTTACGAACAGGCATTCCCCTTGGCCGATCGTCTGCTTGTCACTTTGGTCGAAGATATTCCTGAAAAGGCAGATACATTCTTTCCTCCCATCAATCCGGAGCATTGGATAGAAAGTGGCAATGAGACGTTCCCTGCAGACGAACGTCATTCCCATGCCTACTCGTTTATAGATTATCAACGGAAGAGATAGGACAACCCGTCAGGGTCTCCTCGTACCGTGCAGGAAACGGGTTATCAGTTTCAGCAATCCCTTTTCCTTATTATTAATAAAGGTGTCCAGCACCCGGCATACCGGCTCTGTCGGGTCGGGCACAATGTCATAGTCAGCTATGCAGGCCGGTATCAGGCAACTGTGTCCCTCTTTGAGTTGGATTTCGTCCCCCGTACTCCTCACTTTGATAAGGCAACTGCCTTGCAGGCACATCGAGATGATGAACGAATCATATTTCATCAAATCCCGATGGATAGGCCGGGTCAGTTCATTGACTCTGACAGTGAAGTAAGGGGTATCAAGCACCAGATTTGCACTATTCTCGCGCATCGGATAAATCGTCCGGTACTCACTTTCCACATGATAGTCCAGAGCACGGGCGGCCAGTTCTGTATGCAGTTCACGCATCTTCCCGTCCGTACCGGGTCTGTTGTAGTCATAGATTCGATAGGTCACATCACTGCTCTGTTGTATTTCTGCCAACAGGATACCACCACAAATGGCATGCACCCTACCTGCCGGTATGTAGAAGACATCCCCCGTCCTCACTTCATGCCGCGCCAATACTTCAGTAATGCTTCCGTCCGCTATCCGCCGTCTGTAGTCTTCTGCATCTATATCCTCCTTGAATCCGGCATACAGATAAGCTCCCGGTTCCGCATGGATGATATACCACATTTCCGTTTTTCCCAATTTGCCATGCTCACACATGGCCATCTCATCATCCGGATGCACCTGAATGCTCAAATCTTTGGCCGCATCAATGAATTTGACCAACAGAGGCAGCTTACCGTGATGGCAGTCCGCCACCTCTTTTCCCAAAATCTCTTCTGTGTATTCCTCAATGACATCCGCCAGACTCCTTCCGGCAAAAGGGCCATTGGCTATGACACTCACGCTTGAGGGCACTACACTCACCTCCCACGATTCTCCGATGGGTTCATCGTCGGCTGCCATTCCTTTCCAAGGCTTCAGACAATTTCCTCCCCACACAACCTTGTGCAAATTGGATCGAAATAAAAACGGATACAATACCATACGCTTTCAAGATGGGTTCTAAAAATTATTCAATGTCTTTTCTCATTCACGAAGCCGTCCCACATCGCACACCTCTCCCCCGATTCCTTATTGACTCCGATGACGCGGCAAAGGTAAACAAAATGCAGGAAATGTCCAACTATTCATTGTAATGAATTAGGAAAAAGCCACCCCAAAACACTGTATTTTTGTGCGATTTCGCACATATTTTGTGCGATTTCGCACAAAAATCGCAATATCAGCAAACAACCTTACAGCTGATTTCCAACCACTTAACACTTTGGCACAGTTTTTGTATTATATAAATTATAGACAAATAAGAAAACAACATGAAACGACCAATCGTCATCGCCTCGGCTTTACTGTTCAATGCCGCACTCATAGAGGCTCAGGATTCTCCCGAAAAAGAGTTGACTCTCACTCTTCAGGAGGTCATCCGTCTGGCCCAACAGCAGTCACCCAGTGCCCTTGCTGCACGCCACAGCCTGCATGCAGCCCAATGGAACTACCGGTATTACAAGGCCGACTACCTCCCATCTGTCACACTGACTTCCACTCCAGACTATACCCGAAGCATCAACAAAGTGACTCTTTCCGACGGGACACAAAGTTATGTGGAGCAAAACCGTCTGACAACAGACCTCCAACTGGCCATCAAACAGAATGTCACTTTCACAGGTGGATATTTCACCCTGACATCATCAGCCGAGCGGCTCGATCTTTTCGGAGAAGAGAGCAACAGCACCTTCTACAACACAGCACCCATTTACTTGGGCTACAGTCAGTCTCTCTTCGGATACAACACCCTGAAATGGAACCGCCGCATCGAACCTATAGTCTATCGCGAAGCATGCAAGCAGTACAACGAGACCATGGAACTGGTCGCCTCGCAAGCATGCAACTACTTCTTTTCGTTGGCCACAGCTCAGACCAACCTCGAGATAGCACGCTTCAACCTGGCCTCTGCCGACACCCTCAACCGCTATGCCAAAGGGCGATACGACATTGGTACCATCACCGAGAACGATATGTTGCAGTTGGAAATCAACAAACTCAATGCCGAAGAGGAACAGATCAGTGCCCAAATGTCAGTGGACGATCAGATGCAGACCCTGCGGACCTACCTGAATCTTCAGGATGATGTCAATCTCCACGTGGTAATAGACGATTCCATCCCCCAATTCATCGTCCCCATTGACGAAGCCATGGCATACGCTTATCAGAACAATCCCGACCCGGAGACTTTCCAACGCCAACGTCTGCAGAGCGAGAGTAACCTGGCCTATGCCAAAGCCAATGCCGGACTGAAAGCCGACATCTATCTGCAATTCGGACTCACACAGACAGGAAACACCCTGAGGGATGCCTATCACGACCCTATCAATTCGCAATACGCCAGCATCAGCCTTTCGTTGCCCATACTCGATTGGGGCAAGGGGAAGGGACGCGTCAAAGTAGCACGTTCGAACCGCGACCTGACACACATTCAAGTGGAACAGAACGAACGTAATTTCGAGCAAAACGTACAACGCATCGTGCGGCAGTTCAACATTCAGGGCAATCACATGACCATCGCAGCCAAGACCGCTACCACAGCCGAGCGGCGTTTCGAAGTGGCACGCCGCCTCTACCTCATGGGGAAGAGCACTGTGCTCGACCTCAATGCTGCCATTTCTGAAAAAGATGCGGCACGACGCAACCACATCTCCACACTGAAAACCTTTTGGAGTCTCTATTACACCCTGCGGAGCCTCACCGGATACGATTTCGAACGGGGAGAAAAAATCTCATATAAATTAGCTCCCTCATATACCTCAGAACAATAATCAAACATCCTAAATCACTGACCACATTATGGACATTCAATTGAAAAAAAGACCTTGGTACATCCGCTACCGTTATTATCTCATTGCCGGAGCCATCTTCATGGCATTCGTCATCTATGTCATCACCATCTCCGTAGGCCCACGCAAGCTACGCATCGACACAGAAAGCACCCAAGTGGCCACCGTAGAGAGCGGACGTTTTCTGGAGTATGTCGATGTGGAGGGACTGGTACAACCTATCCTCACCATACAGGTCAACACCCAAGAGGGAGGAAGCGTGGAACGCATCGTTGCCGAAGAAGGCACCATGCTTACTAAAGGGGACACCATCCTTGTACTGGCCAATCCGGAACTGACCCGTACTATCGACGACCAGCGTGATGAATACGAAAAGCAGGTGAGCAGCTACAGGGAAAATGTCATCGAGATGGAGCGGAAGAGCCTCTCTTTGAAACAACAGATGCTACAAGCCATCTACAACCAGAAGAGGCTGAAAAAGAATTACGAGTTGGCCAAAGAAGAGTTCAACATGGGGATAAAGAGCAAGGCCGAACTCGAGGTGGCTGAAGACGAATACAACTACAACACCCAGACAGCTGCCCTGCAATTGGAAAGCCTCCGCCACGACTCTACCGTCACCCTTATCCGCAAAGAGATGCTCCACAGCGACCTTGAGCGTGCACGCAAAAAGTTCAACCGTGCTCTCGAACGTCAGGAACGTCTCATCGTACGAGCCCCCATCAGCGGGCAGCTCAGTTTCATCAAGGTTACTCCCGGACAGCAGGTGGGCACCAACGGCAATGTTGGTGAAATCAAGGTGCTCGACCAATACAAGATTCACACATCTTTGAGCGAATACTACATCGACCGCATCACCACAGGACTTCCGGCCACCATTCTCTATCAGGGGAAACGCTATCCGCTGAAGATTACCAAAGTGGTGCCCGAAGTAAAAGACCGCAGCTTCGATGTCGATCTCGTATTTGGCAGTGAGATGCCCGAGAATGTACGTGTCGGGAAGAGTTTTCGCGTACAGATAGAATTAGGACAACCTGAAGAAGCTGTCATCATCCCACGTGGAAACTTCTATCAAGCTACCGGAGGCCAATGGATCTATAAGCTCAACGAGGCTGGCGACAAAGCCTACCGCGTCCCAATCACCATCGGACGACAGAATCCACAGCAGTACGAAATCACAAGCGGATTGCAGCCGGGCGACCGCATCATTACCACCGGATACGACCAATTCGGTGAAGCCGAAGTGCTGGTAATCGGGAAATAACGTGGGGGGCTTACTCCAGTTTCACTCTCGTTCTCTTGCCCGTCACCGATGTCAGCCACACTGTCCCGTCCTGTTCTACGGACACATCCGGATATTTTTCCTCAATCAGTATGCTCCCGTCGATGGAGATGACACCCCACTGGCTGTAATTCTTCTCCACCGCACAGTATTTCCCTATGGGCGGTCGGATGTTCCGGTAGATGGGCGGGACGGTCATCCGGTTGCCCACCTTCAGTCCCCATTTCATTCCCGACCGGTAAGGGACGGCCTTCCGGTACTCTTCCCGTATC
>JAFTNZ010000011.1 GCA_017451645.1 Bacteroidaceae bacterium | reverse complement strand
TGATGAACTTAAGAATATTGCACAAGTGGAACATTCAAGACATCGCAGCTTTGACAATTTCATCGTAAACATGTTGGGAGCTATTGCTGCATATTGTATGTTTCCGAAAAAGCCGTGCATCAATGTACAAAGGACATTGGATACACAGCTGATGCTATTTCGAATTCATCGAACTCACGTTAAAATAGAACTTGAATAGGTTATAGTTTGCTTGTTAGTATTTTATAGAGCAGTTTGTTCGACATCCGAAGTCGGTTGCAAACATGAAAGGTAGGGCAAGAAAAAGGCATTTGCCAATGAAACTTGTTGCACTCGTTGACAAGAAAGGCATAAAGAGCGACTTCGCTTGCAGCAAAGGATTCGTATTCAGCTAATCGCCAGAATTGGTTCGCGTTGCGCACTTTTCCTCGCCATGACAAAACAAGTGAACTTGCTTTGTTCATTTGGCTTATCGGAAAAGTTCATGTAGTCAATATACGTCATAAGCAGACCCTCTTTTATGCAAACTTTGTCAACAGTTCACGGTCAAGAATTGTATCGTCAATCTCCATCCGGCTAAAATACAACCGACTGGCGCTTCTATGGAAAGGAAGTTGTCCCCGTTGACATCGTTTGCGGACTGCGTCCATAGATATACCAAGATAATCGGCAACCTGTTTTATATTCATCACGTAATCTGCCTTCCGTTGCAAAAGGATGGCAGCATCATCTACAATGCGAGAGAAATTCTCTCCATTCGCTTCTTTTTGTTTCTTCGTCAATGTCTTCATACGCTTAATTTTTGAAATATTGTGTTGCGAAGTTACAGACGAAGACATAAATGGACGAAAGTACAAAAGAAAATCAGTCAAAATTTAGGTTTTATTGTGTTTGGACGAAAAATCATACTCTTATTTCATACTCCTAAAGCGAGAAAACGGTGATAAAAAGCGAGATTCTCAGATATTATATGTACCTTTGTAACGTGGTTAGGAACAACATCAAAACCACGTGCGAGTTAATTAATGTGTTACACTTTTTGTGTTACATCCTAATATTGAACCCTTTTATGACAGGGCATAGGGCCTTGGAAAAGAAACAGATAACGCAAGGAAATAACCGAAAGGTACAAAATCCAGGCGGATCACTGAAAGAAGGGACTTGAAAGAGTCCCTTTCTTTTTTCAGACTCCTCATCGCCTTTGACTATCAAAAGGTCAGCAATCAGAATCAGGTTTTTCACTTAGAGTGTGGCACCAATAAAAAAAGAGAAAAGGTGACACCGTTGGACATAAAAAGCCACTTTAGGACGGTTTTTGTGTTACAACAGTTGTGTTACACTTCTCACAAATGTGTTACACTATGAACAATAGAGTTCGAACAGTTTTCAACAGACGAAAAACAGGAGAAGAATTCATCACACACATTCTTCCCTATACCCAAAAGATTTTGGAAAACTTTTCCATGTTTGGGGATAATCTCCTCTACAAGCCATAGGAAAAGCCGCATTGCACCACCCCAAACAAGTGGCAATGCGGCTTTCCTTTTTCTTCTCCATTTTCACCTCACGGGCTTGCCCGTTATCCACACAAAAACATAGTGGGGTAGCCTAATTCCCCGAAGTGATAAATCACACGGGTGGTGTGTACACTGGGATCAGCAAGCTGAATGGAGGATTATGTGGATGATTCCTAATATTGACATTGCAAAACTATTCCATTCAATCAATATTTAGAATCTGGTAAGTTAAATATTGAAAAGAACATCTAAACGATTATGACGAAATAAATTATTTCCTTTCAATATAATATAGGTTTGATTTTTGTTCAAGCAACAGCATAAACGAAAAAAAATACATCGTATTGTTTGTTGTTTTAAAGAATATGTTTATCTTTGCATAAAATTTGAATTAATGAAGTATGAGACTCAATAAAATTAAAATATCGGGCATATTCAATCTGAAGAATGTGGAGATATCTTTGGATGATTTAAGTGCATTGATTGCACCTAACAATTATGGCAAAAGTAATATACTTCGTGCCATTAGTTTTGGTGTGTTTTTTATGGAGGCTTCTTTAAAGAGAAAGCTGTCATTGATGCGCAATCGTTCTCTTATACCTATTAATACAGCCTTAGAAGGTGCTCCGTTTACTTTTGAATTGGAAGGGGAATTTTCTAACGGAAAGGAAACGTTTTCCTTCGTTTACGGTTATTCTTTTGAGTGGTGGAAGACTTCAAAAGATGATGGTAGAATTATCGGCGAATATTTGAGAATGAAATCAGATGATGACTTGAAGTTCAGAAGTTACATCAATCGTGAAAATACGAATGTTGCTTATTATTTAGCATCATCAACTGGCCGTTGTTCTAAGCAACTTCCCGTTGATAGTAATATTTTAGCATTGAATAAACTTGCTAACTTTGATGCCCTTTTCTATATTGACTCTATTCGTCAATTGAATAGGCTGGATGTTCGAGAAATAGGCACTTTGCAACATCCTGATAGTTTGTTTAATATGATAGCACCGGACGATGATGTGAATGAATTGAGTCTGGATTATCCAAAGGAGGAAAAAGTCGGTCATTATTTGAATAGCTTAAAAGAACTGGCTCCAGACAAATATGCATTGCTGAAAGATGTAGTAACAGGGCTGTTGGTTACAATCGAAGATTTTGAGCCGGTGCAGATTAATTTGCGCAAGGATGTAGAAGAGGAAGAAACGAAAGATTTGCCTTTCCGTTTACCGGAAACCTTTTACGATGTTCGTGTAAAGGAAAGATACAATAACCAATATACTTCAATCAGTCGAATTTCGTCAGGGTCAAAGAAAATATTCTTTATCCTTACTCTGGTGATAGCTGCGGAAATTAATAAGATTCCATTGCTTTTGTTGGAAGAGCTGGAGAATTCTGTACATCCAAGACTTTTGCAGAACCTGCTAACGGCAATAGTGCAATTGGCGGGTGATACCAAAGTGCTTATTACAAGCCATTCACCTTATTTGATTAAGTATTTGGAACCAACGAAGATGAAATTTGGTATTCCTACCGAATTGGGAGTTGCCGATTTTCGAAGCCTCAAACCTAGTAAGGTAGCCAAGGTTTTGAAGAATGCATCGGCAGAAGAAGTCTCTGTGGGTGAATATATGTTTGAGATGTTGCTTGACATGGATTGTGATGATGAATTGATTAACGAATATTTCAAATAATGGGAAAAGGACAACAAAAACCACATATAGTTATATTCGTCGAAGGAGACACAGACCAAATATTCTTCGAAGGCCTGTTGGAATACTATCGGAAGCATTCTTCTACTCCCATTCATTCATGTGAAGTGAAAAATCTGAAAGGTGTGTCCCGATATACAAGTAAGGTCATAGGCAAACTTAAAAATGAGATTTGTCCTAAGGCTCACAAGAAAGGTATGGAGGTAAAAGCTGTTTGTTGCAGCTATGACACAGATATCTTTGAATTTGCAGAGCGCCCCATCGTTGATTGGAAAAAGGTGGAACGTGAAGTAAAGGCATTGAAGATACAGAACTTCTGCCAAATAAAGGTGGAACGCATGATTGAGGATTGGATTTTGGATGATATGGCAGGACTTTCCAGATATTTGAAACTGACTGAAGTTCCAAAACTATCGGGAGATAATGCCTTTAATAAGATTCAAACTCTCTTCAAACGAGCGAACAAAGTTTACTTGAAAGGCATCAGTATCAAGGCATTTGTTGGAGAAATGGATTTTACTCCAATCCGCAAATGCCGCAAATCAGCATTGAGTGAACTCGAAACATTGTTAAACGTAAATATAAATTAGGCCGATGAAATAGTAGTACTATGACTATAAAAAAAGAAGGAGAAAGCACCGCCAAGTAACCTCTCCTTCCAGAAAATTTAATATGGTTGTAATATTTTCCGACAGAATAGTCACCTGTCGTTCTTACAAATACGCTGCAAAGGTAAGGCTTTTATTTGGTTTATACAAATTTCAGCCTCCTTTGTCGCCTATCTACAACCCTCCGGCAAGTTCTTGTCGCCGTATTTCATCAACATTTTTTTAATGCTAAAAGTTCTTGTAATGGCAAAAAAGAATCAGCATGTTGTCCCCGTTGGAACTAAATGGGGAGTGAAAGGGGAGGGTAATTCTGTACTTTGATGACGGTTACAGGCTCTGTTGGTATCAGATTCTTTATGATTTGGTTGACTTCTATCATAGTTATTTCTTCAATTCAATATTATCAACCAATAAATCCTTCGCTTCAACCCCTAAAAGGGAAGCAATCTCATACAATAATTCAATACTTGGCTGTCTGCGATTACAGACATAGGCATTGGTCTGGCTAAAACTTTTGCCTATCTTTTCTGCCAGCCAAGTTTGTTTAATGCCTTTTTCTTCAAGTACTTCTTTTATTCTATTCATAATTATTGCTTATTTATGATTGCAAAAATATGAAAAATAATGCGATAAAAAGAAGAAATGAAAGAATATATTATGTTTGAAGCATCATTTTATAGAATATCTATGTTTATATCCTTTTATACTTCCCCTCAATGACTTTTCCCGAATAACAACACCATTGTTCGATAGGTTTGTTTTCAGTTTTCTTTTCGCCAACCGTTCTCTGGCTGTTATCAACGTTTGTTTTGACATCCGAAGTCGGTTGCAAACATGAAAGGTAGGGCATGAAAAAGGCATTTGCCAATTCTGCGTCGGTCAGCCTGTAGCTTAGTATCGTGAAAATATCTGCTGAAAATCAGGAAAAGACAAGTCAAACTCCTTTTTCCAAGCAATTGCACTCCATCTGTCATTTGATATGACTCCGTTGGCAAAGTAATATATACTCCGTTGGCAAAGTAAATGCTCTTTTTTCGACTGGATTGCGGATGGGTACACCGATGTCAGCACAGGACGTTCAAGTGCCGGTGGATATTTACTGCATCGGGAAGGCATCTGTGAACCTTTCTTTTGCCATTCCGTTTCTTTCCATAAGACTATTTATGTATCACGAAAAAGAACATTTTATGGCTGAGACAAAATGGAAAGGTTCTCCTGTACACCTGGCAGGGGATTTCCCACAAAAAGGAACGATGGCACATGACTTTGTACTTGTAAGGAACGACTTGAGCCCGCTGCGACTGAGCGAATTGAAAGGGAAGCGGGTGGTGATGAACATCTTTCCAAGCATGGACACGACGGTGTGCGCCACAACCGTACGCCGATTCAACCAACTGGCTGCTTCTTTCCCCGACACTGTAGTGCTGTGCATCTCGCGCGACTTGCCCTTTGCACAGAGCCGGTTCTGCATGGCTGAGGGGATAGAAAATGTCATCACACTCTCTGACTTTCACCTGCACTCGTCCTTTGCACGCAACTATGGGGTATTGATGACTGAAGGGCCACTCAACGGATTGTTGGCCAGAGCCATCGTGGTGATTGACCATGAGGGAAAAGTGGTCTATACGGAGCTGGTGCCCGAAATAACAGAAGAGCCCGATTACAAAGCTGTGGAAAGGGCAATAAGAGAAACATGAAGAGCACTGGGACAAACAGATAAAAACCAGTAGGTTTTAAGCATTTCATCCCCGCATTCCACCTTCACTTTCATTTCTTTTCTTTATCTTTGCAGCGGAATTGGAATAAAATCGTTGAAGGAAGAATAAATCTTTATGAAAATACAGATTATCAACGGGCCGAACATCAACTTGTTGGGCAAGCGTGAACCGGGGATTTACGGAAGTGCTTCGATGGAGGATTGTCTGGAGGCTCTACGTAAGGAGTTTCCCGAAGTGGAAATAGCATATTACCAGTCGAACATCGAAGGAAAGATGATTGATAAAATACATGAAGTGGGATTCGACTACGACGGCATTGTCCTCAATGCCGGAGCCTACACACACACCTCCATCGCTTTACAAGATGCCATCAGGGCTGTGAAGACGCCCACTATCGAGGTACACATCTCGAATGTGCACAAACGCGAAGAGTTCAGGCATCACTCAATGATAGCTTGTGCCTGCGTGGGAGTAATCTGCGGATTCGGACTCGACTCTTACCGCCTGGCCATAGAGGCGCTTTTGAGGTTATAAGGGGTTTCTCAGTACACAGAGGTATGGAGGAATATATCTTGAACCACATTGATGCCGAAAGTGACTATCTGAAAGCGCTTTATCGGGCTACACACGTGAGGCTGCTGCGTCCGCGCATGGCTTCGGGCCATCTGCAAGGACGTATGCTGAAGATGCTGGTAAAGATGATACGCCCGCAGCTTGTGCTCGAGATAGGGACTTACAGCGGATATTCTGCTCTGTGCATGGCCGAAGGGCTGCCGGAAGGAGGACATCTGTACACGTTTGAAATAAACGATGAGCAGGAAGATTTCACCCGGCCTTGGATAGAACAGTCGCCTTGGGCTGGAAACATCACATTCATTATCGGAGATGCACTGAAGGAGGTTCCGGCTTTGGGACTGACATTTGACCTTGCCTTCATTGACGGTGACAAACGGAAATATACCGACTATTACCAAATGGTGATGGAGCATCTGCGACCGGGGGGATACATCATTGCCGACAACACCCTTTGGGATGGCCATGTGCTGGAACAACCACGGCAGACAGACCGACAGACCATCGGCATCCAGGCTTTCAATGATTTGGTAGCCGCAGACAGACGGGTGGAAAAAGTGATATTGCCACTCAGAGACGGATTGACCATCATCCGAAAAAAAGAAGAACAAACCGGCTGACAGATAGTGACAACCTGTACGGAAAGACATCACAACAAACGGATACAGAAAAAAACGCTGAACGCCAGTCGCTAAAAACTATTGATATGGAAACAACCAGACAAAACAAAATTGCCCGCCTGATACAGAAAGAGTTGGGCGAAATATTCCTTTTGCAGACCAAAGCTATGGGAGGGGTGTTGGTAAGTGTGAGTGTAGTACGCATCAGTCCCGACATGAGTGTGGCCCGGGCCTACCTCAGCGTATTCCCTTCGGAACGCAGTGAGGAGATAGTGAAAAACATCAATGACAACATGAAGTCTATCCGCTATGAATTGGGCACTCGGGTACGCCATCAGCTACGCATCATCCCCGAACTGAAATTCTTTGTGGATGACTCATTGGACTACATTGAAAACATCGACCGGCTCCTGAAATAAAGTGAACCTCCCTTTCCACATAGCCCGCAGGTATCTGTTCGCCAAGAAGTCGCACCATGCCATCAACATCATTTCCGGCATTTCCGTCTGTGGGGTGGCGTTGGCTACGCTGGCACTTGTCTGTACATTGTCTGTCTTCAACGGTTTCAGGGAGTTGGTTGCCGGTTTCTTTACCGCTTTCGATCCTGACTTGAAGATTACAGCCACCCATGGTGGGACATTTGACAGCGAAGCCCCTGCAGTACGCCAGGTGCGCGAGTTGCCGGGAGTGGAGGTGGCCATGCTCAGCGTGGAAGAGAATGCCATGCTCCGCTACAAAGGAAGGCAGGAGGTGGCCACCATCAAAGGTGTAGAGGAAAACTTCCGCCAACTGACTGCCATAGACAGCATTCTCTATGGCCGCGGAACCTTCCGGCTGGCTGATGAGGTGGTGCATTATGGTGTGCCGGGCATACAGCTGGCTGCCACCTTGGGCACAGGCCTCCATCCGGTAGATCCTATCGAAGTGTTTGTCCCCAAACGCGGTGTACAAATCAACGTGGCCAATCCTTCGTCCGGCTTCCGGCGGGACTGGCTCTATTCGCCCGGAGTGGCATTCGTTGTCAACCAACAAAAGTACGATGCTTCGTATATGCTCACTTCCCTCGATTTTGCCCGCAACCTTTTCGGATACGACAGCACGGAGGTTTCGTCTGTAGAGCTGAAGTTGGCTACCGATGCAGATGCCGCCTCCATACAGCAGCAAATACGCAACCTGCTTGGCAAAGAGTATGCCGTACACAACCGCTACGAGCAGCAGACGGACGTCTTCCGCATCATGGAAATAGAGAAACTGATTTCCTACCTGTTCCTCACGTTCATTCTGGCCGTGGCCTGCTTCAATATTGTAGGAACCCTCTCGATGCTCATCATCGACAAACGGGATGATGTGCAGACCCTGCGCAACTTGGGTGCCGACAACCACCTGATTACAAGAATCTTCTTTATCGAAGGATGCCTGATATCCTTTATCGGTGCAGCAGCCGGCATTGTACTGGGGCTGTTGCTCTGCTTCTTGCAAGAACATTTCGGTCTGGTGGCCCTCGGCTCTCAGGGCGGCTTTCTGGTTGATGCCTATCCGGTGAGTGTCGAAGCTACCGATGTATGTTTTGTTTTCCTTACCGTACTGGTTGTAGGATGCCTGTCTGTGTGGTATCCGGTCCGCTATCTCAGTCGCCGGCTGTTACACTAAGGAAATTTGCCTCTGCTTCTTTTGGTCAATCTGATAGGATTCCGTATCTTTGCCGGAAAAATTGAGATGAATATGGAACAGACACTGCTTATCTATAACACACTGAAGCGCCAGAAAGAGGCCTTCAAGCCCCTTCATGCTCCGCATGTGGGAATGTATGTGTGCGGACCTACTGTCTATGGCGATGCACACCTGGGACACGCCCGTCCGGCCATTACGTTTGACATCCTATACCGCTACCTGACCCACTTGGGATACAAGGTGCGCTATGTACGCAACATTACCGATGTGGGTCATCTGGAACATGATGCCGACGAAGGTGAGGACAAGATTGCCAAGAAGGCCCGCTTGGAGCAACTGGAGCCTATGGAGGTGGTACAGCATTACCTGAACCGTTACCACAAGGCCATGGAAGCGCTGAATGTGCTTCCACCCAGCATCGAACCGCATGCTTCGGGACATATCATGGAACAGATAGCACTGGTACAGGAGATTCTTGACAACGGCTATGCCTATGAAAGCAAAGGGTCTGTCTATTTTGATGTGGCCAAGTACAACAAGGATCACCACTACGGCAAATTGTCGGGACGCAATCTTGACGATGTCCTGAACACCACCCGCGAGTTGGATGGACAGGATGAGAAGCGCAACCCTGCAGACTTTGCCTTGTGGAAATGTGCCCAACCGGAACATATCATGCGTTGGCCCAGCCCCTGGAGTGACGGATTCCCCGGATGGCACTGCGAGTGTACAGCTATGGGACGCAAGTATCTGGGCAGCCATTTCGACATCCACGGTGGAGGTATGGACCTTGTCTTCCCCCATCATGAGTGCGAGATAGCACAGAGTGTGGCCAGCCAAGGCGACGACATGGTACACTATTGGATGCATAACAACATGATTACCATCAACGGACAGAAGATGGGCAAGTCATACAACAACTTCATCAACCTGAGCGAATTCTTTGCCGGTTCACACCCTCTCCTTGAGCAGGCATACAGCCCCATGACCATCCGTTTCTTCATCCTGCAGGCCCACTACCGCAGTACGGTTGATTTCGGTAACGAGGCATTGCAAGCCAGTGAAAAGGGATTGGCCCGTCTGATGGAGGCCGTAGGCAATCTGGAGCGCATCCAGCCTGCAGCGGCCAGCAGCATCGATGTGAAGGAGTTGCGCCAGAAGTGCTACGATGCCATGAACGATGATTTGAACACACCCATCGTCATCTCGCACCTGTTCGATGGTTGCCGCATCATCAACACTGTGCTCGACAAGAAAGCAACTCTGAATGCAGAGGATTTGGAGGAACTGAAGAGCCTGTTCCATACCTTCCTGTTTGAAATCTTGGGATTGAAGGAAGAGAAGGGCGATGGTGACGGACGCCGTGAAGAAGCATTTGGCAAGGTGGTGGACATGCTGCTTGAACAACGTATGAAAGCCAAGGCTGCCAAGGACTGGGCTACCAGTGACCTTATCCGTGACCAACTTACCGCCCTCGGTTTTGAAATCAAGGATACCAAGGACGGATTCAGTTGGAAACTGAATGTATGATTCTATAAGAGTTCGAAGGTGTGCATTCTATGTTTCTATGCAAATAAAACATAGAATGCACACCTTCGAAATTTGAGTTCGTAGAACCTGAAAAGAGTACTTCCTTACCAGATACTCTTCAAGTTATTTTCGTTGAGCAGCTGCTTGCCCTCGGCCGTATAGAGGTCACTGATGCGTCCGGCATATGCCTTTTCTATCTTTCCACGCACCATCTTCAGGCTGCTGTTAATCATTTGGTTTTGTTCAGTGAATGGTTCCGGCAACACAGCAAAGCAGCTGGGCAACCAGCGTTCGGGGAACATTCCTTCGAATTCACCACCTTTCTTGAACTTGTTCATCTCTGCCTCCAGTTTCTGCAAAGCAGCCTTGCGGCCTTCTTCAGTATCAGGAGCCAGTCCCAGCCGTTCGAGGTGGCGTTTGAGTTGTTCTTTGTTGGGAACCACAAGGGCCGTGGTGTAGGCCGACTGGTTGTTGTAGAGCATAACCTGGTCCAGATAACGCGACTTCTCCACCAATGCCTCCTCGATGCCTTCAGGACTGTATTTCTCTCCATCGCTACTGATAAGCAGGCTCTTGAAACGTCCCTTCACGTAGAGCAACCCTTCATGAGACATATATCCAAGGTCGCCGGTGTACAAGCGTCCGTCGCGGACAGTCTCTGCCGTTGACTCCGGGTTCTTCCAATATCCGGCCATCACATTCTCACCTTTCACTACAATCTCTCCTTCCTGACCGACAGGCAACTCTTTTCCGTCAGGATCACAGATGGTCACTTCAATGGGCTTGACCAACTTTCCGCTGGAGCCGAAGCGGTAGAGGTCGGGGCCATTGGAGGAAATTACGGGTGTAGCTTCTGAAAGGCCATACCCCTGATACATGGGGATGCCGATGCCCACATAGAACTTCTGCAAGTCTTTGTCAAGCAACGCTCCTCCACCGATGAAGAACCTGAGTTCGCCACCAAAATTCTCGCGCACTTTAGAGAATATGAGTTTGTCGAAGAGTGCCACCAAGGGTTTCAGCAACAGGCGCCATCCCTTAGGGTCGAGGTTGCTGTCGCCATAATATGTCTGCCTCAGCTTCAGGCCCATATTGAAGAGTCTGACAGTGGTTTTTCCCTTGGCACGTATGCCGTTTTCGACGTTTTTCTTGAAAGTTTTTGCCAATGCCGGTACACTCAGAATGAATGTAGGCTTCACCTCCTTGATATTTTGCGGGATGTTTTTCAGCGACTCCAGCGGGGTACGTCCCACCTGCACAGTAGCCGCAGTGGCTCCCACAGACATCATAATGTAGAATCCCACCACGTGTGCAAAGCAATGATCCAAAGGAAGGATGATAAGTGTCCGCCAGGTCTGGTCAACATTCACCAGTGTCAGCGATTGTTCCACATTGGCAGTATAGTTGCGGTGAGTAAGCACCACACCTTTGGGATCAGCTGTAGTCCCACTCGTATAAGTGATGGTGGCATAATCGTCGTTTTGGATAGAGTTGGCCACACTCAGGAACTCCTCTTCGGTGTGTGAAGCCAAAAAGGCATCCCCCTGTTGCAGCACCTCTTCCAGAGCAATCTCTCGCTCTTCGTAATTGTCGAGCTTGTCGAAAACAATAATTCTCTGCACTTCAGGCAGACGGTCTTTAATCAGACGTACCTTTTTCAATTGGGTGGCAGACACCATGATAAACTTCACATCGCCATGAATGAGCCGGAAAAGCAGGTCGTTGCTTTCCTCCAATTTGATGGAAAGGGGAACGTTGATGGCACCTGCATAGAACATGGCCAATTCACCGATGACCCACAGATTTCTTCCTTCACTGAGCAAGGCCATGGTGTCTCCTTTCTTCACTCCTAAAGCCTGCAAACCTGCACCCAGACGATAAACCTGCTGCTTCACCTCTCTGTAAGTGGTAGGTTCGAATGCTTTTCCTGTCTTTTCCAACAAGAATGTGTTCTCGGGATACTGCTTCACCGAGGCTTCAAATAAATCTACAAGTGTTTTCTTCATAATAACATTACCATTATATAATAAGGTATCTCCATTCTATAAAAAATAAAACGCAGACGACACTGACGTTGCCCGTTGTGTGTAGTCTGCGTTTGTATTTTGTCTGGAGATGCTGCCGAACGTAACTGATATACGTCAGGATCTCCGTATTTATATCAATCTCTGCGAGGACGACGTTCAGGACGCTCACGGCGTGCGGGACGCTCTACGTAGTCAGCGGGCTTCTCCAACAGTACGCGACGCGAGAGTTTGAACTTGCCTGTCTTAGGATCGATGTCGAGCAATTTCACTTCAATGTCGTCGCCTTCCTTGATACCTGCCTCTTCTACAGTCTCCAGGCGCTTCCAGTCAATCTCGCTGATGTGGAGCAATCCGTCCTTGCCGGGCAGGAACTCTACGAAGCAACCGTAAGGCATTACGCTGCGTACCTTACCTGTATAAACTTCGCCTACCTCAGGGATAGCAACGATGGCCTTGATCATGTTCATGGCTGACTCGATGCACTGCTTGTTGGTACCGGCAACCTCAATCTTGCCTACACCGTCAATTTCATCGATAGTGATAGTGGCACCGGTCTCTTCCTGCATACCTTGGATAATCTTGCCACCGGGGCCAATCACCGCACCGATGAACTCCTTCGGGATAATCATCACTTCGATGCGAGGAGCATGGTCCTTCAGCTCGGCACGAGGCTCAGCGATACACTCGGTAATCTTGCCGAGGATGTGCTCGCGGCCTTCCTTAGCTTGAAGCAGGGCTTTCTCCAGAATCTCGTATGAAAGGCCATCCACCTTGATGTCCATCTGAGTGGCAGTGATACCATCGCGTGTACCTGTCACCTTGAAGTCCATGTCGCCCAAGTGGTCCTCGTCGCCAAGGATGTCACTCAATACGGCATACTTCTCTTCACCGGCATTCTTGATAAGTCCCATAGCAATACCTGACACAGGCTTAGCCATCTTCACACCGGCATCCATCAGTGCCAATGTTCCGGCACATACGGTAGCCATTGAAGAAGAACCGTTTGACTCAAGAATATCAGAAACTACGCGGACAGAGTATGGATAGTCTGCAGGAATCTGTCCCTTCAACGCACGCCATGCCAAATGGCCGTGACCGATTTCGCGACGGCCTACACCACGCTGGGGACGAGCTTCGCCTGTTGAGAAGGGAGGGAAGTTGTAGTGAAGGAGGAAACGCTCGCGGTGTTGGTCGAGTACGTCGTCCACAATCTTCTCATCGAGCTTGGTACCCAATGTCACGCTGGTGAGCGACTGAGTCTCACCACGAGTAAAGATGGCAGAACCGTGAGGACCGGGCAGCGGGCTTACTTCGCACCAGATAGGACGGATATCGGTAGTCTTACGGCCATCGAGACGCTTGCCTTCATCGAGGATGCAGCGGCGCATGGCCTCTTTCTCCACATCGTGGTAGTAGCGGTCGATAAGGGCAGCCTTCGTCTCCAGTTCCTCTTCAGTGAACTGGGCCTTGAACTCTTCGCGGATGGCTTCGAAAGCCTCGCCACGCTCGTGCTTGTTGCAATTGCCGCTCTGTGCAATGGCGTATGCCTTGTCGTAGCAAGCCTCACGAACGGCTTTGCGGAGTTCTTCGTCGTTCTCTTCGTGACAATATTCGCGCTTCTGTACGGTGCCACACTCTTCCATCAACTCCATCTGTACCTTGCAGTGGTCCTTGATGGCAGCGTGAGCTACCTTCATGGCTTCGAGCAAATCTTGCTCTGAAACTTCCTTCATTTCGCCTTCCACCATCATGATGTTTTCGTAAGTGGCGGCAACCATCAGGTCCATATCGGCCTCTTCGAGCTGTTGGAAAGTGGGGTTGATAACGAACTCACCATTGATACGAGCCACACGGACCTCAGAGATAGGACCTCCGAAAGGAATGTCGCTCACAGCAAGAGCGGCAGAAGCTGCCAGACCGGCCAATGCATCGGGCATATCCACGCCGTCAGCAGAGAACAGAATGATGTTTACATATACCTCTGCATGATAGTTATCGGGGAATAGAGGACGAAGAGCGCGGTCCACCAGACGGCAGGTCAGGATTTCATAATCCGACGCCTTTCCCTCGCGTTTGGTGAAGCCACCGGGGAAACGGCCGAAAGCCGCATATTTCTCTTTATACTCTACCTGTAAAGGCATAAAATCTGTACCGGGAACTGCATCCTTTGCGGCACAAACAGTAGCCAGCAACACGGTGTTACCCATGCGCAGCATCACCGAACCATCGGCCTGCTTTGCCAACTTTCCCGTCTCAAGTGTGATGGTTCTTCCATCAGGCAACTTGACCTCTTTTGTTATTACGTTCATCTAAATAAAAATTATAATTTTGTACTTTCTTTCGGAAAATCGTGCAAAGATACGGTTTTCTGCTTGATAATGAGCAAGAAAAAGCAAGAAAAGTAACAGAGATGCTTCTTTTTTATAATTTTAATACGAAAAATGCGTCATTTTGGCGGTAAGGATTGTACCTTTGCCGCATATTTCCATTACACAACAAACCTATATGAGTAAATATAATGTACCCGCAGTCTGCTCTGTATTGCTGATGTTGGCTGCATGCGAGAATACCCCACAGTTCCGAATCGAAGGCGAGATAGCTGAAGCCGCAGACAAAGTGCTCTATCTGGAGGAAGCAGCCATCGACGGAATCAAAGTCGTTGACTCCATCCGTCTGGACAAGGCCGGACGTTTCGACTTCAGCCGCAAAGCTCCCGATGCTCCCGATTTCTACCGGCTGCGCATCGGCAGTCAGGTCATCAACTTAGGAGTCGATTCGACAGAGACCATCACAGTGAAGGCCCAACTGCCCTCCATGCAGACCGACTACACAGTAGAGGGCTCGGAAGAGAGCCAATACATCAAGAAGATAACCCTGGCTCAAATGGACATACAGGGGAAAATACGCACCCTGGTTTCCAGAGGCATGCTTCCCGGAGACCTCCAAGACAGTGTCAGCCTGCTGGTGGAGAACTACAAGGAGCACATGAAGCATGAGTACATCTACCGGGCACCACGTTCTGGATATGCCTACTATGCCCTTTTCCAGCGCATCAATGGCACACCGCTATTCAATCCTGAGGCAAGCCGCGAGGATGTACGCACCTTTGCAGCAGTAGCCACATCGTGGGATCTTGCTTACCCTCATTCGTTGCGGACATCCAATCTGCACAACATAGCCATGCGCGGAATGAGGCAGACACGCAAACAGGCTCCACAGGTAATCCCCGAAGAATTGGTCAAGGAGGTTACATTGTTCGATTTGGCCCTGCCGGACATGCGTGGATCGAACCGGACACTGAGCGAGCTGAAGGGGAAAGTGGTGCTGTTGGACTTCACAGTGTATATGAATCAGGCCTCACCGGCACGCAACATCGCTTTACGCGAACTGTACAGCAAGTATGCTCCGCAAGGATTGGAAATCTATCAGGTCTCTTTCGATCCTGACGAACACTTCTGGAAGACTTCAGCTGACAATCTGCCATGGATATGTGTGCGCGATGCTGACGGCACTTCAGCCACCACCTACAGGGTTACTGATTTGCCTACCTATTTCCTTATCGACCGGGACAACGGACTTTATAAGCGGAATTCCGACATCAAGGATATTGAACAGCTTGAAGCAGAAATCAACAGACTGTTGACAAAATAGCATTGAAAGACGGTTGTATGCAGAATGCCATTATCCAATCTCTCCGCCAATACATCGATGGGGAGAAGGCCGTTGTGCTTCCCCGATTCTTCAAGACAGGAAAAGGGGAATATGGCGAAGGAGACAGGTTTCTGGGAATCGCCGTACCCAACATCCGCTTGGTAGCCAAACAATACAGCCATGCCCCTTTGGAGGTGGTGAGCCGTTTGCTCGACAGCGAGTGGCACGAGTACCGCATGTGTGCTCTACTGATACTGGTGATACAGTACAAACAAGCATCCGTAGAGCAGAAGCAGATCATCTTTGACCTCTACCTGAGCCGTACGGAACGCATCAACAATTGGGATCTTGTGGACCTTTCCGCACCCAACATCGTAGGCGAGCACCTTTGTGGGGAAGCAGACCGCATGATTCTCTACCGGCTAGCCGACAGTCCTCTCCTGTGGGAGCGGCGCATCGCCATGGTAAGCACGCTCACCTTCATCCGTCGGGGCGACTTCGGCGACACTTTTGCACTGGCCGACAAACTGGTAAATTCCAATCACGAACTGATGCAGAAAGCCGTCGGCTGGATGCTACGCGAAATGGGCAAGCGCGACATCTCCCTGCTACGCACCTTCCTGGACAAACATGCTGCCACCATGCCCCGCACCATGCTACGCTATGCCATTGAGAAAATGGACAGCACCGAACGGCGCAAATGGATGGAGAGAAAGCACTGAAACAGTCCTTTCATCATTCTACACCAACATCCCCTTTGTGGAAAATTATTTTCCGTTCAAACGGATGGCAAATTAATGAATCTATAATACGTCTTGCCTCTGAACCCAAGCATTGTACTTCGCTTGGAGATTCCTGCCCACCAGAATAATTGTAAACAGTAATCTTGCCTTCATCATCCACATAGGACATAAGGATACTGGAGACAGAAAAACTATGTCTGAAGGTATAGGTTGCCGTATCCACAATCTCAGAGTGTTCCTTCGCCAGATATGTCAGTTTCAAATCGGCTACGGAATCTCCGTCCTCATAGGCATAATCAAAAACGTAGTTCCACGATTGGCTGTAAAAGTCAAAAGTTTCTTCCCCAATATTCCAGATTTCATCCACCATCATCGTGTCTTCAACAGTTTTTTCATGCAATCCATCAACATCTGTATAGTTCAAAACAGGAGTAACGAATTTTAATAAATCGTCCGACCAGACAGCCCTGATGCCAATACTCATATTATGGCTCACAGGAGGTGCGACTACTTTCTTATCATCATCATCACAACTATTTGCCAACAAGGCAAACATCAATAATAACAAATAACTTCTTTTCATCATTTCACTTTTATATCTTAATTCTACCCTATAAACAAATGGCTACTCATTATCTGTGACGGGACGGGAATTCATTTATCCGTGCAAAGATACACCATAACATTTAATCACAAAAGTTTTCAATCAGTTATTTCCTCAAACCTGTCAAAGAACATATAAACATTATTTGTTCATTTCTGCAGTTTATGTAAGAACGCTTTAAAAGTATAATTTTGAAATTTCATCATAATTAGTCCTAATAAATACTTTTATAGATGTCAACGTTTCGTTGGCCGCCATATTCGGATTAAAGGTTACAATGTCCCCGACACTCCGAGCTGCCATAAAAGCGACATACAAGAGTGAAATGCTTTGCCCTGCAGCTACCCAACGATGTGATTTGGCTATGCCTAAAAGTTGGGCTACATTCTACAATCTTGAAGTGGTCATTGCTCTTGCATTTAGACTAAGTACCTATGAGGCGAGCAGAATAAGGCAAAAGGTGTTGGAGGGTTTGTACATGAGAAATAAGAGTGAAATTAATCTGTTTATAGCATTAAAAAGTGAGAGAAACGACAAATATTACCAAGCAGAACAAAATAATATGCAATGAACTTGCGATAATCATCATAAATTGATTATATTTGCAATCGTATTGCAGAATATATGAAACAGCAAGATTATAGTATATCAGATTGGATTGATGAAAAGGTAATGAGA